>NZ_JBHURA010000032.1:0-1180 GCF_042674185.1 Nocardia sp. NPDC056952 | reverse complement strand
GGTTTTGGGCAACTCATCTCAGGAAACCTTACACTAAGGAGCACCTCTTCGACTGATCTGGCCTCCCTTTCTGCCTGCTTCAGGTGCTCGCGCCGGGTTGTTCTTGAAGTTCCCGCCGCTTATGCGGCCAGCTTCTGCAGCTGTTCTGGATTTTCCGCAAAGTTGCCGGCGCAACTTCTGCGTCCCGCCCCAACACTTCCGGTTTGATTTAAGTAAATCCAGATAAAGCATAGCCTTGACCTTTACCCTCTGCGCCGGATCAGAAGTGCAGGACCCCGGGCAGCGTTCAGACTGCCGCACCGATCGTTTTTTGAAGTTTTCAAGGCAAAAAAAACCCGCTCAGGGCGGGAAAAATTCGTTACAGAGGAATATATCTGTCTCTGATAGGGCAACGTAAAACTATTTAAGTTCCTTCCCTGCCAGAGCAGCAGTTTTCACGTATCCTGCAGGCTTCGCCTGTCGTACGGGCATAACTCACAGCAAGCAGGTCCACAATGTACGAAAACCAAGACAAAAAGCTGTCTGACACAATAATTGGCGAAGCTATTCTTGAGCTACTCGATGAGAGGACGAGCATAACCAATGCCATACTGCTTCTGAAGCTCCAGACCTTCCTGATCGCCGCAGATGAAACGTGGCGGGAGACTACCATACGCGACGCCATCAGAAGCGTTCAGGCGGTAGTCCTGGAAGGCAACACAACAGGCGCACAGTCGTCAGTTATGCACTGAGCGCGGTAACTCCGGGTGAACCGGCCAGGCCCCCGGATTTAACATAAGAGTTCTGTTGCGCATGGCAGTAAAAAGCCCGCCATGGCGGGCTTTTCTTTCTTATTACTTATGATGCAGATCACGCATCATGGCTTCCCGCAGAATTGCGTTCAGTCTCGTCTGATAGCCTTTTCCTGGCTCCTTGAGCCAGGCCATCACATCAGCATCAATTCTGACCGAAGCCTGCGTTTTTACCGGACGATAAAAATGCCCCTGTGAGGCGTTTTTCCAGAAACGCTCATCCAGCGGCGGAATGTCGCAGTACTCAATATCGTTATCCGGTTTTTCGTTCAGGACTTTCAGCTCTGATTCCCGTTTTTCAGTCAGTTCGGGCAGCTTGCTTCGTTTATACCTGACCATGCTCATAACGCCTCCTCTCACTACGCTCAGCCCGGCGCGCACTGATAATA
>NZ_JBHURA010000031.1:0-1327 GCF_042674185.1 Nocardia sp. NPDC056952 | reverse complement strand
GCTGATCCCTCTGCCGTACGTCACGTGTAGAAAAAACGCAGGCCTGGCAAACAGCATCGCAAAAAAAGCCCCCCGTAAGGATGCTAATAGAAAAGGTCTCGTTTTGTCAGAATTCCCCTGGTGCAGGGCAAAACAGTTATCGGGCAATTTTCAGAATGCCTTAGTACACGGGAAATGTTTTTTAATTCACGTTTGTCGCGCTGTACACGTCAGAAAATAGGGAAATCGCGGCTTCTTACCGTGCCCTGAGAGGTCGAAAAAGTAAAAAACCCCGCCATCTAGAGCGGGGTGAACCAGGGATAAGATTCAGAATTTCTCACTGTAACCGGGACCAGCAGGCACCGGCTCTCTCTGAGTCTGGAGAAAAATGCTCTGCCGCACAAGCAAACCGGTAAATACAGGCTGACCAGTTCCGCCTTGCCACAAAAAAATCCCGCCGTGACGGCGGGAACATGAGGGTTTCAGGTTTTTTATAATTCTTGTGGCCCGGCTAAGCACCGGAGCACCAGCCTGGCGAAAAAACCAAAGGCGGGCAAGCGTCAGCGTTAAAGCTGCGCCACTTTTCCGACTGATCCCGCCCGGCGGCCGGATTTAACATAAGAGTTCTTGCCCGCACCGCGTCGGACGGGTTCGGCGCGAATGCTGCACCAGTCGGGTAAAAACGGCAGAAAACTCCCCAGTAAACCGCCCCGTTTGCGTCCGATAAATTCCCCCGGATTGCATAGCCATGCAGCCGGGTGAATAGCTCAGGCTTTAAGCGCAGATGCCCGCCAAAAGCCCCGTTTTATCCGATTTTTCACAGCGACGGACCGTTGTACGTCCGCTGCCGCTGCGATCGTTCAAGCTCCAGAGCTTTCTGGTGCTGCGCCGCGCGCTCCTGCTCCCTATGTGCCTCGATGCCGTTCAGCCTTGCGATAACCGGCGCAGCTGCTCGCTCAAACTCTGCACTTGCCTGCTCAAGCCCGTGACGCGCTCGCTCAGCGCCGCGTTCTCCCGTTGCATAAGACCAGACATCGTCCGCCATTCCGCGAAGGCGCTCTCCCACTCGTCCAGCCTTTTCGAGTAGTCCTGCTGTAGCTGCTCTAATGCGCTCAGCAACTGTTTTTCCAGCTCCGTCATGTGCTATTTCCCCGCCAGTATCATCCAGCTCGAATCGTCTCCGAACGTCCCCGCCTCCGGGTTCACCCTCACGCAGCGGCGTCTCTGCTCTCCGCAGGTCGTAAGCTGGACGCCATTGTTCCTCTCCGACAGCATGGCCTGCGTGCTCTTCTGCTCCCGGATGGTCGTGTAGTTCTCGATTATCTGCTGCCCCTGCCACCACAGAATG
>NZ_JBHURA010000030.1:0-3581 GCF_042674185.1 Nocardia sp. NPDC056952 | reverse complement strand
CCTGGCGCGTATTCAGCTCCCCGGACGAGGCTAAGGACAGCAAACCCCGCGTAATCGCCTGAGCGGCTTCTTGCTTCGCTTCCGGCAGCGCGGACGGCGTGACCAGTGCCCGCCGGTTTTCCGGCGCATTCGGATCGTGCAGCCCCAGTCTGCCGTTCACGATGGTCTGCCAGGCATCGATGCGCGGACGGTCGGCGCGGTCGTAATACGGCTGGAGCCGTTTGCCGGTCAGTAGCTCCGTGTTTGGGATCAGGAAGTTCAGCTCCAGCCGCCCTTTGTCCTGGTGCTCAACCCACAGCACGCTGTACTGGTCTTTATCGAGTCCGGGCATCAGAACCCGCTCGAAGCTCGCCATCAGTTTTTCACGCTGACCAGGGGGTAAGTCCTGCTCGGCAAAGGACAGGACGCCGGAGGTGTATTTTTTGGCGTAGGGCGAGGCATCGATAAGCTCCCGGACTTCCTCCGGCTTCCCCTGCAGAACGCTGGCGCCGTCGCGCTGTCGGTCTTTACCCAGCAGATAATCCACCGGACCGGCACCACCGCCGCGCCCTCGCGGGTGAAACTTAACGATCATCTGCTGCCCCTTTTTCCAGCACGGCGTGCCGCAGCCGCTCAAGTCCAGCATCAATGGCCATCAGCGCGGCGACAACCTGGACACGGTCATGACCGGTACCGCCACAGCCATTAACCTGCCGGGCAATCTGGTTGAGATTGTTCCCCATGCCGGCAAGCTGACGAAGCAGTGCCGGCGAGATCGAAGGAAGTTTGCCGGCACGAGCGGGCTTCTCATCTAGGCAAGTCTGGCGCATCCAGGCTGCGAGCTGTTTACCGTCGCAGCGCTCCAGCAGCCGCCGGTGCTCATCCTCAGTAACCCACATCGTGAGCATTTTGCTGCGTTTGTCTGCCAAGCCGGCCTCCTGATAACGCCGGGACGGACGGGAAAATCTTTCCCGGTCGGCGCGGTGTTGGACAAGCCGCAGGCGCGTCAGTGGTTTTTGGCGGGTTTCGGGGCGCAGCCCTGAACCAGTCACGTAGCGCTAGCGGAGTGTATACTGGCTAAATATGATAAATCGAAGTGGTAATACAGGGAAGTGCTTCATGTGGCAGGTGAAAAATGCAGGTGCTAAGTGTAAGTGCAAAATGCCAGTGCCGGTGAAATGACGCCTCCTCGCTCACTCGGTCGCTACGCTCCTGCCGTGAGACTGCGGCGGGCGTTGCCAGCTAACGGATAACGGGATTAAGCGTGTAACGCTCAAATCAGGAGGGGCTGGAAAAAGGATGCGGCGTTGCCGTTTTTTCATAGGCTCCGCCCCCCTGCCGGAATTCATAAACAGACACTTTTTCGGTGTATCTGTGGGAGCCTTAGCTCAACCATGAATCCGACAGTGGTGGCGAAACCCGACAGGACTTAAAGATCCCCACCGTTTCCGGTGGGTCGCTCCCTCGTGCGCTCTCCTGTTCCTGCCTTTCGGTTTACCGGTGTCATTCCGCTGTTATGGCCGCGTTTATCTCATTCCACGCCAGACACTCAGTTCCGGGTAGGCAGTTCGCTCCAAGCTGGACTGTATGCACGAACCCCCCGTTCAGTCCGACCACTGCGTCTCACCCGGTAACTAACAAACATGATCCCAACCCGGATGGACACGACTAATCGCCATTGGCAGCGGCCAATGGTAACGGGCTTGAGAGAGCGGAAATTTATAACCGAGTGGTTACAGAGTTCTTGAAGTTTTAGCCTTACTACGGCTACACTGGAAGGACGGATTTGGTAATTGCGCTCTCTCGAAGCCAGTTACCTGGTTAAGCAGTTCCCCAACTGACTTAACCTTCGATCAAACCACCTCCCCAGGTGGTTTTTTCGTTTCAGGGGCTAATTTACGCCGCAACCACGGATCGCGTCAAGATAACTCTCCAGCAAAAAACCTTTTCAAAACGCCAAGTTAAGTATAGAAACAGCCTTCAAACAACTATAGTAACAGTCTCTGGAGAGTCTAGTAACAGGACACTATGAGATTAAACGCCGCCACCAAGACTGTTTTTTATTTGATGTTTCAGCGACTTCCGTCTTGTCCTCTATGCGTCTCACCTCCTGCAATTCGTTCCTTAGCCCGGAAACTTCATCACGAAGGGATTTTATTTCACGAATAAGTTCACTCATTACCTGATTGTGTGTCTCATCACTATGTCTCTCATTGTCCCGTGACACTGTCCCTTCTTGTCTCAACTCTCCATAGACTCGGATTAACTCGCTTGTATCAATGGAGCGCCCACCGTCCGAATCGGTCCTGTATGACAAGCGGCCTGATGACATATCACGGTACAGACTGGAACGAGCTTTCCCCGTCAATTTCTGTGCCTGTCTCACCTTATGCCAAGCCATAAGTATCACCCGTCCCACTATTGTCTCACGTAATTGATTTACCGATAGTATCATCAACACAGTATTCAACCGCCACATAACCGGACAATCGTCATGAAACCCTCACTTGAGCTGGAAAAACACCGCGAAGCTATCAGAGAGCTCGTACAGAAATATGGTCTGCATAACCCCCGTATATTTGGCTCTGTTGCAAAAGGGACAGATACAGAAGCCAGTGATCTCGATTTGCTGGTCGATGCAGGAAAAAAGACCTCACTCTTTGATATGGGAGGATTGCATGAAGAATTAAGCGCACTATTGTCATGTCCGGTTCATGTCCTAACTCCTAATGAAATCAGGACTGATATACGTGCGAAGGTACTGTTTTACGCTATTCCACTCTGACCCTAAGCAGAAGCTATCCCATTAATTCAAAATGATAATTTTCAGACTGGAAAATCTAGGCCATTTTTCGCCTGCGTTACGGTCAATTTTACATACATATGCGATGATAATATGCAGCCTGGTTGCGGCTAATGAGCAGCAAAGCTGTTGATTTGAAGTCCAAACCATGCAAAGAAGGAAGCCTTTAACCTCACATATCATGATGAGCTGGTCATAGTAGGTAAGGTTTTAGAGAGCTAACGATACATATAAATTAACAAAAAAAACAAAAACTTATATAATAAAAATCATGGAGAAGGGTGCTAAATGACTATACCTATGCAGCCTAAAATTTATCACATAGTGCATGTAGACCGACTTGCGTCGATCCTCGCTTCAAATGGGCTGCTTTGCGATGCGCGAATCATTGCTCAAGGCGCTGCTGGAACGACGATTGGTATGAATAGCATTAAACAGCGTCGCCTCACCGAGTTAACACTTAGTAGCCATCCTGATTTATATGTAGGTCAATGTGTGCCCTTCTACTTTTGCCCACGATCAATCATGTTGTACGTAATCCATCGTGCAGATAGTGATGAGCTAGCTTACAAAGGAGGACAAGGTCCAATAGTTCATCTCCAAGCCGATCTTCACTCTTGCGTTAAGTGGGCGCAGAAAAATCAACGCCGCTGGGCATTTACTTTATCCAATGCTGGCTCTTACTACTTTGAAGATAAAAATAATTTGTCAGATTTAAATCAACTAGAGTGGAGTGCGATTAACGCGACTCACTGGCAAAGATGTAAAGAAGGGAAGCAAGCCGAATTTCTCATGGCTG
>NZ_JBHURA010000029.1:2018-3650 GCF_042674185.1 Nocardia sp. NPDC056952 | reverse complement strand
GATGTTCCGGCAGTGTCCTACTCTCCCACACCCTGTCGAGTGCAGTACCATCGGCGCAGGTGGCCTTAGCTTCCGGGTTCGGAATGGGACCGGGCGTTTCCCCACCGCTATAACTACCGTAACTCTATGAAACTAGACAGCGCTCCCCGATAACACCGAACCCCTCACGGGACCCGATGATCAGGTTTGCTGCAGTGTCTGTTGTTTCAGAAACCGCACAGTGGACGCGTAACACCTTCGTAGTAAGCCCTCGGCCTATTAGTACCAGTCACCTACACCAGTTACCTGGCTTCCAATTCTGGCCTATCAACCCCATGGTCTGTAGGGGGCCTTAACCCATCAAGTGGGAGAGAAACCTCATCTTGGAACAGGCTTCCCGCTTAGATGCTTTCAGCGGTTATCCCTTCCGAACGTAGCCAACCAGCAGTGCTCCTGGCGGAACAACTGGCACACCAGAGGTTCGTCCGTCCCGGTCCTCTCGTACTAGGGACAGCCTTCCTCAAGTTTCTTACGCGCGCGGCGGATAGAGACCGAACTGTCTCACGACGTTCTAAACCCAGCTCGCGTGCCGCTTTAATGGGCGAACAGCCCAACCCTTGGGACCTACTCCAGCCCCAGGATGCGACGAGCCGACATCGAGGTGCCAAACCATCCCGTCGATATGGACTCTTGGGGAAGATCAGCCTGTTATCCCCGGGGTACCTTTTATCCGTTGAGCGACACCGCTTCCACTTGCCGGTGCCGGATCACTAGTCCCGACTTTCGTCCCTGCTCGACCTGTCAGTCTCACAGTCAAGCTCCCTTGTGCACTTGCACTCAACACCTGATTGCCAACCAGGCTGAGGGAACCTTTGGGCGCCTCCGTTACATTTTGGGAGGCAACCGCCCCAGTTAAACTACCCACCAGGCACTGTCCCTGAACCAGATCATGGTCCGAGGTTAGAAGTCCAATACGATCAGAGTGGTATTTCAACGACGACTCCACCCGAACTAGCGTCCGAGCTTCACAGTCTCCCACCTATCCTACACAAACCGTACCGAACACCAATACCAAGCTATAGTGAAGGTCCCGGGGTCTTTTCGTCCTGCCGCGCGTAACGAGCATCTTTACTCGTAATGCAATTTCGCCGAGTCTGTGGTTGAGACAGCAGAGAAGTCGTTACGCCATTCGTGCAGGTCGGAACTTACCCGACAAGGAATTTCGCTACCTTAGGATGGTTATAGTTACCACCGCCGTTTACCGGGGCTTAAATTCTCAGCTTCGCGCCGAAGCGCTAACCGGTCCTCTTAACCTTCCGGCACCGGGCAGGCGTCAGTCCGTATACATCGTCTTACGACTTCGCACGGACCTGTGTTTTTAGTAAACAGTCGCTTCTCTCTGGTCTCTGCGACCCCACCCAGCTCCAGGTGTAAAACCCTTCACCAGGCGTGGTCCCCCTTCTCCCGAAGTTACGGGGGCATTTTGCCGAGTTCCTTAACCACAGTTCTCTCGATCGCCTTAGTATTCTCTACCTGACCACCTGTGTCGGTTTGGGGTACGGGCCGTGTACCAGCTCGCTAGAGGCTTTTCTCGGCAGCATAGGATCACTGAATTCCCCTCAACGGGTACGCATCACGTCTCAGGATATGTGC
>NZ_JBHURA010000029.1:0-1923 GCF_042674185.1 Nocardia sp. NPDC056952 | reverse complement strand
GTGTGTGACGGATTTGCCTATCACACTCCCTACACGCTTACACCAGGTATTCCATCACCTGGCCCAGCTACCTTCCTGCGTCACCCCATCGCTTACCTACTACAACCGGGGTCCTGTGCAGCCGTCATTCCCCTCGCCCGAAGGCTCAGTAAAACAACATTTGGACAGTTAGCACAACTGATTCAGCATTGGGCGCGGATACACGGGTACGGGAATATCAACCCGTTGTCCATCGACTACGCCTGTCGGCCTCGCCTTAGGTCCCGACTCACCCTGGGCGGATTAACCTGGCCCAGGAACCCTTGGTCATTCGGCGGACGAGTTTCTCACTCGTCTTTCGCTACTCATGCCTGCATTCTCACTCCCGTGGCCTCCACAGCTAGTTCACACTGCTGCTTCCACGGCCACAGGACGCTCCCCTACCCATCCACACACCTGGCCCAACCCCAAAGGATTGGACGGGCTATTGTGTGAATGCCGCGGCTTCGGCGGTGTACTTGAGCCCCGCTACATTGTCGGCGCAGGATCACTTGACCAGTGAGCTATTACGCACTCTTTCAAGGGTGGCTGCTTCTAAGCCAACCTCCTGGTTGTCTAAGCGACCCCACATCCTTTTCCACTTAGTACACGCTTAGGGGCCTTAGCCGGCGATCTGGGCTGTTTCCCTCTCGACTACGAAGCTTATCCCCCGCAGTCTCACTGCCACGCTCTCACACACCGGCATTCGGAGTTTGGCTGACTTCGGTAAGCTTGTAGGCCCCCTAGGCCATCCAGTAGCTCTACCTCCGATGTGAAACACGTGACGCTGCACCTAAATGCATTTCGGGGAGAACCAGCTATCACGGAGTTTGATTGGCCTTTCACCCCTACCCACAGCTCATCCCCTCAGTTTTCAACCTAAGTGGGTTCGGGCCTCCACGACGTCTTACCGTCGCTTCACCCTGGCCATGGGTAGATCACTCCGCTTCGGGTCCATAATGTGCGACTGAATTTCGCCCTATTCAGACTCGCTTTCGCTACGGCTACCCCTCGACGGGTTAACCTCGCCACACACCGATGACTCGCAGGCTCATTCTTCAAAAGGCACGCCATCACCCCACACAACACAAGTGTCGGAGGGCTTTGACGGATTGTAAGCGCACGGTTTCAGGTACTATTTCACTCCCCTCCCGGGGTACTTTTCACCTTTCCCTCACGGTACTAGTCCGCTATCGGTCACCAGGGAGTATTCAGGCTTACCGGGTGGTCCCGGCAGATTCACAGCAGATTTCACGGGCCCGCTGCTACTCGGGAGACATCCACAACAGCCAAGAAGTTTTCGTTTACCGGACTATCACCGTCTATGGCAGGCCGTTCCAGACCACTTCAACTAACCACTTGGTTTCTTACTGTTGCTCAACTCGGCAGAGTTGAGAAGAATGTTCCCACTACCCCAGCTAGACAACGACTGCCGTCTATCACATCTAACTGGTTTAGCCTCATCCGCTTTCGCTCGCCACTACTCACGGAATCACTGTTGTTTTCTCTTCCTGTGGGTACTGAGATGTTTCACTTCCCCACGTTCCCTCCACACACCCTATATATTCAGATGCGGGTAACACGACATCACTCGTGCTGGGTTTCCCCATTCGGAAATCCTCGGATCTCAGCTCGGTTGACAGCTCCCCGAGGCTTATCGCAGCCTCCTACGTCCTTCATCGGCTCCTGGTGCCAAGGCATCCACCGTACGCTCTTAAACACTTACTAACAAAGATGCTCGCGTCCACTGTGCAGTTCTCAAACAACACACCCGAAGCGACCTCATACCCGGACCAACTCGACCTCGCGGCCGGCGGTATCTAGGAAGATCTCATCGGATCGTTTGTTTTGCCATGAAAAAACACATTCGCGTGTTCTTTCAGGACCCAATAGTGTGTCGGTATA
>NZ_JBHURA010000028.1:0-4971 GCF_042674185.1 Nocardia sp. NPDC056952 | reverse complement strand
GACATGTATGAGTTATTTTATTAAAAGTGCGGGTGAAGGGAGTCGAACCCCCACGCCAAAGGCGCTAGATCCTAAGTCTAGTGCGTCTGCCAATTCCGCCACACCCGCATATTTTATTGAAAATGGTGAGCCATGAAGGATTCGAACCTTCGACCCTCTGATTAAAAGTCAGATGCTCTACCAACTGAGCTAATGGCTCTTCTTACAAGAGACTTGAATATTATATCATATAAAAGTGGTGCCGGCAAGAGGACTTGAACCCCCAACCTACTGATTACAAGTCAGTTGCTCTACCAATTGAGCTACACCGGCATAATGGTGGAGGATGACGGGCTCGAACCGCCGACCCCCTGCTTGTAAGGCAGATGCTCTCCCAGCTGAGCTAATCCTCCATAATTACACTAACGTGCAATTGCTTGGCGGCGTCCTACTCTCACAGGGGGAAACCCCCGACTACCATCGGCGCTGAAGAGCTTAACTTCCGTGTTCGGTATGGGAACGGGTGTGACCTCTTCGCTATCGCCACCAAACAATTTGAGAGTATTCTCTCAAAACTAGATAACAGGTGTGACATCATTCAAAAATATGGTTAAGTCCTCGATCGATTAGTATCTGTCAGCTCCACGTGTCGCCACACTTCCACCTCAGACCTATCAACCTGATCATCTTTCAGGGATCTTACTTCCTTGCGGAATGGGAAATCTCATCTTGAGGGGGGCTTCATGCTTAGATGCTTTCAGCACTTATCCCGTCCGCACATAGCTACCCAGCGATGCCCTTGGCAGAACAACTGGTACACCAGCGGTGCGTCCATCCCGGTCCTCTCGTACTAAGGACAGCTCCTCTCAAATTTCCTGCGCCCGCGACGGATAGGGACCGAACTGTCTCACGACGTTCTGAACCCAGCTCGCGTACCGCTTTAATGGGCGAACAGCCCAACCCTTGGGACCGACTACAGCCCCAGGATGCGATGAGCCGACATCGAGGTGCCAAACCTCCCCGTCGATGTGGACTCTTGGGGGAGATAAGCCTGTTATCCCCGGGGTAGCTTTTATCCGTTGAGCGATGGCCCTTCCATGCGGAACCACCGGATCACTAAGCCCGACTTTCGTCCCTGCTCGACTTGTAGGTCTCGCAGTCAAGCTCCCTTGTGCCTTTACACTCTGCGAATGATTTCCAACCATTCTGAGGGAACCTTTGGGCGCCTCCGTTACCTTTTAGGAGGCGACCGCCCCAGTCAAACTGCCCACCTGACACTGTCTCCCCGCCCGATAAGGGCGGCGGGTTAGAAGGTCAATACAGCCAGGGTAGTATCCCACCGATGCCTCCACCGAAGCTGGCGCTCCGGTTTCCAAGGCTCCTACCTATCCTGTACAAGCTGTACCAACATTCAATATCAGGCTGCAGTAAAGCTCCACGGGGTCTTTCCGTCCTGTCGCGGGTAACCTGCATCTTCACAGGTACTATAATTTCACCGAGTCTCTCGTTGAGACAGTGCCCAGATCGTTGCGCCTTTCGTGCGGGTCGGAACTTACCCGACAAGGAATTTCGCTACCTTAGGACCGTTATAGTTACGGCCGCCGTTTACTGGGGCTTCAATTCGCACCTTCGCTTACGCTAAGCGCTCCTCTTAACCTTCCAGCACCGGGCAGGCGTCAGCCCCTATACTTCGCCTTACGGCTTCGCAGAGACCTGTGTTTTTGCTAAACAGTCGCCTGGGCCTATTCACTGCGGCTCTCTCGGGCTTGCACCCTAACAGAGCACCCCTTCTCCCGAAGTTACGGGGTCATTTTGCCGAGTTCCTTAACGAGAGTTCTCTCGATCACCTTAGGATTCTCTCCTCGCCTACCTGTGTCGGTTTGCGGTACGGGCACCTCTCACCTCGCTAGAGGCTTTTCTTGGCAGTGTGGAATCAGGAACTTCGCTACTATATTTCGCTCGCCATCACAGCTCAGCCTTCACGGGAAACGGATTTGCCTATTTCCCAGCCTAACTGCTTGGACGCGGATATCCAATACCGCGCTTACCCTATCCTCCTGCGTCCCCCCATTGCTCAAATGGTGAGGAGGTGGTACAGGAATATCAACCTGTTGTCCATCGCCTACGCCTTTCGGCCTCGGCTTAGGTCCCGACTAACCCTGAGCGGACGAGCCTTCCTCAGGAAACCTTAGGCATTCGGTGGAGGGGATTCTCACCCCTCTTTCGCTACTCATACCGGCATTCTCACTTCTAAGCGCTCCACCAGTCCTTCCGGTCTGGCTTCACAGCCCTTAGAACGCTCTCCTACCACTGTTCGAAGAACAGTCCGCAGCTTCGGTGATACGTTTAGCCCCGGTACATTTTCGGCGCAGAGTCACTCGACCAGTGAGCTATTACGCACTCTTTAAATGGTGGCTGCTTCTAAGCCAACATCCTGGTTGTCTAAGCAACTCCACATCCTTTTCCACTTAACGTATACTTTGGGACCTTAGCTGGCGGTCTGGGCTGTTTCCCTTTCGACTACGGATCTTATCACTCGCAGTCTGACTCCCAAGGATAAGTCATTGGCATTCGGAGTTTGACTGAATTCGGTAACCCGGTAGGGGCCCCTAGTCCAATCAGTGCTCTACCTCCAAGACTCTTACCTTGAGGCTAGCCCTAAAGCTATTTCGGAGAGAACCAGCTATCTCCAGGTTCGATTGGCATTTCACCCCTACCCACACCTCATCCCCGCACTTTTCAACGTGCGTGGGTTCGGGCCTCCATTCAGTGTTACCTGAACTTCACCCTGGACATGGGTAGATCACCTGGTTTCGGGTCTACGACCACGTACTCATGCGCCCTATTCAGACTCGCTTTCGCTGCGGCTCCGCATCTTCTGCTTAACCTTGCACGGGATCGTAACTCGCCGGTTCATTCTACAAAAGGCACGCCATCACCCGTTAACGGGCTCTGACTACTTGTAGGCACACGGTTTCAGGATCTCTTTCACTCCCCTTCCGGGGTGCTTTTCACCTTTCCCTCACGGTACTGGTTCACTATCGGTCACTAGGGAGTATTTAGCCTTGGGAGATGGTCCTCCCGGATTCCGACGGAATTTCACGTGTTCCGCCGTACTCAGGATCCACTCAGGAGAGAACGAAGTTTTGACTACAGGGCTGTTACCTCCTATGGCGGGCCTTTCCAGACCTCTTCATCTACCTCGTTCCTTTGTAACTCCGTACAGAGTGTCCTACAACCCCAAGAGGCAAGCCTCTTGGTTTGGGCTAATCCCGTTTCGCTCGCCGCTACTCAGGGAATCGCATTTGCTTTCTCTTCCTCCGGGTACTTAGATGTTTCAGTTCCCCGGGTCTGCCTTCTCATATCCTATGTATTCAGATATGGATACCACTCCATTACGAGTGGTGGGTTTCCCCATTCGGAAATCTCCGGATCAAAGCTTGCTTACAGCTCCCCGAAGCATATCGGTGTTCGTCCCGTCCTTCATCGGCTCCTAGTGCCAAGGCATCCACCGTGCGCCCTTTCTAACTTAACCGTTAAAAAGAATCACTACGTGATATCTTGCATTACTAATTGAATGTGAATTACTTCTGTTATCTAGTTTTCAAAGAACAACATCTCGAAGAATCGAATGATCCTTCAAAACTAAACAAGACAGGGAACGTTCTGTTTATAAGACCCAAGGTCTTATATTCCGTATAATATCCTTAGAAAGGAGGTGATCCAGCCGCACCTTCCGATACGGCTACCTTGTTACGACTTCACCCCAATCATCTGTCCCACCTTCGGCGGCTGGCTCCATAAAGGTTACCTCACCGACTTCGGGTGTTACAAACTCTCGTGGTGTGACGGGCGGTGTGTACAAGGCCCGGGAACGTATTCACCGCGGCATGCTGATCCGCGATTACTAGCGATTCCAGCTTCACGCAGTCGAGTTGCAGACTGCGATCCGAACTGAGAACAGATTTGTGGGATTGGCTTAACCTCGCGGTTTCGCTGCCCTTTGTTCTGTCCATTGTAGCACGTGTGTAGCCCAGGTCATAAGGGGCATGATGATTTGACGTCATCCCCACCTTCCTCCGGTTTGTCACCGGCAGTCACCTTAGAGTGCCCAACTGAATGCTGGCAACTAAGATCAAGGGTTGCGCTCGTTGCGGGACTTAACCCAACATCTCACGACACGAGCTGACGACAACCATGCACCACCTGTCACTCTGCCCCCGAAGGGGACGTCCTATCTCTAGGATTGTCAGAGGATGTCAAGACCTGGTAAGGTTCTTCGCGTTGCTTCGAATTAAACCACATGCTCCACCGCTTGTGCGGGCCCCCGTCAATTCCTTTGAGTTTCAGTCTTGCGACCGTACTCCCCAGGCGGAGTGCTTAATGCGTTAGCTGCAGCACTAAGGGGCGGAAACCCCCTAACACTTAGCACTCATCGTTTACGGCGTGGACTACCAGGGTATCTAATCCTGTTCGCTCCCCACGCTTTCGCTCCTCAGCGTCAGTTACAGACCAGAGAGTCGCCTTCGCCACTGGTGTTCCTCCACATCTCTACGCATTTCACCGCTACACGTGGAATTCCACTCTCCTCTTCTGCACTCAAGTTCCCCAGTTTCCAATGACCCTCCCCGGTTGAGCCGGGGGCTTTCACATCAGACTTAAGAAACCGCCTGCGAGCCCTTTACGCCCAATAATTCCGGACAACGCTTGCCACCTACGTATTACCGCGGCTGCTGGCACGTAGTTAGCCGTGGCTTTCTGGTTAGGTACCGTCAAGGTACCGCCCTATTCGAACGGTACTTGTTCTTCCCTAACAACAGAGCTTTACGATCCGAAAACCTTCATCACTCACGCGGCGTTGCTCCGTCAGACTTTCGTCCATTGCGGAAGATTCCCTACTGCTGCCTCCCGTAGGAGTCTGGGCCGTGTCTCAGTCCCAGTGTGGCCGATCACCCTCTCAGGTCGGCTACGCATCGTTGCCTTGGTGGGCCG
>NZ_JBHURA010000027.1:0-5638 GCF_042674185.1 Nocardia sp. NPDC056952 | reverse complement strand
AACCCGGAAGCTAAGGCCACCTGCGCCGATGGTACTGCACTCGACAGGGTGTGGGAGAGTAGGACACTGCCGGAACATCATTGCGAAAGGCCCTCAACCATTGGTTGGGGGCCTTTTTGCGTTCCCAGGGCCGTCGCCTACAGTGCTTGGGTGCGCCTCGTCATTGCTCGTTGCCAGGTCGACTATGTCGGTCGACTGACCGCCCACCTTCCGATGGCTCGTCGGCTGTTGCTGATCAAGGCCGACGGGTCGGTGCTCGTGCACTCCGACGGCGGCTCGTACAAGCCGCTGAACTGGATGAGTCCGCCGTGCTGGTTGGTGGAGCAGGAAGTGCCGGACGCGATGCCCGCCGCCTTGCCCGACGGCGTACGGCCGTTGCGGGAGGGGCAGACTCCCGAGCCGGTGACGGCGAAGGCGCTGTGGGTGGTGACCAACAAGGCCGGCGAGGAATTGCGGATCACCATCGAGGAGATCGAGCACGATTCCTCGCACGAGCTCGGGGTCGACCCCGGTCTGGTGAAGGACGGCGTCGAAGCGCATCTGCAGGAGTTGCTCGCCGAACACGTGACGAAGCTCGGGGAGGGGTACACCCTGGTGCGGCGCGAGTACATGACCGCGATCGGCCCGGTGGACCTGCTGTGCCGCGATGCCGACGGCGCCACCGTGGCGGTGGAGATCAAGCGGCGCGGTGACATCGACGGTGTCGAGCAGCTCACCCGGTACCTCGAACTGCTCAACCTCGACCCGCTGCTGGCCCCGGTGGCCGGGGTGTTCGCGGCACAGCAGATCAAGCCGCAGGCGAAGACGCTGGCCGAGTACCGTGGAATCCGGTGCCTCACGCTCGATTACGACGAGCTACGCGGCACGGAGAGCAACGTTTTCCGCCTGTTCTAGGAGGAGTGTCATGCCGCGACGTAGACCGCGCAGCGGACGTTCTACGGCGCCTAGGCCGATCGGCGATGTGTACGGCCGCACCGAGGACGGTCCGGGCGACGAAACCTATGTCGTGCGAACGGTTCCCGGCGCTCGTGCGGTAAAGCCCTATCGGTGCCCCGGCTGCGACCACGAGATCGCGATCGGTGTCGCCCACATCGTGGCCTGGGCCGTCGAGGGCGGCGAGGACGACCGCAGGCACTGGCACCAGGGTTGCTGGAACGGCAGGCGCACCCGCGGCATCACCCGCCGCTGGTCGTGACCCGAGCGACAGAAAACCGAAGGCCGCCTCGATGATTCGAGGCGGCCTTCGGTTTTCCGGGTGAATGTCGTGACGAGTCCGACAGCTGGTTAGTTGACGTCAGCGCTCTCGCGGTCCTCATCGACGATGTCCTCGTCGGCGACCTCGGGGATGGCCTTGTTCTGACGCGAGCTCGACACCGACTTGTTGCCGTTGTTGCTGATCGACTTGCGCTCAGGCGTGCCGTCGAGCAGTTCGCTCTCGCGGTTGACCGCGGCGAGCATGGCGGGCACGGAATCGAGCTGACCGCGGATACCGAGCAGCTGGGCGAGCACCCGGCCGCGCAGCACGCGCATCTCCTCGGCCAGTTCCTTCGCGTGCGCGATCTTGCGCTCGGAGGTCTGGGTGGCGGAGCTGATCAGGCGGTTCGACTCGTCGGTCGCGTCCTTGATCCGCTGGGCGGCTTCGGCGCGACTGGTGGCCTCGAGCTCCTCCATGGCCCGGGTCAGCTTGGTACGCCGATCGTTCATGGTGGCTTCGAAGTCCTGCTGGGTGGCCTTGCGCTTGGCTTCGGCCTCCTTGCCCAGACGTTCGACATCGGCTTGGGCGGCTTCGATGATCTTGGCCGACTCGGTGCGCGCGTTCGCGAGGGTCTGCTCGAACTCGATCTCGAGCGCCTCGCGCTTCTCCTTGGTCTCCGCGAGCAGCGACTCGTACTTGCCACGCATCTCGGTGGCCTGCTGCTCGGCGATCGACACCATCTCGGCGGCTTCGGCCTGCGCCAGCGCGCGGACCTCGGACGCTTCGTCCGAGGCCAGGCGCAGCATGCGCGAGATACGGTCGGACATGCCTTCGGCGGTGGTCGGCGGCACGGAAAGCCGGTCGACCTCCTTGCGGAGCTCGTCGATCTCGTCACGCGCATCTTCCAGCTGGCTGGCGAGATTGCGGGCCTGCGCTGCGGCAGCGTCCCGGTCGGTGGCGGTGACGCGGAGCTCAGCGTCGAAGCGGTCGAAGTAGTTGCGCACCTCGTCTTGCGCATAACCCTTGCGCACAACGGTGAAGGGCAGTGCAACGAAGCGATTGCGATCGGACTCAGGTGACGACATGGCACACAAAATACAGCCTCGAGCGAGCCTATGGAGACTCGACCGTGATTGTGATCTCGCCGAGATTTACCGACAGTACCGGCGTACTAGTGCGTAACATCCGGGTTCGGCTCCACGAGCTCGACCAGCACACCGCCAGCATCCTTCGGATGGATGAAATTGATGCGGGAATCGGCGGTCCCGTGACGTGGGGCTTCGTACAGCAAACGCACGCCGCGCCCGCGCAGGAAACCCGAAACGGCTTCGATATCGGTGACCCGGTAGGCCAGCTGCTGCAGTCCGGGGCCGCTGCGGTCGATGAACTTGGCGATGGTCGACTCCGGGGTGAGCGGGGCCAGCAACTGCAGGGCGGTCGCGCGGTCGGCGGCGGCGGGGCACGACAGCATGGCTTCGACGACGCCCTGGGCCTCGTTCACCTCGCGGTGGGTCTCGACCATGCCGAGGTTGTCGGTGTACCAGGCCACCGCGGTGTCCAGGTCGGGCACGGCGATGCCCACGTGGTCGACGGCGATGACGTAGTCGGCGGGGATGAAGTTCTCATTGGTCACCCCACGAAGCTAGCGCGGACCTGCGTGCCGGGCGCGGGCCGATACCGGTTACCGTGGAGTCCAACTCCTGTACGCGTGCGGTGCTGCTGTGCGCGTCCGCGAGGATCGACTCAATGAATGCGAGGCTTTCGTGACCACTTCTGTCATCGTGTCCGGTGCGCGTACCCCGGTCGGTCGGCTGCTGGGCGGTCTGAAGGGCTTCAAGGCCTCGGATCTGGCCGGTGTCGCGATCAAGGCCGCGCTCGAGAAGGGCGGCGTCGCGCCCGAGCAGGTCGACTACGTGATCCTCGGCCAGGTGCTGCAGGCGGGCGCGGGGCAGCTGCCCGCGCGCCAGGCCGCCATCGCCGCGGGCATCCCGATGGATGTGCCGTCGATCCTGATCAACAAGGTCTGTCTGTCGGGCATCAACGCGATCGCGCTGGCCGACCAGCTGATCCGCGCGGGGGAGCACGAGATCGTGGTGGCCGGCGGTATGGAGTCGATGAGCCAGACTCCGCATCTGCTGCCGAAGAGCCGCGAGGGCTTCAAGTACGGCGACACCACCCTCGTCGACCACATGGCCTACGACGGCCTGCACGACGTGATCACCGACCAGGCCATGGGCCTGCTCACCGAGGATCGCAACGACCTGGACAAGGTGAGCCGCGAGGAGCAGGACGCGCTGGCCGCGGCCTCGCACCAGCGCGCCGCCGCCGCGTGGAAGAACGGGCTGTTCGAGGACGAGGTCGTGCCGGTCGCCGTGCCGCAGCGCAAGGGTGACCCGGTCTACGTGACCGAGGACGAGGGCATTCGCGCCGACACCACCGTCGAATCGCTGGGCAAGCTGCGCCCGGCCTTCCGCAAGGACGGCACCGTCACGGCGGGCACCGCCTCGCAGATCTCCGACGGCGCGGCCGCGGTGATCGTGATGAGCAAGACCAAGGCCGAGGAGCTGGGCCTGGAGTGGATCGCCGAGATCGGCGCCGCGGGCCAGGTCGCCGGGCCGGACTCGACCCTGCAGGACCAGCCCGCCAACGCCATCCTCGCCGCGTGCGCGAAGGAGGGCATCACGCCCGCCGAGCTGGACCTGATCGAGATCAACGAGGCGTTCGCGGCCGTCGGGGTGTCCTCGACCCGCAAGCTGGGCTACGACCCGGAGAAGGTCAACGTCAACGGTGGCGCCATCGCCATCGGGCACCCGCTCGGCATGTCGGGCGCGCGCATCCTGCTGCACTTGGCGCTGGAGCTGAAGCGTCGCGGTGGTGGCGTCGGTGCCGCCGCGCTGTGTGGCGGTGGCGGCCAGGGCGACGCGCTGATCATCCGCGTTCCCGCCTGATCCTGTTCGACCACGAAAGCCCTGGTACTCCGCGCGAGTACCGGGGCTTTTGTTGTGACCGGTCCAACTACGTGGTGTCGTAGATCATGCGGCACAATAGTGGGCATGGGTTTCTTCGATTTGCGGTCAACGGCCAGCCGGTTCCGGTTCTTCGCGGTGCTCGAGGCGCTGTCCTGGATCGGTCTGCTGACCGGTATGGCGTTCAAGTACCTGCCCGCGGAGGGCAACGAGATCGGCGTGAAGATCTTCGGCCCGGTCCACGGCGGGATCTTCGTGCTGTTCGTGCTCTCCGCGCTGCTGGCCTCGCGTGAGCTGAACTGGAACTGGAAGACCACGGTGCTGGCGCTGGCGTCGAGCATTCCGCCGCTGTTCACCGTGATCTTCGAGGTCTGGGCAGTGCGCACCGGTCAGCTGGGCGAGCTGAGCGCCGACGCGAGCAAGGGCTCCGCGGCTGCCGCGCCGACGGCTTCGTGACAAACTGGAAACCGTGACTCGACCCGCTGCCCGCCGTCCTTCGCCCGCCGCTGCCGCCGCCATGTCCGGCGCGGTGGATCTGTCCGCGCTGAAGCAGCCGCCCGCCGCGCCCGGCGGTGCCGCTGCTGCTCCGGCCTCGGGGAACCACACGGTCACCGAGGCGGATTTCGAAGCCAAGGTGATCCGGCGCTCGACGCAGGTGCCCGTGGTGGTCGCGCTGTTCTCGCAGCGCAGCGCGGGCAGCGTCGAGCTGGTTCGCACGCTCGAACGGTTCAACGCCGAAGACCGCGGCGCCTGGGATCTGGCCGTGATCGAGGCCGAACCCAATATGAACATCGTCCAGGCGCTGCGTGTGCAGGGCATTCCGACGGTGATCGCGGTGGCGGGCGGGCAGCCGCTGGCCGACTTCGAAGGCGCGCAGCCGGACCCGCAGGTACGCCAGTGGCTCGACGCGGTGATGGACGCGACCGCGGGCAAGCTCGAGGGCGACCCCGACGCGGCACCCGCCGAACCCGAGGTCGAGGATCCGCGCTTCGTCGACGCCGAGGACAAGCTGTCCGAAGGTGACTTCGCCGGCGCCGAGGCGGCCTACGAGGCGATCATCGCCGAGGAACCCGGCAACGAGGAAGCCAAGGCGGCCCTGCGCCAGCTGCGCTTCCTGACCAGGGCCCAGCAGCTCGATCCGGCGGTGGTGGCCACCGCCGACGCCGACCCGGCGAACCTGGATGCCGCCCTCGACGCCGCCGACGTCGAAATGTTCGAACAGCGCCCCGAGGCGGCCTTCGAACGGATCATCGCGATCGTCAAGCGCACCGCGGGCGACGACCGCACCAAGGCTCGCACTCGCCTGCTCGAACTGTTCGAGCTGTTCGACCCCGCCGAGCCCTTCGTGATCGCGGCCCGCCGCAAGCTCGCCGCCGCCCTGTACTGACACCCACCGCCCAGTTCCGATCGGTTCACCGTCGACGGACTGCCGTGCTCATATCGCTTCGAAGCCGCCCCGGCCGAACACCGCCGGGGC
>NZ_JBHURA010000026.1:0-6764 GCF_042674185.1 Nocardia sp. NPDC056952 | reverse complement strand
CCGAGTAGCGTAACCCTTCTTTTTCCTGCTCATTGAGCGGGCGGACTTGCCTGACCGGACTGCCGAGGTATAGATAGCCGCTCTCCAGTCGTTTACCCGGCGGCACCAGACTTCCGGCACCAATCATCACCTCTTCTTCTACTATTACACCATCCAGCAGGATTGACCCCATGCCGATCAGTACACGATCGCCAATGGTGCAGCCGTGCAGCATCGCTTTATGTCCTACCGTGACTTCCTGGCCAATAATAAGCGGAAAGCCTTGCGGGTTGGACGCCGACTTATGGGTAACGTGCAGTACGCTGCCATCCTGAATATTGCTACGGGCACCAATGCGAACCTGGTTCACGTCGCCGCGAATCGCGACCAGCGGCCAGATACTGACATCATCTTCCATAATGACGTCACCGACGACGACACTACTTGGATCGACCATAACGCGCTGGCCGGTTTGCGGGAAGAGATGTTTATACGGGCGAAGGGGGGAAGTCATCATGTTCTCCTTTATGCTGAATTCATTGCAGCCTGATGCGATTTCAGGCAGCTGACAAGCCTATTCTGGCTTGGATCGCTGGCGATCTCACCAATCTGGATTATTTATAACCACTCAGAAAAAAGATCCAAAAAAAGGGTTGTGCTATGAAGCGGGATCCCTATAATGCGCCTCCATCGACACGGAACACCGGCTTACCGGCCGCCGGGTTGAGAGGCACAGGAGACTGCGCCGCCGGAGAAAAGCTTCTGAAAAAGAGGTTGACTCTGAGGGAGGAAAGCGTAATATACGCCACCTCGCGACAGACGGTTAACCCGCTGCTCGCACTGCTCTTTAACAATTTATCAGACAATCTGTGTGGGCACTCGCAGGATTGATATCAGCGTCTCCGGACGTAAAAAATATCAAGTCTCACGAGTGAACACATAATGAAATTCATTATGACGTTTTACAGATGAGCACCGCTTAACTTGTTTAAGCAAATCAAACTTAAATTGAAGAGTTTGATCATGGCTCAGATTGAACGCTGGCGGCAGGCCTAACACATGCAAGTCGGACGGTAGCACAGAGAGCTTGCTCTTGGGTGACGAGTGGCGGACGGGTGAGTAATGTCTGGGGATCTGCCCGATAGAGGGGGATAACCACTGGAAACGGTGGCTAATACCGCATAACGTCGCAAGACCAAAGAGGGGGACCTTCGGGCCTCTCACTATCGGATGAACCCAGATGGGATTAGCTAGTAGGCGGGGTAATGGCCCACCTAGGCGACGATCCCTAGCTGGTCTGAGAGGATGACCAGCCACACTGGAACTGAGACACGGTCCAGACTCCTACGGGAGGCAGCAGTGGGGAATATTGCACAATGGGCGCAAGCCTGATGCAGCCATGCCGCGTGTATGAAGAAGGCCTTCGGGTTGTAAAGTACTTTCAGCGGGGAGGAAGGCGATGTGGTTAATAACCGCGTCGATTGACGTTACCCGCAGAAGAAGCACCGGCTAACTCCGTGCCAGCAGCCGCGGTAATACGGAGGGTGCAAGCGTTAATCGGAATTACTGGGCGTAAAGCGCACGCAGGCGGTCTGTTAAGTCAGATGTGAAATCCCCGGGCTTAACCTGGGAACTGCATTTGAAACTGGCAGGCTTGAGTCTCGTAGAGGGGGGTAGAATTCCAGGTGTAGCGGTGAAATGCGTAGAGATCTGGAGGAATACCGGTGGCGAAGGCGGCCCCCTGGACGAAGACTGACGCTCAGGTGCGAAAGCGTGGGGAGCAAACAGGATTAGATACCCTGGTAGTCCACGCCGTAAACGATGTCGACTTGGAGGTTGTTCCCTTGAGGAGTGGCTTCCGGAGCTAACGCGTTAAGTCGACCGCCTGGGGAGTACGGCCGCAAGGTTAAAACTCAAATGAATTGACGGGGGCCCGCACAAGCGGTGGAGCATGTGGTTTAATTCGATGCAACGCGAAGAACCTTACCTACTCTTGACATCCAGCGAACTTGGCAGAGATGCCTTGGTGCCTTCGGGAACGCTGAGACAGGTGCTGCATGGCTGTCGTCAGCTCGTGTTGTGAAATGTTGGGTTAAGTCCCGCAACGAGCGCAACCCTTATCCTTTGTTGCCAGCGATTCGGTCGGGAACTCAAAGGAGACTGCCGGTGATAAACCGGAGGAAGGTGGGGATGACGTCAAGTCATCATGGCCCTTACGAGTAGGGCTACACACGTGCTACAATGGCGCATACAAAGAGAAGCGACCTCGCGAGAGCAAGCGGACCTCACAAAGTGCGTCGTAGTCCGGATCGGAGTCTGCAACTCGACTCCGTGAAGTCGGAATCGCTAGTAATCGTGGATCAGAATGCCACGGTGAATACGTTCCCGGGCCTTGTACACACCGCCCGTCACACCATGGGAGTGGGTTGCAAAAGAAGTAGGTAGCTTAACCTTCGGGAGGGCGCTTACCACTTTGTGATTCATGACTGGGGTGAAGTCGTAACAAGGTAACCGTAGGGGAACCTGCGGTTGGATCACCTCCTTACCTGAAGATACCTTCCGGCGCAGTGTCCACACAGATTGTCTGATAAAAAGTAACGAGCAGAAAAAACCTCTACAGGCTTGTAGCTCAGGTGGTTAGAGCGCACCCCTGATAAGGGTGAGGTCGGTGGTTCAAGTCCACTCAGGCCTACCAAATTCGTACTCATGCTGCGTTATGTTTCCGGCTCGCATAGTTCACTATGCTGCGCGAAAACATGCCTTGCCTGAGCACGAATTGCATTTCTTACGGAATGTACTCGGTTGAGTGGTAGTAGTGGTCTCTGCAGTAACTGTATGGGGCTATAGCTCAGCTGGGAGAGCGCCTGCCTTGCACGCAGGAGGTCAGCGGTTCGATCCCGCTTAGCTCCACCATACCGTTTAACTGTTTTTTCTGAAAAATACTTCAGAGCGTACCGGCAACGGTGTGCTGCGAAGTATTATGCTCTTTAACAATCCGGAACAAGCTGAAAATTGAAACGACGCAGCGCGTCATTCCTCCGTAATAAGGAATGGCAAGGCGATGCGTTCGAGTCTCTCAAATGCTTGCAACACGCAGCGCTGAAAAACGCCTGTGGGTTGTGAGGTTAAGCGACTAAGCGTACACGGTGGATGCCCTGGCAGTCAGAGGCGATGAAGGACGTGCTAATCTGCGTAAAGCGACGGTAAGGTGATATGAACCGCTACAGCCGTCGATGTCCGAATGGGGAAACCCGGTGCACTCAGTGCATCATTGCAGCATGAATACATAGTGCTGCAAGGCGAACCGGGGGAACTGAAACATCTAAGTACCCCGAGGAAAAGAAATCAACCGAGATTCCCCCAGTAGCGGCGAGCGAACGGGGAGCAGCCCAGAGCCTGAATCAGCTTGTGTGTTAGTGGAAGCGTCTGGAAAGTCGCAGGGTACAGGGTGATACTCCCGTACACAAAAACACACATGCTGTGAGCTCGATGAGTAAGGCGGGACACGTGGTATCCTGTCTGAATATGGGGGGACCATCCTCCAAGGCTAAATACTCCTGACTGACCGATAGTGAACCAGTACCGTGAGGGAAAGGCGAAAAGAACCCCGGCGAGGGGAGTGAAACAGAACCTGAAACCGTGTACGTACAAGCAGTGGGAGCCTTCTTTATGGGGGTGACTGCGTACCTTTTGTATAATGGGTCAGCGACTTATATTCTGTAGCAAGGTTAACCGTATAGGGGAGCCGCAGGGAAACCGAGTCTTAACTGGGCGTTAAGTTGCAGGGTATAGACCCGAAACCCGGTGATCTAGCCATGGGCAGGTTGAAGGTTGGGTAACACTAACTGGAGGACCGAACCGACTAATGTTGAAAAATTAGCGGATGACCTGTGGCTGGGGGTGAAAGGCCAATCAAACCGGGAGATAGCTGGTTCTCCCCGAAAGCTATTTAGGTAGCGCCTCGTGAACTCATCTTCGGGGGTAGAGCACTGTTTCGGCTAGGGGGCCATCCCGGCTTACCAACCCGATGCAAACTGCGAATACCGAAGAATGTTATCACGGGAGACACACGGCGGGTGCTAACGTCCGTCGTGAAGAGGGAAACAACCCAGACCGCCAGCTAAGGTCCCAAAGTCATGGTTAAGTGGGAAACGATGTGGGAAGGCACAGACAGCCAGGATGTTGGCTTAGAAGCAGCCATCATTTAAAGAAAGCGTAATAGCTCACTGGTCGAGTCGGCCTGCGCGGAAGATGTAACGGGGCTAAACCATGCACCGAAGCTGCGGCAGCGACACTATGTGTTGTTGGGTAGGGGAGCGTTCTGTAAGCCGTCGAAGGTGTGCTGTGAGGCATGCTGGAGGTATCAGAAGTGCGAATGCTGACATAAGTAACGATAAAGCGGGTGAAAAGCCCGCTCGCCGGAAGACCAAGGGTTCCTGTTCAACGTTAATCGGAGCAGGGTGAGTCGACCCCTAAGGCGAGGCCGAAAGGCGTAGTCGATGGGAAACAGGTTAATATTCCTGTACTTGGTGTTACTGCGAAGGGGGGACGGAGAAGGCTATATCAGCCGGGCGACGGTTGTCCCGGTTTAAGCGTGTAGGTGTGTGTTCCAGGCAAATCCGGTTCACTTTACACTGAGGCGTGACGACGAGGCACTACGGTGCTGAAGTGATAAATGCCCTGCTTCCAGGAAAAGCCTCTAAGCATCAGGTAACACAAAATCGTACCCCAAACCGACACAGGTGGTCAGGTAGAGAATACCAAGGCGCTTGAGAGAACTCGGGTGAAGGAACTAGGCAAAATGGTGCCGTAACTTCGGGAGAAGGCACGCTGGCGCGTAGGTGGAGGGACTTGCTCCCCGAGCCGAAGCCAGTCGAAGATACCAGCTGGCTGCAACTGTTTATTAAAAACACAGCACTGTGCAAACACGAAAGTGGACGTATACGGTGTGACGCCTGCCCGGTGCCGGAAGGTTAATTGATGGGGTTATCCGTAAGGAGAAGCTCTTGATCGAAGCCCCGGTAAACGGCGGCCGTAACTATAACGGTCCTAAGGTAGCGAAATTCCTTGTCGGGTAAGTTCCGACCTGCACGAATGGCGTAATGATGGCCAGGCTGTCTCCACCCGAGACTCAGTGAAATTGAACTCGCTGTGAAGATGCAGTGTACCCGCGGCAAGACGGAAAGACCCCGTGAACCTTTACTACAGCTTGACACTGAACATTGAGCCTTGATGTGTAGGATAGGTGGGAGGCTTTGAAGCGCGGACGCCAGTCCGCGTGGAGCCAACCTTGAAATACCACCCTTTAATGTTTGATGTTCTAACGTGGCCCCGTTATCCGGGGTGCGGACAGTGTCTGGTGGGTAGTTTGACTGGGGCGGTCTCCTCCTAAAGCGTAACGGAGGAGCACGAAGGTCAGCTAATCACGGTCGGACATCGTGAGGTTAGTGCAATGGCATAAGCTGGCTTGACTGCGAGAGTGACGGCTCGAGCAGGTGCGAAAGCAGGTCATAGTGATCCGGTGGTTCTGAATGGAAGGGCCATCGCTCAACGGATAAAAGGTACTCCGGGGATAACAGGCTGATACCGCCCAAGAGTTCATATCGACGGCGGTGTTTGGCACCTCGATGTCGGCTCATCACATCCTGGGGCTGAAGTAGGTCCCAAGGGTACGGCTGTTCGCCGTTTAAAGTGGTACGCGAGCTGGGTTTAGAACGTCGTGAGACAGTTCGGTCCCTATCTGCCGTGGGCGCTGGAGAATTGAGGGGGGTTGCTCCTAGTACGAGAGGACCGGAGTGAACGCACCACTGGTGTTCGGGTTGTCATGCCAATGGCATTGCCCGGTAGCTAAGTGCGGAAAAGATAAGTGCTGAAAGCATCTAAGCACGAAACTTGCCCCGAGATGAGTTCTCCCTGACCCCTTGAGAGTCCTGAAGGGACGTTGAAGACGACGACGTTGATAGGCCGGATGTGTAAGCGCAGCGATGCGTTGAGCTAACCGGTACTAATGACCCGTGAGGCTTAACCTTACAACGCCAGAGGCGTTTTTGAGAGACACAATTTTCAGCCTGTACCGGATAAAAATTAGCGGAAACGAAAGATTTTGCGGCGTGACAAGGCGCAGAGCGAGGACGTCAGCGGGAGCATACTGAAGTATGTGACCGGTGTGGCCGAGCGATGGCAACGCGGTCACGGCGTAAAAGATTCGTTTCGTGCACCAAGATTTGCCTGGCGGCTGTAGCGCGGTGGTCCCACCTGACCCCATGCCGAACTCAGAAGTGAAACGCCGTAGCGCCGATGGTAGTGTGGGGTCTCCCCATGCGAGAGTAGGGAACTGCCAGGCATCAAATTAAGACCAGCACGCTGGTCGTGACCACTCCGGTGACGCGGAGCGGGCGAAACACCTGAGGCCCGCAACAGCGGACCTCAGTACAGAATCGGTGGAGCGGTAGTTCAGTTGGTTAGAATACCTGCCTGTCACGCAGGAGGTCGCGGGTTCGAGTCCCGTCCGTTCCGCCACCCTATTTAGGGGCGTAGTTCAATTGGTAGAGCACCGGTCTCCAAAACCGGGTGTTGGGGGTTCGAGTCCCTCCGCCCCTGCCAGAAAACGATCCTTTGCTTCGGCAAAGGATTTTTTTTGCCTGTAAAAAGCCAAAAACAAAAAACCAGCTAAAACGTACTGGCTTTTGACGCGTATTTATCACCCTTTCTGCTGTTAATTCAGCTGTTTTGCCTCACCAGAACCGGAAACTTCAGCAGCTGACGTATATGCGCTTGCTGATCGC
>NZ_JBHURA010000025.1:0-10312 GCF_042674185.1 Nocardia sp. NPDC056952 | reverse complement strand
ACCACCGCCAACACCCGATGACCCAAACGCCGCGCATCCGACAAACGCTCCACCAACACCAAACCAACACCCTCACCCCAACCAGTCCCATCAGCCGACGCCGCAAAAGGCTTGCATCGACCATCGGCCGCCAGCCCTCCCTGCCGGGAGAATTCGTCGAACGCCATGGGCGTGCACAGAATGGTGACACCGCCCGCGACCGCCATCGAGCACTCACCACTGCGCACCGATCGCACTGCCCAATCCAGCGCCACCAACGACGACGAACACGCGGTATCCAGCGTTACCGCGGGCCCCTCCAAGCCGAAGACGTACGAAATCCGCCCCGAGGCCACGCTGGCGGCGGTCCCGGTGAGGTTGTAGCCCGCGACTTCCTGACGTGCCGGGGTGGCCGTAAGGCCGTAGTCCCGGCCGGACATACCGATGAACACACCGGTCCGGCTGCCCCGCAACGAATCCGGAGCGATACCAGCCCGCTCGAACAACTCCCACGACGACTCCAGCAACAACCGCTGCTGCGGATCCATCGCCAACGCCTCACGCGGCGAAATACCGAAATGGCCTGCGTCGAAATCCGCGGCGTCGTACAGGAACCCACCCGCGGCAGTGGTGACGCCGGTCATTTCCTGCGGTTGCCACCCTCGGTCGGCGGGGAACTCCGCGATCGTGTCCGTACCGGAGTGCACGATCCGCCAGAGGTCATCCGGCGAGGCGATTCCCCCGGGATACCGGCAGCTCGAGGACACGATCACCACGGGATCGTCCTCGGCCGAGACGGCCGTAGGTGCGCTGGTTCCGTCCGCTGCGCGGCCGGTCAACTCGCTGTCGAGATAGTCGACCACCGCATCGAAGGTGGGATGATCGAAGATCAGCGTCGCGGGTATGCGCAGGCCTGTCGCCATCACCAGGCGGTTGCGAAACTCGACCGCCGTCAGCGAATCGAAGCCGAGCTCCTGGAAGGTGCGCGGTTCGATCGCGTCGGGAGACTCGTATCCGAGTACGTCGGCAACCTGCGTGCGTACGACATCCGAGAGTGCCCGGCCACGCTCGGCACCGGTCATCCGGGCGAATCTGCCGGTCGAGGGGTCCGCTGACGGTTCGGGGTTCGCCACGATCGCGCCGAGTGCGGAACCACGGACGATCCCGCCCGAGTCGGGCCAGTATCTCTGTCGCTGAAAGGCATAGGTCGGCAGGTCCGCGACTCGGCGGGAGGAATCCCCCAGCAATGCTGCCCAGTCGACCGGCAATCCGTTCACCCAGCCGCGAGCCGCGGATTCGAGCAGCTTTCGCCGGCCGCCCTCACCGCGGCGCAGCGTACCGATCGCCAGCGCGGTGCCGCGAACCTCATCGACGGCCTGGTCGATCGCCGGGACCAGCACCGGATGCGCGCTGACCTCGATCAGGAACCGATAACCCTGCCGCAGCAGTGTCTGCGTCGCGGCCGCGAATCGCACTGGCTCTCGCAGGTTCTCGACCCAATATCGGGCATCGAGCTCGGGGCCTTCGAGCAATCCGCTGCGTACGGTCGAGTACAGCGGTATGCGGGCTTGGCGCGGAGAGATCCCGGCCAAGACCTCGAGAAGTTCCTCCGCGCAATCGTCGACCTGTGCCGAGTGGGACGCGTAGTCGACATCGATCCACCGCACGCGCACCTGGTTGCCATCGCATTCGGCGACCAGTTCGCGAAGGGCGCCGATCTCACCGGAGACGACCGTCGCCGCGGGACCGTTCATCGCGGCCACCGATAGTCGCGGCTCGTATGGTGCGATCAGCTGTTCGACAACGTCGGCGGACAACGCCACCGACACCATCGCACCGCGGCCGGACAGCTTCTCGCCGATGATCCGGCTGCGCCGCACCACGATCAGGACCGCGTCCTCCAGGCTCAGCGCCCCGGCCACGCAAGCGGCCGCGATCTCGCCCTGCGAGTGCCCGACAACGACGTGCGGTGTCACTCCCAGGGATTCCCATTCCGCCGCGAGCGAGACCATGACCGCGAAGGACACCGGCTGCACGACATCCACCCGGGTCAACCATGACTGGTCCTCTCCGGTGACGACATCCATCAGCGACCAGCCGCTGATCGGATCCATGACGGTGGCGCACTCCCGCATCCGAGCAGCGAACACTTCGCTGGATGCGAGCAGTTCCTTGCCCATTCCATGCCACTGCGCACCCTGGCCGGGGAATACGAACGCCACGTCACCGGTCGCCGCCCAGCCGCTGACCACGTCGGCTGTCGGGTTCTCGTCGGCCAGCGCTGCCAGACCTTGTCGCAGGTCGGTGAGATCGCCGCCGATGACGACACCACGGTGGTCGAGCGCGGCCCGAGTCGTGGCGAGCGACCACGCCACGTCCGGGAGCTGCTCATCCGCGATCGGCAGGCCGGCCAGGCGCACAGCCTGAGCGCGGACCGCGGCCGCCGTTCTACCCGATAGCAGGAAGGGCAACGAGGCCGCTGAACTGTCGTGCCCGACCGGGGATTCCGGTTCGGATACCAGTTCGGGCGCTTCTTCGAGAATCACGTGCGCGTTCGTCCCGGAGACTCCGAACGACGACACACCCGACCGGCGTGGGTGATCACCGGCGGGCCAGGCCGTCGCTTCGGTCACGAGCTGCACCGCTCCGGCCGACCAATCCACCTGTGGCGTGGGACTGTCCACGTGCAAGGTCGCCGGGACGACCCCGCGACGCATCGCCTCGACCATCTTGATCACGCCCGCGGCGCCCGCGGCGGCCATCGTGTGTCCGATGTTCGATTTGACCGACCCGAGCAGCACCGGCCGCTCTGTGGGGTGTGCTCGGCCGTAGGTCTCCAAAAGTGCCTGCGCCTCGATCGGATCGCCGAGTGTGGTCCCGGTTCCGTGTGCCTCCACGACATCGACATCGGTGGCCGAGAGTCGGGCGTCTGCCAGCGCTGCCCGGATCACTCGCTGCTGGGCGGGACCGTTCGGGGCGGTGAGACCGTTCGACGCGCCGTCCTGGTTGACGGCCGATCCGCGCAGTAGCGCCAGCACCCGATGCCCGTTGCGCTGTGCGTCGGACAATCGTTCCAGCAGTACCAGGCCGACCCCTTCGCCCCAGCCGGTCCCGTCAGCTGCCGCCGCGAAAGCCTTGCATCGACCATCGGCCGCCAGCCCGCCCCGGCGCGTGAATTCCTCGAAAGCCTTCGGTGTCGACATCACGGTGACGCCGCCGGCGACCGCCAGGGTGCACTCGTCGTCGCGCAATGCCTTCGCGGCAAGGTGCATGGCGACCAGCGACGACGAGCATGCGGTGTCGATCGTCATGGTCGGGCCCTCGAGTCCGAGCACGTAGGCGATACGGCCGGACATGACCGCAGCGGAACTTCCGAGCACCGTGTACGCGGCGGTATCGGCATCAGCCGCACCCGACAGATCCCAGTAATCCTGGTCATTGGTACCCACGAAGACACCGGTGCGACTGCCACGCAAGGACATCGGATCCATACGGGCCCGTTCGACCAGCTCCCAGGCCGTCTCGAGCAGCAGACGCTGCTGCGGATCCATGGCCAGGGCTTCGCGAGGTGCGATGCCGAACAGTCCGGCATCGAATTCCGCTATGCCGTCGAGGAATCCGCCGAATCCATCGGATTCCTGCCAACCTCTGTCGACGGGAAAACCGGTGATCGCGTCGCGGCCGTCTGCGACCAGATCCCAGAGTCCTTCGGGCGAATCGACTCCACCAGGGAAACGGCACGCGAGGGAAACGATGGCGATCGGCTCCGTTGCGCGCGACTCGAGTTCCTGCACACGCTGCCGCGTTCGCTGCAGCTCAGCGGATACACGCTTGAGGTAGTCGACGAGCTTATCTTCGTTGGACACTAGTTCAGTTCTCCGAACTCGCGGTCGATGAATTCGAGGATGTCATCGGCGGTCGATGCTGCCGGCACGGAGAGTGCCGGTATGTTGTTGCCGTGCTGCAGTTTCCACAGCATCGACTGGAGCCGTCCCGCGATCTCGGAGACAGCGTGGTCGTCCGGATCGACGTCGAGCAGCATCCGTTCGAGGGAGTCCAGTTCGACCATCGCGCGGTCACCCGGCCGCGCTTGCTCCGGCACCAGCAGAGCGGTCAGCAGATCGGCCAGATCCACCGGAGTGGGATGGTCGAACACCAGTGAAGGCGCGAGGGCCAGCCCCGTCTGCGCGACGAGCCGGTTGCGCAATTCCACGGCGGTCAGCGAATCGAATCCCAGTTCGGTGAAGGCGCTGCTCGCGGTGATTCCGACTGCCGAACTGTGCCCGAGCACGGCCGCGACATTCTCGATGACGCTGCGCAGCACGACTTCCCGCCTGCGTTCCGGCGCAAGCGCCCCGATGTCACGAAGAACGGAAGTAGGCGCGACGGGCGCCGGTTTCGCCAGCCCGTGCAGGGCTACGGGAAGATCTGCCCGGCTCGTGGCGGCGAGCGTCGCTGGATCCAGCGGTAGCGGCACCGGTACCGGATGAGTGCCACCGAGCATCGCGTCGAACAGCTTCATCGCATGCCCGGCGGTCAGTGGAACCGCGCCGATCCGTGTGAGCCGACGCCGATGGGCGGCGTCGAGACGCCCGCCCATTCCGGCGTCTGCCCACAGCCCCCAGGCCATGGAGGTCGCAGGCAACCCCCACGCATGCCGCTGGTGGGCGAGGGCGTCGAGAAAGGCGTTGGCCGCGTTGTAATTCGCCTGTCCCGCGGTACCGACAGTCGCCGCCGCGGACGAGAAAAGGATGAACTGGTCGAGATCTCGTTCACGGGTCAGTTCGTGCAGGTGCCACGCGCCGTCGACCTTGGGTCGCAAGACCTCCGCCAATCTCGGGTGATCCAGCGACAGCACGGCCGCGTCATCGAGCAGACCTGCCAGATGCACGATGGCACCCAGTCGCCGGGGTATCCGCTCCAGCATCTCGGCGACAGCCGCCCGATCCGCGATATCGCACGCCGCGACCTCGACCTCGACGCCTTGCTCGACCAGCTCGGTCTGCAGTCGCGCCAGCTCCGGAGATTCCGGACCCCGGCGGCTGACCAACAGCAGGTGCCGGACCTCGTGCCGCGCAGCGAGATGCCGGGCGACAACGCTGCCGAGCGCTCCCGACGCTCCGGTGACAAGCACTGTCGCCTCCGGATCGAAGGCCCGTCCCACGCTTGGCGTCGGATCGAGCGCCGCGAGCCTGCCGGTGTCGAAGCGGTCACCGCGGACCACCACTTCGGCTTCTCCACTGGCCAGCACCGTGGCGAGCACATGATCCGACAGCACCTGCTCGTCGAGATCGACGAGCACGATCCGGTCCGGATGCTCGGCTCGGACGGAGCGGACCAATCCCCACACCGGCGCGTGTCCGAGATCGACCTGGTCAGCACCGAGTTCCACGGCGACAGCACCGCGGGTGACCAGCACAAGGCGGCTGTGGGCGAAGCGGGACTCGCGCAGCCACGCCTGCACCAGGTCCAGCCCTGCGCGGGCGCCTGCCTGCGCGCACTGCGGCTGCTCGTCACCGGACGGAAGGAGCTGAACGACCACGTTTTCCGGAATCACCGCCGCTGACAGCAGAGCGTCCAGGTCCCGGTGGTGCGCGGTGAACGAGGCGGTCGTCCGGTCGACATCGCCGACGATCGCGCAGTCGGGCACGGCCGGGCCATGCGAACCCGCCTTCTCGATCGGCACCCAATCGAGCCGGTACAGATCGGAGTCGACCGTCCTGGCCGGCTGCCGTGCGGCGGACGCCCAGAAACGCTCGCGCTGAAAGGAATACGTCGGCAGGTCGACGATCCGACCACCACCGAGGACGTCGTCCCACGCGATCGGCACGCCATCGACATACAGCTCGGCCAGTGCGGACAGCATGGCCTCCGGCTCGGATCGCCCGGCGCGCAGGGTCGCGACCACGAGGCTGTGTTCGTCGGCGCTCAGGCATTCCTGCACCATCGGGACCAGCGCGGCACTGGGATCCACCGCGAGATACCGGGTGACGCCGCGGTCGGCCAGCGCCTGGATGCCGTGGGAGAACCGTACTGTTTCCCTGGCATGGCGCGCCCAGTATGTCGAGGAGGCGAGATCCTCGGCTGTGAGCGGCTTGCCGGTCAGGTTCGACACCACCGGTATCCGCGGCGCGTTGACGACGATATCCGCACAGACCTTGTCGAACTCCGCGAGGATCGGCTCTAGGAACGCCGAGTGGAAGGCGTGCGACACCGTAAGCGGCTTGGTACGCCGTCCGCGTGCGGCGAAGAGAGCCTCGACGCGATCCACGGCGTCGGTTGCGCCCGAAATCACCACGGCCCGCGGACCGTTCACGGCCGCGAGATCGACATCATCGCAAAGGTGTTCCAGCACTTCGGCTTCCGTCGCTTCGAGGGCGACCATGGATCCGCCGAGGCCCGGCTGGTCGTCATTGGACGGCAACTGCTGCATCAACCGGCCACGTGCCACCACCACCCGCGCCGCATCAGGCACCGATATCGCCTCGGCGACACAGGCGGCGGTGATCTCGCCGATCGAATGGCCGATGACGTAGTCGGGGACGACGCCCCAGGAGAACAACAGCCGGTACAGCGCGTATTCCACGGCGAACAGACCCGGCTGGGTGTATTCCGTCCGATCCAGCAGCTGCGGCTCCGCGAAGATGACGTCGCGCAGCGATCGGTCGAGCAGGGGATCTATGTGGCCGCAGACTTCGTCGAGCGCGGCGGCGAAGACGTCGTAGGAGTCGTAGAGTTCCCGCCCCATTCCGGCCCGCTGGGAGCCTTGGCCCGCGAACACCATGGCGAGAGGACCGGTACGGGCAATTCCCTGATGCACCGCGGCGGAGGCCGTGCCCGCGGTCAGCGCGTCGAGTCCGCTGTCGAGCGAACTCCGATCCACCGCGTTGACCACGGCACGGTAGGAGAATTTCGTGCGCGCGGTAGCCAGCGTCCAGGCGATATCAGCCAGTGCGGGCCCGTTGTCGTCTCCGGCGAGCATCTCTCGCAGTGCTACCGCCTGGGCGTGTAGTGCGTCGGGAGTCTTACCCGACAACACCAACGGCACCGTCGAAACATTCTTTCCCACAACAACATCCACGAATTCATGAACCTCAGGAGCCTGCTCCACGATCACATGCGCATTCGTCCCACTGATACCGAACGACGACACCCCCGCCCGACGCGGACGACCCGTCACCGGCCAATCCACCGCCTCCGACACCACCTCCACCCCACCCACAGACCAATCCACATGCGACGACAACTCACCCACATGCAACGACGCAGGCACCACACCACGCCGCAACGCCTCCACCATCTTGATCACCCCAGCCACACCCGCAGCCGCCTGCGTATGACCAATATTCGACTTCAACGACCCCAACAACAACGGCCGAACCCGACCCCGCCCATACGTCGCCAACAACGCCTGCGCCTCGATCGGATCACCAAGAACCGTCCCCGTCCCATGCGCCTCCACCACATCCACATCCCCCACCGACAACCCCGAATTCTCCAACGCCGCACGAATAACCCGCTGCTGCGCAACACCACTCGGCGCCGTCAAACCATTCGACGCACCATCCTGATTCACCGCAGAACCACGCACCACCGCCAACACCCGATGACCCAAACGCCGCGCATCCGACAAACGCTCCACCAACACCAAACCAACACCCTCACCCCAACCAGTCCCATCAGCACCAGCCGAAAACGACTTACACCGACCGTCTCCAGCCAAACCACCTTGACGCGCAAACTCGGCGAAGGCGAAAGGTGTCGACATGACCGCGACACCACCAGCGACCGCCATCGAGCACTCACCACTGCGCACCGACCGCACTGCCCAATCCAGCGCCACCAACGACGACGAACACGCCGTATCCAGCGTTACCGCGGGCCCCTCCAAACCGAGCGTGTAGGCGATCCGTCCGGAGAGCACGCTATTGGCGGTACCGGTGAGGACATGGCCTTCGACATCCTGGCCGGATGCCTCCGCCAATACCCCGTAGTCACCGGCGGAGGCACCGATGAAGACGCCGGTCCGGCTGCCCCGCAACGAGTCCGGAGCGATGCCGGCCCGCTCGAACAACTCCCACGACGACTCCAGCAACAACCGCTGCTGCGGATCCATCGCCAACGCCTCACGGGGCGAAATGCCGAAGAAGCTCGCATCGAAATCTGGAGCTTCATAGAGAAATCCACCGCCCGTCGGCGGAATTCCGGTCAGATCCCAGCCGCGGTCGGACGGGAATTCCCCGACGGCCTCGCCGCCTTCGGCGACCAGCGTCCACAGCCCGTCGGGCGAGGTGATGCCACCCGGGTACCGGCATGCCATCGCGACGATCGCGACCTCGTCCGTATCGGGTACAGCGGCCCGGTCAGCGGTTTCCACCGCTGTACCCACGACCGCATCGCCCAGATAACGCACGACCGCTTCGGGCGTCGGGTAGTCGAAGGTCAGCGTCGTGGGCAGCGTGCGACCGGTCGCCTTGGCCAGCCGGTCGCGGAATTCGACGGCCGCGAGCGAGTCGAAACCGAGCTCTTTGAACGCACGCTCGGTGTCGACCTTCGAGGCGGGGCATCCCAGAGTCGCGGCGACCTCGTCGACGACGAGACGATCCAGCAGACCATCGCCTGCCGCGACGTCGAACACAGAGGTCGATGTGGAACCGGAATCCGGGTCGGCGAGGGCACGAACCTCGGGCAGGTCGTCGATGAGCGGGCTGGGGCGCGCGCTGGTGAACGGCGGTGCGAATCTGGTCCAGTCGATATCGGCGACCACGTGGTGCGGGACGCCCGAACGGACAGCCCGCCACATCGCCTCGACAGCGAGCTCGGGGTCCATGGCCCGCAGGCCGTTTCGGGTCAGCAGCTCGTCGGCTTCCGCGGTGGCGGCCATGCCTCCACCTGCCCAGCTGCCCCAAGCCACCGCGGTAGCGGGGAGACCTTCGGCGTGGCGGCGTCGCGCGAGTGCGTCGAGGTAAGCGTTGCCGGCCGCGTAGGCGCCCTGCTGTCCGCTCCCCCACGCGGCGGCACCCGAGGAGAACAGCACGAACGCCTCGATCGGGTGATCGCGTGTCAGCTCGTCCAGCAGCTCCGCGCCACGGACCTTCGCGCTGATCTCTTCGGCGAGGCCGGACAGGGTGAGCTGGTCGAGCAGCACGAACCGGGCGAGACCAGCGGCATGGAGCACCGCGGTCAAAGGCTGCCGCAGACCGTCGAGCAGGCCGGCCACCGCTTCCCGATCGGTGATATCGCATGCCGCGACAGTGATTTCGGCATCATATGCGCCCAGTTCGGCGACTAGTTCCTTCGCTCCAGGCGCTGAATCGCCACGCCGGCTGACCAGAACCACGTGCGCGGCGCCGCCTGCACATGCCCAGCGCGCCAGGTTGGCGCCGATTCCGCCGGTGCCACCGGTGATAAGGACGGTGCCGCGCAGTTGTGCCGGACCACTCGCCGGCCTGTCGGCATGCACCAGCCTGCGGGCCAGGACACCGGGTGCGCGGATGGCCAACTGGTCCTCGACGCCCGCGCCGGACAGCAGGGCGATCAAGCGTTGCACAGCGGGTGCGTCGTCATCGGCGGCGGCGGGAAGATCGATCATTCCGCCCCAGCGGTCCGGGTGTTCCAAGGCCGCGACACGACCGATCGCCCATAGTTGGGCCTGGGCCGGGACCGGTGGCGGATCGGCAGGCGATACCGACACGGCACCGCGGGTGACGGTCCACAGAGGAGCTTCGATTCCGGCGGACCCCAGCGCCTGGATCAGAACGATCATCCGCGACAGCGCGAGCGGAACCACCCCGTGCGGCGGATTCGGCACGGCATCCCGAACGAGCACGGCCAGCACGCCCTGCACGGGCGGCAGTCCTCGCAGCTGTTCGGCCAGTTGCGTTCGATCGCCGTCGAGATCGAGACGAAGGACCTGCGCCGATCGACCGAGCTCGGTGTACACCCGCTCGGCACCCGACTCATCGTCGGTCGCGAGCAGCCAGACGCCGGTCGGGCGGCGGGTCGGCGTTGGTACCGGACGCCAGCGCTCCTCGTACAGCCAGGAGTCCAGTGTTGTATCGGTGCAACGACGTCGATGCCATTGTGCGAGCGCCGGCATCACCTCGTGCATCGAGGCATCAGGATCCACGCCGAGTGTCCGGCCGACGTCACTGATGTCGGAGTTGTCGATGAGATCCCAGAATTCATCGTCCATCCCCGACACTGCGCCCGACGGCACCGCCGAGGCGAGCCAAAACCGTTCCCGCTCGAATGGATACGTCGGCAGATCGACCGACCTGCCACCACCAACCAACCCACCCCAACCCACACCCACACCCGACACCCACAACTG
>NZ_JBHURA010000024.1:0-15553 GCF_042674185.1 Nocardia sp. NPDC056952 | reverse complement strand
GTGCGTAGGCGACGAAGGAGCAAGCACCGGTGCCTGACCGGCGGCCCCTCAGGGCCGCGGACACGCGCGCGCCAGCGCGCCAACCAACACAGCGTTCACCGTTCTGGGACTACCGAACATCAGATCCAACCCGCCCGTCGGACCCGACGCACCACATCACAAACTGGCAGACTCGATGGCGACACTGTTCGACTAGCAGAGGTACCGATGCCGCAACGCCGTTGGATTTCCCGTTCCGTGCTGTTGATCGCGGGCGCGCTCACCGCCGCGACCCTGACCGCCTGCGGGGGTACGCCACCGGCCTCGACCGGCAGTGCGGGCACCACCACCTCGGCCGCGCCGACGACCACCACGCCGGCCGGGACACTGACGATCAGCCCCTCCTCCGCCGCGCAACTGTGCGACATGATCCGCCCGGAGCTGTCGAACTTCCGGGTGCAGGGGCCGACGCTCGGGCGGATCTCGCTCAACGCCATGGTGCACGACTGGGGCTTCCGCAACGGCGGCATCAACGGGCACGTTCTCGCCGACAAGGCGATGATCGACCGGGTGACCACCGAGAGCTGCCCCGAGGTGCGGACCGAGGCGCTCACCGCTCTCGAATTGCCTTCCCTCGCCGCGGGACTGGCGTTCTGATGCGCGGTCTCTACCCCGAGATCGAACCGTTCGAGCAGGGCCTGCTCGACGTCGGCGACGGCCAGTCGGTGTACTGGGAGGTCAGCGGTGATCCCGACGGCAAGCCCGTGGTGTTCGTGCACGGCGGACCCGGCGGCGGCACCGGGCCGCTGCAACGGCGCTTCTTCGACCCGGCCGTGTACAAGATCGTGCTGTTCGATCAGCGCGGATGCGGAAAGTCCATGCCGCACATCGCCGATGGGGCTCCCCTGGACACCAACACCACACCGAAGCTGATCGCTGACATGGAGTTGCTGCGCGACCATCTGGGGGTCGAGCGCTGGCAGGTGTTCGGCGGTTCGTGGGGCTCGACCCTCGGCCTGGCTTATGCGCAGGCCCACCCCGAGCGGGTGACCGAACTCGTGTTGCGTGGCATCTTCTTGTTGCGGCGCAAGGAAATCGACTGGTACTACAACGGCGCCGCGGGCAACGTCTACCCCGCCGAGTGGGCGAGATTCCTGGCGCCGGTCCCCGTCGAGGAACGCGGGGACGATCTCGTCGAGGTCTATCACCGGCTGCTGCACTCCCCCGATCCGCAGGTCGCGCTCGATGCCGCGGTCGCCTGGTCGACATGGGAAGGCGCGACGAGTTCCCTGCTCCCGCAACCGGATCGGGTCGCCGAAACCGCCGAAGCACGCTTCGCTCTCGCGTTCGCCCGGATCGAAAACCACTATTTTCGCCACGGCGGCTTCCTCGACGAGGGACAGTTGCTGCGAGACATAGATCGGATCGCCGACATCCCCGGTGTGATCGTGCAGGGCCGCCACGACATCGTGTGCCCCGCGGTGAGCGCATGGGATCTGCACAACGCGTGGCCGTCCTCGACGCTGCACATCGTCGAGGACGCCGGGCACACCGCGCACGAGCCCGGCATCACCGCCCAGCTGGTGGAGGCGACCGATACGTTCGGAAAGCGAGGCTGACACCATGGCGACCGAGGCCGGAGAAGCCGTCGTCGCGGCGCTACGCGAGGACATCGACCGGCTCTTCGACGCCGAACCCGATGTGCGCGCCGACGCCGACGATTCGGTCCACCAGATGCGGGTGGCCACGCGCAGGCTCCGCAGTGTCCTGCGCTCCTATCGCAAGCTGTTCGACGCCGAGGAAGCCGCCGCCACCGAAGCGGAACTGAAGTGGCTCGCCGACCTGCTCGGCGTGGCCCGCGACGCCGAAGTCCGCGCCGAACGGTTCACCGACCTGCTGACCGGTTACGACCGAGTCCCCGCCGAGGTCACCGATGCCTTGGTCGGGGCCTCCCGTGCGGCCTACACCGCTGCTCACACGGAGGTACTGAGCGCCATGGACGGCAAGCGCTACCGCCGCCTGCGCAAAGTCCTCAAAACCTGGCGCACCGATCCTCCGCTCGCCCCCGAACTCGCCCGCGACAACGCGACCGATGTCTTCGACAAGGTCCTGCGCCGCGACCGCAAACGCCTGCGCAAACTCGTCTTCGCCGAGCCCACCGCTACTCCGGCCGACCGCGTGGAACTGCTCCACGACATCCGCAAGGGCGCCAAGCGGTTACGCTATTCTTGCGAAGCCGCCGCGACGGTCCTCGGCCCCGACGCCACCGACCTGGGCACCCGGGCCAAGCGCCTCCAATCCGTCCTCGGCGACCACCGCGACGCCGTCGAATCCCGCGAAGCGATCCTGGTGGTGGCAGCAGGTACCCACGCGACCGCGGCAACCGTCTACGAACTCCTCGCCGACACCGAGGAAGCAGCCGCGGGCCGAGCCATCGCCCACTACCCGGCGGCCGCCGCGTTCATCTCCGCCGCGAACTGACAGTCCCCGCTATCGACGTGGCCCGTCGTATTCGAACCCGATAGTCCGAGTTCCCGGATCAGCGACGGCCAGCCGCACCGCGACGTTCTCCCCTTCCGGCGGCTGTCCCGCACACCGCGCGAGGATCGGCGGTTCACTGACGAAGATCTCAGCGGGCCGAGACCCGTTGGCATCACGCAAAACCACGGCGGCGAACTCGGTGCCTACCCGAGGCTGGAGGACGGTGGCCTCGGTCAGGTCGACGCAGGCGCGATCGACCTTGCCGGCGACGGCATCGGTGCGGCGCATCGTCTCGGCGGCGGCCTTCACACCGTCGGTCACCCATTGCGGCACGTCGACTCCGGCATCGTAGGCCAGGCAGATCTCGGTGGTGAACCGGTCGGCCAGCCGTCGCAGTGGTGCCGTCACGTGGGCGTACGGTGCGCCGATCGCACTGTGCGTCAGCTGTTCCGGGGTCGGGTCGTCGAGTTCGGCGAGCAGTGTGTAGCTCGCGCCACGCAACAAGCCGGTGGCTTCCGACATCAACACCAGCGCGGCGGGGGTATTCGCGTCGAGCCCCGCGAGCATGCGGCCCACCGGGACCTCGGCGGGCCACTCGACCCCCAATGCCGCCGCCGTGCGCCGCATCGAATCGATCGCGCTGTCCGGCGGTGGCGGCATCGTCCGCAGCAAGCCGGCCCCTTTGTGCTCCATCATGATTCGCGCCGCGCACATGCCGGTGAGCAGCGAGACCTGTTCGTTCCAGTCGTCTGCCTCGGTCCGGGGCTCCAGCCGCAGGCGCCAGCCGTCTCCGTCGGGGATCACTTCCTGTGCGGGCAACCGCAACGAGATCGCGCCGCGGTCCAAACCCGCCTCGATCCGCAGCCGGCCGAATTCGGGCAGCGCGGTCAGCGACGGCGGCAGAGTGCCGGCGTCGGCGGCAGCCTGGACCTGCGCGTAGTCGAACCGCTCCCGGGAGCGCACCAGTGCGCGCTTCACCGAAAAGCTCTGTGGCACAGCATCATTGTCGAGTTCTATGGTCCACAACGCGGCAGGCCGGTCGACGCCGGGCAGCAGACTCGCGGTGCCCTCGGACAGCACGGTCGGATGCAGTGCGACATTACCGTCGGGCAGATAGAAGGTCTGCCCGCGCACTTCGGCCTCGGTGGCCAGCGCACTGCCCGGCACGATCACCGCACCGAGATCCGCGATCGCGTAGTGCAGGGTGAAGCCGGTGGGAGTGCGTTCGATATGCAGCGCCTGGTCCAGATCCAGCGCGCTGGGCGGGTCGATGGTCACGAACTCGATATCGGTCCGATCGACCCGGGTGCCCGCGAACGCGTCCACCGCGTCGCGGGCGTCGGAGACGGCCTCGGTCGGATACTCCGAGGCCAGTCCGAATTCGGAACGGATGGCGCCGAAGTCGACCGGCGCCGAGACGATCCGCTGATGGAGTTCCATGACTCGCAGAGTAGCGATTTCCTACTGCAGTGCGAGCATGGTGCCGTTGAGCTGATCGAGCGGGCCGTACACCGTGAAGGTGACCCGGCCGTTGGGCACGGCGGAGGACACGGTCGCGGCCGCGTCGAGCGCCTGACCGAACGAGGCCGCCGACGGATGCGGCAGACCGGCCACGGTCAGGCCGAATCGGGACTGGTGCACCCAGGCGGTATCAGCCGGGCTGAGGTCGACCTGAACCCCACCGTTGAGCGGGGTCACCGCGACCGCGCTCGCCGAACCGGCACCAAGCGTTGCGAAAACCGCAGCGGCTCCGGCGATCAGTGCACCGGCGACAATGGAACGAACTACCCGCATGTAAATGTGACCTGCTTCCGCGATCGAATGTGTTGGGCTCGAGGAAGTGGCAGCGAGCCCTGCCGACGGCGATCACTCTATGACCTCGCTCACGTTCCCGGCGAGTTCCAGCGCATTTTCTCTGTCTCGACACACGATCGCCGAGACATTGCGGGCAATTGTTACTGTGGCGGCGGCGCACTCGGCAGCTGCCGGGTTGTGCGGCACTCACGTCGATAAATGGGAGTTTGCGAACGTATGTCGTGGCTGATTTTCGATTACCTGTCGCCGATCCTCGGACCGGACGCGGCCAGCTATTGGGCGCACCTGCTGGCAATCAACCCGGGGTAGCTCACCGCTTCGATCCGGAACATGTCGCTTCCCGTTAACCACACGGGAAGCGGCGTGTTTCCTGGGCGGCTAGCATCCCGCTGCGTGAGTAGAACTACCGCCGCCATCGCGGCCAGCGCCACCGTCTTCGCCCTGCTTCTGGCCGGCTGCGGCGACGACTCTTCTTCTGCCGGTTCCCCCGCCGCGTCCACCACTCCCGCGCCTTCCTTCCAGGTCGAAGCCAGCAAGGCGGGGATGTTCGTGGTGAGTTACCGCAACGCCTTCCCGAAGCTGGCGCAGGGGCGCGACGACGCCGCCGTGGCCGCGGTGCTGAACCATTCCTGCTCCGAGATCAAGGCCGGCAAGTCCGAGGCCGACACGATCGCCACGATCAAGCAGGCGGCCAAGAACGGTGACACCGCCGCGACCACCGAAGAGGCCACGGCCGTCTACCAGATGTCCACACTGATGTGCTGAGCCGCTCTGCGGCGAAGCGAGGCGGCGGCTCCCGGTGGGAACCGCCGCCTTCGCGTCGCATGGGCGGGCGAGCCGGCCTGTAAGCCGGATCCTGTCCCCGATTCGCATCGGGGGGCGACCATCCATCTGGACACACCGTTGCCGGGTGCCTCGAGCGGTCCACCCGCAGGCTCGGGCGAGCAGCCCTCGAACACCTGCGCAGCCGCACCGTTGCCGATGCGGCCTTCGACCTTGCTCCGGGCGGGGTTTACCTAGCCGCCCCGGTCACCCGGGGCGCTGGTGCGCTCTTACCGCACCGTTTCACCCTTACCGCACGTGCGTGCGGCGGTTTGTTTTCTGTGGCACTGTCCCGCGGGTCACCCCGGGTTGCCGTTAACAACCGCCCTGCTCTGTGGAGTCCGGACTTTCCTCGGCACCGGGCAGCGGCACTGTTCGTGCCCGTTCCCGTTACCGCGGTCGCCCGGCCGACTCGCCCGCCGGTACAGAGTACTCGCTACGGTATTGACTCATGGAACGTGTCGACGTCAGTTTCCCTTCGGGTGAGCAGCAGTGCGCCGCGTGGCTCTACCTGCCCGACGGCGCGCCTCGTCCGCGGCCGTTGGTGATCATGGGGCACGGGCTCGGGGCCACCCGCGAGATGGGGTTGGATCGGTATGCGCGGCGGTTCGTCGCCGCGGGAATGGGGGTGCTCGCGTTCGACTACCGGAATTTCGGTGCCAGTGAGGGTTCGCCGCGCCAGGTGCTCAACATCGCGCGGCAGCGGCAGGACTGGAAGGCCGCAATCGCCTACGCGCGCAGCATCCGGGGCTTCGACGCCACGCGGATCGCGTTGTGGGGCACCTCGTTCGGCGGGGGACATGTGCTCGCGGTGGCGCCCGACGACGATTACCTCGCCGCGGTGGTGGCCCAGGTGCCGTTCACCAGCGGGTGGGCGTCGGGGATGGCCAAGGGCCCGATCAGCCTGACCAAGGTCGCCACCATCGCCGCCACCGACCTGCTCTTCGGGCCGATCCGCCGCAAACCCGTCCGCATCCGCCTGGCCGGGCGCAAACGCTCCGCGGCGTTGATGAGCGCCACCGACGTGCCGGAGGGCTACGGCCGACTGGCCGAGGAGAGCGACACCTACGATCCCAAAGTGGGTGCCCGCGTGGCGTTTTCGACACTCTTCGACTCCCCCGGCCGCCGCGCCAAGTCCTTGAAGGTCCCCGTCTTCTACGCGATCGCCGAGAACGACTCGATCGCCCCCGCCGGCCCGACCCGCAAGGCCGCCGAACGCACCAAACACGCTGTGGTCAAGCAGTATCCGGTCGGCCACTTCGACGTGTACTTCGACGATGTCTTCGAGCAGGTAGTACGCGACCAGACCGATTTCCTGGTGTCGGTCCTTCGCCCCTGAACTGCCCGGATACTCCGGGCCCGTGGGGCACTCCGCTCGGGCTCCGACAGATAAGTGCCGCGCATGAAGCCGTCGAAGCCTTCCTGCATGACGGCGGCGAGTTGCGCACGGCCCTGGATGATTCGCCGATCACCGAGACGAAGTCGGCGTCATCGGTGAACGTCGCGGCGAGCGCGGTACCGTCGCCGGCTGCCCACGCGGCGACCTGTTCGGCGAGCAATTCCAGCACTGCTGTCTCGTCGCTCATCGGTCCGCCCGTCGGAGGCCGACGTACTCGAGGGCGGCGAAGGTCGCGACCAGGGCGGCGCCGGCGAGGAGGAAGGCGATGCCGGGGGTGGTCAGGGTGAAGATATCGGTGACGGCGAGCGTGGTCATGCCGACGGCCGAGAGCGCGTTCACCGCGACGACGGCGGGGGCGAAGCGAGCGGGACCGCCCCGGGCGATGGCGAGCAGGATGGCACCGCCGATGAGCATGACGACACCGAACAGCAGCGACACGAGGACCGGCAGGCCGAGTGGGTCGCGCAGTAGCGGTGCGACGGCCACCATCGCGATGCCGAAAAGCCCTGTGCTCCAGCCGTCTACACGCAGCACCGTGGGCAGTAGGCCGGGTCGCGGACCGGCGATCGAGGGGGTCATCATCTTCTCCTGTCTCGGGGAACGACCCCACTGTGCGGCGACCGGGTCAGCGTGGCAATGACCTCGGAGGTCATGGCCTTGCCTCGAGCGGACCGATACGCTGGCCGGGTGACGACCAGCGCCCGCATCGGCCCATTGATGCGCGAGTGGCGCCAGCGGCGCAAGCTCAGCCAGCTCGATCTGGCACTGACCGCCGATACCTCGGCACGGCACCTTTCCTACCTGGAGACCGGGCGATCCCAGCCGAGCCGCGCCATGGTGCTTCGACTGTGCGAGGCGCTCGAAGTGCCACTGCGAGAACGCAATGCCTTGCTGCTCGCGGCCGGATTCGCGCCCGCCTACCAGGAGTCGCGGCTCGACGCCGCCGAACTCTCGGCGGCCAGGGCGGCCATCGACACGATGTTGCGCGCGCACGAACCGTATCCGGCGGTGGTGGTCGACCGGTGGTGGGACGTGGTCGCGGGCAATGCCGCCATGCCGGTCCTGATGATCGGCGTACCCGAACAGCTACTGCTCCCCCGCCCGAACGTCTACCGTCTGGTCCTGCACCCGGACGGCCTCGCGCGGCGGCTGGAGAACCTGCACCAGGTCAGGGACCTCTTCCTCGAACGGTTGCGCCGGCAGGCGGGAGCCACCGGCGATGACCGTCTGCGCGCCCTCTACGACGAGGTGAACGCCTATCCCGCGCCACAGGATTCGCCGGCGCCCGCCGAAGCCACCGGCCCTTTCCAGGTGCCGATCCGCGTCACCACACCCACCGGCACCTTGTCCATGTTCTCGACGATGGCAACCTTCGGCGCACCCGCCGACGTGACGCTGTCCGAACTCGCCATCGAGTTCTTCTATCCCCTCGACGACGCCACCGCCACGGCACTGCGGGCGTTGAGCGACGGGTGATCGACCACGACAAGGGGCGCAGCACCTGTTCGGTACTGCGCCCCTTGTTTTCGTGAGTAGATCAGATGGGCTGGAAGCCCGCGCCTACGCCGCCTGCGCGGTTGAGCACGTCCAGGATCACCTGGATGGGCTGGAAGTAGGCGGGCGAGTGGATCGGGTTCGCGCCACCGGTGCACGGGACGTCGAAATCGACCGGGCCCAGGCCGGTGAGACGGCCCTGGTTCATGCCGACGAGGCGGTCGCCGACGACGACGGGGCCGCCGGAATCGCCCGGCTGCGAGCAGTACTGGTTGATGGAGGTGCCTTCGAGCTCACCCCACACCACGCCACAGCTGCGACCGCTGGTACGGCCGTCGGAGCACACCGTGGCGCCGGGGCCGGGCGAGGCACCGATACCGGCGACGGTGGTCTGGCCGATGGTGCGTACCGGCAATACCTTCGACGCATCCAGTTGCAGCACAGCGAAATCCAGGTAGTCGCCGTCGTCGGAGTACGCGACGGTCCCGATCACGCCCGCCTTGAGCGCCTGCTCGGCGCCGACCCGCGAACCGGTCGGCGCGCAGTGTCCCGCGGTGAGGCCGACGAGGCGACCCGCACCGTCGTGTCCGATGGCCGTGAGCGAACAACCGGAGTTGTTGTCGAAGACGATGCCCGAAGCCGCGCCGAGCACCACGCTCGGATCGGCCGTCACACTGCCCGCGCCCGCGGACGCGGTGAGCACCCCCGCGATGGCCGCCGCAAACGCCGCCATCCGTAGAAACCTCATCAAGTACCTTTCCTGTGTGGCCGCGGCATTCCGCGCGCCCGAGAATATTTCGGGCGATGCGGCGTCGTCGTTACGCCGACCGTGCGCCGGGGCGACCGTACCGTGCCCGGGTGACGAGCGGCTAGCTCACAGGTACGAGGTGTCGTTGACCAGGCGCACCGAGGCGCCCCCGTCGGGATAGAACTCGGCGACGCTCAGCGACGCGAGGTCGAGGTGCAGGCGGTACAGCAGTGACGGCCCGACGCCCAGCGCCAGTTGCAGCAGGGTCTTGATCGGGGTCACGTGGCTGACCACCACCACGTTCTGGCCCGGGTACAGCGCCACCAGATCGCGGCGCACCCCTTCCACCCGTTCGCGGACCTGATCGAAACTCTCGCCGCCGGGTGCGGGGATCGACGGATCGCCGAGCCAGTCGCGGTGCAGCAGCGGATCGCGCTCGGCGGCCTCGGCGAAGGTGAGACCTTCCCAGTCGCCGAAATCGGTCTCGGTGAGGTCGTCGAGGATGCGCAACGGCACGCCGAGGGCCGATGCCGCGGCTTCGGCGGTGGACCGGGCCCGCTGCAACGGGGAGCTCACCACGGCGGCGATATCGCCTTTGGCGGCAAGCATTTTCGCGGCGCGGTCGACCTGCTCGCGACCGAGCTCGGTCAGCGGCGGGTTGCCGCGGCCGGAGTAGCGGCGCTGCACCGACAGCGCGGTCTGGCCGTGGCGCAGCAGCAGCAGGCGGGTGGGCTTGCCGACGGCGCCGGTCCAGCCGGGCGAAACCTTGTTCGCGTCAACAGATTTCGGCACCGCGACTTCGTCACCGGCGGCATGTCCGGCCGCGACGGCTTCGCGCACGGTTGCGGTGAGTTCACCGTCGTCCATCGCCTCGTTCGCGAGCCGGTCGGCGTGGGAGTTCTCCGCGCGCGGAATCCAGGTGAAACTCACCCGATCGAATCCGGCGACCAGTGCCCGTGCCTGCTCGGCGAGCGGAATCATCGAGGCGTGCTTGATCTTCCAGCGTCCCGACATCTGCTCGACGACGAGTTTGGAGTCCATCCGCACCGTGACGTCGCGGGCGCCCAGCTCGGCCGAGGCCGCCAAACCCGCGATGAGACCACGGTATTCGGCCACATTGTTGGTGGCGACGCCGATGTACTCCTTGCGCTCGGCGAGCACCCGCACGTGATCGGCGGCGAACACCACCGCGCCGTAGCCGGCCGGGCCGGGATTGCCGCGCGAGCCACCGTCGGCTTCGACGATCACCTGGCTCATCGGCACACCGCCGCGATCACAGCCCCGATTCCTTGGTGCGCACCATGATCGCGCTGCATTCCGGGCAGCGCAGGACCGCGTCGGGCGCGGCCTGGGCGATGCGCTGCATCTCGCCGCGGTCGATCTCGATCCGGCAGGCGCCGCAGCGACGGGCCTGCAGCAGGGCCGCACCGACACCGTGCGCCGCGCGCTGCTTGTCGTAGACGGCGATCAGGTCGGCGGGGAACAGGCCGATCAGCTCGGAGCGATCCTTCTCGCAGCGCTGCTGCGCCACTTCGAGATCGGCCATCGCCTCGTCGCGCAGGCGTTCGGCGTCCTCGAGGTCCTGGTCGGCCTTGCTCAGCCGCGCACCGGCGTGGTCGTGGTCGGCGAGCATCGCCTCGCGCTGCTCCATCACGGTCAGCAGTTCGTCCTCGAGCACCGAGCGGCGACGCTCCAGGCTGCCCAGTTCGTGCTGGATCTCCGAGAGCTGCTTGGCGGCGACGGTGCCCGAGGTGAGCATGCCGCGGTCGCGATCCTCACGCTTGCGGACGGCGTCGACCTCGCCCTCCAGCTTGCGGATGTCGCGGTCCAGATCGTCGATGCCGATCTCCACCGCCACGGCCGCGTCCTTGTAGCCGTGACGTTCGGCCGCCAGACGTGTCACTTCCTGCTGTTCCGGCAGGGCGGAACGGCGGTGGGCGATGCGCGTCAACTCGGCATCGACTCCTGCGAGCTGCAACAGCTTGGTCTGGACCGACGGTTCGACATTCAACGCGCACGAACTCCTGAACACAGTGGACGGATGGATCGATCAACCGTACCGCGCCGCGGGGTGTGATCACGCCATGACCCGAAGAGATGGCCGAAGGCGGGAACCGAACGCGTCCCGGCCGCGTCCAAGCAAGTGTGACCACATCGAACCCGAGAATTGACCTGGCACTGCCGCTGCGACCGCACGTCTTCGACTCCCACGCCGAACCGCGCCAGCTTCAGCTGACATTGGCAACGCCGTTACCCCCGGTGTGTCTCGTGCACGGGCAGCACGCGATCGAGCCGAAGGAGCAGATCCTGCGGTTCTGGGGCAAGCCGGGCGACTACCGCCAGGAAGGTGCCGGGCGGCTGCTGTGGGAGCTGCCGAAGAGTGCCCTCGGCGCCCTCGTGGTCGATTGCAACGAGCCGCTCGCGCTCGTCAAGGCGCGGTGGCCGGAATGCGAGCAGTGCGCGGCGCGGGCCGATTCGCGGGTCAAGAAACTGATCGTCTACTACGTGAGCAGCCTCGTGCCCCTGTTCGCCGGCGGGGCGCTGATGTTCACCCGCCCGTCCGCGTTCGCGTGGATCCTCTGCGCGGCCGGAGTCGGGCTCGTACTCCTCGCGGTGATGCTCGGACCCGCGGTGTTCGCGCGCACCGACCGCTACCTCGAGGCGACCCTGGCGCCGGACGCGAGCTCGGTCACCGTGCGCGCGCATCCCGACTTCGCCCGATCGTGGTCCGGTCAGGCGCAGTGGTGACTCCGATCAGCCGCTGACCGTCCACGGGTCGGTGCGCAGCGTGGAGACGCGGGTCCGCACCGCGGGGAGGGCGATGTTGACGAACTGTTCGGCCTGACCGCACCAGGGGAACTCGGTGGCCCAATGAGCGGCGTCGACGAGGGCGGGGCCGCCGCGCCGAAGGTGTTCGTCGACGGGGTGGTGACGCAGGTCGGAGGTGAGGTAAGCGTCGACGCCGGCGCGGATGGCCTTGTCGAGATAGGAGTCGCCCGCGCCGCCGCAGACGGCTACGCGTTCGATGACGCGTTCCGGATCGCCCGCCGCGCGCACGCCCCAGACAGTGCGTGGCAGGCCGGCGCCGACGCGTGCGGTGAACTCGCGCAGGGTTTCGGGCTGTGCGAGTTCACCGATGCGGCCGATGCCGAGCGAGGACGGCAGGGGTGCGCGTTCGGTGACGTGGTAGGCGGGTTCCTCATAGGGGTGGGCGGCGCGCAGGGCGGCGAGAACGGCGAGCCGGGAGGTCGGGGGCGCGACCACTTCGACAGCGTCCTCGGTGACGATCTCGACCGTGCCGATCGCGCCGATCGCCGGGTCGGCGCCCGCGATGGGCAGGAATTGCCCGGTGCCCGCGGTGTACCAGGCGGCTTCGCGGTAGTCGCCGATCGCACCCGCGCCCGCGGTGAACAGGGCCGACATCAAGGAAGCCGTGTGGGTCTGCGGCACCTGGATGACCCACTTGTCCACGGAGGCGATCGGTTTGGGATCCAAGGGGCCGGTGACGGTGAGGCCGACGGCCGCGGCCAGCGCGTCGGAGACGCCGGGGTCGGCGGAGTCGGCATTGGTGTGGGCGGAGAACAGGGCACAGCCGGATCGGATCAGCCGGTGCAGCAGCGCGCCTTTGGGCGTATCGGCGGCGACGGTGTCGACCCCGCGCAGCAGTAGCGGATGGTGGACGACCAAAGCCTGTGCGCCCCAGCCGATTGCCTCGTCGATTACAGCGGCGGTCGCGTCGACGGCGAAGACCACCTTGGTGACCTCCTGTGCGGGGTCACCGCAGACGAGTCCCACCGAGTCCCACGATTCGGCCAGTCGCGGCGGGTACGCCGCGTCGAGTACCCCGATCAGTTCGGCCAGGTCGGTCACCGCCGCCTCCTTCGTCGCGTGGGAATGCTCGTCACCACAGTGCCGCATTCAGTGTGTCGATCAACCGGTCGACTTCGGCGGCGCCACGGACCGCCACGCGGAGGTGGTCGGGCCCCAAGCCGGGGAACGTGTCGGCGCGGCGAACAGCGATGCCGCGGTCGGCGAGATGTTTACGCAGCAGCACGCCATCGGGAACGCGGAGCAGCAGGAACGGGCCGGTGGCCGGGGTGTGCACGTCGAGGCCGAGTGCGGTGAGACGGTCGATCATCGCGGTGCGGTCGACGGCGATGCGGTCCGCGTAGCGTCGCGACTCCGCGACGGCGGCGGGTTCGGCCGTCGCGATGATCGCCTCGAGCTGGAGGGTGCCGAGCGGCCAGTGCGGGCGGCCGTGGGCGAGCCGGGCCAGGACTTCGGGAGCGCCGAGGGCGTAGCCGCACCGGAGCCCGGCCAGTGCCCAGGTCTTGGTGAGGCTGCGGAAAACGATGACATCGGGGGCCGAAAGACCGGCCAAGGACTCCGGCTCACCGACAACCGGAGAACTCGCATCGACCAGGTCGTCGCCGGAGCCGACGAGCCCACCGATCGGCGATGGCGATTCGCCTGCGGCGGATCCGGCGGCGATGCCGGCGACAGCGTCCGCGAACGCTTCGTCGACGACGATGATTCTGCCGGGACGGCGCAGTGCCCAGATGGTTTCCACGGGGTGCAGGACCGAGGTGGGATTGGTGGGGTTGCCGAGGACCACGAGGTCGGCGTCCTCGGGGACCAGGGCGGGATCGAGGGTGTACGGGCGTTCGAGGATCACCCTGGTGACCGGGACGTCTGCCTCGCGCAGTGCCAGTTCCGGCTCGGTGAAGGACGGGTGGACGACGGCGGCGAGGCGGGGGGCCAGGCGGGGCAGCATGGCGAAGCCTTCGGCGGCGCCTGCCAGCAGCAGGACCTCGTCGGGCGAGCGGCCGTGGCGGGCGGCCACCGCGGCGCGGGCGGCGTGCTCGTCGTCGGAACCCGGGTAGCGGCCGAGGTCGGCGAGGCGGGCGGCCAGGCGATCGCGCAGCCAGGCGGGCGGGGCGACGCCCTGGACGTTCACGGCGAAATCGAGCATGCCCGGGCGCGCCTCCACGTCGCCGTGGTGGCGCAACATCGCAGGGTCGACGGAGTCCTCGAGCACAACTGCACACCCTACGTGGCGGCGATTCGGCGCCACGGGCGAGAATGGCTCTCGTGGGTCCACTACATGTCTCGTTCATTTGCACAGGCAATATCTGCCGGTCACCGATGGCCGCGAAGATGTTCGAGGCGCACCTCTATCGAGCGGGTCTCGCGAACCGCGTGCGGGTGAGCAGCGCGGGCACCGGTTCGTGGCATGTCGGCGACGCGGCCGACCCGCGAACCGAGGCGACCCTGCGCCGCGCCGGCTACCCGACCGAGCACACCGCGGCGACCTTCGGTCCCGAGCACAGTGACGCCGACCTGATCATCGCCTTGGACACCGGCCACGATCGCGAGCTCGCGCACCGCGGCGTCCCCACCGAGCAGCGCAGGCTGCTGCGCAGCTTCGACCCCGCGGCCGACGGCCGCGACGTGCCGGACCCGTACTACGGCGACCAGTCCGATTTCGACCTCGTCCGCGACCAGATCGAGGCCGCCATCCCCGGCCTGCTCGACTGGGTCCACGCCGAGCTCGACGCGCGCAACCCCGCCGACGTGCAGCTCTGATGCGCAAACTCACCTTCCTGCTGCGCCCCAGCTGGCTGATCCTCGCGGTGATCGTCGCCGCGTTCGCCTACCTGTGCTTCACCGTCCTGGCGCCGTGGCAGCTCGGCAAGAACGACAGCACCGAACACCGCAACCAGCTGATCGCCGACTCCGTGCAGGCCGACCCCGTAGCCGTCACCGATGTCCTCGACGGCGACTCCGGCACCCACACCGAGTGGCGCAAGGTCACCGCGACCGGCGCCTTCGTCCCCGAGTCGACCGTCCTGGTCCGCCTCCGCCACCTCGACGGCGCCCCCGGCTACGCCGTCCTCGCCGCCTTCCGCCTCGACGACGGCCGCACCCTCCTGGTCGACCGCGGCCTGGTCGCCTCCGTCGACGGCACCCGCCCACCGGCGATCGCCGACCCGCCCGCCGGCCCGCAACGCATCGAAGCCCGAGTCCGAGCCTCCGAGGGCGTGGTCCCCGACAAAACGCCCAGCACCCAAGACGGCTTCCGCCAGGTGTACACAGTCGACACCACCCAGGAATCCGCCGTCCTCGGCACTCCCCTCACCCCCATTCCGACCGGCACCGACAAGGGCGGCTACCTCCAGCTGGCCGCCGACCAGCCAGGCGCCTTCACCCCGACCCCCCTCCCCCAACTGGACGCGGGCCCCTACCTCTCCTACGGCCTCCAATGGCTCGCCTTCGGCCTGATGGCCCCCCTCGGCCTCGGCTATTTCGTCGTAGCCGAGCTCAAAGCCCGCCGCCGAGACCGCGCCCAACCGTCCACCCCGACGACCGCCACACCACCCGTAGACACCCCCACCCCCACCCAACCCACCACAGAAGCCCGCCTAGCGGACCGCTACGGCCGCAACCGCTGACAGCTGCTCGGCCTCTCCCGAATCCAGCACGTCGTCCGGGACCTCAACCCTCTCCCAGCCGCACACCGCGAACCCCACACCTCTATCGCCACTCCGCCCCACCGTGCACCTCCCAGCCACACCGTGCACACCATGCGCCCCAGCCACACCATGCGCCCCAGCCACACCATGCGCCCCAGCCGCACCATGCGCCCCAGCCACACCGTGCACCCTCCAGCCACACCGTGCACCCCAGGTCCGCCATGACCGCCCTCCCAACCCCGCCCCCGCGACCCCTAGGGAGCGGCGGCCACGAAGTGGCCGGTCCGCGGCCGGGCCGCCGGTTAGGCGCCGCGGAGATGCGACGAAGGAGCGATTCCGCGG
>NZ_JBHURA010000023.1:0-18771 GCF_042674185.1 Nocardia sp. NPDC056952 | reverse complement strand
GGTTGTTGAAGACGGGGACAGGCTGGGTGTGCGCGCGGGGGTTGTTGAAGTGGGGGACGGGCTGGGTGTGCGCGCGGGGGTTGTTGAAGTGGGGGACGGGCTGGGTGTGCGCGCGGGGGTTGTTGAAGTGGGGGACGGGCTGGGTGTGCGCGCGGGGGTTGTTGAAGTGGGGGGACGGGCTCGGTGTGCGCGCGGTGAGTTGTTGGAGAGGGAGATGGGGCCGGGTAGACCGTGTGGTCGGGGGCACGTCTCGGTTGATCAGGTGGTGATGGCGGTGTGTCTGGCGAAGGCGGCTTCGGCGGCGGGGACGGCGGCTTCGCGGTCGGTGGGGACCAGGCCGATGCGGGTGCGGCGATCCAACAGGTCGTCGACGGTGAGGGCGGCCTCATGGGTGATGGCGAAGTCGAATTCGGCTGCGGTGACGTCGATTCCGGGGGCGACCGGTTCGGCGAGGGCGGGATCGGCCAGCCAGGCGGACACGATCTGGCTCGCCTCGCTGCCGTAGCGCTCGATGAGGACCGGGGGCGCGTCGATCCGGTCGCGGGCGGCACCGGCGACCGCGCCGACCAGGGGGATCCGGGTGGTGCGGCACGGGGCGGCCGTGAGCGCGGACTGGGCGACCGCGGCGTCGACGGCGTCCTGGGCCATCTGGCGGTAGGTGGTGAGCTTGCCGCCGACGACCGTGATCAGGCCGTCGGGAGCGGTGAGGACCGCGTGTTCGCGGGAGATGTCGGCGGTGCTGTCGTCGGCGGTCTTCAGCAGCGGGCGCAGGCCGGCGAAACGGCCCCGGATATCGGCGCGCGTCAGCGGTTCGCGCAGCGCGGTGTTGATGGTGTCGAGCAGGAAGTCGATCTCGGCCTCGGTGGGCTGTGGCTCGTCGGGGATCGGGCCCGGCGCGTCCTCGTCGGTGAGACCGAGGTAGACGCGGCCGTGTGCGGCGGGCAGTGCGAAGACGAACCGGCTGATGCTGCCCGGTACCGGCACCGTCAGCGCGGCGCTGAGGCCACCGAACGCCGCGGCGTCGAAGACGAGGTGGGTACCGCGGCTGGGCCGCAGTTCGATGCTGTGGTCCACTTCGCCCGCCCAGACGCCGGTCGCGTTCACGACCGCCCGTGCTCGGACCGACAAGGTGTCGCCGGTGAGAGTGTCGCGCAGCTGGACCGAATCACCCTTCGCGGCAACGGCCTCCATGCGTGTGAGTACCGTCGCGCCGTGCGCGGCCGCTGTGCGAGCCAGCGCGACGACCAAGCGGGCGTCGTCGACGAGTTGACCGTCCCAGGCCTGCAATCCACCGCGCAGCCCGTCGCGCCGCACGGTCGGGGCCAAGCGCAGGGCCTCGGCGGCGGCCACCCGGCGTGAGCGCGGCAACGTGTCGACCGAGGTGTGCGCGGCGATCCGGAGCGCGTCACCGGCGGCGAAGCCCGCGCGGATGAGTGAGCTCTGGCCCAGCTTGATGCCGGGCAGCAAGGGAACGAGCTGGGGGAGTGGGCGCACCAGATGTGGTGCGGTGGTGCGCAGCAGGATGCCGCGTTCGACCGCGCTCTCGTGCGCGATCCCGACCCGTCCGCTCGCCAGATACCGCAGCCCCCCGTGCACCAGCTTCGAGCTCCAGCGGCTGGTGCCGAAGGCGAAGTCGTTGCGCTCCACCAGGATGGTGCGCAGTCCGCGCGCGGCGGCGTCGAGGGCGACGCCGGTTCCGGTCACACCGGCGCCGATCACCACCACGTCGACATCGGGGTTCTCGCCCAGTGCGGTGAGGTCGGTGGCGCGGCGCGCCGCGTTCAGGGTGGCGCCGGAAGCGGGGAAGTCAGCAGGCATCAGGAGTCCTTATCGGGTAGCGGGAGCAGGTAACCCTCGATAGCCCTGGACAATTCGGCGTCGAACTCCGCACCGGCCAGCAACGACTCCACCGTGCCCGCCGACTGCACCGCCGACTGGGTGATGAGCAGCAGCATGGTGGCCATGTGCTCGGCATCACCCGCCCGGATCGACCCGTCTCGGTGCCCGAGCTCGATCACGGTCGCGAACAGCCCGATCAGCGTGCGCTGATTGCGGCCGAGCCGGCCGAACACATAGGTGAGCATCAGGTCGGTGTCGGTGCGGAAGATCTTGGCGAACACCGCGTTCGACCGAATCGCCGCCGAGCCCGTCACGATGCCGTGGACCAGCCGATCCCGGCCGAGGCCGGTGTCGGGCATGGTCTCGGCGACGATCGTGCGCAGTTCACGCACCAGCAGCTCGGCGATCAGCGATCCGGTGTCGGGCCAGCGGCGGTAGACCGTCGGCCTGCTCACCCCGGCCCGCCGCGCCACCTCGGTGAGCGTGGTTCGGCGAACACCGAAGTCGACGACGCAGGCCCGCGTGGCATCGAGAATCGCCACGTCGGTGGGCGAAAGCTGGTCAGCGTGGGTCGCGAGATCGATCATCGTGCTTCACCGCCGGTGTGTTCGGTGGCGCCGGGACAGCAGCGCCGTGGTCGGGCTGGAACCGCCCAAGGGTATCGAGCGGACCAGCGGGGTTGCCGTCGCGAAGGGTCGGTAGTGACATCCGACAGCGGTACGGATGTCGACTCTGGGACATATCGTTGGTTACTGCTTGACACTATATGTCATTATGTAACGCATGGTCGAGACGCAACACGAACAAACCGGGTCCGCCACCGTGGCACCGAGCATGGTGTGGGACGCCTGGGGCGTAGCCGCCGGTCATCAGCCGCTGTCGGCGCAGATCCGTGGCCTGCTCGCGCAGGTGTTCGGGATCTCGGGCGAGCCGGTCGTGCGCCGCGACGAGAACGATGTGCCGCTGATCCCCACCACGCTCACGGACGCCGATCGGGCGGGCCTGGCGGCGATCGTCGGTGACGAACATCTCACTACCGCCGATCTCGACCGGCTGCGGCACGCGGGCGGCAAGAGCACCCCCGACCTGCTGCGCCGACGCGCGAACACACCGCAGGACGCCCCCGACGCCGTCGTCTTCCCCGCCGATCACCCGCAGGTCCTCGCGTTGCTGGAGTACTGCGCCGGACACGGCGTCGCCGTCGTGCCGTTCGGTGGCGGAACCAGCGTGGTCGGTGGTGTCGATCCCGTACGCGGGCAGTTCGGCACCGTGATCGCGCTCGATCTGCGCAGGCTCGACACACTCACCGCGGTGGATCCGGCCAGCGGCACCGCCACCCTCGGCGCCGGGCTCACCGGCCCGCAGGCCGAGGAGTTGCTCGGTGCGCACGGACTTTCGCTCGGGCACTTTCCGCAGAGTTTCGAATTCGCCAGCATCGGCGGGTTCGCCGCGACCAGGTCGTCGGGTCAGGCGTCGGCGGGCTACGGCCGGTTCGACGACATGGTCGAGCGCCTGGTGATCGCCACCCCGCAGGGCACCCTCGACCTCGGTCGCGCTCCCGCCTCGGCGGCCGGACCCGACCTGCGCGAGTTGTTCGTCGGATCCGAAGGCGCGCTCGGCATCATCACCTCGGTCACCTTGCGGGTGCACCCCGTGCCGGAAACCGTGGGTTACCAAGCCTGGTCGTTCCCCGACTTCGCCACCGGCGCCGCCGCGCTGCGCAGTGTGGTGCAGGCCGGCGCCGCGCCGACGGTGATGCGGCTGTCCGACGAGGCCGAAACGGGTCTGAATCTGGCTCGCTCTGCCGACGTCGGCGGCAATCCGGTATCGGGCTGTCTCGCCATCACCACCTTCGAAGGCAGCCGGGCCCATGTCGCGGCCCGATCGGCCGAGGCGAGCGAGCTGCTCGCCGCCGCGGGCGGCACCGCACTCGGCGAGGCGCCCGCCCAGCAGTGGGAGCACGGCCGGTTCGCCGCGCCCTACATGCGCGATGCGCTACTCGATGTCGGCGTGCTGTGCGAGACGCTCGAAACCGCCACCAGCTGGGCCAATCTGGCGAACCTCAAGGTGAAGGTCACCGGCGCGCTGATGGACGCGCTCGGTGCGCAGGGCACCCCCGCGCTGGTCATGTGCCACATCTCGCACACCTATCCGACCGGGGCGTCGCTGTACTTCACCGTCGTCGCCAAGCAACTCGACGATCCGATCGCGCAGTGGCGCATCGCCAAATCCGCCGCGAGCGACGCGATGGTCGCCGCGGGCGGCACCATCACCCACCACCACGCCGTGGGCGCCGACCACCGGCCGTGGATGGGCGCCGAAATCGGTGACCTGGGGGTTCGGGTGTTGCGTGCGGTGAAGCGCGAACTCGACCCCACCGGAGTGCTCAACCCTGGGAAGCTGGTGCCGTGAGCGAACATTCGATGCGGCGCGTCGTCGTTGTCACGAACCCGCATTCCGGGTCGGGCCGGGGCGACGACGTCGCCGAGGCGGTGCTGGCCGAACTGCGGGCGCGCGGTGTCGAGGTGGTCGAGGTGCGAGCCCCGAGCGCGGACGAGTCGGTGACACAGGTCAGGACGCTCGTCGCCGGCGAGGACCGGCCGGATGCGGTGATCTGCGTCGGCGGTGACGGGCTGATGAACGTGCTGCTGGCCGCTGTCGCACACAGCGGGGTGCCGCTCGGGCTGGTGCCCGCGGGTACCGGCAACGACCTGGCGCGCGAATTCGGGATACCGACCGGTGACCCCCGGGCGGCCGTCGAGATCGTGCTGGGCGGTCGAGCCCGGACCATCGATCTGGGGCGGATCGAATCGGCGGACGCCGCACCCACCTGGTTCGCGACTGTGGTCGGCACCGGCTTCGACGCGCGAGTCACCCTGCGCGCCAACAAGATGCGCTACCCCCGTGGTTCGCTGCGCTACACCGCTGCCGCGATCGTCGAGCTGATGCGTGGCTACACCCTGCCGTTCCGGATCGAGCTGTCCGGCCTCGCGCCCGGAGCGCTCGACAATCCGGCCGACTCCCACGTGGTGATCCTGACCGACGCGGTGATGGCGCCGATCGGCAACACCCGCACCTACGGCGGCGGCATGCTGGTGTGTCCGGAAGCACTCGCCGATGACGGGTACCTCGACATCACGGTGGTCGGCGCGGTGTCGCGGCTGGAGATGGCGCGGCTGCTGCCCGCGCTGTCGGCGGGCAAACGGATCGACCACCCGGCGACCAAGCGTTACCGGGCCCGCCGGATCACCGTCGGTGCCGAGGGCGGATACGCCACGGCCGATGGTGAGCCCGCGGGGATGTTGCCGGTGACGGTGCAGGCGATGCCGGGCGCGTTGAGCGTGCTGGTGCCCTGATCAAGCCGGGTCGAAGGCGATCCGGGACACCGCGTGCAGCGTCGGACGATCGATGATCACCACCGAGGTCGAGGACAGCGGTTGCGGGTCCGGCGCGAGGGTGGTGCCGCGGGCTCCGAGGGAGTCCAGCATCGTTTCCCAGCGCCGGCAGTGTCCCGTGAAGGCCAGGCTGTTGACGCTTCTGCCTCGACTGATCTGACCCGATCTGGCCTGCTCCGCGGGCACATCGATGAGCACCATGTGCAGTTCGCGGCGGCCCTGCGCGGTCCAGCGGGCGATCAGGCGACGGCTCCAGCGGAAGGTCGCGCAGTCGTGGATGGCGACCGGTCCGTCGCTGTCGCGGACCGCGTCGCGGATCGCGCGGTAGTGCGCGAGGTGGACCAGCGGGCGCCACAGCGAATACGGCGCCCAGCCCAAGCGGTGACGCAGGCGATTGCGGGTGTGATTCGAGTCGAGGACGAGGGCGCCGGACGCGGTCTGCACCGGCTGCTCGGCATCGGGTCCCGAGCCGAAGAAGCGGTGGAGCGCGGTGGACTTCCCCGCGCCGGGGACACCGGCGAAGACCAGAACGGTGCTGCTCGGGTAGCGCAGTTCTTCGACCGCGCTCGCGCGCAGGTCCAGCAGGGCGATCGGGGTGATGATCCTCGGTGCCGACGCGGGAACGGGAGACGAGGAATCGAGCGGGGGCGTCACCCTCTCCAGGGTCCGGTAAAACGGACAAAACGGCAATCGGGGGTTGCCCGGATATTTCGGCTGGAGGCTTGGGAGACAACGGTTTCCGCGTGTCGTCGTGGCGCGTCACAGGCCGTGCTGACCAGCGTCGGGTAGAAGCTGAGAATTCCATATGGATTCTGCTGAGTGGGGTCGATCGCCGGTAGTATCAGAGCTGTAGACGGAGTCTTCGGTGTCCCTCATCCACCGAAGATTCCGTCTTTTTTTGTGCTCGGGTAGGCGGGGAAAAAGCTCGTTGCCGCTCCCCTTAGGATTGGGACGTGACCAGCGCAGCCCCTGACAACTCGCGTAATCGTGCCGATGCCCTGCCCAAGAGCTGGAACCCCGGCGAGGTAGAGGCCGACCTGTACGAGGGCTGGGTCAACGCCGGGTACTTCGCCGCCGACGCAGCCTCGGACAAGCCGCCGTACTCGATCGTGCTGCCGCCGCCCAACGTCACCGGCACTCTGCACATGGGCCACGCGCTCGACCACACGATCATGGACCTGCTCACCCGCCGCAAGCGGATGCAGGGCTACGAGGTGCTGTGGCTGCCGGGCATGGACCACGCCGGTATCGCCACGCAGACGGTGGTGGAGAAGCAGCTCGCCGTCGACGGGAAGTCCAAAGAAGACTTCGGACGTGAGCTGTTCATCGACAAGGTGTGGGACTGGAAGCGCGAATCCGGCGGGCAGATCCAGGGGCAGATGCGTCGCCTCGGCGACGGCGTCGACTGGAGCCGCGACCGCTTCACCATGGACGACGGTCTCTCGCGCGCCGTGCAGACGATCTTCAAGCGGCTCTACGACTCGGGTCTGATCTACCGCGCCGAGCGCCTGGTGAACTGGTCGCCGGTGCTGCAGACCGGCATCTCCGACCTCGAGGTCGACCACAAGGAGGTCGACGGCGAGCTCGTGAGCATGCGGTTCGGCTCACTGAACGACGACGAACCGCACGTGATCGTCGCCACCACCCGCGTCGAGACGATGCTCGGTGACACCGCCGTCGCGGTGCACCCGGACGACGAGCGGTACAAGGCGCTGATCGGCACCACGCTGTATCACCCGATCACCGGCCGTCAGATCCCGATCGTCGCCGACGACTACGTCGACCCCGAGTTCGGTTCCGGCGCAGTGAAGATCACCCCGGCGCACGACCCCAACGACTTCGAGCTCGGCCTGCGCCACGGCCTGCCGATGCCGACGATCATGGACAAGACCGGCCGGATCGCCGACAGCGGAACAGAATTCGACGGCATGGACCGCTTCGAGGCCCGCGTGAAGATCCGCGAGCGTCTCGAGGCCGAAGGTCGCATCGTCGGTCGCAAGTTCCCCTACAAGCATCAGGTCGGTCACTCGGAGCGCTCCGGCGAGCCCATCGAGCCGCGCCTGTCGATGCAGTGGTGGGTCAAGGTCGACACGCTGGCCAAGGCCGCGGGCGACGCCGTGCGCGAAGGCGATGTGAAGATCCACCCGGCCAGCCAGGAACCGCGCTGGTTCGACTGGGTCGACAACATGCACGACTGGTGCATCTCGCGGCAGCTGTGGTGGGGTCACCGCATCCCGATCTGGTACGGCCCCGAAGGTGAGGTCGTGTGCCTGGGCCCGGGCGAGGAAGCGCCCGAGGGCTGGGTGCAGGACCCCGACGTGCTCGACACCTGGTTCTCCTCGGGTCTGTGGCCGTTCTCCACGATGGGCTGGCCCGACTCGACTCCGGAGCTGTCGAAGTTCTATCCGACCAGCGTCCTCGTCACCGGGTACGACATCCTGTTCTTCTGGGTGGCCCGGATGATGATGTTCGGCATGTACGTGAGCGACGATCCGGTGCTCGCCGCGGGTAAGGGCGGCCAGAAGCAGGTCCCGTTCGAAGACGTGTTCCTGCACGGCCTGATCCGCGATCAGCACGGCAAGAAGATGTCGAAGTCGCGCGGCAACGGCATCGACCCGCTCGACTGGATCAACTCCTACGGCGCCGACGCGCTGCGCTTCACCCTGGCCCGCGGCGCCCAGCCCGGCGGCGATCTGTCCGTCGGCGACGCGCACGCGCTGGCCTCGCGCAGCTTCGTCACCAAGCTGTTCAACGCCACCAAGTTCGCCCTGATGAACGGTGCGCGCACCGGTGAGCTGCCCCCGCGCGAGACCCTCACCGACGCCGACCGCTGGATCGTCGACCGGCTCGACGCGGTCCGCGCCGAGGTCGACACCGCCTTCGACGCCTACGAATTCGGCAAGGCCTGCGAGGCGCTCTATCACTTCGCGTGGGACGAGCTGTGCGACTGGTACCTGGAGCTGTCCAAGGTGCAGTTCGCCGAATCCGACGCGCGCGCCGAGAGCACCGCGGTGGTGCTCGGCAGTGTGCTCGACGCGGTGCTGCGCCTGCTGCACCCGGTGATCCCGTTCGTCACCGAGACTCTGTGGAAGGCGCTCACCGGTGGCGAATCGGTGGTGATCGCCGCGTGGCCCGAGGCCAGTGGCGTCGCGACCGACGAACTCGCCGCGCAGCGAGTGGCCGATACGCAGCGGTTGATCACCGAGATCCGCCGGTTCCGCGGCGATCAGGGCCTGGCCGACAAGCAGAAGGTGAAGGCCACTCTCGTCGGGATCGAAGAGGTCGGGCTCGGCGGGTTCGCCGACTCGGTGGCCAACCTGGCCCGGCTCACCGAACCGGGCGAGGACTTCGCCACCACCGCCGAGGTGGAGGTGCGGCTGTCCGGCGGCACCGTCACCGTGCAGCTCGACACCTCCGGCGCGATCGACCTCGACGCCGAGCGTCGCCGGTTGGAGAAGGATCTCGCGGCCGCGCAGAAGGACCTCGACACCACCACGGCCAAGCTCGGCAACGAGGCCTTCCTGGCCAAGGCGCCGCAGCCGGTCGTCGACAAGATCACCGGTCGACGTGATGTGGCCGCGGCCGAAGTCACGCGCATCGGCGCCCGTCTGGCGGAGCTGAGCGCCAAGTGAGCGACATGGGCCCCGGTGACCTCGACCCCGAAGACGCCGACTTCGGTGGCAGCGACTACAGCGCGGCCCAGCTCAGCACCGGGCCGTCGCCGGTCGACCTCGCCGAGATGGCGCTGGTCGAGGCCGAGCTCGACAAGCGCTGGCCCGAAACCAAGATCGAACCCTCGCTCACCAGGATCGCCACCCTGATGGATCTGCTGGGCAACCCGCAGAACAACTATCCGGCGATTCATGTCGCGGGCACCAACGGCAAGACCTCGGTGACCCGGATGATCGACGCCCTGCTCACCGCCCTGCATCGGCGCACCGGCCGGATCACCAGCCCGCACCTGCAGCTGGCGACCGAGCGGATCAGCATCGACAACGCGCCGATCTCCCCGGCCGGCTATGTGGCGACCTACCACGAGCTCGCGCCCTATATCGGCATGATCGACCAGCGTTCCGCCGAATCCGACGGCCCGGCGATGAGCAAGTTCGAGGTGCTCACCGGCATGGCCTACGCCGCGTTCGCCGAGGCGCCGGTCGACGTGGCCGTCGTGGAAACCGGGATGGGTGGCACCTGGGACGCCACCAATGTGATCCACGCGCAGGTCGCGGTGATCACCCCGATCGGCCTCGACCATACCGAGTACCTCGGCCCGGATCTCGAGTCGATCGCCAAGGAGAAGGCCGGGATCATCAAGCGCGCACCCGAGGCGCTGATCCCGACCGACACCGTCGCGGTGATCGCCGAGCAGGAGCCCGAGGTGATGGACGTGCTGCTGCGCCGGGCCGTCGCCGAAGACGCCGCGGTGGCCCGCGAGGGCGCGGAGTTCCGGGTGCTGGAACGGGGCGTCGCCGTCGGTGGACAGCTGCTCACCCTCCAGGGGCTCGGCGGTGTCTACGACGAGATCTTCCTGCCGCTGCACGGCGAGCACCAGGCCCGCAACGCGGCGCTGGCGCTGGCCGCGGTGGAGGCGTTCTTCGGGGCGGGCGCGGATCGTCAGCTCGATATCGAGGCCGTGCGCGCCGGTTTCGCGACGGTGGCCAGCCCGGGGCGGATGGAACGGATGCGCAACGCGCCGACCATCTTCGTCGACGCCGCCCACAACCCGGCGGGTGCGCAGGCGCTGGCCGCGACGCTCGCCGGCGAGTTCGACTTCCGCAAGCTGGTCGGGGTGGTCGCGGTGCTCGCCGACAAGGACGCGGCCGGGATCCTCGACGCGCTCGAACCGGTCTTCGACGAAATCGTCGTCACCAGCAACGGCTCCCCGCGGGCCATGGACGTGGACTCGCTGGCCGACCTGGCCGTGCAGCGGTTCGGCGATGAACGCGTGATCACCGCCGAGACCCTGCCCGACGCGCTGGAGTCGGCGATCGCGCTGGCCGAGCAGGCGGGCGACGAGGGCGACGTGATCTCCGGTGCAGGCGTGGTGGTCACCGGATCGGTCGTCACCGCGGGCGCGGCACGCGCCCTGTTCGGAAAGGCTCCGGCGTGAGTAAAGAAGAAGTGCCTCCTCCCGCCAACGATCCGTGGAAGGGTCTGCGCGGCGTCATGGCGGGGACGTTGATCCTCGAGGCGATCGTGGTGTTGCTGGCTTTGCCGGTGGTCGCCGACGTGGGCGGCGGTGTCACGTTGTTCTCCGGAACCTATCTCGTGGTGCTCTCGCTGCTGATGATCCTGGGCGCGGGTGTGCAGCGGAAGCCGTGGGCGATCCCGTTCAACCTGAGCCTGCAGGTGTTGCTGCTCGCGGGCGCCTTCATCCACCTCTCGATCGGCGTGATCGCGGTGGTGTTCATCGCGGTCTGGGCGTTCATCCTCGTCCTGCGCTCGGATGTCCAGCGCCGAATGGACGCGGGACTGCTCCCCAGCCAGCGAATGGGCACCAAGTCCTGACCGCTCGAGGGCCCGATCGGCGTGCTGACACAGCCGACGCTAGGGTTATCCCGTGACTGAGCAGACGTTGGTACTCATCAAGCCGGACGGTGTCTCCCGAGGCCTCACCGGCGAGATCCTCGCGCGCATCGAGCGCAAGGGCCTCACTTTCCAGGCGCTGGAGCTGAAGAACGTGTCCGCGGAACTCGCGGCTGAGCACTACGCCGAACATGCCGAGCGGCCCTTCTTCGGCTCGCTCATCGAATTCATCACCTCCGGCCCGGTCGTCGCGGCCGTGCTCGAAGGCCCGCGCGCGATCGCGGCGTTCCGTCAGCTCGCCGGTGGCACCGACCCGGTAGAGAAGGCCGTGCCCGGCACCATCCGCGGCGACTTCGGCCTGGAGACCCAGTTCAACCTGGTCCACGGATCCGACTCGCCCGAGTCCGCCAAGCGCGAGATCGCCCTCTGGTTCCCCGAATTTCCCGCCTGACCCGCAGCGGTCGGTAGCGCAGCAAAGGTAGAAGGACACCCGGTCAGGCGGTATCGAACTCCGCTCGGCCGGGGCGCCCTCGCTTGCCGGATCCACCGGGTGATACCACGGCCGTGAGCGGGGCGGAGTTCGCGTGAGTTGCGCCGATGGCGATCCCCGCGCGAACCGTATGGGATACTGATTACGGATGTGTTCGACGCCGACCTGTCGCGCAGGTACGTGACGCGGTGTCGGACATGACCGGATGACACCGCGGTTGATGCCGATCATCGCTGCCACGGACGGCCCTGTTGCTGGGGTTGCCCGCGCAGGCACGCTGGATGAGCGCTCGAAAGCGCGGTGCCACGCCGTACAGCCAGGCGCCGTGTGACCGGTTGGCGCGCCAGACGATCGATCAAGGTGCGACCGGACACGCGGGGCGAGACCAGATGACCCTCGTACCATCGGGTACGAGGTGCACGGACGATGCCCCCGCGTCGGCCGCGTCACTCCCGTACCGGGGAAGGACGCGCCCGGGGGCCCGAGGAGACTTCGTGGCCGAAAAAGAGCCGCTGGACACAACACAACAGGATGCCGATCAATTGCCGGAGCGAATTCGAGTTCATGCACTGGCCAAACGGTTGGGAGTGACCAGCAAACGCATCCTGGCCAAACTGGCCGAGCTGGGCGCCGAGGCGCGCAGCGTTCAATCCAATGTCGACCGTTCGGTCGCCGAAACGGTGCGCGACGCGATCGCCGCCGCTGACGCCGAACCCGGCGTCCCCGACGAGGCACCAGCACCGACTACGCGCGCGAAGAAGCGCGCCGCGTCCACACCCGTCGCCGAGCAGCCGGCCGACACCTCAGCGGCGCCCGCGTCGCTGTTCTCCGCGCCGCACGTCGCGCGCACCGACGAGGTGTTCGCCGCGATGCGCGACGACGCGCACACCGATCTGTTCACCCACCGGGTGTCCGAAAACCCCGCGCAGGCCGAGCCGGTCACCTTCGAGGCGCCCGCCTCGGTGGGCATGCCGCTGTTCCTCCCGCCGGACGCCACCGCCGCCGAGGAGGCCCGCAAGCGCCGTCGCGCCGAGCGGACCCCCAAGAAGACCGAAGAGCCCGCCGCACCGCCGGTCGACGAGCAGCCCGCCGCGCCGAAGGCCGAGGAGCCCGAAGCCGAGGTCGACGACGAGTCCGCCGATCAGTCCGGTGACAACGACGCCGACGGCCAGCCGCGGCGCCGTCGCCGTGGCCGCCGTGGCCGTGGTCGCGGTCGTGGCGAGCAGTCCGCCGACGGTGAGGACAACGAGTCCGACACCGATGACGACGACACCGACGAGGCCGAGCAGCCGGCCGAGCAGGTCGGCGCCGAGGCCGAACAGGCCGAGGACACCGAATCCGAGACCGATGACGAAGACGGATCCTCCGATGGCGCGAGCCGTCGTCGCCGTCGTCGTCGCCGTCGCAAGGTCGGTGGTGAGTCCGGCGACGCCGAGGCGGCCACCGAAGACGATCCGCCGAACACCGTCGTGCACGAGCGTGAGCCCCGCAACAAGCGTCGCGAACGTTCCAGTGCGAGCAACCCCGACGAAGTGCAGGGCATCTCCGGCTCCACCCGGCTGGAAGCGAAGCGTCAGCGTCGCCGTGACGGCCGGGAAGCCGGGCGTCGTCGTCCGCCGATCCTGACCGAGTCGGAGTTCCTGGCCCGCCGCGAAGCGGTCGACCGGGTGATGGTCGTGCGCGAGAAGGCGTTCGACCCCGCCGAGCACGCGCCCGGTCACCAGACCACCACCCAGGTGGCGGTCCTCGAGGACAACATCCTCGTCGAGCACTTCGTCACCAGTTCCGGTCAGGCGTCGATGGTGGGCAACGTCTACCTCGGCAAGGTCCAGAACGTGCTGCCCAGCATGGAAGCGGCGTTCATCGACATCGGCCGCGGCCGCAACGGTGTGCTCTACGCCGGTGAGGTGAACTGGGAAGCCGCCGGTCTCGGCGGTCGCGAGCGCAAGATCGAGCAGGCGCTCAAGCCCGGCGATCAGGTGCTGGTGCAGGTGTCCAAGGACCCGGTGGGTCACAAGGGCGCCCGTCTCACCACCCAGATCTCCCTCGCGGGTCGCTTCCTGGTGTACGTGCCCGGTGGCACTTCCACCGGGATCAGCCGGAAGCTGCCCGATACCGAGCGCAAGCGGCTCAAGGAGATCCTGCGCGAGATCGTCCCGTCCGACGCCGGGGTGATCATCCGGACCGCGTCCGAGGGTGTCAGCGAGCCCGAACTGGCTCGCGACGTCGAGCGGCTGCAGGCTGCCTGGCGCACCATCGAAGAGGCCGCCGCCAAGGAGACCAACGCACCGAAGGCCCTCTACGAAGAGCCCGACATGCTGGTCAAGGTCATCCGCGACCTGTTCAACGAGGACTTCGCCAAGCTGGTCATCGAAGGTGACCGCGCGTGGAGCACCGTCGAAACCTATGTCCGTACGGTGGCGCCCGACCTGCTGCCGCGGGTCAACCGGCACGAGAACAACGGTGTCGACGTGTTCGACGCCTTCCGGATCGACGAGCAGCTGGCCAAGGCGCTCGATCGCAAGGTGTGGCTGCCCTCGGGCGGCACCCTGGTGATCGACCGCACCGAGGCGATGACCGTCGTCGACGTCAACACCGGCAAGTTCACCGGCTCGGGCTCGTCGAACCTCGAAGAGACCGTCACCAAGAACAACCTGGAAGCGGCCGAGGAGATCGTGCGCCAGATGCGGCTGCGCGATATCGGCGGCATGATCGTCGTCGACTTCATCGACATGGTCCTCGAATCCAACCGTGACCTGGTGCTCCGTCGTCTCACCGAGGCGCTCGGGCGCGACCGCACCCGCCACCAGGTGTCGGAGGTCACCTCGCTGGGCCTGGTCCAGATGACCCGCAAGAAGCTGGGTACCGGACTGGTCGAGGCGTTCTCCACCACCTGTGAGCACTGCCACGGTCGCGGCATTCTCGTGCACTCCTACCCGGTGGATTCCGGGTCCGGGGTCGAGGAACCGCGGTCGAAGGAGGGCGGTTCGCGTCGTCGTCGCGGTAAGGATCGCGACAAGCCGGCGGCCACCGCGGCGCCCGCGACCAACGGCACCGCACCGGCCGCCGAGCACGCCGAAGAGGACATCGCGGTCAAGCGGGCCCACCCGGTGGTACTCGCGATGGCAGGTCATCACGACGACGAGCACAGCGACGAGCACACCGAGGTCGTCGAGGAAACGCCCGCCGAGCCCAGCAGGTCGCGGTCGCGTTCGCGATCGCGCCGGTCGGGTCGTGGTGCCGCCGCGGCGAATACCGAGCAGAGCACCGAGGGCCCGCTCACCGGGGTCATCTCCGGTGAGGCCGAGCCCAAGGCTGTCGAGCCCGAGGTCGAGGAAGAGGCGGTGATCTCCGCCCCGGCCGAGACCGCCGCTGTGGCCGAGCCGCCGGTCGTCGAGACCCCGCAACCGGCTCCGGTCGCCGAGCCCGAACCGGCCGCCGCCGCCGAGGAACCCGCACCGCGGGCGCCTCGTAGGCGTCGCGTAGCCCGGTCGACGGCAGCGCCCGCACCGGACAGCGCGGGAGCCGTGTTCGTCCTGTCGGCGAACGAGCAGCCGCCCGCGGCGGCCGTCGTGGACTTCGCGGCGGAGCCCGTGGTCGTCCCGGAGCGCAAGCCGCGTCGTCGCGCCGTGGGTCGTCCCGCGGGCGCGCCGGCCGCCGAATCGAAGTAACCCGATGCTTGCGTGCGCGGATCGCTCCGCGCACGCAAGCCCTCGATTCGGCCCCTGACCGGCCGAATTGGGGGAGTGGATACCATTCTGGTAACCTAGGTCGGTCGCTGCCCAGTGATTGAGCATCCAGCCGAGCAGGCCGGGTGATACCGCAGGCAGCAAACGTTCTTCCCCCGCTCGTGCGGGGATGAGCCCAGGAATACGCGTCGCAGCTGCGCCGTGGACATGTGCAGGACCAATGTGAGTGGAGGAAGCCGACCGATGGCAGCGTACGCAATCGTCAAGACCGGCGGAAAGCAGTACAAGGTCGCGGTCGGTGACCTGGTGAAGGTCGAGAAGATCGAGGGCGCGGTCGGCACCGCCGTGGCGCTGACCCCGGTTCTCGTCGTCGACGGTACCGATCTGACCACCGACGCCGACAAGCTGGCCAAGATCTCCGTGGCCGCTGAGGTCATCGACCAGACCAAGGGCCCGAAGATCCGGATCCACAAGTTCAAGAACAAGACCGGCTACCACAAGCGCCAGGGTCACCGTCAGCCGCTGACGGTCATCAAGGTCACCGGCATCAAGTAAGAATTTTCCCGAGGAGACGAAGCAATGGCACATAAGAAGGGCGCATCCAGCTCCCGGAACGGCCGCGATTCGAACGCCCAGCGCCTCGGCGTGAAGCGTTTCGGCGGCCAGAAGGTCAGCGCGGGCGAGATCCTGGTCCGTCAGCGTGGAACTCACTTCCACCCGGGCGTGAACGTCGGCCGTGGTGGCGACGACACGCTGTTCGCCCTCGAGGCGGGCGCGGTCGAGTTCGGCACCAAGCGTGGCCGCAAGACCGTCAACATCGTCGTTCCGGAGCCGGTCCAGGCCTGACCGCCTGGAGCTTCGCTCCCCACAGACACCAGAGCGGGTCAGGGTTGATTCCCTGACCCGCTCTGTCGTGTTCTCCCTACCCCTTACCGCAAACGACTAGTCAGAAGGAGGAGGATCAACCCATGTCCAAATTCATCGACCGCGTCGTGCTGCATGTTCGTGCCGGTAGAGGTGGACACGGTTGCGCCTCGGTGCATCGTGAGAAGTTCAAGCCGCTCGGTGGGCCGGACGGCGGCAACGGCGGCAGTGGTGGCGACGTGATCCTCGAGGTCGACGCCAACGTCCACACCCTGCTCGATTTCCATTTCCACCCCAACGCCAAGGCCGGCAACGGCAAGCCGGGCGAGGGCAGCAACCGAGAGGGCAAGAACGGCGCCGATCTGGTGCTGCAGGTCCCCGACGGAACGGTCGTCGTCGATGACGACGGCAAGGTGGTCTGCGACCTCGTCGGCGCGGGCAACCGGTTCATCATCGCCCGCGGCGGACGCGGTGGCCTCGGCAACGCCTCGCTGGCGTCCAAGGCACGCAAGGCGCCCGGTTTCGCGCTGCTCGGTGAAGAGGGCGACGAGGTCGACGTCGTACTCGAGCTGAAGTCGGTCGCCGACGTCGGACTCGTCGGCTTCCCGTCCGCGGGCAAGTCGTCGCTGGTCTCGGTGCTGTCCGCGGCCAAGCCGAAGATCGCCGATTACCCGTTCACCACGCTGGTCCCCAACTTGGGCGTCGTGCTGTCCGGTGACACGACCTTCACCATCGCCGACGTGCCCGGACTGATCCCCGGTGCCAGCGAAGGCCGCGGCCTCGGCCTGGACTTTCTGCGCCACATCGAACGCTGCGCGGTACTCGCCCACGTCGTCGACTGCGCGACCCTGGAACCCGGCCGCGACCCGGTCTCCGACGTCGATGCACTCGAGGCCGAGCTCGCTGCCTACAAGCCCGCCTTGTCAGGTGACGCCAGCCTCGGTGATCTGGCCGACCGCCCGCGCGTGGTCATCCTCAACAAGACCGACGTGCCCGATGCGGCCGAGCTGGCCGAAATGGTGTCCGCTGAGTTCGCCGAGCGTGGCTGGCCGGTGTTCGAGATCTCCGCCGTGAGCCGCGCTGGCCTGCGCCCGTTGACGTTCGCGCTGGCCGACATGGTTCGTCAGTATCGCGAGGATCACCCCAAGGCCGCGCCCAAGCGCACCATCATCCGCCCGATCGCGACCGACGAGACCGGTTTCAGCGTCATCGCCGACCCGGAGGAGGCGGGTGGTTTCATCGTGCGCGGCACGCGCCCCGAGCGCTGGATTCGCCAGACCGACTTCAACAACGACGAGGCCGTCGGCTACCTGGCCGACCGGTTGGCCCGCCTCGGCGTCGAAGCCGAGCTGGTCAAACAGGGTGCGCAGCCGGGCTGCCCGGTCACCATCGCCGGTGTGACCTTCGAATGGGAGCCGATGATCTCGGCGGGTGTCGATATGCAGCCGACCGGCCGCGGAACCGACCTCCGGCTCGAGACCAACGATCGTATCGGTGCGGCCGAGCGCAAGCTCGCCTCGCAGGCGCGGCGTGGTCTGCTCGACGAAAACGGCGAACGCAAAGAGTGAGGTGGGTCGCGCCCGGCGAAAATCGCTGTCGGGCGCGGCCATTGGATCGGCATACTGCGATGGTTGACGAGGTAGCTCGGTGATCGTGGTGCAGGGAGTTGAACGATGCAGGTGGGTTCGGAGCTGAGTCAGGGACGCGCGGCGATCGTGTCGGCGCGCACCGTGGTGGTGAAGATCGGCTCGTCGGCGTTGACCAGCCTCGAAGGTGGCCTCGACACCGCCCGCCTCGATCTGCTGGCCGACGCGGTCGAGGCGCGGATGCGGGCCGGTTCGGACGTGGTGGTCGTGTCCTCGGGCGCGATCGGCGCGGGACTCGCTCCGCTCGGTCTGTCGAAACGGCCCAAGGACCTCGCGACCAAGCAGGCCGCGGCCAGCGTCGGACAGCTGGCTCTCGCCCACGCATGGGGCACTTCGTTCGCCCGCTATGACCGCACCGTCGGCCAGATCCTGCTCTCCGCCGACGATTTCGCCCGCCGTGAGCATCACCGCAACGCCCAGCGCACGCTGGACCGGTTGCGTTCGCTCGGCGCGATCGCGGTGGTGAACGAGAACGACACGGTCGCCACCGAGGAGATCCGCTTCGGCGACAACGACCGGCTCGCCGCCCTGGTGGCGCATCTGGTGGGTGCTGACGCTCTGATCCTGCTGTCGGACGTGGCCGGTCTCTACGATGGTGATCCGCGCAAGGGCGCCGCCAATTTCATTCCCGAGGTGCGCAGCAGCGCCGACCTCGACGGCGTCATCGCGGGTAGCGGTGGTGCGCTCGGGACCGGTGGCATGGCCTCCAAGCTCTCCGCTGCCCGTCTCGCGGCTGACGCGGGCATTCCCGTTCTGCTGGCCTCTGCCGCTGATGCATCGGTCGCCCTCACCGGTGGCACTGTGGGCACGGCGTTCGCTGCTCGGCCGATCCGGCTCTCCGGTCGTAAGTTCTGGGTTCGTCATGCCGCTGATCCGCGGGGTGCGGTTCTGCTCGATGCGGGGGCGGTTGATGCGGTGGCTCAGCGGCACTCGTTGTTGGCGGCGGGGATCACCGGTATTCGTGGCCGGTTCTTCGGGGGGGACGTGGTCGATCTGGTCAGTCCTGATGACGAGGTTGTCGCTCGGGGGGTTATCGAATATGACAGTGGTGAGCTCGTCTCGATGCTCGGCCGGTCTACGACTGATCTTCCGGACACTATGCAGCGTCCGGTGATTCATGCGGACGATCTGGTCAAGGTCTGAACGGAGACTTCGTTCTCGGTCGTGTGGTCGACAGGCGCGGGCCGCAAAGTGATGGCCCGGGATTGGGTAGTCCCAGAACGGTGCACGCTGTGTTTATTGGCGCGCTGGCGCGCGCGTGTCCGCGGCCCTGAGGGGCCGCCGGTCAGGCACCGGTGCTTGCTCCTTCGTCGCCTACGCAC
>NZ_JBHURA010000022.1:0-22949 GCF_042674185.1 Nocardia sp. NPDC056952 | reverse complement strand
GCTGGAACCAATATAAATATTGGCACTGACATTCATCGACACACTATTGAGTTCTCAAAGAACACACGCACACACTTCTACCCACAACTTCTCGTAGGGGTTTCGGTGAGGCAAGAGTTCAAACTTAGCTCATGGCCAACCCCGGAAGCAAGTTCCGAAGTATGTAACCCTGAACACATGATCAGTCAGGCGCTCAACGTCCTACCTCGTGTCCCAGCCAGTGGCTGAGTCGGTGTCCGTGTCGCTCTGACTCGAATAAAGTTACGTGCCGACCAACACGAAGTCAAATCGGCTGGTCAGCGGCCTATTTCGGCGCATCTACCCGTTCGACCTGTCCCCCGAGCGCCTGCATCTGCTCGACGAACCTCGGGTAACCGCGGTCGATGTGATAGACGTCGTGCACTTCGGTGACACCGTCGGCGACGAGGCCGGCGAGCACCAGGCCCGCACCCGCACGGATGTCGGAGGACCAGACCGGCGCACTGGACAACCGCGGGATCCCACGGACCACCGCGTGGTGACCGTCGGTCCGGGCATCGGAGCCGAGCCGGATCATCTCCTCCACGAACCGGAACCGCGCCTCGAAGACGTTCTCGGTGATCATCGAGGTGCCGTCGGCGATCGCGGCCAGGCCGATGGCCATCGGCTGCAGGTCGGTCGGGAAACCGGGAAACGGCAGCGTCGCGAAGTTCACCGCGCGCGGACGTTCGGCCTGTACAACCCGGAAGCCGTTGGGCTCGTAGGAGATTCGCGCACCGGCCGAGCGCAGCTTGTCCAGCACCAGGGCCAGGTGCTTGGGGTTGACACCGGTGACCCGGACATCGCCGGTGGTCATCGCGGCGGCGATCCCCCAGGTGGCGGCGACGATCCGGTCGCCGATCACCCGGTGTGTGGTGGGCGAGAGCCTCTTGACGCCCTGCACGGTGAGCACGGAGGAACCGGCACCGTCGATCTGCGCACCCATCTGGACGAGCATGGTGCACAGGTCGACGATGTCGGGCTCGCGCGCCGCATTGTCGATGACCGTCTCCCCCTCGGCCAGGACCGCGGCCATCAGGATGTTCTCGGTCGCGCCCACCGACGGGAAGTCGAGGCGGATCCGCGCGCCCTGCAACTGTTCGGCCGACGCCACGACGCAACCGTGCTCGATCGCACTGGTCGCACCGAGCAGGCGTAGGCCCGCCTGGTGCATGTCAAGGGGTCGCGAACCGATCGCATCGCCACCGGGCAGGGCCACCACGGCGCGTTTGCAGCGCGCCATCAGCGGACCGAGCACACACACCGAGGCGCGGAACTGGGTCACCGCGGGGAAGTCCGCGTGGTACTTGGGCTCGGCGGGGGTATCGATCGTCACCACCGAGTTGTCACCGCCGACGTCGTCGGAGATCGTCACATCGCAGCCGAGGCCGCGCAGCACCTCCGCCATCAGGGGGACATCGAGGATGTCCGGGCAGTTGGTGATGATGGTCGTGCCCTCGGCCAGCAACGAGGCAGCCATCAGCTTCAGCACGCTGTTCTTCGCGCCGCCGACCGCGACCTCGCCGACGAGTCGATTGCCGCCGGAGACCAGAAACCGTTCGCTCACCACGCCAGCTTATCGACCGTCACGCGACGACACGCCCCCCTGCCACGAATGAACAAGAAACCGACCGATTCTCCGCGCCGGAGAGTCGCTTTCAGCGTGGCAGCCCGCCGCCGGGCTGCCACAGGACATCGCCGGCGGGATTGGTCGCCCGGCTGAGGATGAACAGCAGGTCCGAGAGTCGGTTCAGGTATTTCGCGGGCAGCACACCGGTGTCGTCGGGGTGCGCTTCCACGGCCGCCCACGCTGATCGCTCGGCGCGGCGCACCACGGTGCGGGCTGTGTGCAACAACGCAGCCAACGGCGTGCCGCCGGGCAGGATGAACGAATTCAGCGGTGCCAGACCGTCGTTGAACTCGTCGCACCACTTCTCCAGCCGGTCGATATAGGGCTGGGTGATGCGCAGCGGCGGGTACTTCGGTTCGGCGACAACCGGGGTGGACAGATCGGCGCCCGCGTCGAACAGATCGTTCTGGATCTGTCGCAGCACCGCCAGCACAGCGGGCTCGGGCGCACCGAGCGCGACAGCGACACCGAGAGCCGCGTTGGCCTCGTCGCAGTCGGCGTAGGCGATCAGCCGGGGATCGTTCTTGGCGACACGGGAGAAATCGCTGAGACCGGTCGTCCCGTCGTCACCCGTGCGGGTATAGATCCGGGTCAAATGCACGCTCACGACGGGCCTCCACGAGTGCGGCGGGCGCGATCGGACGGTCGCGACTCCACCCAGGACAGAAAAGCCGCCATCGAACCGCGGTCGAGCGCGAGCTCGAATTTGCTGTGCGGATCGGTGACGGCTACCACCACGATGTCATCGCTCATGATGTCGAATTCGTCGCCCTGCGGCGCTCGGCGCTCGACGATCTCGAGGCCCTGCCGATGCACCGTGGAGTCGGGTCCGAATTTCAGGCTGGTCAATTTGAAGAAGACGAGGCGATCCTCGTCGTAGCGAATGAGCCCGTGCCGCCAGCCTTGGCCGCCGCGCGCGGGCAGTGAACGTAGGAGTGCGGCCGTGCCCCCGCGGCGCAACATCACCAGCCGATAGGTCGACGCACCCGCTACGAACACGAGCGTCAGCACCAGAATGATCAGGAGAACCATCCCGGTTTGCAATGCCGTACGCCCTTTCGCTCTAGCCGGTGTCCAAGACACCCCCGCATCGATATTCAATCACGCCCGCTACGGGACGCTCCGGCCGGATCGGCCATCCCCACGAAAAGGCTGCGCAATCAACTCTGCCGGCGCGGAGCCGAGGTTCCGCGCTGGCAGAAGCGTCGTTCTCGTGCGATCTGGGTCGCTTCGGCAGTCGACGTCGAACCGTGTCGCCCTTTCCTGCCTTCAGGCGGTCAGACCGCCATCCATAACCAGCACATGACCGGTGATGAAGGTGCCCGCATCCGACGCGAGGAACTGCACCGCACTCGAGACGTCGGCGGGCGAGCCGAGCCGACCGAGCGGTGTCCGGCGGCGGATCTGTTCGAGCTGTGTATCTGTCAGCCCGTGGCTCATCTCGGTGGTGAGATAGCCCGGTGCGACAGAGTTCACGGTGATACCCCGTGGCCCCAACTCCCTGGCCAGGGATCTGGTCATGCCGTCCAATCCGGCCTTCGTCGCACTGTAGACCGACAGCCCCTGGTAGCCGGAGATTCCCACGACCGAGGAAATATTGATGATTCGCCCGCTACCAGCGGTCAGCATCTTCCGAACCGCCGCCCGGGAGATATGGAGGGTTCCCTTGAGGTTCAGGTCGATCACGGTGTCGATGTCGTCGGTCCCCATCAGGCCGAGGACCCCCTCGCGAGCCACCCCGGCATTGTTGACCAGCACATCCGGGGCTCCCCACCGCTGGTTCACCTCGCCGACGAAGGATTCCACCGCTACCCGATCACAAATATCGACGACAGAGCTGAAGAACCTGGAGGCCAGCGATTGATCCGCCGCGAGGCTGTCCAGAAACGGTGACCCGGACCGACTGCAAGTCGCGACCTTGTCCCCCGATTCGAGAAACGACCGGACGAGGTCGGCGCCCAGCCCCCGACTGCCACCGGTGATGATGACAACGCGCTCACTCATAGTTCTCGCCTATCCATCTTGTTCTGCACAATCGGCAGGGAATCCACCATCCTCACGACCAGGGGGCGTTGCGCCTGCGGTAGCACTGCACAGGCGATCGAGATCGCGCGCCGCACCGACGCCGGGTCGTGTTCCTGCGCGGCGACCACATCCGCGGCCACGATCTTGCCGGTGACCGGATTGGGCCGGCCGTAGACTCTGACCAGATCGACACCGGCCACAGCGCTGATCACCTCTTCCACCGGGAGTGGATGGACTTTCACGCCACCGACGTTGATGACACTGCCCGCTCTGCCGACGAACTGGATTCGCCCGTCCCGGACGTCCACCAGATCGCCGGTCGCCACCCAATCGCCGGTACCCACCGTCGAGTCGTGGTAGCCGAACATCCCGATCCGCGACCTGGCCTGAAGTTCGCCGTCCACGATTCGAAACTGGACCAGGTCGTCCGCATTCCGATCCAGGATCGCCGTCGGCAAGCCTGCCTTGCCATCGCTCACCGAGACCGAAGAGCCGATCTCGCTGGTGGCATAGATGTGCGAAATTCTCGCGGTCGGGAATCTCTCGCGAAGCTGTCGCAGCAGCAACTCCGACACCGCTTCCCCGCCGATCGTGATCTGCCGCAGCGCGGGAGCTCCGCGGGAGTCTCCCGACATCAGCGCCAGCAGAATTCGCCAGAACGTCGGAGTGGCGCTGACGTGGTCGGCCCTGTGCTCGAGCATCGCGTCCAAGGCATCGACCGGGCTGATGCTGCGTGGCACGACCAGGGTGGCGCCGGTGGTCACCGCGTGCACGAGTACCTGCAGCCCTGCGTATTGATTGATGTTGTAAGCCAGCAGCCAGACCGCGTCAGGTGATTCGTCCGGGATACGCCCCTGGGTTGCCGACAATATGATGTTGCGCCAACGATGGCGGGTGGCCTTCGGTCTGTCCGATGTGGTTCCGCTGGTTAGGATCGTCACAGCCGGGTCCGGCGATGGGTCCGTGCCGGTGGGCCCGGGGCGATTCGCCGAAAGCACAGCGAGTTCGCCGTCGGGGGTGAACCCGATCGGCACGTGACCGTAGTGTTCGGCATTCTCGATGGCAGTCACAGCGTCCCAATGCGAAGGGTATAAACAGGCCTCGATACCTGCTTCACACGCAGCGAAAGTAAAAATGATCGAGTCGAGCACATTGTTCGCCACCAAACCGAGAGCCGATCCGGAGAATTCGGCAAACCGGTCGGCCAACGTGGACACCTGCACCATAAAATCCTGATACGTCACCACTCGGTGCTCGGTACAGAGAAATATTCGATCTCCGTACACTCGCGCACTCTGCTGTAATCGGTCGGTCAGCATCGAATCGTCAGCCGACCTGGGGCGCGGACGCCTGCTCGTAGTACTCGATGATGTCGTTGACCGTATCCGGAAAAAGACCGGTCGAGTACGGGTCGTGTCCGAAGTTGTCCTCCAGTTGCGCGGACAGCTCCGCGAACTCCAATGAGTTGAACCCCAACTCTGCCCCCAGTTTCGCTTCGGTAGCCAACTCGTCTGCACCGGCGCCGCGGCGGGCCAAGATATCTGTGATCGCGGCAACGATCACCGTACGTTCGTCGGACACTCCATACTCCTTCAGAAGAATTTTCAGCCGGTGACTATCGAATCGGGAAGCTCCCCGGATCGATACAAATCACGAATCCGCTTTTTGTCGAACTTTCCGACACTGGTCTTGGGAACCTCGTCCACGAAAACCCACCGCTCCGGAAGTTGCCACTTCGCGAATTTTCCGACGAGGTGGGTGCGCAGGGCCCGGCAATCGGCTGTCGTGTTGTCCCGCAGGGCAACAACCACCAAGGGGCGTTCGTCCCATTTCTCATCCGGAACACCGACGACGGCGGCCTCGGCAACATCGGGATGTCCCATCACGGCGTTCTCGAGTTGGACAGAAGAGATCCACTCACCACCGGACTTGATCAGATCCTTCGCCCGATCGACCAGGGTCAGGTACCCGTCCGCCGTGAGATATCCGACGTCGCCGGTTCGCAACCATCCATCGTCGAAGGAACTCTCGTCGGCTGCGGCCGGGTCGTTCGAGTAGTACGACGAGGTGATCCATGGGCCTCTGACCTGAAACTCCCCGACAGACCGACCGTCCCGGGGAAGAACCAGGCCGTGGTCGTCGACAACACGCGCGTCGATGCCCACCGGGATTCTGCCCTGACTCAGCCGGTATGCCCGATCGTCCCCGCCGTCACCTCCGGCCGGCGGTCGAGCGACCGTGACCAGGGGCGAGGTTTCCGTCATTCCCCAGGCATGCAGCAGCTGCACGCCGTGTCGTTCGCGAAACGCCGTCCACATCTCTTCTTGCAGCGCAGAACCCGCGACCATCACTTCTCGTAGATGCCGAATGTCCTGGGGTCTGCGCTCGAGTTCGGCAAGCACGCCGGTCCAGATCGTGGGTACTGCGGCGGCGAAGGTCGGGCGGGCCTGCGCCATCATGTCCAGCAGGTCCCGCGGCTTCAGAAATCGATCGGGCAGCAGCACCGACGCACCGGACAGCAGACTGGCATGGGGCAGCCCCCAACCATTGGCATGGAACATCGGGACCACCGGCAGCAGCCGATCGGTCCGTCCGATGCCCAGCCCGTTCGCGGTGCACAGATACATCGCGTGTAGCCAGTTCGAACGATGCGAGTAGACGATCCCCTTCGGTACTCCGGTCGTGCCGGAGGTGTAGCACACGCCCGCGGCGGACTGCTCCGGCACTTCGGGAAAAGGGTAGGCAGTCACCGGCTGTTCGCTGCTCAGAAGTTCGAAGCGGTGAAACCGGACCGGCCCGGGCCGATCAGGCAGGTCGCCATCGACCACGATCACATGTCGGACGACCGGCATGTACGGCAAACTGTCGCAGAACTGCTCCAGCAATGATCCGTTGACCAGCACGACCGCGGTATTGGCCTGGGTGGCGACATAACCGACCTGCTCCGGCAACAGTCGAATATTGAGCGGATTGATCACCGCGCCCATTGCCGGTATGGCGTGGTAGGCGAGGAAATGCTCATAGTTGTTCCACATGAACGTGCCGACTCGGTCGCCCCGGCCGACACCGAGACCAGCCAGCAGATGGGCGACCGTCGAGGCATCTCGCCTCAGTTGCCCGAAATCCGAATGCCGGAACTCCGAACCGGTCCAGGTCGAGATCGTGGTGTCGGCATAGATCTCCGTGCCGTGGCGCAGGAGGGTGGCATGCGACAGGGGCATCGACCCCATCGTGGTCAGCACTCCGACCGCTCCTCGACAGGAGTGGAACCAGCAGAATCAACGGCTGCCACTTCGGCAACAGCCGAGGAATCTATCCACCCGTGCTTCTCCGCCAGCGCAATGAAACCGCGCCGGAAGAGCGCAACCTCTCGGCCGGAAACGTCCGGAGCGCACGTTATGATCAGTTCGGTGAATTCATCGAGAAGGATTTCGCGGCTGAGCTGCGGTCGATCACCCGAACCGATTGCCGAATCCTCGGTCGAGCTTTCCACATTCACCGCATATTTTCCCCGATCTCCGCTCCGTGCATCGAATACGACACGCAGCCCCGGACGGACCGCCGATTCATCGATACTCGTTTCATTGACATGAAAGAAGACCTGTTCATTGCCGGAATCAGAGGCAATGAACCCGTAACCCTTCATCTCGTCGAAACGAACGACCTTACCGGTGGACAGCATATGACCCCTCACACCTTTACCGCCGAGAAGATCCCGTATCCCAGGATTCCGCGATCCCACAGCGTTTCCAAAATTTCACAAGAATCTACGAAATCCTGCCAAGCCTCGTTGCCGATCAGTCGGCAGACTGTGTCACGATGCGTTGTCGCGTTGGCGCGCCAACACGAAAAAGTTCGGCGCACCTCGGCAGACAGATCCCGACGCATATCGACTTCCAGCCCGGCAGACTGCGCGAGCTGTGCATAGGTATCCAGCGTCTCCATCCTGGCGTCGCCGAATACCCTGTTCAACAACCCGAGCTCGGTGCGCAAGGACCGCACGGCCTGAAAGCTGATCGGCTCGACCAGGATGATGTCGCACAGGGCCATCCGGCCGCCGGGGCGCAGCACCCGTCCGCACTCCCGAAGGAGGGCTTGGCGGTCACGCATCAGATGCGAGGACTCGAGTGCCCATACCTTGTCGAACGATTCGTCCGGGAACCCGTTACACATACCGTCGCGGATTTCGAAGGTCGGCACTTGCCCCGCATCGGCCGAGGCCGCCAACCGCCGGGCGCGTTCGACACCGCGACCGCTGGTTGTTATACCGACGCCGGCAACGCCATGACTTTCGACCGCCCACTGTGTCGAATTGCCGATGCCGCAACCCACATCGAGGAACCGGTCCCCGCTCCGGAAGTCCGCGGCCGCAGCCATCAGCGTGGTGAGGCGGTGCGTGGCATGCGGCAATGCCTCGTCGTCGTGTTCGAACACGCCGTAGTGGAGATCGTTACCCAGCAGCAGGGTCCAGGCATCGGTGACCCTGTCGTAGTGGACGGCCGGGCTTATGTCGAGCTGCTCGCTACCCGCCGTATCCGCCCTGCTCAACGTTCCGAATCCTGTCGAGTGGAGTTCATTGCCGCAGCAGGTCCCGCACCGACCGACACAGCCGAGTTCCCGTGCGATTGGCTGCCGTCGACCATGTCCTGGTGCGCGCGTCCGACCTCGTCGAAGGAATAGACCCGACCGAGTCGAGGATTCAACTTCCCCATCCCGGCGAGCTCGGTTACCGCACGGCAGTCACTGAGGTTGGCGAAATGTGAACCCTGCAGGCGTTTCTGCCGCATCCACAACACCCTCAGATCGAGTGTCCCGATGAAGCCTGACGTGGCGCCGCACAGCACCACCATCCCGCCCGTCTCGCACACATAGATCGACGTCGGCAGGGTATCCGCGCCGGGATGTTCGAACACGATGTCCGGCGAGCGGCGCTCGCCGAGCACATCCCAGATCGCCCGCCCGAACCTGCGAACCTCGGTGGCCCACTGCGCCGCTTCCACCGTGCCCGGATCGGGTTGCCTGCCCCAGTGCCGGAACTCGGACCGATCGATGACGCCCACCGCACCGTTGGACAGGCAGTAGTCGGCCTTGTCGGGACCCGACACCACGGCAACGGCTCGCCCGCCGTGCATTTCGACCAGCTGACACGCCATCGATCCGAGGCCGCCGGCTCCGCCCCACACCAGAACGACACTGCCCGGGACGACCCGATTCGGCGTCCACCGGGTCAACTGGCGGTACGCGGTCGCCGCCGTCAGGAGAAAGCACGCGGATTCCTCCCACGACAAGCTCTCCGGCTTGGGCAGACACTGGAACTCCGCGACCAGCGCGAATTGTGCGAAGGAGCCGAAGTTGAGCTCGTATCCCCAGGTCTTCTGACTGTCCGACATCATCGGATCGCGCCCGAACCGGATGTCCTGTGCGGTCTCATCCCAGCGTGCGCCGACCATCAGAACGTGATCGCCGACCTGGACACTGCGGGTACCTTCGCCGACCGCCCAAACGATGCCCGACCCTTCGGACCCCCCGATATGGAAGTCTTCCTTCTCGCCGTTCTTCTGCCGCGCGGCCACAACATCGAGGGGTTCCCCCATGGCAGCCCATGCGTTGTTGTAGTTGATCCCGGCTGCCATCACCGCGACGAGCACGAACCCAGGCGGGATTTCCGGCACATCGACCAATTCGGTCCGGAAAGCATCGATGGGTGCCCCATAGCGATCCGGTCTGATCACCGATGCGTACATCTGCTCCGGCACCACACCGAGCTCGGGCGAACTACCTATCTCGAAAACCTCGGCGGTCGTGTCGTACGAACCGCGCCGCAACCCTGCTCTACTCATCACATCTCATTCATCCACGCACAGTTCGGTAGCGCGTTCGGCTACGACTGCGCACCTGTCGCCGACCACTCGGCGGAAACCGACTCACGGACATAGTCGACGACCTCGTCGATTCGGTCATTGATATAGAAGTGCCCACCGTCGAAGGTCCGGAGGTCGAACCCTGCGGTGGTGTGCAGCTTCCAATCCATGACCTGCTCGATCGGCGCTCGGCGATCACTGGTCGGGGCGAGAGCTCTGATCGGCACGTCGATCTGATGCCCGTGCAGCCTCGGCAATTCCTGCTGGTACCGGACGAGCAAACCGTAATCCTGTCGCATCACCTCGACAGCCGACGCGAAGAACTCCCGGTCTGCCAGAACCCGCATATCGGTACCGCCGAGACCTTGGATTTCCGCGATAGCCTGGTCGGTGGTACGCAAGTCGGGAATATCGAACGGAACCGAAGGGGCGACGCGGGAAGAGGCGAACAAGCCGGTGAGACTCGCATTCGATCGAGCAGGCCAGCCAGACGCGATCTCGTAGGAGACGACCGCACCCATGCTGTGACCGAAAAGCGCTACCGGACCGGAGATCCGGCGTGCGATGTCGGCCTGGATGTCGGCAGCGAGTGTGCGGATGTCCGTCGCGAACGGCTCGCGCCTGCGGTCGTGCCTGCCCGGGTATTGCACCACATATACCTGCACGAACTTCGACATCGCTTCTGACAGCTTGAAGTAGTAGCTCGCCGCACCCCCGGCGTGCGGGAGCACAACCAACGACATCTTCGCGTCTTCAGTGGTATGGAATCGCCGCAGCGAGTCGGTGCCGGCATCAGCCATCGTTGTTCACCCCTTTCGAATACGGCATCGTCGGATCAGTTCTCGCGTCGGAAAGCGATGACCTCGGCATGACATTCCTCAATTCTTCGTAATGATCGAATTCGCGCTAGCCGAATTCGGCATCGATGATGGACAGCAACTCGTCGCCGGAGACCGTCGCGAGGTCACTGTCGCTTCCGGAGTTCCTCAGCTCGCGCAACTCGTGGAGGGCACCGTTCAGCCGGGTCTCGAGGGCGGAATGTGCGTCGGGATCCGACGCCGTCGATATCAGCTCCGCGACGAGACGATCGAACTCGCTCAGCCTGACTTCGGTCTGTGTCGGCTGTTTCTCGACCAGTTCCGCGGCCATATAGCCGGCAAGTGCTGCCGGAGTCGGGAAGTCGAAGACCAAGGTCGCCGGTAGTCGCAACCCCGTCGCCGCGTTGAGTCGGTTGCGCAGCTCGACCGAGGCGAGAGAATCGATCCCGACGTCGCTGAAGGGACGGTTTGCCCCGATCGCAGACGGCTGTGCATGCCCGAGCACCGATCCTGTCTCCGCCTGTACCAGCGCCACGAGCAGTGCCGTCTGCTCGTCGGCGCCCAGCCCGGCGAGTCGGCGTTTCAGTTCTTCCACCGGGTCGATCGGCTGGGCCGCCACCGGGCGCGACGCTGCTGGAAGCAATTCGCTGAGCAACGCAGGCACCGTCGCATTGCTACTGCGCAGCCACGCACGATCGAGCTTGGCCGCCACCACCGACGGCGTACCCGATGCCGACGCGTCGAGCAGTGCCATGCCCTCGTCGTCGGAGAGCGGATTGAGCCCACCGCGCCGCATGCGTTCGAGGTCGGGCTCGGTGAGGCCGGCCGTCATGCCTTTGTCATTGCCCCACGGGCCCCATGCCACCGCAACCGCGGGCAGGCCTTGCGCGCGCCGGTGATGTGCCAGCGCATCGAGGAAGGCGTTGGCGGCCGCGTAGTTGGACTGACCGGCCGTGCCGAAAACGCCTGCGGTGGAGGAGAACAATACGAAGCTCGACAGGTCGGCATCGCGAGTCAGTTCGTGCAGATGAACCGCGGCATCGAGCTTCGGCCGCAGTACGGCCGCCAAGCGATCCGGGGTGAGCGCTTCGAACAACCCGTCCGCCACGGCGCCTGCGAGGTGCACGACTCCCCGCAGCGGCATGCTCTCGGGGACACGGCTCACCAGGTCCGCGACGGCGGCGCGGTCCGCGACATCGCAGGCCACCAACTGCACGTCCACTCCCTGTTCCACGAGGTCGGCGAGCATTTCCGCTGCGCCTTCGGCGGCAGTGCCCCGGCGACTGGCGAGCACGAAACTGCGGATCCCGTGGCGTGCGGCGAGATGCCGGACCACCAGTCCTCCGAGCCCACCGGTCGCACCGGTCACCAACACTGTTCCGTTGGCGTCCCATTCGGCGCGGTTCGGGGATGGTGCGACCGGAGTGAGGCGCGGAGCGAGTACCACGCCGGACCGGATCGCCAGTTGAGGTTCGTCGTCGGGCAGCGCGATCTCGGGCAGCGCTGTCGCGTCGTCGTCGAGATCGACCAGCACGATGCGACCCGGGTACTCGGCCTGCACCGACCGCAGCAACCCCCACAGCGGAGCATTCGCCAGGTCGAGCACATCTTCGTCAGCGTGTATCGCGACCGCTCGACGGGTGGCCACCACCAGGCGGCGGGTGGCATCGTGGCCGTTGTCGGACAATCGAGCCCGGAGTCGCTCTACCGCATATCGCACCGCTTCATGGGAGCGCGAGATCAGGTCGTCGAGGCCGTGCCCGGAATCGAACTCGAGATACTCGCTCGGCACTTTCCGGGTCGGGGCGGCGGTCGAGGCAGGAACCCAACGTAGTTCGAAGAGCGAGTCCCCCACCCGCGAACTGTCGATCAGTTCGGGCGACATCGTCCGGGAAGCCAAACCATCCACCGCCAGCACGGGACGGCCGGTGGAGTCGGCGACAGCGATCGCCACCTCGCGCGACGTGCTGGTCGTGATGCGTACCCGAATGTGCCGCGCACCCGAACCGTAGATCCGCACCCCACGCCACGCGAACGGCAGCAACCGTTCGTTGACACGGCCGTCATGGACCATGGTCGGCGCTCGAAGTGCCGCGTCGAGCAGAGCCGGATGAAGGCAATACCCGGAGGCGTCCACGTCCTCGGGCAGCGTTGCTTCGGCGAACAGTTCCGAACCACGTTTCCACACGGCTTGCAGCCCGCGGAAAGCGTGACCGTAGCCGAGCCCGGCCTCTTCGGCTCGCTCGTGGTAGTCGGCCACCGGCAGCGGCTCGGCGTCGGTGGGCGGCCACTGCACCGGAAACTCCGGCGCGGGTGCGACATTCGAGCTCAACAGACCGCTCGCGGCCTTTGTCCAGGACTCGGCAGGGGCACCGTCCGCGCGGAAGTGCACAGTGAACGGCCGCCCCTGCTCCCGCTCGGCCGGGCCGACCGACAGCTGGAGCTGAACAACAGTGTGCAGCAGCACGGGTGCTTCCAGAGTCAGCTCCTCGACCGCGGCGCAACCGAGTTGGGCACCGGCCGCAGCGGCCAGTTCTACCAGCGCGGTACCGGGCAGCAGGGCGACACCGTCGATCACATGTTCGGCGAGCCAGGGAGTCGTGGTGGGTGACAATCTGGCGGAGAACAGCCACGAATTCGTCTCCGACAGCGACAGGGCGGACCCGAGCAGAGGGTGCGCGACCGTGTCGAACCCGAGCCCGACCGCATTGCTCGGCGCGGCGGCGGGTTCCAGCCAGAACCGCTGGTGCTGAAAGGCGTAGGTGGGCAGGTCCGCATGCTCGGCTCCGCTACCTGTGAAGTACCGCGGCCAGTCGACCGCCCCGCCACGACCATGAACGCCACAGAGGGCAGCGAGTACGGTGCGCTCCTCCTCACGATCGGCACGCATGACCGCGAAGGAGGGTGCTCCGGTGCACTCCTGCGCGAGTGCGCTGAGGGTGCCGTCCGGGCCGAATTCGAGGAACGTGACCTCACCCTTACCGGCAGCCGAACGCACAGCATCGGCGAATCTGACGGTTTCTCGCACATTGCGAACCCAGTAGTCGGGCGAACACACCTCGGCGGCCGACAGCTGCGCACCGGTGACAGCGGAGATGAACGGAATCACCGGCGGTGAGTAGTCCACGCTCGCACAGATATCGGCGTACGCGGCGAGCATCGGATCCATCAGAGCGGAGTGGAAGGCGTGCGACACGTTCAGCCGACGAGCCCGGATACCCTGAGCGATGAGCTCCTTTTCGGTATCGGCTATGTCGTTCTCGCTGCCGGACAACACAATAGAGTCCGAGGCATTGACCGCGGCGAGATCGAGCCGGTCGCCGAAGAGCACTCGCATCTGGTCCTCACCCGCACGCACGGCGAGCATCGCACCGCCCGCCGGCAGCTGCTGCATCAACCGGCCGCGCGCGGCGACCAGCCGCGCGGCATCAGCGAGAGTCAGCACTCCCGCGATATGCGCCGCGGCTATCTCGCCGACCGAATGACCGACCACCGCATCGGGTTTCAGCCCCCAGTGCTCGAACAGCCGGTGGAGCGCGACCTCGAGCGCGAACAGTGCGGGCTGGGCGTACTCGGTGCGGTCGAGGGCGTGCGCATCGGTGAAGACGACTTCTCGCAGCGGGCGCTCCAGCTGCAGATCGAGGTGCGCGCACACAGCGTCGAAAGCGTCGGCGAAGGCCGGGAACTCCGCGTAGAGCTCACGTCCCATGCCGGCTCGCTGCGTTCCCTGGCCGGAGAACAGCAGCACCAGCCGTCCGCGTACCGCGTCACCGACCAGCGCGCCCGGAGCCGGCTGACCTGCCGCCAGCGCGGTGAGTCCCTCGCGCAACTCCGTCGGCGTCCGAGCCAGGATCGCCACCCGATGCTCGAAATGCGCCCGACCGACAGCGAGCGTCGCTGCCGCATGGAGTGGATCGCCGACTTCGGTCTCCAGCAGATTGCGAGCCTGGGTTCGCAATGCATGGTCGGTCCGGCCGGACAACAGCCACGGCAGCAGTGACGAACCCGAATCCCGTCGGGTCTGCTCGGGCTCCGGCGGAGCCTGCTCGATGATCAGGTGCGCGTTCGTACCGCTGACGCCGAAAGCCGACACACCAGCGCGCCGGATTCGGCCGGTATCGGGCCATTCCGTGTTCTCGGCGACGAGATCGACGGCGCCGCTGGACCAGTCGACCTGCGGGGTCGGCTCGGTCAGGTGCAGCGTCTTCGGAATGACACTGTGGCGCAGTGCCAGCACCATCTTGATGACGCCGGCGATGCCCGCCGCCGCCTGTGTGTGCCCGATATTCGACTTCATCGAGCCGAGGAGGAGCGGCTGCGCACGGTCCTGTCCGTAGACCGCGAGCAATGCCTGTGCTTCGATCGGGTCGCCGAGTGTGGTCGCGGTTCCGTGCGCCTCCACGGCGTCGATATCGGAAGGCGACAATCCCGATGCCGCCAGTGCCTGGCGGATCACCCGCTGCTGGGAGGGCCCGTTGGGCGCGGTGAGCCCATTCGAGGCACCGTCGGAGTTGACCGCCGAACCTCGAATCACGGCGAGAACCCGATGCCCGTTTCGCCGCGCATCCGAAAGCCGTTCCAGCGCGAGGAATCCCACGCCCTCACCCCAGCCGGTCCCGGATGCGTCCCGGTCGAACGGGCGACAGCGGCCGTCACGAGCCAGACCCCCTTGGCGGGAGAACTCGATGAATCCGGCAGGCGTTGACAGCACGGCGGCGGCACCGACCAGGGCCAGCGAGCATTCCCCGCGGTGCAGTGCTTGTCCGGCCAGATGCATTGCCACCAGTGAGGACGAGCACGCGGTGTCGACCGTCACGGCCGGGCCCTCCAGCCCCAGCTGATAGGCGATCCGGCCCGACATCACCGCGGCGGCGCTGCCGGTCAGCGCGTATCCGTCCGAGGCGGCGGGAGTCGACACCAGTTGCGCCGCGTAGTCGTGCGAAGCGCCGCCGACGAAAACGCCGGTGTCGCTGCCGCGCAGCGAGGTCGGGTCGATCCCGGATCGCTCGAGCACCTCCCAGGAGGTCTCCAGCAGGAGTCGCTGCTGCGGATCCATCGCCGCGGCTTCGCGGGGCGAGATTCCGAAGAAGTCCGCATCGAATCCACCGGCGTCCGTCAGGAAAGCGCCCTCGTTCGCATAGGAGGTGCCGGAGCGCACCCCCTCGGGGTCGTACAACTGCTCCAGATCCCAGCCGCGGTCGACGGGGAAGGAGCCCACCGCGTCTACCCCGTCGATCAGCAACCGCCACAGGTCTTCCGGCGATGCCACCTCGCCCGGGAAGCGACATGCCATGCCGATGATGGCCAACGGCTCGTCCTCGACGGGGGCCGGAGCCCGCGTCGCCGGTGTGCTGCCGGGCAACTCACCCAGCAGGTAGCGGGCCACCGCCTCGGGTGTCGGGTGGTCGAACACCAGGGTCGCGGGTAGCCGCAGGCCGAGGGCCGAGCCCAGCCGGTTGCGGAGTTCGATGGCGGTGAGGGAATCCAGACCCAGATCCTTGAACGCCCGGTCGGGGCCGATCGTGTCCGGGGAGGTGTGTCCTAGCACGGCGGCTACCGCGGAGCACACCGTTTCGAGTAGCAGCGTGTGTCGTTCGGCAGTGGTCAGTGTGGTGGCATCCAGCGGGTGCACGCCCGGGTTCCCACCCGGTAGCCCTCCGTCCCGCAACGCGTGCACGACCTCGGGGATCTCACCGAGCAGCGGGCTGGGCCGGACGGCGGTGAAGGTGGGAGCGAAGCGGCCCCAGTCCAGGTCGGCAACCGTCAGGTTGGTTTCCTGGTCGTCGAGTGCTTCCCACAGCGCGCGCAGCGCGAGCTCGGGCGCCATCAGCCGCAGTCCCAGCCGATGGGCTCGGGTGGCCGCAGCATCGTCCACCATGCCGCCGCCTGCCCAGCCACCCCAGGCGATCGCGGTCGCGGGTTCGCCGCGCTGCCGACGTTGCTGGGCGAGGGCATCGACGTAGGCGTTGGCCGCGGCATAGGCGGCCTGACGCGCGCTACCCCAGGTCGCTGCCCCCGAGGAGAACAGTACGAAGGCATCGAGCGTGCGGCCGGCGAGCAGTTCGTCGAGATGCCCGGCGCCGGCGCCCTTGGCGGCGAACACTGACGCGAATTCCTCCGAGGTCATCTCCGCCAGGGGGCGATCCTGAGCGACCCCGGCCAGATGCACCACCGCGTTCAGCGTGGGCAGCCGGTCGAGCAGCGCCGCCAGCGCCGCCCGATCGGACACCTCGCAGGACTCGAATGTCACTGTGGTACCGAATGATTCGATAGCACCGCGCAGCGTCGAATCTGCCGCTTTCGCGCCACGGCGGCTGACCAGCACCAGATGCTCGGCGCCTTCGGCGGCAAGTCGGCGCGCCACCTGTGCGCCGATCGCACCGGTGCCGCCGGTCACCAGAATCGTGCCGCGCGGTCGCCACGAACTACGGTCCACTTCCTGCTCTGGGCGGGCGTGGCGGACCATTCGGCGAACGAAGACCGCGGAGTCCCGGATGGCGACCTGATCTTCGTCACCGGGTGCGACCAGCAGACCGGCGAGCCGATCCAGCGCACGGTCGCCGATTCGTTCGGGGATGTCGACGAGCCCCTGCCACAGATCCGGGAACTCCAGTGCCGCAACTACTCCGAACCCCCAGTGCGCCGCCTGCAGCGGTCGCCGCAACTGATCCGATCGGCCGATCGAAACGGCGCCGCTCGTGATGCACCACAGCCGGGTATCGATACCGGCGCCGGCGAGCGCCTGGAGGATGCCGTGTGTACGGGCCAACCCCTCGGGCACGAGGGGCTCCAGGGCCGATGGTTGTTCGTCGAGTCCGGTGAGAAGCAGCACGCCCGAGATCTCGTGGTCCCCGAACGCGGCCAGCAGATCCTCGGGCCCGACTGCGATGATGTCAGCTCCGCGAGCCCGCAGGCCTGCGACCACGTTGTCTGCAAGCTCCAGGGCTTCCGTTCCGGAAGGAACCACCGCGAGCCAGGTCCCGTGCAGGCGGCTCGCCGGCTCGACCCGACTCGGGCGCCACCGAATCGCGTAACGCCACTGGTCGACGGTGGACCCGTCCACACTGTTCTTGCGCCACTGCGACAACGTGGGCAGAACCGCGCCCCAGTCCCGGATCTGGTCATCGGTGAGGACCAGGGTTCGGCTGAGCGCCGCCAAGTCACCGTCGTCGACGGCCGACCAGAACTCCTGCGCGTGTCGTTGTTCCTGCACTGCGGTTCGTTCCGGCGCCGGCTTCGCGTCGAGCCAGTGCCGATCGCGCAGGAAAGGATAGGTGGGCAACGCAGTTCGCGACGCCTGCCGGGCAGCGAACAAGGTGTTCCAGTCGACCGGCACACCGGCCACGTGTGCTTCGGCGAGCGCAGCCAAGAATCGTTCGGGACCGCCCTCCTGCCGTCGGAGGGAGGTGAGCAGGAGCGGATCGACACCCGCGACTTCCGCGGTTTCGGTGATCGCGGGCCCCAGGGCGGGATGCGGTCCCAATTCCAGGAACGTCTGATACCCGGATTCCACCAGGCTTCGCACCGCGGCCTCGAACAAGACCGGTTGACGCACGTTCCGGAACCAGTAGTCGGCGTCCATGGTGGCGGTCTCGATCGGCCCGCCGGTAACGGTGGAGTAGAACGGAATGTCGGCCGGTCGGGGCGTTACCGGAGCGAGGTCGTTCAGCAGCCGGTCGCGAAGGGGATCGATTTGGGGTGAGTGCGCGGCGATACCGATCCGCAGCACCGTGGAGCGGATGCCTTCGGCGTTCAGTTCTTCGAGCAGTTCGCCCAGCGCGCCGGGGTCGCCGGTGACGGCTACCTGAACCGGGCTGTTCACCGCGGCGATCGAGAGCAGACCGTCGAACCGCTCGAGTCGCGGCCGCATCTGCTCGACCGGAAGGGCGACCGAGGCCATGGTGCCCTTGCCCGACAGGCGTGCCCAGGCCCTCGCGCGCAGGCCGACCACCCGAGCGGCGTCGCTCAGCGACAGCACTCCGGCAACGTAAGCCGCGGCGACCTCGCCCTGTGAGTGTCCGACGACCGCCGCCGGGTGCACGCCGAAGGCCCGCCACAGCCGGGCCAACGACACCATGACCGCGAAAAGAACCGGCTGCACCACATCGATCCGGTCGAGTGTGGGGGCACCTGGCTCACCGCGCAACACAGCCGTTGGCGAGTAGTCGAGGAATTCCGACAGCGCCTTTTCGCACTCACCGAACTGTTCCAGGAAGACCGGTGACGAGTCGAGTAGGCCGGCGGCCATGCCCTGCCATTGCGTGCCTTGACCGGGAAAGACGAAAACCACCCCGCCGGGCGCGGTGGATCGCCCGCGGGTAACTGCGCTGTTGGTGCCGCCCTCGGACACCGCGCGCAGACCCGTGTCAAATCCCGCGGGGTCGGCGGCGAGCACGACTGCGCGGTGCTCCAGGCCCGTCCTGGTGGTCGCGAGCGAGACTCCGGTGTCGGCGATCGGCGGGGCGGCCTCGTCGGTGAACTCCATGAGGTTGCGCGCGTTCGCTTCCAGCGCTCGCTCATCGCGAGCGGAGAGAACCCAGGGCAGCAGCGGGGTGTCGATCGGGGCCACTGCCACCGGTAGCGGGACCGGTTCGGCATCCCGGACATCTTGCTCGATGATCACGTGCGCATTGGTGCCGCTGATTCCGAAGGCCGACACACCGGCGCGGCGCGGCCGGTCGGCGTCCGGCCAGCTGGTGGTTTCGGTGAGCAGGCGCACCGCGCCGGCGGACCAGTCCACCTGGGTGGTCGGCTCGGCGACGTGCAGAGTTCGGGGCGCGAGGCCGTATCGGATCGCCTGCACCATCTTGATCACGCCGGCCACCCCGGCCGCGGCTTGGGTGTGGCCGATATTCGATTTGACCGATCCGAGCAGCAATGGCCGGTCGCCCGTACGGTCCTGCCCGTAGGTCGCCAGCAGAGCCCCGACTTCGATGGGATCTCCCAGGCGCGTGCCAGTTCCGTGGCCTTCGACGACGTCGACGTGCGCCGCGGTCAAGCCGGCGTCGGCGAGCGCCGCGGCGATGACTCGTTGCTGCGCGGGGCCGCTCGGCGCCGACAAGCCGTTCGAGGCACCGTCCTGATTGACAGCCGAACCGGCGAGAACAGCGAGTACGGGGTGCCCGTTGCGCCGCGCGTCGGCCAACCGCTCGAGGACGAGGACGCCCGCACCTTCACCCCAGCCCATGCCTGCGGCGTCGGAGTCGTATGCCCGGCATCGTCCGTCTTCGGCGAGCACCTGCTGGCGTGCCAATTCCGTGAGAACCGTCGGTGTGGCGATCACTGTGGCGCCCGCGGCGAGCGCGAGACCGCATTCTCCGCGTCGCAGGGACTGCGCCGCCAGATGCATGGCCACCAATGACGATGAGCAGGCCGTATCGATCGTGACGGCGGGGCCCTCGAGCCCGAAGGTATAGGCGATGCGGCCGGAGGCGACACTGGCGGCATTGCCGGTGAGCAGGTGCCCCTCGGCGTCGTCGGACGCACCCGCGAGGTTGCGGTAGTCGCTGCCCGCGGCGCCGACGAAGACGCCGGTATCGGTGCCTCGCAGCGCGTCGATATCGAGCCCGGCGGCCTCGAAGGCCTCCCACGAGGTTTCCAGCAGGATCCGGTGCTGCGGGTCCATGGCGGCGGCCTCGCGAGGACTGATCCCGAAGAAGGCCGCGTCGAAAAGATCTATGCCGGTGAGGAATCCACCGGCCCGCGCGTACACCTTGCCGGGGCGCCCGCGTTCGGGGTCGTACAGCGAGTCCAGGTCCCACCCACGATCCACGGGCAGCGCGGTGACGGCGTCCACCCCGTCGACGACAGTGCGCCACAGCTTTTCCGGCGAATCGATACCGCCCGGGAATCGGCAGGACATGCCGATGATGGCCACGGGTTCAGATGTCCGGGAATGTGTTTCGGCGAGTTGCTGCCGAGTGCGATGCAATTCGGTGGTAACCCACCGGAGGTTGTCACGCAGCTGCTTTTCATTCGCCATGTGAGTCGCTTTCTCCTGCTGATTTCGGTGTCTGCCCATTCCGATCGCCGCTCGGTCGGCTACCGCGAAGTGTTGATTCGATGGGGTGAGAACGCCGTACGTGACGAAGGCTAATGAGAAGTGCACCCCTGTCGGCAACCCCTGACCCACCCCTCTCGGGGTTACGACCTTCCGAACTCGGTCCGGATGAAGTCGAAGAGATCCTCGTCGGTGGCCGATTCGAGATCGGCGGCCACCGAGGTGGGATCGGATTCGGAGCACGCGATCGCCAACGCCTGCAGCCTGGCGGCCCATTGCAGACGGGTGGACTGATCGAGGCCGGTCGCGGCGGCGCCGAGGGAAACCTCGAGGCGGTCGAGCTGATCCGTGAAGGAGAGCTCTTCGGCCATCACCGGCACGGCGAGACCGTCGAGCAGGTAGCGCACGAGATCGCGGACCGTGGGGTGGTCGAACACGACGGCCGGTGGAAGTCGAAGGCCGGTTTCGGCGGCGAGGCGGTTTCGCAGTTCCACTGCCGCGAGCGAGTCGAAGCCCAGATCACGGAATGCTCGATCTGCGTCGATCGCCGCCGGAGAATCGTGCCCGAGGACAGAGCCGACAATGCGGCGCACTGCTTCGAGCAGCAGCTGTTCGCGTTCGGCTGCGGGTGCCGCTTCCACTCTGGCGCGCAGCGCGGGAATCCGGTCGGGCTTGCGGTCGGGTCCACCACCCGATTCCCCGGTCAGCGACCGGTACATCGGGTCCAGGGTGTCCGCGCCGGCCGCCTCGTGCCAGAAGGGCCAATCCACTTCCGCTACTACGACATTCGGATCGGGGTGATGCACGACTCGGTGGAGGGCCGCAAGAGCCCGGTCGACGGCGAGTGCCGGTACACCGTTCCACTCCTCGACCCGCCGCAGCGCCGCGCTCATCCCCGCACCCGCCCACGGTCCCCAGGCGATGGAGATCGCCGGAAGTCCCATCGCGCGGCGTTGCGCGGCCAGGGCGTCGAGGTAGGCGTTGCCCGGCGCGTAGTTCGATTGACCGAACGATCCGAAAGTTCCGGCGAGGGAGGAGAACAGCACGAAGGCCGACAGGTCACGATTCCGGGTCGCCTCGTGCAGGTTCACCGCACCGAGCAGTTTGGCGCGTAGCGCTCGGTTCATCTGGTCGGGGGTGAGCTTGTCGATCGTGCTGTCGTCGAGTTGTCCTGCGGCGTGCACGACGGCAGTGAGTGGTTGCTGGTCCGGGATCTGGTCGAGTACTGCGTTCAGGGCTGCCCGGTCGCCGATGTCACAGCCAACCACGGTGACCGCGGCGCCGCAGGCAGCGAGCTCGTCGCGCAGCGCGGTGGCCCCGGGAGCATCCATGCCCTGCCTGCTGAGCAGCACCAGGTGCTCGGCTCCGTGCGTGGCGAGCCCGCGCGCCACATGCGCGCCGAGTGCGCCGGTACCGCCGGTGATCAGCACAGTCCCGGAGGGTTCCCACGCCGGGTTTTCCGAGATGCTGGTCCGGGTCAGACGGCGGGTGAGCGTCCGTGCCCCGCGAACAGCCCACTGGTCAGCGACGTCGGCTCCCGCGAGGATCCGGCCGAGCAGCGTGATCGCCGTGGCATCGGGGGCAGCGGGTAGGTCCACGATGCCGCCCCACCGCTGTGGGATCTCCGTTGCCAGCACCCGAGCCAAGCCCCATACGGTGGCCTGGTCGAGTCCGCTCACCGCGTCGGTGCCGGAGGTCATCTGCGCGTCGGTGGTCAGGATCCACAGTGGCGCCCGGGTGTCCGCGTCACCGAGTGCCTGGGTCAGGGTCACCGTGGTCAGCAAACCGCGCGGAACCGATTCGTGTTCTGGGTCGAACGCCTCGTCGAGGGCGAGCAGAGACACCACACCTACGGCCGTGTCGTGGTCTCGAAGACGTTCGGCGAGTTCGGCACGGTCCTGGCCTGCCTCGACAACCATCGGCACGAGTTCGAGTTCGCAGGTATTCGCGATCAGATCAGCGATCTGCTCGGCACCTGAATGGCCGCGCGGGACAACCACCAGCCAAGGGCCGGCGGCCGGTTGCGGGTCCGGTGTGGTGGCCGTGGTCCATTGCGTTCGGTAGGACCACCGGTCGAGGGCAGCGTCCGTCTCCGTTCTCCCGGTCGCCGGTACCCCAGGGTCGAGCCAAAATCGTTCCCGCTCGAATGGATACGTCGGCAGATCGACCGACCTGCCACCACCAACCAACCCACCCCAACCCACACCCACACCCGACACCCACAACTGCCCCAACCCCTCCACCAACACCCGCACCTCATCGCGCCCCCCACGCATCGACGCCGCCACTACCGCATCCACACCCACCCCGCACTCACGCACCAACGACGCCAACACCGCATCCGGACCCAACTCCAGAAAACGTGTCACTCCGTGATCGACAAGCGTCGCGACACCATCACCGAAACGCACAGCCTCCCGCACATGCCCCACCCAATACCCCGGCTCACACACCTCCCCCGACACCAGACCACCGGTCACATTCGACACCAAACCGACACGAGGAACACCGAACTCGACCCCCGCACACACCTGCGCGAACTCCTCGAGCATCGGCTCCATCAACAACGAATGAAACGCATGCGACACCCGCAACCG
>NZ_JBHURA010000021.1:0-42160 GCF_042674185.1 Nocardia sp. NPDC056952 | reverse complement strand
GGTACTGCACTCGACAGGGTGTGGGAGAGTAGGACACTGCCGGAACATCATTGCGAAAGGCCCTCCAACTTCGGTTGGAGGGCCTTTTTGCGTTCGAGGATACCTCCTGGACCGGGGCGAACAGTCCGAACCGTCAACATTTCAGAAATGGGCATGTCGGAGGTTCCGGTAGGCGACGATGATGCGACGTCGCTTCGGGAGGTCACCATGAACTGGCTCTTCACCCACCAGGCACTGCGTCGTTGTGCGGCCGTCCTGGTGCTGCCTGCCGCACTGGTCGGAGCGGTCGCGACCGCGCCACTCGGTGCCGCCGCGCCTTCCGCCGATCCGCTGATCGGCGCGGCCGGTTCGGTCGCCGGCCTCGCCGGGATCGTGCTGCCTGCCACCTACGGCCCCGAGACGGCGATCGTGGTGCTCGGATACGGTCTGCTGCCCGATGGCACGATGCGGCCCGAATTGGGTAATCGCTTGCACGCGGCGCTGATTCAGGCCTTTATGTCGCCCGCTTCGCCGGTGATCGTGACCGGCGGTAACCCACGCAACGGTGTCACCGAGGCGCAGGTGATGGCCGACTGGCTCAATGTTCGTGGTGTCGCCAGGCACCGGTTGCACGCGGAAACCGAAGCCGGTTCCACCGTGCAGAATGCCGAGTTCTCGGCGCGCATGATGGAAGCGCTCGGCGTGACCGAAGCTGTCCTGATCACCTCCGCCGACCATATGCGCCGGGCGCTGGACAATTTTATGGCGGCCGGTATCCCGGTCGTCGCCACTATGACCCCGGATGTGGCCCCCCTGTGGGCCCAGCCGTACGGCTCCGAAAAATAGACCCGGCAGCACCATCGGTCGAGGACATGACCCTCGCTAATGGATAGCCGCGCCGATGTCGGTGGCGCCGATTACGATGCGGGAGGCGTCATCGCGGGTTGCGAGGGTGCGGTGCGGTAATGGCAGACAGGGGAATTCGATGGAACGGCCGGTATGGGCGCCCGAAGGTGTCGATATGCAGCATCCGAGTCCGGCTCGGATGTACGACGCTTTGCTCGGCGGCTCGCACAACTTCGCGGTCGACCGGGATGCCGCCGAGATGGCTACCGGGCTGGTTCCCGACCTGCCGCGGTTGGCGCTGAGTAATCGCGCGTTTCTGCGCCGGGCGGTCCGCTTCATGCTCGACGCCGGTATCCGGCAGTTCCTCGACGTCGGGTCGGGCATCCCCACCGCGGGCAACGTGCACGAGATCGTGCACGAGCTCGACCCGGAGGCCACGGTGCTCTACGTCGACATCGACCCGGTGGCGGTCGCTCATTCGCGAACCATCCTGCAGGGCAACGAGCGCGCGGGTGCGATCGAGGCTGATCTGCGCAAACCCCTCGACCTGGTCGCCGCGGTACGCGAGACAGGATTGATCGACTTCGACGCCCCTGTGGGGTTGCTGCTGATCGCGGTGCTGCATCTGGTGCCCGATGCCGACGATCCGGTCGGCAAGGTGGCAGCGCTGCGCGAAGTGGTGGCAGCGGGTAGTTTCATAGCCATTTCACATCTCACCTCCGAGCTTCGGCCCGACGACGCCGGTAAACTGGGCACGCACTCGGTGAACCAGTCCAAGGTCGGTATTCATTTCCGTTCCAAGGATGAGATCGTCGCGTTGTTCGAGGGATGGGATTCGGTCGAGCCAGGCGTTGTCGAGTTGCCGTTGTGGCGACCCGAGTCCGAGCGTGATCAGCACGAGAAGCCGGGCCGTTCGCTCGGCATGGGCGGTGTCGCGATCAAGAAGTAGACCGCTGACATGGCGGGGCGATAGACGATGACAGGTGGATGAAGCAGTGGGGTCGTGGGAGCTGGCGCAGCGGTGGGCGGATGCCCTCGATGGCGTCGTAGCTCCTACCCTCAACCGCTCGCAGATCGAAGAGATGCTGGCTGCCCTGTGCACCGGTCTGATCGACGCGGCGCGCGGTGGGGAGGATCCCGACATCGCGCGGCGGGCGGCGCGGATGCTGGTCGCCGCCAACTACCGTGACCCGTCGGCGGTGAGCCGTTCGGTGCCGGTGATCTGTGCCGATCTGGTCGAGATCGTCGCCGACGGGCCGACCGACCCCGCGCTGCCGCAGATCCGCGACCGGGCGATCGTCCTGGCAGCTGACTTCGCGGCAGGCTTCACCGCGGCGCTGCGGGCCGCCGCGCTGGCCGAACAAGAGGCCACGCTGGCCGCGGTGCTCGCTGCGGCGCAGGAGGCCGAGAACCGCCGTGCGCTGTCGGAAGCCCGTTTCGAGGCGGTCTTCGACGGCGCGCTCGTCGGCATCGGCACCGTCGACATGACCGGGCAGGTGGTGAATTGCAACGCCATCATGGCCCAGATGCTCGGCCAGACCCCGGAGACGATGCCGGGCCGGACCGTCGCCGACATCCTGGGCCCGCAGAACCTGAACTTCGCGTTCGAACAACTCCAGTTGATGGTCGCCGGCGAATCCGAGAGCTTCCGCACCGAGACCGAGCATCTGCATACCGACGGTCGGGTCACCGCGATCGACCTGTCGATGTCGGCGGTGCGCGGCACCGATGGGGGTATCGAGTTCCTGATCGGCGTCGCGGTCGACGTCACCGAGCGCAAGCAGCTCGCCGACCGCCTGTGGCACGACGCCAATCACGACGCGCTCACCGGTCTCCCGAACCGCCCGCACCTGTTCAACCGGCTGGCAGAAGCGCAACCGCCGATCGGGGTCTGCTATCTGGACCTCGACGGGTTCAAAGAGATCAACGATCTGTGGGGGCACACGATCGGAGACCGTGTGCTCGAGGTCGTGGCTGACCGGATGCGCGAAGCGGTGCGCCCGGACAAGGCGCTCGCCGCCCGCATCGGCGGTGACGAGTTCCTGGTGCTGGTCGAAAGATGTTCCGGTGAAGCGCAATTGGCGCGACTGGCCGACGAGCTGCTGTCCGCGCTCACCGAGCCGCTCGAGGTGGACGGACACATGCTCGCCGTCGGCGCCAGCATCGGCACCGCGTTCTTCGAGCAATTACCCGGCGCCGTAGACGAATTGGTGCACGCCGCCGACGCGGCGATGTACCGCAACAAGAACGACGCGCGCCGGGATCCGGCCCGGTAGCGGCCGGGCCGGAGTCGATCAGACCGATTGCCGGTCGCGCTCGGCCGCCCGCGCCAATGAGCGGTCGCGTTGTTCCTCGAAGCGAAGAACGTCTCCGCCCAGTCGATCGAGGAAGGCTGCCAGATCCTCGCGAGCACGCTCGCCTCGAGGTCCGAAGTCATTGCGCTCGAAGATGTTCCATTTGCGCAGCACCGGCATCAGTACCTCTTCGAGATGCTGGCGCAGATCGTAGATGCCGTGCTTGGCCATCAGCACGCCGTTGCGCCGCCAGCCGGGCATGCCCGCACCGGGCATCTGGAAGTTCTGCACGATGGTGTTGATCGCCTCGATGGTCTGGTCGGGGGCCAGGTCGAGCGAGGCGGCGCAGAGGTTGCGGTAGAAGATCATGTGCAGGTTCTCGTCGGCGGCGATGCGGGCGAGCATGCGATCGGCGATCGGATCGTCGCAGACACGACCGGTGTTGCGGTGGCTCACCCTGGTGGCCAGTTCCTGGAAGGTCACATAGGCCACGGAGAACAGGAATCCGGCGCCGGTCGAGGCGTGGATGTCGAAGCCCGGCGCCTTGTCGTCCACCACGGCCATCGCCGAATATCCGTTGGTCATGTGGATCATTCGGGCCTGTTCGAGCGCGACCGGGTCGACCCCGCGGGTCACCACGAGGTAGTCGCGCAGCACGATCCCGTGCCGGTTCTCCTCGGCGGTCCAGCGACCCACCCAGGTGCCCCAGGCGCCGTCCTTGGAGAAGTTCTCGGCGATCTCACGGTGGTAGGAGGGCAGGTTGTCCTCGGTGAGCAGGTTGGTGACCATGGCCGCCTTGGCGAGTTCGCTGAGGGCGGATTGTTCTGGGTCCCAATCGATTCCGCCCATGGACGCGAAGTTGCGGCCACGGTCCCACGGCACATAATCGTGCGGGTGCCAGTCCTTGGCCATCGATAGATGGCGGTCGACATTGCTCGCGGCGATGGGTTCCAGCTCGATCAGTAGTTCCAGTTGGGTCAGGTTCCTGGCCACGCTCGTTGCCCTTTCCGGTTAGTGAAAAGCGAGAGTTGCGTCGGTCCGGTAGTGTTGCCCGTCGTCACAATAGACCCGGCGCATCGCGCCTGGAAACGACACGGTGTTCCTGCGCACTGTTTCGGAATTTGGGCGCGTCGCGCCGTGTGCATATACGCTCCACCAGTTCAGCTCCATCAGCGGTTCCCGTTCAGTCGTGGCATAGCTAGAGAGAGTGAGCGAAAAATTATGACGGACATCGTGGTCACGAGCCTGGCGGCGACCACGTCGATCGCGGGCGACGTCGACTCGACCTGGAAAGGTCTGCTCAACGGCGAGAGCGGAATCGACGTCTTGGAAGACTCCTTCATCGACGATTTCGAACTGCCGGTGCGGATCGGCGGCCACCTGAAGGTGTCGCCCACCCTCTCGCTCACCCGCGAAGAGGCGCGCAAACTGTCCTACGTCGAACAGATGGCCGTGGTTCTCGGCCGCGAGGTGTGGCGCAACGCGGGCAGTCCCGCCGTGGACCGCGACCGGCTCGGCGTCTCGATCGGTACCGGCCTCGGCGGCGCCGAATCACTGATCTACGCCCGCGACCGGCTCCGCAACGGCGGCTACCGCAAGGTCTCACCGTTGACCGTGCAGGCCATCATGCCCAACGGTCCCGCGGCCTGTGTCGGCATCGAATTGGGTGCGCGGGCCGGGGTTTCCACGCCGGTGTCGGCCTGCTCGTCGGGCTCGGAGGCGATCGCCAACGCGTGGCGGATGATCATGATGGGCGATGCCGACATGGTGGTGACCGGCGGTGTCGAGGGCTCCATCCAGGCGGTGCCGATCGCGGCGTTCACGCAGATGCGAGCCATGAGTACCCGCAACGACGATCCCAAGGCGGCCTCGCGTCCCTTCGACGCCGACCGCGACGGGTTCGTCTTCGGCGAGGCGGGCGCGATGATGGTGATCGAAACCGAGGAGCACGCGAAGGCGCGTGGCGCGACGATTCACGCCAGGCTGCTCGGCGCGGGCGTCACCTCCGACGGATTCCATCTCGTCGCACCGGATCCCGAGGGCACCGGCGCCGCGCGGGCGATGACCCGGGCGATGCAGACCGGCGGGATCAGCCGCACCGACGTCACCCACATCAACGCACACGCCACCGCGACCCCGATCGGTGACACCGCCGAGGCCAACGCGATCGCGAAGGCGATCGGCTCGCACGCTTCGGTGTACGCGCCGAAATCGGCTCTCGGGCATTCGATCGGCGCGGTCGGTGCGCTCGAATCGGTGCTGACGGTGCTCAGTGTGCGCGACGGCATCGTGCCGCCCACGCTGAATCTGGACAATCAGGACCCTGAAATCGATTTGGACGTGGTGTCGGGTCAGGCGCGGCGTGGTCGCATCGATTACGCGGTGAACAACTCCTTCGGTTTCGGCGGTCACAACGTGGCGATCTCGTTCGGACGGTATTGACGATTCGCCTTGTCGTGGCGGATTCGGAGTCAATGTGCGTTGAAAAGGATTGGGAATGATCGGCGAGACTTTCGACGACTATGTAGACGAACTGGGGACTATCCGGATTCCCGGTGATCAGACCCTGATCGACTTCGTCGACAAACACAGCGAGGCCAACGGGGACGACCTGGCCTATCGCTTCATCGACTATTCGACAGAACGTGAGGGGGAATACCAGGAGCTGACCTGGCGTGAGTTCGGCGTGCGGCTGCGCGCGGTGGCCGCGCGACTGCAGCAGGTGACCCAGCCCGGCGACCGGGTGGCGGTGCTGGCGCCGCAGGGCCTCGACTATGTCGTCGCGCTGTTCGCGGCGGTGTACGCGGGGAATGTGGCTGTGCCCCTGTTCGATCCGGAGGAGCAGGGCCACAGCGACCGGCTGCACGCCGTTCTCGGCGACTGCGAACCGGCCGCGGTGCTCACCGTCGGTAGCGCGGCGGCCGGCGTGCGCAACTTCTTCCGCGAACAGCCCGCGGCGCAACGGCCCAGAATCATCGCGGTCGAGGCGATTCCCGACACTGTCGGCACGCGGTGGCGCAGGCCCGACATCAATATCGACAGCGTGGCGTATCTGCAGTACACCTCCGGGTCCACGAGGGTGCCCGCCGGTGTCGAGATCACCCACCGCTCGGTGGGGACCAACCTGCTGCAGATGATCGACGCCATCGGGATCACCGAGAACGCCCGCGGGGTCACCTGGCTGCCGCTGTTCCACGACATGGGGCTGCTCACGGTGATCCTGCCGACCATCGGTGGCAAGTTCATCACCATCATGTCGCCCAGCGCGTTCGTGCGCAGGCCCTCGCGCTGGATCAAGGAGCTGGCCGCGCAAGCGGATGGTGCCGAGATCTATTCGGCGGCACCTAATTTCGCCTTCGAACATGCGGCGATGCGCGGGTTGCCCAAGGGAGACGAATCGCTCGACCTGTCGAACGTGATCGGTCTGATCAACGGCAGTGAGCCGGTGTCGGTGGCCTCGATGCGCAAGTTCAACGAGGCGTTCGCGCCCTATGGGCTGTCCAAGACCGCGATCAAGCCGTGCTACGGGATGGCCGAGGCGACGCTGTTCGTGTCGGCGACCAAGCGCGACGACGAGGCGCGGGTGGTCTATGTCGATCGCGGGCAGCTGAACGACGGCCGGATGGTGGAGTGCGACGAGCACGCCGAGAACGCGGTGGCGCAGGTGTCGTGCGGATACGTGGCGCGGTCACAGTGGGCGGTGATCGTCGATCCCGGTACCGGGATCGAGCGTCGCGACGGCGAGGTCGGCGAGATCTGGCTGCACGGTGACAATATGGGCATCGGGTACTGGGGCCGGGCGGAGGAGACCGCGGAGACCTTCCACAACCGGGTGGTCGCGCGCATGCCGGTCGGTAGTCGCGCCGAGGGTGCGCCCGATGACGCGAAGTGGATGCGTACCGGCGACTACGGCGCCTATCACGACGGCGAGCTGTTCATCACCGGCCGGGTGAAGGACCTGGTGATCGTCGACGGGCGCAACCACTATCCGCAGGATCTCGAATACTCGGCGCAGGAGGCCAGTACGGCGCTGCGGCCCGGCTTCATCGCGGCCTTCTCGGTGCAGGCGGGGCAGCTGCCCGCGCCGGTGCTCGAGGCCGGGGCGGTGTCCGATCCGGCGGCGGAGCGATTGGTGATCGTCGCCGAAAGAGGGACGGGCGCGGCGAAACTCGAGCCGGGCCCGATCACGGACGCGGTGCGCGCGGCGATCGCCCGCAGGCACGGGGTGATGGTGCGTGATCTGTTGCTGGTGCCCGCGGGGTCGATTCCGCGGACGTCGAGCGGGAAGATCGCCCGACGGGCCTGCAAGGCCGCGTATCTGGACGGGACGCTGCGCGGTGGATACCGGCAGCAGGCCTATCCGGACGCACCGGAGGAGTGAGAGTCGGTCGGCCACTGGGCATTCCGGTGGCCGACCGATATCCGCCGAGGGCTCCGGCACCTGCGCCCGGCTGATGCGGCGCAGGTCGCTCAGTTGACGCAGGGAATGGTGTCGCCGATGTTGGTGGACAACGGTTTTCCCCGGTCGGGCAGTGGCATCGAGCCCGACGTCGGGGTCGTGGGGGGAGTGGTCGTCGATGTGGTCGGGCTCAGCTCGGTGGGCATGGTGAAGTCGGTGGGCATGGTGAAGTCGGCGCCGAGCGCGACCTTGATCCGCCCGTCTTCGATCGACGGCGACGCGGAAACCGGCAGTCCGCCGAGAAGTTCCGCCAGCGCACGCGCATCGTCGGCGGCACCGAGGCCGTAGGTGATGGCCGAGTACGGGCCGTCGCTCGAATCACCGTTGCCGATCAGCCCCGCACCGTAGCCCCTGCTCGTCAGCGCGGCCGAGAGCGCCGCCGCCTGACCTTTCGCGGTGCCCACATTGTGTACATCGACCACGCTCGCCGGGGTCGGCGCCGTGGTCGTGGTCGCCGGCACCTCCTGGCCGAAGGCCGCCCGCACCTCCCGTTTGATCGCGGCCGGGTCGACGATGTTCACGTCCTGACCGTCGATCACGTCGTAGCGCACCACCGGCAGCGTGCGGAATTCGACCGGTACCGAGCCGGCGGAGCCCATGTCGCGGGCGAAGTCGAACAGATTCCAGCCGTCGGAGAGCACCACGTCACGGTGCGCCACGTCCATCAGTTCCGTGAGCTGGCTCAGGTTGGTCAGCGTTCCGGAGTCCTTGAGCGACTTGGCAACCGAGGTGAGGAACGCCTGTTGACGGTGGGTGCGGTCGAGGTCGCCGTTGAGCAGTCCGTGACGTTGACGGACGAACGCCAGGGCTTGTGCACCATCGAGATGCTGCCTGCCCGCGGGGAAGCTCGCGCCGGAGAACTCGCTGTCGTCGACGGCGTGGTTGAGACACACGTCGACCCCACCGACCGCGGTGGCCAGGTCGTAGAAGCCCGCGAGGGAGATCTCGGCGAACCGGTCGATCGGAACCCCGACGAGATTGCGGACGGTGGTGACGATGGACGCGCGTCCGGCTTCCCGGCCGCGCCGCTCCAGCACGACCGGATCCTTTTCGCCCTGGTCGATCAGCTTCGCCTGCACCGCGGCCTTTTTCAGCCCGTACGCCTCTTTGATCTTGATCTGCTGGTAGCCGGGGATACCCGTCACCGGCACATAGTCGTCGCGGGGGATGGAGAAGGCGACGACCTTGCTCTTGTCGGCCGGGATGTGCAGCAGGATCAGCGAGTTCGCGTTGTAGCCGCCCTCGGTGCCGTCACCGGCGTGCAACTGGTCGAGCACCTCTTTCGGCAGGTCGTTGCCGTTGAGGTCCTTGCGGGTGTCCAGGCCGATCAACAGGATGTTGACAGCGCCGCCGCCGGAACGCGGGGCGTCCTCACCGAGTGCGGTGGAATGGGTGAAGCCGGAATCGAAGTCCTGCTTGGCCGACCAGGCCAGGCCGGTGCCCGCGAGGACGGCCAGCGCGGTGGTCGCCACGAGCATCCTGGTCATGATCAGCCCGGCTCGGCGAGCGCGTCCGTGCCGTGGGGCGCGATGGTCGGTGGGGGCGTGCCTGCCGACGCGCTGTGGTCCCCGCCGTGTTTTCTCCCGGCGCGGCGGCGCCGGAAAGGTGTTGTCCCCGTTCACCGCAGCGCGCTACCTGCCTGCCACTGTTCCCACGGCACACTCCAGTCGCCGTTCTGCCACACCTCGAGCGGGGCGCCGCCGGTATTCCTGATCTCGACCACGTCGCCGGGTTGGGAGAAATCGTAGAACCAGCGGGCGTTCTCGCCGCTGAGATTGAGGCAGCCATGTGAGACGTTGGTGTTGCCCTGCGCCCAGATCGTGTCGTCGAGTTGGTGCAGATAGATGCCGTCGGTACTGATCCTGGTCGCCCAGCCGATGGATTCCTTGTAGCCGAGCCGGGAGTTCACCGGCAGGCCGTAGGTGGAGGAGTCCATGATCACCGGGTTGGCCTTGTCCATCACGGTGTACACCCCGGGCTGGGTCCAGAAGGTGATGGTCTTGCCCGCGACGGTCTGGCTGCCGCCCATGCCCAGCGAGGTGGGCATGGTCTTGATCAACGTGCCGTTCTCGTACACCTGCACCTGCTTGTCGTTGTCGTCGACGATCGAGACGTGCGAGGGGCCGATGGTGAAGCTGGTCTTGGTGTCTTCCTGCCCGTAGAGGCCGCCGCCGAGATCCTTGCCGTAGATGTCGGCGGTAAGTGTCACCTTCGTGCCGGGCGCGTAGTAGTTCGCGGGGCGCCAGTGGGCGTTGCGGTTGTCGAGCCAGTACCAGGCGCCGGTGACGGGCGGATCGGTGGTGACCGACAGGTACTTCTCGGTCGTCGCGCGATCGGGCACGTCCTCGTCGAAGTGCGCGACGACGACGGTGCCCACGCCGAAAGTGCCCGACGAGGAGAGTTCCGTGCCGCCCGTGGTGCGGAAATAGACCTTGGTCTGGTTGTTCGGCGCCAGGGTGGTGAACGACGAGGTGATCGGCCCGACCCGGCCGGTGACGGTGACCGCCTCGGCCGTGACCGTGTAGGTGTGGCCGTAGCCCAGCGGTTCCGACGGTTTCCATGCCGACTGATCGGGGGTGAGGATGCCGTCGACCGTGCCGCCCTGCTCGTTGGTCATCGTGACCGCGGTGAGCTGTCCGTCGCTGGTGCTCACGCGGACCGGGCCCAGCGGATCGATCTCGGTCGCGCCGTCTTGCGGCGCGACCGAGATCGCCGGCGCCGGTGGGGCGGCGGATTCTGTCCCGGATTCGGTGGGCGAGCCGCCGCAGGCCGCGACCAGCACCAGGAGCCCGGCGGCTAGGCCGGCTCGAAAACGTCGTCCTGACATGCGCCCCTCCTGTGCTCGGTGCCGCTCAGCTCTGCAGGCCGACCTCGACGTCGAGCGAGAGGTTGATCTTGTCGCCGATCACGGCGCCGCCGTCGGCCATCGGTATGTCGGTGGTGAGGCCGAAATCGCGGCGGTTGATGGTGGCGGTCGCGGAGAAGCCGGCGACCGGGGCGTCGGCCATCCCGGGGCCGGTGCCGAGGAATTCGACCTCGAGGGTCACCGGGTGGGTGTTGCCGCGGATGGTGAAGTCGCCGGTGACGGAGAATTCGGTGCTCAGCGCCTTGAAACCGGTGGCCTTGAAGGTGGCGATCGGGTGGTTGGCGACGTCGAAGAAGTCGGCGCTGGCCAAGTGCCCGTCTCGCTGCGCGTTGTCGGTGGTGACGGAGGCCACCTTCATCTCGACATCGGCGTCGGCGGTGCCGTCGGGATGAACCACGAGCGTGCCCGCGAAATCGGTGAAGCGGCCGCGCACTTTGCTCACCATCAGATGACGCACGGAGAACTGGAGCGTCGAATGCGCGGGGTCGATGACCCAGGTTCCAGCGGGTAGTCCGGTAGGGGCCGACATGGTCTCTCCTCACTTGGCGATCCGGCCGTGTGCGGGCCGACTGGCGTGAAGCGATAACGCCAACCAGCGTAACCCTGTTCACGGCGGGCGGGTCAGTCCTCGCTGGTGGCGCGTTCGCCGAGAAACCGCAGGAGGGCGGGATCGGTGGAGGTGATGCGGTCTACTTCCTGTCCGCCGGTGCATTCGTAGAGGGCGACGGTCACGGAGTCGGGCCTGCGGCTGACAACCCGCCAGACCGCCCCGGAATGCTGCCAGCGGAGAAGGGTTTCGACGGGGTCGGTGCTCACCCGATCCACCGTAACGCGCGGTCGCGGATCGCCGGGGTCGGCCGATGCGCGGGCGACGGCTTCAGCGAGCAGGGTTCCGCTCAGATCCGTTCGCGGTAGTTCGCGGCTACGAGCGCGAGGCAACCTGCGGCGATCGCGGCGGTGACCAGATACATCGCGGGGTAGCCGAAACCGAGGCCGCTATGCAGGGACGACAGGACCGCGGGCACGCCGAAGCCGAGGTAGCTCACCGAGTAGAAGACCGCGTTCAAGCCCGCGAGGTCGCCGGGGCCCGCGAGACGTTCGATCTGCTGCAGCCCGGCGACGAGGCCGATGCCGTAGCCGCTGCCGAGCACCACGGCGGTCAGCAGCGTCACCCAGATGCTCAAAGTGGCCGCCGTCCACGCCGCCAAGACCATGCCGGTGGTGAGCAGCACGAGCGCGACCACCGCCGCGCGCGCGGTGCCGGGACGGTCGATGCGTCGCGCCACCGATTGGATGGTGAATCCGCAGCCGAGCGTCACCATGGTGACCAGGGCGGAGAAGGCGATCGGGGCCTGCTGCACGCGGGGCAGCATCAGCGTCGGCAGGACCGCGTAGGCGGTGGCGTTGGCGGTGAACAGCCACAGGGCGATCGGCACCGCCACCCGCAGGAACCGCCGGTGCCCGGCGGCGGGGATCTTCAAGTCGTCGCGCAGCCTGCCCGGATTCGCTCGGCGGGTCACGGTTTCCGGGGTTCGGGCCACCCAGAACGCGGTCGCGACGCAGAGCGCCGCATTGACGAGATAGGCGGTCGAATCGGGCAGCGGACCCCACTGCGCGAGGGTTCCCGCCACACCCGCGCCGAGAGCGAACCCGGCGGTCAGGCTCATCGCGGATCGCCGGGCACCCTTGCCCGTGGCAGCCGCGGCGAACGGAGGTTGCGACAATTCCTTGAGCCAGCTGCCGCCGACCGCCATCGCCAGTCCGAGCGCGACACCGCACAGCATCCGCCCGGCCGCCAGCATCGGCACCGAGGCCGCGCCCACCGCGAGCAGCAGCGAACCGGCCGCGGCGATCAGCGGTGCGGGCAGCATCAACGGGCGGCGGCCGAACCGGTCGGACAGTGGGCCGCCGATGAGCAGGGCGGGCACGATGCCGAGGACGTAGTAGAACAGCAGCAGGTCGACCGCGGTCAGCGCAAGGCCGTGGGCTTTGTACATCACCAGCAGTGGTGTGAACTCGTTGCCGCCCCACGCGATCGCCACCATGGCGGCGGACACGCCCAGCCACGCGCGGGTGACGGAGACGGCGCTGGGCCGCTCGGTGGTGAGAATCGCCATCACAGGCCCTTTCCGTTGTGCGCGCACCGGAATTCATGGATGTGGCGGTCGTACGGTCGCCGACCTGCTCGGCCGGACACCGCTACTCCCGCCGCCCGCGCACAGGGCGAACTGGTGGCAACCGGTCTCATTTTAGGGGCGGCCGGTCGCTGTATTACCGTCGGCCTGTGCGTGAGCTGCGGATGGGGTGTGCGATGTGGACGCATCCGCAGTGGCAGCAGCGGTTGCCCGCGCCGGGGGAGCGCTTGCGTGCCTACGCCGGGCACTGCGGTGCGGTCGAGGGCAACACCACGTTCTACGCGACGCCGTCCGCGTCCACCGTCGAGTCGTGGGCGCGACAGACCGCGCCCGATTTCCGGTTCGTGCTCAAGCCGCCGAGGGCGGTGACGCACGAGCGCCGGCTCGTCGACGCGGGCGCCGAACTCGGTGCGTTCCTCGACGTGATGGCGCCGCTCGGGCCCCGGGTGCACGCGTTGTGGATCCAGTTGCCCGCGTCGTTCGGCCCGACCGATCTCGGCGCCCTCGCGCGCTTCCAGCGCGAGCTGCCCGGTGGACTGCGCAGCGCCGTGGAAGTGCGTCATCCAGCGTTCTTCGAAGACGAGCGGGCCGCGGTGCAGCTGGAACGGGTGCTCGGGCGGATCGGGGCCGAATGGGTGCCGTTCGACACGACGGTCCTGTTCGACGGGCCACCGGGTGACCCCTCCGAATTCGAGGCACGGGCCAAGAAGCCTCGCGTTCCGCGCCGGATGCGGGCGCTCACCGAGTACCCGATCGTGCGCTACCACGGGCGCGCCGACACCGACCGCACCGTGGCGGGCTGGCAGCCGTGGGTGGAGACGGTCGCGGGGTGGCTGCGCGAAGGTCGCTCGCCGACGGTCTTCGTGCACACGCCCGACAATGCCGCGGCCCGTGGCCTGGCTCGCCGCTTCCACGACGAGGTCCGTGCGATCGTCCCCGACCTGCCCGCCCAGCCGACGCCTGAGTCCGACGAGCCGATGACGCTGTTCTGAGCGGACATCCGCGGCAAACTGCGTTGATTTCGCGAACACTTGTCGGAGCTCCGTGTCATGCTGTGCGCCACCACTGGGGAGTGGGTGGGCTGACTCGAAGGGGACGAGCATGTCTACGGAGGGAACGGTGTTGTCGCCCGCGCCGCATTGCGAGCCGCGGTTGGAGGGTGGGGAAGAGGTGCCGCGGTCTGTGGCCGTGAATACCGCTGTGCCCCAATGGGTTACTGGTTCCGGTCGCCCGAGGGCCGCGGGCGGGACGCCGGCGAGTATCCGCAGGGCAGTGCGCGCGTCCTGCACGCAGGCAGCGCCTACCGGCGAATCTGTCGTGACCGCAAAGCGATTCGCCGAGCAGGTGCTCCGGCTGCTCCTGGAGGTGGTCGATCGGCGCAGATCGTCGACTCACCTGCGCGCTCACACAGACGCGCGAGTACTCGCCGCCATCAACACCATGCTCGCGCAGGACCTGGTCCCCGGCCGGGGCTTGGGCGGCGCCACCCTGACCCGCGTGAAACTGACCGCGACACAAGACGGTGCCGCCGAAGTCTTCGCCTCGTATCAGCGTGGGCCGCGGACCCTCGCTATCGCGGGCCGCATCGAGGCGACCAAGGACAGTTGGCGCTTGGTCGCGGTGCGGATGTTCTGATCGCCGGGACGGTCGAAGCGTGGATGTCGAAGTCGATATCGACGAGCTCCTCAGCGAGGTCTGTCGACTGCCTCAACGCAGCGCGGTGACGCCCGAGAAGTCGTGGGGTGCGCGGTGATTGCGATCGGAAAGGCTGCCGAGAGAGTGGTCGGGATGAAGGCCGAAGTATTGCCTGCGGGTCCGGCTGGTCCAGGCCAGCGCGGCCGCGGCGGCGATGCGGTGGAAGTGGACGGTGTAGCCGTGTTCGTAGATGCGCAGCAGGGCGTAGCCCCCGGGGTACTCCTTCACGGCAGCCACCTCCAGATATTCGACGTGGCCGGAATCGGGGCGGCTGCGGCGATTCCGGTGGGTGTGGCCGCTGTGGTGCAGGAATACTCCAGGGGTCGTTCGATAGCAGGCCTGCAGTGCGGCCACGCTCGCACGATCGAGAACGAAACCGGGGCCGCCGGGGTTGCTCAGTGCCGCGTAGCGGGTCGCGGGGTGGTGTCCGAAGATCAGCGTCGGGCGGTCGGGGTCGGCGGCGAGTGTCGCGCGGAGCTCGGCCAGTTGGTCGGGGTCGATCGTGCCGCCGGAACCTCGCCTGCGCGTGGTGTCGAGACCGATCAGGCGCAAGCCGCCGAGCTCATGGCAGGTGAGTTGACCGAACGGCTGAAACACCGTGCCCCAGTGATCATTCGCGCCGCGCGCAACGTCGTGATTGCCACGGCAGACGAAGTGATCGCTGCCCGCCTTGCCCCAGGCGTCCAGACGCGTCGCGATGCCCGCGGACTGTTCGGCGGTGCCACAATCGGTGAGATCGCCCGCGACCACCAGATGATCTACCGCGCGATCGGGTCGGCGGATGTCGTGCAGCAGTGCCTCGGTCATCACCTGCGGGTAGTGGCCGTCGTCGTGGCGCAGCCCCGGCGGCAGCCCGGCGACGATCAAGCCGCTGCGGTCCTCGCCCCAGTGCAGGTCGTTGGCGAGGGCGATCGTGCGCAGCAGTCGGCCCGGCGGTGGCGGCGCGGTCAGGAAAACGCCCGTGACCTCCGGAGTTCCAGGGCGCCGAGTCACCCAGGTGCGGCCGGGAACAGCGGTTTCGCCGTCGGAGCAGGCCCGGAAGCGATATCGGCGGCCCGGCTCGAGGCCACGTACTTGCGCGTAGTGGTGCGCGGTGCGACGGCCGTCGAGGTAGCGGGTCACCGGTGCGGCCGAGCTGTCGGCGGGCGCGAGCAGCACTTCGGTGTCGGCCGCGGCCGGGTGCAGCTGTCCCGCGCGATCACGTCGATGGGTCGACCACGTGAGGATCGCGGTGTCGTGAGTGACCGTGACGACCTCGAGATCGGTGACGACGAGCCGATCACGCACGCCGTTCCACGAGTACGGCCGTGCCATCGGCGCGCGCACGGTTGCCGCCGCCGCCCCCGAGGCGGCGTTGACCAGCCACGCGGTGTGCAGTCGCGGATCGAGCATGCCGGGCTCCGTTCGCCGTCTCCGGCTGACGGTACGGCGCCCGCCTGAACACCCGTGGGCGGTGATGTGGACATTGATCGCCCAGGTAGCGACCGGAAAGCGAGGACGCCGCCGCTAGTCGTTGCGTGGCTTCTTCCGGAGCTGCTGTGTCCCATCGCAGTGCGGTGGGTCGCTGTCGAGTCCGTCGGGTAGCCGCCGCGCCCCACTGGCTACCTCGGCGATGAGATCGTCGTAACCACAAGCCAATTCGTGCAGGCGTAATTGCGCGGCGCGCAGTTGGGCCTCGGCGCCGCAGGCCAGCGCGCGGTAGGTGAGCGCGGCGAAATGGGCCATGCGGTCCACGACGGCGCCGATGCTCTCGGTGTGCATCGGCGCCGAGGTCGCCGGAGTGGGTGAGCGGATCACGACCCAGCGGTCGATCTCGCAGACCAGACGCGCACGCGCCCAATCGATCTCGCTGGTATCGCCGGGAATCTGCTGTTCGCGGCGTTCGTGCAGCGTGGCCAGCTCGTGCGCGGCGGAGAGGACGGGGTCACTGGCACCGGCGACCCCGCAGACCGCCTGCATCATCTGTGCTCGGTCCGGCAGTACCGGTTCCGGTCCGGGTCGTCCCGTCGAACCGCTGCCGTCCGTGTCCACTGTTGCCGCACCGTCCCCGTCGTCGGTTTTGTACCGCTTGTCGAAGGACATTCGTCTCGGCGGGGACGACGGATAGGTCACGAAATGACCCCCCAACAGCGAAAACCGGCCGTGAACAGGTGTTCACGGCCGGTCGGGATCACCGATCGAGCTGGAGTATCACAGGCTCCGGGCGATGATCTCCTTCATGATCTCGTTGGTGCCCGCGTAGATCAGCTGGACGCGGTTGTCGACCCACATGCGGGCGATCGGGTACTCGTTCATGTACCCGTAGCCGCCGAACAGCTGCAGACAGGTGTCGGCGATCTGCATCGCCTTGTCGGTGGTCCACCACTTCGCCATGGCGACGGTGGGGATGTCGAGTTCGCCGCGGATGTGCTTCTCGACGCAGTCGTCGATGAACACGCGCGCGATGCGGGCCTCCGTGGCGACCTCGGCCAGCTTGAACTTGGTGTTCTGGAAACCGAACACCGGACGGCCGAACGCCTCGCGCTCCTTGGTGTAGCGCAGCGTGTGGTCGAGGGCGACCTCCATGCCCGCGACCGCGCCCATCGATACGATCAGGCGCTCCTGGGGCAGCTGCTGCATCAGCTGGATGAAGCCCTGACCCTCCTGGGTGCCGAGCAGGTTGGTCACCGGGACGCGCACGTCCTCGAAGAACAGCTCGGAGGTGTCCTGGCCCTTCTGGCCGATCTTGTCGAGCACGCGACCGCGACGGAACCCTTCGCGATCGGCCTCGACCAGGACCAGCGAGACGCCGGAGGCGCCCTGGGTGGGGTCGGTCTTGGCGACCAGGATGATCAGGTCGGCCTGTGCGCCGTTGGTGATGAAGGTCTTGGAGCCGTTGATGACGTACTCGTCACCGTCACGGATCGCCTTGGCCTTGACGGCCTGCAGGTCGGAGCCGGTACCGGGTTCGGTCATCGCGATGGCGCCGACGACCTCGCCGCTGGCCATCTTGGGCAGCCAGTGCTTCTTCTGCTCCTCGGTGCCGTAGGCGAGCACGTAGTGGGCCACGATGCCGTTGTGCAGGCTGACGCCCCACGAGGTGTCTACCGCGCGGGCCTGCTCCTCCATGAGCACGGCCTCGTGCGCGAAGGTGCCGCCACCGCCGCCGTACTCCTCGGGGATCGAGATGCACAGCAGGCCGACTTCGCCCGCCTTGTTCCACAGGTCGCGGTCGACGTGGTGCTGCTCGCGGTACTTGTCGATGTTGGGGACAAGTTCCTTGGCCATGAACGCACGGGTCATGTCACGCAGGGCGTCCAGGTCCTCGTTCATCCAGCTGGACCGATTGGCGGCCATCGAGTCTCCTTGTTCGGCTCGGCACAGCACCGGCCCAGGCGTGACCGGTGGTTACGGACACCAGTGTGCCGCAGTATTGGCGTCGTGACAATAGTGCTGCCGAAATGGCCTCTCACCAGCGCATCATGGGTAACGGTGAGAATGGATGGATGAGCGCGCGCCGGACCGTCAGCTCCACCAGCTTGAGGTGGAAGCCGCTGTCGGGGTACCGGCGCATCAGCGCGGAGTAGGCCGCGTAGGGCAGTCCGTAGCGCCGCGCGCCGAACGTCACATCGATCAGATCGGCTCGCCGGAACAGCTCCACCGGATCGGTCGCGCCCCCGGCCGGGCGCACACGGTGGTGGTCGCGGATCATCTCGGTGACGAGCTCAGCGATGTCCTCCCGGTCGTGCGTGATCAGCCAGTCGCCCGCCAGCGCGCACGACGGTTCGAGATAGTCGAAGGTGCACGCTGCCCAGATGCCGAGATCGTGGAAGGTCGCCGCGGTGCGGAACTCCTCGCGCGAACTCGGCGGCGGCCCCGGCTCGCCGCTGCGGGCGAACAGGAGATCGGCTGAGCGCAATACCCGCAGCACATGATGGAAATAGGCCTTGCGGTCGGCGCCGAGCCGGGCGGTCCACGGTTCGAGTCGTTCGGCGATCGCCTGGTCGAGTTCGCTTGTGTGCTCGGTCAATTCGTCACTCCGAAGTAGATCTCACGGGCGTGTGCGACCCCCCGGCACCCCCGAACCAACCCTAGGTGTCCACGGCAAGCGCCGCCGGGCGAAACGGAGTTTCACTCGCACCGCTCGGCTACGCGGTAGGGCGGCGTGCGAACAGTGCGCCACAGCGGCCCGGTCGGGTTGTCCGCGAGCGGTGTTCGGCAACGGTCGGGCACCGAACTGCCGGAAACTCGGGCCCGGGCGGCGGCGGGGGATTATCTTCGCTGATCGAGTGTCCGACCGAAATTGTTGGGCGTGTCGCGCGCGGCGCGCCGTGTTCGGGGAGCCGTGTAGGAGCATCGGTTTCGCGCTCGAGGGTATATCGACTAAGAATGGCCTGTGCCGTTCACACCTGTGGTCACCTGCCTGCCTTCGCGCGCCCGGGGCGGTGGTCTGGCATGACGATCGAATCCGGTCTCGAGGACGACGTCAGCCAGCTCGCCCAGCGAGTCGAACGTGCCCGCGGGCGTCTCGCTTACCAATTCGATCCGGCCCTCACCGACGCGCTCTCCGAAGACGAGCTGCGCGCCGAACGCGAACTCGCCGAACGCATCCGTGAACAGGATCGCGAACAGCGCTGGAAGCACACCCAGGCGATGGCGTCCGCATCGGACCGCAGCCGACAGACCACCGAAGCGATCGAGAAGGCCGACATGCGAGATCTGCTGCTCGCCAGGAAGGCGATGGCGTCCCAGCGTCGCGAATCGAGCCCGCACGCGAAGCTCGCTTCGCTGTACCGGCACCGGTCGTGGTCGCTGAAGGCACTGGCCGGCGTGGTCGGCGCGGGCATGCTGTGGTCCGCGGTGAACGTGCAGCAGAACATCGCGCCCGGTGGGCCGAGCGATCCGCTGTTCTGGTTCAGCTACCTGCTCGAAGCGATGATCAGCGTATGTCTGATCATCATCATGGTCGGCACGAACAAGGTCGCCGAGTGGGGCGTGATCGACAACCGCCGCCAGGTCGCGCTCGCCGAGCTCGCGCTGCTGGGGCTCACCGTCACCCTCAACACCTATCCCTACGTGCGGGAAGGGCGCTGGTACGACGTTGCCGTGCACGCGGTCGCGCCGGTGATGATCGGTGTCGCGCTACTGATCCACGACGCGGTCAGCGCCCGGTACGGCTTGGCCATCACTCGCGCGACCAGCCAGGTCAGGGACCTGCCCGATCCCGCCGACAACATCCTCGGCCGCCAGGCCTCCGAGGGTATCCGCCTCACCTACACCCCGCCGATGACGGGCGCGGCGCGCGCCGAGGCGATCGCTGCCACCGAAACGGCCGCGACCACGCCGATCACCCGTGAACCCGCCTGGACTCCCCCCGAGCCGGTCACCAACGGCAACGGCCGCTCGCCGGAGAAGCGCAAGCGCTTCGGCATCGGCAAGCCGTCTTCCGCGGACAAGGCCACCGCGAAGAAGTCCGCTCCCGCGCCCGTGGTGGCACCGGAGCCCGCCAAGGAGCCGGTCAAGCCGGAGCCGGCCACCGATTCGGTTCCCGCCGCCCGCAAGAGCGCCATCTCCGATATCGAGGCCCGGGTCGAAAAGGCGTTCGCCGAAGCCAATTTCGGCTACGAGGCGATCGAGCCGACCAGCATCTACGACACCGGCCAGTTCCGCATCGCGGAGAGCCTGGAACAGGAACTCAACGACATGCGTGAGGCCCGCCGCCAGGCCCGCAAGGAGCGCGCGAACTAGCAGGAAGGACAAAGGCCGATACCCGCGACTGCGCGGGTATCGGCCTTTTCCGTGTTCGGGTCAGCCGAAGATGCTGCCGCCGGTGCCCGCTTGCTGGCCGCCGCCGGTGCCGCCGATGAGGCCGCCCGGGGGAAGTTCGGAGGGCTGGACGATGACGAAGCCGCGGCCGGAGAAGGCGAGGGTGCTCGCTTCGCCGGTGCTGCGGCCCATCAGGCGACCGAGGCCGAAGGAGTCGTTGCGCTTGATGCCGGTCTGCAGGCTCGACGACCACGCTACGGCGGCGTTGGGGTCGGCGTAGGTGGCCTGGTCGACGGTGAGGACGACCGGGGTGCCGTGGGTGGTGATGGCGATGCGGCCGCGGCCGGTGAAGACGCAGTTGAACAGGCCCGCGTTGGAGGCGTAGCCCGCGGCGCCCTGGACGCGGCCGATGTCGTAGCGCAGCGTGGAGTCGAAGGCGAGCACGTTGGCGCCGTTGATGGTGAGTCCGTCGGTGCCGTCGAGGTCGATGATGTGCACGTCGGCGGCGCTGTTGGCCAGGAACAGGTCGCCGCGGCCGGTCACCTTCATCAGCGGCACGCCTTCGCCGGTGAGGTGCTGGCGGATGGCGCGGCCGATGCCGCCGGAACCGAGCGCCTCGAACTTCAGGTCACCCTGGTAGGCCACCATGGACCCGGACCGCGCCATCACCTCCCCGTTCATGCCGACCTTCACCATCTTGCCGCCCTGCTTCTGGATACCGAGGCCGTTGACCTCGGCATGCGAGGGGTCGAACAGGTCGCTGTGCACGGGCTGGGCTCCTTGCTGAGATGCATACGTCGGCTGTTGAGCGGGTCCGCCGGGTTGTCCGTAGGCGGGTGGCGGGTAGGGCGGTGGGGGCGCTGCTGGGTAGGCAGGTGCGCCCGGCGGGGGTGCGGCCGGGTAGCCGGATGGCGTCCCCGGCTGACCGGGAACAGGGGGTGCCCCAGGGGGCGGCGCGAATCGGCCGGGTGGCATCGGGGCGTGGGAACCGGGAGGCGGCGGCGGGTGACCTGGGCCGGGTGCACCTCGGGAGTCGCCGGCAGTGCCCGCCACGGCACCGGAATTGCCCTGTGCCGCAGCGGGTGCGGGGTCGTCGTCGAGGTTCACTCCGTAGGCCGATGCGATACCCGCGAGCCCGTCGTCGTACCCCTGGCCGATCGCGCGGACCTTCCACGCGTCGTTGCGGCGATAGATCTCCACGCACACCACACCGCTTTCGGTGGTGAGTCCGGGGATCGGGAAAGTCAGTGCGGTGGAGCCGGATTCGATGGTGGTGGTCAAGGTGCCGACGGCGGCGAACGTCGCGGGTCCACGGCCGTCGAGGCTCGCGGTGACCACCACCTTGTCCACATCGGCGGGCAATGCCGAGGTCTGCACGCCCACCACGTCGGGTCCGCCGTTGCCGTGCCGGTACACCACGCCCGGCCCGGTCGGCTGATTGAAGAAGACGAAGTCGGCGTCGGAGCGCACCTTGCCCGCCGCGTTCACCAGCAGGGCCGACACGTCGACCGACGCCGAACTCGCGACCGTGACGGTCAGTTGATCACCGGGCGCGGGCCGGTTCTCGCCGGGAGCCAGCGCGGTCACGACACAGCACCCGAACGTCGCGCGATTCGCAAGTGTTCCACGCGTTCGATAGTGCCGTGTATGCCGTCACCGCGCCAGCGACGACCCGTCAGCCCGGCTGTTCACCGCCGCGATCCAGCGGAATTTCCAGGTGCACCGTCTGGAAGCCGTCGTGTGGTCCTCGGGCGTCGTACACGATGTGGCCGAAGGTCAGCCAGAATTCGAGCGCACCGGGTGTCCGGGCGTCGGTGTGCAGGTACAGCCGCTCGAAAGCCGGGGTGGCGCGTACGTGCGCGACCGCCGCGGCGACCAGCCGGGTGGCCAGTCCGCGTCGATGGTGCTCGGGCCGCACATAGACCCGGAACAGCTGCGCGGTGGTCTCGTCGGGGTATCGGCGCGTGAGCTCGGCCGGATGTGGGGGATGCGCGGGCCCCTGTGCCCGGATCGCGGTGGTACCGACGATGACGCCCTCGTGCTCGGCGACCCACAGCCGGTGGCGCGGATGCCGCAGATACGCGGTGTCCGGGTCGATCACATCCTGGTGGTATTCGGGCAGATAGCCGATGCCGAACACCTGGTAGAAGGTGTCGAGCATGACGCTGCGCGCACCCGCGAGATCAGCGGTGCCTGCCTCACGGACGAGGTAGCCGGTGGTGGTGGCGGTCATCGCAGCTGCGCCAATTCGCGGTCGAGTACTTCCAGACCCTCGACGGCTACCGGCCCCGGGCCGGTGTAACCGAAGGGCGCCACGATGATCCGGTTCTCGCGGATCGCGCGCAGCCCGGCCAGTTCGGGACGTTGGCGCAGGGCGGCGCGCACCGAGTCGGGTGTCTGGTCGCCCTGGGTGAGCAGGATGATCACGTCGGGGTCGGCGGCGATGAGTGTTTCGGTGTTGGCTTCGAAGTTGCGCTTGTCGATCTGGCCGTAGATATTGCCGAGACCGAGGATCTTCAGCTGTTCGTGGACGGTGCTCTTGGCACCGTAGGCCTTGAGCTGGGCGCCGTCGCGCGACAGGATCAGCGCGGCGGCGGGACGGGGAGTCGGTGTGCCACTGTGCCGTTCGGTCACCGCCTGTACTCGCCGCTTCAGTGTGGTGACTTCGGCGTCGGCCGCGTTCTCGGTGCCGAAGAGCTTTCCGTAGAGGGTGATGTCGGCGAAGACGTCGTCGAAGGTGCCCGCCGCGTCGCGGCAGTAGCCGCGGGTCACGATCAGCGGGATGTTCACCTGGGCGAGGTCGTCGGGGGTCACCGAGAGCCCTTCGACGCTCACGACCAGGTCGGGGGACCGGCTGATGATCTCCTCGCGGGCGAGTTCGGCGGTGGGCGCGGTGATTTCGATGCCCTGCAATGCCTCGCCGTACTGGCCGGGGAAGGCAGCGGCTTCGAAGGTGCGGGTGACGATGCGGTCCGCGGCGCCCGCGGCGGCGATCAGCGGTGCGGCGATGGAACCGACCGTGACGACGCGCTGTGGGGGCGAGGAAAAGGTGACGTCGCGACCGCAGCTCGAGATCGTCAGCGGGAAACCGCTTGCCGAGGGTGCGGTGGCGGGAGCTGTTGTGCCGCAACCGGTAACGATCGCACTGGTGAGTAGGGCGAGTACGGGAACGGCGGAGCGGCGGGCGGAGATGACACGGGTGAACACGGTGTGGGTCCTCATCAATCGGTGGCGGGGATCGACCGGTCGTTGTGACCGGGGCACAGGGGTGGAGTGCGGGATTCAGGACTCGCCGGTCGCACGGAAGCGGCGGATCAGGACGAGTAGCAGCGGGGCGCCGACCGCGGCGGTGACGATGCCGATCGGCAGTTCGCGTGGTGCGAAGACGGTGCGCGCGGCCACATCCGCGATCACCAGGAAGAGCGCGCCGATCAGCGCACTGACCACCAGTAGGTTCCGGTGTGTGCCACCGGTACACAGCCGGGCCACGTGCGGCACGATCAGCCCGACGAAGCCGATCGCCCCGGCGACGGCGACCACCGCGCCGACCGCGAGTGCGACGATCAGCAACGCCCACAGCCGAATTCGGTTCGGTGCGATGCCGAGCGTGCGCGCGGTGTCGTCACCGGCGGCCAGTGCGTCCAGCCGGGGTGCCATCAACAGCACCGCGACCAGTGCCACCGCGACCACGGCGACGGTGGTCGCCACCGAGGACCAGGCGGCAGGCGCGAGCGAGCCGAGCAGCCAGAACAGCACGGTGCGCGCGCCTTCGGGCCGGTCGGAGGCGAAGATCAGGAAGCTGGTCGCGGCCGAGAAGATGTAGCCGATGGTGACCCCGCCGAGCAGCAGCCGCAGCGAGGTGAGCCGGCCGTTGATCCGCGAGATCACGAACAGCAGCGCGGTGGCGACCAGCGCGCCGATGAACGCGCTCGCCGCGAGGGCGGTGGCAGTGGTCGCCGCGGCGACCCCGAACAACAGATACACCGCGGCGCCGGTCGACGCGCCCGAGGTGACGCCGAGGATGTGGGGGTCGGCGAGCACGTTGCGCACGATGGTCTGCAAGACGGCGCCGGTGATCGCCAGGGCGGCGCCCACTAGTGCGCCGAGCAGCACGCGCGGTACCCGCACCAGCCAGACGATGGAGTCCTGGGCGGCGCTCCAATCGACGGATACCGGGTGACCGAAGACATGGTGGCCGATGATCCGCGCCACGGTGCCCGGCGGGACGGCGACCGGCCCGAGCCCGGCCGCGACCACCAGCGTGCAGGCGAGCGCGATGGTCAGCGCGGTCGTCAGCAGCAGTGCGCGGCCGCGGTGGCGGGCGTGGTCGAGGTCGTCGATGGCCGGATCGGCCACCAGGGTCGCGGTCATGTCGTGGCCGCCTCTCGGGTCTCGGACGGAGATGTTGTGGCGGGCGGTTCGGTAGCCGGGCCGAAGAGGAGCTGGACAGCGCCGAAGGCCGACGTTCGGCGGACGGGGATCTTGTAGACGGGTTCGAGGATCCGCGGGGTCAGGACCTCGGCGACAGTGCCTGCGGCGGCGACGCGCCCCTGGTCGAGCAGGACGAGGCGGTCGCAGTAGCGGGCGGCCAGGTTCAGCTCGTGCAGCACCACGATCGTGGTGGTCGTGGTGAGATCGCGGACCAGGGTGAGCAATTCGTGCTGGTAGCGGACGTCGAGGTGGTTGGTCGGTTCGTCGAGGAGCAGGTGGTCGGCCTGCTGGGCGAGTGCTCTGGCGATCAGGACGCGCTGGCGTTCGCCGCCGGAGAGCGTCGCGAAACGGCGGTCGGCCAGCGCCCGCGCCCCCACGTGTTCGAGCGCGGCCGCGGCGGCGATCCGGTCGGCGCGCGAATACCCCTGGAACGCACCGACCCACGGCGACCTGCCGAGCAGCACGGTCTCGGCCACGGTGACCGGCGTATCCGGCGGCGCTTCCTGTGCGACGACGGCGAGGCGACTCGCGAGCTCGCGCCCGCGCAGCCGCTCCACCGGCACCGTATCGATGACAACGGATCCGCCGGCCGGGCGCAGCGCCCGATACATCAGCCGCAGCAGCGTGGACTTGCCCGAACCGTTGGGGCCGATCAGTCCGAGCGTGCTGCCGGGTTCGACCCGGAAGCTGATGTCGTCGAGGGTGATTCGGCCGTCGTAGGTGAAGCGGATCTGGTCGACGGTGATCATCGCGGAGAGCTCTCTGTTCGGGGAATCGTCGTCAGGTGTGGGTGATCGACGGTGGGAGCGCGCTGTACGCCGGGTCGCCACGAGTGATGCACCGCCACCGAGCAGGCGAAGGCGGCGCAGATCTCGTGCGCGGCGAGGACTTGCTCGCGCAGACGTGGATCGTTGTCGGCGAGCAGGATTCCGGTGGTCGTGCCGCTGTGGGCGACGACGACTCCGGCCGCGCCGATGGCGCGCGCTGCCCGGATGGTCGCGTCCAGATGCGGACGGTCACGCGATACGGCGCTCAGTACGGCGCTGCGGGTGGACACCGCGCCGATCGCGGCGATGTCACCGTGGGTGATCGCCGGGCCGAGTTCGCCGAGCAGCCTGTCGAATTCGCGCTTGTCGGCGGCGCTGAAACCGGGTTCGCCCCGGTTGAATTCGACGGTGTCGACCGACCCGCCCTCGTCGCCGGTGACGATCGTCAGTGCCGGGAGGGTGCCGAGGCGGGCGAGTAACCGCACCTCGCGATGGAAATAGGCGACGGTGCCCGGGTACATGACGCCGTCGGACGGTTCGATGGCGCGCAGGTCGGCTTCGAGTTCCGCGACGGGCACCGAGCGGCCCTCGGCGTCGGCGACCGCGCGGGCGGTGGCGACGAGGTCGGCGGTGGAGCTGGCCAGCCCCTTGCCTTCGGGAAGTTCGCTGTGCAGGGTGAGTCGCCCGCCGCGCAGCACACTCGATCTGCCGACCATCCCGCTCGCGAGTCGCGCCGCCTTCGACTTGCCCTCGGGCACCACGTCTATGCGGTCGCCGCCCGGCTCGAAGACGGCCACCGTGCCGCGCCGAATGGGGAGCGTGACCAGGAAATGCCGATTCTGTTCGGTGACGCCCTGCAGCAATTCGCCGCAGCTTCCGTAGGCGCGGCCGACACCGATTCCCGGCGTGGCGAGGTCAATGGTCATCGGAGTCATCGCCTTTCGCTGGGGGTGTGGTCGTCGGTGACCGGTGCGGGTTCGGGCTGGAGCGCTGCGGGGCCGGGCAGCAGGTTCCGGCGGTGTAGCCGCAGCAGCGCGAGGGCCGACAGCAATCCGGCCGCGGCGCACAGCAGCGAGGGCGGCCAGCTCAGGGGGCCGCCGGTGTGGTCGAGGACCGCGCCGGTGATCGAGGTGGCGACGACCGTGAAGAGGCCGGACGCCAGATAGAACGCGCCGAAATAGGTTCCGGTCAGCCGAGTTCCGGCGAATCGGCCGATCGCCTCGTTGACGAAGGGTTGCACCGCGGTCACGCCGATCGCGAGCAGCACCGCGGCCGCGACCACCGGGGCAATCCGGATCGCTGTGCCCGCCACGCTGTTTCCCTCGACCGGCACAACCCCCGCGATGGCGGGAGGCAGCAGGAACGCGGTGCCCATGACAGCCATCCCGAGCGCCATCGCGGGCCCGCGCTGTGGTCTGCGCGCCAGCACCGTGGTGACCCGAACCTGGAGCGCCACCACGGCGATCGTCTCGACCACGAACAGCGCCGCCACCGCCGCCGGACCGTGACCGGGCCCGGCACTGTCCTGCGCTTGGAGGGTGAACAGGAAGTAGATCTGGCTCTGCAAAGCGAACATCGGCATCAGCGCGATGGTGAACGCCCAGAATCGGCGATCGGTGAACACCGTCGCGAAGTCGGCACCGACCCCACCCTCGTGCGCGGGCACCGGTCGCGCGGGCAGCAGTAGCCATTGCACCACGGCCAGCACCGCGAAGATCGCGGCCGCGACCAGGGCCGATATCCGGAATCCCGCCGCTATCAACACGGTGCCGAGTACCGGTCCGATCGCGGAGCCCGCATTGCCGAAGACGTTGAACAGCGCGAAGGCCTGCGCCGAATGCGCACCGCTGTCCCTGGCGATGAACGCGCGGACCGCCGGATTGAACAGTGCCCCCGCGAAACCGGTGAGCACCGAGGCCGCCAGCACCACCGGCAGCGAACCACCGACGGCGAACAGCGCGAAGCCGAGTGCCCTGATCGCCAGGCCGACCATGATCACGCCGCGGGCGCCGAGCCGGTCGGCCGCCGAGCCGCCGACGAGGAACAGACCCTGCTGGCTGAGATTGCGCACCCCGAGCACGATTCCGACCACGGCCGCCGACAGCGCGAGGTCGTCGAGGAGGTAGTCGGCCAGAAACGGTACGAGGAGATAGAAACCGATATGGCCCACAAGATGATTCACGAGCAGTAGCCGTACGGCCCCCGGTAGCGCGCGGAAGGTGTCGATGCCGTTCATCTGCCGGTTCCGGGCCGGAAAGCCGTTGCGGTGCTCACGCGCTCACCTCGGCGGCAGGGTCGCGGACGATCGAACATCGGCCCCAGCCGAGCACCTCGGCGCTGTCCGGGGTGGCGATCGTGGTGGGTTCGAGGGCGGGCGCGCGGAAAAGGCCGTTGGTCCGGCACCAGTCGTCGTTGTAGATGGTGCCCAGGTAGCGGTGTGGCCCGTCGGGGAACACGGTCAGCACGCGGGCGCCGGGTTCGCGCTCGGCGAACCAGCCCGCGACCAGGGCGGCGGCGCCGGTGCTCCAGCCGCCCGCGATGCCGGTGGCCGCCGCGACCCGGCGACACGACGCGACCGCCTCGGCGGCGTCGACCCAGTGCACCTCGTCGAAGTCGGCGTAGGCGACATTGCGGGGCAGGATGCTGCTGCCTAGACCGCGCATGAGCCGGCGGCGATCTGGTTGGCCGAAGATCCGGGAGCCGACGGCGTCGACCCCGATCACCCGCAGCCGGGGCCACCGTGTGCGCAGGACCCGGGCGAGCCCGGCGCAGTGCCCGCCGGAACCGATCGAGGCGACCAGCACATCGACGCCGTCGACCTGGGCGAGGATTTCCTCGCCCATCGCCTGATAGCCGCCCGCGTTGTCGGGGTTGTCGTACTGGTCGGGCCAGTACGCGCCCGGTGTGGCGGCGAGCAACGCGGCCAGCCGATCCAGCCGGGCCTGCTGCCAGCCACCGGTGGGGTGCGGTGCGGTGACCACGTCGAGCGGGATCTGAAACGCCGAGAACAACGCGCGGAGATCGGGTTCCAGCTCGTCGTCGACCACCAGCAGCACCGGATGGCCCAGTGCCTTGCAGGCCAGCGCCAGGCCGAGTCCCAGAGTGCCGCTGGTGGATTCGATGATCGTCGCGCCCGGCGCGAGCTCGCCTCTCGCCGCAGCGGCGCGCAACATCGACACTGCCGCACGGGCTTTCATGCCCGCCACGCTCGCTGCCTCGAGCTTCGCTGTGTACCAGCTGTTTCCGGACGGAATGGGCACGGCGGGCGTGCCGCCGATCAATTGCAGAAGCGCGGGTTGTGGGGACGTCATGACAGCTCTCGATAGGTGACGACGGCGCTCGGCCCGCCGTCGAGGGAGAAGAACGGGTAGGGCTCGGCCGAGACCGCGTGCACGCCCGCGCCGAGGAACCAGGGCAGCACCGCGCTGCCGGTCTGGGCGAACAGGACCAGCGGCAGGCCGCGCCGGTTCGCCACGGCCCGGAATTCGTCGAATGTCTCGTTGCCCAGCGACATTCCGGTGACCAGCAGCGCGTCGTAGTCCGACGGAGCGTCGGCGACCGATTCGAAGACCGGCTCACCCCATTCGGTGACGCCACCGGCGAGGTCGCACGGTAGATACGAGATGGCACGCGCCCGCAATTCGGCGAGCAGCGAACCGACAACGCCCACCACCAGCACCCGCGACACCCCGGCGGGCAGCAGGTCGACGACGGTGCTCGCCCGGCGGCGTGACTTCGTGAGCGAGGTCGGCCCCTCGATCACCACCTGCTCGCCCCGCACGCCGCCCGCGTGTGGATGCGGACGCACGTGCATCAGATAGGCATCGAGCGCGGCGATGCGGACCGCGGGTACGGGATGCTCGAGCAGCTCGTCGATCGTCGCCGCGACACAGCTGTCGACCAGATCGTCGGTGGCAGTGCCGGGTTCGAGACCGCACGAGCCCACCGCCGCGCCGACCCGCAGGCTCAGCACCTCGTTGCGGTATCCGCGAGAGCGGCCCGCGTGCCGGGTGCCGTAGGCGGTGCGAAACGCCGTGGACGCGTGCAGGGTTGCCGGTTCGGGTCCGAGCGTGCCCCGGCGCGCCCACGTGATGAGCTCGGCGACGGAGTCGGGGCGCACGGCGGACTCGATCATCGCGCACCGTCGAGGTCGAAACGGAGATCGGCGATCAACCGCTGTGCGAGATCGCCGGTGGTGCGGTGCGTGTCGTCCACCACCATGACGTGACCGAGATAGGTGTTGTTGTCGGTCGCGGGACGCACCTCGGTGCCGGGGTCCGCCAGTTTCCGCTCCACGATTCTGGGGTCCGCCGCCCAGTTCTGTGCTCCGTCCACCGTGGTCAGCAGGCCGGTATCCGTCGGAACCGCGAATGCGACGGCCGCGCTGGCGATACCGGTCTCCCGGGGTGTGACGTCGGGCTTGCCACCCGCGACAGCGTCGGCGTGCACGGCGGTGAGGTCGATTCCGGTGACCCGTCGCACCAGTTCGGTGATGCGATTCCCGGCGGGGCGGGGGTTCACCTCGATCAGGCGGGGGCCTTGCGCGCCGAGTTTGACCTCGGTGTGGGCGACGGTCGCGTCGAGCCCGAGGGCGGTGATCGCCGCGACTGCCAGCTCGGCCACCGCGGTGGTATCGCCGGGCTCGAGGGCCGCGGGGAACATGTGGCCCGACTCGATGAAGGCGGGGGAGCCGGTGATCCGTTTGTCGGTCACTCCGATCACCGTCGTCTGCCCGGCGACGGTGACGGTTTCCACGCTGAATTCCGGCCCGTCCACACACTCTTCGAGCAGGATGCTCGGTGAGCGGTGCTGTCCTCGGGCGTTGATCGGGAATCCGGCGATGGCGTCCACCGCGACGCGCAACTCGGCCTCGTCGCAGACCCGGCGCACGAACATCCCGCCGCAGAGGTCGACCGGCTTGACCACCAGTGGATAGCCGAGTTCGGCTGCGGCGCGCACGATCCCATCCCACTCCCGCGCGACCGCGAAGGCGGGACCGGCGACACCGGCGGCACGGCAGATCAGCCGGGTCCGGTGCTTGTCGCAGGCGTCGGCCACCGCGGTCCGGCCGGGCCCGGGCAAGCCGAGGTCGGCGGCGATCGCGGCGACGGTCGGCAGGTAGTAGTCGCACGAGGTGAGCACACCGTCGAAACCGAATGCCGCCTGCAGTTTTCGCACGTGGGGCAGCAGTGCCGACTCGTCGTTGGTCTCGGCGGTGAACACGTTGGCCGCCCCGAGCAGGGGGTGCGGCAGAGGTGTTCCCGCCCGCAGGTAATGCCCGAGATCCCGGGTCAGAAAGCTGAATTCGTGGCCACTGTCCTTGATTCCCGCCGGGAGCAGGGTGCTCATCGAACCGACCCAGCTCTCCACCATCAACAGGTGTCCCACATGTCCTCCAACCCTCGAGCAAGATGCTAATGATAACCATTTTCGTTAGGATTGCGATAGTCGAGCACTTCGCTCGACTGGAATCCGATGAGGAAACACCTGTGTTCTCGAGTAAATTCGTTGTGCCCCTTGCGCTGTCGATCGCCGCGCTGACTGTCTCGGCGGGGACTGCGCAGGCGCAGCCCGGCGCTGTCGACCAGCCGGTCTCCTTCACCGCGCACGCCACCGACCACGCGTCGATCATCGAGATCGACCGTGGGTCGCTGACGGTGAACAACGGTGTGTTCGAGATACGCGATACCGCGGGCACGCTGGTCGCCGCGACGCCACTCACGTTCGCCGTCGATGACTTCCTGTTCCCCATCACGGCCCGCATCGACGGCCGCGCGGCCACTCTCACCCCCGAGCTGACGATGGCCGAGGCCGTCTACCGCCCGATCGCCCTGCCGTTCGAGGACAAGGCGCCGTGGAAGTCCGAATACGACCGGGAGCAGGCCGCCTGGTCGCGGATGACCAGCACCATCGGGATGGGCGCCAGCATCGGTACCCTCGTCGGCGGCCTCGGGGGCGCCGCGGTGGGTTGTGTGCTCGGCGGCATCGCCGGGGCAACGGTCGCCGCGGCCACGATCGTCGGGATGTTCGGCCCGTTCATCCCGGCCGCCGCGGTGGGCTGTCTCGGTGGTGTCCTCGCGATCGGTGCCCTCGGTACGGTGGCCGGGCAGATTCTGGTGACCGCGCCGGTGGCGGTCGGCGCGGTAGTCCAGTACCTCGCCACGATCAACCAGCCTTTCGTGGCTCCCGCCAAGTAGATCGCGGCCCCCGCGGAATCTCGTTACCGCTGCAAAGGGCCGACTCCTCGCATTACGCTGCGGATATGAGCTCTGCCGTGCACGGATTCACCGACGATGCCCTGGGAACGCTGGACGCGGTCGGTGTCGCCGCGGCGTTGCGCGCGGGGGAGGTGAGCCGGTCGGAGGTTCTCGAGGCCGCTGTCGCCAGGACGCGGCGGGTCGACCCGAGGCTGGACGCGGTGCAGATGACGTGTTTCGATCGCGCGGCGTCGACGCCCGAGACCGCGGGGGTGTTCGCCGGGGTGCCCGCGTTCGTGAAGGACAACACCGACATCGCGGGGCTGCCCAGCTGCCACGGCTCGGCCGCGTTCACGCCGCGTCCGGCCACGGTCACCAGCGGTCCCGGCGCGCAGTTCCTGCACTCGGGCGTGATCGTGCTCGGTAAATCGACGCTGCCGGAATTCGGGCTCACCGCGAGTACCGAATTCACCGATCGCGCGCCGACCCGCAATCCGTGGAATCCGGAGTACTCGGCGGGCGCCTCCTCGGGCGGTTCGGCGGCGCTCGTGGCGGCCGGGGTGGTGCCGATCGCGCATGCCAACGACGGTGGCGGCTCGATCCGCATTCCCGCCGCGGCCAACGGTCTCGTCGGCCTGAAAACCACCCGAAACCGCCTGCTCGACCAGCCCGGTGCCCGCAAACTGCCGGTGCATCTGGTCGCCGAGGGTGTGGTCACCCGCTCGGTCCGCGACACCGCGCACTACCTGGCCGCCGTGGAACGATTCGGTGCGAATCCGGCGCTGCCCCCGGTGGGTCTGGTCGAGGGGCCGAGTGCGCGACGGTTGCGGATCGGCCTGATCGCCGCCGATGTCCTCGGCCGGCCGGTGCACGCCGACAACGGCGCGGTCCTGGCCTCGGCGGCGAAGGTACTCGAAGGCCTCGGCCACGAGATCGTCGAGATGCGGCTGGATGTGGATCCGCGCTTCGTCGAGGACTTCAAGCAGTACTGGGCGGTGATGGCCGCGGCGATGGCGCTGTCGTTCCGGCTGGGGCACCGCGGGTACTTCGATGCGCGCAAGCTCGACCCGTTCACCACCGGTCTGATCGGGCTGGCCAAGCGCAATCCGCTCGCGGTGGCCGCGTCGACGTGGCGGTTGCGCGGGGGAGTCGCGGCCTACGACCGGCATTTCGCCGAGGTCGACGTGCTACTCACCCCGGTGCTCTCGCATCCCGCGCCGCGCATCGGCGAGCTCGCGCCCGGCCAGCCGTTCGACGCGCTGTTCGCCAAGCTCGCCGACTACGTCGGCTTCACCCCGCTCAACAATGTCGGTGGGGGACCTGGCATTTCGCTGCCGCACGGCCTGGTGCCCAGCGGCCTGCCCGGATCGGTCCAGCTGGCCGCGCGCCGTGGTGACGAGCGGACGCTGCTCGACCTGGCCTACCAGCTGGAAGCGGCGAGCCCGTTCCCGCGGATCGTCGATCGGGCCGCTGCCGCGGGTGCTGCCTGATCAGGGTGGTGTGCACCGCGCTGATCAGGCGCTCGTCACCGCGTTGATCAGTTGTTGCGCGCCGCGACATTGATCGGGCGCAGCCGTCCCGGGCTGTCGGTGCCCGCGTCGAACGCCCAGTGCTCGCCGTCCCAGTCGGGGTAGGCGGCGCGCCAGCGATCCACGAGGCGGGCGTCCTCGAGCGAGGCGACCACGCCGGCCGAACCGGTGTACTGCAGCCGCTCGTACTTGTGCCGAGTGACGGTGTCGATTGTGGGAACGGTGACCAGGGCTGACATTGACCCTCCGGGATCGAGACGAACGGTGACGTGACGAGTGCGCTACCCGGACCGTCGGCCCGGGTGCTGCGGTGGCGCGTCACCGCTCGATCCGAGAGTATGCCGCTCGCCGTGACACCGCGCAGGTTTTGAAAATCCAGTTCTTCGGATTGTTGGGTACCCGTTATGCACATCGTCGGTTTGCAAGATTTGGTTACGGCGGTGGTGGCGGTTCACCAGCTCGGGCGGACCCGCCCCGGGGTGACGACACGACCCAGCGCCCTGCTGACCTGGGTGAGAGTGGTCGCGCCGAGGGTGTCCGACCAGTTCTGAGTGAACTCGGCGAGGGCGGCGTCGGCGGCTCGCGTGCACGCCCAGCCGCGCTCGGTGAGGGTGATCAGGCGGGCGCGCGCATCGCGCGGGTGTGGATTGCGATCGGCGTAGCCCTTGGTGACCAGCTCGTCGACCAGCTGGCTGGCTGCCTGTTTGCTGACGCCGAGGTGGTCGGCGATCTCCCCGACCGTGGCGCCGTCGGGCGCCATGCGGACGAACGCGAAGCCGTGCGTCGGCCGGATGTCGGTGAATCCCGCCGCGGCGACCCTGGCGTGCACCGCCTGGGTTACCTCGGCCGCTGCCGCGAGCAACAGGAGGGGGAGGTCTGCGTTCGCGGGCACGGCAGTCATTCTGGCACTTGACACAATAGTCAACATACTTGACTATATAGACAAGTTGCTTGACCTTATGGAGGTTTCGAATGCCGGTGATCCGTTCCGCGGACGCGCAGGTGCACGAGGTGCACAACGCCCGCTTCACGTCCCTCGTCCGACCCGGCACCGGCAGTGCCGAGCTGTGCGTCTGGCAGACCGAGGTTCGGGCAGATTCGGTCGGCGTGCCCCATCGCATCCTGGGTGAGGAGGCGTTCGTTGTGCTGTCGGGCGAGGTGACGATGACGATCGACGGCGAATCCACGCCGATGAAACCCGGTGACGCGGCGGTCGCGCCCGCCGGTTCGATGATCGCCCTCGCGAACTCGGCCGACGAGATCGCCAGGCTGCTGGTGACTGTGCGGGTCGGCTTCGCGGCCGAGCTCCCCGACGGCTCTACCTTCACCCCGCCCTGGGCATCCTGAGCCGTCCTCGCGACTGTTTCAAGCCCAGAACTTGAAAGTTCGGGTACCCGAACAATATAATTCCGGAATGAGGGTTGGGTTCTACCGTTCGCCGGCGCGCCGCCGGGTACTTGCGGCATGTGTTCTGAGTGTCATGGCGTTCGCGCTGACCGCCTGCGGTGGGATCACCTCCGATGACGACGGGAAGAAGGTGGTTCTCACCACCTTCACGGTCCTGGCCGACATGGCGCGGAATGTGGCAGGCGAGCATCTGCGGGTCGAATCGATTACCAAGGTGGGGGCTGAGATCCATGGGTACGAGCCGACGCCGGGCGATATCAAGAAGGCCGCCAAGGCTGATCTGATCCTGGACAACGGGCTGAACCTCGAGGCCTGGTTCACCCAGTTCGTCGCCGACCTCGATGTGCCGCACGCCGTGGTCAGCGAAGGGGTGGCGCCGATGGACATCAGCGAGGACGCCTACCAGGGCAAGCCCAATCCGCACGCCTGGATGTCGCCGGTGAACGCGCAGATCTACGTCGACAACATGGTCCGCGCGTTCACCGATCTCGACCCCGAACACGCCGACGCCTACCGTGCCAACGGTGATGCCTACAAGACGCAGCTCGGCGCCGTGCGCGACGATCTCGTCGCCGCGGTGAACACCCTGCCCGCCGGCCAGCGCGCCCTGGTCACCTGCGAGGGCGCGTTCTCCTACCTGGCTCGCGACGCGGGGCTGACCGAGAAGTACATCTGGCCGGTCAACGCCGAACAGCAGGCCACCCCGCAGCAGATCGGCTCGACCATCGACTTCGTTCGCCAGCGCGGCGTGCCCGCCGTGTTCTGTGAATCGACGGTGTCGGACGCGCCGATGCAACGCGTGGTCGAGGCGTCCGGTTCACGGTTCGGCGGCGTGCTCTATGTCGACTCGCTCTCCGAGGCCGACGGACCCGTCCCGACCTACCTGGACCTGATCCGCCACGACGCGAAGACCATCGCGACCGCACTCGCCGGAGTCTCGAAATGACCGCACCGGTTGTCGAAATCCAGGACGTGACAGTCCACTACGGTGATGTGCTCGCTCTCGACACTGTCGAACTGACCCTGAAATCGGGCCGGGTGTGCGGGCTGATCGGTATGAACGGCTCGGGCAAATCGACGCTGTTCAAGACCGTGATGGGACTGGTCACGCCCGATCGAGGCCGGGTGCTGATCAACGGCCGCCCCCCGGCCGCCGCGCGCAAGGCGGGCAGTCTCGGTTACGTGCCGCAGTCCGAGGATGTGGACTGGAGTTTTCCGCTGTCGGTGCGCGATGTGGTGATGACCGGGCGCTACGGGAAAATGGGGTTCACCCGCCGGGCGAGCAAGGCCGACCGCGCCGCCGTCGACGCGGCGCTGGCCCGCGTCGAGCTCACCGACCTGGCCGACCGGCAGATCGGGCAGCTGTCGGGTGGTCAGAAGAAGCGCACGTTCGTGGCGCGGGGCATCGCCCAGGAGGCCACGATCCTGCTGCTCGACGAGCCGTTCGCCGGTGTCGACAAGCGCTCCGAGGCGACCATCACCGCGCTGTTGCGTGAGCTCGCCGCCGACGGGGCCACCATCCTGGTGTCCACCCATGATCTGCACGCGTTGCCCCAATTGGCTGACGAGGCAGTGCTGTTGAACCGCCGGGTGCTCGAGCACGGCGACCCCGATGTGGTGTTGCGCCCGGAGAACCTGGCCAAGGCCTTCGGCCTGGATGTGGACGGAGACCGATGAGCCTCGAGGAATTCTTCATCGATCCGCTGCGCTACGAATTCATGGTGCGCGCGCTGGCCACCACGGTCACCGCCGCCGTGGTCTGTGCGGTGCTGTCGTGCTGGCTGGTGCTGATCGGCTGGTCGCTGATGGGTGACGCGGTGTCGCACGCCGTGCTGCCCGGTGTGGTGCTGGCCTACATCGTCGGCTGGCCGTTCGCTGTCGGCGCGGTGATCTTCGGGTTCCTCGCGGTGGCGTTGATCGGCGTGGTCCGCGATACGAGCCGGGTGAAGGAAGACGCCGCCATCGGCATCGTGTTCACCACCCTGTTCGCGTTCGGTTTGGTGCTGGTGTCGGTGACGCCGAGCCAGACCGACCTGAACCACATCGTCTTCGGCAACCTGCTCGGCGTGAGCCGCGGCGAGATGATCCAGATCATGATCCTGGCCGCCATCGTCCTGGTCGCCCTGGTCCTCAAACGCCGTGACTTCACCCTCTACGCCTTCGACGCCACCCACGCCCACGCCATCGGCCTCAACCCTCGCGTCCTCGGCACCGCCCTGCTGGCCCTGCTGGCCCTGACCTCGGTGGTCGCGCTGCAAGCGGTCGGCGTGGTGCTGGTGGTGGCCATGCTGATCATCCCCGGCGCCACCGCCTATCTCCTGACCGACCGCTTCTCCCGCATGCTCGTCATCGCCCCCACCATCTCGGTGCTGTGCGCGGTCACCGGCCTCTACATCAGCTACCACCTCGACACCGCCGCCGGCGGCATGGTCGTGGTGACCCAGGGCATCGCCTTCACCTTCGTCTACCTCTTCGCCCCCCGCCACGGCGTGATCGGCCGCCGGATCTCCGCCTCCCGCGCCCGGAAGACCGTCGCCACCCTCGGTGCTGTGGACTAGCGGTCCGCGGCGATGGATCCGATCGTGTCGGTGTGTGGTGTCAGGATGTGGGCATGAATGTCACCGGGGAGGACGTCCGCGCCTTCGTGCTGTCATTGCCGCAGACGGCCGAGCACTTCGCTTGGGGCATGCCGATTTTCAAGGTCGCTGGCAAGCTGTTCCTCACCCTGCCCGAGGACGAGACCTCGATGGCGGTCCGCTGCCCGATTCTCGACCGCGACGAACTGGTCCTCGCCGAACCCGGCAAATTCTGGATCGCCTCGCACGAGTCCGGTAACCCCTGGGTCCGCGTCCGACTGGCGGCACTCGACGATCGCGAGGAACTGGAAGCCATAGTCACCGACTCGTGGCGTCAGGCAGCCCCGCGGGCCTTGCTGGACGCGGACCAGTGAGCGCGAGACAGCTCGTCGGCCGCGAGGTTCTTACAGCACCGGCGTGATCGTGGCCTCGATCGTCTGGATGGCGTCCACCGGGATGACGAAGCTCTCGGTGATCTCCACGGTGGTCAGGCGGATATCGGCCACCCCGGCGTCGAGGAGGTAGTGGGTCGTGACCGTGTCGCCGGACTCGGACATGGTGAGGTCGCGAATGCCTTGGATCACGCGGTACTGGAGGCCGTTCTCCAAGTCGGCGCTCAGTTGCGGGCCCGAGTAGCCGGTTTGGAGGCCGGCCTCGACGCGGGTGGCGTCGGGGGCGAAGGGGACCGCGCTCGCGTCGTGGGAGACCAGGGCGTCGAGGTAGGCGCGGGCGATGGCCTGGCGGGGCGAGTCGGCCGCATTCGGTTCTGCCGCAACGGTTGCCGTGCCGAGTGCGAGGAAAACGGCGGCCAGAGCCGAAACGTGAGTGATTCTCATGTAGAGATGCTGGCGGTCCGGACCGGTCAGTGCAACCGGGTGCTCGCGACTAGGCGACGTCGCGGCCCGGTAGGGTCGGAGCTCCTATGGCACTCAGCGCAACACTGCACAACTTCGCCGTTCAGCTCGCCGATGTGGATCGGGGGGTGTACGAGGATCTCGAGTTGCGGGTTGCCCGGCACCCGTCGGAGACAGCCGAGTACATGATCACCCGGATCCTCGCCTACTGCTTGCAGTACGAGGAGGGGATCGTGTTCAGCGACGGCGGGATCTCGGCCACCGATGAGCCCGCGGTACAGGTTCGGGACATGACCGGCCGGACGACCGCGTGGATCGAGGTCGGCGCGCCCGACGCGGACCGTATTCACCGCGGGAGCAAACTCGCTGGTCGGGCTGTGGTCTATACCCACCGCGACCCGGCGAAGGTGCTCGCGCAGTACGCGGGCAAGAAGATTCACAACGCGGCGCAGATTCCGCTGGTCAGTTTCGATCGGGCGTTCATCGATGAGGCCGCGGGGCTGGTGGACCGTCGCAATACCGCCACCCTCTCGGTCACCGAGGGCGTGCTCTATCTGGACCTCAACGGCACCAGCTTGCGCACCGATGTCACCGAGCAGCCCCTCGGCTGAGGCCGGCACGGAGTAGCTTGGCTGGCACCGGTGACGCTCGGCCCGAGCGCTTGGACCGCACCGGTCTCGTCGTCGAGTGGAGGTCGCGGTGCCCGGTGTGATGAGTCGGTTCGTGATTCCGGGATTCCTGCGGGTCACCCGGCGCAACCGGAATTACGTCGATGCCGAGCTGGCCGCTGCGCACGTGCGCGAGCGCGGTCTGCGGCCCCTCGCCTACGGTCCGCCACGCAAACTCCGTGGTGTCGAGGTCTCGGTGGAGCACGACCGCGGCTGGCCGATCTACACGCTGACTCCGTCGGACGGGATCTCTCGCGGCGGCCTCGTGTACGCGCACGGTGGCGGGTGGGTGGGCGAGATCGCTTCGCAACATTGGCAACTCGCGGCCAGGATCGCCGCCCAGACGCATCTCGTCGTGACGGTCCCGATCTATCCGCTGATTCCGTTCGGCACCGCGGCGGAGGTGATTCCCCGCTTCGCCGAACTGGTCACCGCGGCCGCCGAGCGCTACGGTCCGACCTTCCTCGCCGGCGACTCCGCGGGCGGTCAGATCGCGCTGTCCACCGCGCTGCACCTGCGCGACGCGGGCCATATCGTGCCCCGCACGCTGCTGATCTCGCCCGCGCTCGACCTCACTCTCGAGAATCCCGAGATCGACGCGGTTCTGCTGCGTGACCCGTGGCTGGGTCGCGACGGTGGGCTGGTGTTCGGCCGGATGTGGAGCGGCGAACTCTCGATGAAGGACCCCCTGGTCAGCCCCCTGTTCGGCGACTTCGGCGGGCTGGGCCCGATCACCGTGTTCACCGGCACCGACGACATCCTGAACCCCGACGCCCGCCTGCTGGCGGCGAAGGCACGCGCGGCGGGCGTCGACCTCGACTATCAGGAAGAACCCGGACTCGTGCACGTCTACCCGCTGACGCCCAGTCCCGAAGGGGCGGCCGCCCGCCGCCGGATCATCGCCACGCTGCGCGCCGAACTCGATGCGGCACACAGCATCTCGTGAGACGGCTCACCGCTCGGTCAGGTGCACTTTGAACAGGATCGTCAGCTGAGTGACCGCCTGGTCGAACGGATGCGCCGACTTGAGCGCGCGGCTGTGCACGATCGTGCCCTCGATGGTGGTGAGCAGGAACCCGGCCAGCGACACCGCGGTCGACCGCTCGATCCCGGTGGCGACGATCCCGTCGGCGAGCCGGGCGGTCCATTCGGCGAACGCCTGGCCCGCGATGGACTGGACGGCGGGGTCGAGTTCGTCGAGAGCGGCCGCCATCATGAACGAGCCCGCGGTGTAGTCGGACTTCTCCAGCGGGGCGCGCCAGAAGGCGAGCAGATCGGTGAGCCACTGCTGGGTCGACGGCGCGGTCTGCAGGGCGTCCGCCATGGCGCTCACATGCGAGTACACCAGGCGCGCCACGATCCGTGCCGCTGTCTGCACCAATTCGCCCTTCCCGGAAGGGAAGTGCTGGTACAGCGAGTTGCGTGAGGTTCTGCTGCGCTCGAGTAGTTCGCTGAGGGAGGACGCGTGCACGCCGTGTTCCTGGACGGTGCTGATCGTGTGCTCGATGAGTCGGGCGCGTGGTCCGGCGGCCATCCGATCTTCTCCTACCCCTTGATTGAACCGATCGGTTCATGTTAGACCTATTCCTACGTGAACCGATCGGTTCATATGGAGAGGATGTCATGCCCACCCCCATTGCCACCGCGGTTCCGGTCACCCACGCGGGAATTCTCGGCCTCGGCGTGTACCGCCCGCGCCGTGTTGTGCCCAACTCCGAGATCGTCGACGCGATCGAGTCCTCGGACGAGTGGATCAAGACACGTTCCGGGATCGCCGCCCGGCACTGGGCCGAGCCCGACGAGACGATCGTCTCGATGAGTGTCGCGGCTGCTCGGGACGCGCTGACGGCGTCCGGGGTGAGCGCCGAGCAGATCGACGCGGTGGTGCTGGCGACGTCGTCGCAGATGGTGCTCGGTCCGTCGGCGGGCGCGGTGGTGGCGACCGAACTCGGTATGCACGACACCGCCGCGTTCGATATCTCCGCGGGCTGCGCGGGCTTCTGCTACGCGTTGGCCGATGCGGCGAATCTGGTGCGCTCGGGTCAGGCGCGGCAGGTGCTGGTGATCGGCGTGGAGCGCTTGTCGGATCTGCTCGACACCACCGATCGCGGGTGCGCGTTCATCTTCGCCGACGGTGCCGGTGCGGTCGTCGTCGGGCCGGCCGAGCAGGAGGGCATCGGCCCGGTCGCGTGGGGGTCGGATGGTGCGCGCACCTCGGCGATCAAGCAGGACAAGGACTTCCTGGAGTACTTCGCCGAAGTGGCCGCGGCAGAGGCCAGCGGCGGCACTTCGCAACGTCCCTACATCCGGATGAACGGCACCGAGGTCTTCCGCTGGGCCGTCACGTTCTTGGAGAAGGCCTGTCGTGACGCGCTCGACCACGCGGGTCTCACGGCCGACGACCTCGACGCGTTCGTTCCGCACCAGGCCAATATCCGCATCACCGACGCGCTGGTCCGCACCCTCGGCCTGCCCGACACCGTCGCCGTCGCGCGCGACATCATCGAAACCGGCAACACCAGCGCCGCCTCCATCCCGATGGCCATGGAACAGCTCCTGCGCTCCGGCGCCGCCGATGCCGGCGACACCGCGCTGCTACTCGGCTTCGGCGCCGGTCTGGCCTACGCGGGCCAGGTCGTTCACCTGCCGCCGATCGCCTAGTCCACCAGCGCGCGCAGGTATCGCCGACGGTAGAGGCGCTGTGCGACGAGAAGTGCCGGGAAGAGGGAGCGCCATGGTCCGGCCGGTGCCGGTCTCGTCAGGGAACGCAGAGTCAGCGAGACGGTGCCGGTCGAATCCCGGTGCACGACGAAGGCTTCCTCGCCGCTGACCGGATGACCGGGCAGGGTGCCGTAGGCGAAGCCGCACCGGTTCTCGGTGTCGATCACGGCGACTACGCGAACCGGTTCGTGGACGGAGACAGGTCCGCATCCCGCGCTGATCCGGTACTCCGCGTCCGTCGACACCGCGGCATCGGGGGCAACTCTGAAACCGCTGCGGCGCTTGATACCCCACCGCAGCACGGATTCGGACGCGGCCGTCCATCGAGGCTCACCGTGCCCGATCACCACGGTGGTGTCGAACCGGCGGAAGCCGGGAAATTCGCCGGTCCACAGATCGTCGGCGGGGCTGGTCGCGCCGGCTGGGGTGTAGGTGAGTCCCTGGTCCATGGTGTGACGATAGGCGTTGCTCAGGTCGTCACGCGTTCGCCTTCTCGCGCAGCGACCGCTGGGTGACCGGTACGGCGTAGGCCGCGCCGTCGCGGATGCCGAATTCGAAGCGGCAGGGGAACAGTGAGGGTAGGCCGGTCGCGCGTAGGTCGAAGTTCGCGGCGAGGGTTTGCATGGCCCAGTTCTGCAGCGAATCCGGGAGCTGCAGGGTGGTGCCGTCGACGCAGCACACATAGGCGTGGGTCTGTTCTCCGTCGACGGGCAGGGGGTTGCGCAGACCGACCGCGCCGATTTCCAGAATTCGTCCGGCGTTGTGGGAAGTAGCGACGCTCGGCAAATCCAACTCGATGTCGTCCATGCGGAAAACCGTAGCGCAGCAACTATTCAGGGAACACCTAAATCGCGTGGTCTTGACGAACTTCGCTGATGTCGCAAATGCGTGAAAGTGCGAGGTCTGTTCCCCGCGCCGCGGGGGGGGCCCGCGCCCCCCCCCCCCGGGCCCCCCCCCCCCCCGGGAGCCCCTAGCGCAACGCCGCAACGCC
>NZ_JBHURA010000020.1:0-43757 GCF_042674185.1 Nocardia sp. NPDC056952 | reverse complement strand
TGAGTTCTCAAAGAACACACGCACACACTTCTACCCACAACTTCTCGTCGGGGTTTCGGTGAGGCAAGGGTTCAAACTTAGCTCAGACAACCGGCTGGAAGCAAATCCGTACCAGTCTGTCTGAACACGCAGTCAGTCAGGCGCTCATCGTCCTACCTCGTGTCTCGGCCGCTGGGCGGCTGAGTCGGTGTCCGTGTCGCTCTGACTGGAATAAAGTTACGTGCCGACAATTGCAATGTCAAATCCCCTAGTCAGGGGATATTTTCGCAGTGTTCATGTATGAAAGTGCGCATGGCGGAGGAACATAGCGGGAAGCGTCGGCGGTTGCGTCGCATCGCGAGAGCCGGACTTGTCGTGGCGGGTGGCCTGGTGTTGGTGACGGCTGGGGCGAACATCGCTATGTGGACTTTGTCGTCCGGCCATAGAAGTGATGGGGCGGCCGCGCCCAGCGCACCCGTCGTGATCGTCCCAGGTGCCAAAGTCGGGACGGACGGAACTCCGATGGCCTATCTACGGGGACGTCTCGATGTAGCGATCGAGTTGGTCGAAGCGGGCAAGGCCGAGCAGATTCTGTTGTCCGGGGATGCCGGCGGTTCGTCGGGCGACGAGATCGCGTCGATGACGCGCTATCTACTCGACCACGGCATCGACCCGGCCATCGTCCGATCCGATCGTGCCGGCCTTTCCACGCGGGAGACCTGCGAGCGGGCGAAGTCGCTGTTCGGCATCGACCGGGCGATCATCGTGAGCCAGTATCACCACCTCCCCCGCGCGGTCGCACTGTGCCGGGCCGCGGGTATCGAGGCCGACGGGGTGGTGGCTTATTGCGAGTGCAGGCAGGTCACCGAGGTACGCAACAACGTTCGTGAATGGCTGGCAGCGCCGAAAGCCGTGGCGGAGATGCTTCTGCGCTGACAGCGTGCCGGGAGCGCAGAGAAGCGATGAACTGCCGCCATCTGCCGGGCCGTGCCGACCGCCGCACGGGAGGTCCTGTGACGAGAGGTGGGGACACCAGTGCGTAAGGCGGTCCTGCCATGAGGTTGCGGCACCCCTGTCGAATCTGTTCGCGGATGGTGGTGGGGTCGGCGAACTCCAGGTACTCCGACATCACCTCGAACTCCCTGGCCAGGTCTTCCAGATCCGGTGCGGGTGGGTCCGGGTATCCGGCGAGCTCCCGAAGCTGACCGGTGATCTCACCCAGGTGGTCGGCCGGCGCGGCATCATCTGCCAGCAGGGCTGTCGCGTGAGCTCGTGCCAGCCCGACCCTGACGTCGACTTCCCGCGCCCTCCAGTCGTGCACGAGCCCGAGCTCGGCCATCGCGGTGCGGAACAGTTCAGGAGCTGCGCCACAGTCCGTCCGGTGCAGACAGGCGAGCGCTACCAATGCCGGACTGTCGAGTCCACGCGCGAGCGCCTCGGCGGCGGCCATCGACAGGTCCTCGCCGTTGAGCTCACCGAGCACGAATCGGTCTGCGGCGTGGGCCAAGTCGTCCATGGTCTCAGCGTGCGCTGCGCGAGGGTGATGGGTCAAAGGGTTTTCCGGGGCGGTTGTGGGCGGCGAGGTGCTCGCCGCGGCGGCAGGACCAGCGCCGATGTTCTCGCCACGGCAGGCGGGACCGCCGGGGTGACGTGCTCGGGGAATCCGGATCGCGTACCGTGATCGGGGTTGTCTGCAATGATCGCCGACCGGATTGGGGTGCATCGTGGGCGGTTCCGAGCACGCCGCGCGGCTCGTGCGTTTCTGGCAGACCGTGGAGTTGTTCGATCCGCAGCTGGTTCCCGACGTCGAGACCGACGGACTGGTGGTCGATCTCGCGCCCGACGACCGCGCGCCATGGGAAAACCTCGCCGCGCTGCCCGCGTTGAAAACCGGGCGAGTGTGGCAGTTCGTCGTGTACGGCGGACTGTTCGAGGTGGGGCGCGCGCGGGAAGCGCTGGTGCGGACCTTCGGCGAGGATCAGCTGGAGGCCGACGCCCGACGGGCCGGGACCACAGCGGCTTTCGCGGTGACGTTGACCGACGGCGGAATGGTTGTCGAAGGCTCGGCGACGTTGTCCGGGCTGGCGTGGGCTGTGAACCGGCTGCGCGCACCGGGGCCCGGCGACATCGGCTGGGCCGACGGATTCGACCACGACTCGGCGGCATTCACCGCCGCGCTCGACACGCTGACGCGAGAAACTCACCCCGATGCCGAACAGATGGGTCCGGCGCCGCGGTGGCGTGCGCTGGACGTGGCGGGCCGCGGGGTCGCGGCTTCGGTGCTCGCGGCGGGGGCGGATGGCGTCATCTCGCCCGGTCTCGCCGGGATGTCGGCGTTGGCCTTCGCGGAACGGTTTGCCGTCCGGCCTGAGGACGACGTCGTCGAGGCCCCCCGATTGACCGGCCGCGACCTGCAGATCTTCACCGGTGAACTGTGTGCCGCGTTGGGGATTCGATCGGAATTGCGGGCCGGCGGTGTGCGGGTGGCGTGCGTCCAGGTCGCGGCGCGCGACGCCGACAGTGATGCCGCCGAGGATCGCCTGAACAGCGGGCTCGGCACGGACCTCGCCGAGCTCGCGAAAGCGGTGGAGCGCGGCGATATCGGTGCGGCACTGCGTGACTATCTCGCGGCGGCGGAATCGCTGCCGCTCGATGACCGGATCGATGTCCGTCGACGCCAGGACGCGGTCGTCGAGGGCCTGCTCCCGCACCTCATTCCGGACGGACGCTGGCCGGGCGATCCACTGGTCTCCGGACAGCAGTTCGCGGTCGATCGCGCACTGGCCGAATTGCGCGACGACGCGGGCATTTTCGCGGTGCACGGCGCGCCGGGCACCGGGACGACGACGATGCTGCGAGACCTGCTGGCCGGAATTCTGGTCGAGCGGGCCGCGCAGCTGGCGGCGTTCGACGATCCGATGGCGGTGTTCGCCGGAATCACCGAGCAGGTGCAGGTGGCGAAGAACTACACGGTGGGCGCGCACCGATTGGCGAACTGTGTGACCGGCTTCGAAGTGGTGCTGGCGACCGGCAGCGACGCCACCGCGGCCGATGTGGTCGCCGAGATCCAGCATCGCGACGCGATCGATGGCGAGCTCAATCACTTCACCGACCTGGCCGAACTCGTCGGCGGCGCACCGGCGTGGGGGCTGGTCGCGGCAGCGCTGGGCGGGACCCGACGCACGTTCGCCGAACAGTTCTGGTTCGGGGACCGATTCGCCACCGAGCGCAAGGCCGGCACACCGAACGGCGGGATGCTCGACATCCTCAAGCAGGCCGAGGCCGACCCGGATTCGATTCCCGATTGGCCGACCGCGGTGCGGGATTTCACCACTCGCCGCGCCGAGGTGCGCAGACTCGCGCAGGCGCGCCAGAACGTCGCCGACGCGGTCGCCGAGCTGCCGGCCATGAACGCGGGGTTGCAGTCGACGGCGGCCGAGATCGCCAACGCCGATGACGCGCACGCGCACTGGCGCGAACGTCATCAGCTGGCCACCGAGCATCTGCGGGCCGCGCAGGCCGCGCACCACCGGGCGGGCAAATTCCTCAGCGAGCACGGTGGGCAGAAGCCGGGGTTCGTGGCCTCGCTCTCGACAGGATTCCGGGCCGGACGGCGGTGGAGTGCGCGCAGCAACGAATTGCTGCGCGAACGACATATCGCCGAGGCGGAGATGCGGCGGCGCCAGACCGAGGTCGAGTACACGCGGGAGCAGTGGGCGCAGGCCGCCGAGCACGGCCGCACGCTGATTCGCGAACACGTCGAGCTGACGGAGCGACGGGCGGCGGCGCTGGACGTTATCGAGCGGGGGCGCGAGAACTGGTCGCGCACCATCCCGTTCGGTGATGTGGCGGGCGACGACGAGCAGTTCCAGCTGTGCAACCCGTGGGCGGACGAGCACTACGCGAGCGCGCGGCGTGAGCTGTTCCTGTCGGCATTGAAGTTGCACCGCGCGTTTCTGCTCAACGCGGCCCCGCGGATTCGCGACAATCTCATCGTCGCCATCGCGTTGATCCGTGGTGAGCTCGCGGTGGAGCCGAAGCCGGAAACCGTCGCGGCGGCGTGGCAGACGCTGTTCTTCGCGGTGCCGATGATCACCACGACCTTCACCGCGCTGCCCCGGCTGTTCGCCGGGCTGGGGTCCGAGGCCATCGGATGGCTGTTCGTCGACGATGCCGGGCAAGCTGCGCCGCAGTCGGTGGCCGGTGGGTTGTGGCGGGCTCGGCGGGCGGTGATCGTCGGTGATCATCGTCAGCTGGGACCTGTCGGTGTGCTGCCCACGTCGGCGCAGGAGGCATTCGTACAGCAGTACGGGCTCGATGCGGAGTGGATGCCGGATCAGGCGTCGGCACGCCAGGCGGCTGACCGTGGGGTGCGGTACGGGACCTGGCTGATGCCCTCCGATTCGGTCGCGCCGGTGTGGGTCGGCACCCCGCTGCGGGTCCATCGTCGCAGTGACCGGCCGATTTTCGAGCTCACGCATCACATTGCCTATGACGACGATCTGCTGGTGTTCGCCACGCCGGATCGACCGGAGTTTCCCGGGCACGATCGGTGGATCGATGTCCGATCCGCACGGGCCGAAGGCAATTGGATCCCCGGCGAAGGGGAAGCGCTCGCCGCCTTGCTCGCGCGGTTGACCGAGGACGGGGTGGCAGCAGCCGATATCCGTGTGGTCAGCCCGTTCCGCGACGTCGCCCATGGCGCGCAGGAGATCGCGCGTGAGGTGCTCGGTGCGGAGTTCGCGGAGCGGCAGGTGGGCACTGTCCATGCGATGCACGGCAATTCGGCCGAGGTCGTGGTGCTGATACTGGGGACATCACCCGCAGCGGGCGGGTCGCGACGGTGGGCGGCGACGAATCCGAATGTGCTCAACACGGCGGTGTCGCGGGCTCGGCGGCGGGTCTACGTGATCGGCAACTACCGATTGTGGAGCAGCCAGCGCTATTTCGACGATCTCGCCAGGCGCTGGACGGTCGAGACCGAACAGCTCGCCGATCAGACCGTGAGCCGGTAGAACCGCCAGAATCCGAAGTTCTCGATCGGGAGGACGTCCACGGCGGTGAAACCTGCCTTCTCGGCGTATTCCCCCAGTTTCGCCGTGCGCATGACGGTGCCGGTGCCCGCGGAGCCGGGATGTGCCATGCCGTCGGGCAGGCAGACCAGCAGGCTGAACCCGTACATCAGGCGGTCGATATCGCTCGCCGGCGCGGTGAATTCCGGCGCGACGGCCTCATCCATGATGATCACCGCGCCGCCCGGACGCAGGGCTTTGCGCATCGAGGTCAGCACCGCGACGGGGTGTGGCATGTCATGCACGCACTCGAACGCGAACAGCGCGTCGTAGGCGGATTCGGGGAGGTCGGTGGCGGCGTCGGCGTGGTGGAAACGGACGCGATCGCCGAGTTCGGTGGCATTTTCGGTGGCCATCCGCACCGAGGGCTGATCGATGTCGTAGCCGTCGACCGCCAGCTCCGGGTAGGCGCGGGCAAGGGCGATCGCGGACCAGCCGCCGCCTGAGCCGATGTCGGCAGCCTTGGCACCGGGGCGTGACAGCAGCGCGTGGATATCGGTGACCCCGGCCAGATCTGTCGCGAGACGCCGCTCGAACCAGGGGCGGTTCATGTCCGACTGGGATTCGCGCATGTCGGCGCCGTAGTCGGACCAGCCCACGCCACCGCCATCACGGTAAGCACGCACCAACGCGGGCATCTGGACGGCGGCACCGGCCAGCATACGAGCCAGTGGCGCAAGGTAATCGAGACTGTTCGGGTCGGTGAGAACCTCGGCGGCGCCGGCGGGCAGGGCGAACCGCCCGTCCGCGGCCACCGTCAGAATCCCGGTCGCCGCCTGCTGCTCGAGCCACTCCTGCGCGTACCGGCGATCCCCACCCGCCCGCGCGACCAACTCACCCGCATCCGCGGGCCCACCCTCGACCAACGCCCGATACCAGCCGAGCCGATCCCCGAGATGCACCGCCAGAATATCGATGGCCCCGAGCGCGGCCCCGAACAACCGCTCGGCGAACTGCTCACTGGATTGCTCAGCCCCGGTCACCGGTCACCCTCCTGTCGACGCGATACGGATCGACGCCGACCCGCTGATACGGACTACGGGTCGGCCCGCCGAAAGGTTCAGCAGCAGGTCAGGGTGGCTACGGCGAATCGAACAGGAGGTTGCCGGATTCGACGGTGGTGCCGATGGTGTCGGTGTAGACGGAGTCTTTTGCCGAGTCCATGACTACGACGGGGCAGATGACCGAGTAGCCGGTGGCGGCGGTTTTCGTCGGGTCGAAGGTGACGATGGGGGCGCCGGCTTCCACGGTGTCGCCTTCGGTGGCGAGCAGTTCGAAGCCTTCGCCTTTGAGTTTCACAGTGTCGATGCCCAGGTGGACCAGGACGCCGACACCGTTGCCGAAGATGACGAAGGCGTGGGGGTGGAGTTTGAGGATCTTGCCCGCGATGGGGGCCGTCACCATCAGGGTGCCGCGGGTGCGGTCGGGGTCGAGCGCGATGCCGGAGCCGACGATCTGCTCGGCGAAGACCTGATCGGGGACCTCGGACAGGGCCACCACCTTGCCGGGCAGCGGAGCGATGACCGGGATGCTCACAGAATGTCCTCGATGTCGTCGGCCAGGGTGTCGGCTTCGGGGCCGACGACGACCTGCACGACCGTGCCCGACTTGAGGACGCCGTGGGCGCCCGCGGCCTTGAGAGCGGCCTCGTCGACCTTGCTACCGTCCTTCACCTCGGTGCGCAACCGGGTGATGCAGGCCTCGATCTCGACGATGTTGTCCGCGCCGCCCAAGCCCTGGACGATCGCTTCCGCTTTGGACATCTGTTCTCCCTTTCGGCGGTGGTTGCCAGTACCAGTATGGGAGTCTCGAATGTGCGCCACATCATATTCAGCGGTTGACATCCGACCTCCACCTGGTCAAACTGGCAACTGGTTATGACCGGACAGTACCCGTCAGGTACACCGGTTCACAACAGTTAACCCGGATCGGCGGGCAAGCCGGTCCTCCCTCGCCGAGACCGCCGCAAAGCCGGCACGAAGAAGGTCGACATGACTGCCGTTACCGACACACCCAAACAAGAATCGAAGGTGTTCGCGGGATTGCAGCGCCTCGGTCGCAGCCTCATGCTGCCGATCGCGGTGCTCCCCGCGGCGGGCATCCTGCTGCGCATCGGCCAGGACGACCTCCTCGGCCGCTTCTCCGCGCTGGAGAGCACCGCCTCGGTCATCTCAGCAGCCGGGCAGGCCGTGTTCACCTGGCTGCCGCTGATCTTCGCCGTCGGTATCGCGATCGGCTGGGCGAAGAAGGCCGACGGGTCGACGGCGCTGGCCGCGGTGGTCGGCTACATGGTGATCAACGGCGTGTTCGAAGCGATGTCACCGATCGTGCTCGAAGGGAAAACCGACCCGAAGGGCGCGCAGGCGCTGATCAACTACGGCGTCCTCGCCGGCATCGTGATGGGTCTGCTGTCGGCGATGCTGTGGCAGCGGTTCTATCGCACGAAGCTGCCCGACTTCCTCGGCTTCTTCAACGGCAGGCGGCTGGTGCCGATCCTGACCGCGTTCACCGGCCTCGTCGTCGGCGTCGGCATGGCGTTCCTGTACCCGGCCTTCAATTCCGCGCTCACCTGGGTGGGCGAGACCGTCGCGGACAACTCGGTCGTCGGTGGCGGCATCTACGGCGCGGCCAACCGCCTGCTCATCCCGACCGGTCTGCACCACATCCTGAACTCCACGGTCTGGTTCCTCGTCGGCGACTACACCGATGCCTCCGGCCAGCTCGTGCGCGGTGACCTCAACCGCTTCTTCGCCGGTGATCCGACCGCGGGCACGTTCATGACGGGCTTCTTCCCGATCATGATGTTCGCGCTTCCCGCTGCCGCGCTGGCCATTTGGCGCAACGCGCGGCCGTCGCAGAAGAAGCTGGTCGGCGGCATCATGCTGTCGACCGGTCTGACCGCGTTCGTCACCGGCATCACCGAGCCGCTGGAGTTCTCGTTCATGTTCGTGGCGTGGCCGCTGTATGTGGTGCACGCGATCTTGACGGGCACGTCGATGGCGCTGGTGAACGCGCTCGGTATCCACGACGGATTCACGTTCTCCGCCGGTGCGATCGACTACCTGCTGAACTTCGGCAAGGCCACCAATGCCTGGATGCTGATCCCGATCGGGCTGGGTTACGCGATGATCTACTACGTGCTCTTCAGCTTCGTGATCAAGAAGTGGAACCTGCGCACGCCGGGTCGCGAGGCGGAAACCGATGTCGAAGCCGGTGTGCCCGACGCGGCCCTGGTCGAAGCGGAGGCTGCCCAGACCGCCACGGGCGATACTCGAACCGACGCACCCTCGGTCGCCGAAGTCGAAACGAAGCTGGACAAGAAACTGGAAGGTGAGTGAGGCAATGAGCACCCGCACCGTCATCGTCGGATCCGAGGTGGGGCTGCACGCGCGGCCCGCCGCGAAACTCACGCAGGCCGTGCAAGCCGCGGGGGTGCCGGTGCGGATCTCGCTGAGAGGTGGCGAACCGGTCGATGCGGCCAGCGTGCTCGCGGTGATGACGCTGGGTGCGAGACACGGGGCCGAGGTAACGCTGCACGCCGAAGGCGCCGATGCCGTTCTGGACCAGCTGGCCGAACTCATCGCCTCGGACCTGGACGCCGCCTGATGGCCGAACAGGTGATCCGTGGACTCGGGGTGAGCCCGGGAGTGGTGTGCGCGCCGTGGTTGCGGTTCGGTTCGCAGCTCGAGACGTCGGCGCACGATCCCGTCGGCGGCTCGGTCGCCGACGAGCTCGCACGGGTCAAGGAGGCGCTCGGTGGCGTGTCCGACGAGATGACCGCCAGGGCCGCGCGGGTGAGTGGTGTCGCGGCGGAGATTCTTTCGATGTCGGCGACGATGGCCCGTGATCCGGGCATCGTCGCCGCAACAGAGAAGGAGCTCGCCGCCGGGATGCCGACGGCGCACGCGGTGCACCTGGCGTTCGAGGGATTCTGCGCGAAGCTGGAAGCACTCGGCGGGTACATGGCCGAGCGGGCGACCGATCTGCGCGATATCGGCGGGCGGACCGTCGCGGTGCTGCTCGGGCTGCCGATGCCGGGCATTCCGGAGCCGGGGTATCCGTTCGTGCTGGTGGCACGGGATCTCGCACCTGCCGATACGGCGATGCTGGGTGACAGTGATGTGGTCGGGTTGCTCACCACCGAGGGCGGGCCGACCAGCCACACCGCGATTCTCGCGAAGTCTCTCGCCTTGCCCGCGGTGGTGAACTGTCCGGATACCGATCGGCTCGTCGACGGTGTGCCGGTGCTGCTCGACGGCACCACAGGTGAGGTCGTGATCGATCCGAGTCCCGAGCATCAGCGGGCAGCTCTCGAACAGGCAGCGGCGGCCAAAGCGCGGATCGCGGCGGCCAGCGGGCCGGGACATACCGCTGATGGGACGCCGGTGCAGCTGCTGGTGAACATCGGCACCGTCGACGACGCGGCGAAGGCCGGACCCGTCGACAGTGAGGGGGTCGGCCTGTTCCGCACCGAGTTCATGTATCTCGGGAAGACGTCCGCGCCATCGCTGGATGAGCAGACCGCCTCGTATACAGCGGTTCTCGAACAGTTCGCCGGTCGACGAGTCGTAGTGCGGACACTCGACGCCGGGTCGGACAAGCCGCTGCCGTTTCTCGATCTCGGCACCGAGGAGAATCCGGCGCTCGGTGTGCGCGGGCTGCGGATCGGCACGGTGTTCCCGGAAACTCTGGCCACGCAGCTCACGGCTCTCGCCCGTGCGGGCGAGGCCACGGGCGCCGACCTGTGGGTGATGGCGCCCATGGTCGCCACTGCCGACGAGGCTGCCGGATTCGCTTCACTGGCAAGGGAATCCGGGTTGACCAAGGTCGGGGCGATGATCGAGATCCCGGCGGCCGCGTTGCGTGCCGCTGATCTGCTCGCGCATCTCGACTTCGTCAGCATCGGAACCAACGATCTGAGCCAGTACACGTGCGCGGTGGATCGAATGGCGGGCGGGCTCGCGCAGCTGCTCGATCCGTGGCAGCCCGCGGTGCTCGACCTGATCGCGATGGTCGGTGCGGCCGGCGCGGCGGCGGGTAAATCGGTGGGGGTGTGCGGTGAGGCGGCGTCGGATCCGACGTTGGCGCCGGTGCTGGTGGGGCTGGGCGTGACGAGTTTGTCGATGTCGGTGCCCGCGTTGCCCGCGGTAAGGGCTGCGTTGGCCGCGGTGGATGCGCAGCGGTGCCAGGACGCGGCCGATGCTGCGCGTGCGGCACGGAATCCGCAGGTTGGGCGTGCGGCGGTCGCGGCGATCATCGGGCGGGCGTGAAAAAGGTTGTTGTGCACGTGGTCCGGCCGTCGGCCGGATCGCGATGCGGTGTCCGGTGGCGGTCCGCGATCGCTGTGGTGGATGCCGTATCGGGTCGTTCAGGTGTTGGAGCCGGGCACGGCTGCGGTGATGGGGAAGGTTCGTGGTGACGGGAATCGTGCGCGGTCGTCTCGTCGGGACGGTCGAGGGTGACATCGCCGACGGCGTCGTCGAATTCGAGGACGGGCTGATCACCTGGGTCGGCGATGTAGCGAATCATTCTGCACCGGAAAGTCTTCCAGCATCCAGTGACGATCTGATACTTCCGGGATTGATCGATCTGCACTGTCATGGTGGAGCCGGGTTCGGGTTTCCCAATGCTGATGCGGACGGCGCTCGGGTCGCGGCGGCGCATCATCGGGCGCACGGCACCACCGGGCTGCTGGGGAGCTTGGTGTCGGATCAGCCGGAGGTGCTGGTCGCACAGGCGGCGATGCTGGCCGATCTTGTCGAGGACGGGGCATTGCTCGGGGTGCATCTCGAGGGCCCGTTCATCAATGCGATCCGCTGCGGGGCGCAGGATCCCGCGGCGATCATTCCCGGCGATCCCGCGTTGTTCGAGCGGCTCTACGCGGCCGCGCGCGGCACGGTGCGGTCGATGACAGTGGCTCCCGAAACCGCGCATTTCGATGAACTGCTCGCCGCGATGCGCCGACATGATGTGCTGCCCAGCCTCGGGCACACCGATGCCGATGCCGCGACCACCGCGGCGCGCATCGCCGAGGCCAGTGGTGGCCCTGTCACCGCCACGCACCTGTTCAACGGGATGCCCGCATTGCATCACCGCTCCCCCGGGCCGGTCGCCGCCTGTCTGGCCGCGGCCGGGCGAGGCCAGATGGTGGTCGAATTGATCGCTGACGGTGTGCATTTGGCGCCGGAGACGGTGACGATGGTGTTCGATACCGTCGGCCCGGATCAGGTCGCGCTGGTGTCCGATGCGATGGCGGCGGCGGGCATGAGCGACGGCGACTACCGGCTGGGCGCTCTCGATGTTCAGGTGCACGACGGCGTTGCCCGGCTGGCCACCGACGACGGTTCGCCCGGGGCGATCGCGGGGGGCACGGCACGGCTCGTCGACGTGCTGCGCTGGACCGTCGACGTCGCGGGCATACCGCTGTCCGATGCGGTCGTCTCCGCGACTCGAACCCCTGCTCGTGTCCTCGGTCTCGAGGGCGAACGCGGCAGTCTCACCGTCGGCGCGCGTGCCGACATTCTTGTCACCGACCACTCATTGCGGCCGCGGCGCGTGCTCGTCGCCGGAACGGAAGGAATCTGATGGAGATCGTGATCCGGGCTGACGAAAACGAAGTGGCGAGTACGGTCGCCGATATCGTCGGCGGCTATGTGCAGGGCGGTAACGCGATCCTCGGCTTGGCTACCGGGTCGTCGCCGCTGGGGAGCTATCAGGAGCTGGCGCGCCGGTACCGCGAGGGCGAGCTGGACTTCACCACCGCCAGCGCCTTCCTGCTCGACGAGTACGTCGGTTTGCCGAAAGACCATCCGCAGTCGTATTTCTCGGTCATCCGGTCGGAGTTCGTCGACCATGTGAACCTGGATCCCGCACGGGTGCTGAGCCCGAACGGGGAGGCCGGTGATGTCGCGGGTGAGGGCCGCCGGTACGACGCGGCCATCGCCGCCGCGGGTGGGGTCGACGTGCAGTTGCTGGGGATCGGCACCGATGGGCACATCGGGTTCAACGAGCCCGGGTCGGCGCTCACCTCGCGCACGCGCGTGAAGACACTGACCGAACAGACGCGTAAGGACAACGCGCGCTTTTTCGACGGGCCGGAGAATGTGCCGCATCACGTGCTCACCCAGGGCCTCGGCACCATCAACGAGGCCAGGCATCTGGTGATGATCGCGCTCGGCGCCGGCAAGGCCGATGCGATCGCCGCCGCCGCCGAAGGGCCCTTGTCGGCGTTCTGCCCGGCCTCGGTCATGCAGTGGCATCCCCATGTCACCGTGGTGATCGACGAGGCCGCGGCGAGCAAGTTGAAGCTGGCGGACTACTACAAGTACGCGCTGGCGAACAAGCCTGCCTGGCAGTCGTTCTGACGTGACCGCCCTCGAGTTCGCGGTGCAGGACGCGGCGGGCGCGCTCGGTGCTCGCCGCGTCGGGGCGGATCGGGTGGAATTGTGTGCGGCGCTGGGTAGTACGGGTGGGCTCACGCCCAGCATCGGAACGATCGAGGCTGTGGTGGGAACCGGGATTCCCGTCCACGTCCTGATCCGGTGCCGGGCAGGGGGCTTCGTATACGCCGACGCCGATGAACTGGCGGTGATGAACGCCGATGCGCGGGCGGCGATTTCGGCCGGTGCCGCCGGGCTGGTGATCGGGGCGCTCACCCCGGACCACCGGGTCGACGTCGAAGGGTTGAGCCGTGTGCTCGATGACGTTCCTATCGAAGGCATAGAGCTGACCTTTCACCGTGGGATCGATCAGATTCGCGACCGCGAGACCGCGCTGGACACCCTGATCGCCGGTGGCATGACCAGGGTTCTCACCTCGGGTGGGGCATCTGCTTGCGCCGCGGGACTCGATGAGCTGGCCGCGATGGTCGTACACGCGGCAGGCCGCATCCAGATCATGGCGGGTGGCGGGATCACCGTCGACGACATCGCGGCACTACACCGGGCAGGCGTGGACGCGATTCACCTCTCGGCCCGACGTGTCATCGCTGACGACGGCGGCCCGGGCGGAGGTGGCACGTCCGGCCACGAGCAACTGGACGAGGAACTCGCCGCGGCCGCGGCCACTCAACTGGCGGCCATGGACCGGTCAGCCATCCGCGGCGACCCGACAGCCTGATCGGGCGCGCGATCGAGCGGTCGGATCAGGCGCGCTCGGCCAGGATCAACTCCGCCTCGCCGGGGTCGCAGTCGAAAGCCGCCTGTACCGCGGCGACGGCCTTGTCGTGTTCGCCTGCCGCGACCAGCTGGTCGATGTCGGCCCACAGATCGATGGGCGGGGCCACCGACGGGTCGAGGCGGAGGTCGAGCCGTTCCCACATGCGAGCCACGGTGGGGTCATCGGCGAGGAGTCCGCCGAGGTGGGCCTTGAAGGCGGGATGTTCGGTGCGGTACATGCCCATCCAGCTGCTGGCGGGTGGGCTGGCCTCGGCATTGGCGGTGCGGTCGGCGAGTTTGAGGATCACGGCTCTGGGGTGGGCGGCGATCTTGGTGTAGGCGTTCTGGTTTCGCGCCTTGCGATCGGGGCCGATGCCGGTGACCGCCCAGACCAGATCGAGAACCGCACGCCCGAAACGGGATTCGACATCTTCCGCCGTGACGGGGGTGTCTTCGACGACGTCGTGGAGCCACGCCGCGAGGGCGAGTTCACCGCCGTAGCCGAAATCGTCGAGGACACCCCGAACGGCCGCGAGATGGGTGATGTAGGGATGGACGCCGTAGCGCTGGTCGCCATGTGCCGCGATGGCGAATTCCCGCGCTTCGATTTCGCGCTGATCGAACTCCATGCCGCACCCCCGTGCTCGATTGGTGATCGTGTCGAGATCGACCCTAGCCGAGGGCACCGACAGGTTGCCGGGATCAGTGATGGGCGACCGGTTTCCGCGCGGTCAGGATGCCGGTCTGGTCGCGGCTCTGGGTATAGCCGAGATCGGTGAAGCCGACCGCCTCGACCCGATCGGCATAGTGGCGGATGTCGGCGTCGGCGAACGGATCGCCGCCGCGTCCGAGAAACACGGAGAGCACGGCCCGCATCCGGGGAGAGGGCGATGCGTCGGCGAGCAGCAGATGTCCGCCCGGTCGCAGCACCCGCCACATCTCGGCGATCGCGGCGTCACGCTGCGGCTCGGGGATGTGATGCATGACGAAAGTGCAGGTGACAACGTCGAATTCGGCATCGGGCAGGGGTAGCGACTGTGCCGGGCCCACCACGTAGCGATGGCGTGTGGCGCGGTCCCGGGCACTGTTGCCGGCGACCGCCGTAGCCGAGGGATCGGCGCCGACCGCGGCGCCGTTCGGTCCGACCGCATCGCCGAGCGCGCGGACCAGTTTGCCGGGCCCACAACCGATATCGAGTGCCCGCGCACCCGGGCGCGCACCGGAACGGGTGACGAATTCGGCGAGCAGACGACGGTGCCTGCCCAGGAAGAACACCGTGGTGAAGAGGTTGTAGCGACGCAGGCCCGCGATGACCAGGCCGGTGCCCGCATCGTCGACGAACATGGGGGTGAGAAGCTGATTTCGGGACATGAGTTCATCGTCGGGCGCTGCCGCGCACGTCACCAGGAGCAGAATCGCCGGAGGTGTCCGTTATCGAACAGATCCGGGGAAACCGTGCAGGAGGAAGCGATGGCCGAGCACCCTGATCGCCGGGTTCGACGCACCAGGGACACGCTGCACAAAGCGCTGATCGAGCTGATGATCGAGCGCGGCTACGACAAGGTGACCGTGAGCGACATCATCGGCCGCGCCGACGTGGGGCGATCCACCTTCTACGCGCACTACCGCGACAAGGACGACCTGCTGCTGGTGAGCTGCACCGAGTTCCTGCGCCGCGAGATCATCCGCACGACAACACCGGGTTCTCCGCTCGCGCCGCTGCGCGTGATGTTCCATCTCGCCGCGCAGTATCCCGAGGTGTATCGCCCGCTGATCGGGCCGAAGGCCACCGCCACCGTCGTGCGCGCCTACCGGCAGTGTGTCGCCGAACTGGTCGGTGAGCTCCTCGGTGAGCAGCCGGCGGGCACGATCGAGTTCCTGTCGTGGGCATTGCTCGGCGTGCTGGGTCCGGTGATCGAGCCGACCGCGCCGACACCACCGGCCCAGGCGTGGCAGCGGTTCGAAACGCTCGCGCTGTACGGGCTCACTGGCTCCGGCGGCGCAGGTCCGGCCACGGCGGGCGACGCAGAATCGCCAGCGCCGCGATGACCCCGGTGAGCAGGCCGATCCATTCGCCGAGCTGAGCGATGCGATTGGCGTCCATCGCGGGCGTCCAGTGCGCGCGCCCTTCGTGGACGACGAACACACCGACCGGACGAGGGTGCCGCAACGGACCGCCACCGCGCGAGACGGTGATGACCGTAGCGCCGCCGGACGTGTCGATCGGCTCGCCGAACACGATCGGCGGCTCGGTCACCAGCTGTTCGACGCGATCTCTGATCGTCATCGCCATCCTGTCTCGTCGTCCGGCATTGTCGTCGAACATACGCCCACCGCGTATCCGGCGCCGAGGTTCGTTCCCCGCGGCGCGCCACCGATCGCCGGAGCGAGCCGCGTGACGAATTTCGTTGTCACCCATTCCTTTCCGAATCGGCCACCAGCCCACCGATCCCGGCACGCATCGCTTCGGGAATGCTCCGCCGATCAGCTGCCATGATGGATGGGTCATAGCCGTGGCGAAAGGTGCACCGATGTCAGAGCAGACGCTGTCGACACAGTGGTCACGATCGCTGGGGCTGCGGGTGCCGCTGGTGAACGCGCCGATGGGCGGCGCGGCCGGTGGACGGCTCGCGGCGGCGGTGAGCGCGGCGGGTGGGCTCGGGATGATCGGCATGGGCAGTGCGGGATCGGTGGCGGCGTTGCGCCGCGAACTGGCTGTCGCCGGAGCACCGGACGGGATCGGGCTGGTCGACTGGGTCCGCGCCCGCGAAACCGGGCTGCTCGAGGCTGCGATCGCCGCGGGTCCACGGATCATCTCGGTCAGTTTCGGCACTGATTTCTCCTGGGTCCCCCAGGTGCGGGCGGCGGGCATTCTCGCCGTCACCCAGGTGTACGACGCACCGGGCGCCCACCGCGCGCAGGACGCGGGTATCGACATTCTGGTGGCGCGCGGCAGCGAAGGCGGCGGCCACGGCGCCGACCGGCTGGCCTTGCTGCCGCTGCTCGACGCCGTCCTCGACATCGCGACCGTCCCGGTCCTGGCCGCCGGTGGCATCGGCTCCGGGCGCACGCTCGCGGCCGTGCTCGCGGCGGGAGCGGCGGGTGCTTGGCTCGGGACCTGTCTGGCCGCCGCCGAGGAATCACTGCTGCCCGAATCCGCCCGCCTCGCGATGCTCGCCGCCGACTCCAGTAGCACCACTGTCACCACCGCGTTCGACGAGGCCCTCGATCTGCCCTGGCCACCGATCTATCCGGCGCGCGTCCTGCGCAACGAGTTCACGGATCCGTGGTCACGACTCGAAGGCGACGACGTGCCCGATTCCGACCGACTTCGCGCGGCGATCGCGGAGGACGATCCTCGGCTCGCACCGGTGGATGCGGGTCAGGGTGTCGGATTGGTGACCCATATCGAGCCTGCGGCGGCCATTATCGGCCGGCTCTGCGAGGACGCGGCCGAGCTGCTGGCGTCACGCCACGAGTAAGGCCGGTCGCGACAGGAGCGATCCGTTGCAAAAATATGTAGATCGGTCTAGTTTGAGCGGGTGGGCAAAAAGGGAGCCGAGACGCGGTGCAAGTTGATCAGGGCGACGCGGTCGCTGATCGAGTCGCACGGATACTTCGGCGCCGGGCTCAATCAGATCGTGCAGGAGAGCGGTGCGCCGCGCGGGTCGCTGTACTTCCATTTCCCGGGCGGTAAGGACGAATTGGTGGCGGCGGCGCTCGCCGAGAGCGGCACCGACATCGCGACGATCATCCGCACGGTCGAGGCGACGGACGCGCGAGATTTCGCGCGAAAGATGGTGAACCTGCTGGGCGATCAGCTGGAAGCGTCGGACTGGACCATCGGGTGCCCGGTGGCGGCCGTCGCGCTGGACACCGCATCGACCAACGATGCTGTGCAGCAGGCCTGTTCGGCGACCTATCGGCTCTGGGAGGAGGCGATCCGGGAACGACTGATCGGATTCGGCCATCCCGAACCCGAACGGATCACCACGGTCGCGCTCGCCCTGATCGAAGGCGGGCTGGTGCTGGCCCGCACCCACCGGTCCCGCCAACCACTTCAGCACCTCGCCGACACCATCGACGTGCTGATCTGAGCCGTTCCGGCCCACGGCTCGAGTCTTATCCCGAAAATATGTAAATCGGTCTACTGAAAGTTGGACACCATGACACACACCGACTCCATCGTTTTCGGCGCCGCCGGGTTCATCGGCCGCTCCGTGGTCGCCGAATTGCTGCGAAACGGGAACACCGTCACCGCCGCGCTGCGTGCGGGTAGTCAGGATCGGCTGCGGACCTGGCTCGACGGGCAGAGTGTCGACACCGCCGGTTTGACCATCACCACCACCGATATCGGCGAACCGGATCTCGCGCTGGGCGACACCGTCGAAGGGGTGCGCGATGTGTACAACGCGGCCGCGTTGATGAAGTTCGGGCTGGATGCGGAGGTGGCGCGGCGGGTCAACCTCGACGGGGCGGTGCACGTGCTGGAATGGGCCGCACGGCAACCGGATCTGCGGCGCATCGTCCACATCACCGGCTATCGCGCGGCCGACGACGGGGGTGAGCAGGACTACGGCAACGGCGCGTACGAGGCGTCGAAGGTCGAGGCCGATGCCCTGCTGCGGCGGCTCGCGGCCGAGCGTGACATCCCGCTGACCATGGCGAATCCGGCCGGAGTGCTCGGACCCGGCCAGTACTTCGGGCTTTCCGACATCATCGACAATCTCTGGCAGGGTCGGTTGCCCGCGCTGCCGGGGTCGGCCGACACTTTCGTTCCGGTGGTCGATCTCGACTACGTGGCCCGGTTCATCGTGGGGCTACCCACCCAAGCCGATACGGTCGGCAGGTCCTATCCGCTGCTGGATGCCGCGACTCCCATACTGCCCGAACTGATCCGGCTCGTCGCCGACCATCTGCACGTCGCCGCACCGCGCTTCACGCTGCCGACTGCACTGGTGCGCCGGCTTCCTCGCGCCCTGACCCATGCCGATCCCGAAGCGCTGTCCTTCCTCAGCAGCGATCGGTACGACACCAGCCGAAGCGACGTCATCGCACGGCGTCTCGGCATCGGCCACCCGCCTGTCGACGAACTGCTGCGCACCTACGCCGACGGGATCGTCGCCGGCCGCAACGGCACCGTCACACCCACACCGAAATCCGGATTCCGTGACGGGACATGGTTGGTCGGCGAGCGAACCGACCCGGAATATGTGCTGTTGCACGGCATTCCGCTCGACAGCGAATCATGGTCCGACGTGGTGCGGGAGTTGGATGCCCCTACCCTGGCAGCCGACCTTCCCGGGCTCGGGCGCTCGGCGGTGTCCGCGCAGTCGACCGGTGACTGGATGGAGGAACTGATGGCGCCGGTGCGGACGCGACCGGTCATCGTCGGTCATTCGCTGGGCTCCTGGGCCGCAATCGAATTCGCGTTGCGCCACCCTGATCGGGTGTCACGGCTGGTACTGATCGCGCCCGCGTTCCTCCAGCAGCCCGCCTCCCGGCTGACGGGTTCGCCCATCGCCGCCGAGGTCGTCAAGCGGATGTCCGCCGCGACAGCGGCCGCGCGACTGGGCATTCCGGAAGGTCCGGCCATCACCTCCGCTCTCGCGGATCTGCGACGACCTGCTGTCGCCCAGCGCACCTGGGCGGCCCTGCGCGCCGCCGGTGCCTCCCGAGACGAACTCGCCGCGAAACTGACCCTGGTCACCGTTCCGGTCGACATCATCGTCGGTTCGGACGACCCACTGGTCGAGCCGACCGATCGGCCGGTCACCACGATCACCGGCACCGGGCACTACCCGCAGCTGACCCATCCGGATCTGGTCGCGCGCGCCCTGCGGGGCGAATCGGTCTCTGCTGCACCGCAAGACCACCCGACGAGCAGCGGCCGCTAGTTGGGCAGACAGGCAGGTTGCCGCGCGACGCTCACCCGGCCGGAGCCGTGAGTTCGATCCGGAGTGCGGGGTCGTTCACCATCTCCGGCTGGAGTGCGATGGTTTCCTCGGTTCGCCACCGTGCGTGCCAGATGGGGACGCCGCCGGGGAGATCCAGTTCCCGCGGGGTGGTGAGCAAGGGAAGGTCGAGGCGGGCCGAAGTGACGGTGACGGCGGAGTTCGTCGGCGTGTGCGACCACACGTCGTCGACCGCGTTGGTGATCCGGACGCCGAGTCGATGGCCGGTGGCCAGGCGAGCGTCCTGCCAGAGCAGCCGGACCTCGGATTCGGAGCGGACCGGGGCGATACCGCGGGTGATGACGGTGGCGCGTCCGTCGGGGGCGATGTCGTAGAGCTCCAGTGCGACAGTCGCTTCCGGCGGGCCGCTGAGGGTCAGCGCGGCAGTGGCGCGGCCCGCGAGGTGCACGGGCTCGGCGACCGGGGCCGAGATCGACCAGATTTCCCGGTCCGCGCCGGGCAACAGACCACGATCGCTATAGCTGCCGGTGCGCAATGCGATGGATGTGCGCTGGGCATCCATCGGCGGCCAGGCGGGTTCACCGCGCCACCCACCATCGAACTGGCCGACGGTCACCGGCGGGCCCGGTACCTCGACATCGGCGCCCGCCACGTGTTTGTCCAGGAATGCGTAGAGCTCCGAGGCGAAGTGGGGTGTGCCGCACTTCTCGCGACAGTCCGAGTGGCCCCACTGGCCGAACCAGGCGCGATGCTCGCCGGGACCTCTGGCTTCCCACGCCTCGATGATGCGGTCGGCACGGGTATTGGAGTCGAGGAAGCTCTGGCCGAGGAACATCGGGGTGGTGTTGCCGCGGACGGCCTCGACCATGTCGCGCTCGCGCCAATCCGGGTCGGCGCCGTTGTGGTCGGTGGTGAGGGCGAGGTAGCGGGCGGCGCAGTCCTGGGTCATCTGGACGGCATTGGCTTTGTACTCGTCGCCGTCGTCGGGGTGGCCGGGGGTCGAGGCGATGGCCAGGTGTTCCGCGCCCGCGGTGTCGGCAGGGCGGATCCCGTCCTCGGTCAGCGGTTTCCCGCCGAACTTCCACGCCGTGCCCTGCATGTAGAGGTAGGAGTACGGATCGACGACCGGTTCGAACGCCGCCACCGCCGCCAGCCCCTTCGGCTTCGCGGCCAGCGCCATCATCCCGGTCCATCCCTCATAGGACGTGCCGACCACGCCGACCCGCCCCGTCGACCACGGCCTGCTCGCCGCCCACTCCACCGCCGCCGCCACATCCGACCGCTCCCCCGGGCCGCCGAAATCCGGGCACCCGTTGGACCCACCGAATCCGCGCAGATCGACGATCACATACGTGTACCCGGCCCGCAGCGCCCATTCGACCGGCAAGTTGTCGGTCGAGGGCCCACCACCCGGGCGAGGCTGGGACAGGTATGCCAGGTGCGCCCGATAGGGACTGGCCGTCAGCAGCACCGGAGTCCGCGCGTCGGCGGCCACCCCCGGCGGACGGAGGACATCGGCGTGTAGCCGAGTCCCGTCGGGCGCGGTCAGATACTCCTGCGTCCACGTGAACGCCACATTCACCGGTTCCGCCGTTGCCGGCGCCACCGTCCCGAGCACCAACGCCACACCGGCCACCGCCCGCGCCACCACAACACCCAATCGCACCCCCGGACTATTGCCGGTCCCCGCTTCGCCGTCCAGCCCCGATAATCCGGGGCGTGTCGCCGATCAGCTGCCGGCCCGAGCATCGAACTCGGCGATCAGATCCAGGCTGTCCCGGTAGAGAGCCTGCTGCACCGGTTCGTCATAGGACGCCATCGATGATCGGACCGGTGTGCGGCCCACCAGGTACTGACCGGTGATTCCCTCGCGATCCGATGCTGCGACCAGCCACGCGAGGGCCGGACCCGCGCGGCGTGCGAACACCGGGGAGCACGACGAGGGCGCGGGCGATCGTCTTCCAGGCCAGTCGCTGGACAGCGCTCGCGTCCCTGGCCAATCCGGTTCCAGGCATCAAGCCCGGGTCGAACGCGTTCACAGTGATGTCGCGTGGGGCCAACTCGCGAGCGAGGTGGTAGGCGGTCTGGAGGTTCGCCAACTTCGAAGTGGTGTATCGGCGGCGGGCGTCGCGCTGTGCCGATTCGGTCGGTGGCGGCGGGTAAGCGAGTTCGTGGACGGTGGCGCGCAGTGGGTGCGCAGTGGGTGCGGCATCCCGGTGAACTGCTCGGGATCATGAGTTCCCGAGGACACCATGATGATTCGCGCGGGTGCGGTGAGGTGGTCGAGAAGACCGATAATCGGGATGGCGTGCTTCTTCTCCGCGTACCGAGTCTGGCTCCACGAAGGCGGCGACCTCGCCCAGCATCTGACCGACGCCCGAACGGCGTTGGCCGAATCCGTTCCTCGACACACGTGACGCGCCTCGTAGTCGAGTAGACAAACGAAACAAGCGCCCCCGACAACTCGGCCAGATCGCTCGCTGCGGGCGAACTGATCGAGGGACCAACTTCGTCGTCAGTTCGGGTATTCATCCGGATCAGGGGATGTAATCTGGCTGCCTTCAGGGGGATTCACGGGAACGGTCCCCTCCAGGGAGGGAAGTCCGAATGGTAGACAGTGTCGTATCAGCCTGTGGTGCACCGTGTTCAGTGGTCAAGCGCGGTCAGCTGCGCTCGGCCCTGATCGCGGTGTCGGCCGTGTTGTGCTTGACCGGTACTCCCATGGCGGTCGGTGGTGCGGATCCACTGACCACTCCGCAGAACGACCCGTTCTACACCCCGCCGTCGGGCTGGGACTCGCAGGCACCGGGCGCCATCCTGAATTCGCGACCCGTCGAGGTGGCCTCGCTGACGCCACAGGCGCAGCACGCCGACGCCTGGCAGTTGCTGTATCGAACGACAGATACCGACGGCCGACCCATGGCAACCGTGACGACGGTGCTGCGCCCACGAACCGGTCAGGTCAAAGGATTGATCACCTATCAGGCTGCCACGGATGCCTCGGCCCCACAGTGCGCGCCCTCCTACGTGCTCCGACAGGGAGCGCCTGACAAGTACGACTCCTCACTGGATCTCATTCAGATCGACCAGATGTTGTCGTCGGGTCATGCGATTTCCGTACCCGACTGGGAGGGGCCGAAGGGGACGCTGTTCGCCCCGAGGCAGCCGGGTTACGCCGCGCTCGACGGAGTGCGCGCGGCCCAGGAATTCGCCCCGCTCGGCCTGTCCGGCACCGATACTCCGGTTGCCGCGATGGGCTACTCCGGCGGTGCGTACGGCACCAGCTGGGTCGCGCACGTGCAGCCGACCTACGCTCCCGAAATACGACTGGTCGGCGTCGCCATGGGTGGCGGGACAGCGCCCATCGGCAGCTACATGGGGACCCTCGATGCCGGTCCGTTCTCCGGTTTCCTGCCGTCGCTCCTGCCGGGCATGCTGCGCGCCGATCCACGTCTGGCGGCGACCTTCGACAAATATCTGACGCCTGCCGGGCAAGCGCTGATGGCTGCGGGGGACAGCAAATGCGTGACGCCGAACGTGGCTCAGCACGCGTTCCTGCGCATGGACGACTACCTGACGATTCCTTTTTCGCAACTCATCGAGCAGATACAAGAGTCGTTGACCGAGCTGGACTTCAGCCCCTCGTCACAGACCGCGCCGCTGTTCCACTACAACGCCGTGCACGACGAGATCGTCACCATCGCGGGGCCCGACAAGGCGGTGGCACAGTGGTGCGCATCGGGGGCGCGAATCACGTATACGCGGGACCAATTGAGCGAGCACGTCAGTCTCGCGATCAGCGCGACCCCCGCGGTCCTGCGTTGGATCGATGAGCGTCTGGCAGGGCAGCCCGCGCCGGACGGTTGCTCGACGCGCACGGTGACGTCCATGTCGCCCGGTGGTTCATAGCGCACTACCTCGACACATCCGGGCATCTATGCCTGGATACAGACGAGTCCACCCGTTCCGTGATCGCATTCTGTGATCCCGGAACGGGTGGACTCGAAACTGTTTACTGCGTACCCACTGCGTACCGAACAGGCCGATCAGGCCCATTCCCGCAGGTCAGGATCACACGTCGTAGTAGAGCTCGAACTCGTACGGGTGCGGACGCAGGTTGACCGGGGCGATCTCGTTCTCACGCTTGAGGCTGATCCAGGTCTCGATGAGGTCAGGCGTGAAGACGTTGCCCTCGGTGAGGTAGTCGTGGTCTGCCTCGAGGCGGTCGATGACCGTGGCCAGGCTGGTGGGGGCCTGGGGGATGTTCTTGGCCTCCTCCGGCGGGAGCTCGTAGAGGTCCTTGTCGACCGGAGCCATCGGCTCGATCTTGTTCTTGATGCCGTCCAGGCCGGCCATCATCATGGCGGCGAAGGCCAGGTACGGGTTGCCCGAGGAGTCAGGCGCGCGGAACTCGATGCGCTTGGCCTTCGGGTTGTTGCCGGTCACCGGGATACGCACGGCGGCCGAGCGGTTGCGCTGCGAGTACACCAGGTTGATGGGGGCCTCGTAGCCCGGCACCAGACGGTGGTACGAGTTGACGGTCGGGTTGGTGAACGCCAGCAGCGACGGGGCGTGGTGCAGGATGCCGCCGATGTAGTGACGCGCCAGATCCGACAGGCCACCGTAGCCGGCCTCGTCGTGGAACAGCGGCTTGCCGTCCTTCCACAGCGACTGGTGCACGTGCATGCCCGAGCCGTTGTCGCCGAAGAGGGGCTTCGGCATGAAGGTGACCGACTTGCCGGCCTTCCACGCGGTGTTCTTCACGATGTACTTGAACAGCTGCAGGTCGTCCGCCGCCGAGAGCAGCGTGCCGAACTTGTAGTTGATCTCGGCCTGACCGGCGGTGCCGACCTCGTGGTGGCCGCGCTCGAGCTCGAAGCCCGCGTTCTGCAGGTTGGTCGAGATCTCGTCGCGCAGGTCGACGTAGTGGTCGTACGGGGCGACGGGGAAGTAGCCACCCTTGTTGCGGACCTTGTAGCCGAGGTTGCGGCTGCCGTCCGGGTTGAACTCCTTGCCGGTGTTCCACGAACCGGAGACGGACTCGATCTCGTAGAACGAGCCGTTCATGCCGGAGCCGTAACGGATGCCGTCGAAGATGTAGAACTCGGCCTCGGCGCCGAAGAAGGCGGTGTCGGCGATACCGGTCGAACGCAGGTACTCCTCCGCCTTGCGCGCGATGTTGCGCGGGTCGCGGGAGTACGCCTCACGGGTGAACGGGTCGTGCACGAAGAAGTTCAGGTTGAGCGTCTTCGCGGCGCGGAACGGGTCGATCCGGGCGGTGCTGAAGTCGGGGAGCAGGAGCATGTCCGACTCGTCGATCGACTGGAAGCCACGCACCGAGGAGCCGTCGAACGCCAGACCCTCTTCCGCCAGGTCGGCGGTGAACGCCTTGGCCGGGATCGAGAAGTGCTGCTGGACGCCGGGCAGGTCGGAGAAGCGGATATCGACGTATTCGATGTCCTCTTCCTTAATGTACTGGATGACCTCTTCGGCCGTGCTGAACGTCACTTGCTCTCCTTACGAATCGGTTCCCAGCCAGTCGCGATGCTGGCCCTTTCGAACGACCTGCGCGCAGTCGCTACGAAGGGGTTCGTCGCGACCTGACGCTAAGGACGCGGTGTTTCCCAACAGTCAAGGCTATGTTTCGCCAGTGTTACGCGAGCCGGATGCCTGGGTGATGTCAGCCATCCGGGCGCGATCTTCACGCTAATCCTGCCATCCGCGTGATCCCACGCTGACGTGACCTCCATTAATGCGGTCGTGGGCGACCGATCGCGCGCCACTATCCTGGGTCCCATGGCGCGTATTACCGGCACATGGCTATCCGGATCCCCGGGCGAACCCGGCGACTCGGACATCTCCGGCTACCCCGGTGAGCTGTACGGGCTGCCGCGCGAGGGAGCGGGATCGCTCACCCCGACGTGGCGACGGGTCGTCGCGCTGTTCATCGACTGGTTCATCGCCGTCGGGATCGCCGCGGTGATCACCCGCAGCTTCGTGTCGTCGTCGGTGCCGCTGCTGGTGTGGTTCGTGGTCGGCGTGGCCGCGGTGACGCTGTTCGGGTTCACCCCGGGTCAGTACTTCATGAAGCTGCGGGTGCTGCGCATCGACGCTCCGGTGGCGGTGGGATTCGTGCGCGCGCTGGCCAGGCAGGTACTGCTGGTGTTCGTGGTGCCCGCGCTGTTCACCGATGCCGACGGTCGCGGCATGCACGACCGGGCGACCGGGACGGCGCTGGTCAACGCTCGCTGAGCCGTTGGGCCCGCTCGTAGCCGCGCGCGGCCCTACGATCAGGCCGTGTCACTGAATCCGGCCATGTTGGCCGTACGTTTTCTGCTCGAATTGATCGCCATCGCCTCGTTCGGCGTCTACGGATGGCGCGCCTTCGACTCACCATGGCGGTACCTGCTCGTGGTGGTACTGCCGATCGCGGCCGCGACGCTGTGGGGCGTGTTCACCCTGCCCGACGATCCGGGACGCGGCGGCGGTTCACCGGTGCCCGTCTCCGGCCCGGTCCGGCTGCTCGTCGAGTTCACGGTGCTCTTCGGTGGCGCCGCGGCACTGTGGGCCGCTTCGCTGCCGCGCCTGGCGTTGATCTCGGCGGCTGTTCTCGTCGGTTACCACCTACTGGCATACGACCGGGTTCTGTGGCTGCTGACCGGCCGCTCGCCCAACGCCTGAAACGGCGCGAGCCCGTCACCTGAGAAGGTGACGGGCTCGCGGCGGGAGTGGGTCAGCGGCGACGGATCGCGCGCTGCATGCCCTTCATCTTCGCACCGGGGGGCATCGGGCCCTTCGGCATCGCGGGACCACTGCGCGAACTCAGGGCCGAGAGCCTGCCCTCGATCTGGTCGATCCGCTTGACGTCGATGTTGCGCGGCAGCTTGGTGAGGTACTTCTGCAGCTCCTTGAGGGGAGTCTGACCTTCCTCGTTGCCGACGATCACTTCGTAGATGGGGGTGTCACCGACCAGGCGGGCGGTGCGCTTCTTCTCCTGCTGAATGAGCGATTTGACCCGCTGCGGCGAACCCTCGGCGACGAAGATCACCCCGGGCAGGCCGATCACGCGGTGCACGGCGTCGAGCTGGGTGGTCGCGGCGACGCCGTTGGCGACCCGCCACTTGCCCTGCAGGTTCTCCAGCACCCACGCCGCGGCGCCCGCCTGGCCCTCGGCCTTGCGGTACACGTTCTTCTGCACGCGGCGCCCGAACAGGATGAATGCCAGCAGCACACCCAGCAGCAGACCCAGCGGCAGCAGGAACCACTGCATGTCGAAGATCAGCCCGATGAGGAAGAAGACCACCGTGGTGCCGACCAGTGCGCCGATCATCAGCGGCAGCAGCGCCTTGTCTTCCTTGCGCTGCATGTTGAACGCCTGCCACAACTGCTGACGACGCTCGCGTGATGCCTGCTTACGGGCCGCTTTAGCCGCGGCCCTGGCTTCCTTCGACGGCTTGCCGCCCTTGCCTCCTGCCATGGTGTCAGCTTAGATGGCGCGCCGCCGGGGCGTCTGACCGCATCACACCGCGCGACGATCCCGGCGTTTCGGGCACGTTCGGCGGGCGTGGGTCCTCGCCACGGGCCACAATGGCTGAGATGCGCCCGATCACCGAGAACCCCACCCCGGCCCCCGTCACCGAGGGCGTCGATGACGAGGTCGCCCAGCGGCTGGCTGTCGCGCTGCAGTGCGTGACGGTGTCGACCGAAGATCCCGCGCACACCGCCACCGCGGAGTTCGCGCGCCTGGCCACCCACCTCGAGACATCGTTCCCCCGCGTGCACGCCGAACTGACCTTGACGACCTTCGGCCACAGCAGGCTCTACCGCTGGGAGGGCGCCGAGCCGGGTGCGGTGTCGGCGATCCTGCTCGCCCACCAGGACGTGGTGCCGGTCGACGACGCGCAACGCTGGACCCATCCCCCGTTCGACGGTGTCGTCGACGACGAATTCATCTGGGGCCGTGGCGCGATCGACGACAAGAGCCGCGTGCTCGCCGTCCTGGAAGCGGTCGAGTCGGCGCTGGAAACCGGAATTCGCCCGCGCCACACCATGTTCCTCGCTTTCGGTCACGACGAAGAGGTCTTCGGTGACGGCGGCGCGGTCCGGATGGCCCAGCACCTGCGCGACCAGGACGTGCGCGCGGAGCTGCTGCTCGACGAGGGCGGGGTGATCACCGACGGCGTCGCCGACGGGGTCGACCGGCCGGTGGCCAGCATCATGCTCGGCGAGAAGGGCTATGCGACGGTACGGCTTTCGGTCACCGAGACCGGCGGGCACTCCTCGATGCCCGGCAAGCAGACCGCGGTGGGACGGCTGGCACGCGCGGTCGCGCGCGTGCAGGACCATCCGATGCCACTGCGGCTGACGCCGGTGATCAGCGACATGCTCGCCCGCATGCGCGAGGCGCTGCCCGAACCACGACGCCGGCTGCTCGAGCTCACCGACGCACGCGGGCTGTCCAAACTGACCGGACCGCTCGTCGCCCGCATCATGGCGACGGGCCCGACCACCGAGGCGCTGGTGCGCACCACCACCGCGCCCACCGTGATCAGCGGCGGGGTGAAGGCCAATGTGCTCCCGCAGAGCGCCGAGGCGCTGGTGAATTTCCGTATCCTGCCCGGTGATTCGGTGGCAGCGGTGCTGGCGCACTGCACCAGGGTGATCCGCGATATCGGCGTGGCGATCGACCTCGTCGGGCCCGCGTCGGAGCCCTCGCGGTTCCACGGGCCGGGTCCGGCGTTCGACATGGTCGCCGAGCTGGCGTCGAGCGTGGTGCCCGGGATCGTGACCACCACCGGGATCGTGCCCGGCGCCACCGATTCACGCCACTACGACGGCCTGGCCGCGACCCGCTGCAATTTCGCGCCGATCGTGTTGACCGCGGCGGATCTGGAACGGATCCACGGAACCGACGAGCGGATCTCGCGACTCAACTACGCTCGGCTGATCGAGTTCAACCGGCGTCTCATCGAGCGGCTCGCCGCGGCGCCCGAAGCAGGAGGAGCGCCCCGATGACGACCGACACCGGCGAGTTCGCAGGCCACGGCGGCAAGATCGCCTGGCGCGCATGGCAACCGGAGTCCGCACCGCGCGCGGTGGTGGTGCTGGTGCACGGCGTCGCCGAACACTCGGGCCGCTACGAACACGTCGGCACCACCCTGGCCGAGGCCGGCTTCGCGGTCTACGCGCTCGACCACATCGGGCACGGCCTGTCCGAGGGCCCGGCGGCCAATATCGGTTCGATGCAGGGCGCCGCCGACAATGTCGCGACCCTGCTCGATCTCGCGGGCGCCGCCCATCCCGGTGTCCCCCGATTCCTGCTCGGGCATTCGATGGGCAGCCTGGTGGTCCTGCACCAGGCGACCCGTGGACCGGTCGACGTGGCGGGCATCGTCGTGTCCGCGCCGCCGCTGGACATCCCGCTCGGCAATCCGCTCCAGCGCCTCGCCGCTCCCCTGCTCACCCGGTTCGCACCGAATCTCGGTGTGCTGACCCTGGATTCGTCCACGATCAGCCGCGATCCCGAGGTGGTGCGCGCCTACGACGAAGACCCGCTGGTGTTCCGCGGCAAGCTGCCCGCGCGCACCGCGGTGGAGATCCTGCAGCACACCGCGCTGGTGAAGCAGCGTCTCGGCGCGCTCACCGCGCCGCTGCTGGTAGTACACGGCACCGCCGACGTGATCGCGTCACCGTCGAGCGCCGATCTGCTCGAACGTGACGCGGGCTCGACCGACGTGACAGTGCTGCGCTATCCCGGGCTCTACCACGAGGTGTTCAACGAGCCCGAGCGCGCGAAGGTACTCGGCGATGTCACCGACTGGCTGTCAACCCATGTTACCGGTCAGTAAGTTTTTGCTCGGGCGACACTAGTAGACTTACCACTCATGACCACGTCTACCGGCGCCGTTGCCTTCATCCGCGCCAGCTGGCACAGCTCCATCGTCAACAAGGCGCACGAGGGCTTCCTCGCCGAATACACCGGCTTCGGGTTCGATCCCGAGGTCGTCGAAGTGTTCGACGTCCCCGGCGCCTTCGAGATCCCGCTGCATGCCCAACGCCTGGCCCGCACCGGCCGCTACGACGCGATCGTCGCCGCTGCCCTGGTCGTCGACGGCGGCATCTACCGCCACGACTTCGTCGCCTCCGCGGTGATCGACGGCCTGATGCGCGTGCAGCTCGACACCGATGTGCCGGTGTTCTCGGTAGTGCTCACCCCGCACCACTTCCACGAGCACAGCGAGCACGTGGACTACTACACCAACCACTTCGTGACCAAGGGAGCCGAGGCTGCCCGCGCGGTGGCGAACACCCTCAGCTCCCTGCGGTCACTGCCTACATCGCGCTGACTACTTGAACTGGTTCAGGCAGGCCTGCTCGCCGCTGAGGACGCCGGTGCGGAACGCCTCGAGGCGCTGATATCCGCTCGGCACCACCTTGCCGTTGACGTCGGAGGCGGCGAGACCGTCGGCGAGCAGGCCCGAGACCGCCTCGTCGAGGTCACCGGCCGACAGGCGCGGATCGCTGTTCGGCTCACTGAGTTTCGTGGTGAGCACGCCCGTCAGGCACGCCGTGCGCAGGCCCGCCGACTCGGCGCCCGACAGCGACAGCTTGCGATCCTGCTGCACCGCGAGGGCATAGCGGGACACGAAGACCGCGGCCGCGTTGTAGTCGCCGGTGACGACCGCTGACAGCGGCTCCTCCTTGGCACTGGACCCCTCCCCCGCGCGCTTGGCCATGGCGGGGACATCGGTACCGATGGTGTTCGAGCCCGGGCAGTAGGACACCGGCTCGGTGGTGGTCGTCGACGCGCAGTTACGGGTGACGCCGGCGTAGTCGAACTTCGGCGCGGTCTTCACCGGCATCGACTTGCCGAGCTGGGCCGCGAGGGTGGTCAGGGTCTCCTTGTTCACCGGCAGCTGCTCGTCGCGCTCCCCCTCTTCGAAAGTGACGGGCAGACCGGCGCGACGCTTCTCGATCTCGTCCTCGTTGATGTCCTTGCACGACTTGGCGCCCTGGGTGTAACCCATCTGCACCGCCGTCACCCGCTCGAACGCCGAACCGTGCACGGCGTCGGGATCATTGGGGTCGCGGTCGCGCACGGCGACGGTCGCGCCGAGCACACCGTTGAGCCCGTCGGTGGTGTTGAGCGTGAAGTGCTTCGAATTGCCCTCTGCCACATGGCGAAGGAACACACCGGCCAGGCAGTCGGCCTGCTGCTCCTTGACCAGCGCGTCGGTGAGGAACCCGCGCAACAGGTCGGCCTGGGACTGGATGGCGTGCCCGTATTCGTGGGCGAGCACCATCACCACCGACATCTCCTTGTACTTGTCGACCAGCAGCGGCAGCAGGACGGTGCGGTCCCAGCCGATGGTGTGGTCGAGCGGGCAGTACGCGGCGTTCACCAGCTTGTAGGTGCTGCTCTTGCAGAACTGCACCGACTCCGACTCCGGCGCTTTCGCCGACCACGAGATGTACTTCGAGGCGGGCTTGAAATTGCCGCGAAAAGTCTTGGAATACTCTGTCTGCCAGTACTCTTCGATGTCTGCGATGGCGTTGAGAGCGAGCTTGTCGATCTTGCCGTTGTCGCCGTTGTCGGCCTTCTTGTCGGTGTCGGGCACACCGGGACGGGACCCGCTGGGACCGGTGGACGACGCCGCGCCCGCCACCTCCCATGGATTGTCCATGATCGGCTGCGCCTGGTCGCTCGCGACAGTTGTCGCGCCGCAACCGGATACGAGCATGCCGATACTCATCAAAGCTGCCATGGTCGCGCCGAACCGATGTCTTCTCATGCGCTGTCCTCCCCAAAAATGACGCGGACGCCTAGCGGTCCGCGATCGAGCGCTCACATGGTAAACGACCGCTGTCACAGGTCCATTCGGATCGTGGCCAGCACCGCGCGATGGTCGGAGCCGGGGATGGTGAGCGTGCGGATCTGTTCGGCCACCCCACCTGCGACGAGGATGTGATCGATCCCGATCACCGGTCCCCACCGGCGATCCGCCGGGTAGGTGAGCAGGACACCGTCGCCGGTCTGGTCCGCGGCCGAGGCGAACGCGCCGTCGAGCAGCGCGCGATACGCCGAATGATCTTGCGTGGCATTGAAATCCGCGCCGACGATCGCCGGTGCGCTGGTCGCCGCGAGGATCTCGTCGACCCGGCGCATCTCGACCGACCAGGCGCCGAAGTCGAGGTTCGGCGGAATCGGATGGAAAGCGAAGACCGGCATCGGTCCACGCTGTGGATGTTGCATCGTCGCGGAGATGTTGCTCATGATGAAGCCGTCGTATTTCTTGGTGTCACGCAACGGGTATCGGCTGTAGATGCCGGTGCCGCCACCACCGGACTGCGCCGGTTCCAGGTAGGAGTAGGGCAGTCGTTCTTCGAGTCCGGCCACACGCAGACCCGTGATCGAGTCGATGGTCAACTCCTCGACGGTGAGCACGTCGACGTTGTTCTCCCGCACGGCACCGACCACGGCGACCGGATCGGCCTTGCCGAACAGGATGTTCGACTGCATCACCACCAGTTCCGGCCCATCGGCGGCCCTGGCCTCCGGAATGTAGGACGGCACCACCAACCACGCGGCACCGGCCAGCACCAGTGCCGCCGCCCCTGAGCTGCGCCAGCCTCGGGCGAGCAGCAACAGCAACAGCCCCACGACCGCACCGAGCATCAACCACATCGCCCCCGACGCCAACAGCACCATCGACTTCTGGCGCCAGTCCACGACATGCAACACGATCCCGGCCACCGCCGCGACCACCGCGCCCCACCCCAGGACGAGCAACGCTCGTTCCAACCGTTTACGCATCATGAGGTCACCCTAAGCGGCGCCGCTTTCAGGTCGCTTGCGGCTGTCTTGGGAACTCCGCGAGGACCTACACTGGCCGCCGGAAGGGAGGTGACCGTGTACCTCGAAGAATTCTCCGCCGCGGGTCCACTCACCGAGCGGGCCGTCGAGGAGCTGATGACCGTCGCGAACAAGTACACCTCGGCGATCACCCTGACCGTCGGTGAGCGCACCGTGCAGCTCCCGGTTCTCCCGGTCTGCTGGGATGAGCTGCGCGTCGGCGCGGGCACCGCGATCACGGTCGAAGCCGACCGCGGCTACCGACCGGCCGACCTCGAGGACCGCACCGCGCTGACCGACTTCGTCTCGACCTTCCAGCGCGCGACCGGTAGGCCCTAGAGCGGCAGACCTGCCTCGATCCAGTTGTAGGCCTGGATCTTTCGGGACTCGGGATCGTTGACCACCTGGTTGATGAGGTCGTTGATCTGATCGGTGGACAGGGGGTAGCCGTAGTGTTCGGCCGCGCCCGCCGACGCCCACAGGGAGGCGAACAGACCGGGCCCGCCGAGGAGGTGGGACAGCGCGGTGGCGACCTCGTCGACGGTCTCGATGACGCCGTGAACGAGCGCGATCGCGATGTCTTCGTCGCCGGGCGGCATGCCGGGGGCCAGCGCACCGGATTCGACGGCCCGCTGAGCCAGCCACGCACGCGGGACCAGCGGGCTCGGGCCGATGGCGTCGCCGAGGTAGTAGCGCCATTCGCCGGGGTTGCCCTGGTCGAAGGCGTGGATGTAGAAGGTGCGGGTGAGCGCCCACAGAGCGATGTAGCGCAGGGCGAGCTGTTCGGGACCGAGCAGCGCGTCGGGGCCCTCGGCGCGGTCGCGCTCCAGCAGGTTCCAGGCGAAGCGGAACCAGACCTGTTCGGAATTGCCGACCCAGGTGGCGGGCAGACGGTCGGCCAACGCGGCCAGATCGCCGACCGGGCCGTCGATGCCGCTGTCGCCGGAGGCTTCCACGCGCAGGTTGTCGACATAGCCGCGCAGGGCGTCGACAGAGGTGAACACCGCGTAGCCCAGCTGGGCGAAACGGGTGAGGTCGGCATTGGACGGCTCGAGCACGAGCACCACCGGCATGCCGACGCCCGGCTGCAGGCCCTCGGGCCAAAAGGCTTCGGCGACAGCGAGTTCGCGGCCGGTGACCGGGTCGGAGACCTCACTGTCGAGCAGCGGGAAGCCGAAGCCGTCGGCGACGAGATCGTCGACGAGCGCGTTGACCTGGTCCACCGCGGGATCGCCGATGGTCACCCCGGCCACACCCACCGTCAGCAGGGTCGGGCGGTGCAGTTTGCCGGTGCGCAGCTTTTCGAGGAACGCGTCCGCCGAGGCGGAGAGCATCTTGCGGCGGGCCCGCAGGAACTCACGGTAGTTCTCCACCCGCCACAGCGACGGATCGGTCGGAATCCACTGCGAGGCGAGCACACCCGGGTTGCGCCGTTCCACCTCGGCGAAGTAGTCGGCGGGCTCACGCTCGCCGAGCTCGGCCTCGGAGCCGGGGCCGAGGAAGCAGAAGTTGGCGATCGCGTTGATCTCGTTGCGTTCGTAACCGGCATCGCGCAGCAGGGTTTTCGGGAACAGGTAGTGCACCTGCACCGGGGTGCGCTCGCCGAACTGCTCGATGCCGAGTTCGGTCCCGGTGCCGAGATCGCGGGAACCGTCGACGCGGGTCAGCATGTACAGCAGTGGATAGAACCGGGAACCGCGAGTGGCACCGGCGAAATCGTCGGCGCACAGGTCGAGCGAGCCACCGCGCAGCCGTTCCAGCGAGCCGATCAGCGCGTTGATGCCGCCGCGTTCGAGCGTGTCGTAGTCCTGTTGCAGGAACGTCTCGGTGGAGCCGCTGAACCGGCCCCAGAGCGCGGAATGCACGTACCAGTACAGCACCCGGTCGCGGTGCAGGTCGTCGTCGAAGCGGCCGCCGTTGAGGAACAGCAGGCGGGTGATCACGGGAATCGCGTAGCGCCCCATCAGGACTCGGTCGTGGTCGAGGCCGAGCCGGCCCGCCACCGTGTCGAGGAAGGTGTCGACCTGTTTCGTGGTGGCCACCAGGGCCTGCTCGAATTCCGCGGGCGCCAGATCGCCGAGTGCGTCGAAGTGCGCGCGGCCGTTGCCGACGGCGATCACGTTGCGCAGCAACCAGTCCAGGGTGAACGTGTAGCCGTCTTTGTCCCAGCGGATCAGGTGGTCGCGCAGGTTGCCGCGGGCCTGCGGCCACTGCGCGCACAGGGTGGCCAGCGCGAGGTCGCCCTTGGACAGTTTGGTGCCGCCGGAGTTGACCCGGTTGAAGATGTCGACCACCTCGTCGACCGTGCGATCCGATCCGGTGATGGTCTCGACGTTGAACTCGCGGTTGGCCACCTCGCGAACCTTGTTCAGCCGATCGAGATAGAGGGCAAGGGTTTCCGGTGACTCGTCCGGGAACCTGGCCAGGTAGTGCATCGGCCCCTGGGCGAACAGTTCGGTGATGTCGATCCAGGCCGGCGCGGTGTCGCGGCCGGGCACCTGGAATTCGAAGAGCTCACGCTCGACATCGAAATGCAGACCGGTGAAGGCGATCTCGTCGCCTTCGAAGAACGACGGCGCTGTCCCGCGCATGATCCCGTACAGGGTGGTGATGCGCTGCTGACCGTCGAGCAGCAACTGGCGCAGCCCCGAGCCGGTCGTCGACCCGCGTACCGCGATCTCCTCGGACCCGGTCTCCCACACCAGCAACCCACCGACCGGATACCCGAGATACAGCGACCGCATGAGTCCACGCACCTGGTCGCGGTTCCACACGTAGCCACGCTGGAATTCGGGCAGCAGCACAGCACCGGAGTCGATCTGGTCGAGCAGGGTGGACAGACGTGTCACGGCAGCCTTTCGATCGAGATCCGGTGGCAGACAAGCGCCCCATCGTTGCACGAATCGTACCGACACATCCCGACATGCCAGCGGCCGAACGGAACTGGCGCGATTACTCCATCCCGGACACCGCGGCCCGGAAGGCGTCCGAAGCGTAGAACGGCGCCAGCCTGCGACGCAGCACGGTGTCGAGATAACCGCGCTCGTCGAGTGTTTCGAGGACCGGCGGGCCGAAACGCAGCGCCTCCTCGAGCATCTCCGCGCGCCCTACGCCCAGCTCAGCCAGTAATTCGGCAAGGGGGGTGTCGCCGTATTTGTCGAAGACGTGGTCCACGCCCTCGTCGAGCAGGGCACGGAAGTAGTCGGTATCGCGGAAGGTGCGCCAGAATTCGAAGACGAGCACGACGATGTCTTCGACGTCGGTGGCCGAGACCAGATCACGGAACGAGCCGACCGCGTCGCCGGTGTGTTTGCGCCAGGTCTCGCGCGCGCTGTCGAGCAACACCTCGTCGGCGTCACCGCTGTTGCCGCGCAACACGAATCGCGCACCGGTGCGGGTGAGCCTGCCGACGCCGTGCTCGATCGCGGGCATCGCCGGTTCGGCCAGGCGCGACAGCGCACCGCGCAGCGTCCTGGCCAGGCCGCCGCCTTCGGGGTGCAAACCGTCGTCGACCGCGGTGACCACCGCGCGCTGGACCGCCTCGACGCACGCGTCGACGGTCACCGGGCTGTTGAGCACCAGCCGCACCAGCCGGTGGGTGAGATCCAGATCGGCGACGCCGTCGACCAGCTCGTCGAAGCGGCGGTTGTCGACGAGCTCACCGACCTCGATCTCGTCGTTGGCGCGATGGTTGTACAGGCGGGTGGCGATCTCACCGACGAGTTCGGGAATCGCGCCCTCGACGGGAACCTGGACGGCGAATTTGTGCGCGACCGCTTTGATCTGCTCACGGGTCACCGCCTGCGCGAGGGTCAGCTCCGCGGCCTCCTCGAGCGCGCCGTCGATCTCCTCGGTGACGAACTCGAGGAACCCGGCGGGTTCACGCAACTGCTGCTTGGTGAACGCCACGTGCGCGTCGAGCACCCGCATGGCCAGGTCGACGTGCCCGCCACGCCCCGCGTTCATCTCACCCATACCGCCCAGATTGGCACAGTCCGCGACGCGATGTGACAGGGGCGCAGGCATTGGTTGCCGACCGACGCAACACGCCGGTTTTCCACGGCATACGCCGCCCACATCGCGGTGTGACAGATCGCGAGGCGCGGTTTGCTGGCGAGTATGGCATACTGGGTTGCTGAGACTGGGCTGATCGCAAGTGATCGCCATGGCTCACCTACGGAAAAGACTTTTAAAACATGACTCAAGGCACCGTCAAGTGGTTCAACGGCGAAAAGGGCTTCGGCTTCATCGCCCAAGACGGAGGCGGCCCCGACGTCTTCGTTCACTACTCGGCTATCGGCGGCTCGGGCTTCAAGTCCCTCGAAGAGGGACAGCGGGTGGAGTTCGAGGTCGGCCAGGGCCAGAAGGGCCCCCAGGCCCAGGACGTCCGCGCCATCTGATTTCGGCGTGAACTGAAAAAGCCCCGCACCAGTGGTGCGGGGCTTTTTCATGTCCGGACTATCCCCCGAACACGCGCTCGACGACGGCCTTCGCGCGCCGGGTGATGCGCATGTAGGTGTCGAGGAACTCGCTGCCGTCGTCGTTGGGCCAGCCGGCTACTCGGGCCACCGCCGAGAGCAGCTGGCCCGGGCCGGGGAGCTGGTCGGTCGGCTTGCCCTTGACCAGGACGAGGGCGTTGCGGGCGGCGGTGGCGGTGATCCACGATTCACGCAGGAGCGCGACGTCCTCGGGCTCGAGGATGCCCTCGGCTTCGATCACGTCGAGCGACTGCAGGGTCGAGGTGTTGTGCAGCGCGGGTATCTCGTGCGCGTGGCGCAGTTGCAGGAGCTGGACGGTCCATTCGATATCGGCCAGGCCGCCGCGGCCCAGCTTGGTGTGGGTCGACGGGTTGGCACCGCGCGGAAGCCGCTCGGAGTCGACGCGCGCCTTGATGCGGCGGATCTCGCGGACCGATTCCTCCGACACCCCGCCGGTCGGATAGCGGATCGGGTCGATGACGTGCAGGAAGCGCACGCCCAGATCCTGATCGCCCGCCACCTGGTGCGCGCGCAGCAGCGCCTGCACCTCCCACGGCTGGGCCCATTGCGCGTAATAGGCCTGATAGGCGGTCAGCGTTCGCACCAGGGGCCCGTTGCGGCCCTCCGGGCGCAGGCCCGCGTCGACCTGCAGCGGCGGGTCGACGCTCGGTGCGCCGAGCAGCCGCTGCACCTTCTCGGCGATCCCGTTGGCCCATTTCACGGCCGTGGCCTCGTCTTCACCGGGGCGCGGATCGCAGACGAACAGCACGTCGGCGTCGGAGCCGTAGCCCAGTTCCATCCCGCCGAGCCTGCCCATGCCGATCACCGCGAAGTCGGCGGGCGCGGGCGCTGCGCGTTCGGCCTCCGAGGCGCGGATGACCGCGCTCAGCGCCGCCTCGAGCACCGCGACCCACACCGACGACAGCGCCGCGCACACCTGCGGGACGTCCAGCATGCCGAGCACATCGGCCGAGGCGACCCTGGCCAGTTCGTGGCGGCGCAGTGAACGTGCCGCCGCGACAGCACGTTTCGGGTCGTCGTAGCGGGCGGCCGCGGTCTGCATGCCGCGGGCGACGTCTTCGGGTTTCGTGCTGAGCAGCTGCGGACCGCCGGGCCCGTCGGCGTACATCCGGATGGTGTCGGGCGCGTTGATCAGCAGATCGGGCAGGTACTCCGAGGAACCGAGCACGATCATCAGACGCTGGGCCACCGCGCCTTCGTCACGCAGCACGCGCAGGAACCAGATCTGGTCGTCGAGCCCCTCCGACACCCGGCGGTACGCGAGCAGCCCGGCGTCGGGATTCGGTGTGTCACCGAGCCATTCGAGCAGAGTGGGCAGCAGCAGTGCCTGGATGCGGCCCTTGCGCGAGACGCCGCCGGTGAGCGCTTTGAGATGGCCGAGCGCGTTGGCCGGTGCGCCGTAGCCGAGGGCGGCGAGCTGGCGGACGGCGGCGTCGGGGCTCAGGCGCAGCGCGTCGGAGTCCATCCGGGCAACCGCGTCCAGCAGCGGGCGATAGAACAGTTTCGCGTGCAACCGCCGGACTCGCACGGCGTTGCGGCGGATGTCGGTATCGAGCACGCCGACCGCGTCCTGGCGGCCGTCGGGCCGGATGTGGGCGGCGCGGGCCAGCCAGCGCATGCCCTCCTCGTCATCGGCCGCGGGCAGGGTGTGGGTGCGCTTGAGCCGCTGCAATTGCAGGCGGTGTTCGAGCAGGCGCAGGAATTCGTAGGAGGCGGTGAGGTTGGCGGCGTCCTCACGGCCGACGTAGCCGCCCGCGGCGAGGGCCGTGAGCGCTTCGACGGTATTGGTGACATGCAGTGCCTCGTCGACCCGGCCGTGCACCAATTGCAGGAGCTGCACGGCGAATTCGACATCGCGCAGGCTGCCCGCGCCGAGCTTGAGCTCGCGCTCGCGCATGTCGGCGGGGACCAGGTCCTCGACCCGGCGGCGCATGGCCTGGACGTCGGCGACGAAGTCGGGGCGTTCTGACGCGGTCCAGACCATCGGCATCAGCGCGTCGCGGTACTGCTTGCCGAGTTCCATATCGCCGGTCATCGGCCGGTTCTTCAACAGCGCCTGGAACTCCCAGGTGCGCGCCCACCGCTTGTAGTAGGCGAGGTGGGAGTCGAGGGTGCGCACCAGTGCCCCCGCCTTGCCTTCGGGGCGCAGTGCGGCGTCGACCTCGAAGAAGGCCGAACTCGCGACGCTCATCATCTCCGCGGCGAGCCGGGTCGCGGTCGCGTCGGCCGGTTCGGCGACGAACACCACGTCGACGTCACTGACGTAATTCAGTTCTCGCGCACCACATTTGCCCATCGCGATCACCGCGAGGCGCACCGGCACCGGGCCGTTCTTACACACCCTGGCCACCGCGACCGACAGGGCGGCGGTGAGCGCGGCATCGGCCAGATCCGACAGGTGCTTGCCGACCACCAGGTACGGCGGCACCGGTTCGTTCTCGACGGTGGAGGCGAGGTCGACCGCGGCCAGCAACATCAGCTGATCGCGGTACCTGCCGCGCAGCAAGGCGACCGCCTCCGGACCGGCGATCCCGGCACGGAACAGCATCGGCCCCGCGTTGGGTCCGTTCTCCGGCGCCGCGTCGACGGCGTCGAGCAGATCGGCGATCAGTTCGTCACGGCTGGGAAGTTCGTTCTCGCGCAGCACTTTCCACGCCGCCGGGGCAGCGACCAGATGGTCGCCGAACGCCGTCGACGAGCCGAGCAAACCGAACAGCCTGCCGCGCAACGTGGTGTCGGAACGGATCGCCGAATCCAGTTCGGGCCATTCGTCTTCGAGCGATTCGCGCAGCCGCACCAGCGTGGACAGGGCGAGGTCGGCATCGGGCGAACGCGAGAGTGCCCAGAGCACCGGCACCCCGTCGACGTTGTCCCAGCCGAGTTGATGCAGGGAAGCCGCCGCTGTCGGTTCGAGTAAACCGAGCCGGCCGACGCCGGGTACAGCGGAGCGGGCAGTCGGTGGCCGGACCATAGCTGTGATCCTAGCGGCTGACTCCGCGGGCTTTCGGCCTGGAAGCCTTGATCCGGTCAGCCCGGATCAAGGCGGCCCGGGATCACTCAGAGACTCAGGTATTCCTTCAGCTCCCAGGGAGTGACCTGTGAGCGGTAGTCGGCCCACTCACGGCGCTTGTTGCGCAGGAAGAAGTCGAAGACGTGTTCGCCGAGGGTTTCGGCGACCAGCTCGGAGCGCTCCATCGCCTGCAGGGCCTCGTCGAGGGTGCCGGGCAGGGTGCGGAAGCCCATGGCGCGACGCTCGGCGTCGGTCAGCGACCACACGTCGTCCTCGGCCTCGGGGGGCAGCGTGTAGCCCTTTTCGATACCGCGCAGACCCGCGGCCAGCAGCACCGCGAAGGTCAGGTACGGATTGCAGGCGGAATCAGGGCTGCGGATCTCGACGCGCCGCGACGACGACTTGTTCGGGGTGTACATCGGCACCCGCACCAGCGCCGACCGGTTGGACCGGCCCCACGAGGCCGCGGTCGGGGCTTCGCCACCGTGGATCAGCCGCTTGTAGGAGTTGACCCACTGGTTGGTGATCGCGCTGATCTCGGGGGCGTGCTCGAGGATGCCTGCGATGAACGAGCGCGCGGTGCCCGAGAGGTTGTTCGGGTCGTCGGGATCGGCGAAGGCGTTGTTCTCGCCCTCGAACAGGCTCATGTGGGTGTGCATGGCCGAGCCGGGGTACTGGGAGAACGGCTTGGGCATGAACGTCGCGCGCACGCCCTCGTCGATCGCCACCTCTTTGATCAGGTAGCGGAACGTCATCACGTTGTCGGCCATCGAGAGCGCGTCGGCGTAGCGCAGGTCGATCTCCTGCTGGCCGGGAGCGCCCTCGTGGTGGCTGAACTCGACCGAGATGCCCATCGATTCGAGCGAGTCGATGGCATGGCGGCGGAAGTTCGGCGCCGCGTCGTGCACGGCCTGGTCGAAGAAGCCGCCGTTGTCGGCCGGGGTCGGCTCGTAGCCGTCCTTGAGCTTGTTCTCCAGCAGGAAGAACTCGATCTCGGGGTGCACGTAGCAGCTGAAGCCCGCGTCGGCGGCCTTGTTCAGCTGACGGCGCAGCACGTGGCGCGGGTCGGCCCAGGACGGCGAACCGTCGGGCATGGTGATGTCGCAGAACATCCGCGCCGAGTGCTGGTGACCCTTGGAGCTGGCCCACGGCAGCACCTGGAAGGTCGACGGATCGGGCCGTGCGACCATGTCCGCCTCGGACACGCGCGCGAAGCCTTCGATGGCCGAGCCGTCGAAGCCGATGCCCTCCTCGAAGGCGCCTTCGAGCTCGGCGGGGGCGATGGCGACGGACTTGAGGTAGCCCAGCACATCGGTGAACCAGAGACGGACGAAGCGGATATCCCGCTCTTCGAGCGTCCGCAGCACGAATTCCTTCTGGCGATCCATACCGGCGAGCGTAAGCACCCGGCGTTAAATCCGTGTTACATACGGAGACGGGTTTGCGATCTCGTCACATCGTTCGCACATCTCACCGGCCACGACGGGGCGCGGTGAGTAAATGTGGCTCTCAGCATGTGAGACCGGGCGCGGGCGTGGCGAGATCGACCAGATAGTCGATCACCGCGGTGTCGAGACACTGATCGCCCGCCACCAGAGCGGCGGTGTGCCGATTGCCACGGAAGGTGATCAGGTCGGCACCCAGCTGTGCGGCCAGGTCGACACCGGCCTGATACGGCGTGGCCGGGTCGTCGGTGGTGGAGACCACGACGGTGGGCGGCAGCCCGGGGGCCGAGACGCGATGCGGGGTGCTGGTGTTGGGCACCGGCCAGGCAGCGCACAGTTCCAGCGGGGCGGCGCCGGTGCCCTTGCCGTCGTCGAGGAACGGGGCGGCCTTGCGGTACTCGGTGTCCTGACGGCCGGTCACCGCGGGATCGGTGACGCGCGGATCGTCGACGCAGCGGATCGCGTTGAAGGCGTCCTGGGTGTTGGCGTAGGTGCCGTCCTGGCGGCGGCCGTCGTACATATCGGCCAGCTGCAGCAGGGTGTCGCCGCTGCCCGCGCGCAGTTCGGTGAGGCCCTGGGTGAGGATCTGCCACAGGTCGTCGCTGTACAGAGCCTGCTGGACGCCGGTGATCGCGTCGTTGTAGCTGAGGCCGCGCGGGTCGGTGGTCGGCGCCGGAGTCTTCTCCAGCGGTCCGACCAGCTCGCGGAAACGGGTGACGGCCTGGGCGGGGTCGGTGCCGAGCGGGCAGTCGGCGTTCTTCGCGCAGTCGGTGGCGTAGGCGGTGAACACGCCCTGGAAGCCCGCCGCCTGACGCAGTGACTCCTGGACCGGGTCCTGCGAGGAGTCGACGGCGCCGTCGAGAACGAGCGCGCGCACGTTCTGCGGGTATTTCTCGGCGTAGGCCGAACCGAGGCGGGTGCCGTAGGAGTAGCCGAGGTAGCTCAGTTTCGCGTCGCCGAGCACCGCCCGCATGACATCCATGTCCTGGATCACCTCGCGGGTACCGACGTGACCGAGCAGGTCGACGCCGGAACGCTGGGCGCAGCGGTCGGCGTACTCACGGTTGTCGGCCTCGGCCTCGGCGATGCCCGCCGGCGTGTTGTCGGTGGGCGGCTCGGCACGTTCGGCGTCGGCCTGCTGCGGGGTGAGGCAGACGATCGAGGGCAGCGACGAGCCGACACCGCGCGGATCGAACCCGACCCGATCGAACTTCTCCGCCAGTTCGGTGCGGTTGCCGACACCGACCATCGACAGGCCGGAGACGCCGGGCCCGCCCGGGTTCATCAGCAGCGAGCCGACCTTCTCGCCGGTGGCCGGGATCCGGGAGAGGGCGATCTGGGCGGTCGGGCCGTCCGGGCGCGCGTAGTCGATCGGCACGGTGATCCGCGCGCACTCGGTTTTGGGTGGCAGCCGGTCCTCCGGGCTGCCGTAGCTCTCGCACGAGCCCCAATCGATCTGCTGGTCGTAGAAGCTGTTCAGGCCCGGTGGGGGCGGAGGCAGTTCAGCACGCGGTGCGCTGTCCCCGCCGGTGCCGCATCCGGTGACGATCAACGCAGAGACAGCGCCGAGGAGCACGACGAGCCGGCCTCGCTGCACAGTGGGCCCACCTTTCCGCGCCCTGCGGCGCACACAATGCGCCCGAATGGGCTCGCATCACGGTAACCGAATCGCTGGTGTGACCGATCACACCGGCGCCGGGCCTTAAACCCGTGCGGGCGCAGGTGGCACACTGAGATGGTCAGAAAAGCCCGGGGACCCGGTATGGGCCTCGAGGAACCAGACGAAAGGGACGATGATGTCCGTATCCGATGAGCAGACTCCTGCCTACGGTGCCACTCCCGCCGACAACAAGCCACGCCGCAAGACCCGCGTCCAGCATCTCCAGCAGATGAAGGCCGACGGTGAGCGCTGGTCGATGCTGACGGCCTACGACTACTCGTCCGCGCGGCTGTTCGAGGAAGCCGGCATCCCCGTGCTCCTGGTCGGCGATTCGGCCGCCAATGTCGTCTACGGCTACGACACCACCGTGCCGATCACCGTCGACGAGCTCATCCCGCTCGTACGCGGTGTCGTGCGCGGCGCCCCGCACGCGCTGGTCGTCGCCGATCTGCCGTTCGGGACCTACGAGTCCTCGCCGCAGCAGGCTCTGGCGACCGCCATCCGCTTCATGAAGGAGGGTGGCGCGCACGCGGTGAAGCTCGAAGGCGGCGAACGGGTCGCCGAGCAGATCGCGCTGATCACCTCCGCGGGCATCCCCGTGATGGCCCACATCGGGTTCACCCCGCAGAGCGTGAACACCCTGGGCGGTTTCCGTGTCCAGGGCCGAGGCGACGGCGCCGAGCAGCTGGTCGCCGACGCGATCGCCGTGCAGGAGGCCGGTGCGTTCTCGGTGGTCATGGAAATGGTCCCCGCCGAGATCGCGGGCCAGGTCACCCGCAAGCTGACCATCCCGACCGTCGGCATCGGCGCGGGCGCCGACTGCGACGCCCAGGTGCTGGTCTGGCAGGACATGGCCGGCTATACCAGCGGCAAGACCGCCAAGTTCGTCAAGCGCTTCGGCAACGTAGGCGACGAACTCCGCACCGCCGCAGCCACTTACGCCGCCGAAGTCCGCCAAGGCACCTTCCCCGGCCCAGAACACAGCTTCTGACCGAACCCACAACAACCCGTCCCCGTCCCCGTCCCGTCCCCGTCTTCAACAACCCACCCAACCCACCCACCGCACTCCCGACCCCTAGGGAGGGACGGCCGCGAAGTGGCCGGTCCGCGGCCGGGCCGCCGGTCAGGCGCCGGTGCGTAGGCGACGAAGGAGCAAGCACCGGTGCCC
>NZ_JBHURA010000019.1:0-50730 GCF_042674185.1 Nocardia sp. NPDC056952 | reverse complement strand
CGCCGCGCATCCGACAAACGCTCCACCAACACCAAACCAACACCCTCACCCCAACCAGTCCCATCAGCACCAGCCGAAAACGACTTACACCGACCATCAGCCGCCAGCCCTCCCTGCCGGGAGAACTCGAGCATCACCGCCGGAGTGGCCATAACTGTGGCCCCACCCGCCACGGCCAGTGAGCATTCACCACGACGGAGGGATTGCACGGCCAGGTGCAAGGCCGTCAGGGACGACGAACACGCCGTATCCACTGTCAGCGCCGGCCCCTCGAGGCCATAGGTGTAGGCGAGTCGGCCGGAAGCGACGCTCATCAAGGTTCCGGTGAGCAGATGGCCTGCGGTCTGCTCCGATTGGTTCATCATGTCGCCGCCGTAGTCCCGGCCCGCCAGACCGATGAACACACCGGTCCGGCTGCCCCGCAACGAATCCGGAGCGATACCGGCCCGCTCGAACAACTCCCACGACGACTCCAGCAACAACCGCTGCTGCGGATCCATCGCCAACGCCTCACGCGGCGAAATACCGAAAAGGCCTGCGTCGAAATCCGCGGCGTCGTAGAGGAACCCACCCTGCGTCGTTCGGGCTTCGCGCAGCTGCGACGGATTCCAGCCTCGATCGGGCGGGAATGCCGCGATGACGTCCTTGCCCTGTTCCACCAACTGCCACAGCGCTTCCGGTGATGTGACACCGCCCGGCAACTGGCAGCTCATCGCGACGATCGCGATCGGGTCGTCGGGGTCGCCCGCCTCCGATTCGATGATCGACTCGGCGATGGCGGCGGCACCGCTCGCCGCATCGACGATGTGCTGCGCCAGCGCCGTAGGCGTCGCGTAGTCGAAGACCACTGTCGCGGAAAGGGCCGAGCCGGTCACGGCATTGATCCGGTCACGCAGTCGAACCGCGGTGAGGGAGTCGACCCCGAGCTCGCTGAAAGAGCTTTCCGGGTCGTCGACCTCGCGACCGAGCACTGCGGCACACTCGGCACGGATCAGGTCGACGATCTCTCGCACACTTCCGATCTCGCCACGGTCCACGGGCGCCCCGGAGATGAGCGCCGCACCATCTGCCCGCGATGTCTCCATCAGGTCCGGCACCAGGATTCGACGCGCACCCGATCCCGCGAAGTGGCGTGTCCAGTCCACCCGGACGCCTTCGACATAGGCGCGAGCAACCGCGGAGAGGAAGGTGTCCAGCTGCCCGCCGTCCCGGCGCAGGGTCCCCAGCGCGACAGCATCGGTCCCCTTCGCCTCGAAGATGCCGTGCATAGCGGTCGCGAGCGCGGGCCGCGGACTCGGCTCCAGGAAGTGGCGATAGCCGTAGCCGAGCATGTTGTGCACGGCCTCGTCGAACCGGACGACATCGCGCAGGTTGCGACTCCAGTAGTCGCCGCCCAGCCGCTCGGTATCGAACACATCGCCGATCACCGTCGAGCAGAAGGGAACACGCGACACCCGCGGGCGAATCGGCTCCAGCGACTTCATCAGCGAGTCCCGAACGACACTCAGCCGCGAGGTGTGCGCCGCGACCCCCAAGGGCACCACCTGAGACCGGATACCCTCGTGCTCGAGCTCGGCGCGCACCGCGATGACGGCGTCCGGATCACCGGAAATCACCGTGGCGTGCGGGCCATTGAAGCCAACCACCTCCACCCGGCCGGGAGCCCGATCGAGATAGGGACCGATCTCGGCGACCGGCAACGCGACGTTCAGCATCGCGCCCTGACCGACGAAGGCCGCCACTTCGAGGCTGAAGTGCGCCACCGTCCGCATGCTGTCGGGCAGCGACAGACCACCCGACGCGTATGCCGCGGGAATCTCGCCCAGGCTGTAGCCGAGCACGGCATCCGGCTCGACCCCCGCATCGCGCCACAGTGCGGTGAGCCCGGCCGACATCGCGAACGAAACCGGCTGAATCACGTCCTGACGCTCCAGCGGTGGCGCGCCCGGTACCCCCCTGAGCACATCCAGGATCGACCAGCCGACAATGGGCGTCAGCGCCTCGTCACACGCACGGACCTCCGCTTCGAAGACCGGCGACGACTCGAGCAGCGCCGCGGCCATTCCCGGCCATTCCGCCCCGATACCCGGGTAGACGAAGACGACTCCGCCACCGTGGCGGGCCTGGCCGATCGCGGTTCCCGGGAGCGGTCGCCCCTGCGCGATCCCCTCGAGCTCACTCAGCAACTGCGCTCGGCTCGTCACGACCATCGCGGCCCGGAACTCGTCCTGCGGATCGGTACCGGCCAGTGAGTAGGCGACGTCTCGGAGCTCATGCCCCGGGTGCTCCGACAAGAACTCGCGGATATTCGTCGCGCGGCGGCTCAGAGCATTTCGATCGAAACCGGAAAGCACGAAAATCAGAGGAGACGTCAGAGAATCCACAGAATGCATTGTCATCGGCTTGAAGGCTCCCGCCATAGGGTGTCGGCGGCCGGCCCAGGGCCGCATTCCATCCACTGTGAGACGCAGATCGGATGGACATCTTCTTTTTCAGTCGCAATAAGACTAGAAGGATTTCCCCCTAGTTCGACACCCCTGTCACACCCCTATTCACATACCAGTTGACCGCTTAACTCGCAGTCTTGGTTGACAACGCTCGAAGCCGGTACCAATACTTACATCGAGTTGCCCCGTTTCAAAATACTTGAAACTACACCAATAGCTTGGGATTGACTGCTCGAGACCCTGGAAGAGGACTATGAAAACCGCACTCGACACGGACGGGTTCGTTCACATCGAGAAATTTCTCGACGATCGGGAAATTGCAGATCTACTGCGATTCGCCGAGGAAGTAGGACATGGCGCGGGCGCTGGATACTTCGGCAAGCGCCTGGTGACGGCGATCGAGGATCCTTCGCAGATCCCGGCCGTAGTGCAGGAGAAGTTGCACAAACTTCAGCTCGACTTGTTCGGCACCGACATGATCCTCACCCACAGTGGAATCTTCTCGGTCGATCCCGAGGACCCGGAGCACTCGGTAAACTTTCCTTTTCATCAGGAACACGGATCATTCTACGATTTCGGCCAGCATCTGCGGTACACGAACCTGTACCTCGTCCTCGACAAGGAGGACATCTCCCATTCGAATGTTACCGTCGTCCCGTTCTCGAAACTGAAAAGTTCCGATCCCGAACTGTCCGATATCGCAGTCGGTTCCGGCGCTGCTCGATACACCGGTAAGACCCGCGTCGACGACAATGCCGGCGGCTCGCACACCTTCCGAGTGGACATCGACTCGATCGCGCATACCCCCCTGCTGGCTCCCGGCGATCTCCTCGTCCTCCGTGGTGACATCATCCACCGGACACAGAACCAGAAGATAAAGCGGACGTCGATCTCGATCCGCTCCGTCGCAGCCGATGTCGTGGCCTATCGCGAGACATTCGACAACTCCTGCGGAATGAAGCTGGCATTCATGCTGAGCGACTGCGACTACTACGGCGAACGCGACTATATCTTCGAAACCCACGGCACAGCTCACATGTCGGCGCGCCAACTCCAGGAGGCGCGGAGCGATATCCGCCGGGCAACCGAGGCCGGGAACAAGCCGGCAGGCCTAGAAGCGCACGTCGCATCGTTCTCGGCCAGATTGCGAGAACTCCAGAAGAATCTGCAATCCAGCGCGCAGTGAAATTCTTTAACAGCCAGATTCGCGACAAAGAGGGAACATGACACAAGGAAAGCTCACCGCCGAGGAAATCGCTCGGATGCCGCGTGGCGGACCGGACGCATCGTGGATCAATCGTCGGCTACAAACGCAACGGCCAGAAATAACCGACCGATACGACATCTCCGATGAACTCAAGCAGAAGGTGATCGGGACCCTCGACCGCTTCGGTGAACGCTTCGGCCTTCACACGCTCAACGCGCAGATGGTGCTGGACCAGGTCTCGGACCTGGACAACCCGAGGATCCTGGAGCTCGGCGCGGGACATGGCGGAGTCTCCGCCGAGATACTGAAACTTCACCCCACTGCCGAAGTGACCGTGAGCGATCTCGATCCGGCATCGGTGTCGAACATCGCCGCAAGCCCCCTGGGCCAACACCCCCGCTGCACGGTGAAACTGATCGATGCCACCAAGATCGATGAGCCGGAGAACAGTTTCGACCTCGTAGTGTTCGCCGTGTCCATGCACCATCTTCCGCCCCAAGACGCTGTTCAGGTTATCGCCGACGCAACTCGGGTAGGCAAGAAGTTTCTGGTGATCGACCTGGAACGCCCTTCGACTCTCGGCATCTTGCTCGCTCCACTGATGTTCATCCCCACCTCGATCGCAGTAATGATGGTGTCACCGCCGTCAGCGGTGCCACCGTTCCTCCACGACTCCCTCATCGGCACACTGCGCGCCTACAGCCGCTCAGCCTTCAAGGCCCTCGGCATTGCCGCCGATCCAGAGATGGTCGTCGAGTTCGCACCCGGTACGCGCTCCCTGCCATGGATCCCGGTCGTGTTCTCCAGGCCGACCGGGTCGTAGAACCTGACTAAGAACCCTTGCCATCCACGGGAATCGAATCTGTCTGCGGCGCATTCCCCGCATGGCCCCGAACAAGAAGATCACCTATGACCGAAAATATTGACATCAGACCGTTGGCGCCGAGCGAAAGATACTTCGCGCACGTCGAGTACTTTGCAGGGTACGTGGTTCGCTTATCCGGGCAATTGGATCTCGACGTCTTAGCCAAGGCATACAGAGCATTGCTACACAACTATCCGATTCTGGGCGCACGAATAGAAGTTACCGCGTCCGGATATTCGTTCGCGACGTCCGGAACCCTTCCGGAGGTCTCGGTCATCGACGGCGATCCAGAACGGCTGGCCGGTGAGACAACGTTGGATCAAAGTACGTCATTGAGTGGGCTAGCGGTGGTGCGCGGAAAGGAGACCGCGAGCACCACCTTGTTCGTACATCACAGCATCGCCGACGGCCAGCACGGGCTGGCGGTATTCGACGAGTTGTGGTCATACTACACCGAAATCACCGCGGGGAGGCAGGTTGCGGAACAGGTGCGCGCGTACCCGCTACCCGTCGAAGATCTTCTGATTGCCCGCGGCGTCAAGAAACTTGCGCTACCAACATTCGCTGACGCACCTACCCCCGAAGCCACGAGCTTGTCGAGCCCCGCCGGCGTGAGTACCGATACCGCGGCCATACCGGCATTGAATCTGCTTGCGAGGCAACCTGATCCACTGCTCGGTGACGATTTCACAGGTCTGGGGACGACACGCATCCGGTTGTCCAAGGAACAAACGGCCGCGCTCACCACACTGTGCCACGACGAGCAGGTAACTATCAACGGCGTGATCGGCGGAGCAATTCTGCTGGCCCACGCTGAAACTCGTGGAATGAGGCTGACCGAGCTGCTGTACTGCTACCCGGTCGATCTGCGCACCAAGGTAGCTCCGCCCATCGACGTGACCGAAGGCACCAATGTCATCGGCTCAGGCTTCTACCAACCCACCGAATACAACGCAGGGGTACTCGAACTGGCCCGCGAGATCTGCGCGACGCTGGACGCCGGGCTCGCGGCAGGAATCGTTCAACAGGGACCGCTGCAATTCGCCGAAATACCTGGCGGTAGTGACAATTTCCTCATGCCGCCCGGGATGGTCTTCGGCACCAACGTGGGACGCGTACCACCGATGCGCACACCGCTGGGCCTGCAGATTACCGACTTCTATATCACCCATATCAGCAACGCTGACCGGGTCAAAAAGAGACGGCTGGAAGCACTCGGTGACGGTGCGGTCGTCTTCCATACCTACGATGATCAGTTGAGTATCGAGGCGGCCGATAGCCCCGCTATCGTCAGCAGAATCGCCGGCACGCTACACGCTGTCATCCGTATTTCGGAATCGAAATGGGGCCGCGCCGACGAGCTGCCGTCAGCTGTTGCCCTGCACTACTGAACACCCGTTCGCTGAGGCCTCACTCACTCCGAGTGAGGCCTCTTGCCTGCCCGCGACATCCCTCACACGAGAAACGGCCCCAGGGTGGGCGTCTCGATGTGCAACGCACGCAGCACCCGGCGATACTCCTCGGCACTACGCATTTTGACCGCCTCGTAGCCGCGCACGACATCAGCCGCCTGCGCCGCGGCGACCGCGACCGTGTAGGTTTCCGGGGCCAATCCCTCAGCGGCCTCCCGAATCATCTGCTCGTATTGCGCGAGCAGGGCACGCTCGAACCGCCGGACACGGGCATAGCCGAAGGGATCGAAAGGCGTTCCTCGCAAGACCTTTCCCCGCGCGAGAAGCCGCAAGGTCGGGTGCGACCGAGGACGCAGTCCCAGCTTCTTCGTCATACCGAGCGAACGCAGCATCGGTGGATGCAATCGATAGGTGAGTTCGGTGGAATCCGGGAAGTCGGCTCGGACCGCCCGAAGGAAGGCCGGGTCAGTGAGAAGCCGAGCGACCTCGTACTCGTCCTTGTATGCAGACAGCTTGAACAGACCGCGCGCGGCGCTTTCGCTGAACTCGGTACGCAGGCCCAGTTTTCGCTCGGCATTCCACACATGTTGGACCACTGAGAGGTAGCGAACGGCGGCCTTCTCGTTGTGGAACGCGATGAGCTCGGCCGCGTGACCTTCGACCAGTGTGCGAACCGAGCCGTCGATGGATATCGATCCCAGCAAGTGGTGTGGTATCGGCAGTGCGCTACGCGCCGGTGGTGTCAGACGCTGCGCCACCGCCTCTTCGAAAGCCTCGGGACACATCACCGCGGCGCGGCCCCAGCGGAAAGCCGCTCGATTGATCTCGATCGCAACCCCGTTGGCCTCGATCGCGGCCTCGATCGCTTGCTCCGAAATCGGAATCGCTCCGAACTGATATGCGGCACCGACCAACAGGAAGTTGGCGGGTTCGACGGCTCCGAACAAGGCCATGGACGCAGCCAAGGCGTCGATGTCGAACGCTCGTGCCGACGTGGACTCGAGTCGTTCGAGCAGTTCCACCGTCGGTGGATAGGCAACGGAGGAGTCGCGAATCATCGCGGCGGTCGGAGTCGCACTGATCGAAGAGACTGTCACCGTCCGTTCCCGATCGGCGTACACAGCGTTTTTGCCCTCAGCCGCGGTCAGTAGGTCGAAAGCCAGCAGGCAATCCGCCGCCGCGGGATTGATTCTGTTGGTGGACGACGCTTTTCCTGCACCGAGGCGAAGGTGCGAGGTAACCGGTCCAGCCTTCTGACTGAGCCCGATCTGATCCAGACCCGACACCCGGAACCCGTCGGCGTGCGCGGCGACACCGAGAACCTGATTCACGGTGACGATTCCTGTTCCGCCGATCCCGGCCAGAAACAGGTTGAATTCACCGTCGACCGGTGGCAACCGCGGAGTGGACAACGCCGGTGGCACGGGAACCGGAGACGTCGTCGAGCGCTCCGGCAACTCCACTGTGACGAACGACGGACAGTCGCCGTCGAGGCAGGTGTAATCGGTATTGCAGCTGGACTGATCGATGCGGGTTTTTCGGCCGAAGGCCGTGTCCACCGGGTGCACCGACAGGCAGTTGCTCTTGATCCCACAGTCGCCACACCCCTCGCAGACAGCCTCATTGATCAGCACCCGGGTCCGGCGTTGAGGTGCGAGCCCACGCTTGCGCTGACGACGCGCCTCCGCGGCGCACTCCTGGTCGTAGATCAGGACGGTGACGCCCTTGATATCGCGCAGCAACCGCTGCGCTTCATCGAGCCGATCGCGATGCCACACCGCTGTGCCGACCGCCGGCTGATCGGTCTCGAAGCGACCAGGATCATCGGAGCACACAATAATCCTGGAAACCCCTTCCGCCGCGAGCTTTCGGGTCAGGTCCGGAATGCCCACCGCAGCTTCGGCGGCCTGCGCGCCTGTCATGGCAACTGCCGAGTTGTACAGGATCTTGTAGGTGATATCGACTCCGGCAGCAACGCATGCCTGTACGGCAAGCTGCCCCGAATGGAAGTAGGTCCCATCGCCGATGTTCTGGAAGATGTGCCCGGTATCGGTGAAGGGCGCCTGCCCAATCCACTGCGCGCCTTCCCCGCCCATTTGAGTCATCGAAACGACCTGGGACTCTGGTCGCGAGGACATCGTCACCAAGGTATGGCACCCGATACCGCCGCCGGCCAGCGAACCCGCCGGCACGACCGTCGACCGGTTGTGTGGGCATCCCGAACAAAACGCCGCCGTACGGCTAGTAGGCAGCACCGTCAGGTCCAACCGGGCAGGCCGGGGGGCGCGGACCTGGACGTGCGGGGCAAGAACTCGATGGAGCGGCTCGGTCAGCCGCTCAGCGGTGAGTTGCCCGTCAGCTGGAATCAGGTTCCGACCATCCGCGCCTTGCTTGCCGATAACTTCGGGCGCCTCGGCGCGGCCGTACAAGCCACGCACTACCTGAAGCTCGACGAATGCGGTCTTCTCCTCTATCACTAGGACCGTTCGCACCCCACGTGCGAGCCGGCGTACCTTGTCGTGACCGAGCGGGTACGGCATTCCGATGCGCAGGATTCGCACCCCGGCCCGTTCGAGGTCGTCTCGGTCGAGTCCCAGATTGCCGAGCGCCTCACAAACACTGTCGTACGCGGTACCGACGGCGACGATGCCGAGCCAAGCGTCAGAGGGGTCCACCTCCATGCAATCGATATCGTTGGCCGCGTTGAAGGCTTCGACCATCGCCCACCGTGGCCCGTGCAGGTCCGCCTCCGCGAGCAAACTGTCCGGCGGGGCCGCGCATATCCGCTGACGGTAGGTCCAGGGTGAACCCTGCCATTCGATCCGAGGGACGGCGATGTCGAAGGTGGCGAAGTCGCGATCCAGGGTCCACAAGCCATCGGCCACGTCGGCGACGATCTTCATCGACGACAGGCAGCCAGAGGCTCGCGAGAGCGCCACCCCGTACAGCCCGAACGCGACAATCTCCTCCGCATTGCGTGGGAAGAAGACCGGCATCCCGAGAGCGGCCAGAGCCCGCTCGCTGGCAGCGGGCACACTCGAGGACTTCGCGGCGGGATCATCACCGACCAGCACCAAGACTCCGCCGGTCGGATGCGCACCGTACAGGGCAGCATGGCGCATCGCATCGCCGGCCCTGTCCAGGCCGGGTCCCTTGCCATACCAGACACCGACAACACCGTCGTGAGTGCGTGACCCGCTCGGCAATTCGATCTGACTGCCCCATACCGATGTGGCGGCGAGCTCTTCGTTGACACCGGGCACCAGATGCAGATCGTGCTCGGTGGACAGTTCGCGCATACCGGCGAGCAGGCGGTCCAGACCCGCCAGCGGACTACCTGGATACCCGGATACGAAGGTCGCGACTCTCTGCCCGGCACGGTTGTCTCGTTCGTGCTGTTCGACCAATTGACGGACGATTGCTTGAGTTCCCGTGATTACGCTCGCTCCGGAATTCGTTGTGTAACGTCCGGCCAAATCGATCGACGTCGAAGAAGTCTGAGCGTTGTCGAGATTGAGCATCTGGTGACCTCTGAATCATCGCGGACATCAGGCATGGTTCGAAGGGCTAAAAATTCCTTCGCGGATTTACCCGCAGCCAACGCTATTAGAAATTCCCCCTATCCGAACACCCCTGCGATACCCCTAAATTATTCGGATAGAACTGTCTCGCAACGCGGTTGACAATCCCGCCACGGCCCGTAAAGACTAGCGCATATGACGAACAACATCGGTCGAGTAATCTCTTTCGAAATCGGCAGTAAGAATCTCGTGAAGACCCAGGAGTTCTACGAAAAGGCTTTCGGGTGGACGTTTACGGATGGATTCGATGGGCCCGGCAAGCCCTATGGTTTCGCCAACACCCCGGCCGGCAGCGCCATGCCGTTCGGCACATCCTGGGACACTGAACTGACTCCGGAGGGCGTCGATGTTCCCGACGAGTATCTCGCAATCATCCTCCAGGTAGACGATCTGAAGGTGGCCTGCCGCCTGGTCGAAGAAGCCGGCGGCACGATCACGGTGCCCCCTACGACCAACGAGGACAACACCGCCGATATCGCCCACATTCGCGATCCGCGAGGGGTACTCGTCGGGCTGTACTGCCAGAACATGTCTCCTGACTCACAGCCCAACCCCAATCCGGTCCCGGCCGAGCTCCTCGACCAGAAGCCACTGCCGGACGCACTGCTCGAGCACCGGGGCGACTGAACCGACAACGGCGAATGCACCCTCCCACGAATTCGCGGGAGGGTGCATTCGCCGTTTGCGCCAACCGTTGTACCCAGCCCTCCGGCTGGACCACAGTTCCGCATTGTGAACTGTCGTCCAGCCGGGGGTCGCCGCGTCGCCGCTCGATCCGACCAGCTCCGCTACATCCCTTCGCTTCGGATCCAATTCTCGATTGCGGTGGCGGTGTCGATCGAATACTCCTCAGTCATGCTGAAATGATCGCCCGGCACTGTGGCCAATTCGTGTTCCAGTGACCATACTGCCGAGACTCCGGTGTCTGCATCAGCATCGGCAGCCGCCACAAACAACGTTGGGCAGGTGATTTCGCGCCGTTCCCAATTCGCCAGCAGTCGGTAGTATCCAGACATCGCCGTCAAACGGATGTCGTCCATCTTGCCAACTTTGTTCTCCTGGTCGTAGAGGTGGCGTAGCACACCCGGCTGAACGAGGAGTGTTTCCTTACTTCCGATCTCGAAGGTATCCAGCAGAACTACGCCCTCCGCTCGGGCTCCACGCTTCTCGAGACCGACCTCGACGCCATGGGCGATTGTTCCTCCGGCCGAACGACCCACCAGAACGAACGGTCGTCCATCCGCGACGTGAAGCACGGCGTCGACCACTGTATCGACGAGAACCTCCCAGGTCGCCGGGAGTCGCTCGCCGGGATGAAATCCGGACAGTGGCAACACCCAGAACTCGCGTTGGTCCTGGAAGTGCTTTGCAATGCGGGAGAATTCGTACGGCCCCGACAACGGACTCGTGGCAGGAATGCCGATCAACACGGGTTCCTGGGTACCCGAAGCCAGTTTCAGCGGTTCCCTGGTCATGCTCATCTCTATGGCGGTGGTGAAGGTCGGACGAAGCAGCGCCGCCGCCATAGCCATTTCATTGGCCTCCACATAACGGTGCGCACCACAGGCGTCGCGGTAGAGGGAGGTGATGCTGAGCATCGACGAATCCACGGACGACGGTTGTTCACCGTCGGTGAGCATCGTCTGCAATTGCTCGGCAAGCGATGTCACCGTGGGGTAATCGAATGCCAACGAGGACCGCAGATCCAAGCCGAGTATCTGGCTGAGCCGGTTACGCAGGTCGATAGCTGTCAGGGAATCGAAGCCGAGCTCCAGGAAGAGACGTCCTGGATCGACCGCGTCGCTGTTCTGATGCCCGAGTACGGTGGCGACCGTTGTGCGAACCGCTGCGGTGAGCTGCTCCAGCTGCTCGGATACCGACAGGCGGGCCAGTCCTGCTGTCCAGTCGGAGGCGCTGGGTCCGGCGACCTCTTGCTGCGCGAGCAACGACTCACGCACCGCGGGAATTTCGGCGATCAGTCGGCTGGGACGTGCGATCGTGAAGGTCTGGGCGAACCAAGCCCAGTCGACATCGGCCACGGTGACCAGAGTGTCGTCACCGACAACCGCGGCCGCCAACGCGTACACCGCCGCCTCGGGCATCATATGCCGCAACCCGCGGCGGCCGAGCATCATCTCGGCGGCGCCCTCGGCCATACCTCCGCCTCCCCACAGACCCCACGCGATCGAAGTCGCAGGCAGGCCGCAAGCCCTGCGCTCCAACGCCAGTCCGTCCAGATACGCGTTCCCCAGCGCGTAAGCAGCACTGCCTGCGCTACCCCACGACGCGGCGCCTGAGGAGAACAACACGAACGCGTCCAGTTCACAGTCGCGAGTCAGCCTGTCCAAGTTGCGCGCACCGGCCACCTTGGCCGCGTTGGAGACCGCGATCTGCTCGACGGTGGTCTCGGCGAGCCTGCCGGAGGACACGACACCGGCGGTGTGCACCACCGCCCGCAACGGGTGTTCGGCGGGAATCTGATCGAACACAGCCGCCAAAGCCGCTGGATCGGAGACGTCGCAGGCAGCGAACGTCACTTCCGCGCCCAGGTCCCGCAACTCGGTCGTGAGCTCGGATGCTGTCTGCGCCTCACCGCCGGTCCGGCTGACCAGGAGGATGTGGCCCGCTCCATGGGTTGCTGCCCACCGGGCCACATGCCCGCCGAGCGCACCGGTTCCTCCGGTGATCAGAACCGTGCCTCGGGGAGCCCACCGCCGCCGATCCGGAGCACTCGGCACCAAGCGGCGACCGAATACCTGTTCACCCCGAACCGAGACCTGATCTTCACCGTGGTCACCCGACACGACCCCTGCCACCGATGCGACGACGTTCGCATCGACAGTCGCGGGCAGATCGATCACGCCGCCCCACGTTCGGGGTTGTTCCAGTGCCACCACTCTTCCGAGTCCCCACAACTGGGCGTGCGCGGCGGTCGGCACCGGATCATCACCACCGGCGACGACGGCACCGTAGGTCAGCCACCACTGGCGCGCATCGAGATCGAGATCCGCCAAGGCCTGAGTCAGATACAGGTTCGCCGAAACCGACGCCGAAACGTCTGGGTGCGATGGATCGAAGGCGCGGGTGAGCGCCAACAGCGACAATACTCCGTGCACCGACCGGTCGAATCCGAGTACGCCCCGAATCTTTTCGGCAAGGGAGAGCTGGTCGTCGTCGGACGATACCGCCACGAGAGCGCAATCAGCCGGCCGGAAAGCCTCCAGGATCGTCGCGACGAGGGGAAGCCGGTCATGCTCACTCGGCAGCACCAGCAGCCATCGGCCTTCCAAAGAACCTGTCGTGATCTCGAACGGCCGCCAGGCATCGATGTGGCGCCATGCATCTCCGATCGCCATAGTATGAGCACGATTACGCCATTGTGGTAGCGCGGCGACAACACCGCTCGGGCCCGATGCGGGGTCGACACCGACAAGGTCGGCAAGGGATTCCAGATCTCCGCTCTCCACCAGTCGCCAGAATTCCGACTCCGGAGAATCAGGCTGCTGCGGTGTCGACTCGGTATCCCCGGCGGCACTGAATTCCAACCAGTAGCGTTGCCGCTGAAAGGCATACGTCGGTAGCTCGACCCGCTGACGAGGCGAGTCGGAGCCGAAGACCGCACACCGGTCGACGTTCAAACCGTGCACCCATGCCTGCCCGAGCGATTGGAGCAATCGCCGCTGCCCGCCATCACCTCGCCGCAACGTGCCGATTACTGCGGCAGTCCGGTCACCGGCATCGGCAACCTGTTCTATCGCGGGGACGAGTACCGGATGCGAACTCACCTCGACAAAGAACCGATAATTCCCACCCAGCAACGACTCCACCGCACCAGCGAAACCCACCGGCCGACGCAAATTCTCGAACCAATACCCCCCATCCAACTCCGACCCATCCAACAACTCACCCCGCACAGTCGAGAACAACGGCACCCGACCCACCCGCGGCACCACCCCGGCCAACACCCCCGCCAACTCCACCGCAACCGAATCCACCTGCACCGAATGCGACGCATAATCCACATCCACCCGACGCACACGAACACCCCGACGCTCACACTCGGCAACCACCTCCTCCAACACCGCGACCTCACCCGAAACCACCGACGACTCAGGACCATTCATCGCCGCGACAGAAACCCGATCCCCCCACCCCGCAATCAATTCCTCCACCCGGCCGACAGACAAAGCCACCGACACCATCCCACCCCGACCGGACAACGCCGACGCAATCACCCGACTACGCCCCACCACCACCCGCACCGCATCCACCAACGACAACGCACCCGACACACACGCCGCCGCGATCTCACCCTGCGAATGCCCCACCACCACATCCGGCACCACACCGAACGACTCCCACACCGCCGCCAACGACACCATCACCGCGAAACTGACCGGCTGCACAACATCCACCCGATCAAGCGAATCACCATCGCCGACAACAACATCCAACAGCGACCAACCCGTCAACGGATCCATCACCGCCGCACACTCAGCCATCCGAGCAGCGAAAACCTCGCTACTCGACAACAATTCGCGCCCCATCCCTACCCACTGGGCACCCTGCCCCGGAAACACGAACACCGTCCGGCCCTCGATCGTATCCCCGGACTCCACGCCCACCGCGGGATCTCCGACCGACAGCGCCGCCAGCCCGGATATGAACTCGCTCCGGTCGGCCGCCACCACCAGCGCGCGGCTTCCCAGGGCAGCCCGCGAATGCACCAGCGCTGACGCGATATCCGCCGGTTCGGCACTCGGATCGGCCTCGACATACGCCTGCAATTGTTGTGCCTGGGCTCGTAGCCCGGCGGCACTTCGAGCCGACAGCGCCCACGCGAAAGCATGATCGACAGGGCGTACCTGCGACTGCGGCGCGGACGGCTCGTTCTGAGCCTGTTCAAGAATCATGTGCGCGTTCGTGCCGCTGATCCCGAACGACGACACACCCGCCCGTCGGGCGCGATCGAGCTCAGGCCACGGACGGGAATCGGTCAGCAGTTCCATCGTGCCCGAAGACCAATCCACCTGCGGTGTAGGTGAATCGACGTGCAATGTCGGAGGGATCGCCCCCCGGCGCATTGCCTCGACCATCTTGATCACACCAGCCACACCCGCCGCCGCCATCGTGTGCCCGATGTTCGACTTGATCGACCCCAGCCACAAGGGCTGGTCCGCCGAGCGCTCTCGGCCGTAGGTCGCCAGCAGAGCTTGCGCCTCGATCGGATCACCCAATGTCGTGCCTGTGCCGTGCGCCTCCACTACATCGACGTCAGCCGCCGTCAAACGCGAACTCGCCAGCGCCTGACGGATGACCCGCTGCTGGGACGGCCCGTTCGGAGCCGAGAAACCGTTGGAGGCACCATCCTGGTTCACTGCACTACCACGGACCACAGCCAAGACCTGGTGCCCGTTACGGCGAGCATGAGAGAGGCGCTCGAACAGCACCAGGCCGACGCCCTCCCCGAAACCGATGCCATCCGCCGACGCCGAGAACGCCTTACACCGGCCACTGCTCGCCAGACCGCCCTGACGCTTGAACTCGCCGAAAGCGCTCGGAGTGGACATGACGGTCACTCCGCCGGCGATCGCCATCGTGCACTCGTCCCTGCGCACCGATTCGACCGCGAGATGCAGGGCAACCAAAGATGACGAGCATGCGGTATCCACCGTAATCGCGGGCCCTTCAAGGCCCAGCTCGTAGGAGACTCGCCCGGACAAAGCGCTCGCCGCACTGCCGGTGACGATATATCCCTCGGTGTCGGCCCCAGCGAATACAGCCTTGATGGAGTGGTCCTGCGATGTCCCGCCGACGAACACCCCGGTCCTACTGCCATGCATCGACAGCGGATCAATCCCAGCCCGCTCGAACAACTCCCAGGATGACTCCAGCAGGATCCGCTGTTGCGGATCCATTGCCAGTGCCTCTCGTGGCGAGATGCCGAACAGGTCGGCATCGAAATCAGCAGCGTCGTACAGAAATCCGCCTTGCCGAAGGTAGGAGGCACCAGGGTGCTCCGGATCCGCGTGGTATTCGGTGTCGACACCCCACCCGCGATCGGTGGGGAATCCGGAGATGGCGTCCACGCCATCCATAGCCAGCTGCCACAGCTCGGCCGGTGATGCGACACCGCCCGGGTAGCGGCAGGCCATCGCCACGATAACAACCGGATCATCGTCGACCGGAATCGACGGCGCAGCTGATTCCGGCATTTGCACCGGATCGATTCCAAAGGCCTCGGCGATCAGATACAGGGCCAGATCACGGGTGGTCGGGTAGTCGAAAACCATGGTGGACGGCAGCTTCATCCCGGTCGACTCGACCAGACGATTTCGCAGTTCGACCGCTGTGAGGGAATTGAAACCGAGTTCTTGGAAAGCACGATCCGGATCAACCGCGTCAGCGCCAGCGTGACCGAGGACTATGGCAACCTCGGTTCGCACCTGCTCCAGGACAAAGCCGATTCGGTCCCGCTCGGTCATGGACGAAAGCCGCTCTCGCAATATCGAATCGGCACCGGCAGACGTACGAGTCGGCTCCTGTTCTACCAGGATTCGCGCAACGTCGGGAACCGTTGTGAGCAACGGACTTCGGCGCGCTACGGTAAAAAGCGGGAAGAAGTTGGCCCAGTCGATATCCGCGATCAGCAGGAAGGTCTCGTCGCGGTCCAGGGCGATATGCATGCCGGCCAGTGCCCGATCGGGATCCATCGGGGGCATGCCATGCCGCGTCTGCCGCTCGCCGAACACCATCCCTTCGACGAGATTGCTGCTGTCCCACATGTTCGGCGTGCCCCATACGCCCCAAGCGATACACAGGGCAACGCGACCGCGAGCGCGCTGTTGTTGTGCCAGGGCGTGGAGGTGTGCGTTCGCCGCACCATAGGCACCGTGCGCCCCGCTACCCCAGACACCCGCGATCGAAGAGAAGAGCACGAAAGCATCGAGGTCGATGCCTTCGGTGAGTTCGTTCAGATGAATCGCGCCCTGCACCTTGGCACGCATCATGGCCTCGAATTCGTCGACCGTCGTGCCGGGTAGGGTCGCGATCTCCAGCGACGCGGCAGCGTGGATCACAGTCCGAAGCGGAGCCTCGTCCGCATGTGCCAGGGCGACCAGGGCAGCCACGGCGTCGCGGTCGGCGATATCGCAGGCCACGATCTCGACCTCCGCACCGAGCGAACGCAGTTCGGCGGCCAGTTCGTCGGTACCTGCGGCCGCAACTCCGCGCCGACTCGCGAGCACCACCCGCTGCGCGCCGCGTTCGATGACCCACCTTGCGGTAATAGCGCCGATCGAGCCGGTACCGCCGGTGATCAACGCTGTACCGCTGGTCTGCCAGGTCGGAGCGGCCACATCCGAATTGGCCCGAGCCGGCACAATTCGCCGTGCCAGAACGCCGTTTTCGCGAATCGCGACCTGATCCTCACCATGGGACCCGCTCAGCACGGCTACGAATTCCTCGAGCGCCCGATCGTCGAGGGTCGTAGGCAGATCCACCAGGCCGCCCCAGCGCTGCGCATGCTCCAGCCCGACAACCGGTCCCAGGCCCCACAATTCGGACTGCCGCGGATCTGGAGCTGCGACAGCCACCGCGCCGCGAGTCACCAACCACAGTGGTGCGCCGACCCCCGCATCGCCCAATGCCTGAACCAGTGCAAGTGTTGTGGTCGTAGTGTTTCCGAAGCTGACCACACCGTCGATGCCGCTGAATTCCGCCAGCACAGTCGCCAGTTCGGTGCGGTCTTCGGTGCAGATCTCGCGCACCTGTGCGTCGCCGAGTGTCCGCGCCACGGCGAGCACGTCGGCGTCACCCACCAGGTCAGCCGGAACGAGAACAAGCCAGGAGCGCGACGCTCCACCCGTGACCTGGATCGACTGCCAATCAACGGCATATCTCCAGGAGTCCACGGTCGCGCAATCGTGCCGGTGACGCCGCCAGGTGGCCAGGCCGGGAAGAATTGCGGTCGCCGCCTCTGTGTCGACGCCCAGACCGCTGGCCAGTGCCGTGACATCGCCACGTTCGACCACCTCCCAGAACTCCGCATCGAAAGCGGGCTCCGACGAAGGCTTTACTGCCGCGGTCTGTTCAAGCCAATACCGCTGGCGCGCAAACGCGTAGGTGGGCAATTCGACCCGGCCCGCACCGGCGTAGAACGGACTCCAGTCGACCGCTGCGCCGTGGGCGAACGCCGTCGCCAGCGCGGTGGTCATGCGGTCGAATCCGCCGGAGTCACGGCGCAGCGTTCCGAGTGCGATCGCGGGCAGGTCGGCCGCCTCGATCGCCTCCTGAATCGCGGGGACGAGTACCGGATGCGAACTCACCTCGACAAAGAACCGATAATTCCCACCCAGCAACGACTCCACCGCACCAGCGAAACCCACCGGCCGACGCAAATTCTCGAACCAATACCCCCCATCCAACTCCGACCCATCCAACAACTCACCCCGCACAGTCGAGAACAACGGCACCCGACCCACCCGCGGCACCACCCCGGCCAACACCCCCGCCAACTCCACCGCAACCGAATCCACCTGCACCGAATGCGACGCATAATCCACATCCACCCGACGCACACGAACACCCCGACGCTCACACTCGGCAACCACCTCCTCCAACACCGCGACCTCACCCGAAACCACCGACGACTCAGGACCATTCATCGCCGCGACAGAAACCCGATCCCCCCACCCCGCAATCAATTCCTCCACCCGGCCGACAGACAAAGCCACCGACACCATCCCACCCCGACCGGACAACGCCGACGCAATCACCCGACTACGCCCCACCACCACCCGCACCGCATCCACCAACGACAACGCACCCGACACACACGCCGCCGCGATCTCACCCTGCGAATGCCCCACCACCACATCCGGCACCACACCGAACGACTCCCACACCGCCGCCAACGACACCATCACCGCGAAACTGACCGGCTGCACAACATCCACCCGATCAAGCGAATCACCATCGCCGACAACAACATCCAACAGCGACCAACCCGTCAACGGATCCATCACCGCCGCACACTCAGCCATCCGAGCAGCGAAAACCTCGCTACTCGACAACAATTCGCGCCCCATCCCTACCCACTGGGCACCCTGCCCCGGAAACACGAACACCACACGACCCGGGCGCGCCACCCCACCGATCACATTCGGCGCACTCTCCCCGTTCGCCACCGCCAGCAGCCCGGCCTGTGGGTTCGTCGTGGAGCCGGCGACGACGACCGCCCGATGCGGCAGCAGCGCACGTGTCGACATCAGTGAGCCGGCCACGTCCGCGAGATCGACATCGGGACGATCCGCCAGCAACGCCGAGAGCCTGCCTGCCTGTGCCGCCAAGGCCTGGCGAGAACGCGCGGACACCACGATCGGCAGCACGACCGGAGGTTCGCCGGCGCGCTCGATCGGTACCTCCTCGAGCACCGGTGATTGTTCGAGTACGAGGTGCACATTGGTGCCGGACGCACCGAAAGAGGACACCGCGGCGCGGCGCGGACGGTCCACCGTCGGCCACGGCCGCAATTCGGTCACCAACTCGACCCCGCCCGAGGACCAGTCCACCTTCGGCGTCGGTTCGTCCACGTGCAACGTGGCGGGCACCTGCCCGCGGCGCAGTGCCTCCACCATCTTGATCACGCCTGCCACACCCGCGGCCGCCATCGTGTGACCGATGTTCGATTTGATCGACCCCAACAGCAGCGGGCGATCTTCCGGGCGACCCGGACCATAGGTCGCCAGCAGGGCCTGTGCCTCGATCGGATCACCCAGCACCGTTCCGGTGCCGTGCGCCTCCACGACATCCACATCGGCGGCGCTCAATCGGGTGTTGTCCAACGCCTCACGGATAACCCGCTGCTGCGACGGGCCGTTCGGCGCGGTCAGGCCATTCGAGGCACCGTCTTGGTTGACCGCACTGCCGCGCAGGATCGCCAGCACCGGGTGGCCGTTTCGACGTGCGTCCGAGAGTCGCTCCACCAGAACAAGACTCACGCCTTCACCCCACGCGGTGCCGTCCGCAGCGGCCGCGAAAGACTTGCAGCGGCCGCTGGAGGACAGCGCGTCTTGAGTCGAGAACTCGGCGAACACGCTCGGTGTCGACATCACGGCGACACCGCCTGCGATAGCCAGCGAACATTCGCCACTGTTCAGCGCGCGTGCCGCCAGGTGCAAGGCCACCAACGACGACGAGCACGCGGTGTCGATCGTGATCGCCGGCCCCTCCAGCCCGAGCGTGTACGACACCCGGCCCGACAGCACACTGCCTGCGCTACCGGTCAGCAGATATCCCTCGGTGTCGGCACCGCCGAAAGCCGCCTTCACCGCGTGATCATGCGATGTCCCGCCCACGAACACGCCGGTCCGGCTACCTCTCACCGACAACGGATCGATACCTGCGCGCTCGAGCACCTCCCAGGAAGCCTCGAGGAGCAATCGCTGCTGTGGGTCCATCGCCAGAGCTTCTCGTGGTGAAATCCCGAACAGCTCCGCGTCGAAATCCGCGGCGTCGTAGACGAATCCACCCATGATGGGGGCCGCCGCGCGTTCACCACCCGCCCCATCGCGGCCCCAGCCCCGATGAACGGGTGGTTCACCGATCGCGTCGACGCCCGAGGACACCAGTTCCCACAGCGCCTCGGGTGAATCCGCGCCGCCCGGCAGCCGGCAGCTCATCGAGACGATAGCCACAGGCTCGTCCGATCCCGACTCGACTTCCTGCAGCCGCTTGCGAGTAGCTCGCAGATCAGCCGTAACGCGCTTGAGGTACTGACGGAGCTTGTCCTCGTTACCCACAGCAGAGACCTTTCCCATTTGTTCGACCAGTGTCAGAAACCCATCGGGTTCTGCGACTAGACAGTTGGAGCCACTCGGACACCGGCGGACGACGACAGCAGTTTCACGTCGGACTCGACCATGTCGGTCACCAGATCCTCGAACGAAACCGAGGGCTGCCAGCCGAGCTCTCGCTGCGCTTTTCCGAAATCGGCGCACAGGAGATCGACCTCAGCCGGACGAACCAGTGCCGGATCGACGGTCACGTAGTCGTTCCAGTCCAATCCGACAGCCGAGAACGCGAGTTCCACGAAACGGCGGACGGTGTGTATCCGGCCGGTGCCGATGACATAATCGCCGGGCTCGTCCCGCTGCACCATGAGATGCATTGCGCGTACGTAGTCGCCCGCGAATCCCCAATCTCGCTGTGCGTCCAGATTTCCGAGTCGCAGCTCCTGTGCCAAACCGAGCTTGATACGCGCCACACCCAGGGTCACTTTTCGGGTCACGAATTCCGCGCCCCGGCGAGGCGATTCGTGATTGAAGAGAATTCCGGAGGACGCATGCATTCCGTAGGACTCGCGATAATTCTGGGTAATGTAGTGCCCGTACGCCTTGGCGACCCCATAGGGACTACGCGGATGAAAGGGCGTCAACTCGTTCTGCGGAGTTTCACGAACCTTGCCGAACATTTCCGAGGAGGATGCTTGATAGAAGCGAATCTGCGATCCATTGGCCGACTGCGCCTGCGAGGCTCGCACGCCACTGACGATTCTGATGGCTTCGAGAATGCGAAGGACTCCCATACCGGTGACCTCCGCGGTGATCTCAGCCTGCTGCCACGACAGAGGGACATAGGAAATCGCGCCGAGATTGTAGACCTCGTCGGGGGCAACCATTTCGACCGTGGATACCAGATTTCCCTGGTCGAGCAGGTCACCGCGTGCGAACCGGACACTCGGAACCAGATGCGGCGCCAGCGGCAGGCGAGGTTCCATCTGCCCGCGCACCAAACCCCACACCTCATAACCCTGCTCGAGAAGGTGTTCAGCCAAGTAGGAGCCGTCCTGGCCTGTGATACCGGTGATCAATGCACGTTTAGTCATGGCGCTCTTCTGTCTCCAACCATCGGTGTGAGGGGTTAGGCCCGGTCCGCTCAGGTAATGCACGGACCATCGGCATCGAATCGATCCGATGCCGATTCGTCCGACACATACAAACTGAAATATATCGACACCCACCCCTACAGTGACACCCCTGCGGTCCCCCTCATCCTGCCCATGAGTACATGATCAGAAATGTATTGACAATTTCTCGAGGGCGCTGGAAATACGATTGTTCACGGCGCCCATGCGGCATTTACCCGATGACGCCGGAGGTACCCTGCCGTGCCGCGGAAATAAGATCACCGGCCGCCGAGGCTCCGCCCGCGCGCCGATGACTTTCACCCCACTCGACAGCCCTTTCACGGAATTCCGGCTCGTTCAGCAATCGAGTCAGTTTGTGCTCGATGCCGGATGGCTGGAGGTTCGAGTCATTGAGAACCGCAAGTCCGGCTCCGCTCTCGACGACTCGAGCGGCGTAGTCATGGCAATCCACCCAGAACGGCATCACCAACAGCGGCTTGCCGAAGAACAAGCCTTCGTTCACGCTGTTTCCGCCACCGTGGTTGAAGAATACCTTCACATTGGGGTGTGCCAGCACACCGAGCTGCGAAGGGACCCACGACTCGATTCGGAGATTTTCCGGCAGACGCTTCGGCAGCAGCGCCTGCTGATCGGACGACAATTTCCAGAGGACGTGATGATCGGGCCCGAGAGCCGCGACGACGTCGAGGATCGTGCCGAGCTGGGCCCGGTCCAGCCGCATGATCGTGCCGAATCCGATGTACACAATCGATTCGCAGGCGTCGAGCCAGGCGTCGAGCTCGTTGTCTGCCTGCGGACTCTCGTGCCCGCCCGCCGGGATCATCGCACCGACCAATCGGAGGTGCTCGGGCATCGCATCGAACGGAACTTCGAAATCGGCAACAGTGAAGCCGAGCACCTCATGAGCGAGATCGGAGTATTTCGACGGAAGGCCGTGCGGGTTGGGAACACCGGCCTCCTTGCGCCGCCGAGCGAGAGGCGCGGCTTTGCGCATCAGCGACGGCTTGAAGAGCGCGATCCGACTTCCCACATAGAACGAGATATTCGCGATCCGTTGCGCGATGCTCATGTTTCTCGGCAGTCCGCTGAACGGCGCCGGGTACGCCAGCGGAAGCCGTTCGAAGTACACGCTGCTGACCGGGATGGGAACTGTCATCACATAGGGGATCCCGTGCATCAGGGCAGCGTCCATCGCCCAGGTACTCGACGAATCGGCGACCACGAGCGCCGGCCGTAGCCGGTCCAGCTGTTCCATCAGGTTGGTGTACTTGGTCCAGACGTCGTCGGAGTCGGATACCGCGTCCAGGAAGGCGCTGAACCGACCGATCATGGATCCCGAGCACAGTGCCCGATAGGTTTCGTCGCTCCAGTTCGACGGGTCGAGTTCGGGCTTGCGCGAACCTACCGAGACGAACTGGAGCGGTTCGAGTCCACCCTGCCTCTCGATGTCGCCCTTCCGGTCGTCGGTCGATGCGAACCACAGGCCGGGCTCGCCTCGCCGGGCGAGTTCGCCGGCTATCACCAGCAACGGATTGATCAAACCGGAATCCGGGTTGGCCGCGAAGAGGATTCCCCCGGCTGTCGTGTCGTTCATATTTCTCTGCCCTTCAGATCGTCTTGCGCGAACCCGCGGTTCACGACACGCCCAGGTCGTTGTCGATGAGATCGAAGATCTCGTCATCGGTAGCGGCGTCGAGGCCGGCCACGTCTTCGGTCTCCTCCGCCTCGGCCTCGCCGAGTTTCGCCAGCAGCGTCTGCAGCCGCATCGAGAGCTTCGCCCGCGTCTCGGCATCGCAGTTCACCGCGACTTCCCTTCCGAGCCTGTCGAATTCGTCCAGGATCGACAGCTCACCCGACCCACCGTCGAGCTCGGCCACGAGGAAGTCGGCAACGGCGGTCAGCGTCGGGTAGTCGAAGACCAGGGTCGCCGGCAAGGTCGTTCCGGTAGCGCTGGACAGCCGGTTGCGCAACTCGACCGCGGTCACCGAGTCGAACCCGAGGTCGGTGAACGGCCGATCCAGATCGTCGGAATGCGCGCCGGAATACCCGAGTACCGTGCCGATTTGATCGCTGACAACGGTCGACAGCAGTTGGCGGCGCTCCGTGCGTGGCAGTCCGGCCAGGCGCTGACGCAACTCCGACCCGGCACCGGATTCCAGATCGCCGTCCTGATCCTGCAAGGCCCGTGCCGCTTCCGGGATTCCACTGATCAGTGGGCTCGGCCGGGTGAAGGTGAACGGCCCCGCGAATCGCTGCCAGTCGATGTCGGCGACGGTCAGCTGGGTCTCGCCGTGCTCGACGGCGTGCAGCAGCGCGCCGAATGCCAGTTCCGGGTTCATCGGACGAACGCCGCGGCGTAGCAACGCTTCCTGCGCGGAGTCGTTGGCTGTCATGCCACCGCCGCCCCAGTTGCCCCACGCGACCGTCGTCGCGACAAGACCGGCTGCCTTGCGATGTCTGCCGAGACCGTCGAGGAAGGCGTTACCCGAGGCGTAGGCGGCGTTGCTCGCACTCCCCCACGATGCCGAGCCGGAGGAGAACAAGACGAAGGCCGCCAGTTCGAGCCCGCTGGTCAGGTCGTGCAAGGCGAGCGCGCCGTCCACCTTCGCCGACACGGCGTCTGCGAATTCGGGGATTGTCGTATCCGCGAGCATGCCTTCGACCGGCACGCCCGCGGCATGCACCACCGCCGTGAGTGCGTGTTCCGGGGGAATCGCAGCGAGCAGCGTCGCCAGTGTGTCCCGATCGGCGGCGTCGCAGGCGGCCAGTGTGACTGTCGCACCCGAGTCGCGCAGGTCGGCCGCCAGTTCGGCCGCACCGGGGGAATTCGCCCCACGACGGCTGATCAGCAGCAGGTGCTGTGCGCCATTGGCCGCCGCCCACCGCGCGACCCTGCTGCCGAGGGCACCGGTCGCGCCGGTCACCAGCACCGTGCCCGCTGGCTTCCACGGCGTGCCGGTGGTCGTGACGGGATCCGGCGCACGGGTGAGGCGGCGCCCGTAGGCCCTCGGGCCGCGCAGCGCGATCTGGTCTTCTCTCGAGCTGTCCCCCAGCAGGCCGACCAGATTCGCCACAGCAGCCGGGTCCGGGTTCGAGGGAAGGTCGACCAGACCACCCCACCGTTGCGGATACTCGAGCGCGGCAACCCGGCCGAGGCCCCAGATCGGGGACTGCGCGACACCGAGAACAAGGTCTCCGGCGACCACGGACATCGCGTCCCTGGTGACACACCAGACCTGGGCGTCCGATGCACCATCGTGCAGGGCCTGCACGAGGACCACCGTGCTCACGAAGCCGTTCACGAGCACCCGATGCTCTTCGTCGGCTCGCTCGTCGAAGGCCAGCAAGGAGAGCACGCCGTCGAGAGCGCGTGCTTGCCCGAGGAGCTCGGCCAGCGCCGCTCGGCTGATCCCCGCCGGCACAACCATCGAGTCGACGTCCGCGGTACGGCCGAGTGCGCCGATGATCGTCTCGGACAGCTGCTGATCGATGTGTTCGGGCAGCAGTACCAGCCAACTGCCCTGAGGACCTGTCTCGCCGACGGTGACCGGCGCCCAGGTCTCCCGGTAGCGCCAGTCCGCGACCGCCGAATCGTCCAGACGTCTCCTGCGCCATTCCATCAGGCCGGGCAGCACCTCGCCCAGCACCGCCGCGTCCACGTTCATAGAGGTGGCCAGCGATCCGAGGTCACCGTTCTCGACGGTCTCCCAGAACCCGGCGTCGGCGCTGTCACCGCGGGCGGTCTCCGTGGCGACCAGTTCCGGCCAGTAGCGCCGGTGCTGGAAGGCGTACGTCGGCAACTCGACTCGGTGACACGCACTCGGCTCGACACCAGCCGACCAGTCGACGGTGTGTCCGTGCACGAACAATTCCGCGAGAGCGGCGAACACGGTCTGCGGTTCGTCCCGCGCCGCACGCAGCACCGAGACGATGACCGTGGGCTGATCGGGATCGAACTCGAGATCGGCGGCCACAGCGCCGGTCAATGTCGCGTCCGGCCCCACCTCGAGGAAACTGTTCACGCCGTGCGCGGCCAGGGTGGCGATGCCGTCCGCGAACCGTACCGCCTCGCGGGCGTGCTCGACCCAGTACTTCGCCGACCCCCATTGCTCGGCCGTCATCAACTCGCCGGTCCGGTTGGATACCACCGGCACCGCGGGCTCGGTGAATTCGACGGTGGCACACACGCGCTCGAATTCGTCCAGCATCGGCTCCATCAGGTGCGAATGGAACGCGTGGGAAACCGCGAGCCAGGTGGTCTTGCGCCCGTCGGCGGCGAAGCGGTGCGCGACGGCTTCGACCGCCGCGCGAACACCGGACACCACGACCGCCCCCGGACTGTTCACCGCGGCAAGACTCACCGAATCGGACAGTTCCCGCGTCACTTCGGCTTCGCTCGCTTGGATGGCCACCATCGCACCGCCTTCCGGCAATGCCTGCATCAACCGGCCCCGCGCCACCACCAACCGTGCCGCGTCCGCCACCGGCAGCGCACCCGCGACACAGGCCGCGGTGATCTCGCCGACCGAGTGACCGATCATCAGATCAGGGACGACACCGAACGACCGGAGCAGCCGGAACAGCGCGTACTCCACCGCGAACAAGCCCGGCTGCGCGAATTCCGTCCGATCCAGCTCCCCGGCCTGCTCGGGCTCGAACACGATGTCGCGCAACGACTTGCCCAGCAGTGGGTCGGCCACCGTGCAGACCTCGTCGAACGCGTCGGCGAAGACTGGGAATGCCGCGTACAGCTCACGGCCCATGCCCGCTCGCTGAGCGCCCTGTCCCGAGAAGACGAAGGCGAGCTTGCCCGGTCGTCGCCGCCCGACGACCGCATGAGCAGACGAATCGCCGCGTGCGACCGTGGAAAGTCCCTCGATCAACTCGGCCCGATTTCGGGCGACGACAACCGCCTGATGATCCAGCGCGGCTCGCGTAGTGAGCAGCGACCAGGACAGATCCGCCCGCGAGGCCTCCGGGGCATCGTCCAGATAGGACCGCAGCCGCGAGCTCTGCGCCCGCAACGCCGCCGCCGACCTGCCGGAGACGACGAACGGCAGCAGCGATGTCAGGTCCGGGTCTGCGACCACCGCCGCGACCGGCTGCTCGGGCGCCTGCTCCAGGATCACGTGCGCGTTGGTTCCGCTGATTCCGAACGACGACACCGCCGCTCGCCGGGTGCGGCCGGTCTCCGGCCACGGCCGGGTCCTGGTCACCAGCTCGACCGCGCCCGCCGACCAATCCACCTCCGGCGTCGGCTCCTCAGCGTGCAGGGTGGCAGGCACCACCGCGCGTCGCAGCGACTCGACCGCTTTGATGACCCCTGCCACCCCAGCGGCGGCCTGGCTGTGGCCGATATTGGACTTGATGGATCCCAGCAACACCGGCCGGTCCGCCGACCGGCCGCGACCATAGGTGGCCAGCAGCGCCTGCGCCTCGATCGGGTCGCCCAGCGCGGTGCCGGTGCCGTGCGCCTCCACGACGTCGATATCGTCGGGTGACAGGGAGGCGCGGTGCAACGCGTCGCGGATGACCCGTTGCTGGGCGGGGCCGTTCGGCGCCGTCATGCCGTTCGAGGCGCCGTCCTGGTTCACGGCCGAGCCGCGAAGTACCGCCAGCACGCGATGCCCGTTGCGAGTCGCGTCGGAAAGCCGTTCGAGCACGACCCAACCGACCCCTTCGGCGAACGCCATGCCGTCCGCGGCGGCCGAGAATGCCTTACACCGACCGTCTTTCGCGAGAGCGCGTTGCTGGGAGAACCCGATGAACCCCGCTGGCGACGACATCACCATCACACCACCCGCGAGCGCGAGGGAGCATTCGCCGGTGCGCAGGGCCTGCGCCGAGAGGTGCATGGCGACCAGCGACGAGGAGCATGCGGTGTCCACGGTGACCGCGGGCCCCTCGAGACCGAACACGTACGACACCCGGCCGGACAGCACGCTCGACAGGCTGCCTGTCATGGCCAGCCCGTCGAGCGCCCCCACCTGTCCCCCGCCCGCCTGCGGCGCGGGGTTGGCTCCGACGAAGACACCGGTCCGGCTGCCGCGCATCGTGAGCGGGTCGATTCCCGTGTGTTCGAAGGCTTCCCACGCGGTTTCGAGCAGCAGGCGCTGCTGCGGATCCATGACCGTGGCCTCGCGCGGCGAGATACCGAAGAACCCAGCGTCGAAATCGGCCACCGCCTCGAGAAAGCCACCGTGGCGCACGTAGGAGGTGCCCACATGCGCGGGATCGGGGTGGTAAAGGTTCTCGACGTCCCAGCCACGGTCGGTGGGGAATCCGGAAATCGCATCGATGCCGTCGGCCGCGATACGCCACAGGTCCTCGGGTGAGCCGACACCGCCCGGGTAGCGACAGGCCATGCCCACGATGACGATCGGATTGTCATCGATCGCCGCCGGCTCGATCGCGGCCGGCGCGTCTGTCGCCTCGATGCCGAATGCCTCGGCGATCAGGTAGCGGGCCAGGTCCTTCGCGGTCGGATAGTCGAAGACCATGGTCGAGGGCAACTTCAGGCCCGTCGCCTCGACGAGACGATTCCGCAGTTCCACAGCGGTGAGCGAGGTGAAACCGAGCTCCTGGAAGGCGCGGTCGGGCGCGACGTCCTTCGCGCTCGCGTGACCGAGGACTACCGCCACCTCGGTGCGAACCTGCTCGAGCGCCAGCGCCTCACGCTCCGCGCCGGATACCTTCGAAAGTCTCTCTCGCAGTTGCGATTCGACCGCGACAGCGGAACCGGCCGACCCGTGCTCGGCGAGAATGCTCCGAACCTGTGGCAGCGCCCCGAGCAACGGGCTGGGCCGGTTCATCGTGAACAGCGGAACGAAGTTCTCCCACTTGACGTCCGCGAGCAGCAGGAAGGTCTCGTCGTCGTCGAGTGCGGTGTGCATTCCCGCGAGCGCGAGGTCCGGGTCCATCGGGGGCAAACCGTGCCGGGTTTGCCGCTCGCCCACGACCATCCCCTCCACGATGTTGCGGCTGTCCCACATGTTCGGTGTGCCCCACACGCCCCACGCGATGCTGATCGCGGTACGTCCGCGGGCGCGCCGACGCTCGGCCAGCGCGTTGAGGTGTGCGTTGGCGGCCCCGTACGCACCATGGGCGCCACTGCCCCAGACGCCGGCCACCGAGGAATAGAGCACGAACGCGTCGAGCTCGATGTCCTCGGTCAGCTCGTCGAGATGGACCGCGCCGTCGACCTTGGCGCACATCATCGCGTCGAATTCCTCGACCGTCGTCCCGGGGAGCGACGCGACCTCGAGCGAGGCGGCGGTGTGCACGACCATCCGCAGCGGAAGATCGTCGTCATCGGCGAGCGCCACTGCTGCCGCGACCGCGGCACGGTCGGTGATATCGCCGCCCACGATGGCGACCTGCGCGCCGAGCGCACGCAGTTCAGCGGCCAGCTCGGAAGTTCCGTCGGCCGCCGTGCCGCGACGGCTGACCAGCACCACCCGCTCGGCACCGTGCTGGACGGCCCACCGTGCGGTGAGCGCACCGAGGGTTCCGGTACCGCCACTGATCAAGGTCGTGCCGCTGGTGCGCCAGGCCGGGGTCTCGGAGACGGTCTTCCCGGTCGGTGCGGGCACGATCCGGCGGGCCAGCACACCGTTCGCGCGGATCGCGACCTGATCTTGGCCATGTGTCCCGGTGAGAACCGCTCGGAGCCGGGCAAGTGCCGGGTCGTCGAGAGTCGCGGGCAGGTCGACGAGACCGCCCCAGCGCTGGGCATGCTCGAGCCCGGCAACCGGGCCGAGGCCCCACAGTTCGGCCTGTACCGGATCGGGGGCCACCGTGGCGACCGCCCCGCAGGTCACCAGCCACAGCGGCGCCGCCACGCCCGCATCACCCAGTGCCTGGATCAGGGCGAGCGTCGCTGTCGTGGAGTTGCCCACGGACGCGATTCCCTCGACGGTATCGAACGCGGCCAATGCTTCGGCCAGTGCGTGCCGGTCGGTGGTTTCCACCTCCAAGACGTGCGCGTCGGCCAGGGTGCCGGCCACCGCGACCACGTCGCTGTTGGAAGCGGTCCCGGCGGGCACGACCACCAGCCAGCGCCCCGGCGCCGTGCCCGACACCTCGACCGGATGCCAATCCACCCGGTAACGCCAGGAATCCAGTACCGAGGCGTCCCGCTTGCGCCTGCGCCAGGTAACCAGGCCAGGCAGGACCTCGGTGGCCACCTCGGCATCGATCTCGAGACCCGCTGCCAGGGTCGCCACATCCTCGCTCTCGACTGCGTCCCAGAACTCGGCGTCGAGGTCGCCCGCGCCCGGATTCTGCCGAGCAGGCGATGATTCCAGCCAGTACCGCTGACGCTCGAACGGATAGGTCGGCAGGGCGACACGAACTGCGCCGGTCAGCAGCGGACTCCAATCCACCTGCCTGCCGCATACCTGGACCTCGGCCAGCGATCGGATCATGCGATCGAGATCGCCGTCGTCGCGCCGGATCGAACCGACCGCCAGTGCGGGCTGGTCCGCCGCCTCGATCGCCTCCTGGATCGCGGGCACCAGCACCGGATGTGAGCTGACCTCGATGAAGAACCGGTAGTTCTCGGCGAGCAGCTTCGAGATCGCCGGGAAGAATCGCACCGGCTGCCGGAGATTGTCGATCCAGTACCTGACGTCGAGCTCCGAGCCGTCGATCAGCCGCCCTCGCACCGTCGACAGAACGGGCATCCGCCCTCGCTTGGCAACCACGCCGGACAGCTCGTCGTTCAATCGCTCGGCGATCACGTCCACCTGTGCCGAATGGGACGCGTAATCGACCTCCACCCGGCGAACCCGAACCCCGGCGGCACGGCATTCGGCGATGACCTCGTCGAGCGCGGCATTGCCGCCGGAGATCACGGTGCCCGCTGGACCATTGAGGGCCGCGACCGACAGTTCGGCACCGAACGGGGCGATCAATTGCTCGACCCGAGCCACCGGCAGACCGATCGAGACCATGCCACCGCGCCCGGACAGCTCTTCGGCGATGATCCGGCTGCGGCTGACGACGACGCGGATACCGTCGGCGAGGCTCAACGCCCCCACGACACACGCCGCGGCGATCTCGCCTTGTGAATGCCCGACCACGACATCCGGCACGACTCCGAAGGACTCCCACACGGCAGCCAGCGACACCATGACCGCGAACGACACCGGCTGCACGACATCGACCCGGTCCAATGATGAATCCTGCCCGCCGGCAAGGGCATCGAGCAATGACCAACCGGTGAGCGGGTCCATCAGAGCGGCGCATTCGGTGATCCGCGCGGCGAACACGGGACTCGTCCGAATCAGCTCGCGCCCCATACCTGCCCATTGGGCGCCCTGACCGGGGAACACGAACGCTGTCTTGCCGGACCGCACCCGACCGGTGACCACCTCGGCTGCGGAATCCCCACCGGCCACGGAATTCAGCGCCGCGGCCAGCTCGGCCCGGTCCCGGCCGATCACCACCGCGCGCTCGTCGAGGGCGGCGCGGGTGGTCGCGAGCGACCACGCCAGATCGCGCAAGGACGTGGGCTCGTCCAGGAACTCGACCAACCGCGCGGCCTGTTCCCGCAGCGCGCCCGTGGTTCTCGCGGACAATACGAACGGCAATCCCGACAGCGACTCGGGTTGCGCCACAGCCGTTTCCGTTTCCGGTTCCGGAGCCTGCTCCAGGACGACATGCGCATTGGTACCGCTGACCCCGAATGACGAGACCCCGGACCGGCGCCGCCGACCCGACTCCGGCCACGGCACCGCCTCGGTCGCGAGGCGGACCGCACCCGCTGCCCAATCGACGTGCGGCGTCGGTGCGTCGAGGTGCAGGGTTTTGGGCACCACACCATGGCGCATCGCCTCGACCATCTTGATCACACCCGCGACACCCGACGCGGCCTGAGCATGACCGATATTGGATTTCAGCGAGCCCAACCAGACCGGACGATCCTCGGGACGGTCCTGTCCGTAGGTCGCGATCACCGCCTGCGCTTCGATGGGATCACCCAGCGTGGTACCCGTCCCATGGGCCTCGACCACGTCGACATCCGCGACGGACAGTCCCGCATTGCGCAGCGCCTGCCGGATGACTCGCTGCTGTGACGGCCCGTTGGGCGCGGTCAGGCCGTTCGAGGCCCCGTCCTGATTCACCGCCGTGCCGCGCACGAGCGCCAGCACCGGATGCCCGTTGCGGCGTGCGTCCGCCAGCCGCTCGAGCAGTACCAGACCGGCGCCTTCGGACACACTGGTGCCGTCCGCGCTCGCCGCGAACGACTTGCTGCGGCCATCAGCGGCCAGGCCACGCTGCCGCGAGAACTCGATGAATGTGCCCGGGGTGGCCATGACGGTGACACCGCCCGCGAGCGCCATGTCGCATTCGCCGGTACGCAACGCCTGAACAGCGGAGTTCATCGCGACGAGCGAGGAGGAGCAGGCCGTATCGACCGTGACCGCGGGCCCTTCCAAACCGAAGGTGTACGAAATCCTCCCGGAGACAACGCTTCCCGAGACACCTGTCGCCAGGAAGCCTTCGACACCCTCCGGCAGTTCCCGAACCTGGGCACCATAGTCGTGATACATCACGCCCGCGTAGACGCCGGTACTGCTACCCCGCAAGGACAGCGGAGCGATACCGGCTCGCTCGAACGCCTCCCAGGCGAGCTCGAGCACTACCCGCTGCTGCGGGTCCATGGCGATCGCTTCCCTGGGCGAGATTCCGAACAGGCCGGGATCGAAATCCGCCGCGCCATCGAGGAATCCGCCCTCGCGGGTGAGCTCCACACCCCGCGATCGCGCGGCGCCGAGATCCGACATGTCCCAGCCGCGGTCCAGCGGGAACGGCGCGATCACGTCGCCGCCTTCGGCCACGAGCCGCCACAGCGCCTCCGGCGAGTCGATGCCACCGGGATAGCGGCAGCTCATGGCGACGATCGCGATGGGTTCATCGAACGCGGTCACCGCGTTCTGTGGTGTCTGTGCGGTGGCGGGCCCGCCCATCACGGTGTCCAGGAGGAACCCGGCGAGATCGGCCGAATTCGGATAGTCGAACGCGAGTGTGGCAGGCAATCGCAAGCCGCTCGCGGTCGCCATCCGATTCCGGAACTCCACCGCCGTCAGCGAGGTGAAACCCAGATCCGCGAAGGCCGCGGTGGGGCCGACCTGCCGCGCACCGTCGTAACCGAGGACGGCCCCGACCTCACCCACGACCAGATCGAGCAGATATTGCTGCTGTTCCGGACGGGACAGGCCAGCGAGCTTACGGAGCAGGGACCGGCTGCCGGCTCGGGCGCCTCTGCGCACCCGGGCAACCGATCGGACCAGGCCGCGCAGCAGGAAATGCGCCGTGCCCTCCTCCAGCTGAGCACGAAGCGCGACGGGATCCACTCGCATCGGGACGACAGCGGCGCGATCGACCGCCCGCGCCGCGTCGAGCAGCGCGAGGCCCTCCGCGGGGGTCATGCCCACGATTCCCGACCGGTCGAGTCGCTCGACATCGGCCGCGGTGAGATCCGCTGTGAGCCCGTCGGCCCGGGCCCATCGTCCCCAGGCCAAGGCGAGGGCCGGAAGTCCCTGTGTCCGCCGAAGTTCGGCGAGCGCGTCGAGATAGGCGTTGGCGGCCGCGTACCCGGACTGCCCCGGGGTCCCCAATGTTCCAGCGGCCGAGGAGAAGAGGAGGAAGGCCACGAGGTCGCGCTCACGCGTCAGTTCGTGCAGATGCCACGCCGCATCGATCTTGGGGCGCAACACCGAGGCGATCCGCTCCGGCGTCTGCGCGGTGACGACGCCGTCGTCCAGCACCACCGCGGCGTGCACCACGGCGGTCAGCCGGGGCAACCGGTCGAGCAGGTCGCTCAGCGCGACCCGATCGGCCACATCGCACGCGATAACGGCTACCTCGACGCCGAGCGCCGCGAGCTCATCGCGCAGCGCAGCAGCGCCCGGTGCTTCGATACCGCGCCTGCCGACCAGGGCGAGGTTCCGGACGCCGTGTGCGGTGACGAAATGCCGTGCCAGTTCGGCGCCGATGGTTCCGGTGCCACCGGTGATCAACACCGTCCCGTCGGGATCCAAGGGCACCGTGTCCGGCCGGTCCGCGCCCTGCTCCCGGGTGAGCTGGGGGGCCACGGCCACACCGTCTCGAACAGCCAGCTGCGGCTCACCGCTTCGCACCGCGAGCGAGAGCAGCTCCGCCGACCTCGCATCGTCATCGATATCGACCAGCACGAACCTGCCGGGGTGTTCGGACTGCGCGGACCTGATCAGTCCCCACAGCGCCGCGCCCGCGAGGTCACGCGCGCTCGATTCGTCGGCGGTGGTCATGGCGTTGCGAGTGACGAACACCAACTGGGAATCGTCGAATTCCGGTGTAGCGAGCCAGGTCTGGACGAGGTCGAGGCCCTGCTCCACCGTCGCGTGCGCGCCGTCGGCATCCTGGCGCGCCGGCTGTACCGGTACGAGCACGAATTCCGGCACCGTCGAGGTATCGGCCAGTGCGCCGAGTTCTGCTGCGGCGACGGTCCGTTGGTCCGCGCCGAGCGCGGCTCGGTCACCGACCGGGTCTTCGCCCATCGTGACCGGTTGCCAGCGCACGTGCAGCAGATCGTCGGTCTGACGTGCCGAGGCCGGCATCTCGCGCAGGACGATCGACTCCGCGGTCAGCACGGGGCGGCCCTCGTCGTCGGTGATCCGCACCGACACACCGGTCCCAGTGGCCGCCTTTCCGAGTCTGACCCGGAGCGTCGACGACCCGCTGCGATGCAACGTGACACCACGCCAGGCGAAAGGCAGCAGCGGTCGGCCCCCGGACGTTGTGAAGGAGCCGAAGGCAACCGCGTGCAACGCGGCGTCGAGCAAGGCCGGATGCACACCGAACCGGTCGACATCGCGAAGCGAGGCAACCGGATTCACCTCGGCGAAGACCTCGTCGCCGGAACGCCACGCGGAGGCCAGTCCCTGGAACGCCGGACCATAGATCATGCCAAGGGCCGACAGGGTGCTGTAAAGGCCGTCGAGTTCGGCCTCGGCTACCGGTTGGGCATTGGCCGGGAGCCAGGGCTCGGAATCGTCATCGACGACCGAATCCGCTTGGGTGAGTATCGCATTCGCGTGGTTGCGCCACGACACGTCATCGTCGCCCACGATCTGTGAATGGATCGACAGCGTGCGGCGGCCGTGCTCGTCCACGGGCGCGATGACGACCTGCAGCCGCACCGCGCCCTCGGCGGGCAGGACCAGCGTCGACTCGAGCGTCATTTCCTCGATGTGGTCGAAGCCGTCGAGCGCACCTGCGCGCAGCGCGAGCTCGGCGAACGCACTGCCGGGAAGCACAACGGTGTCCCCGACAGCGTGATCGGCCAGCCAGGGATGCGTACGCTCCGAGAGCAACCCGGTGATCACGGTCGCCTCGGAGTTGGCGAGCGACACCGCCGCCGCGAGCAGCGGGTGATCGACAGCCAGCAGACCGATCGCACCCAGATCGCCCGGTCGCGCGGAAATCTCCATCCAGTACCGGGTCTCATCGAACGAGTAGGTCGGGAGTTCGGTCAGGCGAGCGCCGACCCGTTCGAAGAGCGGTTTCCAGTCGACCGGCACACCGGTCGCCTGCATCGCGGCCAGCGACCTGTGAAAGCGCCGTCCACCACCGTCGTCGCGGCGCAGCGTCCCGGTCACCACGGCCTCGGCGCCGACGGCCTCGGCGGTCTGCTCGATACCCGCGGTGAGCCAGGGATGCGCACTCAACTCGACGAACGTCCGGAAACCGTGGTCGATCGCGGTGCGGATGGTGCGATCGAATTCGACTGGTTCGCGGGCATTGAGGTACCAGTACTCCGGCCCGAGCTCGGCGGCATCGCGGGTCTCGGCTGTGACCGCGGAGTAGAAGGGAATCGTGCCGGGCACCGGCTCGATTCCGGCGAGATCGTCGAGCAATCGGTCCCGCAACGGCTCCACCCGATCGCAATGACTCGCGACCGTTCCCGGCAGCATCCGAGCCCGGACGCCGTCGGCCGTGCAGGCGGCCACCAGTGTGAGCAATCGGTCTTCGTCCCCGGCGACGACCGTCGTGGCCGGATTGTTCACCGCGGCGACCGTCAGCGCCGGATGGGAGCGCAGTAGCTGGTGCACTTCGGCGACCGGCAAACCGATCAGGGCGAGTGTGCCGTTTCCGACGAGTTCGTCGGCGAACAACCGCGACCGGCGCACGACGATCCGTGCCGCGTCAGCCAGCGAAAGCACGCCCGCCACACAGGCGGCGGCGATCTCACCCTGTGAGTGCCCCACCACCGCACCTGGTTCGACGCCGTAGGAACGCCACAGTTCGGCCAGCGACACCATCACCGAGAACAGCACCGGCTGCATCACCTCGGTGCCATCGGGCAGCGGTGCGTCCCCGCGCAGGAGATCCAGCAGCGACCACCCGACCATCGGGTCGATCACCGCGGCGCATTCCGTGAGCCGAGCGGCGAAAACGGGCTCGGTGGTGAGCAATTCGGCGACCATGCCGTTCCACTGCCATCCGTGGCCGGGGAAAACGAACAGCACACCGTCCCGAGATCGGCGGGCGGTGTCACGCAGGGTGTTGTCCGCCTGCTGCTCCGACGCGAGGGCATCCAGCGCGATCCGCAGTTCGGTGCGGTCCTGCGCGAGGACTACCGCCCGCTCGTCGAGCGGCGAGCGGGCTGCCGCCAGCGACAGCGCCACATCACGCAGTTCCTGCTCCGGGTGGCTGTCCAGGTGCCTGTGCAGCTGCTCTGCCTGTCGGCGAACCGCCTCGGAATCCTTGCCCGACAACAGGTACGGCAGGACCACCGGCGGGCAGTCGGCCCGCTCCGAGACTGCTGAAGCGGGTGCCTGTTCCAGAATGAGGTGGGCGTTGGTGCCACTCACGCCGAACGAGGACACGCCCGCGCGGCGCGGCCGATCCGAATCCGGCCAGGCGCGTGCCTGCGACAACAGCTCGACGTCTCCCGCGGACCAGTCGACGTGCGGGGTCGGCACCTGTGCGTGCAAGGTCTGCGGCAGCACACCGTGCCGCATCGACATCACCATCTTGATGACACCCGCGACACCCGCGGCTGCCTGCGCATGGCCGATATTCGATTTGATCGAGCCGAGCAGGAGCGGACTTCCCGCGCGGCGGCCCTTTCCGTAGACGTCGATGATGGCCTGCGCCTCGATCGGATCGCCGAGAACTGTTCCGGTGCCGTGTGCCTCGACCGCGTCGACATCCGCGGCAGTGAGGCGCGCGTTGCCGAGCGCCTGCCGGATGACCCGGCGCTGCGCGGCACCGTTCGGGGCGGACAAACCGTTGGACGCACCGTCCTGGTTCACCGCGGAGCCACGGACAACGGCCAGCACCGTATGCCCGTTGCGTCGCGCGTCGGACAGGCGCTCGAGCAGGAGCACACCGACGCCCTCGGCGAATCCGGTGCCGTCGGCCCCTGCGGCGAACGCCTTGCAGCGGCCGTCCCCGGCCAGACCGCGCTGCCGGGATACCTCGATGAAGGGAGCGGGGCTGTGCATGACGGCCACGCCGCCACCGAGCGCGAGTTCGCATTCGCCGCTGCGCAATGCCTGCACGGCAAGGTGCACAGCGACCAACGACGAGGAGCAAGCCGTGTCCACGGTGACCGCGGGCCCGCTGAGCCCGAAGGTATAGGAGATCCGCCCCGACAGCACGCTGCTCGCGCTGCTGGTGAGCACCTCGCCTTCGAGGGTGTCGCCCGAGGCGGCTAGTACGGACGGATGCTCACCGGACCCGCCGCCGACGAACACGCCGACGTTGCGTCCTTCCAGCGACAGCGGCGCGATACCGGCGCGCTCGAACACCTCCCAGCTCGCGTGCAGCAGCAATCGCTGCTGCGGGTCCATGGCGAGCGCTTCGCGCGGCGAGATCCCGAAGAGACGCGCGTCGAAGACCCCCGGCTCGTCGAGGAAGCCACCCGCTCTGGAGTAACTGTGCCCGCGAGCCTCTGGATCGTCATCGAACAGGCGGCTCAGGTCCCATCCGCGGTTCGCCGGGAAGTCGCCGATCGCGTCGGTTCCGTCGGCGACCAGCCGCCACAGATCGTCCGGTGATCCGGCGCCGCCGGGGTAACGGCAGCTCATGGAAACGATCGCAATGGGCTCGGCGGCCGCACCCGCGATTCGTTCGTTCTGCTTGCGCAGTCGATCATTCTCGAGCAGGGACCGGCGCAGGGCCTCGGCGACATCGCGCACTGACTTATCCACGTTTCTTCTATTTCCCATCACTCGTGTTCGCTGCGCTCGAAGGCCATGCGCACAAGCTCGTCGGTGTCCATGGCCAAGATGGCTTCGCTGTCGTCGTCGAATTCGGGCAGGTCGGTCTCGCCCGTGCCGAGGTCGAGCAGCAGGTCGAGCAGTCCCGCCTGCCGCAACCTGGCGAGCGGAATTTCGCGCAGCACTTCCCGGACAGCGGCTTCCTCCGGGTCTGCCGGTCGCTCGATCGTCTGCTCGATCACCAGCTCCGATGCCAGATAACGCGCCAAGGCGAGCGCGGTCGGGTGGTCGAAGACGATCGTGGTGGGCAATGCCGCGCCGGTCGCCGCACCGAGCCGATTCCGGAGTTCGACCGCGGTCAGCGAGACCAGTCCGAGGTCGAGCAGCTTGCTGTCGGGGTCGACCGCGGCCGGATCGTTGTGCCCGAGCACCGCGGCGGCCTCGATTCGCACCAGGTCGAGCAACCGGCGTTCCCGTTCCAGCGGTGCGTGTTTGGCGAGTTCGGCCGACAGGGCCGCGCGCACCGAATCGGCGTCGTCCACGTCGGCCCCTCCGTCGAGCGCGTGCGCCGCCTCGGGGATCGCGACCAGCAAAGGACTGGGCCGCACCGAAGTGAACACCGGCGCGAAGAGCCGCCAATCCAGGTCCGCGACCGTCGAGCAGACCTCGTCCCGTTCGACGGCGGCCACCATCGCGACAAGGGCCTGATCCGCCGCCATGGCCCGAATTCCCTGACGCGCCAGCAGATCTCCCGCCCCGACGATCATCCCGCCGGTCCAGCTGCCCCACGCGAGGGAGGTGGCCGGTCGGCCGTGGGCGCGACGGCGCAGGGCCAGTCCGTCCAGGTACGCGTTTGCCGCCGCGTACGCCGCGTTCTCGGTGCTGCCCCAGGAAGCGGCGCCGGAGGAGAAGAGTACGAAAGCGTCCAGATCCGTGGTCAGCTCGTCCAAATGCACGGCGCCGAGGACCTTGGCCGCCTGCACGGCGGCCAGTTCGGCGGCGGTCAGCTCCGACGCGGAGCCGCGGTGGTTGACCCCAGCCGCATGGATTACCGCCGAGAGCGGAGTGGTGGCCGGAATCGCCGCCAGGACGGCGGCGAGCTGTGCACGGTCGGCCACGTCGCACGCGGCGATCGTCACCTCGGCGCCCAGTGCCCGCAGCTGCGCGATGAGCGCCTCGGCACCCGGTGCACGCGACCCGCGCCGGCTGGTGAGAACCAGATGGGCGGCACCCGCCTCCGCGGCCCACCGCGCGACATGTGCGCCTACTTCTCCGGTACCGCCCGTGATCAATACCGTGTCGCGCGGGCGCCATTCGCGCACCCGCGGCGTATCGGCCAGCGGTGCCCGGATCAGGCGTCGTCCTTCGACGCCGTCGGCGCGCACAGCGAGTTGGTCCTCGCTGGGCGAGCGCAGCAGCGCGGCGGCGACCTGCGCAACCTGGTCACCCAGACCCGCGGCGCAGTCGAGGAGGCCGCCGAAGGCCCGAGGGTGCTCGAGTGCGAGCACCCGGCCGAGCCCCCAGACCTGTGCCTGTTCCGGCGAGACCGGCGCATCCGTTTCGGCGGTGGAGACCGCCGCCCGGGTCGACAACCACAGGCGGCCTGCGACATTCGCGTCGAACCAGGCCTGTGCGACTGTCAACGCAAAGACAAGTGGCCCGGAAAGCTCTGCGCCTCCCCCTTCCTCGGGGACCAAGGCCAGTACGCCCTCGACACGCTCGAGCGCGCGGAAGCGCTCGGCCAGCGCGGGTCGATCGATCACACCGCCGGGCAACTCGATCGTCAACAGTCGCGCCCCGCTCGCTTCCAGCGCGCTCAGCACCGGGTCGAAGGACTTGTTATCCGCCCCGGCCCTCGACAGCACCAGCCACGTCGCCGTTCCCGAATGCGCCGCGGACGGCTGGATCGGCGACCAGGACTCCCGGTATCTCCACGTGTCCACGACGCACTCGCTCCGGGTGCGGCGGCGCCACTGCGACAGCGCGGTGACGAATTCGGGTATTCCGGCCTGGGCCGGGGTGATGTCCAGCAGTCCGGCGAGGGAATCCAGATCGCGCGCTTCGACGTGCTGCCAGAACGCAGTTGATGCCGGATCTTCTTGCAGTAGAGCGATTTCCGGCGCCTGTGGCGCAAGCCAGAACCGCCGGCGTTCGAACGCGTAGGTGGGCAACTCGACGATCCGGCTGCTCGGGAACAGCGGATCCCAGCGCACCGGTCCCCCGTGAACATGGACCTGTGCCAGCGAGGTGACAAGCCGCATCGGTCCCCCGTCCGCACGGCGCAGCGTCCCGGCGGCGACCACCTCGGCGCCCACGGCCTCGGCGACCTGCTCGACACCGAAGGTCAGGACGGGGTGCGCACTGGTCTCGATGAAGAACCGGTATCCCTCGTGCAACAGCGACTCGATCGCCGCCGCGAATTCCACCGGCCGCCGCAGATTCTCGAACCAGTAGGCCGCGTCGAACTCCGCTCCATCCAGCAACTCGCCACGGACCGTCGAGAAGACCGGGATCCGTCCAGCCCGCGGCGTGATCTCTGCCAGTACCTGCGCCAGGTCCGGGGAGATGGCGTCCACCTGCACCGAGTGCGAGGCATAGTCCACCTCGATCCTGCGTGCGCGTATCTCGGCGCCGGCGCACTCGGCGAGCAGTGCGTCCAAAGCGGTGTTCTCTCCCGAAACCACGGTCAGCTCTGGACCATTGATCGCCGCCACCGACACTCGTCCGTCGAACCGGTCGATCAGTTCCGACACCCGCCCGGCGGGCAGAGCCACCGACACCATCCCGCCCCGGCCTGCCAGACGCTCCGCGATCAGCCTGCTGCGGCCGACGACCACTCGCACGGCATCGTCGAGCGACAGGGCTCCGGACACGTATGCCGCGGCGATCTCGCCCTGCGAGTGGCCCACCACCGCTTCGGGGACCACACCGAAGGACTCCCACACCGCCGCGAGCGACACCATCACCGCGAACGACACGGGCTGAACGACATCCACGAGGTCGAGCGATGCCTCGTCGCCGGCCGTGATCACCTCGAGCAGGGACCATCCGGTCATCGCATCCATGACCGCGGCGCACTCGGCCATCCGCGCCGCGAAAACCTCCGAGAAGCCGAGTAGTTCCCGCCCCATACCGACCCACTGGGCGCCCTGCCCAGGGAAAACGAATACCACCCGGCCTGGACGAGACACACCCGTGACGACATTCGGCGCACCGGCGTGGTCGGTGACCGACGCCAGACCCGAACGCAGCTCGGCAACCTCTCGTCCGATCACCACCGCACGATGTGGCAGATTCGCGCGTGTCACAGCCAGCGAATGCGCCACATCCGCCGTCCGGCTTTGCGACCCGTCGAGGAACGCCGACAACCGTGCGGCCTGCGCCGCCAGCACGGTCCTCGACCGCGCGGACACCAGAACCGGTACCACCACGGCATCGGGGCGATCGACAGCAGGCGGTGCGGGAGTTTGGGCCTGTTCCAGAATCACGTGTGCGTTCGTGCCCGAAACGCCGAAAGACGACACCCCGGCCCGCCGTGGTCTACCCAGCTCGGGCCACGCACGCGACTCCGTGAGCAGCTCCACCCCACCGCTGGACCAATCCACCTGCGGGGTAGGCGAATCCACGTGCAACGTCCTCGGCAGCACCCCGCGCCGGATCGCCTCGACCATCTTGATCACGCCGGCGACACCCGCGGCCGCCTGGGTGTGACCGATATTGGACTTGATCGAACCCAGCTGGAGCGGATGCGCCCGGTCCTGGCCGTAGGTCGCCAACAACGCCTGGGCCTCGATCGGATCGCCCAGGGTGGTGCCGGTACCGTGTGCCTCCACCGCGTCGACGTCGGCGGCGGACAGCCCCGCACTGTCGAGGGCCTGCCAGATGACCCGCTGTTGGGAAGGCCCGTTGGGGGCGGTCAATCCATTCGACGCACCGTCCTGATTGACCGCGCTGCCACGCACCACTGCCAATACCGGGTGCTCATTGCGCAGCGCGTCCGAGAGCCGTTCCAGCAACAGCATTCCGGCTCCCTCACCGAACACCGTGCCGTTCGCGCCCGCGGCGAACGGCCTGCACCGCGCGTCGCGGGAGATGCCGTCCTGCCGCGAGAACTCGGTGAACACGCTCGGGGTGGCGAGCACAGTCACCCCGGCTGCCAGGGCAAGCCCGCATTCCCGGTTGCGCAGCGCATTCGCCGCGAGATGCAGGCTCACCAGCGAGGACGAACAGGCGGTGTCGATGGTGACCGCAGGGCCCTCCAGCCCGAAGGTATAGGCCACTCGGCCCGACGCCACACTGCCGGAGGTGCCGGTTGCCAGAAAGGCGGCAGCCTCGTCCGGAACAGTCGCCGCACCGGCCGCGTAGTCGTGGTACATCACCCCGGCGAAGACACCGGTCCGGCTGCCACGCAACGACAGTGGATCGATTCCCGCCCGCTCGAACACTTCCCACGACAGCTCGAGCAGTAGTCGCTGCTGGGGATCCATCGCCAAGGCCTCGCGCGGCGAGATACCGAACAGTTCCGGATCGAAGTCGCCCGCACCGTCGATGAAACCGCCCGCGCCATCACGCGAGCCGGTGAAAGCCGACCAGCCACGATCCGCTGGAAACCCCGTGACAGCGTCACGGCCTTCGTCAACCAGATCCCAGAGATCGCTGGGAGATTCGACGGCCCCCGGATACCGGCAACTCATCGCGACGATCGCGATGGGCTCCCGTGTCGCCGCCTCGAACTCGGCGAGCTGCTGCTTGGCCTGCAGCATTTCGGTGGTGGCGCGCCGAAGGTAGGTGCGCAGCTTGTCGTCGCCGTCCATACCATCCCCCATCAGACTGTCCCCAGGTTGTTGTCGAGCAGGTCGAACAGCTCGTCATCGCTAGCAGCGGTGAGATCGGCGGCTTCGGGCGACGCAACCGCGTCGTCACCGCCCGCATTCGCGAGCGCACGCAGGCGCACGCGGATCTTCGAATGATCCGATCCGGCCGACTGCTGTTCCCGCAGCAGCTCTTCGATCAGATCCAGATGCGCGCTGAGTTCGGTGCCCACATCGGCGCCGAGCCCCAGTTCGCGGTCGAGATGGGCAGCCAGCGTTGTGGTGTTCGGATGGTCGAAGACCAGGGTCGGGGGCAGAGTGAGCCCGGTGCGGATCGCGATCCGGTTGCGTAGATCCACCGCGGCGAGGGAATCGAATCCCAAGTCGCGGAACGACTGTCCGGCCTCCACCGCGTCCGGCGTCGAATGTCCCAGTACCGCAGCCACTTCGGCTCGTACTGCTCTGCCGAGCTCCTCGAGCCTGCGTTCCGGGGTCATCCGGGCCAACCTGCGCACCAGCGAATCCGAGTGCTCGCCGTCGCCGGCCGCCACCCGTCTGCCCGAACCCTGCACGACCGCACGCAGCAGTGCCGGGACCGGGCCCTCGATGACGGGCAGACGCATCGGCACCAGCAGGGCCGCATCGATCGATGCCGCGTCGTCGAAAAGACGCAGCCCCTCGGCCACCGACAACGAGTTCGCCGCGTCGCCCGCACCGCCGGCCCACATTCCGGCACCCCAACGGCCCCAGGCCAACGACACCGCGGGCAGTCCTTCGGCCACTCGCCGGTTCGCGAGCTCATCGAGGAACGCGTTGGCGGCAGCGTAGTTCGACTGTCCCGGTGTGCCGAAAACACCCGCGGCAGAGGAGAACAGCACGAAGGCGGTCAGCGGCATACCCGCGGTCAGCTCGTGCAGGTTCCATGCGGCATCGACCTTGGGGCGCAATACCTTCGAGATCCGGTCCGGTGTCATCGCGGTGACCACACCGTCATCCAGCACGCCCGCCGCGTGCACGAGGCCGGTGAGTCGCACGCCGTCGAGCAGGTCGCGGACAGCCGACCGATCCGACAGGTCACATGCCGCGAATCGGACCGATGCGCCGAGCCCGGTCAATTCGTCGGACAGTTCAGCGGCCCCCGTGGCGTCGGCGCCCCGCCTGCTCGTCAACAGCAGGTCCCGGACACCGTGAACGGTGACCAGATGCCGGGCGACCTCCGCCCCCAGCGCACCGGTGGCACCCGTGACGAGCACCGTACCTGTCGGGTCCCACGAGAATTCGGGTCTCTCACCCGATGTCGCGGGCAGCAACCGAGGCGTGTGCAGCAGATCACCGCGGACCCTCGTCTGCGGCTGGCCCGTGCGGATCGCCGCGGACAGCGTCGCGCCGGTGAGCCGATCCCAGTCCACCAGCGTGAACCGGCCCGGATGTTCGGCCTGCACAGACCGCAGGAAGCCGAGCACCGCCGCTCCGGACAGGCTGCCGGACTCGGTGAGCACCACCAGGCGAGACCGCGCGTAGCGGGGATCGGTTACCCACGCACGAACGAGCTCGCAGATCCGCCCGACGGACTCGTGTGTACCCACCACCGGATCGGCCGTGTCAGCGACCGTGACCAGTACCGTATCCGGCACCACGTCCATATCGGAAAGAGCTGCGACACAGCGCACTGCGTCACCGTCGCGGCGTAGCGCGTCGTTCGCCGCATGGCTGTCGTCACCGAGCACCAGCCAGGAACGGCTCTGCCCCGCAGCGGGGGACACGGTCATCTCGGTCCAGTCGAGCCGGTACATCGAATCGACCGCGCGGCCCCGGGGTGCGAGCTGCTCGGTGGCGATAGGACGCAGGGTCACTCGGTCCACTGTCGCCACCGGAGCTCCCGATGGGTCGGCCATGTGCACCGAGAATCCGTTGCCGACCTGGGTGATCCCCACTCGCATCACCCGCGCGCGGGCCGCGTGCAGCGATACTCCGCTCCACGAGAACGGAACGTGAACGCCCGCCGTCTGCAGTGCGTCCACTCCCAGCGCCGCGCCGTGCAGCGCGGCATCCAGCAACGCCGGATGCAGGGTGAAAGCGTCCGCCGCGAGATCATCGGGCAGCACCACCTCGGCGAAAACATCGCCGCCACGCCGCCACGCCGCCCGCAGCCCACGGAACGCGGGACCGTATTCCAGGCCCGCTGCCGTCAGATTTCGGTACAGCTCCGCCACATCCAGCACCGTCGCTTCGGCAGGCGGCCACTCCGTGAGCACCGAGCCGGGTTCGCCACCACCTGATCGCGCCGAAGCGGTGACGTGCCGAGTCCATGATTCGTCGGCGAGGGCATCCTCCGGCCGGGAGTGCACGGTGATCACCCGCCGACCGGATTCCGCCGGCTCGCCGACGGACACCCGGAGCTGGACCGCGTCGGTCAGTACCAGGGGAGCTTCGAGCATCAGTTCCTCGAGCAGGGCACAACCGACCTCATCCGCGGCACGCACCACGAATTCGACGAACACGGCGCCGGGCACCACCACCAGGCCGCCCACCCGGTGATCCCCGAGCCATGGCTGACCCTCGAGTGAGAGACGACCGGTGAACAGCACCGCACCGGAATCCGGCAGGGCCACCGCGGCGGACAGCACCGGGTGGGCCGTTGCGCTGACGCCGTACCCCGCGGCATCGGTGAGCCGCGGCCCGCCCTTCGGCCAATACCTGCTGCGCTGGAACGCGTACGTGGGCAGCGACACCGGCCGGGCCGTCTCCGGTAATGCCGGCCGCCAATCGACCGACCTGCCGCCGACCTGCAGCTGCGCGAGTGAGGTCAGCAGTCTGCGCATGCCACCGTCATCACGGCGAAGCGTTCCGACCGTGATCAGATCCGCGTCGAGCTGCTCGATTCCCGCGATCAACAGTGGATGCGGGCTGACCTCCACGAAGAACCGGAACCCGGAATCGACGAGCGCGCGCAGCACCGGCTCGAACAGCACGGTCTGCCGGAGATTGCGATACCAGTAGTCGGCGCCGAACTCCGCGCCGTCGATCACCTCACCTGTCACCGTGGAGAACACCGTGATCGTGCTGGGCCGGGCCGAAATCCCCGCGAGCAGTCCCGCAAGGTCGGCCTCGAGCGGCTCCACGTGGCGCGAGTGCGAGGCGTAGTCGATCCCGATCCAGCGAGTACGGATCCCCCGCTCCGCACATGCTTCGACCAGCTCGTCGAGCGCGGCGGTACCACCGGAGACCGACGTCGTCTCGGGGCCGTTCACCCCACCGATATCCAGCACGGACCCGATGGATTCGAGCAGGCGCCGCGTCTGGTCGACCGACAGCGCGACCGACACCATGCCGCTGTGCCCGGACAGCCGGTCCGCGATCAGCTTGCTGCGCAGCACGGCGATTCGGGCGGCGTCGGGCAGGCTCAGCGCCCCCGCGAAACACGCCGCGGCGAGCTCGCCCTGCGAGTGCCCGACGACGGCATCGGGCTCGACTCCGTGTTCTCGCCACACCTGCGCGAGAGAGACGAGCATCGCGAACCACACCGGCTGCAGAATGTCGGTGCGCTCCAGCGGCGGCGCGCCGTCGACGCCGCGCACCACATCGAGCAGCGACCAACCGGAGATCGGGTCCATCGCCGCAGCGCATTCGGCCATGCGCGCAGCGAAGACCGGTGAGTGCTCGAGCAGTTCCTGCCCCATGCCGGCCCACTGCGACCCCTGGCCGGGGAAGACGAACACGGTCTTGCCGTCACGAACGCACCCCCGGCCGAGGACGAGCCCCGGCGCGGATTCACCGGCCGCCAGATCCGACAGGCCCGCGACGATCTCGGAGCGCGTATCGCCGACGACGACGGCCCGGTGGTCGAACACAGACCGGGTGGTGGCCGCAGCGTGCGCCAGCTCGACCGCACCGACCGAGGCATCGTGTCGGAGCAGTGCCGCGAGTCGATCGGCCTGTGCGCGTAGTGATTCAGGCGATCGCCCGGAGACCGGCACGGCGACGGCCGACGGCAACCCCTCGGGTTCGGCGGGCTCGCCGACCGGGGTCGCGACCACCTGCTCCAGAATCACATGCGCGTTGGTTCCGCTGAAACCGAAGGACGACACCGCGGCACGGCGCGGGCGAGCCGATTCCGGCCACGTCCGGGCTTCGGTGAGCAACTCCACCGTGCCCGCCGACCAATCGACATGCGGTGTCGGTTCGTCGATGTGCAGCGTGCGCGGCATGATGCCGTGTCGCATCGCCTGCACCATCTTGATCACCCCTGCCACACCGGCAGCCGCCTGGGTGTGACCGATATTCGACTTCAGGGAACCCAGCTGGAGCGGCCGGTCGTGCGGCCGCGCGCTGCCGTAGGTGGCCAGCAGGGCTTGCGCCTCGATGGGATCGCCCAGCGTGGTGCCGGTTCCGTGCGCCTCGACCAGATCCACGTCGGCAGTGGACAGTCCGGCGTTGGCGAGGGCCTGACGGATGACGCGTTGCTGCGCCGGACCGTTCGGCGCGGTGAGCCCGTTCGAGGCTCCGTCCTGATTGGTCGCCGAACCACGGACCACGGCCAGCACCGGATGCCCGTTGCGGCGGGCATCGGACAGCCGCTCCAGGAGCAGCACCCCGACGCCTTCGGACCATCCGGTTCCATCAGCACTCGCCGCGAACGCCCGGCATCGGCCGTCGGCCGCGAGACCACTCTGGCGCGAGAATTCCGTGAACGCACCCGGAGTGGCCATGACCGTCACACCACCGGCCAGCGCCAGCGTGCACTCTCCGGAACGCAATGCCTGTGCGGCGAGATGCATCGCAACGAGCGAGGACGAACACGCCGTGTCGATCGTGACCGCAGGCCCCTCCAGACCGAACGTGTACGCGATCCGGCCCGATGCCACGCTCGCCGAGCCGCCGGTACCGAGGTAGCCGACGAGGTCGTCGTCGTCCTGCACCAAACCGGTGTAGTCGTGGTACATCACGCCGGTGAAAACCCCGGTGCGACTGCCCTGCAGCGTGGCCGGATCGATTCCGGCGCGCTCGAACGTCTCCCAGGTGGTCTCCAGCAGCAGTCGCTGCTGCGGGTCCATCGCCAGCGCCTCCCGCGGCGATATGCCGAAGAAGCCGGCATCGAAATCGGCTACGTCGTACAGGAATCCGCCGTGGCGAACCGTGTCCGGGCCCGACGCGATCCGCCAGCCACGATCGTCGGGGAACGGTGCGACCGCGTCGGTGCCGTCCAGGACCAGCTGCCACAGCTCCTCGGGTGAACTCACTCCACCGGGATAGCGGCAGGCCATTCCGACAATGGCGATCGGTTCGCCGAGCTCGGCGGCGGGATCGGCGGGTGATTCGGCGCGCACCGCACCCTCTGCCGGGCGTTCGAACAGCTCACCCTGGAGATACCGGGCCAGCGAGGCGACCGCCGGGTAGTCGAACACCAGAGTCGCGGGAAGGCGCAGACCGGTCGCGGCGCCCATCCGATTACGGAACTCCACCGAGATCAGCGAGTCGAAACCGAGATCGGCGAACGACGCATCGCGTTCGATCGAGTGCATGCCATCGTGCCCGAGCACCGCCGCGGCGTGCTCCCGGATCAGCTCGAACAGCGCATCCGACTGCTCGGCGGGCCGTAGGCCGGACAGCCGGCCTACGAACGCCCGGCCGCCTTCGCCGGCGGTGGCGACCCGCCGGTTACTCACGGGCACCAGCTTGCGCAGCAAAGCCGGAACCTGCGGCTGGGCACGCATCGCCGCGAGGTCGAGGCGAGCGGGCATGAGCACCGCGTCGTCGAGGGCGAGGGCGATGTCGAACAGTGCGAGGCCCTCGGACTCGGTCAGCGCGAAGACCCCGGAACGGGCATGGCGGGTCTTCGCCGACGCGTCGAGTCCCAGCGCCATCCCGCCGTCCCACGGGCCCCAGGCCAGTGATTTCGCCGAGGAGCCGCGGCGTTCGCGATAGTGCGCGAGTGCGTCGAGAGCCGCATTGGCGGCCGCGTAGTTGGCCTGGCCGGGGTTACCCACGATGCCCGCCGCGGACGAGAACAGCACGAACGCGGCGAGATCATGATCGACGGTCAGCTCGTGCAGATTGACCGCGGCCGTGATCTTCGGTGCGAGCACTGCGTCGAGCCGGTCCGGAGTCAGCGCGGTGACCACACCGTCATCGAGCACACCGGCGGTGTGTACGACCGCGGTCAGCGGGTGCGCGGTCGGAATCGAAGCCAGGACCTCCGCGAGCTCGTCGCGGTCCGCCACGTCGCACGCCACAACTCGAACGAGGGCGCCGAGCGAGGCCAGCTCGGCCACCAGCTCGGCCGCGCCCGCAGCATCCGGGCCGCGCCTGCTGGTCAGCACGAGATTGCCGACGCCGTAGGCGCGCACCAGATGCCGCGCGAGCGCCGCACCCAGGATGCCGGTGCCACCCGTGATCAACACGGTTCCGGCGGGGTCCAGTTCGAGCGGGCTCGCTTCGGAGGCGGGGACCCGGACGAGTCGTGGGACGTAGATGCCGTCGGCGCGCACCGCGCACTGCGGTTCGTCCGCCTCCGGCACTACGACGAGGTCGTCGCGGGTGTCGACCAGCCGGAATCGGCCCGGATTCTCTGCCTGCGCCGAGCGCACCAACCCCCACACCGCGGCAGCGGCCGGATCGATGCTGTGATCATCGCCGACAAGTGCTGCGCCGCTGGTCACGATGACCATTTCGGAATCGCTGAGCCGCTCGTCGGCGAGCCACTGCTGTATCGCTGTCAGCGCACGATGCGTGGCCGCGACGATCGACCTCGAAAGGTCGGCATCGGCGGGCGCGCAGGCGAAGTCGACGGCGAACCGGGCCGGGATCCGGCCTCCCGTATCGATGTCATCGAACAACACCGACAACCCGGAGTGGCGCGGCAGCCCGGCTGCCATCGGCACAGCCGTACGGGCCCATTCGACACCGAACAGCGAATCGCCGGTCGTGCTCAGCTGCCGACGGTCGACCGGGCGAAGCATGAGCGTGTCCACCCGGAACACAGGCTGTCCGTCCGGATCCGTAGCAGCGATGGTCAGTGTGCCGGTGCCGGTCGCAGTGATCCGCACCCGCAGCCGCTCGGCGCCGACAGCGAACAACGACACCCCGTTCCACGCGAAGGGAAGCCAGGTGCCCTCAGCCAGTGATCCGAGGTCGGCCGCGCCGGCTCCGTGCAGCGCCGCGTCGAGCAGTGCCGGGTGCAGAGCGAAACGTCCTGCCGCATCGACCAACTCGTCCGGGATCTCCACCTCGGCGAAGACCTCGCCACCCTGAGTCCAGGCTGCCCGGACACCACGGAACGACGGGCCGTAGTGCAGACCGGCCACGGCGAATCCGGCGTACAGCTCATCCACCGCCAGGGCGGCGGCGCCGGCGGGCGGCCACATCTCGCCCGCGTCGGCCCCGGACCGGGTGTCACCGCTCAGCAGACCGGTGGCATGCCGGGTCCAGGGTGAATCATCATCACGACGGGAGTAGAGGCTCAGACCGCGGTCCCCGGTGCCGGTCGGCGGATCGACCACCAGCTGCACCTCGAGACCGCCTGTCTCCGGAAGCAGCATCGGGGCCGCCATCGTCAATTCGGCAACCCGCGGGCACCCGACCCGAGCACCCGCGGCGAGCGCCAGCTCGACCTGCACGGCACCCGGCACGACCACTGTGCCCGAGATTTCGTGGTCGGCCAGCCAGGCGTGCGTCCGCCTGGTCCACCGGCCGGACATGATCAGCGTGTCGGGTTCGGCGAGAGTGACTGTCGCGCCGAGGAGCGGATGGCCATTCGAGGGCGATCCGGCCGCGGGTAGCGGCGCTTGTGACGGCCAGTAACGACGGTGCTGGAACGGATAGGTCGGCAGGTCTACCCGCCGTCGGTGCCCGGCCGGGAAAAGCGCGGTCCACGCCACGTGCAAGCCATGGGTGTGCAGTCGGCCGAGCGCAGAGAGCATCGTGTCGAGCTCCGGCCGGTCCGATCGCAGTGCGGACACCGCGAGTGCTTCGCCGGCATTCTCCGGCACCAAGGCAGTGAGCACACCCCCCGGTCCCACCTCCAGAAATCCCGTCACGCCCTCTGCCACGAGGGTCGCGACACCATCACCGAAACGCACGGCCTCCCGCACATGCCCCACCCAATACCCCGGCTCACACACCTCCCCCGACACCAGACCGCCGGTCACATTCGACACCAAACCGACACGGGGAACACCGAACTCGACCCCCGCACACACCTGCGCGAACTCCTCGAGCATCGGCTCCATCAACAACGAATGAAACGCATGCGACACCCGCAACCG
>NZ_JBHURA010000018.1:0-52445 GCF_042674185.1 Nocardia sp. NPDC056952 | reverse complement strand
GTTAGGCGCCGCGGAGATGCGACGAAGGAGCGATTCCGCGGCGCCTAACCGGCGGCCCCTCAGGGCCGCGGACACGCGCGCGCCAGCGCGCCAATAAACACAGCCTCAAACCGTCTGGGACTACTTATCCCCCGTCATCCCGCTCACTACCAACCCGCACGCCTACCGCCCGCCCCGCATCCAGGCGATCACACCCGCAACCACAACCGCCCCAACCTGCACAGCCCCGGACATCCGCACCGCACGCCGCAGATCCGCAGCAGTAGGTATCGGCCCGTCACCCAGCGTCGGCCGAAGTTCGGTCCCATGCCGATACTGCGTACGTCCACCCAACCCGATACCGAGGGCTCCCGCCATAGACGCCTCGACAACCCCCGCATTGGGACTCGGATGCCCGGCAGCGTCACGCCGCCATGAGCGCAACGCACCCGAAGGTTTCCCGCCGACCACCGGAGCGAGGGCCGCCGTGAGCAGCCCGGTGACACGGGCAGGAACAAGATTGGCAACATCGTCGGTACGGGCAGCAGCCCAGCCGAACCGCTCGTACCGCTCGTTCCGGTACCCGACCATCGCGTCGAGAGTGTTGACCGCGCGATACCCCAGCACCCCCGGCACACCCGCGACCGCACCCCACAGCAACGGCGCGACCGCCGCATCCGAGGTGTTCTCGGCGATGGATTCGAGCGCGGCGCGCGCAAGCCCGTCGGCATCGAGCACCGACGGGTCCCGCCCACACAGCGAAGGCAACAGGTCACGGGCACCGGCGAGATCGCCGGCGTCGAGACGATCGGCCATAGCGTGTCCGGCACGAACGAGGCTGCGACCGCCCAACGCGGTCCACGTAGCCACCGCGGTCAGCAGCACAGCACCAGCGCCCCTGCTCCGGGAAGCCAGCACACCGATCCCGATCACCGAGCCGACCGCGATCACCTCGTGCACCACCCCGGCACGTCGATCGTCGGCATAGGTCTTGGCTTCCAATGCCACTGCCGCCGAACCGAACCCGGCGACCGGATGCCACCGCTGCGGATCGCCGAAGACCCGATCGAGCACAAATCCCAGCACCAGCCCGACCGCCGTCGATGTCCCGTTCCGCACCGGCCGAGGGTAGCCCTCGACCCGAATGTCACACCCGCGACCACTGCTTCGTCATCACTGTGACGGCGCTTCTAGACTCGCCGGGACCGAGCAAGATCAACCGAACGGGCGCACATCATGACCGCACCGCAGCCTCTCGATCAGGCCGAACTGGCCCGCCGCTTCGAGGAACACCGCCCCTACCTGCGGCGTCTCGCCTACAGCACACTCGGCAGCATCAGCGACGCCGAAGACGTGGTGCAGGACGCGTGGCTGCGCCTGCAACGGCAGTTCGACGCGGGCAAGGCGGACGAGATCGACAACCTGCGTGCCTGGCTCACCACCGTCATCGGCCGCCTCGCCCTGGACCAGCTCGGGTCCGCGCGCGCTCGCCGCGAACAGTACGTCGGCGAGTGGCTGCCCGAACCCGAGGTCACTTCCTGGGACGATCCGGCCGACCGCATCTCCCAGGACGAACGCGTCACCACCGCGCTGCTGGTCGTGCTCGAGTCGCTCTCGCCCGCCGAACGCACCGCGTTCGTATTGCAAGACGTGTTCGGCATGACCGGCCCCGAGGTCGCCGAGGTGGTCGGGCGTACGCCTGCCGCGGTTCGGCAGCTCGCCTCCCGCGCCCGCAAGCACGTCGAGAACGGCACTCCACGTTTTCCCGCTTCGCCCGCCGAACAGGAGAAGGTCGTCTCGGCGTTCTCGCTGGCCTGGCGCTCGGGTGATCTGAGTTCGCTGCTCGGCATTCTCGACGAGAACGTGGTCCTCACCGCCGACGGCGGCGGCAAGGTGCCCGCCATCCGTCAGCCGGTGCGCGGGGCGGAGCTCATCGCCAAGATGCTGCTCGGCTGGTACACCGCCGCGAACGGCTGGGGTCGGGCGGTGCTGGTCAACGGCATGCCGGGCCTGGTCGTCTTCGACGGCACCAATGTCGGCGTCTTCTCGTTCGTCATCGACGCCGGTCGCGTCGTCGCCATCAATGTGGTGCGCAATCCCGACAAGCTGCGCGACCTGCCCATCGACGGCGATCCGGACTGGTACCTGGGCGGCGGCCGGTAGCCGCGACGCGGCCCCGGTTACGCGCCGAGGGAATATCCGTGCGCGGCCGCGACTTCGGCGGACAGCAGCTTGCCGTCGACAGCCGTGAGTCCCGCGGCCAGACCGGGGTCGGCGGCACAGGCTCCGCGCCAGCCCTTGTCGGCGATCACCGTGGCGAACGGCAGGGTGGCATTGGTGAGCGCCACCGTCGAGGTGTGCGGCACCGCGCCCGGCATGTTCGCCACGCAGTAGAACAGGGAATCCGCCACGGCGAAGGTCGGATTCGCGTGGGTGGTCGGCCGGGTCGAGGCGAAGCAACCGCCCTGATCGACGGCGATATCGACGAGCACCGAGCCGGGCCGCATCCGCGCGACGAGTTCGTCGGACACGAGTTTCGGTGCCCTGGCCCCCGGAACCAGCACCGACCCGATCACCAGATCCGCGGCGACAACGGCTTTTTCGATCTCGAGCGCGTGCGAGGCGAGGGTGCCGACCCGACCGGCGAAGCGAGCGTCGAGCTCGCGCAGGCGCGCCAGGTTCGTATCGAGCACGCTCACCACGGCGCCCATCCCGACCGCGATACTCGCGGCGTTCGTCCCCGCGACGCCGCCGCCGAGCACCACCACATCGGCCGGCCGCACCCCGGGCACTCCGCCGAGCAGCACGCCGCCGCCCCCCATCGGCGCCATCAGGTGATAGGCCCCGACCTGCGTGCTGAGCTTGCCCGCCACCTCGCTCATCGGTGCGAGCAACGGCAGCGACCCGTCGGGCCCGCGCACCGTCTCGTAGGCGATGGCGACGACTCCCGCGGACAGGATCGCGTCGGTGCACTCCTTCGATGCCGCCAGGTGCAAGTAGGTGAACAGCACCTGATCGCGGCGCATCAGTGAGTATTCCCGCGCGACAGGCTCTTTCACCTTCACCACCAGATCGGCCTGTGCCCAGACCTGATCGGCGTCGGCCACGATCCACGCACCCGTGGCGCGGTAGTCGTCGTCGGCGAAGCCGGACCCGACACCGGCCCCGGCCTGTACGAGCACCTCGTGCCCGTGCGCGACCAGTTCGGTAGCGCCCGCCGGAGTGAGCGCCACCCGGAACTCCTGCGGCTTGACCTCCGTCGGCACCCCGACGACTACGCCCGTTCGCGTCATCCGGCAAGCCTAGGACCTGGGCCGGAGCTCAGCCGTCGGCTCGATCGCGTGTCGCGGTCGCGCCGACTACGCCGGGGCCGGAACCGGCGGGCTGGACGTGGTTTCCGGGGCTGTCGCCGGGACGGTGGTGGTGGTCGGCGGTGCTGTTGTCTGCGTCGAGGTCACCGCGGGTGGCGTGGTGGTCGGGGCGAGGGTCGTCGTGACCGGCGGGACCGTTTCACCACACTCGTTGTGACCGCAGGAGTCTGTTCCGCACTCCGGGCCGGGCACACAGTTGTACCCGGGTGGGATGCCGCATTCGTTGTGACCGCAGGAGTCCGTTCCACACTCCGGCCCCGGCACACAGGTGTACCCGGGCGGGATCTCCCCTTGCGCGGGCGACCCCGGCGCGGCCTGCGTGGGTGAGTGGTAATACGACGACTCCGGCGTCGACCCACCACCCGAACCTCCCGGAACAGTGGATGCCGCAGGCGAACTCGTCGGCGTCACGGACGGCGTCGTGGTGGCCGACGTCTTCGATACCGAAGTCGATCCCGAATCACCGGAGTCACCACCGCCCGACGAACAGGCACCGACAGCGAACACCACCAAAGCCATCAGCACACCGAGCACGATCCGGAACAGGTTGCCCCTCGGTAACTTCCGCGACATGTCTTCTCCTCAGCCCAAGGCCCCGCACCTGGCAGGACCAGGTGCGGGGCCGCACGAAAGATGTTAGATAGCAGAACTATTCGTTGAATCGCCGCTCACACGGAAAACATTTCACCTCGCACCGGCACGATCAGCTGGTGCGCGCGCTCGGCGTAGGCGAAGGTGCGCTCGAGATAGTCCAGCGACTCGCTGAAGTGACCCCACCCCTCCGCGTGCACGGCGACGATCACGGCATCGCCGAGCACCGCGGCGGCCGCGACGGCGGTGCGGGCGTTCAACGTGACATCACTGTCGCCGAACCGCCCCACATTGGCCCCGCCGATGTTCAGCACCGCGGCATCGATGCGCCCGACCCGCTCGACGATCCGCTCCACCAACTCCACCGAGGCGTTGTCGCCGGAGACGTACACCGTGGGCTCACCCGGCGCGCGCAGCACGAATCCGGTGACCACACCGCTGAACGGCTCGCATCCCGGCGGCCCGTGCAGTGCGGGCACCGCGGTGATCTCCACCGCGCCGACGGTCACCGTCTCCCACGGCGCCAGGCCACGCACATCCTCGATCCGGCTGGCGGCATCCGGTGTCGAGAGGACCGTGTGGACCTCGGCGAGAAGCGCACGGCCGGCGTTGTCGAGGTTGTCGGCGTGCTGGTCGTGCGAGAGGAGCACCACGTCGATCGTCCCGATCTCCTCGACCGGTACGGCCGGACCGCTGAGTTTGTGCAGGGTGATCGGACCCGGGTAGTCGCCGGGCTCGTCGAAGGTCGGATCGGTGAGCCAGGTCAGTCCGCCGTAGCGGAAACGCAGGGTCGGGCCGCCGATATGCAGGGCGGCTGCCAGGGCGGGGCGGGTGATCATCTCGGTCATGCCGATAACTTTCGCCGAGCGGGCCACCACCCGACAGTGGCCTGCAGGCCGTACAACGCTAAGATCGGGCCATGACCTCGGTGGCCGTGATCGCGTTCGACGGAATCAGCCCGTTCCACCTGTCGGTGCCGAGCCTGGTGTTCGGCAGATCCGGTACCGGCGTCGACGACACGTCGCCCTATGACGTGCGGGTCTGCGCCGAGGAACCCGGAACACTGTCCACCGCGGCCGGTTTCGACATCACCGTCCGACACGGTCTCGATACCGTGAGCACCGCCGGCCTGGTGGTCTTTCCCGGATGGGTCCGCGACCAAGGGATTTCGCCCGCGCTGAACGAGGCGGTCCACATCGCCCACGCCAGGGGCGCGCGGCTCGTCGGCCTGTGCCTCGGCTCCTGGGCGATCGCGGCGACCGGACTCGCCGACGGCCGCGAGGTCACCACCCACTGGGCCGCCGCCGACGCACTGGCTCTGGCCTACCCCGACGTCCACGTACGCGCCGACACCCTGTGGAGCGACCTGGGCGACGTGATCACCTCCGCGGGCGTCGCCGCCGCACTGGACTGCTGCCTGCACATCGTCCGCACCGACCTCGGCGTCCGCGCTGCCACCGAACTGGCGCGATCGCTGGTCACCGCACCGCACCGCCACGGCTCGCAGGCGCAGTACATCCCGATCGCGGTGCCCGACGACGACCCCGACGACCCGATCGAATGCGCGATGGCCTGGGCTCGCGCCCGCCTCGACACCGCCGTCGACCTCGACCATTGGTCCCGCGAGGCGCTGATGTCGCGGCGCACCTTCACCCGCCGCTTCCGCGATCGCACCGGCACCAGTCCCCAGCAGTGGCTCCTGCAGCAGCGCATCGACCATGCCCGGCTGCTGCTGGAATCGACCGACGACACCGTCGACCGGGTCGCCCGCGATACCGGCTTCGGCAGCACGGTGAGCCTGCGCCACCACTTCCACCGCGTGCTCGGCACGTCTCCGGCGGCCCACCGCGCGCAGTTCCGCGGTGCGGCGCAATAATGACGTTCATGATCATCAAGGTGAGCGGGTTCACTCCCGAGATCGACGACACTGCCTGGATCGCGCCGAACGCGACCGTGATCGGGCGGGTCCGCCTGGGCGCCGAGGTCGGCGTCTGGTACTCGGCGGTGCTGCGCGGCGACCTCGAACAGATCAGCATTGGCGCGCGCACCAATATCCAGGACGGCTGCGTGCTGCATGCCGACCCCGGTTTCGCCCTCACCGTCGGCACCGGGGTCTCGGTGGGACACAACGCGATTCTGCACGGCTGCACCATCGGCGACGATGTTCTCGTCGGCATGGGCGCGACCGTGCTCAACGGCGCGGTGATCGGCGCGGGCAGCCTGATCGCGGCCAATGCCCTGATTCCCGAGGGCGCGCAGATTCCGCCCGGCTCACTCGTGGCGGGCGTGCCGGGCAAGGTGCGCCGCGAACTCACCCCAGCCCAGCAGGACGGCATCAAGCTCAACGCGGCGGTGTATCTGCACAATCTGACCAACCATCGCGACGCCGAGGTGTTGTGACCCGTCACACTGAGCAAGTGACCAGTAGGGAACCCTGATAGCATTTCTCCTGCGTATTGCGTCCGATCATAAGAGTGGCGGTCGGCACCGGATACGCGAGGCAGGAGGTATCACGGTGGCTTACGTGCATTCCGGTGTGCGCCGAGCGGCGGGACGGCTCAGCGTGGCCGATATCGCGGCCCAGCCCGGCGGGGTCGAGGCACTCCAATCCCGTGTTCACGAACTCCGTTCTCGCGGAGTACATTTCGCGGCCAATGCGATCGAGCAGGAGATGGCCGCCTTGGATCTGCCGCCGCGGGGATAATGGGGTAATGCCTACCGTTACGTCGATCCTCGCGCGGATACTCGAAAAGCCCGTCACCGACGGGGAGAAGCTGCTCGACAGCGCGCTGTCGGCATTTCTGGACTTCGGGATCAAGCGCACGAGCATGGGCGAGATCGCGCGGCGGGCCGGCATCAGCCCGGCCACCCTCTATCGGCGGTACGAATCCAAGAACGAGCTGGTCGAAGCGGTCGGCGTGCGCGAGGCGCAGCGCTATGTGACCGAGATCGATGAGCGAGTACGCGCGGTCACCGAACCCGGCGAGCAGCTCGTCGAGATCTTCGTCGCCTTCGTCACCACCATCGCAGGCAATGAGCTGCTGCGCCGGTTGCTCAGCACCGAGCCGGAGATCATCCTGCCCCGGCTCACCACCGACGCCGGGCCGATCCTCGCCGTCGGGCGCGCGTATCTGGCCGAGAAGCTGCGCGAGCTCCAGGTCAGCGCGCCGGTGCCCGAATTCGATCCCGATCTGGTCGCCGAGATCATGGCGCGGCTCGCGCTGTCGCTGGCACTGACCCCCGACGGACTCATTCCGCTCGACGACGCGGAAGCCGGGCGGGAGTTCGCGCGGCGCACACTGCTACCGATGGTCGGCCTCCGCGACATCCGCTGACACGCCGAAGGCCGCCGCCACCACCTCGTCGATGCCCGAATCAGCCACCGGTACACCGTCTTCCAGCAGTGCGCGCACCCTTCGCACGACCTCACCCGCCGCCGGGCAGCCAGGATCGGGCACCGGCAGTCGCGCCACGTACTGGGTGATCCAGCGGCGCCGGCCCGAGTACAGCCGGTTGCCGCAGACGGCGTCGTAGAACCGCAGTCCCAGTGCCGAATTCGCCACGCCCATCAGCAGATACGCCAGATCGATGGCCGCGCGACCCGCACCGAGATCGGTGAGCGAGATCCAGTAACAGTCACCGTTGACCACCGCACCCGATCGGTCGAGGGCGAATCGCGGACGTTCGCTGATGTCGGGAAACACCAATTTCGGTGCGCCCCAGAGGTGTGGGCGCTGGGGAACCCAGATCTCGAACCACTTCCGGCCACCGTCGAGCACGTAACGTCTGCCCGACAGAGCTTGTTCGTGCGACTGTAAATATGCTGCTGCACAGGGGAATTCGGATAGGTCGATCGGGGTGCGGCGGGGCTGCAGCAGATCGTAGGGATAGAGCACCTTCGTGCCGCGTGCCATCGCGACCCGCCAGGGTTGCAGATCGTGGTGAGTGATCAACTCCCGCAGCAGTTCCGGTTCCGGCGTCGGGTCCATCTGATCCCAGCGGTCCGAGATGAACACCCGATCGGCTGTCGTCTTGATCCCCACCCGGATCCGCGCGGCCTCCCCGAACGAGCGCCAGGTGCGGTCGGCGATCCGGCCGAGCCAGTCATCGACAGCGGGGCGCGACATGCGCCACGCGGTGTCACCGTGACGGCCGGAGCGGATACCGCCTCGCGGGGCGACCAGCCCCGCCGACTCCGCGTTCACCGCCGGTGGGGCCAACGACTTCGCCGGCCGCACCTCTGTCACGGGCGCACGGGCCACCGCGTCGCCTGTCGCCAGCACCCCGACCTCCACCGCGAACACCCGCCCCCCAGCGCCGACGCGGCAGGCATCCTCGCCCGCCAGCGCGTCGAAAAGCGCGGTGGTGCAGTCGGGTTCGACCCCCGATTCCTCATAGACCGAGACATAGCGGCAGTCGGGTGGTCCGGTGGCACGCAGGGCGACGGTGATCGCGGGCAGCACCGCGGCGGCGAAGAGTTTGGTGTCACCGAGGTCGTAGAGCTCCACCGGTGTCAGTTCATCGGTGAGAATTCGGCGCAGGTTCGATCCGGCCCGCGTGGTGAGAAAGCGGTTGGCACAGAGCAATCCGAGCACTCCCCCGGCAGTCAGCAGCCGCGGCGCGATGGCGACGAAGGGATGGGTGAGGTCGATCCGCCCGCGCAGGCCGAACTGTTTGCTCAGCAGTTGTGCGGTCGCGCCGCCCAACTGCTGGGTGCGGACATACGGCGGATTGCTGATGATCAAATCGAACGAGCCGTCGGCCAGCTGGGCCGCTGCTGCCAGGAAATCGCCGCCGCGGCACTCTATTTCGATGCCGAGCGCGGCGGCCCGGTCGGCGGTTTCGGCGACCGCGTGTCGATCCAGGTCAAATCCCGTCAGGCGTACCGCCATATCCGGTGCAGTCGAGGCGACTTCCCGACGTACGGCCAGCAACAGCTCGCCGTCCCCGCACGCCGGGTCGAGCACGCGCAGCACGCCGGCGCGTGGGGTGTACCGCAGCGCTCGTCGCGCCAGGAACCGCGCGAGCTCCGGTGGCGTGTAGTGCCTGCCGTGCCGTTTACGCTCCTGTGCGTCGCGGGCCTGCAAAGCCATGCGTTCGATTGTGCCCCGGAACCGCCCCGATGCGCCGCAGGCGCGAGCCGGGCCGCAGCGCGACGACCTCACCTGCGCAAACCCGATCGAGTGTTTCAAACAGTGGTTTGCGCCACTTGATCAGGGGTGGAGCGAGCAGTGGGCGATAGGTAACGTCTGTCCGGTTTCACCCCGCTGCACCGAAGCCGAGGACGATGCCGAGACTCAGCACGCTGACCGCCGCACTCACCGCCGTAGCCCTCACCGTGCTGCCCGCGTTACCCCCGGTCCTCGCGCAGGCCGACCCCGGCCGGTACGCACCGACCATGCTCATCCTCGATGCCTCGGGCTCGATGGAGCGCCCCGATCAGGGTGGCACCATGATGGATTCGGCGAAGCGGGCCGTGCGCGCGTTCGTCGCCTCGGCGCCCGCCGAGTCCTCGGTCGGACTCACCACCTACGGCACCGGCACCAGCAATGCCGAGGCGGACAAGGCAGCAGGGTGCCGCGACGTCCAGGTGCTGCGGCAACCGACCACCATCGACAAGCCCGCTCTCACCACCGCTGTCGACGGTATCCACGCGCGCGGCTGGACCCCGGTGGGCACCGCGCTGCGCCAGGCCGCCGACGCGCTGCCCGATTCCGGACCGCGTTCGATCGTGCTCGTCTCCGACGGTGACGACACCTGTTCACCGCCGGACCCGTGCGAGGTCGCCGAGGAGTTGAAGGCGCAGGGTCTGGACCTGATCGTGCATTCGATCGGGTTCGCCGTCGACGACAAGGCGCGCGCCCAGCTCACGTGCACGGCCCAGGCCACCGGCGGCACCTACAGCGATGCCGCCGACGGTGCCGCGCTGGAACGCATTCTGCCGCGGGTGAGTTCGGCCGCGCTGCGCAACTACCAGGCCACCGGCACACCCATCACCGGCACCGACGAATACCGGACCGCGCCGGTCGCGAAACCCGGCCAGTACCTCGACACCATCGGTCAGCAGCAGAAGCGCCTCTACGCGGTCGACGTGCCCGCGGGCGCGACCGCCCACTTCACCGGGATCGTCTCGTTTCCCCGGGCGAAGGGCGTCTCCACGACCGAGGACATGAACGCGCTGGAACTGCGGGTCTTCGGCCGCGACGGCGCCGACTGCGGTATTCGCGAGCGTGAACTCGAGACCAGGGCCAGCGACGGTGTCGCACTCACCGTCGCCAAGACCTTCGAGGGGGCGGCCGAGGAACCCACCAGCGCTGATTCCGCCAAGTGCAAGGGCGGCGGCCGCTACTACTTCGAGCTGAACTGGGATCTGGTGGCCAAGGGCTCGCCCGCGCGACTGCCGATGGAAATCCTCATCGGCATCGAACCCGGGGTCACCGATCCCGGGCCGGCCGCGATGAGCACCCCGGTGACCTTCACCGATCCGGCCGGGCCCGCCCAACCGATGAGCGGTGGCGGCTCGTTCACGACCGCCTCCACGCTGCCCGGCGGCGGCAACTTCACCGACACCCTCCAGTCCGGTGAGTACGTCTTCTACCGCGTGCGGCTCGACTGGGGGCAGGGACTGGCCTACCGCGTGCGGTTCGCCGAGACCGGCGGCGCGAACAGCACCGCCGCGTCGAATGTGGAGACCACCCTGTATTCGCCGCTCGGTCGCGACATCGACTCCGACACCACCGTTTACACGGGCAGGTCGAGCGCTGAGCTCGCGCTGGCGTCGGTGCCGGTCCGGTATGCCAACCGGGATCAGTCAGATTCGCAGGTCCAACGGCAGGCGGTGGCCGGCTGGCACTACATCGCGGTCAAACTCGGCATCCCGATGGGCGCGGACGCGATGCCGCCGACGCCGATACAGCTCGACGTCGCCGTGTCGGGCGCGGCCGAAGCAGGGCCGACCTATGTCGGCGTCAGCGCTCAGCCGGAAGCCGAACAGACTGTCGCCGTGAGAGGTCCGGCGACGGTCGCGCGGCCGTGGGCCCTGTACGCCCTGATCGGGGCGGGCGCGGCGCTGGTCGTCGGCGTCGGTATCGCGATCCTGGTCGTCGCTCGTCGACGCGACTGATTCCGGCTTCCGCCGGCACCCGAGTCCGTGGTGCCGGCGGGTTCCGCCGCGGTGACCGAACTGCTAAATTAGTCTCAAAATGAGACCAGTTCTCCGTACCGTAGGGAGCCGCGCGATGGCGCAGACCGAGCACGACAGCAGCGATTTCGCCACTCTCCAGCGGCTGGCCGACGAACGCTGGAGCTGCCGTCAGTTCACCTCCGAGCAGGTCGACCGCGCGACCATCGAACAGCTGCTGACCCTCGCCCAGCGCACGCCGTCGTGGTGCAATACCCAGCCCTGGCAGGTCGTGGTCACCGCGGGCGAAGGCACCGAGCGGTTCCGCAAGGAACTCCTCGACCACATCCGAACCGCAGGCAACACACCTGATTTCGAATTCCCCGCCGCCTACGAGGGCATCTACCGGGACCGTCGCCGTGCCTGCGGGTTCCAGCTCTACGACAGCGTCGGCATCGTCAAGGGCGACCACGAGAAGACCATGCGCCAGATGGTGCGCAACTTCGAATTCTTCGACGCCCCGCACGTCGCCATCGTCACCTCCGAAGCCGACCTGGGCATCTACGGCGCCGTCGACTGCGGCCTCTGGCTCGAGAACTTCCTCCTCGGCGCCCAAGCTCTCGGCCTCGGCGCCGCTCCCCAAGCCGCCCTGGCCTCCTACGCCCCCTTCATCCGCGACTACTTCGCCATCCCCGACAACCGCAAGGTCGTCTTCGGCGTCTCCTTCGGCCACCCCGACACCACCCACCCGATCAACGCCTTCCGCACCGCCCGCGCCCCCCTCGACGACCAGGTCACCTGGCACACGTCCTGACCGGGCGGATCACCGCGCCGCGTCAGGCAGGGTGCCCGGCCGAGGACATTCCGGGACCGGCTTGCGGTTCGACGTCGCGCGCGGTGATCTCCGCCGCGCATTCGTCGCACGTCAGATGCGCGTGCGCCTCCCCCGCGCAACCACGATGCCGGTATTCCACGGGCGGCCCATCCGGCGCCATGTAGGCATCGCCCCAATCGCGGATCGCCATCAGAATGGGGTAGATCGCGTGCCCCTTCTCGGTGAGGCGATACTCCTCGTAGACACCGTCATCAACCGGCCGCTTCACCAGAATCTCGTGTTCGACCAGCCGATCGAGCCGATCCCGCAGCCGACTCCGCGAAATCCCCAGCGCGCTCTGGAACGCGTTGAAACGCCGTACCCCGGCGAAGCTGTACTTCAGGATCAGCAAGGTCCAGCGATCACCGAAGATCACCAGCGGCCGCGTGATAGAGCACGGGACGTCTGCGAGTTCCTCATAGCGCACCCTGCCATTATGCGCGTGGGCGCACTATAGCGAGCGGGCACCGACCCAGCCGGTGGTCCCGGCATACAGTGACAGTCTCCCGCTCCAGGGGGCACCTCGTTATCTCGAGATGCCACCTTGCGTATTCGAGTACGCGGCCGCAGCTTCTCTGCCGACCTTGTCCCGCTCGGCAGCCATCGCGACTCGATGCGCGCGGCGCCGCAGCTTGTAAGCCACCATCGCACGCAGCGGAATATCCGGCTTCTTCTGCCACCGCGCCGTCTGCCACTTCGATCGCGCCAGTAGGTCTACCTCGTACTCTTCGGCGGCCTCCAGGTCGACAGGCCCGCAAGCTTCGGCCGAGCCGCTGTCGCGGTGCCGGTCGGCGCGGTTCCGGATGCGCTTGTTGCGCGGAATGTTCTTGCGCGAGCTCTTGTCGTTCTCGCCGTAGCCGTTCCGACGATCCTTGGCGTAGCTGAGCGACTTCTTCTCCTGTGGACTTCGCCGACGCACCATCTCGAACCCCTCTGATCAGCGGCAAGATTACGGACTGACTGCCTCAGATGCACGCCGGTATTCTTCCGCGGAGATTGCTTCGGCTCTTCCCCAGGTGATTTCGCTGGTACAGCAACCAGGTCTGAGCGCGAGCATGCAGGTCGTGCGTTACTACGACGATCCAGATGGTGTGTAGGGGGCACCGTGGGGACGCCCTGCGCAAAGGCGCACACCTGGCCGCGTCCGCTTGGGTGGCACCTGTCGTCGCCCGTGCTCCTACTCGCGACCCGTGCGGAACTCGATATCGACGAATACGACATGAGCGAAAGCGAAACGACCGCCGCCACTTCCTGAGTCAGGAAGATGGCGACGGCCGTCGAACTGATGGCACAGTCAGATCACAGTGGGATGTTCTTGTGGTGGCTCTTGCGGGCCGGAGCCGCCGCGAGGGCCGCGGCGATGATGCTGCGGGTTTTGGCGGGGTCGATGACCTCGTCGACGACGCCGATGGCGACGGCGCGTTCGACGCCGCCCGCGAGCTGCTCGTGTTCGGCGGTGAGGCGCTCGTGGAGGGCTTCGCGCTCGGATTCGGGGGCGGCGGCGAGTGCCTTCTTGTGCAGGATGCCGACGGCGGCCTTGGCGCCCATGACGGCGACTTCGGAGCCGGGCCAGGCGTAGACGGCGGTGGCGCCGAGGGCGCGGGCGTTCATCGCGATGTAGGCGCCGCCGTAGATCTTGCGGGTCACCAGGGTGACGCGGGGAACGCGGGCTTCGGCGAAGGCGTGCAGCAGCTTCGCGCCGCGACGAACCACGCCCTCGAGTTCCTGGCCGACACCGGGCAGGTAGCCGGGAACATCGGTGACCACGACCAGCGGGATGCCGAACGCGTCGCACAGTCGCACGAAACGTGAAGCCTTCTCAGCACTTTCGGAGTTCAGGCAGCCGCCGAGGCGCAGCGGGTTGTTGGCCAGGACGCCGACGGTGCGACCGCCCAGACGACCGAGACCGGTGACCATGCTGCGGGCGTAACCACCCTGGAGTTCCTCGAAGGAGGACTCACCGTCGACGTTGTCGAGCAGCTCGTGCACGATCGGCTTCACGTCGTAGGCGCGCTTGGCCGACTCCGGCAGCATCGCCTTGAGATCGACATCGCCGTGCTCGGCCGCGACCAGGTCGAACTCGCCCTGCTCGGCGAACATCGACACCAGCCGGCGCGCGCGGTGCATGGCATCGGCCTCGTCGTCGGCGGCGATGTGGCAGACGCCGGACTTCTTGAAGTGTGTGGTGGGACCACCGAGGGTCTCCATGTCGACGTTCTCGCCGGTCACCGAGCGCACCACGTCGGGCCCGGTGACGAACACGCGGCCCTCGGGCGCCATGATGACCACATCGGTCAGCGCGGGACCGTAGGCCGCGCCACCGGCGGCGAAGCCGAGCACCACCGAGATCTGGGGAACGAGACCGGACGCGCGAACCATGGCCTCGAAGACCAGGCCTACCGCGTGCAGCGCCTCGACACCCTCGGCCAGGCGCGCGCCACCGGAGTGCCACAGCCCGACGACGGGAATGCCGGATTCGATCGCGGTGTCGATCGCGTCGACGATGTGCTTGCAGCCCTCCACACCCATCGCGCCGCCCATGACGGTCGCGTCGGAGCAGTAGGCCACGGTGCGGACCCCGTCGACCTCGCCGATCGCGGCGAGCACGCCGGAGCGGTCACGCGGATGCAGCGGCAGGACGGTGCCGGGGTCGAAGAAGCGCTGGAGCCGACCCAGTGGGTCGCGCGGATCGGTGGTGGTGTCTTGAAACGCGGGAGCAATGATGGTCATCGCGCTCACTCCTTCGTAAAGATTGCCGCGGCGGCGGCTGCTGTGGCGAACCGCCGGTGGGAGTCGAACCATTCAGTTGGCACGACCCCCACCGGGGATCGGAATGCAGTCGGCGGCTTATGCCCGACCGAAGGCGAGCGCGACGTTGTGCCCACCGAAACCGAAGGAATTGTTGATCGCGTACTCGATTTCCTGGCGACGGGCTTCCCCGTGCACCACATCGAGATCGATCTCCGGATCCTGGTTGTCCAGGTTCAGTGTCGGCGGAACAATGCCGTCCCGGATCGCGAGCACCGTGAGGATCGACTCCAGGGCGCCGACGGCGCCGATCGAGTGACCCAGTGCCGACTTCGGCGCGTACACCGAAGCGTGCTTACCGATCGCCTTGTGGATCGCGTTCGCCTCGGCGGAGTCACCGATGGGCGTCGCGGTCGCGTGGGCGTTGATGTGGGTGATGTCGCTCTTGGTCAGACCAGCGGTCTGCATCGCGCGAGTCATCGCCCTGGCCGCACCGGTGCCCTCGGGATCGGGAGCGACCAGGTGGAACCCGTCGGAGGTGATACCGGCACCCAGCAGACGAGCGTGGATGGTGGCACCGCGCGCCTTGGCGTGCTCTTCGGTCTCGATGACCATGAGCGCGCCGGCCTCACCGAAGACGAAACCGTCGCGATCCTTGTCGAAGGGACGCGAAGCACCCTTCGGATCGTCGTTGCGGGTACTCATCGCGCGCATCATGGAGAACGCCGCGATCGGCACCGAGTCGATGAAGCCCTCGACACCACCGGTGACGACGATGTCGGCGTCACCCATCACGATCATCCGCCACGCGTTGGCGATGGCCTCCGAACCCGACGAGCACGCCGAGACCGGAGTGACCACTCCCGCCCTGGCCTTCAGCTCGAGACCGACGACCGCCGACGGACCGTTCGGCATGACCATCTGAACAGCCAGCGGCGAGATCTTGCGATAGCCACCGTTCTTCAGCTTGTCGACCGAGTCGATCAGGGCGTCGCCGCCGCCGAGTCCGGTGCCGATCGCGACGCCGAGACGGTCGTTGTCGACCTCAGGGCTGCCCGCGTTCTTCCACACCTCGCGACCGAGAACGGTCGCCAGGCGCTCGACATACGCCATGCGGCGGATCTCGACCCGGCTCAACAGGGTGTCGGGGCTGACCTTCAGGTGACCGCCGATTCGCACCGGCAGGTCGTATTCCTCGATGAAGGAATCCTCGAGAACGTCGATTCCGCTCTCACCGTTGAGGAGTCCCTTCCACGTCGCATCGACATCACCAGCGATCGACGTGGTCGCCGCCATCGACGTGACGACGACGTTGGGGAAGTTCCCGTTCAAAGTACTGGGAGCAGGAGTGGTCAAAGTTCGGCCCTACTCGCCGGCGCTGTCGAACTTGGCCTTGAGCTCGGCGGCGACGTCGGCGTTCTCGGCCTCGAGCTTCTGGACGTAAGCGACGGAGTCGCCGACGGTCTTCAGGCTGGCCAGATCCTCATCGGGGATCTTGACGCCGTACTTGTCTTCCATCTGCACAGCGATCTCGACCATGGACAGCGAGTCGATGTCCAGGTCGTCGACGAAGGACTTCTCGAGGGTCACCTCGGAGGGTTCGATACCCGTAACCTCTTCGATGATCTTGCCGAGTTCTTCGACGATCTGTTCCTGGGTCAGAGCGGCCACTTTGGTGGCTCCCTTCTTGTTGCTATTTGTAGGGTTCGTGAACGGCCTGCACTTCGCTGTGCACGACCGCCGGGGGGAAAGCTAGCCCGAGGTGGTCAGTTCGGCCAACGCGGGGAGGTCTTCGGGGGTCTTCAGGGCCAGATTGGGCGTGCCCTTCAGTTCCCGTTTGGCGATGCCGACCAGCGTGCCCGCCGGCGGCAACTCGACCACGGCCGAGACGGCCGCGGCGCGAATGGTCTCGTTGCACAGGTCCCAGCGCACGGGGCGAGTGACCTGAGCGGCAAGTTTTTCGATCGCGTCGGCGCCCGAGGTGACCGGTTGTCCGTCGAAGTTCGACAGCAACGTCCGGATCGGGTCGCTCGGCGAGATCTGGGCGATGGCATCGGCGACAGCTTCCTGTGCCGGGGCCATGAAGACGGTGTGGAACGCACCGGCGACGGGCAACGCGCGGACCCGTGCCTTCTCCGGCGGGTTCGCGGCGAGCTCCGCCAGAGCTTCCAAGCGACCCGCTGCCACGATCTGACCTACCGCGTTGCGGTTGGCCGGGACGAGATCGAGTTCGGCGAGCCGTGCGAGCACGGTGGCCTCATCGCCACCGAGCACTGCGGACATGCCGGTCGGCTCCAGCGCACAGGCCTTGGCCATCTCCCGGCCGCGGATGGCGGCGAGGGCGACTGCCTCGTCGGCGGTGATGACACCGGCGACAGCGGCTGCGGCGAATTCGCCGACCGAGTGTCCGGCGACGACTGTATCCGCCGGAATCGCCCCGGGGGTGATTTCGGCGAACGCGAGGAGTGCGGCGGCGACCACGAGCGGCTGCGTCACCGCGGTGTCGACGATCTCCTCGGCCGTCGCGGTGGTACCGAGACGGACCAGATCTAGGCCTGCGGCCTTCGACCAGAGCTCGAGGCGATCAGTCGCACCGGGAAGTGCGAGCCACGGCGTGAGCATGCCGGGTGTCTGGGACCCCTGTCCAGGGGTGAGCAACGCGATCACCCCCTAAGACAACACTGTGACCCCCGCCGCATGAGATGTCGGCGCGAATGAAGCTTTCCGATCGCTTTTGTAGGGGTCCCACAAAATCCGAGGTGGGGTGCCGGGATCGACCGATTCCCCAATCCCGTTACAGGGGGTCGTGAGCCAATGGGACAGGCGGGGTTTCTGTGACAGGAGGAGACGATTCGTTATGCGTTCGTGTCAAACGGCCCACTGTGGCTGCGATTCGGAGCACATAGGCGTCCCGGGGATTCATGGGATCGCGGCCGGTGACCTCACCGATTCGTTTGAGTCGGTACCGAACGGTATTTGGATGGACGTACAGCTGCCGAGCGCAAGTTTCTACTGCTCCGCCACAATCCAGGTAGGCGTCGAGTGTGTCGGATAACGAAGATCCGGCAGCAGCCAACGGGAGCACAAGATACTCGTTCAACGCCTCTATCGCAGCTCTATCGCCCAGCAACGCGCGTTCCGGGAGCAACTCCGTGGCGTGAACGGGCCTTGGCGCCGCGCGCCAGCCCACCACGGCCTCCATTCCCGCCAGCGCCTCGATCGCCGACGCGTGCGCGGCGCCGAGGGTACGCATCGTCGGACCGATCACCACCGGACCGTCGGAGAACACCTCGGCCAGCAGGTCGGTGAGGAACGGCGAGCCCATGCCCGACTCCCCCAGGTGCCCGCTGACCACCATCACCAGCCGCGCACCCTGCACCACCGCCAGCGCGGCCCTGCCGTGTTTGGTCGCGATGGTGTGCACCGCACCGACCGTCGACACGCCCTGGTCCAGCGGCGGTGTGCCGACCAGCACTGTGGCGGGCGCCGTGGCGTCCCAGTTCAACGTGGCGGCCCGGGAAAGCATGTCCGGGCCCGTGTCGCCCCGGACCACCGCGTCGACCACCAGGGCCTCCAGGCGGGTATCCCAGGCGCCGCGCGACTCGGCGGCGCTGGCGTACACCGAGGCGGCCGCGAAGCCGAGCTCACGCCCGTACCGCAGCACCGCCTCGGTGAGCGCCACCAGCTGCCGATCGTTGCGCGCCAGCGCGGGCAGCCACTGCTCGAAGAAGTCCATGGCGACCCGCACCATGTCCACGGTCTGGCGCAGCGTGAGCCGCCGCGCCAGATCCTGTGGAATCACCTGGAACGCGTCCAGGCTGAAGCGGATATCGGAATCGGGATCCTGCAACCACTCCAGGAAGTTCACGACCGCCGTCTGCACCAGCATCTGCACGCCCGCTCGCTGCGCGGCGTCCAGATCGGCGAAGAACGGCAGCCGATCCTGCATCGACCCCACCGCCTCGGTGGACAGCCGGCCCGAGAACTGCTTGACCCGCTTGAGCAGCGTGTCGGGCAGCGGATCACGGGTCTGCCGATTCGGGGACAGAGCCCCCGTCGGCAGATAGACCTCGTGTTCGCTGGTGCCCTCGGTGATCCGACGGGGCCGCGGCGGTTTGCGCTCCACAGTCCAATAGTCCGCTACGCGAGTTCCTCTGCCGCGTCCGCACTCGGCTTCGGCGCGGCGGCCACGCTGTCGATGCCGTATTTCGCGGCCGCTTCCACCGCCTTGGCCTTGTCGAACGTGCCGTCCCGGACGAGACCCTCGAGCACCGCGACCACGATCGACTGCGCGTCGACGTTGAACACCCGGCGCGCGGCCGTGCGGGTGTCGGAGAAGCCGAACCCGTCGGTGCCGAGGGTGATGTAGTCGCCGGGCACCCACTGCCGGATCTGATCGGGCACCGCGCGCATCCAGTCCGTCGCGGCGACCACCGGTCCCCGCGCGGCCGAGAGCGCCTGGGTGACGTAGGGCGAACCCGAATCCGCGTCGGGGTGCTTGAGCGCCGCGATCTCCTTGTCGAGCGCCTCCCGGCGGAGCTCGCCGAACGAGGTCACCGACCACACATCCGCGGCCACACCCCACTCCTGGGCCAGGATCTCCTGCGCGCGCAGGCCGTCGGGCACGGTCACGCCGGACACGAGGATCTGGGCACGAACCTCGCCCTCACCGCCGCCCTGGTACAGGTACAGACCTTTGAGCAGACCCGCGACGTCGAGGTCGTCGGGCTCGGCCGGCTGCTGATAGGGCTCGTTGTACAGGGTGATGTAGTAGAAGATGTTCTCCCCGCCGAACGTGCCGACCGCGGGCACCTCGGTGCCGGGCAGCTGACTGGCCGGGGCCTCGCCGCCGCCGTACATCCGGCGCAGACCGTCGCGCACGATGTGCGCGATCTCGAACGAGAACGCCGGATCATAGGTCACCACAGCGGGATTCGACGACGCCAGCAGCAGCGACTGCCCGTCGTTGTGCTGCAGACCCTCACCGGTGAGGGTGGTGCGGCCCGCGGTGGCGCCGAGGACGAATCCGCGCGCGAGCTGGTCGGCCGCGGCCCAGAAGCTGTCGCCGGTGCGCTGGAACCCGAACATCGAATAGAAGATGTAGAGCGGGATCATCGGCTCGCCGTGGGTGGCGTAGGAGGTGGCGACCGCGGTGAACGAGGCGGTGGAACCGGCTTCGTTGATGCCCTCGTGCAGGATCTGGCCGACCGCGCTCTCCTTGTAGGCGAGCATCAGTTCCGCGTCGACCGAGGTGTAGAGCTGGCCGTTGCGGTTGTAGATCTTCAGCGTCGGGAACCACGAGTCCATGCCGAAGGTGCGGGCCTCGTCGGGAATGATCGGCACGATCCGCTTGCCGATCTCCTTGTCGCGCAACAGTTCCTTGACCAGGCGCACCAGCGCCATCGTCGTGGCGACCTTCTGCTTGCCCGAACCCTTGCGCACCGAGCGATAGGCCTCGTCGCCCGGCAGCTTCAGCGCCTTGGCGGACGAGCGACGCTCCGGCACGAAACCGCCGAGCGACTTGCGCCGGGCCAGCATGTACTCGATGGCCGGATCGTCCATGCCGGGGTGGTAGTACGGCGGCAGGTACGGGTCCTTCTCCAGCTCGGCGTCGCTGATCGGGATGCGCTGCAGATCGCGGAAGTCTTTGAGATCTTGCAGCGCCAGCTTCTTCATCTGATGGGTGGCGTTGCGGCCCTCGAAGTGCTTGCCGAGGGTGTAGCCCTTGATCGTCTTGGCCAGGATCACCGTCGGCTGGCCCTTGTGCGCCATCGCCGCCGAATACGCCGCGTAGACCTTGCGGTAGTCGTGGCCGCCGCGCTTGAGATTCCAGATCTCGCTGTCGGACATGTTCTGCACCAGCGCTTTGGTGCGCGGGTCGCGGCCGAAGAAGTGGTCGCGCACGTACGCGCCGTCATTGGCCTTGTAGGTCTGGTAATCACCGTCGGGGGTGGAGTTCATCAGGTTCACCAGCGCGCCGTCGCGGTCGGCGCCGAGCAGCGCGTCCCACTCGCGACCCCAGACCACCTTGATCACGTTCCAGCCGGCGCCACGGAAGAACGACTCCAGTTCCTGGATGATCTTGCCGTTGCCGCGCACCGGGCCGTCGAGCCGCTGCAGATTGCAGTTGATCACGAAGGTGAGGTTGTCGAGCGCCTCGTTGGCGGCCACCTGGATCAGGCCGCGCGACTCGGGTTCGTCCATCTCGCCGTCGCCCAGGAAGGCCCAGACGTGCTGGTCTGAAGTGTCCTTGATGCCGCGATCGGTGAGGTAGTGGTTGAACCTGGCCTGGTAGATCGCGTTCATCGGGCCCAGGCCCATCGACACCGTCGGGAATTCCCAGAAGTCCGGCATCAGCCGCGGGTGCGGGTAGGACGGCAGTCCCTTGCCCAGGCCGCCGTGGCTGTACTCCTGACGGAATCCGTCGAGCCGGTCCGTACTCAGGCGCCCCTCGAGGAAACCGCGCGCGTAGATGCCGGGCGAGGCGTGGCCCTGGATGTAGACGTGGTCGCCGCCGCCGGGGTGATCCTTGCCGCGGAAGAAGTGGTTGAAGCCCACCTCGTAGAGCGCCGCCGAGGACGCGTAGGTCGAAATATGGCCGCCGACACCGATTCCGGGGCGCTGCGCGCGATGCACCATGATCGCGGCGTTCCACCGGATCCAGGCGCGGAAGCGGCGCTCGACTTCCTCGTCACCGGGAAACCACGGTTCGTTCTCGGTGGGAATCGTGTTGACGTAATCGGTGGAGGTGAGCGCCGGAATCGAGACACGGCGTTCGCCCGCTCGCTCGAGCAGGCGCAACATCAGGTAGCGGGCGCGACCCGGGCCTTCCCGGTCGAGCATGTCGTCGAAGGATTCCAGCCATTCACTGGTCTCTTCGGGGTCGATATCCGGTAGATACGACGCCACTCCTTCGCGGATGACCCGTACCCGTTCACCGGTGGGTTTGGTGGTGGATTCACCGCCCCCGGTGGAGGTCGCTACTGGATCGTTGGAAGCTGCAGAGTGGATCAGGTCGGTCAAATCTGCTCCTCGTGATGGGGGCTGAACTGCTTGGTCGGCGTCGCTATCCCCGGGCCTGCCCGCTTGGTGTGCGGACCACCCGTTGCGAAAGGTTCGGGTGCACCCCCCATCCTTACCGAAACGGCTGCCGAGGTCATCACCTCAACGCGAATACCATTAGGTAGGTTCTGCGGGGAAATACGAGTCGCGCACGTGAGTGAGAGGGAACGCCGGACGATGAGGGTGCTGCACGCGCGCCGACTGGGGCTGATCTGTGCCTTTGTCGCCGTGACCGCGGGTTCGGTGGTGGCGGGTTGTGCCGAGCAGATCCCCGGCACACCGACGACCGACGCGGCCGAAGTAGCCGCCTACAAGACCACCGCCGCGGCGTCGTCCTCGGCCGCCGCGTCCTCGCGCGCCGCGGCCGCGCGCGAGCGCGCGATCACCGACAACTGCGGCCAGTTCGCCACCACCACCGGCGCCGGCGTCACCGCGTACAACGACTTCGTCTCCGCACACGACACCAACGCTCCCGACTACGCCGCCAAGCGCGAGTCCGCGGCCACCACCCTCGACAACGCGGCGACCAAAGTGGAGTCGGGCGTCGTCGCCGCGGCAGGCGCGTTGCCGACCGAACTGGCCGACAAATTCACCGCGTATGTGGTCGCGGCACGCGAGCTGGCCGTGCAGACCAGAAAGATGACCTACAACTCACCTGTCGGCAAGCTCAACGAGGCCAGCCGCACCATCAACCAGGCACGCACCGCGGTCCACGACGCCTGTTGAGACGGCCGATTTCGCCCTCCCGACACGCGGCATACGGTCCCAATTCATCCGATCAGCTTGCGCTACGGCCGATAACCATGTTCGCTTGCACCTATCTTACTGTCGGAAGTTTAGGGAGGACACCACCGTGGTCGCCGCGGCGGACGCGCAGAACTACGCTCAGAAGCTTGGCATTTCTCACGGCTTGGTTGTTCAGGAATTGGGCTGGGACGAGGACACCGACGACGCATTGCGCGCCGAGATCGAGGAGGTCAGCGGCGGCGAAATGGTCGACGAAGACTCCGATGAGGTCGTTGACGCCGTCCTGCTGTGGTGGCGAGAAGGTGACGGCGATCTGGCCGACGAGCTGATGGATGCCATCAGCCCGCTGGCCGATGAAGGCTTCATCTGGGTCCTCACCCCCAAAACCGGTCAACAAGGCCATGTCGATCCGAGCGAGATCGCCGAAGCCGCACCCACGGCCGGCCTGACCCAGACATCCACCATCAGCCTCGGCAGCTGGACCGGCTCACGCCTCGTTCAGCCGAAGGCACCGTCCAAACAGCGCTGAATCCGCCGTTCGCTAGGGTCTCAGTTGGGCTCGCATGCCCGGCTGGGACCCGACACGACGGAGGATTCGTAGTATGCCGCTAGAAGTTGGCACTCTCGCGCCGGATTTCACGCTCAAGGACCAGAACAACCAGCCCGTCACCCTGTCGGATTTTCGCGGCAAGAAGAACGTGCTGCTGGTGTTCTATCCACTCGCCTTCACCGGCATCTGCCAAGGCGAGCTGTGCAAGGTCCGCGACGAGCTGCCCAAATTCCAGAACGACGACGCCGAGATCATCGCGATCTCCGTCGGACCGCCACCCACCCACAAGATCTGGGCCGCGGAACAGGGCTACCTGTTCCCCCTGCTGTCGGACTTCTGGCCGCACGGCGCCGTCACCCAGTCCTACGACGTCTTCAACGAGAAATCCGGTTACCCCAACCGCGGAACCTTCGTCGTCGACAAGTCCGGCTACATCACCTTCGCGGAGATGAACGGCCCCGGACAGGCCCGTGACCAGGCGGCTTGGGAGAAAGCTCTCGCCGCGCTAGATTCATAACCCGACACCGCCGGTACTCCCCGGCGGTGCCAGGGCGTATAGCTCAGCGGTAGAGCACTGGTTTTACACACCAGCGGTCGGGGGTTCGATCCCCTCTGCGCCCACATTTCACGTTGCAGGTGGAAGGCAATCGTCCTCGCACCGGCGCTGCGGCCCTCGCCATCACTGCCGGACTGGTCACCGCCGCCGGGCCCGCCGCCGCGGAAGCACCGTCGGGTTCGGGCAGCAGCTCGTTGGGCACCGGCTCCTCCGCACTGGCGCAGTCCGTGCTCACCGCGATCGGATGCGCCGTCGGCGCCAATTCCTGCGGGCCCATCGTCATCCCTCTGTAAATCGTTCACCGGACAGGGATTTCGGTCGGCGCAGGGCTAGTGCTCGCAGTCGTTGTGGATCGGCGGGCAGTAGATGGTCGTGGCGCAGGCCAGGCAGGTGTGCGTTCGGTGGTGTCCGCCGATTCGGACGCAGGGCAGCACGCTGACGAGCGACCGGCCTGTCCCGAGCCGGTGTCCGTTCGGGCAGAAGCGCGGCGCTGGTTCCGTCCAGCGTCCATTGCGCAGGTAGAGCCGAATCGAGTCGCACATACGTTCGATTATGCACTTCGCTGGGTTGATGGCGCGACTGGGCACACCGCCGCCACTACGACTGAGCCACGTCCCCGATCAGGTCCGAACGCGGCGGTCAGTAGTCGAGGGCGTGTTCCGGCTGACAGACGTACAGGGGCGAGGGCAGGTAGCGGACGATGGCGTCCAGGAGCGGGGCGATGTCGTCGCGCGCGAGGGGTGTGGCGCACAGAATGGGCACGATGTCGCCGTTGCGGGTGCGGCGGCGGATGCGGGTGTGCAGGTCTCGAACAGTGAGCGAGTCCGCAGGGTGCTGTTCGGTCAGGAGAGCTACGAGTGAGCGGCACCACCGCTCGGCGGGTTGCCCTGGGCTTCCCAGGGATTCGGTTGCCGCGGCGTCTAGCGCCGACAGCGGGACCAGGTCGATGACGTCGAAGCCGACACCGGCGCCGACGGGGATCTGGAGGGCCAACGGTGCCGCCCCGCGAGCGTCGGCGATCGTACGGACACAGCGGTCGAAGTCGGCGGTGGGTTGATCGAGGCCGCCGACCAGGCACAGCCGGGCGACCTGGTGATCGTCGGCGACGCGCAACATGGTTTCGAGTCGCGGGGTGGCGTGCGCGGCGGCGTCCACGACAACGATGACCGCGTCGGCTACGCGGATGGATCGTTCGAGGTCGGCGATGAGCGCGTCGCCCGATAGCTCGGTGACGCGAATCGTGTGCTCGATTCCGTCCATCGACCAGCGGACCGTGTTCTCGCTGTCGCCGAAACATCGGCGCAGGCGATGGACCACCCGCGCCGTCCCGTCGACATCGCCGATGATCGTGACGTTGCGAATCGACTGCGGGTCAATAGCTTTGGTGCCCATCGCGCGGTACTCCAGATCGATGTCATCGCATCCTCGATCCGCTCACCGTACCTGCGCCCGAGCAGCGCTGGAACGGAATTCCGCCCCAAAGTAGAACGTGTTCCTATACCGTCGGCCACGTGCAGAAAGAACAACGCCCCGCCGTGGCTGACTGGTTCACTGCGGACGACGGCCAGGTACGCCTCAAAGGAACTCGCTGCGACGACTGCGGCACGCCGTACTTCCCGAAGAACACACTCGCCTGCCGCAACCCCCAGTGCACAGGTGCCCACGACGGCTCCGAGCTCGTCGAGTACCTGTTCTCCACGCGTGGCCGGATCTGGTCGTACGCGGACGCCCGGTACAAGCCGCCCGCGCCCTACGTCTCGGCCGATCCCTTCGTGCCCTACGTCGTCGCGGCAGTGGAGCTCGAGGTCGAGCAGATGGTGATTCTCGGGCAGGTCGTGCGCGGTCTCACCGTCGATGATCTGGCCGTCGGCATGCCGGTCGAATTGACCGTCGGGACGCTGTACGAGGACGAGGACGCGGAGCACACGGTGTGGATGTGGAGGCCGGTCAATGACTGACACGAATGATCGCGACATCGCCGTCCTCGGCGCGGGCATGCACCCGTGGGGCAAGTGGGGACGCAACTTCGTCGAATACGGCCTGGTGGCCGCGCGTGCGGCGCTGGCCGACGCCGGGCTGGACCACCGCGACGTCGGCTACATCGCCGGCGCCGACACCATCCGCAACGGCTACCCCGGCTTCGTCTCGGGCGCGACTTTCGCTCAGGCGCTCGGCTGGTCGGGTGCGCAGATCTCGAGTAGCTACGCCGCCTGCGCCTCCGGTGCGCAGGCCATCGCCAATGCGCGCGCCCAGATCCTGGCCGGGCTGTGTGAGGTGGCACTGGTAGTCGGCGCGGATACCACGCCGAAGGGCTTCTTCCAGCCGGTCGGTGGCGAGCGCCGCGATGACCCGGACTGGCTGCGCTTCCATCTGCTGGGCGCCACCAACCCGATCTATTTCGCGCTCTACGCCCGCCGCCGCATGGCGTTGCACGGCGCCACTCTCGACGACTTCGCCGCGGTCAAGGTGAAGAACTCCCGGCACGGCCTGAACAACCCGAATGCCCGCTACCGCAAGGAAGTCTCGGTCGAGGAGATCTCCGCCTCGGCGATCGTGTCGGATCCGTTGCGGCTGCTCGACATCTGCGCGACCAGCGACGGCGGAGCCGCGCTGGTGCTGACATCGATGGACTACGCACGCCGCCACGGCATCGCCGATCCGGTGCGCATCTCCGCGCTGTCGACGGTGACGCCGACGTTCCCGAAAACCGTGCTCGATCTGCCGGATTTCTCGACGGATTCGGCTGTGTCCGTGGAGCCCCCGTCTCGCACCTTCCGGTCGGCCATCGCGCACGCCGCCTACGAAGAGGCCGGAATCGGTCCCGCCGACCTGTCCTTCGCGGAGGTCTATGACCTCTCCACCGCACTGGAACTGGACTGGTACGAGGACATCGGGCTCTGCGAGACGGGTGAAGCGGAGGCTCTGCTGCGCAGTGGCGCAACGACATTGGGCGGACGGGTGCCGGTGAACCCCAGCGGCGGCCTCGCCTGCTTCGGCGAGGCCATCCCCGCACAGGCCATCTCCCAGGTCTGCGAGCTCACCTGGCAGTTGCGTGGCCAGGCCGACGGCCGCCAGGTGGACAACGCCCGCGCGGGCATCGCGGTGAATCAAGGTCTCTTCGGCCATGGTTCGGCGATCATCGCCACTCGCTGACCCTGCATCACTCAGGTCGTTACCGAAACCCCGGGCTATGTCCGGGGTTTCGGCGTCAACCGGGTGCGCTCAGCCCGCTATATCGACGACTTCGCGCTCAGAAGTCAGGTCGGCTACCCGGTTGCGGGCGCGTTCGAGGGATCGCTGTAGGCGCTCGCCGCCGAATTCGTCGTTTCCCGTGTAGACGAACTCGACCTCCTCGATGCCGATGAAACCCAGAGCCGTGCGCAGGTACGGCTCCACGTGGTTCAGGCTCGCCAGCGGACCGCCCGTCTCGTAGCCCGCGTCGCCGGTGCCGACGATGACGAAGGCGCGCTTGCCGGAGGTGAGTGGTGTGTACGGAGCCGCGGCCTCGGGATCGAAGGAGAAGGTGCGGCCGACCCGGACGATCTGGTCGATGTAGGCCTTCAGCATCGCCGGTACCCCGAAGTTGTACATCGGCACTCCGAGCACCAGCACGTCGGAGGCGAACAGCTCGTCCACCAGCTGGTCGCTGTAGGCCAGGGTGTCGCGCATCGGCGCGGTGCGCTCCCCCGGCGGCGTGAAAGCGGCGGCGATCCAGTCCTCGGTGAGGTGCGGAGGTGGTTCGTGGCCGAGGTCGCGGCGGATCACCGCGTCACCGGGCCTGCCCTCGCTCCAGCGCGCGACGAACTCCCCGACCAGCGTGCGGGTGTGGGAGCGCGATCGGCGCGGGCTGGCATCGAGCTGAAGTAGCTGGGCCATCTCTGAAACTCCTGTCGGGACCGGGTCTGCTTGCTGGATCGAGCCTGCCCGACAGGGAATATCCGCGTAAGAACGCACATTTCTGTTACCCAGTACCCTTTTCCATACCTGTGCCGGTGAGACGAGGATGTGCATGGCGAGACGTAAGCAGGATCTCGATTTCGACTGCCCGGTCGAGGTCACCCTCGATGTGATCGGCGGCAAATGGAAGGGCATGATCGTCTTCCATCTGAGCGAGGGAACGGCCCGGTTCAACGAGATGCGCCGAGCCATGGCGCACGTGACCCAGCGAATGCTGACCGCGCAGCTGCGCGAACTCGAGCGCGACGGCGTACTCACCCGCACCGTGTATCCGGAGGTTCCGCCCCGCGTCGAGTACGAGCTGACCGAGTTCGGCCGCGGTCTCGTCCCGATCATTCTGCTGATGGAGACCTGGGGCGAGCAGTACCGTGAGCAGCTACGTCCGGCCGGGTAGCACCTCGCGCGGCTGAGCGCCGACCCGCGACCTGTGCGCGCGGGGTATCGGCGTAGCGCGGAATTCGGGATACTGTTCGTTACCCCGCAGACCGGGCGCTTCGACATATCGGAGGACTGCCGTGGCCACAGTGTTGAGCGATCCGTCGACGATCCTGGCCGCGCCGGGCACCGAGGGCGGTGGCGCTGCCCTCGATCAGGTGGCGCTGATGACCGGCGCTGCCGCGGTGGTCGGTGCGGTGCTGCTGTGGGTGGCCTACCTGCACCGGACGCGACGCATCACCTGGCTGCAACGGCTGGCCGACTTCAGCGGCCGCCTCATGAACCGTCCCGGCTGGGTGGCGCTGCCGATCGCGATGTTCCTCGCGACCATCCTGACCGCGTTTCTCGGCTTCATCTGGGACGTGAGCCTGCATGTCGGCAAGGGCCGCGACGACGGGCCGCTGGCCAACCCGGCGCACTATTTCATCCTCGTCGGCCTGTTCTTCCTCTTCATGGCGGGCATGCTCGCGATCATCCTGCCGCTCGACGAGAAGCCGGGCAGGGCCGCGGTGAAGATCACCCGCGACTGGTACGCCCCCGTGGGCGGCATCTTGATCGCCGGTGCCGGTCTGTACGCGCTGATCGGCTTCCCGCTCGACGACATCTGGCACCGGCTGTTCGGCCAGGACGTCACGCTCTGGGGACCCACCCACCTCATGCTCATCGGCGGCGCCGGCCTGTCGCTGATCGGTGTGCTCCTGCTCGAACTCGAGGGCCGCTACAACCGGCCCGACCCCGAACGCACCGACGGGCGGATGCTGTGGGCGATCCAGGCCTTCGCCTTCGGCGGCCTGGTGATCGGGCTGTCGGTGTTCCAGGTGGAGTTCGACTTCGGCGTCGAACAGTTCCGGCTGGTGCTGCAACCGATGTTGATCGTCTTCGCCGCCACGATCGCGCTGATCTCGGCGCGATTGACGCTCGGACCACTCAGCACACTGCTGCTCGTGGCCTTCGCCTTCTGCGTGCGGTACATCGTGGCGGTCCTCGTCGGCACCGGATTCGAGGCACCACGCAATGTGTTCCCGCTCTACCTCGGTGCCGCGATCGTGGTCGAACTGCTCGCCCTCCTGCCGCTGATCCGCCGACCGCTCTGGTGGGGCGCGCTCACCGGGCTCGGTGTGGCGACGGTCGGCATCTGGCTCGAATCGCTGTGGATCGAGCGGATGTTCGTCAACCCCTGGGTCGGCGGGATGTGGCTGGAACTGCTCGCGATGGCGGTGCCCGTCGGTGTGGCCGGCGGTGTGATCGGCGCGATGCTCGGCACCGTCTTGCGCGGCGAGGCACTGCCCAGACCCGCGGTGCGGCGTGGACTCGTGGTCGCCGCGGTGGTGATCGCGGCGGCGGCGACCGCGAACGGGCTGATCATCCGGGTACCGGAGAACGCTACGGCGACCGTCGCACTGACCGACGCCGATCCCGAGCAGGGTGGGCGGATGGTCACCGCCGACATCCGGCTCTCCCCCGACGATCTCATCGGTTCCGATCCGGAGTGGGTGCAGATCCTGGCCTGGCAGGGCGGTACCGGCGACGACAGCCCCGGCCACGGCCTCGTCGTGGACAAGCTGCGTCGCGTCGCCGACGGCCACTTCGTCTCCACCCGGCCCGTCCCCGTGCACGGCACCTGGAAGACGGTGCTGCGCCTGCAGGACGGGCGCATGCAATCCGCGCTCCCGATCTTCATGCCGCTCGATCGCGGCATCGGCGCCGCGGAGGTGCCCGCGCCCGCGAGCTTCACCCGGCCGTTCGTCGAGGAGATCTCGGTCCTGCAGCGCGAGCGGTCCTTCGATCACCCGTCCTGGCTGATCGGTCTGGCGGGCCTGGTGGTGCTGGCGTGCAGCCTGGCCTTGATCGCGGCGATGGCGTGGGGTGCGGCCCGCGTCAACGACCGCTATCTGGCGGCGGGCAGCACACCGGACCAGAAGGCGACGGCCGGACCATGATTCGCCAGGAGAACGTCGACATCCTCGCCGACCACTCCCTCCTGCTGGCGATCCCGGCTTTCCTGCCCGCGGTGGCACTGGTCGGCCTGGTGCTGTTCATCGCGATGCGTGACCGGCGCGCGGAGAAGCGCGAAAACGAGGACGCACGAGCACAATCCGCGCCGATCGACCGCACCGAGGAGAATCCGTGACACATCGTCGGCTCCGGTACGGCCTTGTCACGATCGTCGCGGGTTCGCTGCTGGTGGGCTGCTCATCGGGTGCGGAGTCCGAGCCGGCGGACGAGCCCGCGAGCACGGCCCGCACCATCGACATCCGAATCGCGAACGGCGCGGTGTCCCCGGCCAATACGCGCACCGAAGCCGCGGTCGGGCAACGCATCGAGTTGCGGGTCGACAGTGACGCCACCGACGAACTGCATGTCCACTCGGCCCCCGCGCACACCTTTCCCGTCGCCGCGGCCTCCGGCCAGCAGTTCGACTTCACCGTGACGGTGCCGGGCCGGGTGGAGATCGAACTGCACCACCTCGGACGGACGGTGACGACGCTGCTGGTCCGGCAGTGAACCTCCTCGCCCATGGCCTCAACGGTGCCGCTGACCTGCCGATTCCGCTCACCTACGCGTTGATCGGCGCGGCGTGGGCGCTCACCTTCTCGTTCGCGCTGCTGTTCCTCGCCTGGCGTCGACCCCGGCTCGACCCCGACTCACCGGGATTTCCGCTGCCCACGCCGGTTCGCCGGATGATCGACGCCCGCGCGACGCGGATGGTCATCGCCGTGGCGAGCGTGGTGGTCACTGTCTGCGTGCTCGTCATCGCGGTGTTCGGCTCCTCGGATCCGGCCCTGAATCCGGTGCCGGGAGTGCTCTACATCGGCGTCTGGGTCGGGGTGATGGTGGCGTCCCTGCTGATCGGACCGGTCTGGAAGGTCGTATCCCCGGTCAGGGCGATCCATCGATTCGGCTGCGTACTGCTGCGACGCGCGCCGGAGCAGGGACTTCTCCGCTATCGCGAGGGGTGGGGCTACCTCCCGGCCGCTGCGGGCCTGTTCTCCTTCGTGTGGCTGGAATTGGCCTGGCGCGCACCGGGGTCGGTGAGCTCGGTGCTGACGTGGCTGCTCGGCTATCTGGTCGTGACCGCGATCGGTCTCACGCTGTTCGGCACCGTCTGGGCAGAGCGGGCCGATCCGCTCGAGGTGTACAGCACGCTGCTGGCGTACCTGAGCGCCTACGGCCGCGACCGCGCGGGGCAGCCGGTGTTGCGGATGCCGCTGAACAATCTCGCGGGGACTCCCGGACTCGCCGGATCTGTCGCGGTCGCGGCGACGCTGCTCGGATCCACCGCCTTCGACAGCTTCTCGACTTTTCCGCGGTGGCGCGAACTGGTCGACGACCTGGCCCCGGTCGTCGACGCGACGCTGGTGCGCACGGCCGGACTACTGATCTTCATCGGGGTGGTGGGCGGACTGTTCTCCGTCGCCGCGCGCGCCACCGGCGGCCTCTCCCGCGCCGATCGAGCGCTGCTGCCGCGGCGGCTGGCACTCAGTCTCACCCCGATCGTGGCGGGCTATCTGATCGCCCATTACCTCACGTTCCTCCTCGAGAAGGGGCAGGCGACAGTACTGCTGTTCGCGGACCCGCTCGACCGTGGATGGAACATCGCGGGCCTGGCCGATCGCGAGGTCGCCTACGTGCTGTCGAGTCATCCGAGTGTGCTCGCCACCTGCAAAGTGCTCGCGGTCCTGATCGGCCACGTCCTCGGTGTCGCCGCCGCCCACGACCGCTGTCTAGTGCTTCTCCCGCCGCGTCACCGGCTGACCGGCCAGCTGGCATTGATGCTGACCATGGTCGGCTTCACGTTCACCGGGCTGTATCTGCTGTTCGGGGGTTAGCGGTGTCAGGGGCACAGGGCGCGGGTCAGGATGGCCATCATGTCCGGCTGTTCGCTGGGAGGCTCGGTCCAGACGATCGTGGCGGCCCGCCCGTCGGTGGTGGCGCCGGAGAAGGTGGCGTATCCGGTGATTCCGCCGGTGTGCCCGATATAGCTGGTGCCGCAGGACAGTTCGGCCGACATCACGCCGAGACCGTATTCGGGCATGCTGTCCACGCCGGTCGGCAAGGTGGCCAGCATCTGCTGTAGTTCCGGTTCCGCCACCACCTTTCCCGCCACCAGGTCGAGGAAGTATCGGTTCAGGTCGTCGCCGGTGGAGACCAGTGCACCTGCCGCCCACGGCACCGAGGGTTCGATCCGGGTGACGTCCGTGCGAGTACCGTCGATCGGCGCGTAGCCGTGCGGGTGCGGACCGCGGATATCGTGCTCGCCGGTGGGGGGCAGATAGGTATCGGCCAGGCCCAGTGGGCGAATGATCCTGTCCTGCAAGGCATCCGTATAGGGGCGTCCGGTGATCCGCTCGACGAGCATCGCGGCAACCAGGTAGTTCGTGTTCGTGTAGGTGAAGCGGGCACCCGGTGCGAACTTCGCCGGCCGCCGCAGGGCGATGGCGAGCTGTTCGGCGGGTGTGAACGTCCGGTGGTCGAGAGCGGCGCGGTATTCGTCGATCTCCGGTGCGTCGGCGAACTCCGGTAATCCGCTGCGGTGCTGCAGGATCTGACGCACCGTGATGGCCCGTCCGTCGACGCCGTCACCGACGATCGAGCCGGGCAGGTAGGTATCGATCGGCTCGTCGAGCTGTATTCGCCCCTCGGCCACGAGTTCCAGCACGATCGCCGCGACAAAGGACTTCGACACGCTGCCCACCCGAACCCGCTGCGGCGGCTCGACCGGAATCGGCACCCCGGTGGCCTGATCGCCGACACCGGCCGCCAACGTGGTGGTCTTGCCGTTCTCGGTGAGCGTCGCGATCACCCCCGACACCCCCGAGGCCACTGCCGCGTCGATGTCGTCGCGCACCCGCTGCACCCGGTCGGACGATTCCGCGCGGTTCTCGGTGGGCGAGACCTCGGGACCGTCCTCCGGATTCGCACACCCCACCAAGGAGACGACAACCGCCATCGCGGCAAAGATCGAGAATCTGCGCATGATCCGACCCTAGGAATCCCGCACCGCTGACACATCCGGAACAACCCTGGACCACACCCGGAGATCACGCTGTCGCCCCGTCGGGCCCTGACGACCATCGACCCACTCGCATCCGCTGCGGCGCTGCGAGATTCACCTTCGCGAAAATGAGATGAGCCGGCTCTGGTCCGCCGGGCAGAATGACTCGTGCTCATCGACCACTGGCCGCTGCTCGGACTGCGACTGTCCACACCCCGCCTGGAACTCCGCCTGCCCGCAGACGCGGAGCTCGCCGCGCTGGCCGATCTCGCGGCGGAAGGCGTCCACGACCCTGACCGCATGCCGTTCGCCGTCCCGTGGACAGACCTCCCTCCCCGCGAACGAGCACGCTCGGTGGTTCAACACCACTGGCTCCAACTCGGCAACTGGTCCCCCGACAACTGGACGCTGAACCTCGCGGTGTTCGAGCACGGCCGAGTCGTCGGACAGCAGACGATCGCCGCCCGCGATTACGCGAGTTTGCGTGAGGTCGACACCGGCTCCTGGATCGGTCTTCGACACCAGGGGCGAGGTATCGGCACCGAAATGCGCGCAGCGGTCCTCCACCTGGCCTTCGCTGGGCTCGCGGCCACCGACGCGACGTCCGGCGCATTCGCCGACAACTCGCCTTCGTTGCGAGTCTCCGAGAAGCTCGGCTACGAGCCGGACGGGCTCCGGCGCCTCACTGTGCGCGGGAAGGCCACCGTCCAGCGCCGAGTACGTCTCTCGCGCACGAAATGGGAGAGCCTGCAGCGGACAACCGTCGGGATCGACGGGCTCACTCCGTGTCTGCCCCTGCTCGGCGCGGCGTGAGCTGTCTTCGAGCGGTCGGCCGGATTGTCGACCGCTCGAAGCCGTCAGCTTCTAGGAAGGGACTCGATGGCTGTCACTGACCCTCAGCGTGCACTGACCGCCGTCACAGGAGCGCTGTAGCCGCCCCCTGGAGATGGTCTGCACCAGTCCGATCGCCCAGCACGTCGGACACCCGCGCAACGCGACCGAACCCACGGGCAACAGCAACAAGCTGAGCGGCCCGACCACCGGGATCAGCGCCACCGACCCGATGAGGGCACCGAACCCCACCCCGCCGCGCACCAGGTGCTCGAACATGGATTTACTCGCGAAATCATCGCTCATCATTTCCTCCAGGAGCCTCGTCAGGCGTGGCCCGTAGCGCTTGTTGAACTGTCGCCCGCGCCCGGTGCAGCCGAGATTTCATCGCCGCCGTACTGAGCCCGAGCGCATCGGCGACCATCCGCCCGCTGTAGCCCTGGATATCGCGCATGATCAGCACGCTGCGCTGGTCGGCGGGCAGGTCGGCGACCGCGGCCGCCACCCGGCCCGCCTCCAGACGTCGCAGTACTTCGTCCTCGGCCGAGGCAGCCGAGATGTTGTCCTGCACGAGGATTCGTCCCGGCAGACCCGTCCGTGCCCGCCGCAGGCACTCGTTGCGAACGATCCGGAACATCCACGACGCCAGCGCACCGGAGGCCCGCAACATCCCGATCTTGCGGTACAGGATGATCAGCGCCTCCTGCGCCGCGTCCTCGGCGTCTTCCGGTGTGGCACACAAGGAATGGGCGAACCGCTGGATATGCGGATGCGAACCCGACACCAGCGCCGCGATCGAATCCACATCACCACCCTGTGCGGCGGCGATCAATCGCTCATCGGGCCACCGCGACTCACCCACGCCCAGCTCGTTTGCGCTTCACGACCACCATGCACGTGCAGAGCAACACCAGACCGACCACAACACCGATACCGACGACCACAACAAACCTCCGTGTCCTGTCCCGACGTCCGTCGCGACACACATAAGAGGCACCGGCGACCCGAAAGGATTCACCCGTCCCGAAACTCGTCGGCAACCGCCGCGCACCTCGATATCGTTCGAATCACGCACACAGGCACCTCGAAGCCCGTCAAGGCCGACGAGCGGTGATGAGCCAAGAGCGTGAGTCGAAATACACACCGGTTTCGGTCTCGTGGTCGGCCAGAATTTCACGCAGCCGGGCGCGGGCTCGGTCGGCTTTGGTGGGCTCGAGCGCGGTGAGGAAGGCGGTGAACCCTGTCAGGCGGAGGAGGTTGTCGTAGGCGGCCGCGCAGTCGGGACCGTAGTAGACGGGCTCGTCGAGCTCGGTGAAGTCGATGTCGGTGAAACCCGCTGTCGTCAGCATGGGTTCGGTCACGGTCGGGTCGGCCAGCGAGAACGGTCCGCGGCCGGGCGTGGCGATCGACGCGGCGAGGACGTCGCTGAACACCGTCGCCCATTCGTTGCGGTCGTGGCTTTGCCAGACCAGCCACGCGAGACGACCGCCCGGACGTAGAGCGCGCGCGATGTTGGTGAAAGCGGCGACCGGATCAGCGAAGAACATCACACCGAACCTGCTGATGCAGAGGTCGAAAGCGGCGGGCGGGAAGGTATTGTCCTGCGCATCGGCCAGCTCGAAACTGACATTCGACGGCCCTTCGTCGGCGCTGATGCGACGGGCCTGTTCGAGCATCACCTCCGAGATGTCGACCCCCACCGCACTCCCGTCGACGGCCGCGCGAGCCGCCTCCCGCGTCGTCTGCCCTGTGCCACACCCGATGTCGAGCACGCGATCACCGGTGCCGACCTTCGCTGCCGCGAAGAAGTGTGCCTGATGCAGACGTAGTTCGGCGTCGTAGTCGAACAGATCCATCGTTGTCCTCCGGAAGCTGTGTGATCGGTGCGGGCCTCGGCGGGCGGCACGCACTCGGTCCATCTCACCATCACCGTCGTCCGCGTACCCGCTCATCGCGTCCGACGGTCGAATCGACGTGACACCGACACGGCGACCCGCCAGGATGGGTCGATGTCGACACGAGAACTCGTCGTCCTCGGCACAGCCGGAGCTGTGCCCACCCGCCGTCGCAACCACAACGGCTACCTACTGCGCTGGGACGGGCAGGGCGTGCTGTTCGATCCCGGCGAGGGCACGCAGCGTCAGATGGCGCACGCGGGCGCCTCCGCAACCGAACTGAATTGGTTGTGTATCACCCATTTTCACGGTGACCACTCACTGGGTGTGCCAGGCATCGTGCAGCGACTGGGACGCGATGGGGTGCCCCACGGCGTGCACGCCGTCTACCCCGGCGAGAATGCCGAGTATTGGGACCGGCTGCGGTACGCGACGAGCTACTACGGCTCTCCCACGCTGATCGAGCACCCGGTGAGCGGCCCCGGCGAAACGTTGCAGGGCAACGGTTTCACCCTCACCGCGCTTTCCCTCGCCCACAGCATCCCCACGTACGGCTATCGCCTCGCCGAACCGGACAGCCGGACGTTTCTGCCCGAGAAGTTGCGTGAGCACGGCATTTCCGGCGCCGCGGTCCGCGAGCTGTCAGGTCCACTGCTGGAGGAATGCTCGGCGCCGAGGCCCGGCCAGAAGGTCGCCTTCGTCATGGATACGCGCCTGTGCGACAACGTCTTCGAGCTCGCGGATGGCGTCGACATGCTGATCATCGAGTCCACCTTCCTCGACTCCGAGACGGATCAGGCGCACGAACGCGGCCATCTCACGGCGCGTCAGGCGGGCGAGGTCGCGCGTTCCTGCGGCGTCAAAACTCTTGTTCTGACCCATTTCTCGGAGCGCTACACCGAAAGCGAGGACCACTTGTTCATCGAGCAGGCGAACTTCCCCGGCGCCGTCCTCGCCCACGATCTCGACCGTGTCGCCCTCCCACCGCGACGCACAGGCGGCTGAGGACAGCCGCGGCACACCGGCCGCGGCTGTCAGCGAACCTAGAAGCCGAAGCTTCCGGTCGAGGGCGTCGCGGCCGGAACGTTGACCGTGACCAACTCGGAGAACGCGAACTCGGCGCCGTTGACGCAGCCACCGCGGGCGGTGATCGTGGTGCCGGGCTCGAGGCCGTCGAGCGAGGTCACGACCGTCTTGCCGGGGTCGGCCAGTGATTCCGGGGCGCTGTCACCGAAGAACACGTGGTTGTTCTCGGGACCGACGCCCGCTTCGGCCCAGCACTGCCCCCGGTCGTTGGGGTTGCGCAGGGTGGCGGTGACGGTGCCCGCCGCGGTACCGGCGAAGGTGATCTCGGGCGCTACGAACGGGGTTGCCGCGCCCGCGGGCGCGCCGGGACCGAAGGCGACAACCGCGGCTGACGCGGCCAGGATGGCTCCAGAAATTCGTCTGTTCATCACATGTTTGATGCTGCACCACAACGGATTTCGACACAAGGACAGCGCTGCCCCAGCAATCGGGGGCTGGCGCCTCAGCGCGAAACCCGGCGTGCCTCGAGCGCATCCAGGATCAGGTCCAGACCGAAACCGAACTCGCTCGAGTAGTCGTACCCCGGTTGCAGCGCGTGGTCGACGATCATCTCGGTGAGATAGGGCAACTCATCTGCCGGAAGGTTCGCGAGAATGCCGCCCGCGACTTCCTCGACGTCGGCAGGCACGGACACGGGCAGGTTCGCCTCCTGCAGGACGAACCCGCCGACGTAGCTGTCGATCAGCGAGACCGCGTGCGCGGCCATCGGCAGCGAGAACCCGGCCTCGCGAAGAACTCCGAGAACAGCATCGTGATGACGCAGCGTCGCCGATCCGGGATTGCGGCGGGAATCCATCAGCCCGAGCGCCCAGCTGTGTCGCGCCAGAACCGAACGCGCCGAACAGGCCCTGCCCCGGATCGCATCCCGCCACTGCGCACTGCCCGCCTTCGGCAACTCGATCGCCGCGAACACCGCGTCGACGACCCCGTCGAGCATCGCGTCCTTGTTCGGCACATGGTTGTAGAGCGACATCGCCTCCACGCCGAGCTCCTGCGCCACCCGCCGCATCGTGATGGCCTCCACTCCCCCACGATCGGCGACCCGAATCGCGGCCTCCAGCACACGATCGCGGCTGAGCGGTTGTCGTACGGGCATGGAACCTCCTCGGTGACGAAGTGTTGACAAGCTTACAACCGTAAGTCAGCCTTACAGGTGTAAGTTCACACCGGCCCGAACAAGGGAGCACCCATGCCTATGCCGATTTGGTGGGGCCACATCAACAAACGCGTCTTCAACCCACGCGCTGTCGCAGGCGGAAAATGGCCGGTCCTCACCCACACCGGCCGCTCCTCGGGACAGACCTACCGCACCCCACTCGACGCCCACCCCGTCGACGGCGGCTACCTGTTCGTCCTCGTCTACGGATCAGCCGCGGACTGGGTGCAGAACATCCTGGCCACCGGCACCGCGCAACTCCGCAAGGACGGCCGGGAGGTGGCCCTCACCGCACCCCGCGTCGTCGGCAGAGACGAAGCGTTCCAGGCACTTCCCCCGGAAATCCCCCGCCCCCCGAAACTCCTCCGCATCACCGAGTTCCTCCGCATGGACCTCGCCGACTGACCTCAACCGGCCCGGCCACGATGAACGCGCACGGATCGGGTGTCAGCCCACATCCCGTCGCAGCCAGGTGACTTCCGCGCCGACGTTGTCGGTTCCCTGACGGAATGCCTCGAGATCCTCGTCCCAGGGTGCGCCCAGCGCTCGGTCGAGTTCGGTGGAGAGGTCGAAGGTTCCGTGGACGTCCAGTTCTTTGGCGGCTTGGAGTAGGGCGCGTAATCGCATTTCGCCCAGCATCACGTCACCGTTGGCGCCGGTGGATCCGTGCCAGAGGCCCAGGGTGGGGACGAAGCTGTAGCGTTCGCCGTCGACGCCTTCGCTGGGGTCCTCGGTGACTTCGAAGCGGAGAACAGGCCAGGTGCGCAATGATTGGGCTATCCGGGCCGCGGTGCCGACGGGGCCTATCCAGTCGCTGCTGGCGCGGAGTTGCCCGTCGGCCGGTTGGGTGTTCCAGCGCAATTTCGCGGGGGACGACAGCGCAGTGGACAGCGCCCATTCCACGTGAGGGCACAACGCGGCGGGCGATGAGTGGATGTAGACCACACCCGCCGTCGCGTCAGCGAACTGACTCGATGCGCGCACTTACCAACACCTCCAGCCTCGACAAGGAACGTCTTCCCCAACGGCCCGTCGTGGTCTGGCGTGGCACGAGTGTACTGAAGTGTGCGGTGTTGCGCGTGTTACTTTACTGCGTGTTATGTGTCTCTGCGATAACGGAATCGCTGAATTTCGGCCACGCCGCTCTGGCCCAGTCACCGAAATTCTCGTCGCTCAGCGCGATTGTCGCCACTCCGATTTCCGGGTCGACCCAGAGGAACGTGCCGGACTGGCCGAAGTGCCCGTAGGTGCGGGCGGAATTGGTTGTCCCAGTCCAGTGCGGGGTTTTCCCGTCGCGGATTTCGAATCCCAATCCCCAGTCGTTGGGGCGCTGGGAGCCGAATCCGGGGAGGACGCCGTTGCGGTCGGGGAATTGCACCGAGGTCGCGTCGTCCAAGGTTTGCCGGGATATCAATTGAGGTGTCAGCAACTCGGCGGCGAATAGCGTGAGGTCGGCGAGGGAGGCGCTGCACGCATGGCCGGCGGACCCGTCGAGGACCGCCGTGCGCATACCGAGCGGCTCGAAAACCGCCTCGCGCAGATACAGCGGAAATTCGATCCCGGTCACGTCGGTGAGGAAATCGGCGAGCAGTTCGAAGCCCGCGCTCGAGTAGATGCGCCGCGCCCCGGGTGCGGCGAGAACTTCGGGAGTGGCGAACGCGACGCCCGAAGTGTGGGCCAGCAGATGCCGCACGGTAGAACCGGGCGGACCCGCCGGTTGGTCGAGTTCGACCGCGCCTTCCTCGAGCGCCACGAGGGTGGCGTAGGCGACGAGCGGTTTGGTGACCGAGGCGAGCCGGAACACCCGCTCGGTGTCGCCGATGCTCGACACACTGCCGGCCGTGACCACGGCGGCGGCGGCGTTCTCGACCGGCCAGTGCTGAACCTGCTGCAACGATCGCATATCGGCAGCGTACGAGACGCGGCTACGATCGTGGACACCATGAGTCCCGCACCATCGATCCACGGCGACGTGGCGGCCGGTTTCGGCCCCGTCGCCGACGCCTTCCGCCGCAACTTCACCGATCACGGCGAGATCGGCGCCGCCGTCGCCGTCTACTCCGGTGACCAGCCACTGGTCGACCTGTGGGCGGGCCATCGCGACCGACAGCGCGAGGTGGCCTGGGAGCGCGACACGATCGTGCCGGTGTTCTCCTCGTCGAAGGGAATGTCGGCGTTCACCCTCGCGACGGCGGTGTCGCGGGGGCTGCTCGACTACGAGGCGCCGGTGGCGAAGTACTGGCCGGAGTTCGCCGCGCACGGCAAAGAGCGCATCACGGTGCGTCAGCTCATCGACCATCAGGCCGGTCTGTCGGGACTGGACCGGATCGTGAAACTGCGCGAACTGGTCGACCGCGACGCCCTCGGCGAGCTGCTGGCCGCGCAGAAGCCGGCCTGGGAGCCGGGCACCCGGCACGGTTATCACGCACTCACACTGGGCCTGTATCAGAGCGAATTGCTGCGGAGGGTGGATCCGGCGGGCCGCAGTCTCGGGCGGTTCTTCGCCGAGGAGATCGCGCGCCCGGTCGGCGCCGATCTGTTCATCGGACTGCCCGAGACCGAGTCGATGGACCGGGTCGCCCAGCTCTCGGCGACCAAGGGCTGGGACATCTGGCGCTACGAGCGGCGTGATCTGCCGCTGCGCATCGGCGGTGAGGTCTATGCCAAGCGCGGACACTCCTACGCCGCGCTGACCAATCCGCGCCCTGGCGCCCCCGCCCGCGCCGCGCGACGGGAGTTCCTGGAAATCGAATGGCCCGGCATGAACGGCGTCGGCAATGCCCGCGCGCTGGCGCAGGTCTACGGCGCCGCCGCGGGCCGCACCGGCGTGCTGCCGATCAGCGAGGACGTTCTCGACCTGCTGGCCGCCGCCGACACCGCCGACGATGTGCCCGCCGAAGACCTGGTGCTGCACACCAAGAGCCGCTACCACCTCGGTTTCCGCAAGTCGCGCGGCACGTTCCGCTTCGGCTCGGACAAACGCGCGTACGGCACCACCGGTTTGGGTGGCTCCTTCGGATTCGCCGACCCGGCAACCGGAGTGGGCTTCGGCTACAGCATGAACCGTCTCGGTATGGCGATTCTCGACGATGTGCGCAGCCGTAACCTGCGCGAGGTCGTCGTGCGGTGCGCCGCCTGAGTCAGCGATCCGAACTGACGAGCACCACGCTCGCCGGTGTTCCGTGAGACGAACACGGGCGAGCGTGGTGACCTCGATCAGTGCGCGGTAACGCCGGTCAGCTCGTTCGGCGTGGCTGCCAGAGTCGCGCTGGCGGTGATGTTTCCGGCGGCCAGGTCGACACGGTGCACCTGCTTGGACGCGGGGTCGCTCACGTAGGCGACGCCGTCGCGAACGAACAGGTTCGGGCGGGCGACCTGCCAGTCGAGCGGCTCCTGCCAGCTGCCGATCACCGGAATGGTGCGAACCACCGCGCCCGCGACGGGGTCGATGACGTGGATCTTGCCGTCGGTGCCCAGCACCAGCGCCTCACCCTGCGGGCCGCGAGCCAGCGAACGAAAGGTGTAGCTGGTGCCGATATCGACCAGCCGCAGCGTGCCGTCGACGGTGTTCACCAGCGAAATCTGCTGCGGGCGTTCGAGTTCGGCGTCTTTGTCCTGCTTGTAGTCACCGAGCACGATCGGCGACGCGTCGCTGCCGGACATGTTGCCGATCCGCCCGTAAGCGGTCGGGCTGGTGACCTTGGTGATCTTGCCGTCGCGGTAGACGACGGCGCCGGTCTGGCAGCCGATCACGACCGCCTCGCCCTGAGCCGCCGCTTCACCGTGCACGCCGGGGCAGTCCTCGTTGCGGGTGAGCTCCTTGCGGTCCTTGTCGAGCGCGACGACGCCGACCCGCCTGTCCTCGGTGCCGAGGGTGAGCACCATGTTCCCGTTGCTCAACTCGATCGCGACACCGTGGTGCGGAGCGGCGGCCTTGTAGACCTCCGTCGGCTTGCCGCTGTCGACCTGCGCGGTATCGAGCACGGTGACCTCACCGGAGCCGTCGGCGAACAGCACCGTCTTGCCCGCGTGCCGGACGACATGGCCCGGCTTGGCGGCGGGGAACTGGGTTCCGGTGAACGCGGCGTCGTAGGCGTCGAAGACGCGGAAGCCGTCCTTGGTCGACACCATCAGATGGTCGTCGTCCCCGACCGGGTTGAGCCGGTTGTAGCCGTCGATCTTCACCTCGCCCCGCTGGGCCAGTGACGAGCCGTCGAGGACGTAGATGCCGCCGTCGTAGGTGAGGGCGATCGGTTCGGCGCCCGGCGTGTGCGGGTGATCGTGACCGGAATCGTCTGTGCCGCAACCGCTCAGCGCCATCGCCGAGGCGAGTGCCGCGGACATGGCCACCATGGTGGTGGTCCGTGACCTGTTCATGTAGTGCTCCATCTCTTGTGCGTGAATTACGTGCTCGGCCCGGATAGACCACGGGCGATGGCCTCGGTGTTGGCGCGAGCCATCTCCAGATAGGTGGCCGCGCCGTCACCGGGTGCGGTGAGCGACTCGGTGTGCAGGGCGATCACCTGCACCTGTAGCCCGGTGTGTTCGGCCAGGACGCGCGACAGCCGATCGGGCTGTGCGGAGTCGGCGAAGATCGCACTCACACCCGCGGTCCGGATCGCGGTCGCGAGGTCGTCGAGATCGGAGGCGCTCGGCGAGGCCAGGGTGGTGCCGCTGGGGATCACCGCGCCGATCACCCGGAATCCGAATCGCTGTGCGAGATAACCGAAGACGTGATGGTCGGTCACCAGCTGCCTGCGCTCGGCCGGGACGGCGGCGAACCGATCGGTCATCCACCGGTCCAGCTCGTCGACCTCGCCGAGGTAGCGCCGCGTGTTCGCCCGCACCGCGTCGGCGTCGATGCCGTCGACCCGGGCGAGCACCTCGGTACTGATCGCCTCGACGGCCGTGCGCACCCGGCGCGGATCGGTCCAGAAGTGCGGATCGGGTTGTCCCGCCGACTCATCGGAGGCATAGGTGATCGGATCCACCCGCTCGGCCACGGCGAGGGTGGGAACCCCGGCACTGGTGGCAGCCCCCACATGCCGGGCCACGCCTTCCTCGAGCCCGAGCCCGTTGTGCACCACCAGCGCCGCCCGCTCGATCTCGGCTGCTTGACGTGCGGAAATACCGAACGAATGCGGATCGGCGCCCGCCTGCATCAGCACTGTCACCGGCACCGTGTCACCGACAACGGCCCGGGTCAGATCGCCGAGGATATTGGTGGTCACCACGATCCCGGACCGCTCGGCCCCGCTGCTGCACGCACTCACCAGCGGCACGAGCAGGGCAGCCGCGAACAGGAGCGGGACTGCGCGGCGGATCGTCCCCGTGATTCGACCAATGTCGTAGCGGCGCAACGGTATAGACGGCACGGCAGTTGCCCGCCGTCGGCTCGAGGGGAGAACGTGAGAGATGTGCGCGCGCTTCACAGGCCGGTCTCCACCATCAGCGAGGGCGCGATGTCCAGCGAGAACGTGCGCGCGACGCGAAGATTGTCGTTGTAGGCGATCTCGTGGACGGTGCGCGCCCGAGAGTCGTTGATGTAGGCGCGCTCCGGATCGACACTGATCACCGGATCTCCTTCGACCGCCCCGGCGATCAACGCGGTCCGCGTTGTCTCCGTGCCGGTTACGGGGTCGATGCCGTGCAGCACACCATCGCGGGTGAGCACCAGCAGCGGCGATCCCTCACCGGCGGTGTTCACCGCGACCGCGTCGGAGATCGCGGTTCGAGTCCAGGTCTTCTTCCTGATGTCGAGCGTCCACACACCGTCGCGTCCGAGCGCGGTCAGTGTGGTGCTGCCGGGGCGGTGGGTGAAGGCGCTCGCCCGGTCCGAGGTCTGCGCCGGATAGGGAATCTTCTCGGCGACGATCTCGCCCTCGCGCTGGGCCACCACGAGCGCGCCGTCGGCACAGCCGACAACAACTCCGCGCCTGGTCACGGCCTGCCCTTTCGGCTGCGGACACGGGGGAGCCTGCACTTGCCCCGCCGCGCCGTCACGCCCGCGCACCTCGACTCGACCCGAACTGTCAGCCACCACGATCCGCTCGGCATACGGCACCGCGATGCCTTCGATTCGGCGTTGCGTCTGGGCGACACCGCCGTCCAGAGCCGGACGGTCGAACAAGATCGACGCGCCGGAGTCCAGCACCACCGACGCGACGGCAGCATCGCTGTACGCCCCGACGACCCCGCGGCCGCCTTCCGGTGCGGGAGAAACGCTCCCGGCGCCGGGCCCCGTATCCGCACCACTGTCGGCCGCGGCGATCACCCCGATCTCCCGGACGGGTGCCTTGTAGTAGTGCCGATGGTCGCCATGGTCGACGGTCCACGCCCCGCTGTCCACGACCTGGATCGACGCACCTGAACTCAGGTACGCGAAACGCCCGTCCCCCACCGCTCCAACGGTCGACACCTTCTGGTCGCCACTGTTCGGCGACGGCGCGGTGCCACCCGGCGCGCTCGAATGCGGCTGCGCTCGACCACTTTCCGCTGAGCCGGCGTCAACGGCCGTGACCTCCCCGCTCAACAGATCGATCACCCGCACAGCCCCGGCCTCGTCGGCGACAACCACGCGTGTCTGTGCCTCGCTCATCTCCTCCGCGCCCGCGACGAACCCGTGCGGCGCCGTCTCCTCGACGACCGGCACCTCTGTTGCCCCGCAGCCCACCAACGGCACAGCGGCGAGCGCGACCACGCCCACCCGGCCGACCCGTTCCCGCACCGCGGAAATGAGCGCGGACACGAAGAACGAGCCGACGGCCACCGCCGCGATGGTGGCCCCCGCAGCGGTTCCCGCGTGCCACGAAATGACCAGGCCCCCCACGGTGGACAGTCCACCGATCAACGCGGCAACCGCCATCACCACCGGCACCCGGTTCGACCAGAACACCGCGGCGGCGGGCGGCGCGATCAGCAATCCGAAGACGAGCAGCGTCCCCACGACGTGAAACGACGCCACGATCGCCAGGGTCACCAAACCCACCAGCGCCGCGTGCGCCAGCTTCGGACGCAGCCCGAGGGTGTGCGCCTTGCGTGCATCGAAGGTGAGCGCCACGAACGCGCGATGCCCGAGCACCGCCACCACCAGCGCGACGACAAGGGCCGCAACTAGATACCACAGGTCGACGGCGCGCACGGCCAGCACATCACCGAACAGGAACCCGGTCAGGTCCACCGCGAAGGACTGCGACCGCGACACGATGATCACCCCGGTCGCGAGCATCCCGACGAACAACAGGCCGATCGCGGTATCCGGCGCGAACCGCTTGCCACGACTCAGCACCGACACCCCGGCGGCCATGGCGGTGCAACTGATCGCGGCGCCGATCATCAGGTTCCCGCCGAGCAACGCCGCGACCGCGACGCCGGGCAGCATCCCGTGCGCCATCGCGTCGCCGAGAAATGCCATGCCGCGCACCACCACCCAGGTCCCGGCGAGGGCGCACACGCACGACACGAGCAGCCCACCCCACAGCGCGCGTTGCACGAAAGCCACCTCGAACGGGGCGAACAGCCAATCCATAGCGCGAGACGATATACTGAAAATGATTATCGTTTCAATTGAGGTGAGATGCAGCACACAGATGACGCAGCAATCCGGATCGAGCGGCTGACCGCCGGTTACGCCCGGCGGCCCGTACTCCACGAGGTGACGGCCACGATCCCGCGCGGGCAGGTGACCGCGATCGTCGGACCCAACGGCTCGGGGAAATCGACCCTGCTCGGCGTTCTCGCCGGCACCGTGACCGCGCAGGACGGGACGGTGCACCGCACCACCACCCGGCGACCCGCCTTCGTGGTGCAGCACACGGCGATTCCGCAGACTCTGCCGATCACGGTGCGAGAAGTGGTCGCGATGGGGCGCTGGGCGCACCGCGGACCGTGGCGGCGACTGACCCGTGCGGATCGCGAGATCGCGCGCACCTGCCTGGAACGAATGGAGCTCACCGATCTGGCGACCCGGCGGCTCGACACCCTCTCGGGCGGTCAACGCCAACGCACGCTGCTCGCACAGGCTTTGGCGCAGGAGTCCGATCTACTGCTGCTGGACGAGCCGGCGGCGGGCTTGGACGAGGCGTCTCAGGCCGAGATCTCCGGGGTCCTGGCGCAGATCAGCGCGGCCGGTGTGACTGTCGTCCAGGCCACCCACGACCTGGACGAGGCGAGCCGGGCAGACCACTGCCTGCTGCTGCGGGACGGGCGGCTGAAGGCCGCGGGTCATCCGGAGAAAGTGCTGGTCAGAGCCTAGAGTCGAGGACATGACCGAGAAACCCGACTCCGTCGACGCCTATCTGGCGGCCCAACCGCCGTCAGAGCGCGCTGTCCTGCAGCGGATCCGCGAAACGATCCACCGCGCGGTGCCCGACACGGGCGAGAAGATCAGCTACGCCATCCCGGCCGCCACCATCGACGGCCGGGTGTTCATCTTCTTCGCGGGCTGGAAGTCCCACGTGAGCGTGTACCCCGTCCCCGAGGGGGACGAGGCGTTCGAGAAAGCCGTCGAGCCCTACAACTCGGGCCGTGGCACCTTGAAATTCCCCCTCGGCGAACCGATTCCGTACGACCTGATCGCCCAGGTCGCGGTCCGCCTCGCCGAGCGGGCGGGCAAGAGCTGACTACCAGTCGGCTTCGGTGAAGCGGATGATGCCGCGGATGTTCTTGCCGTCCAGCATGTCCTGGTAGCCCTGGTTGATCTCTTCGAGCGAGTAGCTGCGCGTGACCATGTCGTCGAGATTGAGCTGGCCCGCCTTGTAGAGCGAGAGCAGGCGCGGCGCGTCCTGACGGGCGTTGCCGCCACCGAAGATCGTGCCCTTCACCGTCTTCTGCAACATCGACAGCAGGAAGCTGTTCATCTTGACGTCGCCGGCGTCCATGCGCCCCATCGAGGTGACGACCAGAGTGCCCGCCTTGCCGGTGAGGATCAGGCCCTCTTCGACGTAGTCGCCATGCATCTCACCCATGGTGAGGATGACCTTCTCGGCCATCCGCCCCTCGGTGGCCTCGATCATCGGCATGATCGCGGCGGCCATGCTCTCGTAGGTGTGGGTGGCGCCGAACTTCTGCGCCTGTTCGCGCTTCCACGGATTCGGGTCGATGGCGATGACCTTCGACGCGCCGGAGAGCACGGCCCCTTGCAGCGCGCTCATGCCGACGCCACCGATACCCGCGATCACCACGGTCTCACCCGGCTGCACCTGTGCCACATGGGTCGAGGATCCGAAGCCGGTCGGCACGCCGCAGCCGACGAGGCAAGCCACCTCGAACGGGATGGTGGGATCGATCTTCACCACGGACGTGTGGTGCACCGTCATGTACGGGGAGAACGTGCCGAGCAGGCACATCGGGATGACATTCTCGCCACGCGCCTGGATGCGGTACGTGCCGTCCGAAATAGCCTGCCCCATCAGCAGTCCCGCGCCGAGGTCGCACAGCGCCATGTTTCCGGCGACGCACGAGGGACAGCGGCCGCAGGCGGGGATGAACGACAGGATGACGTGGTCACCCACGGCCAGGTCGGCCGGACAGTTCGGGCCGAGCTTGGTGATCACACCCGCGCCCTCGTGCCCACCCATCACCGGGTAGGACGGCATCGGCGTCGCGCCGGTGACGATGTGATGGTCGGAGTGGCACATGCCCGCCGTTTCCATCCGGATCTGCACTTCACCGGCGACGGGGTCGCCGACCTCGATCTCCTCGACCGACCATTCCTGGTCGGTGCCCCACAGGATCGCGCCCTTCGTCTTCATGCCGGTAGACCTCTCGCCAAGCTCGTGCCTCGTTGTGACTGCACTCACCCTAGCCACAAATCACCGGTTTCTGAAACACGTTCTAGAAAATATTCGAGAGATTTCTATCCGCGCACGTCATGGACGTGGTGCACGACGTCGTGCAAGAAGTACCGACCCAGCGAGGTGACCGTGAACAGCGAACCGTCGCTGCGCGCGCCCCGCAGATCGAGCCGATCGGCGGGCACCGCACCGAACGCGGCAGCCACACGATCGGCGGCGAGCGCCAGCTCCCGGGCGACCACGGCGGGATCCTGCTGGTCGTAGCGATCGGCGACGGCGGTCGCGTCCTGATCCCAGTTCTCGAACCGCGGCGCCTCGACCCCGTCACCGTCGAGCATCAGCGCGAGCCTGGTGTCGAAGATCCGGCACACATCGCGCACATGAGCGCCGTACTCGAGGACCGACCAGGTCAGCTCGTCGGGACGCACTCGCGCATCGTCGCGTTCGAGCGCCGTGCCGATCCTGGCGGCGCTGTCGAGCACGAGCTCGGGGACGGCCGAGTACGCGGTGGCCTCGGCATCGAATCCGCACTCCGAGCAGGCGCGTTCGAGGACCCAGGTCCAATTCTTGGTGTCGGGGACGATCATGGAAGTCAGCCTAAATTGTCCTCTTTTTATGCTCCATCAATATCCAGCCAACTATCGACGAGATCCGGCATCATTCGGCGAGCTGATTCGCCTGCTCGAAGAGTTCCAGCGTCACCGCGTGCAGGAAGTCGCCGACCGGTTTCGGCGCCTTGCCCGCGAACGCCCGCGCGTAGGTGCCCTCGAGGACGATGCCCAGCTTGAAGCAGGCCAGCACGGTGTACCAGGTGACGGCACTGAGATCGCGGTCGGAGAACTTGCCGTAGTGCTCGATCATCTCCGCCTCGGTCGGCAGACCGCCGACGGTGCCGAGGGTGCCCATCAGACCCGCCCCGACGGTGCCGGGCTCGGGCCGGGTCGCCAGCTGCCAGCCCAGGTCGAGCAGCGGATCGCCGATCGTCGACATCTCCCAGTCGACCATCGCCGCCACCTCGGGGCCGTCGTAGTCGAACATCATGTTCGCCAGGTGACAGTCGCCGTGCATGATGCCGGGCAGCCAGTCCGCAGGCCGGTGCCGCTCGAGCCAGTCGCCGATCCGCTCGACACCGGGGATCTGCGGGCCGGGGTAGCCCTCGTTGGCGTTGTAGGAGTCGAGTTCGCGCAGCCAGCGCGGGACCTGCCGCTCGAGGAAACCCGCGGGACGGCCGTAGTCGTCGAGGCCGAGCGCCTGATAGTCGAGGGAGCCGAGCCGGGCGATGGCCTCGACCGCGGACAGACCCATCTGGCGCCGGACCTCGGGATCACCAGCGTGCAATTCGGGCAGTTCCGTCTGTGGGTTGAAGCCGCGGATGGGCTCCATCAGATAGAACACCGCGCCGATCACCGATTCGTCGTCGCAGGCCGCGATCACCCGGGGCGAACGCACCTCGGTGTCGGCGATCGCGCGCAGCAGCCGTGATTCCCGGCCGATCACCTCATTGCTCTTGGCGCGCAGATGCTTGGGCCCGCGCCGCAGCACGTACTCACGCCCGCCCCGGGTGAAGCGCAGCATCACATTCTGCGTGCCGCCGCCGAGAGCGGTGACCGCGTCGAATTCCGTCCCGGGCAAGCCCTGTTCGTCCATCCACCGTCCGATCGCCGCGAAATCGGCGATCGCCGGGTCAACATCGACAGGTTGAGAAACAGCCATGCCGCACATTGTGCCCGGAGTTCGGCGGGGGCTGCGCGGGAATGCGCACGCGCACGCCCGGCGTAATGTTTCTGCCACGATGCGCACGCTCTTGATCGACAACTACGACTCGTTCACCTACAACCTCTATCAGCTGATCAGCGAGGTCAACGGGAGCGAGCCGACCGTCGTGCGCAACGACGAGGCCGACGGCTCCCTCGACCTCGATCAGTTCGACAATGTGGTGATCTCGCCCGGACCCGGCCGCCCGGACCGCGCCCGCGACATGGGGGTGTCGACAGCGCTGATCGCGCAGACCGATCTGCCGCTGCTGGGCGTGTGCCTAGGCCATCAGGGGATCGTGCTCGGCGCGGGCGGAACGGTGGAGCGCGCGCCACAGGCCAGGCACGGTTTCCTCGACCAGGTGACCCACGACGATCGGGATCTGTTCGCCGGTCTGCCGCAGGGCTTCACCGTGGTGCGCTACCACTCGCTCGCGGCGCGGGAGCCGCTGCCCGCGTCGCTCGAGGTGACCGCGTCGACCAGCGATGGGGTGATCATGGGGGTGCGCCATCGCGAGCGGCCGCAGTGGGGTGTGCAGTTCCACCCCGAGTCGGTGTCGAGTGAATTCGGCGCCGCGCTGTTGCGCAACTTCGCCGATCTCACCAAGGCGCGCACACGGGTAGCCGCACCGGTGATCGTGCGCGGACCCGCGGTCGTGGCGCCCGTTTCCCATGAACGCTCATTCAGCCTGCGGCACAAGGTGATCGAACGCGCGATCGATACCGAAGCGATCTTCCTGCGCCGTTGTGCCGACGCTCCGAGCGCGTTCTGGCTCGACAGTGAGCACGTCGAACCCGGTCTGGACCGGTTCTCCTTCCTCGGCGACGCGCGCGGGCCGCATGCCGAAATCGTCGGTTACCGGGTCGGCGACGCCCGCGTCACCGTGACGGACGTCGCGGGCACCCGTACCGTCGCGGGCACGGTCCTGGACTATCTCGATCGCGAACTCCGGGCGCGGCGCTGCGATATCCCGCCGTTGCCTTTCGATTTCGCGGGCGGCTACGTCGGCTATCTCGGTTACGAGGTGAAGGCCGACTGCGGTGCGAACATCGCGCACCGCTCCCCCACCCCCGATGCCCAGTGGATCTTCGCCGACCGGCTGATTGTCGTCGACCACGAGGCCGGGCGAACTCACCTGCTCGCCCTGTGCGAACCCGCCACCGCCAGCGACGCCGAGCAGTGGCTGCGCGAGACTTCCGAGTCCCTCGACGATCTCCCCACCTGGGCCAATCCCGCCGACCTGCCCGTGCCCGCCGATCCCGACGCCGTGCAGGCGCATCTGGTGCGTGGCCGCGACCGCTATCTCGCGGATATCGCGGTGTGTCAGGACCGGCTGCACGCGGGCGAGTCCTACGAGATCTGCCTGACCGACGCGGTCGCCGTCGCCGCGGCGCCCGAGGACGGATTCGCCTTCTACCGGCGACTGCGTCGCTGCAATCCGGCACCGTACGCCGCCTACCTCCGCTTCGACGGTCTGGATGTGGCGTGTTCCTCGCCGGAACGGTTCCTGAAGATCGACCGGGATCGGGTGGTCGAGAGCAAACCGATCAAAGGCACCGCCCCGCGCGGACGGACCGCCGACGAGGACGAGCGCCTGCGTCGCGCGCTGGCCGACGACCCGAAGACCCGGGCCGAGAACCTGATGATCGTCGACCTGTTGCGCAACGACCTCGGCCGCGTCTGTGACGTGGGTTCGGTGCACGTCCCGAAGCTGATGGACACCGAAACCTATTCCACCCTGCACCAATTGGTGTCGACCGTGCGTGGCACGCTGCTTCCCGGCGCCGGGGTGATCGACTGTCTGCGCGCCTGCTTCCCCGGCGGTTCGATGACCGGCGCGCCGAAGCTGCGGACCATGGAGATCCTCGACGAGCTGGAAACCCAAGCGCGCGGCATCTATTCGGGCACCATCGGTTTCCTCGGCCTGAACGGCACCGCCGACCTCAACATCGTCATCCGCACGGCAGTCCGCTACGACGACGAGTGGCGGATCGGCGCGGGCGGCGCGATCGTCCTCGATTCCGATCCCGAGGACGAGTACGCGGAGATGGTGCTCAAGGCGGCGGCGACATTCCGGGCTCTGACTCCCGGGATGTGAGTTCGACGCCCACGCTGCAATACCGGTCGGGCCACGTCGCGGCCGGATCGGACGGCGTTCGAGGAATCAGCGTCGCCGACGGCCGCGTTTGTCCGGCTCCGGTGCCGGTGCGGGTTCCTCGCCCCCACGCCCCGTGATCCGCCCGAGCAACCCGACACCGGGCAGCTTCGCCACCGCGCCGAACACGTCCTCCCCCAGGGAGATCATCGCCTCGAGCCGTGGCAACAACCGGTCATAGGTGGCGAACACCGGATCAGCCAGCGCCAACGTCCGATCGAGCCGATCGATCGTGCTGTTGAGCCGATCGACCGCGATCGACAGGTTCTCCACCAGATCCGGCAACTGCGCGGCCAGCTGCGCCGACGCGGGCGGCAACCGAACCGCCGCGTCGAAGGCGTACCCCGCTGTCTGCTGAGCGGCATCGATAGCCTGCCCCGCCGCAGTCTGCGCCGCCCCCACCGCCGCCTGAGCCGCCGACAGCAACTCCGCCCCCGGCACCTTCCGCGCCTGCGCCGGAGCAGGCTCCTCCGCGCGCCCCCGTCTCCTCGGGTTCGTCATAACACCACTGTGCCCCAAGGACGCCACAGACGCAGGGAAGCACACCCCGCACCGCCTCGTGTCACGCCAGAACTCCGCCGCCTACCGCACCACCCCAAACCCGCAGACCGCCCTCACCCCCGACCACACGGTCCACCCCAGCCGATCCCCCTCTTCAACAACCCACCCAACCCACCCACCGCACTCCCGACCCCTAGGGAGGGACGGCCACGAAGTGGCCGGTCCGCGGCCGGGCCGCCGGTCAGGCGCCGGTGCGTAGGCGACGAAGGAGCAAGCACCGGTGCCC
>NZ_JBHURA010000017.1:0-59978 GCF_042674185.1 Nocardia sp. NPDC056952 | reverse complement strand
AGAGCGAATCAAAACTATCTAAACTAGAGTCCGAAAATCTAGCAAAGCCAAACACCAGCAAAAAAGTTTTCGCTGTTGTTTTTCAATGTCCAACCTTCCACGACCGGGGGGTACGCGAAGGCTGGAACCAATATAAATATTGGCACTGACATTCATCGACACACTATTGAGTTCTCAAAGAACACACGCACACACTTCTACCCACAACTTCTCGTCAGGGTTTCGGTGAGGCAAGGGTTCAAACTTAGCTCAGACAACCAGCCGGAAGCAAATCCGTACCGAGTCCGTCTGAACACGCAGTCAGTCAGGCGCTCATCGTCCTACCTCGTGTCTCGGCCGCTGGGCGGCTGAGTCGGTGTCCGTGTCGCTCTGACTCGAATAAAGTTACGTGCCGACCAACACGAAGTCAAATCGCCTGGAAGATTCGGTATTTCCCCAGGTCACACCCATCACGCCACTGCGGGTTAGAGCCGTGCGATCGCCGGCGACCCTCGCGATCGGCGAGGGCGAATGATCGGCGATCAGGCGGCAACTGATCATTCGTCCAGGCCGTGGATGATCTATAACACACGGTTTACCTGGCGTCATGACGCGACAAGCATGGACAGCAACCCCCCTCCGATATACAGTTTGCCATCGTTCAGCAATTTTGTGGCTACCATTTGGGTGGAAGGCAGGCCGAGGTGATAGAGGATTTCGACTCGGTCGAGCGTCGCGCCTGGAGCGCGGTGGTCACCCTCTCGATGCGCGTACCGAGCGCACTCGATTCACGACTACAACGGGAGTTCGGGGTAACCCATTTCGAGTACCGGGTCATGGCCCTGCTCCACGAGGCGCCGCGACGGCGGATGCGGTTGAGCACGCTCGCGGCCCGGGGACACGGGTCCATCTCGCGGCTCTCCCACGTGGTGTCGAAGCTGGAGCGAGTGGGCTGGGCGCGGCGGGAAGCGACCGAATCAGGACGCGGGATCGACGCGGTACTCACCGAAAGCGGGCAGGCCAAGGTGGTGGAGGCGACGCCGGACTACCTGGTCGCGGTGCGCAAGCTGGTACTCGACGGACTCGACGCTCCGCAGAAAGCCGAGCTCGCGGTCCTGGGCGAACGGCTCTCGTCGCATCTGATCCACACGCTCGGCGACGCCGAGGCGGGGCATACGGCGCTCGACTACTGAGACGACCAACGCCGCCTCGATGATCCGGGGCGGCGTTGGTCGGATGGGTCAGGACAGCTCAGGCGTTGTTCGGTCGCCAGGTGGCCACCGCCCAGATCACCACGATGTCGACGGCGATGATCAGGATCGACCACCACGGGTAGTACGGCAGCCACAGGAAGTTGGCGATGATCGACAGTGCGGCGATCACCATGGCCGAAACCCGCCCCCAGGTCTGGCCTGCCAGCAGGCCGATCGCGACGATGACCGCGATCGCGCCGAGAACGATGTGCCACCAGCCCCAGCTGGTGAGGTCGAACTGGTAGGTGTACTCCGGTCCGACAACGATGAGATCGTCGTTGGCGACCGCGGAGATTCCCTGGAAAATCTGCAGGACACCGACAACCGCCAGCAGGATGCCAGCGCCGATGGAGGTTCCTGCCGCGATTCCGTTGCGCAGCTGGTGCTGATTCGTGTCTGTCATCGCTGGGCCTTTCCCGTCAGGTCAATGCCACGTGCCACCACGGCACACGACAACGGTAGAAACCCGACAAGCCCCGCGCCTCACCCGTTGCGGGTGAACTCTCCTACTCGACGGGGCACCGGCCGCAGGGTTTTGCCGAGGTCGGTGCGCAGCGTGATCAGCGCGTCGAGCAGGTAGTTCTGCCTGACCCGCCACGGATGACGGTCGCCCTGACGAGGGAACGCCGCGATCGAGCGCAGGACGTAGCCGGCGTTCAGATCGAGCAGCGGGCGTTCGGCGAGCGCGCCCTTGGGTTCGGGGACGACCGCGGCGTTGCCGGTGCGGTCGAGGTGGGTGAGGACTTTGCAGACCAAACGGGAGGTGAGGTCGGCGCGCAGCGTCCAGGACGCGTTGGTGTAGCCGACGCAGATGGCGAAGTTGGGCAAGCCGGTGAGCATGGCTCCCTGCCAGACGAACTGGTCGGCCAGCGGCACGGGGGTGCCGTCGACCGACGGCGCGATGCCGCCGAAGGCCAACAGGCGCAGGCCGGTGGCGGTGACCACGATGTCGGCGGGCAGCGTCTCCCCCGATACCAGCCGGATCCCCTCCGGCACGAAGGCGTCGATCTGGTTGGTGACCACCGAGGCCTTGCCCTTTTTCATCGCCTTGAAGAAGTCGGCGTCGGGGGCGGCGCACAGGCGCTGATCCCATGGGTCGTAGTCGGGTGTGAAGTGTTCGGCGACGAGTTTGTCGTCCTTGAGGATGCGGGTGGTGAGGTCGGTGAGCAGCTTGCGCGCGGCGGCGGGACGACGGCGGCAGAACTGGTAGAAACCGATGTTGAACAGGATGTTCTTGGTCCGGATCAGCCGGTGGGCCACACCCGCGGGCAGCAGGTTGCGGATCTTGTCGGCCTGCTTGTCACGGCCGGGGACGGCGCTGATCCAGGTGGGGCTGCGCTGCAACATGGTGACGTGGGCGGCGTCGGCCGCGAGGTTGGGCACCAGGGTGACGGCGGTGGCGCCGCTGCCGATGACGACGATCCGCTTGTCACGGGTGTCGAGGTCGGCAGGCCAGAACTGCGGGTGCACGACGGTGCCCGCGAAGGTGTCGCGGCCGGCGAACTCGGGGGCGTGTGGCTGCTGGTAGTCGTAGTAGCCGGCGCACGCGTAGAGGAAACCGCAGGTCAGAGTGCTCAGCTCGGGACCGTCGGGGCCCTCGTGGGCGATGGTGAGCCGCCAGTGGGCCTGCGCCGATGACCAATCCGCGCCGATCACCCGCGCACCGAAGCGAATGTGCCGGTCGATGCCGTTCTCCTGCGCGGTCTCGCGGATGTAGTCCAGGATCGCGGCGCCGTCGGCGATGGAGCGGGCAGCGCGCCACGGCTTGAACGGGTAGCCGAGGGTGAACATGTCCGAATCCGAGCGGATGCCCGGGTAGCGGAAGAGGTCCCAGGTGCCGCCGAGGTCGGCGCGCGCCTCCAGGACGGCGTAGCTGCGATGCGGGTGCTCGGTCTGCAGCCGGTAAGCTGCCCCGATGCCGGACAACCCGGCGCCGACGATGACGACGTCGAGGTGTTCGGGGGCAACGGCGGTATCGGTCATGGGCTCCAGTGTGCCTGGCGAAGGACCGCCGCAGAAGAGCGTGTCCCCGCCTCGATCGCGGGCCCGGCGGCCGTCGTCGAGATTTCGGTATCGTCGGTGCCGTGTCGATCTTTCGGCGTGCGGGATGGTTGCTCGTCGGCGCACTGGTCACCGTGCTCGCTGCCGCATTCGCCGGCTGGCCGGTCTTCGTGCATCCCCAGATCGACCCGCTGCGGCCCGCCGATGTGATCGTGGTGCTCGGTGGCACCCCGTACGAGCGGTTCGACCTCGGCATCGAACTCGCCGAGCGCGGCCTCGCCCCCGAGGTGCTGATCTCGCAGTCCACCGGCGCCGATGACCCGATGATGGACAAATACTGCGGCGGCCGATTCGCCTTCCGTGTCTCGTGTTTCGTGCCCGACCCGTGGACCACCGATGGTGAGGCGCGCGAAATCGTCCGGCGCGCAAAGATCTACGGGTGGAACCACATCATCGTGGTCACCTTCACGCCGCACGTGTCGCGCGCGAGGTACATCGTCGAGAAGTGCTACGACGGCGAGATCACCATGGTCGCCAGCCCGTCGGAATCGGGGCTGGGGTTCTGGTCGTATATGTATGTGCGCCAATCCGCCGGGTACATCAGGGCTTTTGTCAATCAGCATTGCGAGACCGACTGACACACGATGGCGCTGCTCTTACAGTGGGATCAGCGGTGCGGGGGCACCGCCGGTGAGAGGACCGCCGATGCTTGTCGAGGATCTGCGCACCGTCGGTGACGACGCGTTGCGCACCCAGATCTGCGTCATCGGGTCTGGCCCCGCGGGCCTGACGGTGGCCACCGAACTCGCCGCCGCCGGACTGCGGGTACTGGTGCTGGAGAGCGGCGGACACGAGATCACCGCGGACGACACAGCATTCGCCGCGATCGAGAACATCGGCGCACCCCGCGCGGAACCGCACCGGATCGCGGGAAACCGGGTGCTCGGCGGCAGCTCACACACCTGGGCAGGGCGCTGCGGCGTGCTCGACGATCTCGACTTCGCCCATCGGCCCTGGGTCACCCGGTCCGGCTGGCCGATCGACGCGGGCGCACTGCGCCCCTTCGCCGAACGCGCCGCCGCGCACGCCGGGCTCGGGCACGGCACCGGCTTCACCGAGCGCGAATTCTGGCCGCTGGCCGGGCGGCAAGCACCCGCCGACGCGCTCGACACCGCCGCGCTGCGCCCCTACTTCTGGCAGTTCAGCCGCGACCCGGCCAACCGGCTCGACTGCAAACGGTGGGGACCGCGGGTGCGTGACATCGTCGCGCCGACCGCGCGGGTACTGGTGAACGCGACGGTCACCCATATCGATACCGATACCACCGGCGCGCATGTGAATTCGGTCGAGGTGACCGGAGCGGGTGGCCGTGTACGCACCGTGGAGGCGCGGGTGTTCGTGCTGGCCGCTGGTGGAATCGCGACACCACGGCTGCTGCTGGCATCGCGACGCACCGTCGTCGGCGGGATCGGGAATCGGTACGACCAGGTGGGGCGATGCCTGATCGATCATCGCAGCGGAGTGGTCGCGACGCTGCGCCCCGCGCAGGCCCGGGCAGCGCTCGACCGGTTCGGCAAGTACGTCGTGAAGAGCGCGCGAGGTAAGCACACCTTTCTGCACGGGATGGCGTTGTCGCCCTCGGTGCAGCGGCGCGAGTCGCTGGTGAACTGTGCGCTGTGGTTGCAGGAGATCACCGACGACGACGATCCGTGGGACTCGGCGAAGCGGTTGCTGCGCGGCCGGGTTCGGTGGCAGGACCTGCGAAACTTGCTGTCCGACAACGGGTTTCTAGCCAGCGGTGCGCGGCGCGGATCGGTCGACGGTGTCGGGTTGCCACACCGGCTGGTCCATGTCGAGGTGCGGGCTGTAGTGGAGCAGACACCGGACGCCGACAGCCGGGTACGGCTCTCGACGCGCACCGACCCGCTGGGAATGCCGCTGCCGCAGGTGGACTGGCGGATCAGCGATCAGGAGGATCGGACGGTGCGCCGGGCGACAGCATTGCTCGCGGGCGAGTTCGCCCGGATCGGCTTGCCCGCGCCGCAAGTAGTTCCCGCGGCGTTGCCCGACAGCACCGATTCCCTACCGCTCACCGACTGCGCGCATCCCAGTGGCACCACCCGGATGTCGGCCGACCCACGGCACGGGGTCGTGGACCAGCACTGCCGGGTGCACGGGGTGGACAACCTCTACATCGCGGGCAGTTCGGTCTTTCCGACGAACGGGCACGTCAATCCGACGTTGACCGTGATCGCGCTCGCGGTACGTCTGGCCGACACACTGCGCGCGGCCATGGCGGCCACTGCTGATTCCCCGGTTACCCGACGGAACTGAGCGGTGGCCGACTTCTCCGCGGCGAGCCGATGATCTGCTGGTTGTCCCGACTAGGCTGAGCGGGTGCCGGACTCGCCCGCAGAGAACAGTCGTCCGAGGCAGGCCGGGGATGCGCCCCGGTCAGGTCATCCGCACGAGCCGCATACCGAAGGTCTCGCGACCCGGTTGAACTGGTTGCGTGCCGGAGTGCTCGGCGCGAACGACGGCATCGTTTCCACCGCCGGGTTGGTCGTCGGTGTCGCCGCGACCACGAACAACGCCCAGACGATCCTCACCGCGGGCATCGCGGGACTGGTGGCGGGGGCGATCTCGATGGCCGCGGGCGAATACGTGTCGGTGAGCACTCAGCGGGATTCGGAGAAGGCGCTGCTCGCCAAGGAACGCCGAGAACTGGCCGACGAACCCGATTTCGAACTGGCCGAGCTGGCCGGGATCTACGAGAAGAAGGGCCTCAGCCCGGCCACCGCGCGCACCGTGGCCGCCGAGCTCACCGCCCACGACGCGTTCACCGCGCACGCGGAGGCCGAACTCGGCATCGACCCGCGCTCGCTGACCAACCCGTGGGCGGCCGCGATCTCCTCGGCGATCGCGTTCACCTGCGGTGCGCTGCTGCCGTTGCTGGCGATCGTTTTGCCGCCCACCGGATGGCGGGTACCGGTGACGTTCGCCGCGGTGCTGATCGCCCTCGCGATCACCGGGTCGGTGAGTGCGCGGCTCGGCGGTAGCAATCTCGGACGCGCGGTGCTGCGAGTGGTGGTCGGCGGCGCGCTGGCCATGGCGATCACCTACGGAATCGGGGCTGCCACAGACTCGCTGGGAATCGGCTGAGCTCCGAGCAGGTCGGCTCGCGACTGACAAACGGGCAGTGCGCCGTCAATGCATCGGGCCGAGGTCGAGCCGGCGGGTGACTCGGTCGACAACATCCGGGGGCATGCCGGGTTCGCGACGAGCGGCTTGGGCTTCGCGACGGCCTGCCTCGGTGACGGCTGCGCGGACCGCACGCATCTGGGAGGCGAGTTTGCGTTCCTTGTCCAGCGCGGCTTTCGCGTCGGCGTCGGCCGCCTCGGGATCGGCTTTGGCGGACAGCCGACGCAGCAGCGCCTTGAGATCCTCGTAGACGTCCTCCGGGAGGTTGTCGCGGGCGGCGATCGCTTTGAGTTCGGTGAGTTCGGCGTTGACGACCCTGGTCCAGAGCGCCTGTTCGACGGCGCGTTCCTGGCGGGTGTCGGCGTGCACCCCGGTGAGGCGGACCACCAGTGGGAGGGTCGGGCCCTGTACGAGCAGGGTGAACAGCACGACCGCGAACGCGATGAACAGGATCTCCGAGCGGGCGGGGAAGTCGGCGCCGGTGTCGAGGGTGAACGGCACGGCCAGTGCCAGCGCCACCGTCGCGACCCCGCGCATGCCCGCCCACCAGGTGACGATCACCTCGCGCCAGGTGAACGGTTCGTCGGTGTTGGGCAGTTTGCTGCTGATCGCCCAGGTCGCCATCAGCCAAGCCAGGCGCAATCCGACGACGACCACGATCACCGCGGCGGTGACCCCGGCCAGTCCCGGCCAGTTGTGTCCGGTGGTGTCGATGACCACCCGCAGTTCGAGGCCGATCAGGGCGAAGGCGAAACCGGTGATGAGCATTTCGGTGATGTCCCAGAACGAGTCGGCGACCAGGCGATAGTCGCGGTCGCCGATTTCGGTGACGGCATCGGTGAGGTACAGCGCGCAGACCAGCACCGCGAGGACCGCCGAGCCCTCCCAGTGCTCGGCGATGCCGTAGGCGGCGAAGGGCAACAGCAGGCTCACCGCGACCTGACCGGTGGCCGTGTCCAGATACTTGGTGAGCTTGCTGCCCAGCCAGCCGAGCAGCAGGCCGACGGCGACGCCGACCACCGCGGCGATCGCGAAGTCACCGAGCGCGTGCCACGGCGAGAACAGGCCGGTGACCACTGCCTGGATTCCGACCGTGTAGATGACGATCGCGGTGACGTCGTTGAACAGCCCTTCGCCGCCGAGGGTCACGATCAATCGGCGTGGCAGGCCTAGGCTGCCCGCCATGGACGTGGCCGCGACCGGGTCGGGTGGTGCGACCAGGGCACCGAGCACCAGGCCCGCGGCGACCGCGGTGGCGGGATTCCACGCGTGGAAGACCGCGGTGACCGCGATCGCGGTGACGATCACGAGCCCCACCGCGCGCAACGCGATGATCTGCCAGTTCTCCGCGAACTGCCGCCATGACGTGCGGCGCGCGGCGGCGTAGAGCAGTGGCGGCAGGACCAGGGGCAGGATCAGCTCGGGCGGGATGTGCAAGCTGGGCACGGCCGGAATCAGCGCGAGCAGGCAGCCGAACACTGTCATCAGGATCGACGGCGCGAGACCGAGGCGCGCGCCGAGTGGTTCGGCGAGCACGGCCGCGAGCAGGATCACCAGAGTCAGCACCAACTGGTCCATAGCTGACCAGTCTCACCGACATCGGCGGCGCACGGGGATCGACCCGCCGCCGGTCAGGGCCGGACGGCTGCCGCCGGTGGGAGCAGGATCGGCGGGAGGGGGAACGGCAGTTGCAGGACAGGGGGCGGCGGAGGAGGCGGGGGCGGCGCCGGGGCGGGTTCGGGTTCGAAGACCGGGGGCGGCGGCTCGGGCGGGGGCGGCGGCTCGTAGGCGGGCGGCTCGTAGGCAGGCGGCGGAGGCGGGGGCTCGAACGCGGGCGGGGGCGCAGGTGCCTCGACAGGCACGGGCCCGGGGGCGGGTTCGGTTCCGGGCGGCGGGGGCGGAGGTGGTGGCGGCGCGGGGGCCGCTGCCGGGGGCAGGGCGTCGGGGGTGGTCACCGTGCACTGCCAGCTGCCGTCGTCGTGGACGCGCCAATGCGCGACGATGCCACCGGCCGAGCAGTTCCCGCCGACCCGCCTGGCCGGCCACGGGGGTGCGAATTCCTGGTCCTGATCGGTCCCGGCGATCGGGAGACCGTTGGCGTCGGATCCCATCGGGTTCACCGACGGGTTGTCGTCACCACCCTGATCGGCGCGCATCACCAGGCCGAGCGCGACCACCAGCGCGAGTATCGCGGCGAGTACCGCCGCGATCGCGATCATCCGAGTACTGCTGCCGGTCCGTGTTTGTGGACCCTCGCTGCTCTCTGCCATCGCACCGCCTTTGCCGCGGACCAGGTCTCCCCTCGTTCGGTCACGCTACCGTACGGTTGCTCGCAGATCGCTCTGCTCGACGGAACAACCACTGGCCAGGGCAGATACCTATATCCGATGGTTGCCGGATGTTCACTTGATCGCGACCCGCACCTTCACCGCGTCGGCGTCGGTGTTGTGCAGAGCCTGCGCGATCAGTGCGCTCAGATCGAGCTGCGGAGCGGTCGCGGTCACCGATTCGGTGAGTGGGCGCAGTCCGGGCAGCAGGGCGGAGAGCTCGGGGCCGAGCTCGTTCAGCTTGGCGCTGAGCTGCTCGAGCAACGGCACCAGACCACCGTCGCGCACGTAGATCCGCGGATCGCCTTCGGTGGCCCGGCCGACCGATTCGACGAACTGGTCGATCACCTGGCTCAACCGGATGAAGGCGGGCGCGGCGGCCGAGGTGGCCGGTCCGGCCCAGCCGATGTCACCGGAAACGTACTCGAAGTTGTTCTGCAACTCGCCGATCGCCGGTGCGCGGCTCATGAGCGCGGCGGCGAGCAGGTCGCCCGCCCTCGCCAGCTCGGGGACGACATTCTCGGTGCCGACCATCGCCGTGCCGAGGGTGTCGACCAGGGAGCCGACGACCGCGGGATCGAGCTGCTCGACGGTCTTGGTGACCAGCCGCGCGACCTCGGGGATCGACATCGGGGTGCGCACGTTCTCCCCGGACAGGCGCTGTCCGTCGGTGAGATAGGGACCGTTCGCGTCGCGCGGCACGAACTGCACGTACGGCTCGCCGAGGGAGGACAGGTGCTCGATGGTGACGACGCTGCTCATCGGCACCTTGTGGTCGGCGCCGAACCGGAAGCCGACCTGCACCCGACCGCTCGCCGAGGTGTCGACGCCGGTGACCTCGCCGATCTCGATGCCGGTCAGCAGGATCGGCGAACCGACACTGAGGCCACCGGAATTCGCGATCTCGATCGAGGCCGCGGTGTAGTCGGCGAACGGGTCGACGCGCACCACCCCGAAGGTCAGGTAGCTCGCGCCGAGCACGGTGATGGCGGCGATGCCGCCGAGGGAGGCCAGTGCACCGATCTTCATCGCACCATTCCGATCATCCGCAGCGCGGTGACGATCTGCGCCACCTGGTCTTCCTCGGATACCTGGACGCCGGTGACGTTCACCTTCGGGCCGTTCTCGACGAAGGGAATGATCTTGTCGCGCAGCAGCGCGGTGAGCAGCGCCATGTTGGTCGAGGAGCGCAGGTCGGCCGAACCGCCGGTGGCCAGCGGCAGGAACGCCGACGCGGCGGCATCACCGGAGTTCGCGATCGGGGCCAGCCAGGTGAGCGAGGAACCCACCGGGCCGAGCGCGTCGAAGATCTTCATCGTCTTGGCGATCGAATCCTGGGTGCCCGTCAGCGACGCGACGGCCTCGGGAGTGAGGATGCTGGTCAGCGCTTCTTCGGTGTCGTCGTGCAGGATCGCCGCATTCCGGCTCAGCCCGTTGACCAGCAGGTCGACCTGGTCGAGATGGGCCGCCAGGTCGGCGGCGTCGGCGCCCATCACCGCCGAGATGCGCGCGGTTTCCTTGGGATCGGGTGGCATCACCGAGTTGATCCGGCCGAGCATCTCCTGCAGCTGACCGATCGCACCGCCCTGCACGAACAGCGCCATGGTGGCCATCGTGTCTTCCAGCTGCACAGGCGGTTTCGTGCGCTCGATCGGGATGGTGCCGCCGTCGCGCAGCAGGTCGCCGAAGCCGTCCTTCGGAGTGGTGAGCGAGAGATGGATGTCGCCGAGGATGGTGTCCTGGCGCAGTTCGGCGATGGACTTCGCCGGCAGCTGCACGGTGTCGAGGATGTCGGCCTCGACGATGACGTAACCGCCGCGGCCCGCGGGCGCATCGGCGGGCTGGACCACCCGCACACCGTCGACGATGCCGATCTCGGCGCCGTTGGCGATCACCTTCGACTTGGCGGGCAGGTTCAGCGCGCTGCTGAACTCGATCTGCACACGATAGGTCGAACCGCTGACGGTCGAGCCGGGGACGGGCACTTCCGCGGGGTCGAAACCGCAGCCGCCGACCGCGAGTCCGGCCGCGACGACGAGTGCGACCGCGCTGCGGCGCAACATCTTTCGGGTGTTCATCGAGCACCTGCCATTCCCAGCACAACCTGCACGAGATTCACATCGGCCAGTCCCTGCGCCGGGTCGGGGCACTGCCCCGGAATCAGCTCGTTCACCGCGCCGCACACCTGGTCGGCCTCACCGACGGGCAAGGCGACCTTCGGCGGCGCGTAGGTGATCGCGGTGCCGCCCGCGGGATCGGTGGCGCTGCGGAAGGCGGAGGCGAGCGCGGGCATCTTCGCCACGATCTCGCTGAGCGATCCGACGTTGGCGCGCAACAACTTCACCAGCGGGACCACGTCGTCGAGCGCGCCGATCAACGGATCACCGAGAATGACGGCGACATCGTTGAGCATCGGCAACAGCTCGCCGAGACCGTCGAACAGCGAGGTGGCCGGGCCGAGCAGGTCGTCGGAGGCCATGTTGAGCAGCGGGGCCAGCCGGACCAGCATCGTCTGCAGGTCGCCCCAGTTCGCGGAGACCCGGTTCGAGACCGAGGCGAACGCGTCGAAAAGACTGGCGAGATGGCCGATGTCGGCGTCGGGCTTGTTCATCGCCGAACCGAGCTTGTGGATGAGTTCGTTGACCGTCGGGCCGGTGCCCTCGGTGGCGCGGTTGAGCGAGGACAGGCCGTCCGACAGCGCGCTCGGCGCACCCGCGGTGCCGCCGGAGAGTTCGTCGGACAGGCTCGCCAGCGCCGTGAGCGTTTCGGTGATGCTCTTGGGTGTCAGCGTTTTGGTGATGCAGCCCCCCGCGAGCGGCGGCGCGGCCTTGCCGGTGGTGAGCACCGCCAGATTGCGGTCCGCCGCCACCGAATACGCGACGGTGGTGGCGGAAGCGTCGGAGTTGACGTCGAATTCGGCGTCGACCTCGAACTCGACGCGGACCTTGGCGCCCTCGTTGCGCACCGCGGTCACCTCGCCGACATCCATGCCGCGCATGGTGACGTGGTTACCCGGGTAGAGGCCGATCGCGTCGGGCATGAGCGCGCAATAGGATTCGGTCTTCTTCAGCGGATCGAAGGCGATGAAGTAGCCGCCGGTGACCAGCGCCACGAGCACCGCGACGCCGGCGATCGACATGAACGCCTGGGATCCGAGTAGTCGTTTCAGCATCAGCACGCCTTCCCGGGCAGCGGTACGCACACGCGGGCGCTCGACTGGTCGACGACCACACCGGCCTCAGGGGTCGCCAGCTGCGACAACTTGGTCTGCAGCGCACCGACCGTGCCGATGACGGGCTCGAGCTGACTGCTGAGTTCCCCGAGCCTCGGCAGCGCGTCGGCCAGCGCCTGCACCTGCGGCTTCAGGGTGGAGTCCCAGGTCGGGGCGAGTCCCGCCAGGCGATTCACCACCGAGGTGAGCAACCGAACCGCTTCGGCCATTTCGGCCCGCTTGCTCAGCAGCACGTCTTCGAGCATGTTGACGTTGTCCATCAGCCTGCCCAGATCCGCCTTGGCGCCGTCGTACATGGTGATGTACTCGTCGACGACCGCGATCGACTTCGACACCTGCGAGCGCTGACGATCGAGCATGTCGACGTACTTGCCGACGGTGTCGAGCGTGGTGCGCAGGGCTTCGGGCGAGGTCGCGATCGCGGAGTTCGCGGCGGCCAGGTTGTTGCGCACGGTGTCGCCGTCGACGGCGGCCAGCGGCGCGGTCGCGTCCTGGAAGGTCTCGATCAGGCTGTAGGGCAAGCGGATTCGATCAGCGGGAATCGCCTTGTCCCCCAGCGGCTTCGAACCCGCGGGGTAGAGCGCCACGTAGTGACCGCCGACCACGGTGAGCATGCGGACATCCAGGGACGTCTGATCACCCACGAAGACATCGTTTTTCACGGTGAACCGCATGAGCACCTTGTCGGGCTTCAGTTCCAGCGAGGTGACGCTGCCCACCGAGATGCCGGCCAGGCGCACGTCGTCGCCCTCGCGCACCGACTGCGCTTCGCTGAGCTCGGCGGTATAGGTGTTCTTGCCCAGCGGCACCACATACACCACGCCCGCGGCGATGATGAACAGCACGACCAGGCTCAGGCCGATGATCCCCATCCGCAGTTCCCGTGCGAGTTTGCCCGCTTCATCGGGGATCGGGCGATCACCGGCGAACAGCGCGGCGAGCTTCTTCAGCGGTTGCATACGGTGACCTTCTGTCCGGCGATCAGCACCTGTAGCGGCGCGGGCACCTCGGCGGCGCCGTTGCTGCAGTGCGGCGTGAAGTCGGCGAAACCGCGCGCGAGCGAGGCGTCGACCGTGGCCAGCAGACCGGGGAGCTTGCCGAACACCTCGACGGCTTCCTGTGGATTGGGGAACAGCGCGCGGATCATCGCGTCGACATCGGCGCCGCCGCCCTCGACCAGGCCGAGCGAGGCGAGCAACCGGTCCACCGGCGCCAGCACCGAGGGCGCGGTCATCGCGAACTGCGCGACACCGCCGATATTGCGCTGCATCGCCTCGAAGATGTCGGTGAGCCGGGCCAGCAGCGGCACCAGGTGGCCGACCTTGCCGCCGTGGCGTTCGGACAGCTCCGACAAGTTGTGGATCAGCGTGCTGATCACCTGCTGACGGTCGTCAGCGTAGCTCGCGAGCTGATCGATCGCGGTGAGCGCGGGGCCAAGGCCCGTGCCATCGCCCTCGATCACGGCGAGCATGCTGGCGGTGAACTGGTTGATCGCCTCGGGCGACAGCGTGGCGAGCACCGGCTTGAGGCCGCTGAACAGACTGGTCACGTCGAAGGACGGGACGGTCATGTTGGCGCCGATCCGTGCCCCTGCCGCGATGGTCTTGCCCGGTTTCGGCGCCTGCTGCAGGTCGATATAGCGCTGGCCGGTGAGGTTCTGGTAGCGGATGGCCAGCTTGGAGTTGTCGTAGATCGGGGTGTCGGTCTTGACCGTGATCGCGACCTTGGCCTTGTCGCCTTCGAGGCTGATCTTCTCGATCTTGCCCACCTGCACGCCGAACATCCGCACGTCGTTGCCGACCTTGAGGCCGTTGGCGTCGGTGAACAGTGCGTCATGGGCGACGGTGTCGCCGTCGACCGGGCGCTTGATCAGGGTGAACACCATGCCGAGGATGGCGATCATCACCAGGCTGAAGACACCGAGGCGCAGTGCGGTTCCGCGAATCTTCATCGCCCACCGGCCTTTCCGAACAGCGGCACCGCGATGCCGGGGACACCGCTGAGCTCGACGTCGAGATTGAGGACAGGACCGTTAGGGCTGTCGGGCATCGCGCCGCGCAGATTCTGCAGCAGGGCGGTGAGATCGGCGCCGGTCCGGCTCGGATTCGGCGACATCTGCGCCAGCGCGAGCAGCATCGGCGCGAGCATGTCGGTGGTCTCGGCGAAGTGCCCGCCCGCGGTGCTCACGGTGGTGGTGAGCGCGGGCAGGATGGAGCCGCCGATCACCCCGACGCCGATGTCGTAGCGCTCTTTGTCGATCTGGGTCACCCGGATGTCGCTGAGCTGGTCGATCACCTTCATGGTGGCGCTCGCGAACTCGCCGCCGCCGTCGAAGGCGGGACCGAGCTTGCCGAACAGCTCCGACGGCATCACGTCCTGGTTGTCGGCGAGGGTCTTGGCGACCGTGATCAGGGCCTGCACCAGCGGGGTGAAGGCCTTGAAGTCAGCGGCCAGCTGGGAGATGACGGTGGCCATCTGGGGGCTGGTCACGGTCATGCCGACCTGCGAGAGGCTGCGCAGGATGGCACTCATCGTCGCGTCGTAGACCCGGTCGTTGTTCGCGCCGGTGAGGTCGAGGACCGCGCCCTCGCGCAGCGGCGAACCGCCCGCGCCACGGCGCAATTCGATCTCGGCGATGCCGAACAGGTTGGTCGGGGCGTAGTCGATCGCGAGACTGTCGTCGATGCCGACCAGTCGCTCGGTGTCGAGCAGCAGCGCGATCTGCTGGGTGCCGCGCTCGCCGGGGGTCACCTCGGCGACCTCGCCGACCGTCACGCCGTCGACGCGGACCTGGCTGCCCGCGCTGATGCCGTCACCGAGGTGTTCGGTGTGCAGGGCGATGCGCAGGCCGTCTTCGGCGCGCAGATTCGAGTAGGTGACGTAGGCGAGTGCGATGGCCGCGATCACCGACAGGATGATCACGCCGGTCAGCCGCGACGTGCGCCGATCGGCCGCGACGCCGGGCATTCCATAGTTAGGCATCTACTCTTCTCACCCCGTAAAACTGATCGCCGAGTTGAAGCCCCAGAGCATGATCGTGAGGACCATGTCGATGGCGATGATGGCCACCGAGCTGGCGCGCACCGCGCGACCGGAGGCGATGCCGACCCCCTCGGGGCCGCCGGTGGCGAAGAACCCGAAGTAGGCGTGCACCAGGATCACCACCGTGCCGAACACGGCCACCTTGATCACCGCGGCGATCATGTCGAAGCCCGAGATGAACTGGAAGAAGTAGTGGTCGTACACACCGGCCGACTGCCCGTAGACCATGGTGAGCAGCCCGCGGCAGGCGCCGTAGGCCAGGATCAGCGCGATCAGGAAGGTCGGCACGATGGCGATGGCGCCGGCGATCACCCGGGTGGTGACGACGTAAGGCACCGAACGCAGGCCGAGCGCCTCGATCGCGTCGATCTCCTCGGAGATGCGCATCGCGCCGATCTCGGCGGTGATCCGGCAGCCCGCCTGTGCGGCGAAGCCGATGGCCGCCGCGATCGGGGCCAGCTCGCGGGTGGTCGCGTAGGCCGAGATCACGCCGGTGACCGGGCCCATGCCGAGCATGTCGAGTGAGGCGAACGATTCGACGCCCACCGAGGCGCCCATCACCAGGCCGAGCACGATCATCATCGGGACGGTGCCGCCGCCGACGATGATCGACCCGCGTCCCCAGGTCATATCGGTGACCGCGCGCAGCGTCTCGTCCCGGTAGCGGCGCAGCGTCAGCGGCACCGAGGACAGCACCTGCCAGACGAACACCGCGACGAAGCCGAGCGATTCACCGGCGGTGACGATCCGCTTGCCGATGCGGGCGGGCTTGCGCAGCCAGTGCAGCGAGGTGGGGATGTACGACGAGGCAGCCATCACGCCAACTTCGTCGGCAGGAACATGGCACTGATCTGGCTTGCGAGGAGGTTCACGATGGCGATCGAGACCACCGAGAGCACCACCGCCGCGTTCACCGCGTCGGCCACACCGCGCGGTCCGCCCTTGGCTTCCAGTCCGCGCTGGCAGGAGATGATCACGACCAGGAAGCCGAAGATCAGCGCCTTGAGCAGCGAGACCCACACGTCACCGGCGGTCGCGAACGAACCGAACGTCGACCAGTAGCTACCCGGGGTCACGCCCTGACCGCCGACGGCGACCGCGTACCCGGCCAGCACGCCGACGAAGATGATCAGCACATTGAGCATCGGCGCGACCAGCAGCATGGCGGCCAGGCGCGGGATGACGAGCCGGTGCACGGGGTTGATGCCCATGGTGTTGAGCGCGTCGATCTCCTCGCGGATGGTGCGCGCGCCGAGGTCGGCCGCGATGGCCGCCGCGCCCGCGCCACCGAGCAGGAAGCCGGTGGCGATGGGCGCGCCCTGCTTGATCACGCCGAGGCCGCCGGTGGCGCCGAGCATGGAGTCGGCGCCGAGGCTGTGGATCAGGTTGCCGACCTGGACCGAGACGATCACGCCGAACGGGATCGCCATCAGGATCGCGGGAATGGCGGTGACCGTGATCAGGCGCCAGGCCTGCACGAGGGTCTCCCGCCACTGGAACTGCCTGCGGGCGATGTCGGAGAACGAGCCGCCGACCGATTGCTGTGCGAGATCGACCGCACGCCCGAAGGTCCGCAGCGACGACACGACGGTGTCGGTGAAATTCTTGCGGACGATCTGGGTAGCGGAATCCGGCTTCGCGGAGTGCAGATCGGTAGGCATCAGAGATGCCTCCGGGCCGCTCGTGAAGCACGGGGCTTGGTGATTTTCATACCGCACTCTCTGGCTTCGGCGTCGGTGCCAACTCCAGCAAGCTAACCGGTACTCTGCGTCACAACAAAATTTCCAGTGGGTGACCCTGGTCGCTTTTCCGCGGTTTCCATGACAGGTCGACCCACCATGTGATCCGCAACACCCCAGCTACGGACTTGCGGCCAGGAACACGAACGCCGCGAACAACGCCAGGTGAACACCACTGTGCAGCAGGGTCGCGCGGCCGGGAACGATCGTCAGCGTGCTCACCACGACGGTCAGTGCGAGCAGCACCATCTGCGTGGCGCCCAGACCCAGCACCAGCGGCCCGCTCAACCAGATGGTCGCGATCGCGATCACCGGGATGGTCAGACCGATACTGGCCATCGCCGAGCCGAGTGCCAGGTTCAAACCGATCTGCACCTGATTGCGGCGCGCGGAGTTCACCGCGGCGATCGTCTCGGGCAACAGCACCAGCATCGCGATCACCACACCCACCGCCGACTGCGGCAATCCGGCCGAGGCCACCGCCGATTCGAGCGCGGGCGAAACCACCTTGGCCAGGCCGACCACGCACACCAGGGCGAGTACCAGCATCCCGAGGCTGATCAGCGCGACCTTGTTGGACGGCGCGTGGCTGTGGGTGTCGCTGTCGTCGACCGCGCCGCCGTCCTCCACCGGGAGGAAGTCGTCGGGGTGGCGCACCGTCTGCACCATCACGAACAGCCCGTAGAGCGCCAGCGACGCGACCGCGGCGAAGGCGAGCTGCGCGGGCGAGAACTCCGGGCCCGGCGCGCTGGTGGTGAAGGTCGGCAACACCAGACTCAGCGTGGCCAGGGTCGCGACGGTGGCCAGCGCCGCGCCGGTGCCTTCGGCGTTGAACACCGCCACCCGCCTGCGCAGCGCGCCGACCAGCAGCACCAACCCGAAGATGCCGTTGCAGGTGATCATCACCGCGGCGAACACGGTGTCGCGAGCGAGCGAGGCCGCCTTGTCGCCGCCGGAGATCATCATCGTGACGATCAGTGCCACCTCGATCACGGTCACCGCCACCGCGAGGACCAGCGAGCCATAGGGTTCACCGACCCGGTGGGCCACGATTTCCGCGTGATAGACCGCCGAGAGCACCGCGCCGACCAGCGCGACACTCACCAGCGCGACGATCAATCCCGGTACGGAACGCCCCCAGCTGAGTACGAGCACGAGCGCGGCGAGGATGGGCACGTACAGGGTCCATTTAGTCGTCAACGCGGCAATCATGACCCCCATCCTTCCAGCTACGGCCGGGCACACCCGGAATCGTCACCGCACGGATCTCGGCGATGGATTCACTCACGCCCCCTCGATGGGGAACAATTCAGCGCGTGCGGACCCAGTTCACCCTCGAGCTCGTCGCTTTGGCCAACGACCTCACCCTGATGTCGCGCGTCGCCCATGACGCGACCGAGCGGGTTACCCAGGCGCTGGCCGGCGCCGACCTCGCGGCCACCTACGAGGTGTTCGCGCTCGACGAGCAACTACAGCTGATGTTCGCCGCCTGCGAATCCCGCACCATGGCGCTGCTCGCGTTGCAGGCGCCGGTGGCGCGCGATCTGCGTCACGTGGTGACCGCGATTCAGGTCGCCGGTGAGCTGTCGCGGATCGGCCGGCGCACCGAAACCGCTGGGCAGTACGTCTATCGGGCTCATCCGGCCGCGGTCGCGCCCGCACCGGTGATCGCCGAACTCGTGTCGATGGGCACGCTCGCGGCCGGGTGCGTGGCGCGGGTGAGCGCGTCGGTGGCGAGCGGGCGGTTCGCGGCCGGTGACGGCTCCGATGTCGAGGCGATGGAGACGCTGTGCAAGCAATTGCGCACCGCCCTCACCGAAGCCGACGTGAGCACCGAAGCCGCGATCGATATGGCGTTGCTCGGCAGCCAATTTCAGCGCTGCGTCGACCATGCCGCCCGCATCGCACGCCTGATCCGCTTCCTGGACACCGGCATTCCGCCCGAATCGGGATCACTACCCGACTGATCGATTGTGATCTACGTCACCATCGGTTTGCGCCTCGGCGCCGACGGTCACCTCCGTCGATAGATGAACGCTATTGAGCCGCAATCAGTTCACGCTGTGCTGTGCGGAACCTCATAGCGGACAATCACTGACGACACCCGGCGCGGCCGTTAGGTTGTGCCGGTTCATTTTTCGACGGAGCATCTGGGTGGTACGGGCATGAAGTGGTCTTCGATCAGCGGTTCTCCCCTGGGTCGAGCCCTGCTCGCCCTAGCCGCGGCGGCGGTTATCGCCGTGGTGGTCACCCTCGCGAACACGTTCCTGGACAAGGTGAGTCCGACCGCGCCCGGTCCGGGTTCCGCGGGCGCGGCGACGGTGTCGGGCAAGGAAGTCGGCGATCTGGTCGCCACTCTCGTCGTCGCGAAGGAAGGCCCGATGACGGGCTACACGCGCGAGAAGTTCCCGCACTGGGACACCAACAAGCCCGAGCACGGCTTCACCGGCGACCTGGCGCAGTACACGAAATGCACCAGCCGCGAAGTGATGATGCTGCGCGACGCCAACGGCAAGGTCACCCTCGACGCCAAGACCTGCGACCTGAAGGTGGCGGCCGGTGGCGGCTGGCAGGACCACTACGGCTTCATCGACAAGAAGACCGGGCAGCTCGGGCCGTACAAGTTCATCACCGACCCGTCCAAGGTCGACGCCGAACACATTGTGGCCCTTGCCGAAGCATGGCGATCGGGCGCGGCCGACCGCGACGAGGACACCCGCCGCCGCATCGCCAACGACTCGATGAACCTGGTCGCCGCCGACCCGTCGGCGAACCGTTCCAAGGGCGATCAGGACCCCGCGAACTACTTGCCGCCCGGGAACTTCCGGTGCGCCTATGTCGAGCATTACGTCAAGGTGAAGGTAAAATACGCCTTGACCGTTGACACCGCAGAGCACACCGCGTTGCGCACCGCAGTCGATGACTGCCTCCGCCGAGGAGAGTTCAAATAAGCGAGCCCATCGAGATCACCGCCGAGAGCGCCGTCATGACCGAAGAGGAAGGGACGGTGTCCGGCGAGCTCGATGTCATGCTCGACGACGCGGGCAAGGGCCTCGTCCGCTATCGCGGCACCGATACCTGGTACACGATCGGCAATATCGAGGGCGAGCCGCCGCGCACCTGGGACTGCGTCGCCGACCTGGTGAAGGCGATCAAGAAGGACGCGGGCACCCGCGACGTCGCGGGAAACACGGTGGTCTTCGAAGCCTGAGGCGCGAGCTGGCAATCTGGTAGCTATGCCGACTGCCTATCGACAACCACCGCCCACCGAGGTCGCCTGGACCTCGCTCTGCCGCCGGACGCCGATCCTGGTGGCCATGATCGTGACCGCGGCGGTGCTGATCACCGCCCTCACCTGGCAGGTCACCAGCGGCGTCAGCGCGATGGACACCGCGGTACTCGACTGGATGATCGCGCACCGCGGCGAAGCGCTCACCGACATCGCCACGGTGATCACCGACCTGGGCGACACACTGTCGATGACGATTCTGGCGGTGGTCACCGTCGGCTGGTTCGCGCTGCGCCGCAATCTGCCGGTGGCCGCCCTGGTCGCGATCACCTCGCTGGGGGCGGGCGTGCTGGTGTGGGTGATCAAACGCCTCGTCGGGCGTCATCGACCGCCCGAGGCGTCCCGGCTGGTCTTCGAACCGAGCCTGTCGTATCCGTCGGGCCACACGCTCGGTTCCACGGTGGTGGTCGGCATCGTGGCGATCGCGGTGATCCCCCGTCTGCGCAGGCACTGGGTCCGGGTGAGCGCCACCGTGTTCGCGATCGTCTTTCCCGTCGCCGTCGGGTTGTCGCGCATCTATCTGGGCGTCCACTGGACCACCGACGTGCTCGCGGGCTGGATCATCGGGTTGCTGTGGCTCGTCCTGTGCGTCACCGCCTTCACCCGCGGGCTGTGCCCTCAACCCACCACGATCACCACCTTGCCGAACGAGGCACCCGACCGCAGGTAGTCGTAGGCGTCGGCGGCCTTGTCGACCGCGAATTCGCGGTCGATCACCGGGCGCAGGCGGTGCTCGGTGATCGCACGGTTCATCGCCTCGAAACCGGCGCGGCTGCCGACCGCGATGCGCCGGATGGCCAGGTAGGAGGAGCCGAACGGGTTGTCCGGCAGTGTGGTTCCCGGGGCGGGCGCCATCGCGCCGACCATCGTCACCGTCGAGTTGTACGCGCCCGCGCGCACCGATTGTTCGAGCGTGGGCAGGCCGACCGCGTCGACGATGTGCTCGGCACCGGTCCCGGTCATGTCCATCACGGCGTCACCCCAGTTCCGGGTCACGGTGCGGTCGATCACCGCGTCGGCGCCCAGCGCGCGCAACCGGTCTGCCTTCGCTTGGCTGGAGGTGATCGAGATGACCTCGGCGCCGAGGATTTTCGCGAACTGGATCGCGTACAGCGCCACCGCGCCGCTGCCGACGGTGAGCACGCGCGCACCGGGTGCGGGCGGGCCGGGAGTGGTGAGCGCCGACCAGGCCACCAGGCCCGCGCAACTCAGGGTCGCCGCCTCCGCGTCGGTGAGATGGGCGGGCACGTGCACGATCGAATCCTCTTCGATGAGCGCGTAGGTGGCGAGAAATCCGTCGTAGTTCGCGCCGTACTGTTCGGCGGCGGTGGCGAGGGTTTGCGGACCGTCGACCCAGTGGACGAAGTAACTCGCGGTGATCCGGTCGCCGATTCCCGCACGGGTCACCCCGGGGCCGAGCGCGATCACCTCGCCGACACCATCGGAGAGCGGGATGATGCCCGCGGTAGCGGGCAGCGGGTAGGTGCCGTCCATCAGCATCAGGTCGCGGCGGTTCACCGACGCGGCGCGGACCCGGATCAGGACCTGGTGCGGGCCCGGTTCCGGCCGCTGCTGCGCGGACCGTGTGAGACCGCCGTCGAGGTGGTAGGCGACGGCGTGATCAGGGTGGATGTCGCTGTCAGGCATGGGACAACTCTGTCGGTGACGGCGTCATCGCGCGATTCCCCGGAGGGTATGGGCAGGTGCTCGTCGGGATCGGTGCCGCATCGACCGATCGGTTCTGCTAGGTGGCGCCGGAGGCTGATTCCCGGCGGGAATGGTGGCGGCCGTCGACGCGGTTCACTCAGTTCATGACCGCTGCCCCGCCATCGACCGGATTCGGCCCCCAACTGCGTCACTGGCGCACCCTGCGCCGGGTCAGCCAGCTCGACCTGGCGATCCGGGCCGAGACCAGCCAGCGCTATCTGAGCTTCCTCGAGCAGGGCAGATCGCAACCGGGACGCACGATGGTGGTGCGGCTGGCCGAATCGCTCGAGCTGTCCCTGCGCGACCGCAACACCTTGCTACTGGCCGCGGGGTTCGCACCCGTTTTCCCCGAAAGTGATCTGGCGGCACCGGAATTGGCGCCCGTTCGTGCGGCGATCACCGCCGTGCTGGACGGGCATCTGCCGTATCCGGCGCTGGTCGCTCGCCCGCGCGGCGAACTCGTCACGGCCAATGCCGCCTTCGACCTGTTCACCGAGGACGTGGCCCCGGAACTGCTGGTCGCGCCGATCAACATCCTGCGGTTGGCCCTGCACCCCGACGGCGTCGCCCCGCGCGTGCGCAACCTGCCGGACTGGGGCAGGCACATCATGGATTCGTTGCGAAACCGCGCCGCCCACACGCCCGATCCAGCCCTCGACCAGCTCATCGCCGAACTGGCGGGCTACCTCCCCGCTCCGTGCCCAGGGCCCGACCACGTCGGCTTCGCCGTCCCCCTGCACCTGCGTACCCCAGACGGCGACCTCCGTCTGATCACCACACTCACCTCGTTCGCGACCGCCACCGATGTCACCCTCGCCGAACTCCACCTCGAGGCGTTCCTGCCCGCCGACGCGGAGACCGCGCGCATTCTCGCGCTGCGCGCGACCCGTCGCTGATCGCGCCGTCGGGCAAGTACCGGTGCGCCCTCGATCGCCGCAGCGCGGCAACCGAGGGCGGACGGATCAGCCTGCGGCAGTGGCGAGTTCATCCTGGACCGGCGCGTCCCAGTCGATGCGGTATCGACGTTCGGTACCCATCGTCTTCTCCGGGTTCATCACCGTTTTGACCATGAGCGGCATCACCGCGTTCATCACCTTGCGGGCGATCGGGCCCGGTGTCTTGCTGTGGTTGATCTTCGCCGCGCGCGCCGCGACCCCCTCCACCCTGGCCCGGCGCAACTGCTCGTAGACAGCGAAAGCCTCGGTGGGCGAGGCGATATCGCGCAGGCACCGCGCCAGCTGCACGCCGCTCTCGATCGCCAGTGACGCGCCCTGTCCGGAGCTGTTCGACGGAGCGTGCACCGAGTCGCCCACCAGCACCATGCGATCGCGATACCAGTGCGGCACCGGCGGCATGATGTGCAGGGCGCCGGTGATCTCGAGGTTCCGCGCCGTGGTGCGGCGGGCGAATTCGGCACCGGGCGAGTCGGCGGCGTAGGTCTCGCGTAGCACCTCGAGCCAGTGTTCGGCGGCGACAGCGCGGGCTTCGGTGAGCGAAAGGTACTGCTTGCTGGGAAGATTCGCGCCCCACGTCACGCGGCCGTCGGCATGCTTCCAGTACAGATAGTAGGCCTTGGCGCCGAAGGCGAACACCATGGTGTCGTCGGGCAGGTCGAGGTCGCAGTCGACCATGGCGCCGAAGCCGAGCATGCCGGTGTAGTCGGGTCCCGGTGCGGCCGGATCGATCAGACCCCGCACGGTGGAACGGATTCCGTCGGTGCCGACGAGGATGTCGGCGGTCGCGGTGGAGCCGTCGGTGAAGTGCGCGGTGACGCCGTCGGGGTGTTCGTCGACGCTCACCAGCCGCTTGTCGTAGCTGAACGGCACGCCCGCGGCGACCGCGTGATCGTGCAGCGTGCGGTGCAATTCGCCGCGGTCGACGGCCTGCAGCGGGGGCTGGTCGGCCAGCACCGGCACGACGTGTTCGCGGCCGCTGACGCGCAGCCGCATCTGCGCGACCGGCAGGGCGATCTCGCGCACCGCGTCGCCGGCGCCGATGATGTCGAGCGCCGCGACACCGTTGGGCGCCAGCGCGAGCCCGGAGCCGATGCCCTCGGAGGGACCGGAGTAGGCCTCGTGCACGTGGGCCTGGATGCCTGCCTTGTGCAAGGCGGTGGCGGTGACGGGTCCGGCGATGCCGCCGCCGATGATCAATGCGGAACGGGTGGTGGACATGGGTGATCTCCAGATCTGATGTCGGCGTCACCCAGCTATCCTGTGGTTGCCTCACCTCGTGGCCGGGTGCGCCTGGTTGCGGGACGGTATCTCGGGCTCGGTGGGGTGTTGCCGCACGCCACCGGGTCCGGGTCTTCGGGGTCGAGCTAGCCGTTCCCCCTCTCGCCGAGTTCGGGGATCTGTTCGGTGGGCATGCCGTCGGCATGCCACTGCCGCCAGAGTTCGAGGCCTTCGAAGGTGCCCGCGGCCAGTTCGTCACGCAGGGAACGCGCCCAGTTCGCCTCGGCTTCCAGCATCGCCAGGCCGAATTCGGATTCGACGACGAACAACCGGGGCAGCGTCAGCGCGCCGAGCTCGGCCCTGGTGGTCTCGATGGTTCGCTCCAGCGCCGCGATGCGCGTGCCGAGCAGGACGATCACCTCATCCGGCGGCAGCACCGCCAGAATCGACAGACCCGCGGTGAAGCGGTGGTGTTCGGGCTCGGGTGCGGCGAGCAGTTCGCGGGTCCAGTCCGCCATCTCGGCGCGACCGGCGTCGGTGATCCGGTAGATCACCCGCTCGGGGCGCGCGCCGTCGCGTTCGCTGCCGATGACCTCGAGGAATCCGGCCTTCTCCATGTTCTGCACGACGGTGTAGAGCGAGCCCCATTTGATGTCCATGTCGCGGTCTTTGCCGTGGGCACGCAGGGTGGCGGCGATCTCGTAGCGGTGCATCGGGCGCTGCACGATCACCGAGAGCACGGCGAGCGCCAGCAGGTTGTTCACTTTGCGCTTGGTCGCCATGACTGCCTCCTTACTCGTCTACGAATATACGTCCACGAGTATTCCGCGGCAAGGCTCGTTCAGCGGAGTGGACAACCGAAATCAGACTTTCGATACCTCGCTGCTATCAGCGCCCTGGTCGAGCAGCTTGGCCGCGATCTTCGACAGCGCCTCGTCGAGCAGCGCGCGGTCGACCGGGTCCTCGGAATTCCAGTCGTCGAGGCGGTCGCCGAGCCAGCGGCGCCAGCCCGCGCGCAGCTTGTCGACCTCGTTGTCGCCGTCGGCGGTCAGCGACAGGGTGCCCCCGTCGTCGTGCAGCAGACCCGCATCGACGGCCTGCCGAAAGACCGGCGACAGCACCTCCACCGGCAGCCGGTGCCGGTAGGCGATGGCATACACCGTGGCGGGCACCTCTTCCTTGGAGTACAGGTACACCTGCCCCAGCGCCCACACCGAGTCCGGGCTCAGCGTGCTACCCGAGGCCGTGATGAGCTGGGGGATGAGCGGTTTCTCCGCCCTGGCCTTGCGCACCGTCGTGGCGACCGAGCGTTCCAGCTGCACCACCCGGTCGTGCGAATCGGGCACCGAGAAACCCTCACCGACGTCGGCCGCGCCGTGGCGAGCGCTGTCACGCAACCGCACCTGCGGCAGGAACCAGGCGACGGCGAAACCGACCAGCGCCACCGGAACAACCCAGCGGAACACGTAGTCGATCGAATTCGCGTAGGCGTCGATGATCGGCGCGGACTGCTCGAGCGGTAGCTCACGCAGCAGTTTCGGGTTCGCTGCCACCTCCGGTGAGACGCCGGGGGCCTGCTGCAACGCCTCCGCCAGCGCGGGTTTGCTCTTGTTGTTGTAGAGCGTGCCGAAGACCGCGGTGCCGAACGCGCTGCCCAGGGTGCGGAAGAAGGTGACCCCCGAGGTGGCGGTGCCCAGATCGGCGTAGGGCACGGTGTTCTGCACGACGATGGTGAGCACCTGCATCGACAGGCCCAGCCCGGCACCCAGAATCAGCATGTACAACGATTCCAGCCACACGCTGGTGCCGCGGCCCATCGTCGACATCAGGGCGAGGCCGACCGCCATCACCGCCATGCCGACGACCGGGAAGTACCGGTACTGCCCGGTCTTGCCGACGACCTGACCGGAGAAGACCGAGGTGACGAACAGGCCGACCACCAGCGGCAGGGTGCGGACGCCGGAGATCGTCGCCGTCGCCCCGTCGACATATTGCAGATAGGCGGGCAGATAGGTCATCGAGCCGAGCATCGCGAAACCGACGATGAAACTGAGCACCGACGACACGGTGAACACGCGGCTGCCGAACAACCGCATCGGCAGCATCGGCTCCTTCGCGCGGTTCTCCACCAGCACGAACCCGGTGATCAGCACGGCGGCGAGCACGAACAAACCGATGATCTGCCAAGAGCCCCACGGATATTCGCTACCGCCGAACTCGAGTCCGAGGATCAGCGACGACACACCGAGCGCGATCAGGCCGATGCCGAGGTAATCGATCACCGGCCGGGTCACCGCGCGCAGGTGCGGCAGGGTGCGCGCCGCCATCACCACCATGATGATCGCGATCGGCACATTCACGTAGAAACACCAGCGCCAGCTCGCGTGGTCGGTGAACAACCCGCCCAGGGTGGGCCCGACGACGGTGGTCACGCCGAACACCGCGCCGAGGGCGCCCTGATACTTGCCGCGTTCACGCAGCGGAATGGTGTCGGCGATCAGGGCCATCGAGGTGACCATCAGCCCGCCCGCGCCGACGCCCTGGATTCCGCGCGCCACGATCAGCACGCCCATGCCGCCCGCGACGCCGGCCAGCGCCGAGCCCGCGATGAAGATGATGCCGCTGATCTGGAACAGCAGTTTGCGGCCGAACAGGTCGCCGAGCTTGCCCGCGAGCACGGTCGCGACGGCCTCGGCGAGCAGATATGCGGTCACCACCCAGGCCATGTGCCCGGCGCTGCCGAGGTCGGCGACGATCGAGGGCAGCGCCGCCGACACGATGGTCTGGTCGAGGGCGGCCATGAGCATGCCGAGCACCACCGTCGCGAAGACGATATTGATCTTCGCCTTACTCATCGGCTCGACGGGCTTGTCCACAGCAACACCATCCGGCATGCCTCAGTATGGGCTTTCAGGCCCTGCGCGAGAGCTCAGTGACACGGCAGCAATCGCCACCGATCGCTCAGCGGACGGCGTAGTTTCCCAGGCCGGGTTCGAGCGTGTCGAACGCGATCTCGGCATCGCGAGTCAGCGCGGCGGCGATCTCGGCGTTGGATTCGCCTTCGAGGGTGCGGCGCATGATCTCGTTGAACAGCACTCGCTGCACGCCGGCGATCTGGGCCGCGGCAACGCGCGGGGTGATGTCATCGGGCGCGGCACCCGTCTCGGCGGCGAGTGCGTCGGCCAATGCCAGCTGACGGGCGTCGTGTAGATCGCGCCCGCGCGCGGTCAGCGCGGGACTGTCGGCGATCATCCTGGCGAACGGCTCGCCGCTGAAGCCGATGAGCTGGTCTTGCGCCGCTATGGCTGCCAGGCAAGCGTGGCGCAGCGCGGCCAGTGCCGACTGGCCTGGCGCGCGTTCCCGGACGATCGACGCGAGTTGCTCGATGTAGATCTCGCCGAGGTCGAGCGCCAGGTCTTCCTTGCGGGGGAAGTAGTTGGTGACCGTCATCTTCGAGACATCGGCGGCCGCGGCCACCTCGGCGATGGTCACCTGATCGAATCCGCGAGCCAGGAACAGCTCGGTCGCCCGGTCCGAGATCTGCTGCCTGGTCTGCTGCTTCTTCCTGGCACGGAGGCCCTGCTGCGTCGTCATGTCACCAGCATATCTGAACTCGTCCTAAATTTGTTCTTGACATATTTTTAGGTTCGTTCTAAGTTTATGTCCGTCGCCGCAAGCGACACGATCGAAGGAGACAGCGCATGCCGCACGGACCCGATATCGCCGCCGAGCCCCTCAACACCCGTTCCACCACCGAAGGAGCAGCCGATATGGCCCGATTCACGACGATGCGACGTTCACTCGACGACGCGGTCCGCGAGATCATGACCGCGCCGCAACCCCTCCCCCTGCCCGGCCGACCCCGGGCGGCCCGCCGCGTCGAAGCGTCTTTCCCGGCGCACCGGCGACGTGGAACCGGCTCGGCCATTCGCGGCGCGCAGACCCGGTCGACGGCCGTGCGCCGCCCGATCCGGATTCCCGGCAAGTAGTCACTGCGATCCCCGCGTAACCCGACCGGTGGGGCGCCGTCGCCCCACCGGTCACCAGCCCCACATCGAACGGGAGTTCTCTTGACCACCACCGTCACCGCCGACCCCATTCGCGACTACCTGACCGCCATCGGGCGCACGCCCCTGCTGACCGCCGAACAGGAATACGCCCTCGGTGCGCGGATCGCCGCGGGCGCGGCCGCGCGTGCCGAGATCGATGCGGCCGGCACCGAACTCACCGCCGCACGACGAGAACTGTTGCGCCGCACCGAACTCGACGGACTGCGCGCGAAAGATCACATGGTGCGGGCGAATCTGCGCCTGGTCGTCTCCATCGCGCGCCGGTTCCCGACCAACACCGGGATGTCGCTGCTCGATCTGATCCAGGAGGGCACGCTGGGGCTGATGCGTGCGGTAGAGAAGTTCGACCACGAGCGCGGCCTCAAACTCTCCACCTACGCGACGTTCTGGATCCGGCAGTCGATCGGGCGCGCACTCACCGATCAGGGGCGCACGATCCGGCTGCCCTCGAATGTGGCCGATGTCCTGCATCGGGTGATCCGGGTGCGGCGCGAGCTGGCGCATCAGCTGGGGCGCGCGGCCACCACCGAGGAACTGGCCGCGGGCGCCGACCTGACCGTCGCGCAGGTAGCGGCGGTGCTGCGGCACGAAGCCGAGCCCGTGTCGCTGCACGCGCCCGTCGGCGAGGACACCGATCTGGGCTCACTGTTGCCCGACACCACGCCCGCGCCGGCGGATGTGGTCGCGGCGCGGATGCTCGGGGGCTACGTGGAGGCGGCGTTGGCGGGGCTCACCGAGCGCGAATCCGCCGTCATCCGACTGCGTTTCGGCCTCGACCGCGGCGAGGGCCGCACGCTGGAGGAGGTGGGTTCGGCGCTCGGCTTCTCCCGCGAACGGGCGCGCCAGATCGAGGCGAAAGCCATGATCAAGCTGCGTAAACCCGCCTGTACCCGTACGCTGACCGGATTGCTGGGCTGACCTTCCCTCCTATCTTACTCCAGAGTAAGATAGGAGCATGGCATGGAAACCAACTGACATCGCGGACCAGTCCGGGCGCACGTTCGTGATCACCGGGGCCAACGGCGGCCTCGGTGCCGAGACCACCAAGGTGCTCGCAGGCAAGGGCGCCACGGTGATCATGGCCTGCCGCAACGCGAGCAAAGCGCAGCCGATCGCCGACGCCATCCCCGGTGACGTGCGGGTGGCCGCGCTCGACCTGGCCGATCTGGCCTCTGTACGCGAATTCGCCGCGCAGCAGGGCGAATTCGATGTGCTGATCAACAACGCGGGCCTGATGAACATCCCGTTCTCGCGCACCGCCGACGGGTTCGAGACGCAGTTCGGCGTCAACCACCTCGGCCACTTCGCGCTCACCGGACTGCTGCTCGACCGCGTTCGCGACCGGGTGATCTCGCTCGCCAGCATCGCGCACAAGCAGACCCCGAAGCTGTGGATCGACGACCTCAACTACGAGAACCGCCGCTACCAGCGCAATCTCGCCTACGCCCAGGCCAAGCTCGCCAACCTGATGTTCGGCCGTGAACTGCAGCGCAGGCTCACCGAGGCCGGGTCGGCGAAGAAGTCCTACGCCGTGCACCCCGGGGTCTCGGCCACGGACCTGTTCGCCCGCACCGAGACCCCTCTCGACAAGGTCAGCAAGCCGTTCATCAAGCTCATCGGCCACCCCCCACACAAGGCCGCCCACTCCACCCTGTTCGCGGCCACCGAGCCGGACGCCGACCCCACCGTGTACTGGGGACCCAACCGGCTGATGCAGTCGCAGGGACCGGTCGAGGCGTGCCCGTCGAGCAAGATCTCGCGCGATCCCGAGCTGCTGCGCAGACTGTGGGAGGAATCCGAGCAGATGACCGGGATCAGCTACAAGTTCTGATCATCCTCACTGCGTGACCGTGAGCACGATCTTGCCGCGGGTGCGCTGATTGTCGCTGATCTCGTGGGCCTTGCTCACGAGATCCAGTGGCAGGACGGTTTCCACGTGCGGTCGCAGCGCACCGCTTTCGACCAGATCCGCGAGAGCGCGCAGACCCGCGCCGTCGGCTTCGACGATCATGAACCCGGCCCGCAGGCCGAGCGGGCGGGCGACCTCCACCAGGGCCGCTTCCGCCGGGGAAGCCAGCGACACGATGATGCCGCCGGGCCGCAGGGTTCGCAGCGAGCGCGGGCCGTATTCGCCGCCGATGGTGTCGACGACGATGTCGATGCCATCGGCCGCGTCGACGAAATCCGTTGCGGTGTAATCGATCACCTCATCGGCGCCGAGGTCGCGGACGAAGTCGTGATTGTCGGCGCGCGCGGTGGCGACGACGTACGCGCCGCGCGCCTTGGCGATCTGCACCGCGACGTGCCCGACCCCGCCCGCGGCGGCATGGATCAGTACCCGGTGGCCGGGCCGCACGTCGGCGGTGTCGACCAGCGCCTGCCAGGCGGTGAGCGCGACGAGCGGCAGCGCGGCGGCTTCGACGTGGGTGAGATTCGACGGCTTGCGCGCGAGGTGGCGGGCCGGTGCGGTGACGTACTCGGCGTAGGCGCCCGCGGCACGCGGCTGACGCGGCATGCCGAAGACCTCGTCGCCCGGCGCGAACAGGGTGACACCGACGCCGACGGCCTCGACCACGCCGGACACATCCCAGCCCAGCGGTGCGATCGCGCCGAGGAGCCCGCCGGTGGCGCGGTGCCAGGAATCGGTCGGGTTCACCCCGGCCGCATGTACGCGGATCAGCACTTCGGCCGGTCCGGGGCTCGGCTTGTCGACCTCGATCACACGCAGGACCTCGGGTCCGCCGAAGGTGTCCTGACCGATTGCCCGCATGGCGCGTCTCCCTGTGTCTCCCAGGCCGTTTCGCTGCGAACCGGCCGTGTGAAGTCCACGATGCCGGGTGCGCGAATCATCGACGAGTGGCAAGAAAGCCAACATGTGCAAGAATCTTGCCATGCATCGCGTGGTGGTTCTGGCGCTGAACGGGGTCTATCCGTTCGAATTGGGGATTCCCGCCCGGATCTTCGGCACGGCGACCGATCCCGACGGCGCCGCGCTCTACGACGTGCGCACCTGCAGCCTCGACGGGGCCCCGGTGTCGACCAACGCCGACTTCACCATCGCCGTCGAATACGACAGCAGCGCGCTCGCCGAGGCCGACACCGTGGTGATCCCGCCCTTCTCCGCGTGTGACGCCCCAGAGGAGGAGTGGATGCCCGCCGACCTGGCTGACGCGCTGGGTCGGCTCAGACCGGATACCCGCATCGTGTCGATCTGCACCGCGGCGTTCGTACTCGCTGCCCTCGGCTTGCTGAACGACCGCCCCGCGACCACGCACTGGCGGCAAGCCGACCGGTTCCGCGCCCTGTTCCCGCAGGTCAGAATGGATGCCGATGTGCTGTTCGTCGATGAGGGACGCATCCTCACCGCGGCGGGCAGCGCCGCCGGGATCGATGCCTGCCTGCACCTGCTGCGCCGCGATCACGGCAGCGCGGTCGCCAATCACGTCGCCCGCCTGTGCATCGTGCCGCCGTGGCGCGAAGGTGGGCAGGCCCAGTTCATCGACCGACCGATCCCCGAACCCAGCACCGCGACGACCGCCACCACCCGCGCCTGGGCCATGACCCACCTCGATCGCCCACTGCCGCTCACCGAACTCGCCGCCCACGCCCGCATGAGCGTGCGCACCTTCTGCCGCCGCTTCCGCGAGGAGACCGGCCTCCCACCCGGCCAGTGGCTCACCCAGCGACGCGTCGACCACGCCCGCCACCTCCTCGAAGCCACCGACCTGTCCATCGACCGCGTCGCCGCCGACGCGGGCCTCGGCACCGCCGCCTCGCTGCGCCAGCACCTGTCCACCGCCATCGGCGTCTCCCCCACCGCCTACCGCCAGACCTTCCAGGCCGGGACCTCGCGCTCGCGCGCCACCCGGACTACGGTGCTGTGACGCCTGACTCCGCGGTTGACTCCGGCCGCGACCTGCTCCTACGTGCTCTGTAGTAGGCGGGTACCGTGGAGCGCGTGTCCGTTCCACCTTCGCGCCCGACGCACAATCGACCGGCCCTGATCGCGCTGGTCTGTGTCGCCGCACTGGGCTGTCTGGCGTTGGCCTGGTGGCAGTGGGAGCGGTTCGAATCGTCGTCGGGAACCGGCCAGAATCTCGGCTACGCACTGCAGTGGCCGCTGTTCGCCGGGTTCGCGGTGTTCGCCTATGTGCGGTTCGTGCGGCTGGAACGCGAGGCCGAGGAGCCCGCGCCGCCGCGTCCGGGCAAGGCCGAGGCGCCGCGCGAGATCCCCGCGGGCATCCTGCCCGAACGCCCCGAGGCCGCGAAGTCCGAAGACCCGGAAACGGCCGCCTACAACCAGTACCTGGCGCAACTGCACGCCAGCGACATCGATGCGCAGGTCCGCACCGCCGGCTTGCACTCCCCCGAGAGGAACGCCGGGTGACCGACAACAACACCACCGCACCGCCGCTCGACGATGCCACCGCCGCCCCCGCGGGCAGCGCCCCCATCGCCAAGATCACCTCGGCCCTGCAGCGCTACCGCGTGCTCGCCTGGGTCACCGGCCTGTGGCTGCTGCTGCTCACCGTCGAGATGATCGCCAAGTACGGCTTCGGCGTCGACACCCCCAGCTGGATCGCGGTCGTGCACGGCTGGGTGTACTTCGCCTACCTGCTGGTCACCGCCGACCTCGCCGTGAAGGTCCGCTGGCCCATCGGCCGCACCGTCGGCACTCTGATCGCGGGCACCATCCCGCTGCTGTCGTTCTTCGTCGAGCACCGCAACGCCAAAGACGTGAAGCAGCAGTACAGCCTCTGACTCCCACAAAAAGCGCCGCCGCCCCGGTGATCCGGAGCGGCGGCGCTTGTGTTGTGGAGTCGGTCAGGCCAGAGCGGCCAGGGCCGGGATGAGCTGGGTGAGCGCGCGGCCTCGGTGGGAGACCGCGTCCTTCTCGGCGGGGGTGAGTTCGGCGGCGCTGCCGGTACCGCCCTCGGGCAGGAACAGCGGGTCGTAGCCGAAACCGCCGTCGCCGTGAGGTTCACGGGCGATGGTGCCGGGCCATTCCCCGCGCACCACCGTGGTCGTGCCGTCGGGCAGGACCAGCGCGCAGGTGGAGACGAAGCGGCCGCCGCGACGGTCGTCGGGGACGTCGCCCAGCTGGGCGAGCAGCAGGGTGTTGTTCGCGGCATCGTCGCCGTGGCCGCCCGCCCACCGAGCGGACAGCACACCCGGCATCCCGTTCAGCGCGTCGACTTCGATGCCGGAATCGTCTGCCACGCAGGGCAATCCGGTGACGACGGCACCGTCACGCGCCTTCGCGATCGCGTTCTCCTCGAAGGTGGCGCCGGTCTCGGGCGCCTCCTCGTACGGGGGCACCTCGTTCAGGCTCACCAATTCGATTCCGGCCACCCCGGCTTCATCGAGGATCCGGCGAAGCTCCTTGAGCTTCTTCGCATTTCGGCTGGCGACCAGCACACGCACGGCCACGACTACTTCTTCGCGGACGGCTCGGGCAGGGTGCCCGGGTACGGCAGTGCCAGCGCCGCCTTCTGGATCGCGAACAACTGCTCGGCACCGGCGAAGGCCGAGTCGAGCATCTTGTCCAGGGTCGATCGCGGGAACGTCGCGCCCTCGCCGGTGCCCTGGATCTCGACCAGTGTTCCGGTGTCGGTGGCCACCACGTTCATGTCGACCTCGGCGCGCGAGTCTTCCTCGTAGGGCAGGTCGAGGCGAACACGCCCATCGACCACACCCACGCTCACCGCGGCGATCATGCACGAAATCGGCTGCGGGTCAGCCAGTTTGCCCGCGGCGGCCAGATAGGTCACCGCGTCCGAGAGCGCCACATAGGCGCCGGTGATCGCGGCGGTGCGCGTGCCACCGTCGGCCTGCAGCACATCGCAGTCGAGCGCGATCGTGTTCTCGCCGAGCGCGGCCAGGTCGATGCAGGCCCGCAGCGAGCGCCCGATCAGCCTGCTGATCTCCTGCGTCCGCCCACCGACCTTGCCCTTGACCGACTCCCGCCCACTGCGCGTGTGCGTGGCCGCGGGCAGCATCGCGTACTCCGCGGTGAGCCAGCCCAGCCCCGAATCCCGGCGCCACGGCGGCACCCCCTCGGTGACGCTCGCGGTGCACATCACCCGCGTCTGCCCGAATTCCACCAGCACCGACCCCGCCGGGTGCGTGGTGAATCCCCGAGTGATCTTCACGTCGCGGAGTTCGTCATCCGCCCTACCATCAGCTCGTCTAGACACAGCCGACACACTAGCGCGTGCCCCCCACTCCACGCCCAGCCACACCGAACCCCCGAAGCCCGCACCCACACCGCACTACCAGCGACACCGCACACCCCAAGGTCCGTAGCTCTACCGCGCTCCCCGCGACACCGCGCACCCCGAAGTCCGCAGCCCTACCGCACTAGCCGGCCCCACCGTTCAACCCCAGATCCGCCATGACCGCACCACCAGCCACCGCACTCCCGACCCTTAGGGAGGGACGGCCACGAAGTGGCCGGTCCGCGGCCGGGTCGTCGCCGGTCAGCGCTCGAAGCGCATGCGCCGCAGGCGCGAGTCTCGAGCTCTTAAATTATGCCCCTCAGGGCCGCGGACACGCGCGCGCCAGCGCGCCAAAAACACAGCCTCAAACCGTCCCGGGACTACCGAACACCCGATCCCGACCTAAACGTCGAACGACTCCCCCGGCGATACCGCGTGCACCGGCCCCGAGAACGCCGCCTTGGCCTCCGCGATCACATCCTCACGCGAAGTCCACGGCGGAATGTGGGTGAGCAACAATTCCTTGGCCCCCGCACGAGTAGCGATCTCGCCCGCCTCGGTCCCCGAAAGGTGAATCCCCGGAGGACGATTCGCCGGATCGTGGGTCCACGACGCCTCGGCCATCAGCACATCCGCACCCTGCGCCAAGTCGACCACCGCATCGCACATCGCCGTATCGCCGGTGTAGACGAAGACCCGACCGTCGGCCGCGGTGATCCGCAGCCCATAGGACTCCGGCGGGTGGAACATCCGCCGAGCTTCCACCGTGTGACCGGGCCCGAACGGAATCGGGGTGTTCTCGACCCACGCCTGCGAGTCGATCACATCGGACCAGTCGTCGGTCTCGCCGCCGATCTCCGCGGACGCGTTGCCGATCCGCAGCGCGGAATCGGACGGCCCGCGCACGAGCGCCTTCCCGGTCGGCGGATTCGGGTGGTACCGACGCCACACCAGCAGTGCGGGCAGATCCAAGCAGTGATCCGCGTGCAGGTGAGTGAGGAAGATGTCGACATCGGCCGGGTTCATATGCTTCTGCAGGGCGCCGAAAATACCGGGACCGAAGTCGATGACTGTCGGCCGCATATCAGGGCCCGTCAGCAGGTAGCCCGACGCTGGGGAGTCCGGGCCGGACACGCTGCCCGAGCACCCGAGGACGGTAAGGCGCATACCCCCATGCTGCCACGACGTGCTGGTGCTCAATGCAGGATCCCCCCAATTTCCAGACCGGATCCCCGGTTACCGCGTTGGTAGTGCGCGGCCGACCGATGCTCCACGGCGGCGTCGACGTTCATCTGACGAGAGTACCCAGCCCGCGAGCACTCCACCCACCGCCCCGAAAAGATGTCCCTGCCAAGAAATTCGAGGGTCGCTCGGCAGCACGCCCCACAGCATCGAGCCGTAGAACACGAGGATCACCAGTCCCACCACGATCTGGCCCACATTGCGCGCGAACCACCCGCGGCAGATCAGGTACGTCAGCCAGCCGAACACGATCGACGACGCTCCCACGTGCACACTTCCCGCCGACCCTGTGAGCCAGGTACCGACACCCGCGATCACCCAGATGATCGCCGTGGCCGCGATCCCCCGCCCGATCCCGGAGAGCAGCACGAGGAAACCGAGCACGAGCAACGGCAGCGTGTTGGCGAACAGGTGGTCCCACCCGCCGTGCAACAGCGGCGCCCACAGGATCCCGTCGAGCCCGGATACCTCGCGCGGCTCGATTCCCGCCGAGTCGAGTTCGCCGACCGATCCGGGTGGCGAATCGTAGGAGAGCACCATGTCGACGCCCTCGATCACGTACAGCGACCCCACGAAGCCCAGAATCACCACCGCGGCCCGAATCCACGAACCGCCTCGCGACGCGCCGATGCCCGAACTCGCGTTACCGCGCAGCCCCGAGATCCGATCAGGATCGAACGAGGCACCCACCCCACCGCTCACCGACATCGCCTCCACTCCGGCAAGGGACCGTCGAACAGCCCGTTGACCAGAGCGTACCGAAGCCGGGTCACATCGCGTCAGGCCCAGAGTTGCCCGTCCAGCTTCTCCTCGGCTTCGTCCAGCGTGCCGTCGTATGCCCCGGTAGACAGATACTTCCAGCCGCCGTCGGCGACCACGAACGCGATATCGGCCCGTTTCCCGGCCTTCTGCGCCTTCTTGGCGATGCCGAGCGCGGCGTGCAGGATCGCCCCGGTGGAGATTCCGGCGAAGATTCCCTCCTCGCCGACCAGTTCGCGAGTCCGTTTCACGGCGTCGTACGGGCCCACCGAGAACCGGGTGGTGAGCACCTTCTCGTCGTAGAGCTCGGGGATGAATCCCTCGTCGATATTGCGCAGGCCGTAGACCAGTTCGCCGTAGCGGGGTTCAGCGGCCACGATCTCGATATCGGGCACATTCTCACGCAGGAACCGGCCGGTGCCCATCAGCGTTCCGGTCGTGCCGAGCCCCGCGACGAAATGGGTGATCTCCGGCAGGTCGGCCAGCAGTTCCGGCCCGGTGTTCTCGTAGTGCGCGAGCGCGTTGGCCGGGTTGCCGTACTGGTACAGCATCACCCAGTCCGGATTCTCCGCTGCGATCTGCTTGGCCATCGCCACCGCTTGATTGGATCCACCCGCCGCGGGCGAGTCGATGATCTCGGCGCCGAACATCGTGAGCAGCTGCCGACGCTCCACCGAAGTGTTCTCCGGCATCACGCACACGATCCGGTAACCCTTGAGCTTGGCCGCCATGGCCAGCGAGATCCCGGTATTGCCGCTGGTCGGCTCCAGAATCGTGCAGCCGGGGGTGAGCAGCCCGTCGGCCTCGGCCTGTTCGATCATCCGCAGCGCGGGCCGGTCCTTGATCGACCCCGTGGGATTGCGGTCCTCGAGCTTGGCCCACAGCCGCACATGATCGTCGCCGTCCCATTGGGGCGACAGTGTCTGCAATCCGACGAGCGGCGTATTGCCGAGCGTCGCGATCAGCGATTCGTAGCGGGCCACGGGGTCAGGCGCCGCCGGCCACGGCGGGCAGGATGGTGACCGACGCGCCCGCGGGCACCTCGGCTTCCAGCCCACCGGAGAAGCGCACGTCCTCGTCGTCGACGTAGATGTTGACGTAGCGGTTCAGCTTGCCGTCCGACAGCAGCTTCTCGGCCAGCCCGGGGTGGTTCGCGTCGAGATCGGCGATGAGCGCGGACAGCGTCGAGCCCTCGCCCTGCACCCGCTTCTCACCTCCGGTGATACCACGCATGATGGTCGGAATGGACACGGTTACCGGCATGGGGACTCCTCGGGGGTGGTGACTGTTCTCGGACGGTTCAGTAGGAATCGACGATGCGCACCGGTTCTTCGGTGACCTCGCCGTCGACGATGCGGTAGCTGCGCAGTTCGTGCTCCTGCGGGTCGCGCGTGGAGACCAGCACATAGTGCGCGTCCGGTTCGGCGGCGTAGGAGATGTCGGTGCGGCTCGGGTAGGCCTCGGTGGCGGTGTGCGAGTGGTAGATCACGACCGGCACTTCGTCGGCGTCGTCCATCGCGCGCCACACGCGCAGCTGCTCACCGGAATCGAACCGGTAGAAGGTGGGAGAGCGTTCGGCGTTGACCATCGCGACGAAGCGTTCCGGCCGGTCGCTGCCCTCGGGGCCGGCGATGATGCCGCAGGCCTCGTCCGGGTGGTCGGCGCGAGCGTGCGCCACCATCGCGTCAACGAGATCGGCCCTGATCACCAGCACTTCATCGACCCTTTCCACAATCTGCGTGCGCGCTGTCGAGCACCTTCCCCGACAACGACTCACCCTATTCGGGTATTCCGCGGGGTATGCACTCCGGTCCCGGCCGGGCCGTCACAGCCGTCGCCGCAAGTCGCCGAAGGGCTGGTCAGCAGGCGGTTCGGGGCCACGAGGCAGCCGCACCACTGGCAGTGGGCAAGGCCGCCGATCAGCGCGGAAACAGATCGTAGTAGGCGGGGATACCGGCGATCGAGGTCGCGGCGAGCACCGCGTCGACGACGGCGCGCTCGACAACCACCGCCGCGGCCGTACACAACTGGTCGAGCAGCAGCAGGTCCGTGGGGAACGCCGGCGGCAGCGCGAGCGGGGCGACCTCGATGGCGCCGGTGGACAGCGCGAACAGGGTGTCGCCGTCGAGCGGGGAATGCACGGGCCGGATCGCCCGGGCGAGTCCGTCGTGCCCGGTCGCGGCCAGCCGTCGACAACCTGCCGGGTCGAGGGCGGCATCGGTGGCGATCACGCCGATCGTGGTGTTGAGCACCATGCTCTTGGCAGGTAGCGCGGCAAGTGCGGCGATCTCGTCCGGTGTCGCGTGCCGCAGCCCGAAGAAGTCGGGTCCATCGGTGCCGACGCCCCACGGCAACCCGGTGCGCGGATCGACGACCGACCCGACGGGATTGGCCACGATCACCGCGCCGACGGTCACCCCAGCCCCGGGGCCGTCCGCGAGAACCACACTCGCCGAACCGATTCCGCCCTTGATCGCGCCCGCCCGCGCACCGACACCGGCGCCCGCGGTGCCCCTGGCGAACTCGGTCGCCGCCGCCGCGGCCGCGCGATAACCGAAGTCGGGGTCGGGCCGAATACCCCAATCCCCGACCGGCAGGTCGAAGATCACCGCGCCGGGCACGATCGGGACCACGCGACTCGGGTCGGCCGGGTCCATCGGAATGCCCTCGCGGTGTTCCTCCGACCAGCGCATCACCCCGTCCGCGGCGGCGAGGCCGTACGCGCTACCTCCGGTGAGAAGCACGGCATTGAGCTGGCGGACGGTGTTGGCCGGATCGAGCAGGTCGGTTTCCCTGGTGCCGGGTCCGCCGCCGCGTACGTCGACCGAGGCCGTCGCACCGCCGGGGACCCGCACCACCGTGCAGCCCGTCGCAGCGCCGGTACCGAGGGTGACTTCGGCGTCGAGTGCCTGGTGATGCCCGACCAGCACCCCGGCGACATCAGTGATCGAGTTGCGTACTCCGGGGCCGCTGCGCATCATCTCGTCCTTCGTCGGCGATTCCGGTCGTCGCGCTCACGGCGCGAGCGCTTGCAGTAGTGAATCCTGCATCCAGGTGAGCCAGTGGTAGACGTCCAGATGCGGGGCGCGCGGGTCTTCCGGATCGAAATGGTCGGGCGTGTCGTCGTCGATGTCGAGCAGGGTGCCCAGCGCGAGCCGGACATCGGTGAGCGCGGCCAGCCACGCGTCGGCCTGCTCGGGCGTGAGCGCGATCTTGCCGCCCACTTCCGGGCAGCTGTCGAGGACGGTCTGCCCGGCGGCCAGTTTCGCGTCGATGATCTCCGGCTCGTGCAGGCTGCGCAGCGCGCTGTTGAGATCGGCGCGCTTGGCATCGGGAGAACCGGGCTCGGCGCGGTGGAAATCGGGCAGCAGACGCAGCAGTTGCGGATCGTCGGGCGGGGTGGAGTTGCCCGTGCGCAAGCCCGTGAGCGCGGCGAGTTCGTCTTCGGGGGCGTCGGCGGCGCGGTCACTGAGCAGTCCGGACACCGCGCCGATCAGAGAGCGAAGGACGGTGGCCTCGTGCTCGTCCATTTCGGATCGAAGCTTGAGGCCACTCAGTGAGTTCTTCCTGCTCCACTTACGCACAGGGCCCAGGTTACTCAGGTCGTCAGTCGCGCTGCATGGTTGCCCAGAGCCCCGCGGCGTGCAGCCTGCGCACGTCCTGCTCCATCTTGTCGCGCGATCCGGAGGACACCACCGCCTTGCCCTCGTTGTGCACCTGCATCATCAACTCGGTCGCCTTGGCTTTGCTGTAGCCGAACAGCTTCTGGAAGATGTAGGTGACGTAGTGCATGAGGTTCACCGGATCGTCCCAGACCACGGTGACCCAGGGCCGGTCCTCGGCCTCCAGGATCTCGGTGTATTCGGTGGTCTCCGGTGTCGCCTGCGGTGCCGACAGTGCGGCGTTCACAGCGTCGGTGACGGCGCCGGCCCGAACGTTATTGCACACGGCCATAAAAACCAGGGTACGACGAGGCCCGCAGGAAACAACACCCGCGGTGACTAGAGTTTCTGGTGTGCAGATCCGTGACGAGTTCGCCAGCACCGCGCTGCTGACCGACCAGTACGAGCTGACCATGCTGGCCGCGGCGCTGGCCGACGGTTCGGCTCAGCGACAGTGCACCTTCGAGGTGTTCGCCCGGCGGTTGCCGAACGGGCGCCGCTACGGCGTCGTCGCCGGCACCGGCCGTCTGCTCGACGCGCTGACCCACTTCCGCTTCGGCCCCGACGAGCTGGCCGTGGTCGCGAAGTTCCTCGACTCCGCCACCGTCGACTGGTTGCGCGAGTATCGCTTCACCGGCGATATCGACGGCTATGCCGAAGGCGAGCTGTACTTCCCCGGTTCGCCGATCCTGACCGTGCGCGGCAGTTTCGCCGAATGCGTGCTGCTCGAGACCCTCGCGCTGTCGATCTTCAATCACGACAGCGCCATCGCCTCGTCGGCCGCCCGGATGGTGAGCGCGGCCGCGGGCCGGCGGATGATCGAGATGGGATCGCGGCGCACCCACGAGCTCGCCGCGCCGTCGAGTTCGCGCGCCGCTTACCTGGCCGGATTCGACGCGACCTCCAATCTCGAGGCCGTGCGCAGCTTCGGCGTGCCCGGCGCGGGCACCAGCGCCCACGCCTTCACCCTGCTGCACAGCGGCGCCGACGGCGAACACGAGGCCGCGGCGTTCCGCAGCCAGATCGACACGCTCGGCATCGGCACCACGCTGCTGGTCGACACCTTCGACATCACCCGGGGCGTCGCGACCGCCATCGAGGTGGCCGGGCCCGAACTGGGCGGTGTGCGCATCGACTCCGGCGACCTCGGCGTCCTCGCCAGACAGGTCCGCGACCAGCTCGACGAACTCGGCGCCACCGGCACACGCATCGTGGTCTCCGGCGACCTGGACGAGTACGCGATCGCCGCGCTGCGTGCCGAACCGGTCGACGTGTACGGCGTCGGCACGTCGGTGGTCACCGGTTCCGGCGCCCCGACCGCGGGCATGGTCTACAAGCTCGTCGAGGTCGACGGCATTCCGGTGGCCAAACGGTCGAGCCACAAGCAGTCGCGCGGGGGGACCAAGAAGGCGGTGCGGCTGGCCCGCGCCACCGGCACGATCGTCGAGGAGATCGTGTACCCAGAAGGCGGAGAAGCACCGGCTACCAACGGTTTTCAGGTACGCGAGCTTCAGGTGCCGCTGGTACGCGACGGCAAGGTGGTCGACGATGTCGCGACGCTGGCGCAGAGTCGCGCATTGGTCGCGCGCGGTTTGGTGAGCCTGCCGTGGGAAGGGCTGAAGCTGTCCGCGGGCGAGCCCGCCGTGCCGACGACGTTCCTCGGCTGAATGCCTCGGCGAGACCGGGTGGCCGCTCGGCGTTCCACGGCGGAGAATGGTGCTGCTCGAACGAGGCGGAGGACGACATGGCACGTGGCCTGATAATCGTGGATGTGCAGAACGACTTCTGCGAGGGTGGCTCCCTCGCGGTGGCGGGCGGCGCGGCGGTAGCGGCGGCGATCACCGATTTCCTCGCCACCGAGCACTACGACGCGGTGGTGGCCACCCGGGACTGGCATATCGACCCCGGTCCCCACTTCTCCACCGAACCCGACTACGTCGACTCGTGGCCGCCCCACTGCCGAGTGGGCACCCCCGGCGCCGATTTCCACCCCGCGCTCGACGTCTCGCCCATCCAGGAAACCTTCTCCAAAGGCGAGTACACCGCCGCCTACTCCGGATTCGAAGGCGCGGCGGCGGACGGCACCTCCCTCACGAACTGGCTCCGCGCCCGCGACATCGACGCCGTGGACGTGGTCGGCATCGCCACCGACCACTGTGTTCGGGCCACCGCGCTGGACGCCGCCGAGGCCGGATTCGACACCACCGTCCTGCTCGGCCTCACCGCGGGCGTCGCCCCGGAAACCACCGAGATCGCCCTGACCACCCTCCGCGATGCGGGCGTCGGGCTGCGTCCCTGAATACTTCTCCCATGGACTATCGATTCCCGGCGCACACCCGACCCGCCCTGACGAAGGCACTCGCCGAGACCGACAGCATCCACGACGCCGCCGACACCGTCTTCTGGTCGAACCCGGCCACCGACGACCTCCAGCGCCTCGGCATCGGCGCGTTCGGCAAACTGCCCCCGGCCTTCTCCCACCTGCTGGCCCTGTCGAGCCTGCACACGAGCGTTCTCGACGCGGGATTCTCGAGCTACTTGAAAACCCGGCGCAGCGAACTCCCTTGGGCCACCAGAGGTTTGCGTGCGGCAGGCATGCCGCAACTGGCCGCCGCGGCCATCATCGCCGCCCGCGACGCCTCCCTCAGCTCCCCGAACGACGACCTCGACCGCTTCTGGGAAGACGAGCACCGAACCCTCGCGACCCCCGACCAGATCCGCCGCCCCACCGGCGACCGCGCCGAAGACCCCGACGAGATCTACGACATCAACGAGCCCCAGGACTTCGAACAGCGAGTCCTCGACTACGTCCGCGATCACATCGACGACTTCGTCCGCGAGTCCTGACCCACACCCCTCACCCGTTCCCAGCCACACCGCGCACTCCGACTCCGCATGACCGCACTCCCAGCCCCCGACAAAGCAGCCCGACCGAACCTGTCCGACCCGACGGATAAGCTGCGACCGTGCCCGAACTTCCTCCCGTCGCCGACCTGCTCGTCACCGCCGTGCATGCCCTCGGCGGCAAGGAACGCACCGGGCAGACCACCATGGCCACCGCCGTCGATCACGCGATCGACACCAAGGAGCATCTGGCCGTCCAGGCGGGCACCGGCACCGGCAAGTCGCTGGCCTATCTCATCCCGAGCCTGCGGCACGCGGTCCGTACCGGTCGCACGGTGGTGGTCTCCACCGCCACGATCGCGCTGCAACGCCAGCTCGTCGACCGCGATCTGCCGCGCCTGGCCGAGGCACTCACCAAGCCGCTCGGCCGCGCACCCAAATTCGCGATCCTCAAGGGCCGCAACAACTATCTCTGCCTGAACAAGATCAACAGCGTCATCCCGGAAGACACCGGCGGCGAGGCCGAGCTGTTCGACGCCTTCGCCATCTCCCGCCTCGGCCGCGAAGTCCAGCGCCTCAACGAATGGGCCTCCGACACCGAGACCGGCGACCGTGACGAACTCGCCCCCGGCGTCACCGACCGCGCGTGGCGCCAGGTGAGCGTGGGCTCGCGCGAATGCCTCGGCAAGTCGCGCTGCCAGTTCGGCCAGGACTGTTTCGCCGAGAAGGCCCGTGCGGAATCGGCCCAGGCCGACGTGGTGGTGACCAACCACGCACTGCTGGCCATCGATGCCATCAGCGGCATCCAGATCCTGCCCGAACACGATGTGGTGGTGATCGACGAGGCGCACGAACTGGTCGACCGTGTCACCGGCGTCGCCACCGCCGAATTGGCCGCGACCGCGATCAGCGCGGCCGCCCGCCGCTGCACCAAACTGATCGACGAACGCGAGGTCGACCGCCTGGAGGGCGCCGCGGAGGCCTTCCACCAGGCACTGGAGGATCTGCCGCCCGGCCGCTGGGACCAGATGCCCGACGGCATCGCCCCGGTGCTCGCCCTGGTTCGCGATTCCGCCTGGAACGCGCGCACCGCCATCGCACCGCAGGGCACCGTCAAAACCCAGGACGACCCCGACAACGCCGCCGCCCGCACCATGGCCGTGGCCGCCATCGACGACGTGCACGACGCCGCGGTCCGCACGCTCACCGCGTTCGAGGAAGCCGACCCGGCTGCCCGTCGCGATGTCATCTGGTTGTCGGCCGACGAGATGCGCGGCGTCGCCCGCCGCACCTTGCGGATGGCGCCGCTCTCGGTCGGCGGCCTGCTGCGCAGCAGGCTGTTCGGCACCGCGACCGTCGTCCTCACCTCGGCCACCCTGCAGATCGGCGGCTCGTTCGACGGGCTCGCGATCACCTGGGGCCTGCCGTCGCAGTCGGGCGGCAAGGTCGATCCGGCCATGGCCAACGGCGCCACCGCACCCGCCGACCTGGAATCGGTGCGCTGGAACGCCCTCGACGTGGGTTCACCGTTCGACCACGCCAAGTCCGGCATCCTCTACGTGGCCAAACACCTGCCCGCCCCTGGCCGCGACGGCCTTTCGCCCGCCTATCTCGACGAGATCGAACAGCTCATCACCGCCGCCGGTGGCCGTACGCTCGGCCTGTTCTCCTCGATGCGTGCCGCCAAGGCCGCCACCGAGGCGCTGCGCGAGCGGCTCGACACTCCGGTGCTGTGCCAGGGTGACGATTCGATGGGCGCGCTGGTGCGCAAGTTCGCCGACGACCCGGCCACCTCGCTGTTCGGCACCCTCACCCTCTGGCAGGGTGTCGACGTACCCGGCCCGTCGCTGAGTCTCGTTATCCTGGACCGCATTCCGTTCCCCCGGCCCGACGATCCGCTGCTCACCGCACGCCAGCGCGCCGTGGAGTCGCGCGGCGGCAACGGTTTCATGACCGTGGCCGCCAATCACGCCGCGTTGCTGCTGGCCCAGGGCACCGGCAGGCTGCTGCGCAGCGTGGACGACCGCGGCGTGGTCGCGATCCTCGACTCCCGCCTCGCCACCGCCCGCTACGGCAGCTACCTGCGCGCTTCGCTGCCGCCGTACTGGGAGACCAGCGATCCCGAGGTGGTTGCCAAGGCGCTGCGCAGGCTCACCGACTCCGCCTGAGCGAAGCCGACACTCGCAGGTCGAGTCTTGCAATCGAGGTGACCACACTCGTGAATCAGCGAGCGTGCGAACGCAAGTCGTGAGAACGTGTGGTGATGATGCACCACGCCGATGGCGAGGTACTCGGCGAATTTCTGGTCAGTGCAAGATCTTTGGCCGAGTACCGCGCGATGTTCCATCTCTCCGACGATGATCTGGCCGGGCGCCGTGTCCTCGATTGCCCCGGCGGCGCAGCAAGTTTCGCGGCCGAGGCAAGCGCTCTGGGTGCCGAAGTCACCGCGATCGATCCCATCTACGCCACCCCACCGACCGAACTGGCCGCCCGCGCGACCCCCGAAACCGAACGGGCCGTGGCGTGGGCACACTCCCACGCCGACCGCTACCGCTGGGACTGGTACGGCTCCACGACAGAACACGCCGCGATCCGCCGCGGCGCCGCGGCCCGCTTCGCCGACGACGTTCGCGCCGCACCTCACCGCTATCTGGCCGGCTCGCTCCCCTCCCTCCCCTGTCCCGACGACGCGTTCGACCTGGCCCTGAGCTCGCACCTGCTGTTCAGCTACGCCGACCGCCTCGACGCCGACTTCCACCTGGCCGCCCTGCTCGAACTGGCGCGCGTCGCCACCGTCGAAACCCGCGTCTACCCGCTGCTCGACTACACCGGCGCCCCACTCGACGACCTCATCGACCACCTCCGTACCGAACTCCACGACAAGGGCATCGCCACTTCCCTGCAAAAGACCGGCTATGAGTTCCACCACGGCGCCGACACCATGCTGACGTTGCGTCCGGCGGCCTGATGGGCGAGTGTGGAGCGGGCGCGGCGGGCCGCAACGTGCACGCCGAGAACGGTTCGCCGCCAGCCGTACCCGCTTTCATGTCGTTTTCCTACCGAAGTCGGTCCGCCGCCGAACGCCGTCGACCCGGCGCGGTAGGTTCTTAGTCGTGCATACGATGTGGGCCGGCCGGTAGTACGGCCGTGGCGGAGAGATCTCGAGGCGTGGCACTCCCGCGCACGACCCTGACGCTTCTGCTACTACTCGGTACCGCCGTCTTAGGCGTGACACTGCTGTTCACGACCATGGACCCGTGGATGGACAGCGGCGGGATTCTCGTCGGCGGTCTCGACGTGCACATCTACCGCGACGGCGGCTGGCGGGTCGTGCACGAACGGGCGCTCTACATCGAGCCGACGCACTATGGCCTGCTCTACACCTACACACCGTTCTCGGCCGTGGTCTTCCTGCCACTACTGCTGGTGCCGTGGGCGCACGTCACCACGACCTGGCTGGTGCTCAACCTGCTGGTGCTGTTCGGGGTTGTGCTGCAGAGCTTCCGGATGCTCGGCTACCGGGCCACCCCCGGTCTGGCCGCCGTCAGCGCCCTGCTCACCCTGGCCTGCACCTTCGCCGAACCGGTGCGCACCACGCTCTACTACGGGCAGATCAATCTGGTGCTGATGCTGGTGGTGCTGTGGGATTTCTCCCGCGCCGAGAACAGCCGGTTGCGCGGCATCGGCGTCGGTATCGCCGCGGGTATCAAGCTGACTCCGCTGTATTTCATCGCCCAGTATCTGGCGCAACGGCAGTGGCGTGCGGCCGCGACCGGCGCTCTCACCTTCCTCGCGTCGATCGGTCTGACCGCGCTGATCCTGCCGAGCGACTCGTATCAATACTGGACGTCGACGTTCTTCCATTCCGGTCGCATCGCCCCGGATGTCCACCCCGCCAACCAGTCCCTGCGCGGCGCCATCGCCCACCTCACCCACGGCCCGGCGCCGGTGTGGTTGTGGCTGTTGATCGCCGTGCCGATCGCGCTGGTCGCGCTGTGGCTGGCCGCGGTCCTTGTCCGCCGCGGCGAACCCCTGCTCTCGGTCACCCTCGGCGGCCTCACCGCCTGTGCCGTCTCCCCGTATTCGTGGGGTCACCACTGGGTGTGGTTCGTTCCGCTGCTGGTCTACCTGATCCACCGCGCCCAGACCCGCGCGCCCTGGTGGCTCGCCGCGGCCGCGCTCTACCTGTCCATCGCCGCGTGGACCTACACCTATACCCCCACCTGGGTGAGCGTGGGCACCTTCCTGCTCCCCCCGTGGTGGCCGCTGCCCCAGGTCCTGATGAACATCTACGTGATCATCTATCTGATCACCCTCGCGGGAATCGCCCTGCGCGTCCGCGCCCGCAAACTTCCCCCGGCCCCGATCGAGCCCGCCATCGATCTCGCTGTCCCCGAACAGCTTTCACCCGAAACCCGGACCGTCGCCGCCCCACACCCCGACGACGACCGCCCGGCGATGATGAACTGAACTACCCGCAGGACCAATCGAAAACGCCCGACTCCAAGTCGAGCTGGGCGTTGCCGCCGCCGAAGTTCATCCCGGAGATCTCCTCGATCTCCAGGTAGTACGGGGTCAATCCCTCGGGCAGCGCCTGGACGGGGAAGGCGGTGCCGCCGAGGTGGGAGCGGCCGAAGAGCGGCTCGGCCCACGTGGTCCAGCCGGAATCCTCGGTGAGCGGGTCCTGGTACTTGGTGTTCGGCTCGTATTCGACCGGGGGAACGCCCACGTTCGGGTCGGCGGTGCGCTCGGCGAGCCAGACGCCGACGGTGGGGTGCACGTCGTCCCAGGCATTGCAGCCCTCATCGCTCGCGGTCGGGGAACCCGGCTTGCGAACATCGGCGGGCGGGGCGACGGGGCCGCCGGCGAATTCCTTGTCGGTGAGCCAGATCAGCGCGAAAGCGCCGCCGATCTCGTCGTGCATGATCTGCAACTTCGGATGCAGGCGGGTGGCGACGAGATCGCGGGCAAGGGGATCGTCCGACGAGGCGTCGGCCTCGACCGCGTCGGTTCCGGCGAACTGCCCCTCGCCCTGGAAGAGCGCGATGGCGGGGAATCCGGGTCCGCGACGCTGGAAATCGGTGGGCAGGCGCAGGGTGAGCGCGTGCATCATCGGCAGGCCGGTGACAGGTCCGCGCGGCCATGTCGCCGGATCGATGGCCGGTCCCTCACTACCGATCCAGCCGGAGCGCACCGGCGCGTCGAGCACCAGCGGATCACCCTCGGGCGTCTCGGCCAGTTTGTCCGCCGAGTCTCCGAAACCCAGGTCGTAAGCCTTCATCGCAGCTCTCCTCTTCCATCCGCGGACAATGCGTGGCGCCGCTGTGTACAGGCGCCGCCACGAGGTTAATCGCTGCCACCGACTCCCCGCGCGTGCTCCGTGGAACCACGGACGTACGGGCGATGACGAATCGGCTCGAGGCGGCGCGAAAGAGGCGGCGCGGCAACCGAACCCCGGTCACCGCGCCGCCTCTCGACGATCAGTGTGCTGCGTCGGATCAGAGCACAGCCTTGAAGATCAACGTCACCACCGCGGCCACGACGGCGAGCGCCACGGCCCCACCGCCCCATACCACACCCTGGCGCTGCCACGGCCGCCCGGCATCGAGCGAGAAACGCCCCGGCCCGGTGAACGCCAACGCCGCGGCGGCCAGCGCGAACAGCAGCGGCGTCGTGAACCCCGGTACCGACGGATCCGCCGGGAAGAGCCCGCCGCTCCACAGCACGTTGATGGCGTTGATCATCGTTCCGAGCACGATGGCGGCGGCCAGCGGCGTGACCAGCCCGACCACCAGCAGCAGCCCACCGACCAGTTCGGCGAGCCCGGCCAGGGTGCCGAAGAATTCGCCGGGGTTGTAGCCCATGGCGGTGAAGCCGTCGGCATTGGCACGCCAGCCGGGTCCGTTGAACCAGCCGAACAGCTTCTGGGTTCCGTAGGCGGCCATCAGTCCGCCGAAGCCGACGCGCAGCACCAGCAGGCCGATGCCCGCGGCGGTGGTTTCGTCGGCGGTGGTAGGAGTGAGGCGGGTAGCGGTGTCGGTCATCGTGTCCTCATCTGCGATTCGAAACATCCCCGCAACCGGACCGTGGTCCGATTGCCTTCCTCGATCACAACCCTGGGTCCGAGGCCACTATTTCACGCCGTTCCGGGCAATTCTGTGATGCCGGTCACTATCGATCGAAAAGGGCCGCCCCATCGGGACGGCCCTGCTCGGAATTCCTCAGATCACCACGCCATGGTGGCGTAGCCGACCAGCGTCTCCTCGGACTCCTGCGACAGCTTCCACATGCCGCCGATGTTCTTCCAGGTCACCGGGATCGGGAAGGCGTAGTCGCCGAGGCGGCTGTTCAGGGTGGCCGACAGGGTGTCGCCGTCCACGGTGACCGGGCCGGAGACATCCCAGCTGTAGCCGGGGATCCGGTTGACGGTGTCGCGCACGACCGCGAGGCTGCCGCCGTTGCCCGACTCGAGCTCGGCCGACGAACCGTTCATGGCCGCCTGCAGCTTGCCGTACAGCTCGCCGACCGAGGGCGTGGCCGGAGCGGCGATCGCGGCGGGGGCGGTGGCGACAACAGCGGCGGTGACCGGCGCGAAGATGGTGGCAAACGCCATCGACGCGGCAACGAGCGAACGCTTCATGGGTGGATCTCCTCTAGTTAGGCAAGCCTAGGCTAGCCTGAGTATAGACACACCTACGGCCGGAACGTCTACTCGACCAGGAAGAAGAAGTACGCGAGGAACAGCACCATCAGCGCCCACATGGCCGGGTGCACATCCTTGATACGACCCTTGGCGACCATCACGATCGGGTAGAAGATCATGCCCATCGCCAGACCGTTCGCGATCGAGTACGTCAACGGCATCATGATGACGGTGATGAACGCGGGCACCGAGTACTCGAGGTTCTGCCAGTCGATGTCACCGAGCGAACGCGCCATCAGGATGCCGACCACGATCAGCGCGGCCGAGGTGATCTCGGCCGATCCGGCGACCACCGAGAAGATCGGATAGCAGAACATCGCGATCAGGAACCAGCCCGCGGTGGTCACCGCCGTGAGACCCGTTCGGCCACCCGCCGACACACCCGCCGTCGATTCGACATACGCGGTGGTGGTGGAGGTCCCGATGATCGCGCCCGCGGTGGTACCGACCGAGTCCGCGGCCATCGCGCTCGCCGCGCGCGGCAGGGTGCCGTCCTTGTTCAGCAGACCGGCCTGGTTGGCGACGCCGATCAGGGTGCCCGAGGCATCGAAGAAATCGACGAACAACATGGTGAGGACCACAACGATCATCTGCCCGGTGAAGGCGTCGGGCAGGTGGATGATCGCCTGCCCGAAGGTCTGATCCAGGCCCTTCGGCATCTCGGCGATGCCGTCCGGCACGCCGACCAGACCGGTGACCATACCCAGGATCGTGGTCGCCACGATGCCGTAGAGCACCGCGCCGTGCCAGCCGATCACCAGGAAGACCACGGTCACGATCAGGCCGAACAGGGCGAGCAGGGTGGTGCCCTCGGTGAAATCGCCGAGAGTCACCAGCGTCGCGTCACTGTTGACGACGATGCCCGCGTTCTTCAGACCGAGGAACGCCACGAACAAACCGATACCCGCGCCGACCGCGAACTTCATCTGCAGCGGGATCGCGTTGAGAATCCGTTCCCGGACCTTCGTGACCGCCAAGATGAAGAAGATGATGCCCGAGAGCAAGGTGCCCGAGAGCGCTACCTGCCACGGGATACCCATGCTGAGCACCACGGTGTAGGCGAAGAACGCGTTGAGTCCCATGCCCGGCGCGAGCGCGATCGGGTACTTCGCCCAGATGCCCATGACCAGCGTGCCGAAGACGGCGGCGACGGCGGTGGCCGTGAAGACCGCCTGCATCGGAATGCCCTTGTCACCGAGAGCGCCTTCGTCACCGAGGATCGACGGGTTCACCGCCAGCACATACGACATCGCCAGGAACGTGACCGTGCCCGCCATCGCCTCGCGCTTGAAGGTGGACCCACTCGACGAGATACCGAAGTATCCGTCGATGCGCCCTCGGGCACGGGTTAGGACGTCGCTGGCCATGACTCTCCTCAATGATCGACCCAGGAACGGTAGCGGAAAGTTCACTGAATCGAATAACCCGGCGCCCGTGTCACCGTGTACGGTTACGCGCCCGCGACGGCCACCAAGCCCAGTTCCGCGTCGGACGCGAGCAGCGCGTTGTGGGGAAGCACACGGACCGTGTACCCGACAGCACCCGACAGCGGGACCGGAGCCTGAATCGAATACAGCTCGCTGCCCTCGTCGGTGCCGAGGTGGCGCATCTCGATCGTGGTCGTATCGGAGAGGTCGTCGGTCGGCGAGACCCGGCCGAGTACCGCCTGCACCACCACATCCGACGGCGAGAGCCCGCCGAGGTCGATGCGCGCGTGCAGGGACAGGTCCGCGCCGATCACCGGAGTGTCGGGCAGCCCCGAGCTGTCGACCTGCGCGATTCGCACCGACGGCCACGCGGCGTCGACGCGCCTGCGGTACTCGGCGACCTCCGCGGCGCCCGCGAATGTGTCGGCGGCGGCCCGGCCGAACGCGGCGGCCGCGGGCCCGTAGTACTGCTCGGCGTAGTCGCGCACCATCCGCGAGGCCAGGACTTTCGGGCTGGTGGTCTGCAGGGTGTGGCGCACCATCTCGGTCCAGCGGACAGGGACATCGCTCGCGTCCCGGTCGTAGAAGCGCGGCGCCACCGTGCGTTCGACGAGTTCGTAGAGCGCCGAGGCCTCGAGATCGTCGCGGCGGGATTCGTCGCGGACACCGTCGGCGGTGGGGATGGCCCAGCCGTTCTCGCCGTCGAACATCTCGTCCCACCAGCCGTCGCGGATGGACAGGTTGAGGCCGCCGTTGAGCGCGGACTTCATGCCCGAGGTGCCGCACGCCTCGAGCGGGCGCAGCGGATTGTTCAGCCACACGTCGCAACCCCAGTACAGGTAGCGGGCCATCGACATGTCGTAGTCGGGCAGGAAGACGATGCGATGACGCACCTCGGGATCGTCGGCGAACCGCACCACCTGCTGGATCAGCGCCTTGCCGCCGTCGTCGGCGGGGTGGCTCTTGCCCGCCACCACCAGCTGCACCGGACGTTCGGGGTCGAGCAGCAGCGCGCGCAGACGTTCGGGGTCGCGCAGCATGAGGGTGAGCCGCTTGTAGGTGGGGACGCGGCGGGCGAAACCGATGGTGAGCACGTTCGGATCGAAGACGTCGTCGATCCAGCCGAGTTCGGCGTCGGCGGCGCCGCGCTGTCGCCAGGAATCGCGCAGCCTGCGCCGCACTTCGTCGATCAGGACGCCGCGCAACGTGTTTCGCGTCGACCACAGCTGACCGAGGTCGACGTCGCTGAGCTTCTCCCAGCCCCGCGCCTCCTCGACCAGCTCTGGCCCGACGAGTTCGCGTGCCTTGTCGATCCATTCGCGCGCGGCCCAGGTCGGGGCGTGCACGCCGTTGGTGACCGAGCCGATCGGCACCTCGGCCGCGTCGAATCCGGGCCACAGTGCCGCGAACATTTCCCGGCTGACCTCGCCGTGCAGTTTCGATACCCCGTTGGCACGCTGGGCCATGCGCAGACCCATATGCGCCATGTTGAACACCGAGGGATCGCCCTCGCGCCCGAACGCGAGGATCCGGTCCACGGAAAGCCCCGGCAGCAGCGCGGATTCGGACTCGCCGTGCGAGCCGCCGAAGTACCTGCGCACCAACGGCATCGGAAAACGGTCGATGCCCGCGGGCACCGGGGTGTGCGTGGTGAAAACGGTTCCCGCCCGCACCGCGGCCAGCGCGGTCTCGAAATCCATTCCGCCCGCGATGAATTCACGCATGCGCTCGACGCCGAGGAAACCCGCGTGGCCCTCGTTCATGTGGAAGACATCGGGATCGGGCAGACCGTTGGCGCGGGTGTAGGCGCGCACGGCGCGCACGCCGCCGATACCCGCCAGGATCTCCTGCTTGATGCGGTGGTCCTGGTCGCCGCCGTAGAGCCGGTCAGTGACGGCCCGCAGTTCGGGGTCGTTCTCGGCGATATCGGAATCGAGCAGCAGCAACGGAATCCGCCCCACCTGCGCGATCCACACCCGTGCCCGCAGTACGCGCCCCTCGGACATGCCGACGTGGATGAGCACCGGCGAACCGTCGCTGGTGAGCAGACGCAGCGGCAGGCCCTGCGGATCGAGCGCCGGATAGTGCTCCATCTGCCAGCCGTCGGCCGACAGCGATTGCCGGAAATACCCGGAGCGGTACAGCAGCCCCACGCCGATCAGCGGCAGCCCGAGATCCGAGGCGGCCTTGAGATGATCACCGGCGAGGATGCCGAGGCCGCCGGAGTAGTTCGGCAGCACCTCGGTGACACCGAACTCCATCGAGAAATAGGCGATCCCGGCGATGTCGGTGCCGGTCTGCTCCTGGAACCAGCGCGGCCGCGTCAGGTAGTCCGCCAAACCCGCGGCGGCCGCGTCGACGCGCGCGATGTAGGCCGGGTCGGCGGCGAGCTCGTCGAGCCGCTCGGCAGGGACCTCACCCAGCATCCGTACCGGGTCCTGACCGACGGTTCGCCACAACTCGGGGTCGAGCTCGGCGAACAGATCCTGCGTCGGGCCGTGCCACGACCACCGCAGGTTGGTCGACAACTCACCCAGCGCGGCGAGCCGCTCCGGCAAATGGGCACGGACAGTGAACCGACGAAGTGCCTTCACCCCGGAAGAATAAACGATCGCGCCCGCACTGGGGGTCTAGGTGAATTGGGCAGCGAACTCGGGGCTCGGCGGGACCTCGGTGATCACGTCGATCAGGACGCCGGCGGGGTCGGCGACGATGAAGTGGCGCTGGCCGAAGTCTTCGGTGCGCAGGTCGAGCTCGGCGCGCAGGCCGCCGGTTTTCACGAGTCGGTCCCACTCGGCGTCGACATCGTCGACCTCGAAGTTCAGCACCACACCCTGGACGGGTTTTCCGAAGCCCGCCGGAATCGTGGGGTGGGTGGGGTCGAGCAGAGCCAGTTCGTAGGTCGGCTCGTCGCCGGCACCCGGCCGCCGCAGGCTGACGTACCAGTCCGCCTCGAAGACGATCTCGAAGCCGAACCAGGCCGTGTAGAAGTCGCGCGATTCCGCGATCCGGGTGGTGGCGAGAACGGGGTAGTAGCTGCTGAGTTTCATGGCGTCACCTTTCACATACCGTTGGTATGTGTCGTACCGTAGTTCACATACCAGCGGTAGGTCAATGGGAGGACGGCCGATGACATCGACAGCACGGACGCGGCAACGCGAGGAGACGCGGCGCATCCTGCTGCACGAGACCAGGGCGCTGTTCGCCGCGAAAGGCTATGCCGCAGTGGGTCTGTCGGAGATCGTGACGTCCGCCGGGGTCACCAAGGGCGCGCTGTACCACCACTTCGACAGCAAGGCCGACCTGTTCCGCGCGGTCCTCACGCAGGTGCAGGAGGAGGTGGGCGCGCAGGTGGCCGCTGCCGCGGACACCGAGTCCGACCCCTGGACGCAGCTCACCACCGGCTGCGCCGCGTTCCTGCGAGCCTGCGCCGACCCCCGTGTCCAGCGCATCCTGCTGATCGACGGCCCCGCCGTCCTCGGCTGGCACGAATGGCGGGCCATGGACGAAGCCAACTCGGCCCGCCACCTCGACGAGGCCCTGCAAACCCTCGTCGACGCCGGTGTCCTTCCTCCACAACCGATCGCCCCACTGACCCAACTGCTCTCCGGCGCGATGAACGAAGCCGCGCTGTGGCTGGCCACCACCACCGACCCCGACGCGCTGACCGGCACCATCGCCGCCCTCGACCGCCTCCTCGCGGGGCTGCGCATCACCTGACCCAAAGAAATCGGTTCGCCATCCCCCGGCGCTCCGTGTCACCATGCACCGATGCCGCACTGGGTCGATGTCCTGCCCGAATTCCTGGTCGCCGCCATCATCTTGGCCGCGCTTCCCGGACCCGCGACGGCGCTGTTCCTGCAGCGATCGGTGCGTGACGGGCGGTCCGCCGGTCTGGCCGCGGTGGTGGGCAACGAGATCGGCATTCTCGGCTGGACGCTCGCGGGCGGCACCGGGTTGTCGATCCTGCTGGCGGCCAACCGCTGGCTCAACACCACCATGCACGTCGTGGGTGCCGCGGTGCTGATCTGGCTCGGCGTGCAGTCGTGGCGCCATGCCCGCGGCCACCACGACGAGTTCGGCGCCGCGCTCACCGCGAAACTGCCCGGCGGCAACACTCCCGCCGCAGCCTTCCGCGCCTCACTGATCTCGATCGCCGCCAACCCGAAGGCCGCCGTCTTCGGCATGACGATCCTGCCCCAGTTCCTCCCGGACGAAGGGCCCGTCATCCCCACCCTGCTCATCCTCGCCACCATCCAGGTCGTCGTCGACGGCGCCTGGTGCGTAGCAGTGGTGCTGGCCGCCGACCGAGCCGGCGCCTGGCTGCGCCGCGCGACAATCCGCCAACGGATGGAACGAACCCTCGCCGCCATCCTGGTCGCCCTCGGCCTCGGCCTGGCCGCGGATACCCGCTGAACACCACGTCCTCCCCCCGGCCGCCGGCGCTCCCCACCCAGCGAAAATGCAGTAAGTTAGCCGAGTGACCGGCCGGATTGCCATCGATGACATCGCCCCGTCCATTCCCGGCGGCCGCCCGGCCAAAGCCGCAGTCGGCGAGGTGTTCCCTGTCCGCGCCGTCGTCTGGCGCGAGGGTCACGACGCGGTAGCCGCCACCCTGGCGGTCCGCGCTCCCGGCTCCTCCCGGATCACCCGTGTCCGGATGACGCCCGACTACCAACCCGACGTGTTCAACGGCCTCTTCACCCCCCACCTCCCAGGCGTGTGGACCTACCGCGTCGAAGGCTGGAGCGACCCCATCGCCACCTGGCGAAGCGCGGTCGAGGCGAAGTTGTCGGTCGGCCAGTCCGCCGCCGACCTCGCCAACGACCTCGAGATCGGCGCCGTCCTGTTCGAACGCGCCGCCCAGGCTGTCCCGAAGAAGCAGTTCGAACGCCTGCGCGCCGCCGCCACCGCCCTGCGCGGTGACGAACAACTCCCGGCCCGGGTCGCGCCCGCGTTCTCCGAGGAGGTCGCCGAGATCCTGCGCGCCACCCCGCTGCGCGAGATGGTCACCCGCGGCACCCAGTTCTCGGTCCTGGTCGAACGCCGCCGCGCCCTGGTCGGCTCCTGGTACGAGTTCTTCCCGCGCTCCACCGGCGGTCGCGACGCCGACGGCGCCCCGATCCACGGCACCTTCGCCACCGCGGCCCGCGAACTCCCCCGCATCGCCGGCATGGGGTTCGATGTCGTCTACCTCCCGCCGATCCACCCGGTCGGCGAGGTGAATCGCAAGGGCCGCAACAACAGTCTCACCACCGAACCCGGCGACGTGGGCTCACCCTGGGCCATCGGCTCGGCGGACGGCGGACACGATGCGGTGCACCCGCTGCTGGGCACCGAGCGCGACTTCACCGAATTCATCTCCGAGGCAACCGCTCTCGGCCTGGACGTCGCCATCGACCTGGCCCTGCAATGTGCCCCCGACCACCCGTGGGTCGCCGCCCACCCGGAGTGGTTCACCACCCTGCCCGACGGCACCATCGCCTATGCCGAGAACCCACCGAAGAAGTACCAGGACATCTACCCGGTCAACTTCGACAACGATCCCGACGGTCTCTACGCCGAGATCCTGCGGGTGGTCCGGCACTGGATCTCCTTGGGCGTCACCATCTTCCGCGTGGACAACCCGCACACCAAGCCCGCCGATTTCTGGGAATGGCTGATCACCGAACTGCGCCGCACCGACCCCGAGGTGATCTTCCTGTCCGAAGCGTTCACCCGTCCGGCCCGCCTCTACGGCCTGGCCCGCCGCGGCTTCAGCCAGTCGTACACGTATTTCACCTGGCGCGTGCACAAGTGGGAACTCACCGAGTTCGGCTACGAGATCGCCGCCAAGGCCGACGAGGCCAGGCCCAACCTGTTCGTGAACACCCCCGACATCCTGCACGAGAGCCTCCAGTACGGCGGCCCCGGCATGTTCGCCATCCGCGCCGCCCTCGCCGCCACCCTGTCCCCCACCTGGGGCGTGTACTCCGGTTTCGAGCTGTTCGAACACGAGGCGGTCCGCGAGGGCAGCGAGGAGTACCTCGATTCGGAGAAGTACGAACTGCGTCCCCGCGATTTCGCCGGCGCCCTCGAACGCGGTGAATCGCTGGAACCGTGGCTCACCCGCCTGAACGAGATCCGCCGCAATCACCCGGCGCTGCAGCAGTTGCGCTGCATCCACTTCCATCACGTCGACAACGACGCGCTGATCGCCTACTCCAAGGTCGACCCGGCCACCGGCGACGCGGTGCTGGTCATCGTGAATCTGAACCCCTATGCCGCCGAGCAGGGCCACATTTCACTCGATCTCCCCGCCATCGGCCGCGAATGGCACGACCACCCGGTGGTCTTCGACGAGGTGAGTGGCGAGGAATACCACTGGGGCCAGCAGAATTTCGTGCGCCTCGACCCCACGCGTGCGGTCGCGCACATCCTGTCACTGCCCGCAGTCCCGGCCGCGGCCCGCGCACCGCTGGCCTACCGCGAGACACTGTGATGAAGCGCCGCGATCTCCTGCTGCTGGCCGCGGGCACCCATCCCGACCCGCACACCGTCCTCGGCGCGCACGCCCACGCCGACGGCACCGCGGTCCGTGTCCTGCGCCCCCACGCCGACACTGTGACGGTTCTCGTCGGGGAGTCCGAACATCGGCTGAAGTCGCTGGGTCACGGCATCTTCGACGCGATCCTGCCGTATCCACAGATCGACGACTACCGGATCCGCGCCGAGTACCCCGGCGGCCAGACCGTGATCTCGGCCGACGGCTACCGCTTCCTGCCTACCGTCTGCGAGCTCGACCTGCACCTCATCGGCGAAGGCAGGCACACCCGCCTCTGGGAGGTTCTCGGCGCCCATCCGCGCCACTACACCACCCTCGACGGCGACGTCGACGGCACCTCCTTCGCGGTGTGGGCCCCGAATGCCCGCGGCGTCACCGTCTTCGGTGATTTCGATCACTGGAGCGGCACCTCGGCCCCGATGCGCGCGCTGGGCAATTCCGGTGTGTGGGAGGTGTTCGTGCCCGGCGTCGGGCCGGGCACACGGTACAAGTACCGGATCCACGGCGCCGACGGCCGTGTCGTGGATCACGCCGACCCCCTTGCCTTTTCGACCGAGATACCGCCCGCCACCGCCTCGGTGGTGTCCCGCACCGACCACGTGTGGACCGACAGCGCCTGGATCGACCGACGCGCGAGAACCGACGCGGTCCGCTCCCCCATGAGCGCCTACGAAATCCACCTCGGTTCCTGGCGACCCGGCCTCGACTACCGCGAATTGGCCCACCAGCTGGCCGATTACGTCCGCGCGACCGGATTCACCCACGTGGAGCTGCTGCCGGTCGCCGAGCACCCCTTCGGCGGCTCGTGGGGATACCAGGTCACCTCGTACTACGCCCCGACCTCACGTTTCGGCAGTCCCGACGACTTCCGCTACTTCGTCGACCACCTCCACAGCGCGGGCATCGGCGTGCTGCTCGACTGGGTCCCCGCGCACTTCCCCCGCGACGAATGGGCACTCGCCCGTTTCGACGGCACCCCACTCTACGAACACCCCGACCCGCGCCGCGGCGAGCAACTCGACTGGGGCACCTACGTTTTCGACTTCGGGCGCAACGAGGTCCGCAACTTCCTGGTCGCCAACGCGGCCTTCTGGATCTCCGAATTCCACATCGACGGCCTGCGCGTCGACGCCGTCGCCTCGATGCTGTACCTGGACTACTCCCGACCCGACGGCGGCTGGGAGCCCAACATCTATGGCGGCCGGGAGAATCTGGAAGCGGTCGACTTCCTGCAGGAACTCAACGACACCGTGCACGGCGCCCATCCCGGCGTGGTCACCATCGCCGAGGAGTCGACCACCTGGCCCGGCGTCACCCGTGGCACCGACGTCGGCGGCCTCGGTTTCACCATGAAGTGGAACATGGGCTGGATGCACGACACCCTCGGCTACCTGGGTCGCGACCCGATCCACCGCTCCTGGCACCACAACGAGATGACGTTCTCGCTGGTCTACGCGTGGAGTGAGAACTACGTCCTGCCGATCAGCCACGACGAGGTCGTGCACGGCAAAGGCACCCTGTGGACCCGCATGCCCGGCGACGACTTCGCCAAGGCGAGCGGCGTGCGCGCCCTGCTCGCCTACATGTGGGCCCACCCCGGCAAGCAACTGCTGTTCATGGGCCAGGAATTCGGCCAGTTCCGCGAATGGGACAACGACCGCGGCCTGGACTGGCAGGAACTGGAAAACCCACTCCACCAGGGCATTTCGACGATGGTCGCCGACCTCAATCGCACCTACACCGCCCACCCCGCACTGTGGACCCAGGACGCCACCCCCGGCGGCCACTCCTGGATCGAAGCCGACGACAGCACCGCCAACGTCTTCGCCTTCCTCCGCTGGGGCACCGACGGCAGCGCGGTGGCGGCCGTCTTCAACTTCTCTGGTTCGATCCGCGAGAACTACCGCATCGGCCTGCCCCACCCCGGCGCCTGGCACGAAATCCTCAACACCGACGCCCACGAATACGCGGGCTCCGGCATCGGCAACCTCGGCATCGTCACCGCCGTCGACACCCCCAGCCACGGTCACCCCGCCTCGGCCACCGTCACCATGGCGCCCCACAGCGCCCTCTGGCTGTCCTGGACGGTCTAACGATCCAGGTCGACCCGAATCGTCAGCAGGTCGGTACCGAACGCCCGCACCGCGGTGCTGTTGTAGCGCGGCAGCTGCCGCAGTCTGGCTCGCGCGTCGTCCTCGGGCAGCAGCACGGCGGTTCCCGCGTACCACCGTCCGCCCAGGCGCACCCTGACCTTGTTGTCGGCTTTGATGTTGCGCACATACTGCGAGCGATCCCCGAACTCGGAGACCAGCCAGAACTCGTCGCCGACGCGGCGACCACCGATCGGCGTGACCCGCGGCTGCCCACTCACCCGCCCGACCGTCTCGAGCAACTGCTGGCCGGGCAGTCTGCCCAGTATCGGATTCAGTCGCCGCTGCAACGCGGTGACAATCCGATGCTGAATATCGTTCTTGGACGCCATATTTCGACCGTAGCACCGCTCATATCGCTTCGAAGCCGCCCCGGCGGTGTTCGGCCGGGGCGGCTTGTGTCTCTTATACACAA
>NZ_JBHURA010000016.1:0-75431 GCF_042674185.1 Nocardia sp. NPDC056952 | reverse complement strand
GGGTTGTGGTGGTGTTTCGGCGCCGCCGCGTCCCCCCCCCCCCGCCCACCCCCCCCCCCGGGACCGGCGGGGCCGCGAACTCGAGCACGCCAGTGCTCCAGTTACACAGCACATTTCCCGCAATCGCCCTACTCTGGATGACATGCGCAGGTCGTCATTGCCGCCGGTCGCATGCCGGGTCGCGGAAACTCTCATCGCCCGCGGGCACCACGGCGTCATCGTCTGCCCCGAGACGCCGGCTTCCACCGCGGCCGACGCCGCCCGCACCATGGGCGCCCAGCCCACCGCGATCCTCACCGCCCAGGTCTTCCTCCTCGACGATGACCCCGTCCTGCTCCTGGTCGCCGGCCATCACCGCGTGGACCTCGTCCGCACCGGCAAACGCCTCGAGGGCACCCTCACTCCGGCCCCCACCGCCCTGGCCGAACGCATCACCGGCCAGCCCATCGACGGCACGGCTCCCCTCGGTCACCCCACCAACCTCCCCACCTGGGTGGACACCGCCCTCGCCGCCCACCCCGAAGTCTGGGCAGCGGGCGGCCACCCGAACACCGTGTTCCGCACCAACTTCCGCGAAATCGTCCGCATCACCGCGGGTCTGCCGATTGATATCGACTGAATTCGGGTGCCGTTCCCGACCGTGTGAGTTGGATCAAACGGACACAGCGAACATGAGGACGCACGCCGGACGGGCGTAAGTTGGGGGCGGTGGGCGATGTGCAACCTTCTGAGACCGGACTGGTCGTTCCCGATGATCTGAGCGGGATAACGGCTGAGCAGTATCGGGCCTCTATGCGGCACTATCCGGCCGGCGTCACGGTGGTGACGCTCGGAGCCGAGAGTGGACCGGTGGGGTTCACGGCCACCTCGTTCGCCTCCCTGTCGCTGGAACCGCCCCTGGTGTCGTTCAATATCGCGCACACCTCATCGAGCATCGACGCGTTGCGAGCCGCGGACTCGGTGGTGATCCATTTCCTGGGCGAACACCAACAACACCTGGCCCACCGCTTCTCGCGCACCGCCGCCGACCGCTTCACCGACCGCGCCCTCTGGACCACGCTCGACACCGGTGAACCGGTCCTGCACGGCACCCCCATCTGGCTGCGCACCACCCTCCACAAACTCATCGACCTCGGCGACCACACCCTCGCCGTAGGCCTGGTCACCCGAGTCCACGACCAAACCGAAGAGTCCCCCTCCGCGGCCCCGTTGCTCTACTACAACGGCAAATACCACCGCCCCACCGCCCTCGACACCTGATCAGAGCGTCTATGTCAGCCGATTGCCCACCAGCTACAGCTAGTGTTTGGTCCGGTGAGCGAGGCATACGACTGGTCGTGGTTGCGCGCCGGTGTTCCGGGTATCGACCTGGACATGTATTTGGCGATGCCGGAAGACCTCGCTCGGGTGATCGAGGTCAAAGACGGCCTGCTGGTGCATCGCGACTCACCTTCGCCGAATCACCTCGCCATCGCCGACGTGATCAAACAGTGCCTGCGGGAAGCGATCCGGAAACGCGCCACCGGGCAGCCCTGCCTGAAGGCCAGCGGCGAACTGGACATGCTGGTCTCGGAGGTTCCGTTCAATTTCCGCCGCCCCGACGCCATCGTGTATCGCTGTATCGAAGACCCCCGCGACAAGTGGAAGACCAAGCCCACAGCAGGGGACACCCTGTTGGTGGTCGAAGTGGTTTCACCAGCGACGGTTACCGCCGATTGTGTGGACAAGCGAGCGGAATACGCGCGCGCGATCGCCATCACTGATCCGCTCGGCGTCACCATCACCTGGGACGCCCTCGACGGGGAACGAATATCGGCCGCCGAGAGCAGGTCTCGACGGCCGACGTCCGGTGAATCTCGCCTGTGACGAGTTCAGCCGATCAGGCAGGGAGCGGCGCCTTCGGGGGAAGAGGCGCTGAGGGGACGGGTTTCGGGGGTCGGGTTCCAGTGGCCGTCGGTGGCGGCGTAGTTCCAGGTGGGCCCGTGGCTGACCAGGGTGGCTACCGCGCTGATCAAGCGGTCTACGTCGGCGGCGGTGGTGCCGAGGCCGATGCTGGCGCGGAGGGCGGCGTCGAGGCCGAGGCTCGCGAGGAGGGGGTGCGCGCAGAAGCGGCCGTCGCGGACGCCGATGGCGTGCTCGGCGGAGAGGTACGCGGCGACTTTGCCAGGGGCGACATCGGCGATCGTGAAGGCGACGATGCCCACACAGTCGGGGCTGTCGGACCAGATACCGACCAGGTCGACGCCGGGGATCGCGGACAGGCCGTCACGCAGCCGGTCGGCCAGAAAGCGCTCGTGCGCGACGAGTTCGGTGGGGTCGATGGCGGCGAGCGCATCGCAGGCGGCGGCAATAGCGGCCGCGCCCAGGACGTTCGGCGAGCCGGCTTCGTGCCGCTGCGGCGCGCACGCCCATTCGACCTCTGTCACACCGACATTGCGCACCGCACCACCACCGGCCAGGTAGGGCTCACCCTCGTCCAGCCAGTCCCGCCGGCCGACGAGCACACCCGAACCGAACGGCGCGTACAGCTTGTGCCCGGAGAAGGCGAGGTAGTCGATCCCGGTCTCGCGCAGGGAGATCCGGCGATGCGGAGCCAGCTGAGCGGCGTCGACGAGGATGCGCGCACCACACAGATGGGCGATGGTCGCGAGCCGTTCCAGCGGCAGCACCTCACCGGTGACGTTGGACGCACCGGTCACCGCCAGCAGCGCGGCAGGCTTGCTGCACAGCTCGGCGACGACACGCTGAATCGTCTCCTCGACCGTGGCGGCGGCCCGCACGACGCGACGACCGTGCTTCGCCCACGGCAGGAAGTTGGCGTGGTGCTCGATATCGAGTACCACGGTCTCCCCCGGCACGCACCCGGCCAGCAGGTTCAGCGAATCGGTGGTGTTACGCGTGAACACCACGACCTGGTCGTCGTCGGCGTCGAGGAACCGGGCAACGGACCCACGCGAAGCCTCGTAGCACTCGGTGGAGATCCGCGAGGCGTATCCCGCGCCCCGGTGCACGCTGGCGTAGAACGGCAGCAACTGCGAAATCCGGTCGGTGACCTGCTTCAACGCCGGCGCACTCGCCGCGTAGTCGAAGTTGGCGTAGGAGCTGGTGCCGCCCTGAACGAGCGGAACCTGCAGGTCGGCACCGGAAACGGCGGCGATGGCACAGGTGGGGTCGATTACAGCAGTCATGACGAAATCCCGTCGGCTCAGGGACCCGCTCCTGAAGAGGTGGCCCGCGCTTGCCGCGCCCAATTCGGACGTCAGCCTGGTCGTCACCCGGAGCACCCCACCGCGGAGGAGGGTTGCCGACCAGCAAGCCGGGGCTGAACGCTGGTACTCGTGACCTGCAACGAGAGTGACAGACGACCACCGGACCTGTCAACCACCGATCGTCGGTGCGCTCCGAGTCGACCCGGACCACCCCCGAGATCTCCCGGTTCGGCGCGGCGGCCGGGCCGTCGCGGCCGCAGCGGGAAATCGGTTGTCCACGTGCGCTTTCCCTTGTGATACTCCGGGGATGCCTGCCTTCGCCGATTTCGACCGGCGCAACTACCCCACCGTCGATGTCGCCACCGGTTACGACGGCTGGGCCGATACCTACGAGCGCACCGTGATGGACGAGATGGACGCGGCGCTGCTGGATCGGCTTCGCCGCCCGGATTGGGCGGGAGTGCGACAGGCGGTCGACCTGGGTTGCGGAACGGGGCGAACCGGCGCGTGGTTGCGCAGCCGCAGTAGCGCCGAGATCGACGGCGTCGATCTGAGCGCGGGCATGCTGGCCCGTGCCCGCGCCCGCGGTGTACACCGCACACTCACCAAGGCCGACGTGTGTGCCACCGAATTACCAAGCAGCACTTACGATCTCGTGATCTCCTCACTGATCGACGAACACCTGCCGGACCTGCTCCCGTTCTACACCGAGGCCGCGCGGCTGGCTGTCCCAGGAGCCACGTTCGCCCAGATCAGCTACCACCCACAGTTCATGATGGTCACCGGAATGCCGACGCACTACACCCCCGCTGGGGGCGATCCGATCGCGATCAGCACCCACCTGCACCTGCTGAGCGAGCACATCACCGCGGGCACCGACGCGGGCTGGGTCCTCACCGAAGCGGCCGAGGCCCTGGTCGACGACGCCTGGCTCGCGGCGAAACCCAAGTGGGCCCACCTGCGCGGCCACCCGTTCACCATGGCACTGGTCTGGACGCTCGGCGGCATAGGCGCCGCGCCGCACGCTTCGAGGCACGCCCGAAACGAAGGGAATCGCCCATGAGGGGACGTGGCGGAACTAGCATCCGACGAAGGGAATCGCTGCGCTGAGGGCTCGGCAGATCAATGTGGCGCTGCGGGTGGGGTCCGATGTCAAACCGGTACACAAGGGGTGAACTTTGCCCGTGATGGACGCCGTACGATCGAGTGAAGCGAAAATAGTCCACGTAGTTGATCGGAAGAAGACCATGTCACACGCCTTGAGCTCCACTTCGGCGGACGTGAGCGCCGATCTACCCGACGAATTCGTCCACCTGGCCAGGTTGGCGCTCGCCGGGCGCGAGCAGGATGTCGCAATGTTCGTGCGCCGGGCCGCGCGCCGCCACCGGCACGCCAGTCCCGAACTGGCCGATGCGCTGATCGCGCTGCTGCGCCAGAACCCCACGCGCGCCAATCCCCTACGCGCGGAGGTGGATACGCCGATTCCGGTCGACGGCGACAGCCGGCTGCCGCTGCTGCGGGTGATCCCGCCCGGCTCCACCGCCGAAGTGCCGATCCTGGCCGCCGAAACCTATGACGTGCTCACCCAGATCGTCGACGAACGCAAGCAGGCCGACCGGCTGGCCGCCGCCGATCTGACCCCGGCCCGCAGCTTGCTGTTCGTCGGTCCGCCCGGCGTCGGCAAGACGATGGCCGCGGCCTGGCTGGCCCACCAACTGTCGCTGCCGCTGGTGGTCCTGGACTTGGCGACCATCATGAGCAGCCTGCTCGGCAAGACCGGCACCAACCTGCGCCATGCCATCGACTACGCCAAGCAGCGGCCGTGCGTTCTGCTGCTCGACGAGCTCGACGCCATCGCCAAGCGTCGCGACGACGATCGCGACGTGGGCGAGTTGAAGCGGCTGGTGACGGTACTGCTCCAGCAGATCGACGACTGGCCGACCGGCGGGGGCCTGGTCATCGGCGCGACCAACCACGCCGATCTGCTGGATCCGGCCGCGTGGCGGCGCTTCGATGTGAGCGTGGAGTTCGCGCTGCCCGAGGCCGAGCAACGCTGCGAGGCGATTCGCCGGTTCGCCGGGCAGCCACTGCCCGACGGCGCCGTGGACGCGGTGGCGCTGGCGTCGAAGGGCTTGTCGTTCAACGATATCGAGCGCGCGATGCTGCGATTGCGCAGGCGTTGCGTGCTCGAGGACCAGCTTCTGCCCGGGCTGATGGCCGAGCATTCCGCGCGACTGGCAGCTGAACTTCCCAAAACGGATCGGTTACGGCTGGCACAGACGCTGACGGGCGTGTCAGGCTTGTCTCAGCGCCAGATCAGCGCGCTGACGGGGGTGTCGCGCGACACCATTCGTGGTTTCACGCATCGACGGGAATAACGTGGCAGCTGGGGGGATTCACCGGTGGCGGGACCGCGATTTCTGATCGGCTTCGGTGAACGACTCACCGCGCCCATCTCCCCCAGCAGATCGGGCGGCTCGCCGCCGCCCCCGTACACGGTGGCGCAGGCGCGAGCCCGACTCGCGCCGATGCTGAGCGCGGCCACCTCGAGTGCGGACGCGTTGCCGAAAACGGCCTGCCCGGAGGACGAGACGGTCACGGCTGTCACCCTGCATCCGCAGTACCTGTCCATAAGTGGTTATCCCACAAGACTTCTCACATCGATGCAGTTGGATCCGCTGGGCAGCAGGCCGGTGGCGATCGCGCCGGAGCACGGCAAACCGCGGGCGAGCACCCTGCTGTTCCTGGCAACGACCCGCGTCAATCTGCAGTTGCTCACCGAGCGGATCACTGCCGACGCACCGCTGGGCGGCGCCGAGATCGGTATCGTCAGCCTGGCGGAATTCCGGCTCAACAACGCCGCCGACAGGCTCAGACTCGCAGCGGAACCGCGTAATTCGGAGACCGTCGCCGAATTGGTGCTGCACTCCGGTCGCGACATCGCCCTGCAGGGTCTGCTCGACTTCTCCCGCGATCTCGATCTCGACGTGGCCATCGACCGCCGACTCGACAACGGTGGTCTGGCCTTCGTCCCCGTCACCGGAACCCACGCCGCCATCGCCGCACTCGCCGGCTACTCGTTCACCAGGGTGATCCGCCGCATGCCGCGCATGCGCACCCAGCTCGGGCGCGACACCACCACCAGGACAGCGCTTTCGACGTTCCGCCCGGCCTTGCCGACGACCGAGCCGACCGACCGGGAACTCACCATCGCGGTCTTCGACGGTGGCATCCCCGCACGCACCCCACTGACCCGCTGGGTCGACGCCCACACCTTCGCCGACAGCGCCGCGCCGCAGCGCACCTATCTCGACCACGGCCACCGCGTCACCTCGGCGCTGCTGTTCGGCAGCGTCGACCCCGTCCAGCCGGTCCCGGTCCCCTACGGCTACATCGACCACTACCAGGTGCTCGACGAGGACACCGACGACGACCAGTGCGAGCTGTACTCGGCCATCGAGCGCATCGATACCGTGCTGCGCCAACGCAAATACGAGTTCGTCAATGTCAGCATCGGCCCCGAACTCCCCATCGAGGACGACGAAGTGCACGCCTGGACCGCGTTCTGGGACGACTACCTCAGCGACGGCACCACGCTGGCCACCATCGCGGTCGGCAACAACGGCGAGGCCGACAGACCGAGTGGCAACGCGCGCGTCCAGGTTCCGGCCGACAGCGTCAACGCGCTCGCGGTCGGTTCATCGGATCGGGTGGGAGCGCAATGGAACCGTGCGCCGTACTCCGCGATCGGGCCGGGCCGCTCCCCCGGCACCGTGAAGCCCGACCTGCTCGCCTTCGGCGGCAGCGATCACGAACCGTTCCACGTCGTCGGACCGGACGGCACCGCAGTTCCCGACTCCGGCACCAGCTTCGCCGCCCCGATGGCCCTGCGCGCCGCGCTGGGCGCCCGCACCCTGTTCGGCCCGAAACTCGGTGCGCTCGACCTGAAGGCCCTGCTCGTGCACACTGCCGAAAGACGCACCAGTTCACCGGATTCCGACTCAGGACACGGCCGTATCGCCGCCACCCTGGCCGACATGGTTCTGTGCGGCGACGGCGAAGCCAGAGTGCTCTACCAGGGTGAACTCACCCCCGCGAAATACCTGCGCGCCCGGATTCCGCTGCCCGCGGCGCTTCCCGCCGGCATGGTCCGCATTCGAGCGACTCTGGTCTTCGCTACCCCGGTCGACCCCGCCGACCCAGGCAGCTACACCCGCAGCGGCCTCGACGTCACGTTCCGTCCGCATGACGAGCGGTTCGCCGAACCGACCAGAATCCACCCGGATTCGGCCCCGTTCTTCCGCGCGACCGAACTCGACCCCGAGGCCGTGCTGCGCCGTGACTCGCACAAGTGGGACACCGTCCTGCACGCCGAGCGGAGCAAGCGCGTCAACAGCCTGCGCAACCCGGTCTTCGACATCCACCACACCGCCAGGGAATCCGGCCATCCCACCGTCAACGCACAGCCGATCCGCTACTCGATGGTGATCACAGTGCGCCACGCCAAGGTCGACGACCTGTACGAGCGGGTGCTCAGCGCCTATGTCACCCAGCTCGAAGCGCTTCGCCCGACGATCGAGATCCCACTCGATGTCTGAGTTCCCAGCGGAGATCTTCGTCGACCCGATCGCGGCGCGGCGGCTGAGTTGTCAGAGCGTTTACCGGCTGCAGCACCTGGGCGCGCGGCTGTTTCCGTGGCAGGAGGAGACGTTCACCGAGATCCTGCTCGGCCATCTCACCGGGGTGGACTACCGCATCGACGCGCCGTGCCCCGATTGCGTGCCGCCGCGGGGGTGCACGTCGTGGGGGTCGGCGACGCAGGCGGCAGGATCGGGCGGGCTCCGGCTGCTGACGCGACCGGAGGAGGGCGGTAACCGGGCCCGTGGCAGGCGCGGAGTCGGTGCGGATTTCATCTACAGCGTGCAGGACCCTTCGGGTGCAGGCGAAGTGCGGTTACTCATCCAGGCCAAGCGGGCCAGACAGGGTGAACCGATCAAATCGGCTGCCCTGCCCTCCGCGCAGCGAGCCGATCTACAGGACGCCGCAGAGCATTTCGGCGCCACCGCGTACTACCTGTTCTACGCCGAGTCCGAGTCGGCGCACGTCGGTCACCTCACCCGCTGCGCCGAGCACACCAGCCCGTCGGATACCTCGATCGTGATCGTCCCCGCACAAGTCCTCACCCGCGCGTTCGACGAGGAGAAGCGGGGTTCGATCGCGGCGGATCTCGTCTTCGCACTCGGCCGCACCCTGCTGTGCCTGGACGGTTGCGCCCCCGCACCGGGCCTGTCGGCCTTCGATCGCGTTCTCGGCTTCGTCCGCGAGGACAATCCCGGCTACCAGCCCGTGGACCCGGCTACGCGACTGCCCGGCACGCCGGCCGTCACCGTCATCGGCACACGCGCCAAACCGCCCCGGCGGCCGCCGTCACGCCGCGTGACCCGCGCGGGCCACCAGGTCGGCGACGGCGAGATCCTGTGGGTCGACCTGAGCGCCGCCGACCGTTGGGCACAGGCGGGCAGCTCCTCGCCCATGACGGAGCGCAGCTGGTACGACGGCGTCGATGCCGATCGATTGCGCGAGCGAACCAGCAAGTACTGGCGACTCGCGCTGCACCGGGCTGTCGCGGTGCGGTACGTCGCGGCCTGGGCCGAAGGTGAAGTTCGCGCGGTCTACCGCGTCCTCGACGATTCCCTGGTCATCCACCACGACCACGGCGGCAAGATCTCGTTCGAGCTCGCCCATCTCGATCCCACCTCGAGCATCCACGCTCAGGTCCGGCGCCGCGCCGAGACCTATCAGTCCGCGCGCTCGCCACGCGCACGCAACGTGGTCGGCTACCCCTGACCGATTGCCCCGAGTTGCCTGATCACACCCAGTTTCCAACCATCTATGCACCCCATGATAGATACCCGAGATGATTGGGCAACTCCACTATTTGCTAGAGTTCGCTCTCATGTCCACGAACACGAACTCCGTCCGCGGCCTGCCGCGCTACCCGGTGTACGCGCTCGGACGGCTCACCAAGGCGCTGCACGCCGAGATCGGCTTCCCGTTGCGCGATCACTGGGTGCTCACCTTCATCGAGGAAAACGCCGACCTGACGCAGAAGAAGGTGGGCGATGCGCTCGGTATCGACCGCAGTGAAGTCGTCCGCCTCATCGACGCGCTGGAACGCGCCGGCCTGGTAGAACGCACCCGCGACGGCAAGGATCGCCGCAAATACCGGCTGCGGATCACCGAGGCCGGGCGCAAACAGTGCAAACGCACCGACAAGCTGATCGCCGAGGCCACCGCCCGCGTGCTGAGCAGCCTGGACGAAGACGAACAGCGGACGCTGCACCGGCTGACGGTCACCGCCCTCGGCGAACTGCCGGAATCACCTTCGTGAACAGCGCCGACGGCACGCCTTTCGCTGCCGTCCGGCAACACCCGCACCGAGTACCGTTGGCATCTGGTGACCATCCTGTTTGCCCTCCGGTAACCCGCTCATGAAACAACAGACACCACCGATGGGGGTCAACCGATGAGAGGTGGACTGAGCACGATGCTCGAGCCACACACTGAGGTACCGGCGGTCCTGCGCGACCCGCTGTTGCGCGCGGATCTCGCCGCGCCGCCGCGCACCCTGGTCGACATCCTGACCAGCACCGCCGTGGCACACCCGGACGCACCGGCCATCGACGACGGCACCGTTGTGCTCAGCTACATGGAACTGATCGCCACGATCGAGGCCAGGATGGCCGAGCTCACCGAGGCGGGCGTGCGACCGGGCGACCGCGTCGGCGTGCGGATGCCCTCGGGCTCCGCCGCGCTGTACGTGACGATTCTGGCCGTGCTCTACTGCGGCGCCGCCTATGTACCCGTCGACGCCGACGACCCGGAGGAGCGAGCCAAGCTCGTCTTCGGCGAGGCGAGGGTGAGCGCGATCGCCACCGGCGACGGCATCGAGTCGGCCACCACGGCCACCGGCGACCACGACTGGAACACCCTGCCCACCCCCGCCGACGACGCGTGGATCATCTTCACCTCCGGCTCCACCGGGACCCCGAAAGGTGTTGCGGTAACCCATCGCAACGCCGCCGCCTTCGTCGACGCCGAGGCCCGGCTCTTCCTGCGCAAGGCCCCGATCGGCCCCGGCGACCGGGTCCTGGCCGGCCTGTCGGTGGCCTTCGACGCCTCCTGCGAGGAAATGTGGCTGGCCTGGCGCAACGGCGCCTGCCTGGTCCCCGCGCCGCGCGATCTGGTGCGCACCGGCGCCGACCTCGGCCCGTGGCTGATGCGCCGCGAGATCAGCATCGTCTCCACGGTGCCGACGCTGGCCGCGACCTGGCCTGCCCAAGCGCTGGAATCGGTGCGACTGCTGATCTTCGGCGGCGAAGCGGTACCTCCGGAGCTGGCCGAACGGCTGACGGGCGCCGACCGCGAAGTGTGGAACACCTACGGGCCCACCGAGGCGACCGTGGTCGCCTGTGCCGCGCTGCTCACCGGCGAGATGCCCGTCCGGATCGGCCTGCCGCTCGACGGCTGGGACCTCACCGTCGTCGACCTGCAGGGCAACCCGGTGGGCGACGGCGAAACCGGTGAGCTCGTGATCGGTGGCGTCGGACTGGCCCGCTACCTCGATCCGGCCAAGGACGCCGAGAAGTACGCGCCGCTGCCCTCCCTCGGCTGGGAACGCGCCTACCGCAGTGGGGATTTGGTACGCAACGACCGCGAGGGCCTGATCTTCCTCGGCCGCGCCGACGACCAGATCAAGATCGGTGGCCGCCGCATCGAACTCGGCGAGCTCGACAACGCGCTCCAGCATCTGCCGGGTGTCAGCGGCGCGGCTGCCGCGATCCGAACTACCAAGGCCGGCAACAAGATTCTCGTCGGCTATCTCACCGGCGCCGGTCCTGATTTCGATGTGAAGAAGGCCAGGGAGATTCTGGCCGAACAACTTCCGGCTCCGCTGGTGCCGCGACTGGCGGTCGTCGCCGACCTGCCGACCCGCACCTCCGGCAAGGTCGACCGCGACGCACTGCCATGGCCGCTGCCTTCGGCCGACGAACCCGAGACGGGACTGTCCGGCACCGCGGCGTGGGTGGCGAACCTGTGGGACGCGATCCTCGGCGCCCAGCCCACCGATCTCGACGCGGAATTCTTCGATCTCGGCGGCGGCTCACTGTCGGCGGCGCAGCTCGTCGGCGCGTTGCGTGAGCGGTACCCGCATGTCACCGTCGCCGATCTCTACGACCACCCGCGGCTCGGTTCGCTGGTCGAACTGCTCGACGGCAGCGCGCCGGTCGCGGCCGTCGACGTGCGCGTCGTGAGGCCGACGCCGGTGCGCGCCCAGATCACCCAGGTGCTGGCCACGATTCCGCTGACCACCCTCACCGGGTTGCAGTGGGTCACGTGGCTGACCGTGGTCTCGGGCATCGCGGGCTGGTCGGGTTCGCTGCCGTGGCTGCCACGGCTGTCCTGGTGGTGGATTCTGCTGGCGTTCGTGCTGTTCATTTCGCCGATCGGCCGGATGACGATCTGCGTGGCGGGCGCCCGAATTCTGCTCGCCGGACTTCGGCCCGGGTCCTACCCCCGCGGCTCGGCCGTGCACTTACGTTTGTGGGCCGCCGTACGCCTGTCCGAGGCCAGCGGCGCCGAAAGCCTGTCCGGCGCACCGCTGATGGTTCCGTTCGCTCGCGCGCTCGGCGCCAAGATCGGCAAGGGCGTCGACCTGCACAGCCTGCCGCCGGTCACCGGCATGCTCGAACTCGGCGACGGCGCCAGCGTGGAACCCGAGGTCGACCTGTCCGGCTACTGGGTCGACGGCGACATCGTGCACATCGGCGGTATCACCATCGGTGACGGCGCGGTGATCGGCGCCCGCTCGATCCTGCTGCCCGGCACCAAGATCGGCAAGAAAGCCGAGATCGCGCCCGGCTCCGCCGTCTCGGGCAAGGTCAAGGGCGAACAGGAATGGGCGGGTTCGCCCGCCACCAAGACCGGGAAGGCACCACGCCGCTGGCCCGACCACTCCCCGGAACGTGCCAGGCACTGGCTGATCGTGTTCGGCCTGTCGTCGATGGTGCTGGCCGCGATGCCCGTGTTCGGCCTCGCGGTGGGCGGCACCTTCATCGCCTGGTGGGTCCGCGAGGAGACCACCATCGGCGCCGCCGCCCTGCGCGGCTTCGCCGTCCTGCCGCTGGCCACCCTGCTCAGCCTCGGCGTGTACGCCGTGGCGACCGTGCTCGCGGTGCGTCTGCTCAGCATCGGTCTGCGCGAGGGCTACCACCCCGTGCGCAGCCGGACCGGCTGGCAGGTGTGGGCCACCGAACGCCTGCTCGATTCCGCCCGCACGTTCCTGTTCCCGCTCTACGCCAGCCTGCTCACCCCGATCTGGCTGCGCCTGCTCGGCGCGAAGATCGGCAAGAACGTCGAGGCGTCGACCGTGCTGATGCTGCCCAAGTTCACCGTGATCTCCGACGGCGCTTTCCTGGCCGACGACACCATGATCGGTAGCTACGAACTCGGCGGCGGCTGGTTGCGCATCGGCGAATCCAAGGTCGGCAAGCGCGCCTTTCTCGGCAATTCGGGGATGACCGCGCCCGGTCGGCGCGTGCCGAAGAACGGTCTGGTCGCGGTGCTCTCGGCCGCGCCGAACAAGGCCAAGGCAGGCTCGTCCTGGCTGGGCAGCCCGCCGGTGCGGCTTCGTCGCGCGACCGAATCCAGCGACACCTCGCGCACGTTCGATCCGCCACTGCGGCTCAAGCTGGCCCGTGCCTTCGTGGAGACCTGCCGGTTGATCCCGGTGATGGTGACCTTCGCCATCGGCCTCAGCGTGCTGCTCGTGCTCGCGCTGATCGCTCAGCACACCGATTACCTTGTCGCAGCGCTTGTCTCAGGTCTGGTACTGATGGCCGCGGGCGCGGTCGCCGGTGCCATCGCGGTGGCCGCCAAGTGGTTGATCGTCGGGCGGATTCGCGCGGTGGAGTACCCGCTGTGGAGCTCGTTCGTGTGGCGCAACGAGGTCTCCGACGCCTTCGTCGAGACCGTCGCGGCGCCGTGGTTCGCGCGGGCCGCCACGGGTACTCCCGTCATGAATCTGTGGCTTCGCGGACTCGGTGCCAAGATCGGCCGCGGGGTATGGTGCGAGTCCTACTGGCTACCGGAGGCGGACCTGGTGACACTCGGTGACGGCGCGACCGTGGAGCGCGGCTGCGTGGTGCAAACACACCTGTTCCACGACCGCATCATGTCCATGGACACGGTGACACTCGACGCGGGCGCCACCCTCGGCCCGCACTGCGTCGCCCTGCCCGCCGCCCACATCGGGGCGGGCGCCACCATCGGCCCGGCGTCGCTCGTCATGCGCGGCGACGTGGTTCCGCCGTCGACTCGCTGGTGGGGCAATCCCATCACGCACTGGACCGATCCCGCCTCGACGCGGGAGTCGAGGCAGCGCGGAGCCGCCTGATGCGGAGCAAGTTCTACGAGGACCCCATCGACGCGTACCTGCCGCAGAACGGCAATCGCGGCTACCGTGTGTCGCGCTACGAGCTGGAACTGAGCTACCGACCCGCCAGCAACCGGCTCGCCGGGCGTGCGGTGATCATCGCGGTCACCACCACGGTGCGGCCGTGGTTCACCCTCGACCTGTCGCAGGCATTGATGGTGTCGAAGGTTCTCGTCAACGGATCGAAGGCGGTGAAATTCGTCCATCAGCAGGGCAAGCTCGCGCTCACGCCGCAGCAGAAGATCCCCGCCGGTGGCGTTCTCGAGATCACCGTCCACTACTCGGGCACCCCCAAGCCGGTGCGCGGCCCGTGGGGCGAGGTCGGCTGGGAAGAACTCACCGAGGGCGCGCTGGTCGCGAGCCAGCCCAACGGCGCCGCGTCCTGGTTCCCGTGCGACGACCACCCGAGTTCCAAAGCTTCCTACCGGATTTCGATCACCACCGACAGCCCGTTCTACGCGCTGGCCAACGGCACCCTGGTCGGCAAGCAGGCCAAGGCCAGCCAGACCACCTGGGTATACGAGATGGCCGAGCCGATGGCGAGCTATCTGGCGACGATCCAGATCGGCACCTACCGCAAGTACCGGGTCGGCGCCGTCGGTGAACCGGTACCGATGCACGCGGTCATCCCGCCGCGGTTGCGGGCGAGCTTCGAACACGACTTCGCGCGTCAGCCCGAGATGATGGCCTTGTTCACCGAGCGGTTCGGGCCGTACCCGTTCGACGACTACTCCGTGGTCGTCACCGACGACGAGCTCGACATCCCGATCGAGGCGCAGGGCATCTCGATCTTCGGCGCCAACCATTGCGATGGCAAGCGCGGCGCGGAACGTCTTGTCGCACACGAACTCGCGCATCAATGGTTCGGCAACAGCCTCACACTGAAGCGGTGGCAGGACATCTGGCTGCACGAAGGTTTCGCCTGTTACGCGGAATGGATCTGGTCCGAAGCGTCCGGTGGGCCGACCGCCGATCAGCTGGCGCGGGCGGCGCGCGCGAACCTGGCGCGTCAGCCGCAGGACATCATCGTCGGCGATCCCGGACCCAAGGACATGTTCGACGACCGGGTTTACAAGCGCGGGGCGCTCACCCTGCACGCGCTGCGGCTGGAACTGCGCGATCACCTGTTCTTCGAACTGATCAGAGAGTGGACCGCGCGGTACCGGCACTCCTCTGTCACTACGGAGGAATTCGTCGACCTGGCCGGTCACTACAGTGTGGCGCCGTTGCGCGGCCTGTTCGCGATCTGGCTCGGGACCAAGCCGCTGCCGCAATTACCGCCGCTGGGCGGGCAGGCGCATCAGAACACCAGATAACGCTGGGCCAATTCCTCGATGAGCGGATCGTCGGCCTGCACCATCTCGAGCGCCTCGAGATCGTCGGCCACCGAGATGGCCCTGGCGTCGTCCTGCTCGGGGTCGGGTCCGTCCTGGGCGAGCTGACGCTGCAACTTCTGCCGGACTCTGTCTTTCAGTGAATCGCCCATACCTCCAGGGTGCCCGGTAATCAGCCCGCGAACCAGCGTCAGACGGGCGTGAGCCATGTTCCCCATGGCGTGTTGCGGAGCACGGAATAGAGGGCGAGCAGGCCGAAGAAGGACCACACGGTCACCGCGCTGAGCCCGGGCACGCGCCACCGTTGTCCGCGACGAGCGCGCAGGATCCAGTCGATGACGAAGACCGCGAAGGCTACGGTCAGCGGCAGGGCCAGCAGATTGCTGTGCAGCGAGTCGACGATGTTGCCGTCGGTGAGGTTGTGCATCGCGCGCATGCCGCCGCACCCGGGGCAGTACACCCCGAACAGCGCGTACACCGGGCACAGGCCGTAGGAACCCTCGACGTGCGGGTCACGGAAATGCAGCAGGGCCAGCGTGCCGACGCCGAGACCGGCGGCGATCAGCGGTGGCGTCATCCGCTGCCAGGTCGAGCGCGCGGTACCCCGGTTCGGGTCCGCGCCGGAAAACTCGGCCGTGACGTGCGTTTTGTCCACTCCAATACGGTAGCGGCGGCCGTACGCCGCCGCCAGCGCGACCGATGCCCGATCGTGCCCTTCCGGTGTAATTTTTCGCTGATTTCAGGCGATTTCACAATGTCAGCACGCCCGGTGACCCAGTTCACAACAAGTGGGACACTGTGACCCGCTAACACTAGCTAGCACCCTGGCTTGCACTGTACGGTGGCCTACGACACAAAGGAGTGCCGACAATGCTTGCGAAGTCGATGATGACGCTCGCGGCAGCGCGATCCATGGTCTCTCACCTCGAGACCGGCGCACTGACCGCACAGTTCCGTGCCGGGCTGCGTACCCGCAGTTTCGCCACCGCGAAATTCAACGCCCCCACCGTCGAGCACCGGGTCGTCCCGGTGACCACCACGGACGGCGCGCAGCTCCGGGTCCACGTCTACGGTCCCGATACCGCCCCCACCCTGGTCCTCATCCATGGCTGGGCCTGCAGTATCGAATACTGGAACCCGCAGATCACCGCCTTCGCCGGCGAGTACCGCGTGGTCAGCTACGACCAGCGCGGCCACGGCGCCTCCACCCTCGGCACCGCCGCCCCCAGCGAACACACCCTGGCCGACGACCTGTCCGCCGTCCTCGACGCGACGCTGCGTGAAGACGAGAAAGCGGTCCTGGCCGGGCACAGCATGGGCGGGCTCACCATTCAGGCCTGGGCCAAGCATCACCCCGAACAGGTCTCCCGACGCGCGTCCGCCGTGCTGCTCGCCAACACCGCCAACGCCGCGATCCGCTGGGAAACCGACATGCTGCCGCTGCTGAACAAGCAGCTCACCGTCGCGCAGTACCCGGTCACCCTGCTGGGCGCACCGGTGCGGATGCCGCAGCCGGTCAGCGAGTCGCTGCTGTTCGCGCCGCTGCCGATCCCCGGCGGCTGGCTCACCCAGCAGATTCTGCGCACGCGCATTCTCACCCCCGAGGCCACCGCCGACGAGGTCGACTTCGCGATGGGCATCATCCGCTCCTGCCGCCCGATCGCGCGCGGGCGCCACGCTGCCGCGATGGCCGACATGGATCTGTCGGCAGGCACCGCCAACCTGACCGTCCCGACCACGGTGATCGCCAGCGCCAGGGACCGGCTGCTGCCGCAGCGCCTGTCGCGCCCGATCGTCGACATCCTGCGCCGCACCGGCAACCTGGCCGATTTCCACGTGCTGCCGCACGGCCACCTCAGCAATGTCGAAGACACCGACGCCTTCGATGCCGTTCTGCACCAGATCCTGCGCAGCTCCATGAACTCTCGGGCCACCCGCCGCAATGTCGCTGCCCGCTGACCCGAGCCAGTTCTCCTGAGACCGATCAACGGCGATCGGCTCAGGAGTAACCGCGAAGAAGGCCCCCGACCTCGTCGGGGGCCTTTCTCGTAGGTCAAGGGAGCAGCAGACCCCAGTACAGTGCCCAGAGCACGAAACCTGTTCCACCGCAGACCAACAGGACCCATCGGGTCCGCGCTCCGGCGCTCGCACCGGCGAGGGTGTGACGGGCGCGGGCGAGCACGAAACCGAGCGCGACCACCGCCACGAAGGCGATCACCTGCAATGCCAGCCAGGGCAGGGTCCGGCCGAACAGCAAGGGGCCGAACGAGGTTGCGCGGGTGGTGAGGATGTAGCCGAGCTGGACGATCGTGCCGAGCATGCCGATCACCGTCGTGCACAACAGCACTCGCGCAGGCAGCCGATCGGGCAGTCGCCAGGACCTGACCATTCCGGTGAACGCGTAGCCGCCCAGTGCCAGGATCATGCCGAACAGCAAGGTCAGTTGCACCGTGGTCGATTCCCACCAGGATGCGGGAGCCAGCGCCCACACCGGATGCCCCTGTGCCGCAGGCTGATCCGCCGTCGGTGGGGTCGCGGATCCAGGAAGCCCGTTGACCCAATCACCCAGGAGCTCGCCGTATCCCGGCGCCAAGCCGGGAAGTTTGTCGAAGCCATCGGTAGTCGGTTGTCCGGCGTGCTGAGCGTTCGCGAGTGTGCGCAGCGTGTAGTTCGTCTTTCCGGCATGCTCGAAGGCGGTCTGGAATCCGCGCAGACTGTCACCGGGTGGGGTCAGACGGTCCAGATCACCCCAGATCGCGAGGACCGGCTGGGTGATCCGCTCCAGCACCGGGATCGGGTCGTAATCGGCTTGCGCGACCTGACCGGCGGCGACCAGCTGACGAATACCGTTGCGGGCCAGCACATCGACCATCGAACCGCGCACGCCCGCCGCGCCGAACCGAGTCTCGTTCGCCCAGTTCTGCTGCGCGGCGGGTGCGGCCGAATTCGCGCCGATCGTGATCAAGAACGCCGCGTCGGCGGATCGCGACGCGGCGAGGGGCGCGACCCATCCGCCTTCCGACAGACCCCACAGTCCTACTCGCGCCGGGTCGACCTCGGGCCGATTCCGCAGTGCGGCAACGCCTGCCAGCGCGTCGTCGGCCAGGAGGGAGTAGTCACGGTGCGACGGCGTGTAATCCTCGGTGCGCTTGTCGTAGCGCAATGCGACGATGCCCGCGCGGGCGAACGCCTCGGCGACATGGTCGTAGTGCTCGCCGCTGCCGTCGCCCGATCCGTGGACGAGCACAACGCCCGGCCTGCCGGACGCCCCCGTCGGGGCATGCACGGTGCCAGCGGTGGTCGTGCCGTCCGAGCGGGTGACGGTGATGTCGACGGTGGTGGTGTTCTGCGCGTGCGCCGCCGGGAATCCGGCGACGACGGTGATCATGAAGGTGAGCAGGATGATTCGCCGGAAGATCGAGAGCACGCCAAGTCCTAGTCTGCGGTGTTCGTGCGAGGTGCGGGAAAGGCGAGGAAGCGCGTCAGCACACGACGGGCGCCCGGGCGATCCTGCGGGTGAGACTGCTGAAAACGCTTGAGCAGGGTCATGTAGTCCTCGAAGAATTCTTCGAGTTCGGCCGGCGTCGCGTAGATCGCGCCACGCGAGAAGGGCATCATGTCGGCCCACTCACCCAGCTCGGCACGCTCGGCCTGGAAGCGCTGGAACATCTCGATGTCTTCGGCGATGTGCTGCGCGACAAGACCTTCCATCAGCTCGCGGAGCTCCGGTGACTGCTCGCGGTCCATCCGGTAGCGCAGGTCCTTCGGCGGCGAACGCCACCACCGCTCCTTGCCCTTGGCCAGTTCGGGCGCCTCTTCGATGAAGCCGTGTTCGGCGAGCTGGCGCAGGTGGTAACTGGTCGCGCCGGTGTTCTCGCCCAGCCGAGCGCCCAACGCTGTCGCGGTGGCCGGTCCGTTCTCGGCGAGCGCGCGCAGGATGCGCTGACGCAGGGGATGCGCGAGCGCTCGCAGCGCCGCGGGGTCGGTGATCTCTCTGGGCGGTACCTCGTCGGCCATAGTTACAAAGTACTCTTTGCACAAATATGTGTGCAAAGAACTTTATGCAACATGGGGTCGCGGCCCGTGGCACTATCGACAGCACGCTCATCTCTGGAAACGGAGGGTCCGTGTACGTCTACACCAATCTGTCCGCGGCACTGCGCGACAAGACCTCACCGCTGCGCGAATACCTGCACGAACGGTTTCCCCACACCAGGGGCGTGCAGGCCCAGTACCGGCGAGAAGCCGGACCGCTACTTGTCGACACCGGCGGCGCGAACCCGGCCACGCTCGGCGCCGCGTTCGACTTCGAGATCAGGTTCCTGCTGGTACCCGAACACGCGCCGGTCCTGCCACTACTCGGATTCTTCGGCCATCCGCGAGAGTCGGCCGTCATCGAGTCGGTGATCGAGACAGCTCAGGCCGCGGTCGCCCCGACCGCCACCGACGTCGACCGACTCAGCCGAGCCTGCTGGGCCCTTGCCCTGTGCACCGACGTCTACCGGCGGGGCCTGCTCCGCGAGTCAGCCCTGGACAACCTGCTCAGAACCGGCCGCTTCACCCCCGAGCACCTCCTCGCCCTCGCACCCCCCGACGCCATCCGCCAACTCTGGGAACTCCGCGGCCTCGCCGAAGAACACCTCCTCCCCCACCTGCACCCCCCGACCTTCCCCGGCCCCACCTTCGACGCCTCGGTCCTGTGCAACGCCGACGCCGACCTCATCAGCGCAGGCCTGCTCCTCGACCTCAAAACCCACCTCGGCCCGAAGAACCAGCGCACCGGCATCCGCGCCGACTCCCTGACCTCCAACGACCTCTACCAGGTCATCGCCTACGCCCTCTTCGACCACACCAACACCTACGCCCTCACCCACCTCGGCCTCTACTCGGCCCGCTACGCCCACCTGTCCACCTGGCCCCTCCCCGACCTCCTCACCACCCTCGCAGGCACCCCCATCGACATCACCCACGAGCGCGCAACAGTCTGGAACCTCCTCGGCGGCCACTAGATACAGCAAAAGACTTTCCCCGGTATCCCGGAAATCCTGCTCGGTGAGGTCATGGCTCACGGCGCTCGCAGGCGCGAGCAGCCGACACGCATACTGGCCGATTTCTCCGTGCTGCCGCACGGCCACCTCCGCAATGTCGAAGACACTGCCGCCTTCGATGTCATCCTGGCGTTCCGCCACCAACACTCGGGCCACCCGCCGCAACGTCGCCGGCTGCTGACCTGAGCAAGTTCTCCTGGGCCGGTCAACGACGCCCGGCTCGGGAGAAACGCGAGGCAACGCCCGCTGTCCTGTCGCTACAACGCCGGAACTTCGCTTGTGCGATCTTTCGGAATGCCGGCCACGCGGAGATGCGCGTCGATTCGGTCCGCGGTTCATCCGGACCCGCGAGCAGGTGGGTGACATCGACCTCGGCACCCTCGAAGGCCGCCGCCGGCGCCGTCAGCATGAGGTTCGGCCGCGCGATGATCTTCTCGGCCACATTCTCGAACAGCGCGCGATATGCGATGTCGTCGCGACCGTCGACGAACTGCCATATCGGTGTGCCGTGTTCGTCGAACATCAGCCCGATCAGGTAGGGACCGTCGGGCGACAATGGGGGCAACGCGTGCGTGGCGAGCCGCAGCGAGCCCGCGAGCACCATCAGACGGCGTCCCAGTTCGTCGGTCTCGACCGGAGGGAACACGAACAGGCATTTCGCGAGCGCTCCCTCGCGGCAAGCGGCGCGGAACTCCCAGGCCAGTCCGGGCGAACGGCCCACGATGAACACGACGAGCGCGGAGTGCCGCGAATGCGATCGGACCGCCTGCTTCCACGTATCGTCATCGCCGGGAAAGTACGCGCGCGCGGCACCCAACGTCGGCAGGTCCTCGCCCGGCTGGCCGATCGCGACGACCGGTCCGATCCGCCACAGGCTCCACGCGAGCAGCTCCTCGAAGCGCTCGAACGCTTGTCCGGCAACCACTTCGACCGGACTGTGCCGGGCTGACCGATGCATCCGCATCCGCAGCCCGTCGTCCTGGAACGACCGCAGTAGCAGCACCTGACGTCGCTTGTCGGCCGCGAGTGCCTCGTCGGCATGCAGCGCGGCCATCCGGCGCGCATGAACGAACGGCCGCGTAGCCTTTCGCAGCACTACCACGCCGACTACAGCGAGGACCAGCGCGCCAAGGAACTGTTCGCTGGTCGACCCGCTGAGCACCCACACCGCGACCCCGCTCATGATGAAGAAGAAGCCGCCGAACACGAAGAAGATCGAGCCACCGATTCCGATCGCGGCCGGGAGCAGCGGTTCACGGCCGAACGCCGGCTGTACCCGGTTCCGCGCGCGGATCGCGATGTCGATCACCGCGACCGCGGCGACGAGAACCGGGGCTACGGCGGCATCGACGAGGAAGTGAAACCTGGTCGAGGCTTCGATGAACATCGACAGAGCCACCAGCGCCGTCGCGCACGCGACGACGATGGCCACACGTACTCGGCTGGATCGGCGAATGCGCCGGACCTGCGCGGTGAGGTCATGGACCACGACGCTCGCAGGCGCGGGCAGCCGACGCGCGCCGCCGCCGACCAGGTACTCGACGCTGCCGCGGTCACGCAGGTTCGCCCCGACCCCGCCCACCAAAGCGGCAACCGGCACCAGCACGACCGGGATCGTGAGAAGCAGCAGACGTAGATCCGACACGTCCACACCGCCCGGCTCCGCGATATCCGCCAGCTCGGGCAACACCTCGAGCTGTGTCACCAGCAGGTGCCGGACGAGGGGCTCGGCGGCGCTCCTGTCGAGGTGCCCGTCCGTCGGTTCGCGCGCATAGGCGATGACTTGGATCCGCCCCTTCGCAGCCGAGGCCCACATCGCTGCCCATTCGGTCTCCGGTGCCCCCGATTGCCGCACGAACACCCGGGCGCCCTCCGGATATCCCTCGCCCACTTCCACATTGCCCCGGCTGCGCATGGCGGCTGCCCAATAGTTGGTCGTGAACTCGATGAGGCGGACCTCCACCTCGACGCCGTCCGGCGAGACGAATCTCCGTATCCATCCGGCGACGAGATTCGCACCGGCGCGTTCTTCGGGGATCATCCGAGCACCGAGAGCGGTGTGCACATCATAGGCTTCGTCGTCGGTCACCTCGAGGCGTATCCCGTTGCCGGACAACCGCTCCGGTGTCACCGCCAGCAGGCGCAGATCCGCCGGGCCGTCCTGCGCCGACACCTGCCCGAACCACACCGGCGCGAACAGCGCCAGCAGCACGAACCCCACAGACAGCCGAGATATCCACCGTCGAAAAGACATTTCCTCGATCCTGTCGAATTCGTGCGGCTCACCGCAGATTGATTCAGTCCAGCCTGCGTTGCACGAGCTCACCCGCCGCACTCCTGAGCGCGGGCAGATCAACACCCAACGCCACCAGCGCGGCCGTCGCCTCGTGATCGGCGGCGAGGAGCTCTACGAGCAGGTGCTCTGCCGCCACTTCGTCGGCGTCGAGCCGTTCGATGGCCCGGGTGACGGCGCGGCGCGAGTCCGCACTCAGGTTCTCCAGCGCCAGCGGGTCAACAGTTCGGGATGCGACCGGTGTCAGCACCGAGTCCCGCACGTCCAGCCCGACGAACTCCGCGATCGAACCGTGCTCCGGGGGCAGCATGGTCCCCCGGACGATCTTCTGGCTCATCAGGATCGTCGCCCCGAACGACACCCAGTCCCGCCGATCGGAGACGTAGAAGCACGGTTGCCCTTCGTCGTCGACGCCGATCGCGGTCACCGTCCGCAGTAGCACGCCGAGCCAGGACCCGGTCTCCTTCTCCTGCTCCACCTCGTCGAAGTCGATCCCGAGTTGGCTCAGCACGCGGTGCAGACGATTCCAGGCCTGCGACTCGTCGACCGGAGGCAGGAGGACGGTCGCCTTCTGCGCGAGCCCCCACTTGCGCAGATGCGTGAGCTCCCATTTCAATCCGTCGGTAACACCGGCGACCAGCATGATGCTGTCGACCCGTTTCGCGGTTTCCTCGACCGCCGACTGCCATTCATCGTCGGCGACGTAGGTGCGCACGGCCCCGAGCTCGGGCAGCGACTCACCGGGTTTGCCGATCGCGACCAGCGGCGACTCGCTCGCCACGAGGGTCGCCATGAGCTCCTCGAACCTGACGGTCAGGCCATCGAACACGCCGAGGATTCCCACCGTCGGGTTCGGCCCGCGGAACCTCATCGCGTCATCGTTGAACGAGCGGAGGAACAGGGTGTCGTCGTAGGTGATATTGCGACCGAACCGCGAGGGTGCGGCCGAGGCCAGCGTGCGTTTGGCGAAACCGGTCGCAAGCCCCGCCGCCATGAGCAGCGCGAGACCCGACAGCAGCTGTAAAGCCCACCGCCACAGGCTGGTACCGGCGTCGGCGAGCCGCGCGGCCCACCAGATCGTCGCAACGCCCGCGAACAGCAGCCCCCAACCGAACGCCGCGTAGACGCCACCCCGAACGGCGGCACCGGCTTTGCCAGATCGTGTGCCACGCACGACCTGCTCGACCACGAGATGGGGACTCAGCTGCGGCAACAGCATCGCCCACAGCACCAGCGAACTCAGCCACCACGATGTCGCCTCGCTCAGCAGGAACACTGCCACCACGACCAGCAGCACGGGCACGACCGCCGACTGGACTACCGCCAGTCGGCGGAGCTTGCCCATGGACAGTTGGTCGACCGGCCAGATCCGAACGCCCGCGGCCTCGGCATGGGCGAACGCGACATAGTGCTGTATACCCCACTTGTGCGTCCAGCGTCGCAGCCTGAAATCCGGCGAGCGCAGATACGACACCGCGTGGACCAGTACCGCGAGCAGGGCGAGCGTCACGACAACCAGCAATGTGTCACCTTCACATCGATCCCCGAGCCGGCCTTCTCAGGATCGAATTGTAGATCGCCGCCTCTTGCGCCGACCCCGATACACTGATACTCGTCGAGCATGAAGATCTCGGAATCGTTTGCGCTGCTAGGGATCTCAACTGCCGGGGACACCGACAGCAAGTACGACCGGCACCTTCCCCGGCTGCGCCGAGACGGTTCCATCGCCTTCGGCGACGTCGACGGGAGCCGCATCGAATCGGTGCGGGTCCGCGAAGTCGCGCAATGGGTGAGCACTTTCGAGGACAACGACGACCTCACCCACGCCCTGCTCTCCGCGGGCAAGCGGGATCTGCGCGCGATCTGCGCTAAGTCGACGATGTACGTCACCGACGCCCGAGTCGTATTCGTCCAGGACAAGGTGAAGAAACCCGATGAACGCGTCGTCGGCCACATCCGGTACCCGTGGATCGACGCGATCCTGTGGCGGCCGCGGCTCGGCCGTTCCAAGCGACCGATGCTCCAGATCTGGATGCACGAGGACTTCCCGGTCACGCATCTCGGCTCCTGGCACCACTACATCGAACTCGAATTCGACGACTCTGTAGACCCGGCCGCGATCGCCCTCGACCTCGCGCGGCGCGTGAGCGCGCACAACCTCGCACACGGTGCTCCCGCCTGGATCCACGACCAGCTACGCGAACAATCTCAGATCACGCAGCTGCCCGAACCGGACGACACCGGCGAGGGCCTGTGGGCGTGTCCGGCGAGCGTCGGATGCCTCCAGGGTGCCGATTACATCGGCGACTCGCCGCATCCGGCGGAATGGATCGGCCGTGGCGCGCAACCACCCGAGGCCGAGCCGGTGGCCGAGCCGCAGCCGCGCGCGCCCTCCACGATCATTCTCAAACGCATGCTCGCCCGCGGGAAGTCGATCGCGCGGGAGCGGGGTCACGACGTGATCGGAACCGATGATCTGCTCCTCGCGTTGCTGATCGATGCCGAGACACCCGTCGGTCAGCTCATGGAACGACACGGCGCCGACTACGAGTCGGTGAAACGCCAACTCGACGCGGGCCCAACACGATACGAGCCGCACGCCGGTCAACCCCGCTGGCCGGACCGCGCACGGATCAGGGTGGGCAAACGGAAGCTGGGCGTCGCCAACGCGATCGGGCTGATCAACACGCTGCGCGACATCGGCCGCAAGGAAGACGCCGATGATCACGAGGGCGCCCTGGAAGACGGGCAACGACTCGTCGCACTGGCCGAAAAGGCCCGTATCTCGACCCTGCGCGCCTTCGCGCAGGGCCAGCTCGGCGATTCGTACTTGGCACTCGGGCGGCTCGACGAGGCGCACCACGCCTTCGCGGCCGCGGCGGCACTACGCTCCGCACCAACGGTCACCGTGGGGGCGTTCATGCCGAAACTGGATCCCGTCGAAGTCGTCGACGATGCGCTCTACGGCCTGTGGGCGGTGACCGACAAGCGGAACAACAAGGACACGACGGCCGAGATCGCCGCGCTGGAACACCTCCGCGAGTTCCGCACGAGGTTCGGGTCCGACGACGAGACCACGGCGTGGACAGCCGCTCAGCTCGCGCGCGTCCACGGTCGAAACAAGGACCTCGCCGCCGCGGCCAAGTGGGGTGAAACCGCACGCGAAGAGTACGGGCGCGCGGGCAATATCGAGTCCGCTGCCGACGCGGCCGGGGTCGTCGCGCGAGCCCGCAACGATGCGGGGGAACCCGAGCACGCGCTCTCCGCCGCGGAGCAAGCGGTCGAGGGCGCGGTTCGCGTTGGCAACAAGGAGCTCGAAGTGTTCGCGCGCTTCCAGCGAGCGCGGGCGAACAGAGCGCTGGGGAACAACGCGGTCGCCTGGGACGAGTTGCTCGTCCTCCTACCGGACGAGCGCCTGCGCAACGCATCGATGGCGATCGCGATCGTCATTCAGATGGCGGAGATCGACGTCGTTACGACCGCTGCTCATGCGATCGAGCTCGCGGACACGGACACGGTGTTCTATGGTCCGCGATCCGCCGAGATCACCCTGGCCGCCGCGCGCTCGCTCCTCACCGACGATATCGACGAAGCCCGGCGGCTCCTGATTCACTCGGTCCGGCTCGCCGCCGGTGTGCTGAGTCATCCCGACACGGTCGATGGGAACGTCGACCGTGGCTTCACCACGCTCGGCGCTGCGCTCACCGCGTCCGATGACCCGCAGTTCACCCAGCAGACACTGCGGATGCTCGTCGACTCGCTCCGGTCTCTCGACCCGGCGCGCCTGTTCGGGCTCTACTGCCTCGAGTTCCTGAAGGCACTCGACGAAGCGGAACGGTTCGACGTACTGGCCGCGCTGGCCAGACCGATCGTCGACCGGCTCGCTGCCATCGTCGCCGGCGAACCGCATCCGACCGTCCGCGACATGGTGGCTCTCGTGCGTCGGCAATGGAAGCTGAGCCGCGGACTGAAGTTCTCCGGTCAGCGGGAAGCGGCACTGCGCGTGCACGAAGACCTGCTCGGCTGGGTACGAAAGGCAGCCGACATTTCATCGTCCGAGCGGTCACGCCTCGGGCTTCACCTCGCCGGCTACGGTCTCGACCTCATGGAGGCGGGCCGGTACGCCGAAGCAGACAAACACTACGTCGAAGCCATCGACCTACTGCGGTCGCTGACGTCCGAGGGCGAGGATTGCGCGTGGATCCTCGCCGAGGCGATACGATCCCACGCCCGCCTCGCCGCCCTGACCGAAGACCGTGTCACGCAGCGATCGAGGCTGCGGGAAGCACTGGCCGTGCTCGACAACGCCGGGACCGAAGACTGGGTCGATCAGGCGCGAGCGAAGATCCAGGCCGATCTCGCCGACGAGAACCAGCGTGACGCACCACAGTGAATTCGACCGACAGGTCTCTCGCCGTGGGTAACACACCGAAACGAGAGAAACCCTCCCCGGCGAACCGGAAAGGGCCTCTGATCTGGAGCCGCCTGGGGGAATCGAACCCCCGACCTTTTCATTACGAGTGAAGCGCTCTACCGACTGAGCTAAGGCGGCGTGCCATTTCGGCGACGCGAGTCTATCGCGGGAAGGGGTAGAACGCGAAAACGGGTGGTCAGGTGGTGCGGGCGGTGATGAGGGTGGCGGTCATGGCGGCGATGGCGAAACGAGGTTTCACGTTGAGGTCGAGGGCTTCGCGGCAGGCCAGGACGGCGTCGATGCTGCGGAGCAGGCCTTCGGGGCGGACGTTGGTGGCGAGGTCGGTGATCTCGTCGGCCATGTCGGGGTGGGTGAGGGTGATGGGGGTGCCGCGGCCGGCGAATCGCATGGCCAGGGCGTCGCGGTACATGCCGGCGATGTCGATGAGGGCGCGATCGAGTGCGTCGCGGCCGGTGCGGGTGGCACGGGACTTCTGGCGGCGTTCGAGGTCTTTGAGGACGCCCGCCGAACCGCGGGTGGCGGAGGCGGAACCCTTGCCGGTGCCGCCCGCGCCGAGAGCGGTGGCGAGTTCGTCGCGTTCGCGGTCGTCGCGATCGGCGCTCATCAGTTTGGCTTCGTCGCCGGCTGACTTCACCAGTTCGTCGGCGGCGGCGTAGGCGGCGCCGGGGCGCTCGGTCGCGGTGACCAGAGCGAGGGCGCGCTTGCGTCGTTGGCGGGAGTCCTCGTCGGTGGCGAGGCGGCGGGCTCGACCGACGTGGCCGCCGCTGACCGAAGCCGCCCAGTCGGCGGTCTTCGCGTCGAGTTGGTCGCGCTCGCGCAGAACCTGGGCGATCGCGGGAACGGTCGGCGTCACGAGGTGGACGTGCCTGCAACGCGAGCGCAGGGTGACGGAGATGTCCTCGGGGTCGACGGTGGGAGCGCACAGCAGGAAGACAGTGCGGTCCGGCGGTTCCTCGACCACCTTGAGCAGGGCGTTGGCGGCTCCCTCGGTGAGGCGGTCGGCATCTTCGACAACCACGACCTGCCAACGACCGGTGCTCGGGCGACGTGCCGCGATCTGCACGATCGCCCGCATCTCCTTGGTGCTGATGCTCAGCCCCTCGGGGATGATGCGCCGCACGTCGCCATGGGTACCGGCCATCGTGGTGGTGCAGGCATGGCACCGCCCGCACCCGACGGTATCGGGATCGGTGCACTGCAGCGCCGCCGCGAAACACAGCGCCGCGACGGACCTCCCCGAACCGGGCGGCCCGGTGAACAACCACGAATGCGTCATCGCCCCGGTGACCACACCGGCCCGCGCCGCCTTCGCGGCAGCGGCCAGCTCGGTCTCGACCACGTCCTGGCCGACCAGTCGATCGAAGACACCTGCCACGCGCTACACCCTAGCCGCGGGGTCCGACAGGATTCACCGAGGCCGGGCGGGACGCGGGCGAGCGATCAAGCCTCGTCTGTCCCCGCGGATTTCGCGGCAGCCTTCTTGGCCGGAGCCTTCTTCGCTGCCGTCTTCTTCGCGGTGGTCTTCTTCGCCGCGGTCTTGGTCGCCGTCTTCGTCGCCGTCGACTTCGCCGCCGCCTTCTTCGCGGGCGCCTTCTTGGCCGCCTTCTTCGCGGTGGTCTTCTTCGCCGCCTTCTTCACCGGCCCACGCGCCCGGCGATCGGCCAGCAGTTCGGACGCGCGTTCGTCGGTGATCGACTCGACCTCGTCGCCCTTGCGCAGGCTCGCGTTGGTCTCGCCGTCGGTGACGTACGGGCCGAAGCGACCGTCCTTGATCACCATCGGCTTGTCGGTGGCCGAGTCCTTGCCCAGCTCACGCAGCGGCGCCGCGGCCGCGGCCTGACGCCCGCGACGCTTGGGCTCGGCGTAGAGCTTCAGCGCCTCCTCGAGGGTGACCGAGAACAACTGATCCTCGGTCGCCAGCGAACGGGAATCCGTGCCCTTCTTCAGGTACGGGCCGTAGCGGCCGTTCTGCGCGGTGATCTCCTCGCCCGAGGTGGGATCGTTGCCGACCACGCGGGGCAGCGAGAGCAACATCAGCGCGTCGTCGAGGGTGATCTCGGCCAGGTCCATCGACTTGAACAGCGAACCGGTGCGCGGCTTGACCTCCGCGGCCTTCTTGGTCTTCTTCGCGGGCGCCGCGTCCGGTTCGGGTGCGGGCGGTTCCGGCAGCACCTCGGTGACGTACGGGCCGAAACGTCCTTCCTTGGCGACGATTTCGTTCCCCGACACCGGGTCGACGCCGAGCGAGCGACCCTCCTGCGGCGTCGAGAACAGCTTCTCGGCGACCTCGGGCGTCAGCTCGTCGGGCGGCAGATCATCGGGCAGGTTCGCCCGCTGCGAGATCCGATCCCCTTCGGGGTCATCGGGATTGATGATCATCCGCTCCAGGTACGGACCGAAGCGGCCGACGCGGACCACGACATCACGGCCCTCTTCGTCGACGAACATCTTGATCGAGTTCACTTCGCGCGCGTCGATGTCGTCGAGCTGCACGGAAACCATCTTCTTGAGGCCACCGGACCGCGCGACCGAACCCTCGGCACCGGATTCGCCACCGAAGTAGAAGCTGGACAACCAGTTTCCGCGTTGCTCGCGTCCACCGGCGATGGCGTCGAGGTCGTCCTCCATCGCGGCGGTGAAGTCGAAGTCGACGAGTCGACCGAAGTAGGCCTCGAGCAGGCCGACCACCGCGAACGCCACCCACGCCGGGGCCAACGCGCTACCGCGCTTGTAGACGTACCCGCGATCGAGGATCGTCTTGATGATCGAGGAGTAGGTAGACGGGCGGCCGATGCCGAGGTCTTCCAACGTCTTGATCAGCGAGGCTTCGGTGTAGCGCGCGGGCGGGTTGGTGCTGTGTCCGTCGGGAGTGAGCTCGACGGCCGTGACGCTCTGGCCCTCTTCCAGTGCGGGCAAACGGGATTCGGCGTCGTCGGACTGACCGCCCGCCTCCTCGTCCACGCTCTCGACATAGGCCTTGAGGAACCCGGCGAAGGTGATGGTGCGACCCGAGGACGAGAACACACACTCCTCGCCGGTCCGCGCCGTGCCGGTGATGCGCAGGGTCAGCGTGGTGCCGCGCGCGTCGACCATCTGCGAGGCGACCGTGCGCTGCCAGATCATCTCGTAGAGCTTGAACTCGTCGTTGTCGACCTTCGAGGCCAGCTGACCGGGCGTCATGAAGGTGTCACCCGAGGGACGGATCGCCTCGTGTGCCTCCTGCGCGTTCTTGACCTTGCGGGTGTACTGGCGTGGCGACGGCGAGACGTACTCCGCGCCGTAGAGCTGGGTCGCCTGCGAGCGCGCCGCCGCGATCGCCGACTCCGACAGCGTCGTGGAGTCGGTACGCATATAGGTGATGTAGCCGTTTTCGTACAACCGCTGCGCGACCCGCATCGTGCGCTCGGAGGTGAACCGCAGCTTGCGGCCCGCTTCCTGCTGCAACGTGGAAGTCATGAACGGCGGGTACGGCTTGCGCGTGTACGGCTTGGCCTCGGCCGAGCTGACCTCGAGCGCGGCGCCGTCGAGCGCCTCGGCCAGCCTGCGGGCATAGGCCTCGTCGAGCACGACGACACCGGTGGCCGACTTGAGCTGACCGTCGGAACCGAAATCGCGACCGGAGGCGACACGGTCGCCGGAGACCTGCACCAGGCGAGCGCCGAACGTGCGCGGGTTGGTCGAATCGGACTTCTCGTCAGGACCCGCGTCGAGCTTGGCGGCGATGTCCCAGTACCCGGCGGAGCGGAACGCGATGCGCTCACGCTCACGCTGCACGATCACCCGGGTGGCGACGGACTGCACACGACCGGCGGACAGCCGCGGCATGACCTTCTTCCACAGCACCGGGGAGACCTCGTAGCCGTAGAGGCGGTCCAGAATGCGACGGGTTTCCTGCGCGTCGACCAAATCGTTGTCGAGCTCGCGCGTGTCGGCGGCGGCCGCGAGGATGGCGGGCTCGGTGATCTCGTGGAAGACCATCCGGCGAACCGGGACCTTCGGCTTGAGCGTTTCGAGCAGGTGCCAGGCGATGGCCTCGCCCTCGCGGTCGGGGTCGGTGGCGAGGTAGAGCTCGTCGGCGTCGGCCAGCAAGCTCTTGAGCTCGGCGACCTTGGCCTTCTTATCCGGGTTCACCACATAGATCGGCTCGAAGTCGTGATCGACGTCGACACCGAGGCGTGCCCACGGCTGCCCCTTGTATTTGGCGGGCACGTCGGCGGCACCGCGCGGCAAGTCGCGGATATGGCCCACCGAGGCCTCGACCGTGTAGTTGCGACCCAGGTAGGGCGCGATCTTGCGGGCCTTGGTCGGCGACTCGACGATCACGAGACGACGCAGGGGTCGGCCCTGGTCGGCTGAACTGCGGTCTCGTGTTGCCACCGGCGAACACCTTCCTTCTAGATCCGCGCGTCGGGAGGTCCGCTCGGTGCGCGGCTGGGGCAGACGGCGACGTTCGGACATCACCACCAGTGACGTTTATACCCTGCGCACTTGGGGTAGAGGCATTTGCGGCGTTTCACGACGCGGGCGCTGTCCTGGGCGATGGTACCCGGAAATGACTCGTCCCCCTCCTCCGCATGCGGAGGAGGGGGACGAGGCGTTGTTGTGTTTCGCAGCTCAGGAGAGCGCGCGAACGCCGGTGGCCTGCGGGCCCTTGGTGCCCTGGCCTACCTCGAACTCGACCTTCTGGTTTTCCTCGAGGGTACGGAAGCCCGTGCCCTGGATCTCCGAGTAGTGGACGAAGACGTCAGCGGAGCCGTCCTCGGGCGCGATGAAGCCGAACCCCTTCTCCGCGTTGAACCACTTCACAGTTCCCTGTGCCATTCTGTTTCCTTCTCTTTCTACCGGAAACGGCGGACAACTGGGTTCGTCCACCGGGCCCGTTCCGACCGCTGTACTGTTGGTCCCCCTGCAAGGAAATCCTGAGCACGGCGTTCGCAACAACGATCCTGCTGATGGTTTGGACCTTGGATCCGTCCCTCGAACACAGAAGCTTGCGACCGAGACCCAGTGAACCATGTCTCTGCGCAATTCGACAGTCGAGTTACCGACTATTTGCAAAATTCATGATCTTGCGAATGTGCAGGTAAGGGACAGATTGGGTGTATCCGTACTTTCGGTCTGTTTGCTTCTTGATAACCGAGTGAGCTTCCAGCAAACATGCTGTGACCCAGATCGCTACTGGGTTACGAAATCCCAGGTAGTGGTTGTCGCACACACACGTTTCACACTTCGCGTGTCGCGTGAGAGAAGGACTGGATGAATCCGACAGACCGGACCGAGGTCCGAGAGCACGATACGGGCGAGAGCTATGGGCGATCGTTGCTGAATCGTGTCCTGACCGAGGCGGCTGCCGGCGGCAACCCGCTGACCCACATCGCCGAGCTGCCCGCACGGCGCGCGCGCACCACCGGGTGGCCGGAATGGGTGCCATCGGACCTGGTCACAGCTCTGGACGCGCAGGAGATCACGCTGCCGTGGGAACACCAGACCCGCACGGCCGATCTCGCGGCGACCGGGAACCACGTCGTGGTGAGCACGGGAACCGCGTCCGGGAAATCGCTCGGTTACCAGCTACCGGTGCTCACGGCGTTGCACGACGACCCACGCGCCACCGCGCTGTACCTCTCCCCCACCAAGGCGCTGGGCGCCGATCAACTCCGCGCCGTCGGCAGCCTGATCCATGACAATCCGCTGCGAGAGGCGCATCCGGCGAGCTATGACGGCGACACTCCCGCCGAGGTCAGACAGTGGGTGCGGGCCAACGCCCGCTGGATCTTCACCAATCCCGACATGCTGCACGTCGGGATTCTCCGTTCGCATCAGCGCTGGGCACGGGTACTGCGCAACCTGCGATATGTGGTGGTCGACGAATGCCACGCATATAGAGGAGTGTTCGGTTCGCACGTGGCGCTGGTGTTGCGAAGGCTGCGTCGGCTCGCCCGGTTCTACGGCGCCGACCCGGTGTTCATCCTGTGCTCGGCGACCAGTGCCGATCCGGCCGCGTCGGCGAGCAGGCTGATCGGGGCGCCGGTGGCCGCTGTCACCGAGGACGGATCGCCGCGCGGCGCCCGGACCGTCGCCCTGTGGGAACCGCCGCTGAGCGCGATGCGCGCCGGTGAGAACGGAGCACCGGTGCGGCGGACCGCGACCAGCGAGGCGGCCAAGATCATGGCCGCGCTGGTGGCCGAGGGCGCCAGGACCCTGACCTTCGTTCGCTCGCGGCGCGGTGCCGAACTGATCGCGCTCGATACCCGTCGCGTCCTCGCGGAAACCGCCCCCGAGCTGCAGGAACGGGTTGCCGCCTACCGGGCGGGCTATCTGGCCGAGGACCGGCGGGAGCTCGAGCAGTCGCTGTCGCAGGGGACATTGCTCGGTGCGGCGAGTACCAACGCACTCGAGCTGGGCGTCGACATCGCGGGCCTCGACGCCGTGGTCATCGCCGGTTTTCCCGGAACGGTGGCCTCGTTCTGGCAGCAGGCCGGGCGGGCGGGCAGACGGACGCAGGGTTCGCTGGTAGTGCTCGTGGCTACCGACGACCCGCTCGACACCTACCTGGTGCACCACCCGCAAGCGCTGCTCGACCGGCCGATCGAGGCCACCATCACCGACCCGTACAACCCTTACATCCTCGGCCCCCAACTGCTGTGCGCCGCGATGGAACTGCCGCTCACCGACGAAGAGGCGAGCGAGTTCAGAGCCGACGAAGTGCTCGCCGACCTCGCTGAGCAGGGCCTGATCCGGCGCAGGCCGGGCACCCGCGGCGCGGGTGCCCGCTGGCACATCACCGCGCACACCCACCCGCACGACGACGTGGATGTGCGCGGTGGACTCGGCGCGCCGATCGCGATCGTCGACGCCGAGACCGGGCGCCTGCTCGGCACCGCCGACGCAGGCCGGGCACCCGCCACGCTGCACACGGGGGCTGTCCATCTGCACCAGGGCGAGACCTATCTGGTCGACGAACTGGACCTCGAGGGTGGTGTCGCGTTCGTCAACGAGGTGGATCCCGGCTTCACCACCAGTTCCCGGCAGATCACCTCGATCACCGTCGAGGGGGTGATCGAGGAGCGCGTGCTCGGTGCGGTCACGGCGGCATCCGCGCAGGTCGCGGTCACCAACCAGGTCATCGGCTACCTGCGGACCCTGGTGACCGGCGAGGTGCTCGACCAGGTGGAGCTCGATCTGCCCGCGCACACCCTGCACACCAAGGCCGTTCTGTATACCGTCACGCCCCGGCTACTCGCCGGCGCGGACATCTCCGACGAGCAGCTTCCCGGCGCGTTGCACGCCGCCGAGCACGCCGCCATCGGCATGTTGCCGCTGGTCGCGGGCTGCGACCGGTGGGACATCGGCGGTGTCTCCATCGCCGAACATCCCGATACCGGTGCGCCGACGGTGTTCGTCTACGACGGCCAGCCCGGTGGCGCCGGCTTCGCCGAGCGCGGATTCGCCCAGCTCACGGACTGGTTATCCGCCACGCTGAGCGTGATCCACAGCTGCGCGTGCCAGGACGGCTGCCCCTCGTGCGTGCAGTCGCCCAAGTGCGGAAACGGCAACAACCCCCTGGACAAGGACGCCGCCGCGCGCTTGCTGGCCGCCGTCCTCGGCGAGCTGCGGGCTCATGGGGAGCTACCTGCGGATTCATGATGTACGCACGCTCGCGGCGTGACCGGCGAGACACCGCACTCGAAGAATGCTGGTCACTCGTCCGAATTACTGCTGACCAGCAGCGATATGTCGGCCAGCACCCAGCGCCCGAATAAAAAGGACCACTCTTCTATTAACTGGCACATAGCCAACTGGAGCCACGGGCGCGATTACATCGTTTTTTTCATTTTTTTCTCGCCCAGATCAAAGAATGCGCATGAAATAGCGCAAACGCACTTCCGGTTAATTCGAATTGGTTCGGTGCGGAACAACCACCGGCCAGTGATAACACTTGCGCGTCACTCATTCTCTTCCACCGGACCCGCCCGTGCCGAAGCCCGCACAGTGCGCATACCGAACACTCCCGCTGACACATTCGCCTCGACATCTACAACAACATCCCACTGCGCGACCGAGCACCGCCGTACTCGAACCCCCATCCGCCGGGCGATCTCCCCGGCCTCCCCACATCCCGCCTCCGCGCTCTGTGCCAAAAGACCCGCTGCGGCCAGCGCGCCCAGATCAGCGGCCCCCTCCGCCCGATGCCGAGCCACCACCGCTACACCCACCTGGCCCACCAACAACGTCAGGCAGATCAACCCCGCCAACGCCACACACACGAACGCCGTTGCCCCACCTCCGTCCGCCTTCGACCTCGACCACGACGACCTACGATCCTTCGATTCGCACGGTTTCACCTCGAGAGCCGCTCCCCTTCGCCGGCACAGGCGCATCGCCGTCACGGATCCACTCCCGGCTCGGTGACGGCTACCGCTTCGGCTCGAAGGCGCAGACCGGGAAGGAGCGGGGTGTTCGCGGCGACGGTGGCGACCACCCGATCGCCTTCGGTGCGGAGTTCGACGGTCGCGCCCGATGGGGCGACAGATCGGCCCGCGGTGATCGCGCGCGAGGTGTCACCCCGGGCAGCGAGGCGGGCGGTCTCGCGGGCAGCGTCGGTACAGCGGACCTGGGTGGATCCGGCGAGCAGTGCGCCGACGCACAGGGCTACGGCGCACACCAGGGCCGCGAGGGCGATGGCGGCCTCGACCGTCACCGCACCCGCATCGGCCCCGAGAGTGCTGGTGTCGCGGCGGTTTACACGCTCGTGTTGAGTGCCTTGTCGATGATGCCGGTCAGCGCGTTGACGATGCTGTCCCCGGTGACGACCCCGTAGAGCACGGCCCCGAAGGCCGCCGCGGCGATGGTGCCGATCGCGTACTCCGCCGTGGACATGCCGTCGTCCTCGAGCAGCAGACGCGTGATTCGAGTGTGAGCCCCCAGGTATACCGCGTGCGCGAACGTCATCGTGATCCCCTCTCTGGTTGCACCGCGCGGCTGATCCGCACGGTGAAGTTTCGGTGGCCCCGTCGCAACCGGTCACAGCAGCCCACCGCCGCCGAGCACGCGGTCGGCGAGGCCGATAACGACCGGGACGATGCCGAGGCAGACGAAAGCGGGCAGGAAGCACAGGCCGAGCGGGCCACCGATCAGCACACCCGCGCGTTCGGCGCGCGCGACGGCAGCGTCCTCCACGGCTTCGCGGCGTTGCGTGGCGAGTTCGCCGACTGCCGCGGCCAGCGAGGCGCCGGAGCGCGCCGAACGACGTGCCATCCTGGCCAGCGACTCCACGTCATCGGCGCCCGCCGACCCCACCGCATCCGCGGCCGCCCGCTCCCATGCCGTCGCCGCGTCGGCGCCCAGCGCGAGAAGGTCTGCGGCCCTGAGCAATGCCGCCCGAAGAACCGGCGGCGCTGTGGGCGCACTGGCTCGCGCAGCCGCGGCCATCGGCAGTCCTGCTCGGAGGCACGCGGCCAGGAGATCGAACGCGGATGCCGACCCGAGCGGGTCGACCTTCGCGGTGTCACCTGTCGCCCCGGAGACGCCGACCGTCGTCGCATCGAGCGCACGCACCCGTCGACTGACGGCCACTCGCCCTGGTAGCACCACAATCGCCACCGCCGCGAGCAGCAACGCCCCCGGCGGAACAGCACCAGCCATCCCCTGCACAGCAAATCCCCCTCCTCGAAGTTCTGTCCACACCCATCCACACCCCGATTCGAACTGCCCCACGCGGGGCACCGCGGTGTGCGCGTGGTCTTTTCGGTGATCACATCTGTCCACAGGAATTCGGATCGGCGACTACTCCCGCCCTGCCCGTTCGGCGGTGCCGCACGCCGAGTGACGCTGTGCTCTTGCAGCAGCACACATCTGTCCACAGGGCATCCACACGAGTTGTCCACTACCGCCGTCCGTTCGACACCGTCCGGTGCGGATCAGGCTGTGCTCTTGCGGGTGATGACATCTGTCCACAGCAGTCCACAGCAGGCGAGGGCGGCACCCAGTGGGAGAAGTAGTTCCCCGGCTGGGGCAGCGAACAGGATGGTGAGCGGGGCAGCTCCCATCAGTTGTCCTAGGCCGATACCTACCAGAGGAAGGCCGGCCAGGACGGTGGCCGAAGCTCGGGCGCCGGCCAGTGCGGCTTCGGTGCGGTCGCGGAAGCGGATGCGGCCGAGTAGGTCGGACCTGGCGGCGGCGAGTAGTTCCGCGAGCGCCAAGCCGTGCTCTTCGGCCACCCGCCAGGCGGCGGCGACTCGCGACAGTTCCTCGGCGACAATCGAACCCGGCTGGACCCAACCGTCGGCTCCGGACCCACCGAGGCGGCTGCGGCCGGCACTGATCGCCAGTACGCGCGCCGCTTCGCCGCGCGACTCGCCTGCGGCGGACTCGGCCGCCGCGCTCGGGTGGGCGCCGACGCGGAGCTCCCCGACCACAGCTTCGAGGCCGGCCAGGAGGTAGCCACATTCGCGTCGCCGTTCGCGGTCACCTCGACCACGCCGTTGCCGGACCGCCACCGTGGTTCCCAGCATGAGAGCGGCCAACCCGACGCCGGGTCCGAACAGGAATGCCGCGCACCCCAGCGCGATTCCTGCACACCACTCCACAGGCACGCGTTTTCGCGCACTGCCCCCGTTCGGGGCGAACAGCCGGGTGAATCGCCGTTGACCGCCTGCCACGGGCAGCACCAGCACCGCGATCGCGCAACAGAGCAACGCACTACCCATGAGCCCGCCTCCTCCACACCGAAACCCGCATCTCGTTCGACACTCTCGGCGGCGGCTCCGAGCTCCACCCGCAGCGATCGCCGCTCCGCATCGTCGACCACCGGCCGTCGCCCGGAATGGCATCTAGACCTGTGAAGCCACTTGCCCGCCCATGGAATTCGCGCGTGACGACACGAATCCCGCACAGCCACCACCGCATACGCGACCGGGTTACTCATCCGAGACGCACCTCGAGTAGTCGGTGCAGTTCACCGGCCGCGGGAGTCGGATGCTTGTCCGACCGCCAGGCCGGGGTGATGTGAACTCCCTCGACATCACGGTGCAGGACACCGATTTCGTGGAGGGTACGGGTTCCGTCGGAGCGGCGTCGAACGTGCAGGACCACCTGGACGGCGGCAGCGAGCTGGCTGTGCAGGGCCGCCCGGTCCATCCCACCTAGCGCGGCCAGTGCCTCCAGGCGCGCGGGAACTTCCTGGGGCGAGTTGGCGTGGACGGTCCCCGCACCGCCGTCGTGGCCGGTGTTGAGGGCCGTCAAGAGATCGACGACTTCGGCACCACGGACCTCCCCGACGACAATGCGATCCGGGCGCATCCGCAAGGCCTGACGGACCAAGTCGCGCACCGTAACAGCTCCTACCCCCTCAACATTGGCCGTCCTGGCAACGAGGCGAACAACATGCGGATGGACCGGAGCGAGCTCGGCGGCGTCCTCCACGCAGACGATTCGTTCGGCAGGGTCGACGGCGGCGAGCAGGGCTGAGAGCAAAGTAGTCTTTCCCGCTCCGGTACCTCCGACAACCAGGAACGCGAGGCGGGCGCGGACGATGTCACCGAGCAGACGGCGGGCGTCCGGGGGAATCGAACCGGCGGCCGCCAGCGCGTCGAGGCCCTGGGTCGCCGGGCGGAGGATGCGAAGGGACAGGCATGTGCCGTCGTGGGCGACGGGGGCCAGTACCGCGTGGAGTCGAACGCCGAACGCATCGCCGAGCGTGGCTTCGGTTCCGGCGAGTTTGCCGTCGACCCAGGGTTGAGCGTCGTCGAGGCGGCGGCCCGCGGCCAAGGCCAAGCGCTGGGCGAGGCGGCGAACAGCGGCTTCGTCGGCGAAGCGGACATCGGTCAACTCCAGGCCGCGGCCACGGTCGACCCACACCGCATCCGGCCCGGTGACGAGTACATCGGCGACCCGGGGATCGTGCAGCAACGGCTCCAGCAGCCCCGCACCGGTCATCTCGGTCTGCAACAGGCGCAGGGCCCGGAGCAGATCGGTGTCGGCGAGCACGCCGCCCGCCTCCGTACGGATCGCGGCCGCCAGCTGCGCGGCATCTGGGACGCCCGGATGCTCGGCGAGGCGCTCACGGACGCGTTCGAGGAGGTCGACGGTCACAAAGGAGGTCATGTCGCGTCGGCTCCGTCCATCCGAGGGGCCGCACGAGGGATGCAGCGTCCGGCGCCGGCGGGGGTAGTCATCCCTCGGCTCCGACCATGGCGAGGACGGCGTCGGCGGCGTCGCGCAGGGGGCCGCGCCGGCGGACGCTCAGGCCACCGCGTTCGAGGCGGGAGGCGAGGCCGGCTTGCCCGCGCACTGCGGCGAGAAGGGGCAATCCGAGAAGTTCGGCGACTTCCGCGCCGCGCAATCCGCCGGGCGCGGGACCACGGACCACCAAGCCGCGGTTGGTGTTTCGCTCTCCGAGATAGGCGGAGACGACTTCGGCCGCGGCGATGGAGCGCAGACGGGCCGGTACGACGAGGACGACCAGATCGGCGGCGTCGAGCATCGCGTCGGCTGCCGGGCCACGCTCACACGACACATCGCAGACCACGAGATCTCCCGCGTCCCTCCCTGATTCGATGACCGCACGGACCGCCGCCGGTGCCAGTCCGACGAACGCGTGCCCCACGGAAACCGAGTCGGACCGTGATCGCCCGGGACCCACCCCGGTGGCGGGTCGCGCTCGGCCACAGGACAACACCGCCAAGCCGGGAGCCCCGACAGGCAACGCGTTGTGCAGCGCCGCAGCCGACACCCGGCCGTCCTCGATGATCAGGTCCGGCCAGCGCAGCCCCGGCACGTTCTCCATGCCCAGCACCAGATCTATCCCACCGTCGAGCGGGGCACCGTCGATCAGCACCGTGTCGCGACGCACCCGCCGGGCGGCCCCGCGCAGCGCGATCGCCGCGGCGAGCGTGGATGCGCCGGCACCCCCACCCGCGCCGACCACCGCGACGACTATCCCTTCGCCCGTGCGGGATTCGGCGTGTTCGGCGAACTGTTCGACCAGTGCGACAGCCGCCGAGGGCAACGCGACAACTCGTTCGGCACCCACCGCCGTCGCCGCTTGCCAGTCGGGCACGGCAGGCTCTCCCTCGGTGACCAAGACGACGCCCGCCCGCCTCGGGAATCCGCCCGCGGCGGCGGCAACAGCGGCGGCGGTATCGAGGATGACCATGCCCGCCCCGGCCCACGCGTGCCTGCCGACCGGCATCACCCGTTCCTCGGTGACGCGCTCGGCGGCCGCCGCGACTCGACGCACCTCCGCGCGCAGCCGTTCATCACGCACGAGCACGAGAGCGGGCGCGATCTGTGGCGGGCCACCGCGCATCGGGACTGGGTTCATACGACTCAGCGTTGCCGAGCGAGGAGTTCATCAACACCCCGAAAACACCGATTGTGGATAACTCGGGGGTGTGGAGAACTTTGACGATCGTCCCGGAAATAGAGGACGGCCCCAGCCGGGGGGGAGGAGGCTGGGGCCGTCGGGTTCAGCCCCGGGGGGTCGGGCTGAACGCGCCTGGACTAAGTCCAGGTGCCAGCAATACTACACCCACCCCCTGCTGCGGGCGCAAGTAGCATTCGCCGACATTCTTCGGCGATTCGCGCCGTCCGGCGTCCCCGGGGCAAACCCTTTTCCACGGTGCGGACAGTCGATCCTGCGGTGCGCGCAGGTCGTGCCTATTCTGTTGACGTGACGCCAGAACGCGACCAGACCCCGCCTACGGACACAAGTCTCGGCAAAACGGGCCGAGCCCCGGTGCCGGGCGGGCGCGTCGCCGCGTTCTTCGATCTCGATAAAACGGTGATCGCGAAGTCGAGCGCGTTCGTCTTCAGCAAACCGTTCTACGCGCAGGGTCTGCTCAACCGCAGAGCCGTGTTGGAGAGCAGCTACGCACACTTTTTGTTCCTGCTTTCCGGTGCAGATCACGACCAGATGGAACGGATGCGGGCAAACCTCGCCAACATGTGCGCGGGCTGGGATGTGGAGCAGGTGAAAACCATTGTGGCCGAGACTCTTCACGATCTGGTCGACCCGCTGATCTACGCCGAGGCCGCCGATCTGATCGCCGACCACAAGATCCGCGGCCACGATGTGGTGATCGTCTCGGCCTCCGGCGAGGAGATCGTCGGACCGATAGCTGAGGTGCTCGGCGCCTCGCACACCGAGGCGACCCGGATGGTCGTCGAGGACGGCAAGTACACCGGCGATATCGAGTTCTACTGCTACGGCGAGGGCAAGGTCGCCGCCATCGAGAAGCTCGCCGCCGAGCAGGGCTACGACCTGTCGCGGTGCTACGCCTACTCCGACTCGGTGACCGACGTGCCGATGCTGAGCGCCGTGGGCCATCCGACCGCGGTGAACCCCGACCGCGCGCTGCGCAAGGAGGCGGCGAGCCGCGGCTGGCCGGTACTCACGTTCTCCAACCCGGTGTCGCTGTGGTCACGATTCCAGGCACCGTCGACCACCACCGTCGCCGCGACGGCCGCCGTCGGACTGAGCGCGATCATCGCCGGCGCGATCAGCTACCGACTGCTCCGCAAACGACGCTGACCGGCCGCTGTGCAGCACGAATCTCCGAGCGACACGCCGAATTCCTCGGGATTCGGTAATGCCTTAGAAACTCTTGATGTGAGTGCCATCACAGTGTAAGAATGGAGTCACGGAAGGACGGAAGGCCAAGACGGAGCCGGAAGAGAAGGTTTCGCCTCCCATCCCACCCTTCCCAGCACGGACACCAGGCACCCACGCGGAGCGCGCCGCGACAAGGCCGAAAGAGTTGTGGGCCTGCGAAATTCGAGCCAACGTCGGCGAACGCCTCGCACAGGTTGCGGGGATGAACCGGCGGGGTTGGGATGATCGCCGAGGCCACCGAACACAACCCACCCTGCACGCTTGGTAACCGGGTGTTCCGTGCTAGCGGGCGGTGAGGTCGAGCAATCGACAACGCCGCCCGTTTCGACGTGTACGGCCGGGTTCAGCCGGCCGCCGCGTCGGCGATCGAGTTCGCCTCGCGGGCTCCGTCTTCCAACGCTCCCGCACAGAACAGCACCCAGCCACCCACGCCCTCCGCGGTGCCCATGCCGAATCCGGCGGCCGCGTCGAGGTAGGCCTGACGGCGGCGCAGCCAGAACACTTCGGGCACGCCGAGGCTGTGCGGGTCGAGTCCGCTGGATACCGCGACCAGCCGCGAGGCAGCACGCGCGACGACACCGTCACCGGTGCCGAACGGACGCAGCGACAGCAGCTCGCCGTGCACGATCGCCGCGATCACCGGGGCGGGCGCCTTGCTCGACTGGACGGTTTGCGTGAGCATGTCGAGCCGCTCGGCGACGCCGGGAGTCGAGCGCGGGCGACCGAGTTCCCGCTCGTCGGTCACCAGGTCGGCGGCGGCCAGCAGGTGCAGCCGGGCCAGCGCCTGCAGGGGCGCGCGCCGCCAGGTGCCGACGAGATTGGTGAGCGCGTCGCCGTCGAGCGCCTGGCCCACCCGCAACGCGCCGGCCAGCACCGGGTCACTGACCTGGCCGTCGGCGGGCAGGTCGGTGCTCGCGCCTTCGATGGCCGCCGAGGAACGGGCGGCCCGCACGGCGGCTTCGGCGGCGGTCGTCGCCCAGCCACGCCGGTTCGACTTGTGCCGATGCACGGCCGCGAGCGCGTCGCGCGCCTTGTCGGCGGCCTCGCGCACGCCGGGCAGGTCGACCAGGGGCTGGAGCGGATCAGTCACGGCATGGAGGTTACCGCTCGTACAGTGCGACCCCCACGGTCACATACAACCCGCGCACCGTCGGCCAGCTGCGATCCGGCCACGGCACCTCGGCGAGCCGCTTGGCCGCCGGGGTCACCGCCCTGCGCCGCCGCGCTTCCCGCTCGGCCAGCCGTTCAGCATCGATTCGATCCACCGGCGTCTCCAACCCCGCGATCCACACCGCACCACCTCGGACGAATCCACGCTACGCCGATGAGCTGGGCTCTCGAAGTGGTTTCGAGAGCCCAGCTGACACCCTTACCCCGTGAGCAGCTCGCGACCAGGAATCGCCTCGAGCAATGCCCGCGTGTAGTCCTCGCGCGCAGACGCGAACACCTCGTCGGTCGTGGCCGCCTCCACCACCTTGCCCTCGCGCATGACCAGCACGTTGTCCGCGATCTGCCGAACAACCGCCAGGTCGTGGGTGATGAACAGATACGTCAGCCCCAGCTCGGCCTGGAGGTCGTTGAGCAAGGTGAGGATCTGCGCCTGGACCAGCACGTCCAGCGCCGAGACCGCCTCGTCGCAGACCACCATCTCAGGCGAGAGGGCCAGCGCGCGGGCGATCGCCACCCGCTGACGTTGCCCGCCCGACAACTCGTTGGGATAACGCCGCAGCACCGACGCGGGCAGCGACACCTTGTCGAGCAGGTCACGCACCACCGCTTCGCGCTCGGCGGGCGTACCGATCTTGTGCACCCGTAGCGGTTCCTCGATCGTGCGGAAGATCGAGTACATCGGATCGAGCGAGCCGTAGGGATTCTGGAAGATCGGCTGCACCCGGCGCCGGAAGGCGAACGCGCCCTTGCTGTCGAGCTTCGCGACGTCCTTGCCGTCGAACTCCACGGTGCCCGACGTCGGTTCGAGCAGGCCGAGCACCATCTGCGCGATGGTCGACTTGCCGGATCCCGACTCACCGACGATCGCGGTGGTGGTGCCGCGACAGACCGTGAAACTCACATCGTCGACGGCCACGAAGTCGGTGGACAGCCACGGCCGCTTGCCGCGAATCTTGAACGCCTTGGACAGGTTTCGCACATCGAGCACGGCGTCGGGCAGTGCGTCGGCGTCCTTCTCGGCGACAGCTACTTCGACAGCCTGCGCGCGCACTTCGGCCCGCTGCCGCGACGACGACATCCGCGATGCCGCCAGCGACGGCGCCGAGTTCACCAGCTTCTTGGTGTACGCGTGCTGCGGATCGCGCAGAATCTGCAGTGCGGGCCCGGATTCCACCACCTTGCCGCGATACATCACCACCAGGTGCTCGGCCCGTTCCGCGGCGAGGCCGAGGTCGTGGGTGATCAGCAGCACCGCGGTCCCCAGCTCGGTGGTGAGCTGTTCGAGATGGCCGAGGATCTGGCGTTGCACCGTGACGTCGAGCGCCGAGGTCGGCTCGTCGGCGATCAGCAGTTTCGGCCTGCACGACAGGCCGATCGCGATGAGCGCGCGCTGCCGCATCCCGCCGGAGAACTCGTGCGGGTACTGGTTCACGCGGCGTTCGGCATCGGACATACCTGCCTCGGCCAGCAGTTCCACCGCGCGTTCGCGGGCCGCGGCGCCGGTGGCGATACCGTTGGCCACCAGGGTTTCCCGAATCTGGAAGCCGATCTTCCACACCGGGTTCAGGTTGGACATCGGGTCCTGTGGAACCAGGCCGATGCCGTTGCCACGGATGGCGACGATCTCCTTCTCCGACGCTTTCGTCAGGTCCTTGCCGTCGAACAGGATCGAACCGCCGGTGACCTTGCCGGTGCCGGGCAGCAGGTTGATGATGGCGTGCGCGGTCGTCGACTTACCCGAGCCGGATTCGCCGACGATGGCGACGGTTTGCCCGGGGTAGACGGTGAGGCTCACGCCGCGAACGGCGGGGATCTCCTTGCCGTCGGAGGTGAAACCGACGTCCAGGTCCCGGATTTCGAGCAGTGGCTCCGGTGCGGATTTATCGAGGCTCATCGGGTGCGCTCCTTCGGATCGAGCGCGTCGCGCACCGCGTCGCCGAGCATGATGAAGCTCAGCACTGTGATGGCCAGCGCGGTCGCCGGATAGAACAGGATCGGCGAGGTACGGATCTCGGTCTTGGCGCGGTCGATATCGGCGCCCCAGGACACGATGCTCGGCGGCAGACCGACGCCGAGATAGGACAGCGTCGCCTCGGTGACGATGAAGACGCCGAGCCAGATGGTGGCGACCACGATCAGCGGACTCGCCGAGTTGGGCAGCACGTGTTTCATCAGCGTGCCGAGACGCGACACCCCCAGCGCCTTCGCGGCGGTGACATATTCGCTGTTCTTGGCCTCGATCACCGCGCCACGCGTGATGCGCGCGGCCTGCGGCCAGGTGAAGGCCACCAGGATCGCGACGACCGTCATGATCCCGGCGGGCCGCAGCAGCTGCAGCAGCACGATCGCGGCCAGCACCATCGGAATGGCGTAGAAGATCTCGGCGATGCGCGAGACGATCGTGTCGAGCAGCCCACCGTAGAAACCGGAGAGCGCGCCGAGGATGCCGCCTACCAGCAGGAACAGCATCGCCGATGCGATGCCGACGCTCACCGACGCACGCGCCCCGTAGATGGTGCGCGCATAGATGTCACAGCCCTGCTTGTCGAATCCGAACGGATGACCCTCGCGCGGGCCGTCCATGCCGAACTCCCCCAGGCACAACCGCGGGTCCTGGCTGGTGAACAGCGACGGCCACAGCACCACGAGCATGACGAACACGATCAACACCACCGAGACCAGGAACACGGGGTTTCGGCGCAGTCGCCGCCACGCGTCGCCCCAGATGCTGGTCGGGGTGCCCTGGTCCAGGACGCGGTCGGTGGCGAGCACCTCCACCTCGTCGGCGGGGGCCACGAAATGCTGTTGCTTGTCATGCATAGCGGATCCTCGGGTCCAGTGCGGCGTAGAGCAGGTCGATCACGAGGTTGACGATCAGGAACACCACCACCAGCACCGTCACGAACGACACCACAGTGGGCGGCTCGCCGCGGATGATCGCCTGGTACATGGTGCCGCCGACGCCGGGAATGTTGAAGATGCCCTCGGTGACGATCGCGCCTGCCATCAGCGCGCCGAAATCGGCGCCGAGAAAGGTGACGACCGGGATCATCGAATTCCGCAGAATGTGCACGCTCACCACGCGTCGGCGCCCGAGCCCTTTGGCCGTCGCCGTGCGAACGAAGTCGGCGGATTTGTTCTCCGCCACCGAGTTTCGGGTCAGCCGCAGCACATAGGCGAACGACAGCGAGCCGAGCACGAACGCGGGAACGATCAACTCGCCCAGGCTCGCTTTACCCGTGACAGTAACCGGGGCGATCCCCCATTTAACACCGAGAAAGAATTGCGCGAGATAACCGACGACGAACACCGGCAGCGCGATGATCACCAGGCTAGCGATGAGCATGGTCGAATCGAAGAGTTTGCCCTTTCGCAGCCCGGCGATCATGCCGAACAAGATGCCGAACAAACCCTCGATGAACACGGCGAGAAACGCCAGCCTGATGGTGATCGGAAAGGCGCGTTCGAGTTCTTCACGGACCGGTCTGCCCGAGAACGAGGTGCCGAAATCTAAAGTGAGAATCCCCTTCAAGTAATGCAGATACTGCACGATGAAAGGCTGATCGAGGTGATATCGGGCGCGCAGTACCGCCTCGGCGGCCGGCGTCAGCTGTTTCTCGCCGGCCAACGCCTTGATCGGGTCACCCGGAATCAGAAAGACCATTGCATAGATGAGCAGCGTCGCGCCCAGGAATACCGGGATCATCTGGAGCAGACGCCGAACTACGTACCAAGCCATCGTTTCCTCCGAAAACGACCGGGGCCGAGCCACTTCGCAGTGACCCGGCCCAGCTGTCGAGTTCTATTTCTCGATGTTCTCGAAGTCGAACAGGCCGTTCCAGGTGAGCTCGGCCTTGGTGACCTTGTCCGAGCGGCCCGCGTTGGCGACGTAGTCGAACACTGGGATGTCTGCCATCTCCTTGATCATGATCGCCTGCGCTTGCGCGATCAGCTTGTAGGACTCCGCCTGCGTCGGGGCGGCGAGGGCGGCGTTGAACAGCCGGTCCACCTCGGGATTGTTGTAGTTGACGTTGTTGGTCTCGGAGAAGCTGTAGTACTGCGAACCGAGGAACTGCATCATCGTGGGGTAGTCGCCCTGCCAGCCATAGCGGAACGCGGTACCGATCGTCTTGGCGTTCACCGCGTCGCGAATGTTCTTGAACGTCGGCATCGGGTTGGCGACCGCGTCGATACCGAGGGTGTTCTTCACGCTGTTGGCGACAGCTTCGATCCAGGCCTGGTGGCCGCCGTCGCTGTTGTAGGTGATCTGGTACTGACCCGACCACGGCGAGATCGCATCAGCCTGCGCCCACAGTTTCTTGGCCTGGTCGGGGTTGTAATCGAACACTTCCGCACCCGGCAGGTTCGCGTCGTAGCCGGGCAGGGTCGCGGCGGTGAAGTCGCGCGACGGCGTGCGCGTGCCGTTGAAGATCTTGTCGATGATCTGCGGGCGGTTGATCGCCATCGAGATGGCCTTGCGACGCAGAATGCCTTCCTCGCCACCGAAATGCGGCACGGTGGTCTGGATGCCGATGTGCTGGTTCTGCGCGGTCGGCTTGGTGATCGCACGGTCGCCGAGGTCGCTCTCGTACGTGGTGATCGCGCTGTCGGGAATGGTGTCGAGGGTGTCGAGATTTCCGGCCTGCAGATCCGCGTACGCGGTGTCGTAGGACTGGTACATCACGAATCGGAGGCCCTTGTTCTTGGCCGGACGGCCACCGGGATAGTCCGGGTTGGGCGTGAGATCGATCTTGACGTTGTGTTCCCAGGAACCGAACGCGTAGGGACCGTTGCCGATCGGCTTCTCACCGAACGCCTTCATATCCTTGAAAGCGGCATCGGGCAGCGGATAGAACGGCGCGTAGCCGAGCGCGCTCTCGAAGTCGATCGAGGGCGACTTCAACTCGACGGTGAAGGTGCGGTCGTCGACAACCTTCAAGCCCGACATCGTCTTGACGGTGGGATTCTCGGCGCTCACCTCGTCGAACCCGGCGATCGGGCTGTACACGTAGCTCTGCAGCTGCGCGTTGTCGGCGAGTGCGCCGTAGTTCCACGCGTCGACGAACGATTTCGCGGTGACCGTGGTGCCGTCGGTGAACTTCCAATTCGGCTTGATGGTGATCTTGTACGACTTCCGATCAGCCGTCTCGATCTTCTCGGCCACCTCGTCGTGGGCCTCACCGTTGGCGTCGTAGTACTTCAGCCCGGCGAACAAACGGTCGACGACGCGGCCGCCCATGTTCTCGTTGGTATTGCTGGGCACCAACGGATTCTGCGGCTCGCCCGCATTGGTGGTGACGATGCTCGAATCAGCACTGTCGTCGGACGAGCACGCGGTGAGACCGAGGCTTGTGGCCGCCAGTCCCGCCGCGACCAGCGCGGTCGCTCTGATGAATCTCAACGCTCTCTCCCGGTTCAATTCCGTGGCTAACGGTCGGAGGTTAGCGGCTCCGGCTGGATTTTTCAGCGATCCGAGCCATTTTCAGTTCACATGTATCAGTACGGTTACTCGCTGGAAACGCAGGAAAAATTGCCGAGCCCCTCGCCCTCGGCAGAAAAATATGAACAAATATCGGGAACGCTCAGCTGAACCGTTGAGTAAAAACGATAGCTCGCGACCGTCCGGTCTGTCCGGCGAAGTCATCGGATGAACTAGCCCTATTGACCGCCGCGAAACATCGTCACGACAACGGGACACGCCGTCGCGGGTCCGTTGGCTACTGTCTAGACAGCTGGGCCGCACCCCGGCGACCGACCCGACCGCACCAGGCATGTGAGGCTGAACCGACGTGACCGAAACTGCTGCAGGACACCAGGACTCGTTTCCGCCCAGTGCGGAATTCGCCGCCGCCGCCAACGCGGACGCCACGCTCTACGACCGTGGCGAGACCGACCGCGACGGCTTCTGGGCCGAACAGGCCAACCGGCTGCACTGGCACAAACCCTTCACCGAGGTACTCGACTGGACCGACGCGCCGGTCGCGCGCTGGTTCGGCGACGGCGAGCTCAATGTCGCCTACAACTGCGTCGACCGCCACGTCATCGACGGGCACGGCGATCAGGTCGCCATCCACTGGGAAGGCGAACCCGGCGACTCGCGCGACATCACCTACCGCGAACTGCTGGAAGAGGTCTCGCGAGCGGCGAACTACCTGACCGAGCTCGGCCTGGAGGCAGGCGATCGCGTCGCGATCTACATGCCGATGGTGCCCGAGGCGATCGTGTCGATGCTGGCGTGCGCGCGACTGGGACTCACGCACTCGGTGGTGTTCGCGGGATTCTCGCCGAGCGCGCTGCGCCAGCGGGTCGACGACGCCGAGGCCCGATTGATCATCACCACCGACGGTCAGTGGCGGCGCGGCAAGCCCGCACCGCTCAAGGAGGCCGTCGACGAGGCGCTGGCAGCCAAGGGCGACGTGCCGTCGTCGGTGGAGCACGTGCTCGTGGTGCGCCGGGTCGGCACGGAGGTGCCGTGGACCGACGGTCGCGATCTGTGGTGGCACGAAACCGTCGCCGCCGCTTCGCCTTCGCACGAAGCCCAGCCCTTCCCCGCCGAGCACCCGCTGTTCATCCTCTACACCTCCGGCACCACCGGAAAGCCCAAGGGCATCCTGCACACCACCGGCGGCTACCTCACCCAGACCGCCTACACCCACCACAACGTCTTCGACCACAAAGCCGGAGACGACGTCTACTGGTGCACCGCCGATATCGGCTGGGTCACCGGACACAGCTACATCGTCTACGGCCCCCTCGCCAACCGCGCCACCCAGGTCGTCTACGAAGGCACCCCCAATTCCCCCGACGAACACCGCCACTTCCAGATCATCGAGAAGTACGGCGTCACCATCTATTACACCGCACCCACCCTCATCCGCACCTTCATGAAATGGGGTCGTGAGATCCCCGACGCCCACGATCTGAGCACGCTGCGACTGCTGGGCTCCGTCGGCGAACCGATCAACCCCGAAGCCTGGCGCTGGTACCGGGAAGTCTTCGGCGCGAACAAGACTCCGATCGTCGACACCTGGTGGCAGACCGAGACCGGCGCCATCATGATCGCGCCGCTGCCCGGCGTCACCGCGGCCAAACCGGGCGCCGCGATGGGCCCGCTGCCCGGCATCTCCGCGACGGTCGTCGACGAAGAGGGCAAACCGGTGCAGCTCGGCGAAACCGAGGCCAACGGATACCTCGTGCTGGACAAGCCGTGGCCGTCGATGCTGCGCGGCATCTGGGGCGATATGGATCGCTACCGCGCCACCTACTGGGAGCGCTACGCCGAGCAGGGATGGTACTTCGCGGGCGACGGCGCCAAGCTCGACGCCGACGGCGACCTGTGGGTGCTCGGCCGGGTCGACGACGTCATGAACGTCTCCGGACACCGCATCTCCACCGCCGAGGTCGAGTCCGCGCTGGTCGGGCATCCAGCCGTCGCCGAGGCGGCGGTGGTCGGCGCCACCGACACGACCACCGGGCAGGGGATCGTCGCGTTCACGATCCTCACCGGCGAAGCCGCGGCGTCGGCGGGCCCCGAGCTCGTCGCCGAACTGAAGGCGCAGGTGTCCAAGGAGATCAGCCCGATCGCGCGGCCACGCGAGATCCACATCGTGCCGGAACTGCCCAAGACCCGCAGCGGCAAGATCATGCGCAGGCTGCTGCGCGATGTCGCCGAGGGACGCGAGCTCGGCGACACCTCCACGCTGGTCGATCCGGGCGTTTTCGAGGCCATTCGCACCGGGAGCAACTGACGCGCACCGGCCGGTGACATCGGATGTCACCGGCCGGGTCCGTTAGGATCGCGTAAAGGTGTGCCGGGAAGTCTGGTCGGCATGCGGTCGTGAATCCGAGTCGATGAGCGCCCGCAGTTCCGTCGACCCCTGCCGGAAGGCTTGCCCTTGATCACGCGCGTCCGCTCCGAGCTCACCCGCTATCTCCGCACCGAAACCGTCGGCGGTGCGCTGCTGCTCGTGGCCGCCGCGGTAGCCCTGATCTGGGTGAACTCGCCGTGGGGCGCGAGCTACCAGACGATGGTCGACACCCACCTCGACATTCCCGCACTGCACCTCGACCTCACCCTGGCCGATTGGTCCAAGGACGGGCTGCTCGCGATCTTCTTCTTCGTCGCCGGGCTCGAGCTCAAACGCGAGTTCGCCGTCGGCGAGCTCCGCGACCCGAAACGGGCCGCGCTGCCGGTCATCGCCGCGGTGGGCGGTGTGATCACCCCGGCCGTGATCGCGCTGGTGGTGGGCCACGGCGTGCCCGGCATGGACAAGGGCTGGGCCATTCCCGTCGCCACCGATATCGCCTTCGCGCTCGCGATCCTCGCGATGACCGGTTCGCGGATCCCCACCAGCGCGCGGGTGTTCCTGCTGAGCCTGGCCGTGGTCGACGATCTGCTCGCCATCGTTCTCATCGCGGTGCTGTTCACCGCCTCGCTGTCGCTGCTGTGGCTGGCCGCCGCCTTCGCCTGCTGCGGGGTGTGGGCACTGGCCCAGAAGCTGCGCCTGCACACGCCGCTGTTCTACATTCCGGTCGCGCTGGTGTGCTGGTACGCGCTGCACGAGGCGGGCATCCATCCGACGCTGGCCGGCGTCGCACTCGGGTTGCTCACCAGGGTCCGCAAAGATCCCGGCGAGGCGATCGCGCCCGCGACGCACCTCGAGCATGTGGTGCAGCCGATCTCGGCCGGGTTCTGCGTACCGGTGTTCGCGCTGTTCGCCTCCGGTGTGCCGCTCAACGGCGCAGTGTTCGGATCATTGTTCACCGACCGGCTCGCGCTGGCGATCATCCTCGGGCTCCTGCTCGGCAAAACCATCGGAATCTTCGGTGTGAGCTGGGTCGTTATCAAGCTCGGCTGGGCGAAACGCCCAGCCGGACTGGAGTATCGCGACATGTTCGCCCTGTCGGTACTCGGCGCGATCGGGTTCACCGTTAGCCTTCTCGTGGCGGAACTCGCGCTCGCCGACGTCGGCGACGATGCCATCGATCTTGCCAAGGCCGCCGTTCTGGTGACCTCGATGGCAGCATCGCTGATCGGATCGGCGCTACTGTTGCGCCGAGGACGTGTGCACCAGGCGCGCCGCGATGCAGACCAGTTACCACAGGGAGAAGGGTCGACGAAGTGAGTTACACCCAAGGCGGAAATGACGGTCGGACGGTCACTTCGATCCCGTTGACCGACGCCAATCCGCCCGGATCGGCGAGCATCGGCAGCCTCGTGCGCGATGCCACCGAGCAGATGTCGACACTGGTGCGCGCCGAGGTGGCGCTGGCCAAGGCCGAGGTCACCGGTGAGATCAAGAAGGGCCTCACCGGCAGCGTCTTCTTCATCCTCGCGCTGACAGTGCTGCTGTTCAGCTCGTTCTTTTTCTTCTTCTTCCTCGCCGAGCTGCTCGACATGTGGCTGTGGCGCTGGGCCGCTTTCCTGATCGTGTTCTTGCTGATGGTGCTCACCACTGTCCTGCTGGCCTTGCTCGGCTGGCTCAAGGTACGGAAGGTGCGCGCGCCGGAGAAGACGATCGGTTCGCTCAAGCAGGCCGCCGAGGTGCTGCCCGCCGCGTTCACCCACCGCGACGCGGCCGACGCGCACGCGGCCATCGGATCCAGTGGTGCGGGCGCCACTTCGCTGGAGAAGTCGAGCAACCGATGACGCGCCGGGCGGGCCCGGTCGCAACAGCCGGACCCGCCCACTAGGCTCGATCGGCGTGTCGTCCAATTCATTCCCGGATCCCTCCAGCGTCCGTTTCGACGGACCGTGGACCCACCGGGACGTGCACGCCAACGGAATCCGCTTCCACGTCGTCGAAGCAGTCGCCGCCGAAACCGACGGCACGGACCGCCCCGAGGCGCCCCTGGTGCTGCTGCTGCACGGTTTCGCCGATTTCTGGTGGTCGTGGCGGCATCAGCTGACCGCGCTCGCCGGCCACGGGTATCGCACCGTCGCCGTCGACCTGCGCGGCTACGGCGACACCGACAAACCACCGCGTGGCTACGACGGCTGGACCCTCGCAGGCGACATCGCCGGTCTGATCCGGGCGCTCGGGCACACCGAGGCCACGCTCGTCGGCCACGCCGAAGGCGGCCTGGTCTGCTGGGCCACCGCGGTGCTGCATCCGCGACTGGTCCGCTCGATCGCGCTGGTGAGCTCGCCGCATCCCGCCGCGCTCAAGAGCGCCGTGCTGCGCGATCCGGCCCAGCGGGCGACCTGGCTGCCCGATTTCCTGCGGTATCAGCTACCGCGCTATCCCGAAAACCTGCTCACCCGACGTGGTGGCGCCGAGGTAGAGCGCCTGCTGCACGATCGGGTCGGTGAATCCTGGTCGCGCAGTGCGGAATTCGTCGAGACCGCGTCGCGGATGCGCCATGCCATCCGGATTCCGGGGGCCGCGCACAGTGCGCTGGAGTATCAGCGCTGGGCATTTCGCAGCCAGTGGCGACCGGACGGCAAGCGGTTCATGGCCACGATGCGCACCCCGGTCGACATCCCGGTGTTGATGCTGCGTGGCGAACAGGATTCGTATCTGCTGGATGCGACGTACCAGCGGGGGGAGTCGCTGTCGCCTCGTCGGACGCTGGTCTCGATACCGCGAGCGGGGCATTACGCGCATCAGGAGAACCCCAGCAAGGTCAACGAGGCGCTGACCGCGCACTGGCGCGAGCAGAACGGTGTCAACGGGTCACCGCCCCACGACGACTTGGTTTCGCCGTGATCTTGGAGCGCTGGCGTGCTCGAGCGGGGCCCCTGAGGCCCCTTTGGGTACAGACATACAGGGACTACTGGAGCCGAGCTGTATGTGGGGGCGACGACATCGGGGTTACCTGCTCCGGGCTGGGTGATCAGCTCAGTACGCAGGCGCCCGTGTTGACCGGTGTGCTGCTCGGGGCGGCCGCGGCCAGTTCGGACGCGACCTCGTGCAGGGTGAGCACGTAGCCGGTGTCGTCGTCGGTAACTGCCGCGCCGAAGACCACGCCGAGGAGCTGGCCCTCGGCGTCGACCAGCGGGCCGCCGGAGTTGCCCGCGCGGACCTGACCGCGCACCGTGTAGACCTCACGTTCGACGGTGCCGTCGCGGTGGATGGTCGGGCCGGTGAGGTCGAGAGTCTCGCGGACACGGGCCGCGCTGGCGGTGTACGGGCCGCCACCGGGGTAACCGAGCACGATCGCGCTCTCGCCCGAACTCGCGGGCTCAGGGGCCTGGGGCAGCACGGGAGCGGTCAGACCGGGGACGGCGAGGACCGCGATGTCCTTGGACGGGTCGAACAGGACCACGGTGGCGTCGAGCGCACCGCGCGCGGTGTCGACCGACACGGTGTTGGTGCCCGCCACGACGTGCGCGTTGGTCATCACGCGTTCCGGCGCGACGATGAAGCCGGAACCTTCGAGCGCCCGCTGGCAACTGGGTGCGGTGCCGCGGATGCGCAGCACGCTCTGCTGCAGCGACGCCGCAACCGGGCTGGCCAGCACCGAGGGATCCGGCGGTTCGACGGCGGCGATCGGAGCTCGGCCGAACGGGCCGATCACATCGGGCAGGCCCGACGTGTCGAGCAGCTTGGAGAATTCGTTGGGAACCTTGCGCAACCAGTCCGGCGCGACCGAATTGACGTCGGCGAGCACCTTCGACCCGTTGATCGCGGCGGCGACAGCGGGCTGGGACGCGGTGGCCAGCGGCAACGCGAGCAGCCACGCCGCGACCAGCACGGTCACCGCCTGCAAGACCGCGCCGACAACGCTGTCCACGCTGCGCGCGACCGGCTGGCGGATGCTGGTGCGCGCGGCCCGGCCGAGCACCATGCCCGCCACCTCACCGACGATCACCAGCAGCACGATCAGCAGGATGCCGCCGAGTACCCGGCTGCGACCCTCACTGAGGTGCTTGAGGATGTGCGGTGCGATCAGAATGCCCGCGACCGCGCCCAGCGCGACACCGAAGAACGCCAGCGCCGACGCCACCGCGCCCTGCCGCCAGCCGGTGGACGCCGCGACCAGCGCGATCAGTACCACCGCGATGTCGAGCCATACCGAGGCGGTCACAGGGTCATTCCGACCGCAGCCAGCGAGCTCTCCAGGTCACGCACGTCGCCCCGATCCCAGTTTCGTTCCCACCCAGCGGATTTGATGATGCCGGCGAGGATACCGCCGGTGAGTCCCCACACCAGCATGCCGTCGACCTGGAACGCGGGGCTCTGGTAGCCGAGACTGCCACGCACCATGAATCTGTGTGCCGGATCGAGCAATTCGGTGAGCGGCACACGCACGACACGCTCGGTTTCGCCCTGATCGACGACGCGGACCGCGCTGGGTGCCCGCCAGTAGCCGAGCACCGGGGTCACGTCGAATTTCGACGGCGGAACGAACAGTTTCGGCAGCAGGGCGAACGGCTGAACACCGGCCGGATCGAGTCCGGTCTCCTCCGCGGCTTCGCGCAGGGCAGTGCCGACCGGGCCGTCGTCGCCGGGATCCTCGGCACCGCCGGGGAATGCGATCTGGCCGCGGTGCTGGCGCATGGTCGAAGCACGCTGAGTGAGCAGGACGTCGGCGTCGGCGGGCAGGCCCCCGGGCACCGACTCGTCGGCGTCGGGCGAGCCGCCGAACAGCACGAGGACAGCGGCCTGGCGTGGCCTGCCGGTGATCGACATGGCCCGGCGCAGGGCGCGGGAAGTAGCGAGCGTGTCGTCGGCGTCGGGACCGCCGGATCTGATCGCGGTGCGCAACCACGAGGGAACGCCGGAATCGTCGAGCCTCGCTACATCGTTCACGCCATCGCCTTCGATCCACACGCCACTGTTACGTCCTCTGTCATACCGTGACCCCGAGCTTCGCGGATACCGTATCCGCGATGTCGGCCACGTCGGCAAACGTACGCACCTCCACGCTCGCGATGGTGCCGTCGGCCCGCACGAGCACCGAGACGGGCAGCACCGCGGGCGCACCGACCGCACTGCGCACGGCGGCCTGCGGATCCTCGACGCCGGGCAGGGTGATGCCGAGTCCGGTCAGCCGAGACAGTGCCTTCGCCTCGTCGGGATCGCTGTGCACGGTCATGACCGTAAGTGCCGAGCCCGCCCGCTGCGCGAACTCCTGCAGATGCGGCAACTCGGTGGCGCAGGGCCCACACCAGTAGGCCCACAGGTTGAGCAGCGCGGGCTTTCCGGCGAGCGCCGCGGCGAGATCGACAGGCTTGCCATCCGCCAGACAGCTCATCTGGAGACCGGCCAGCGGCCCCGATCCGGTCGCGGATGCGGACGCGGGCGACGGGCAGGGTTGCGACCCCGCCGCCGCTCGTTCCTCGGCCGACACGCCCGACGTCTGCTGCGATGTCTGCGCAACGATGCCGGTGGTCTCGGAACCCTCACGCGGCCACAGCGCCACTGTGGCCGCGACGACCAAGATCACCGCGGCGAGCACCCAGCGCACAGCGGGCCGCCGCAGCAGCGAGGCTTCGCTCACAGGCCGACCATGTTCAGCAGGTGATCGCGCTCCGGGCCCTTCACCAGCTCCGCGGCCACCGCCGGGTCGGTGGGGCCGAGCCCGAACGACGGGCAATCGTCGGCGAGCACGCACGCGCCGCAGGCCGGCTTGCGCGCATGGCACACCCGACGGCCCTCGAAGATCACCCGGTGCGAGAGCATCGTCCAGTCCTTGCGCTCGAACAGCGCGCCGACCGCGTGCTCGACCTTGACCGGATCCTCCTCGTCGGTCCACTTCCAGCGACGCACCAACCGGCCGAAATGGGTGTCGACGGTGATACCGGGCACATCGAACGCGTTGCCGAGGATGACGTTGGCCGTCTTGCGCCCGATCCCGGGCAATTTCACCAATTCGTCCAGAGTGTGAGGCAATTCACCGTCGTATTTTTCGACCAGCGCCTGGCCGAGGCCGATCAGCGAACTGGTCTTGTTCCGGTAGAAGCCGGTGGGCCTGATGTATTCCTCCAGCTCCACCCGGTTGGCCTGCGCGTAGTCGTAGGCACTGCGGTACTTCGCGAACAGGGCGGGAGTGGTGAGGTTCACCCGGACGTCGGTGCACTGGGCGGACAGGATCGTCGCGACGGCCAGTTCCAGCGGAGTGGTGAAGTCGAGCTCGCAGTGCGCGTCGGGGAACGCCGCGGCGAGCGTGCGGTTCATCCGGCGGGCGCGCCGGACCAGTCCGATCCGCGTTTCCGCAGCTATCGCACGGTTCTTGCGCTTGCGGGCGGCCGAGATGCCGGTGGGTACGGCGGCCGAATCCGCTGCCAGATCGGCATCGCCTGCGGCGGCGGGGACGGGGGAAACGGGCACCGCTTCACCATACGGAACCACTACGACAACATTGCCCGGCCAGTTTGCCCGCTGTGTTCCATCTGAGACCTGGACCGTGTTTACTGCCAGTCATGCAAGGACTCGCTGTGGTGCTCTTCCCAGTGCTGTTGATGCTGTTCGCGCTGGGGATGGAGCGGGTCGAGAATCGGCTCCGAAAGCTTCTCGAACCCGACGAAGAGGTTCAGCAGTACCTGGACAACGCAAGCAACGCCGAAGTGAAAGAGCTGACGAAGCTCGGCCTGCCCGCCGCCGTGGCGCGCGTGCGCAAGCGCCGTTCCCGCACCTCCGAATTGGATGTGGCCAGGGCAAGCTGACCGATAGATAAACGATCGATTCTCAACGCGCAATCCACTCTTTACGTGGTGTCTGTCACTGCGGTGCCGGAATGCCGCGTAGACTGCGCGGTTGGTCGATTCGCTCGACCAGGTTCGCAAGCCATATCCCATAAGGAGCACATTCGTGGACGAGGCCCTCGCCAGAGCAGGCATCTTCCAAGGCGTCGAGCCCACCGCGGTGGCCGCGCTCGCCAAGCAGCTGCAGCCGGTAGATTTTCCGCGCGGCCACGTCATCTTCAACGAGGGCGAACCCGGCGATCGGTTGTACATCATCACGACGGGCAAGGTGAAGATCGGCCGACGGTCCCCGGACGGCAGGGAGAACCTGCTGACCATCATGGGTCCGTCCGACATGTTCGGTGAACTGTCGATCTTCGACCCGGGCCCGCGTACCTCGACCGCAACCACGGTCACCGAGGTCCGCGCCGTGACGATGGACCGCGACGCACTCAAGTCGTGGATCGATCAGCGCCCTGAGATCGCTGAGCAGCTGCTGCGCGTGCTGGCACGACGCCTTCGCCGCACCAACAACAACCTCGCCGACCTGATCTTCACCGACGTGCCAGGTCGCGTCGCCAAAGCGCTGCTGCAGCTCGCACAGCGTTTCGGCACCCAGGAAGCGGGCGCGCTGCGCGTGACCCACGACCTGACCCAGGAAGAGATCGCGCAGCTGGTCGGCGCTTCCCGGGAAACCGTCAACAAGGCGCTCGCCGACTTCGCTCATCGCGGATGGCTGCGCCTCGAGGGCAAGAGCGTGCTGATCTCGGATTCCGAGCGTCTGGCACGTCGCGCTCGCTGACGTTCGAACACCTGCCGTCCCGGCACGACGGGACCGTTGATGCGTGTGGGCTCACGAGGAGAGGGCCTCGTCCACACCACCGCGGTTTCGTTGTGCCGGGACATCGGCCGTTGTATGCCGGACAGCACTCGATCGCCGACACGGCGAGCGCGTCGGCGATCGAGCGGTGTTCAGTTCTGTTCGGCCCGCAGGTATTCCAGCTGCGCCTGCACGGAACTGCGCGCCGCGGGCCACAGCCGTTTGTCCACGTCGGCGTACACCTTGCGGACCACCGCGAGAGCGCCCGCGCCGGGACCCAGTTCGACCAGCGCGGCCCGCACTTGGTCGAGCCGCTCACGCCGGTGGTCGAGGTAATACTGCGCCACCGGCGCCGCATCGGGATGGTCGGGCCCGTGCGCGGGCAGCAACGCCTTACCCGCGCCCACCTCACGCAGCTTTTCCAGCGACGCGAGGAAGTTCGCCAGCGCGCCCGGCGCGGATTCGAGCACCGTGGTGCCGCGGCCGAGGACCGTGTCACCGGTGAGCACCGCGTCGTCGAGCAGCAGGCTCACCGAATCGGTCGTGTGTCCCGGCGTACCGAGCACCGTGATCCGCAGGCCCGCGGCCTCGATCACCTCGCCGTCCACCAGCGGCACGACCGCGCCACGCAGATACGCCGGATCCACCGATCGCACCGGCGTCCCGGTGGCTTTCACCAGGTGATCGATGCCGCCGGTGTGATCGTGATGGTGGTGGGTGATCAGCGTCAACGCGATCCGGCCGCCGGTGGCCTCGACGATGTCGGCGGTGTGTTTCTTGTCCTTCGGTCCCGGATCGACGACCACATAGGAATCGCTGTCCGGGCCACGCAGCAGCCAGGTGTTGGTGCCGTCGAGCGTCATTTGATTGGGGTTGTCGGCCAGCAGGACCGATGCCGTCGGGGTGACCGGCCTGACCTGGCTGTACGCGGGATGTTCCAGTGCCATGACGGCTGCCTATCCGACCTCGACGATCAATTCCACCTCGACGGGCGTGTTCTTGGGCAGTTCCGAGACGCCGACGGCCGAGCGCGCGTGCACGCCCGCCTCGCCGAACACCTCACCGAGGAACTCCGACGCACCGTTGATCACGATCGGCTGATCGCTGAATCCGGGCGCCGAGGCGACGAATCCGACGACCTTCACGATCCGCACCACCTGGTCGAGCCCGACCAGATCGTGCACGGCCGCGAGCGCGTTCAGCGCGCACAGCCGGGCGGCCTCCTTGGCCTGCTCGACATCCACCTCGGCCCCGACCTTGCCGACCGCCGACAATTCACCGTCGACGAAGGGCAGCTGGCCGGAGGTGTACACCAGCGAACCGGTGCGCACGGCGGGGATGTAGGCCGCGACGGGAGCGGCGACCGGCGGCAGCGTGACACCGAGCCGGTCGAGCGCGTCCTTCCACGCGGTGGCCACGCTATTTCTTCCGCTTCAGGTAGGCGACGTGCTGTTCGCCGGTCGGTCCGGGCAGCACCGAGACCAGCTCCCAGCCGTCGGACCCCCACTGGTCGAGGATCTGCTTGGTCGCGTGCGTCAACAGCGGCACGGTCGCGTACTCCCACAGGGTGACTTCACTCATGGTGTGAGTTTAGGGCTCACCCCGAACGCCTGGGCGAAACGGGTTATAGGCTCGGCGGCGTGGGAGCACCAACAGCAGAGCCGGTTTCGTCGGTTCCCGAACCGTCGACCGGATGGCCACAGCGCGCGGCCAAGGCCCGCTTGCACTACGTGACCGGCAAGGGAGGCACCGGCAAGTCGACCGTTTCGGCCGCACTCGCACTCGCGCTCGCCGCAGGGGGACGCAAAGTGCTGCTGGTCGAGGTCGAGAGTCGCCAGTCCATCGCGCAATTGTTCGATCGGCCACCGTTGCCGCCCACCGAGACCCATATCGCCAGCGCCGACGGCGGTGGCGAGGTGACGGCGCTGGCACTGGACATCGAGTACGCGTTCCTCGAATACCTCGACATGTTCTACAACCTCGGCTTCGCGGGACGGGCGATGCGCCGGATGGGCGCCATCGAGTTCGTCACCACGATCGCGCCCGGTCTGCGCGACGTGATCCTCACCGGCAAGATCAAAGAGTGTGTGGTCCGGGTCGGCAAGGACGGCAGGCCCGCCTATGACGACATCGTCGTCGACGCGCCGCCGACCGGCCGGATCGCCGGCTTCCTCGACGTCACCACGGCCATGGCCGAGATCGCCAAGGGCGGTCCGATCGCCTCGCAGGCCGAGGGCGTGTCCAACCTGCTGCATTCCGACCAGACGATGATCCACCTGGTGACCCTGCTCGAGGCGCTGCCGGTGCAGGAGACCGCCGACGCGATCGCCGAGCTCACCGCCGACGATCTGCGGATCGGCACGGTGATCGTCAACCGGGCGGCCACCGCCGAACTCACCCCGGCTCAGCGCGACACGGCCGTGGCGGGCGAGCTCGACACTGCCGCGGTCGCCGCCGACCTGGCGAAGGCCGGCATCACCCTGTCCGAGTCGGACTTCGACGGCCTGATCGCCGAAACGGTCGACCATGCGATCGTGCTGACCGCGCAGAACGCGAGTGCCGCCGAACTGGCGCAGATCGACGTCCCCCAGCTGTCCCTGCCCGCCCTCGGCGACGGCATCGACCTGGGTGGCCTCTACGAACTGGCCGAACAGCTATCCGCGCAGGGAGTCCGATGAGCGAGCACGTTTCCACCCCGCCCGCGCTGGATGTCTCGCAGATCATCGCCGACCCGACGGCCCGCGTGATCGTGTGCTGCGGGTCCGGCGGCGTCGGCAAGACCACCACCGCGGCCTCGATCGCGCTGCGAGCGGCCGAATCGGGTCGCAAGGTGGTGGTGCTGACCATCGATCCGGCGCGCAGGCTGGCGCAGTCGCTGGGCGTGGCCGAACTGGACAACACCCCGCAGCGTGTGGAGCTCGGTGCCGAGGTCCCCGGTGAGCTGCACGCGATGATGCTGAACATGCGCCGCACCTTCGACGACATGGTGCTCGAGCACACCAGCGCGGACAAGGCCGAGCAGATCTTCGCCAATCCGATCTATCAGACGGTGGCGTCGTCGTTCGGTGGCACGCAGGAGTACATGGCGATGGAGAAGCTCGGCCAGCTGGCCGCGCGCAAGGAGTGGGACCTGATCGTGGTCGACACTCCCCCCTCTCGTAACGCGCTCGATTTCCTCGACGCGCCCAAGCGGCTGGGCACCTTCCTCAACGGCAAGATGATCCGGTTGATCATGGCGCCGGGACGCGGTGTCGGCCGGATCGTCACGGGGGCGATGAGCCTGGCCATGCGCGGGGTGTCGACGATTGTCGGCGGGCAGATGCTCAAGGACGCCTCGACGTTCCTGCAATCGCTGGAATCGCTGTTCGGTGGGTTCCAGGACCGGGCCGAGCGCACCTTCGCGATGCTGTCCAAGCCCGGTACGCACTTCCTGGTGGTCGCCGCGCCCGAGCCGGACGCGTTGCGCGAGGCGTCGTTCTTCGTCGACCGGCTCTCGACCGAGAAGATGCCGCTGGCCGGTCTGGTGCTGAACCGGACCCATCCGGCGTTGTCGGAGCTGTCGGGCGACCACGCGCTGACTGCCGCCGACCAGCTGGCCGATTCGAACCCGCTGACCGCGTCGGTGCTGCGCATCCACGCCGATCGGGTGTCGACGGCGGCGCGGGAGCGGCGGCTGCTGCACCGCTTCACCGGTGCGCATCCGCGGGTGAAGATCGTCTCGGTGACCGCGCTGCCCTTCGAGGTCTCGGATCTCGAAGCACTGCGCGCCGTCGGCGATCAGCTGACCGGCACCCCGGCTTCGGCCTGATCGATTCAGACAAATCCGCTATAGCTCACAATCCGGTAACACTCACCAACGGCGCCGATTCCGCAAACCACGCGGTCTCGGCGCCGTTTGTGATAACGGTCCGGTCTCGTCTGCTAGATAGCCACCTGGTGCTGCCGCTGGGCGTTGAAGAATTCAGCCCACGACGTCACGTCGGGATGCTGTTTGAGCAGCGCACGCCGCTGCCGCTCGGTCATCCCGCCCCACACACCGAACTCGACACGATTGTCGAGGGCGTCGGCACCACACTGCATCAGCACTGGGCAGTGACGGCAGATCGTTGCCGCCTTGCGCTGCGCCGCACCGCGAACGAACAGCTGATCAGGGTCCACTTCCTTGCATCGCGCCTGGGCAACCCAAGCGATCCTTGCCTCGGCCTGCTCTACATCCAGTCGAGCGATGGGGGTTGTGATGTGCATTTGATGTGCCCCTTTGCAGTCCGAACACCGTTGTGCGGCGCTCCAGAATCGCGAGCGCGGATCACAGCAACCCAACTACCGCTGCGTCCCGCACCACATTCCACTTTGAGTGTTAGCTCTATCACACTGGGTTCTCAATCTAGGTAAAGGTATGGCGGTTACGCAAGACCGCCCCCCGATTTTTTGGTACGGGCGTCCATTCAAATCGGGCCAGAACCGCGCAGTAGTGCTGATCACCGGCGTGGCCGGTCGCGACACGCCGATGTGATCATTTTGTTGACACGCCCGAGCAACCCCCCTGGCACCGCCCGGACATTCCCCGTCGAGCAGCACAGCCGTGAACCTCACCACCCCACCCTCTAGTCTGGGATCGTGCCGATCACTCAAACGCTCGCGAGGCTGGCCGGCAGCTGCGCGCTGGCCGCCGTGCTTGTCGCTGGGCTGTTGTTCCCCTTGGCCGGTGGATTCGGATTCATCTCCAACCGCGCCGCCGACGCCGTCGACAATGTCTCCGCCGAACTGGTGGAGGGCACGGTCCCCGCCGTGTCGACGATGGTCGACGCGAACGGGTCGCCGCTGGCGTGGCTCTACGAGCAACGCCGCTTCGAAGTGCCGAGCGACAAGATCTCCAACAACATGAAGCTGGCGATCGTGTCCATCGAGGACAAGCGCTTCTCCGACCACAAGGGTGTGGACTGGCAGGGCACGCTGCGCGCGTTCCTCACCAACACCTCCTCGGGTGCCGTGCAGCAGGGCGCGTCGACCCTGGACCAGCAGTACGTGAAGAACTTCAACCTGCTCGTGGTCGCCAAGACCGACGCCGAACGCCGCGCCGCGATCGAGACGACACCGGCGCGCAAGCTGCGCGAGATCCGGATGGCGCTCACGCTGGACCGCGAACTGTCCAAGGACGAGATCCTCACCCGCTACCTGAACCTGGTGCCCTTCGGCAACGGTTCCTACGGCATCCAGGACGCCGCGCAGACCTACTTCGGCATCGACGCGTCCCAGCTCAGCATCACCCAGTCGGCGATGCTGGCGGGCATGGTGCAGTCCAGCTCCAAGCTGAACCCCTACACCAACGTCGCCGGTGTCACCGACCGCCGCAACACCGTGCTCGACACGCTGATCCAGAACATCCCGCACCGCGCCGAGGAGTTCCGCAAGGCCAAGGCCGAACCGCTCGGTGTGCTGCCCGAACCCAAGGGCCTGCCGCGCGGGTGCATCTCCGCCAACGACAAGGGCTTCTTCTGCGACTACGCGCTGCAGTACCTGGCCGAGGCCGGGATCAGCCGCGAGCAGATCGACAAGGGCGGCTACCTGATCAAGACCACACTCGATCCGGTGCTGCAGGAATCGGTGAAGCGTTCGGTGAACGAGCAGGCCGACCCCAACCTCGACAACATCGCCGAGGTGATGTCGGTGGTCGCGCCCGGTCAGGATTCGCACCCCGTCCTCGCGATGGCGTCGAGCCGCACGTACGGCCTCAACCGCGACGCCAACGAGACGCTGCTCGGCCAGCCGTACTCGATGGCCGGTGACGGCGCGGGCTCGATCTTCAAGCTCTTCACCACTGCCGCCGCGATGGAGAAGGGCCTCGGCATCGCCGCCCAGGTGGATGTCCCCGGCACCTACGCCGCCAGGGGCATGGGCTACTCGAACTCGCCGGGCTGCCCGGCCGACTCCTGGTGTGTCAAGAACGCGGGCAACTACCCGGGGTCGATGTCGGTGACCGACGCGCTCGCGACCTCGCCCAACACCACCTTCGTGAAGATGATCCAGGACGTCGGCGTCTCGGCCGCGGTGGACATGGCCGTGCGCCTCGGCATGCGGTCCTACACCAACCCCGGCACCTCCGGGCACGGCAACTCGAGCCTGGCCGACCACATCAAGAACAACAACATGGGCTCGTTCACCCTCGGCCCGTTCGCGATCAACCCGCTCGAACTGACGAACGTGGCCGCCACGCTCGGCTCGGGCGGCAAGTGGTGCCCGCCCTCGCCGATCAAGGAGGTCGTCGACCGCAGCGGCAAGACCGTTCCGCTCACCCAGCAAGCCTGTGAGCAGGTGGTCGACCCGGGTCTGGCCAACACCCTCGCCAACGCGATGAGCAAGGACGACGTCAGCGGTACCGCCGCGGGCGCCGCGCGTGCGGCCGGGTGGTCGGCACCGATGTCGGGTAAGACGGGCACCACCGAGAGCCACCGCTCCTCGGCGTTCCTCGGCTTCACCAACGCGCTGGCTTCGTCGGTCTACGTCTACGGCGACAGCCCGACCCCCGGCGAGATCTGCTCGTTCCCGCTGCGCAACTGCGGCGCCAGCGATGCCTCCGGCCTGTTCGGTGGTAACGAACCGGCCCGCACCTGGTTCAACGCCATCAAGCCGTTGATGGACCGGTTCCCACCGCCGGGCCTGCCGCCGGTGGACGACAAGTACGTCCGCGGCGCGAACAATTCCCAGGTCCCCGATGTGGCGGGCAAGTCGCAGGGCGAGGCCACCTCGATCCTGTCCGGCGCCGGCTTCCAGGTCTCCGCGGTGACGGGCGCCGGTTCGCAGGCCAAGGGCACGGTGATGGGCAGTTCGCCGAACGGGTCGGCCATTCCGGGCTCGGTGGTCACGATCTACATCAGTGACGGCACCGTCCGGGTCCCCGCGCCGACGACTCCCCCGCCCGCCGCGCCCGCACCGGTGATTCCGGGGCTGCCGCAGATTCCGCGCCTGCCACCGATCCCCATCCCCGTGCCACGCTAGTCACACGACGAAGGCCGCCGTCCGATTCGGACGGCGGCCTTCGTTCGTTCTACAGCCGGGCCTTGACCGCGGCGGAGAGCCGCGACCCGTCGGCCTTGCCGTCGGCCAGCGCGGTGGCGGCCTTCATGACCTGCCCCATCTGCTTCATTCCCGGGCGCTCACCGAGCTGCTCGGCGACCTGGGCGATCGCGGTATCGGCGACCTGCGCCACCTCCGCGTCGTCGAGCTGGGTCGGCAGGTACTCCTCGATGATCTGTTCCTCGGCGCGCTCGTTCGCGGCCAGTTCACCGCGACCGTTCTGCTCGTAGATCACGGCCGCCTCGTTGCGCTTCTTGGCTTCCTTCTGCAGCAGCGACACGACATCGGCATCGGAGAGTTCGTGCGCCTCCGTACCGGAGACCTCGGAAGTCTGGATAGCGGCGAGCAGCATCCGCAGGGTCGCGAGACGCAGTTTGTCCTTGGCTTTCATCGCGGTGGTCATATCCGCGCGCAGCTTGGCTTTCAGTTCCGACATGCGGTTTACCGTAGTCGTTCGCTCAGTGGAGTCCCATCACATTTCCGTCGCGACGGAAATTCCAGACCGTTTGTGCGGAAACACACGCGCCGATCCGGGAGGGGGTCGCCTATGCTGGGCAAATGCCCGTTATCTCGACGTCCGCTGTCCGCCGAACCGCGTTGGGAGCCGCCGGGGCCGCCGTCGCAGGCATCGGCTACGCCACGCTGATCGAACGGAACGCGTTCGTCCTGCGCGAAGCCACGATGCCGGTGCTCGCGCCCGGTTCGCCGACGTTGCGCATTCTGCACGTCAGCGACCTGCACATGATGCCGGGCCAGCAGCTCAAACAGCAGTGGCTGCGCGAACTCGACCGCCTCGAACCCGACCTGGTCGTGAATACCGGCGACAATCTTTCCCATCCCAAGGCCGTGCCCGCGGTGGTGCAATCCCTCGGTGCGCTGCTGGCTCGACCCGGCTTGTTCGTGTTCGGTTCGAATGACTATTTCGCGCCGGTGCCGAAGAATCCGCTGAAGTATTTCAAGAAAGATCACCGTCGCGTCTACGGCGATCCGCTGCCGTGGAAGGACCTGCGCGCGGCATTCACCGAGCGCGGCTGGCTCGATCTGACCCACACCCGGCGCGACCTCGAGGTGGCGGGCATCCGCATCGCCAGTGCCGGCGTCGACGACCCGCACCTGCAGCGCGACCGCTACGACACGGTCGCGGGCGCACCGAACCAGCTGGCCCAGCTCAGCATCGGTGTCACGCACTCGCCCGAGCCGCGCGTGCTCGATCGCTTCGCCGAGGACGGCTACGACCTGGTGCTGGCCGGTCACACCCACGGCGGGCAGCTGGTCGTTCCCGGTTACGGCGCGCTGGTCACCAATTGCGGTATCGACAAGTCCCGGGTGAAGGGCGCCTCGCAGTGGGGCGAGCACACCCAGCTGCACGTCTCGGCCGGCATCGGCACCTCGCCGTGGGCGCCCTACCGCTTCTGCTGCCGCCCCGAGGCCACGCTGCTGACCTTGGTCGGCGCCCAGCCCAAGCGGCCGTCCGCCGACACCGGCTTCGGCATTTCGACCTCGGAGGCCGTCGCCCGCTAGGGTCTGGCTCCGAACGACATTGTCATTGAGGTGTCATCAGGAGACGACCGTGAGCAGTGGATCCGACGACAGGCGCGACGACCCGACCGTATTCGGCGGGTCCGGCGCACCGGACCAGCCCGACCAGCAGTGGCAGCGGCCCGGTTCGCCGGATTCGGCTGCGGAACAGCCGAATCCGGGCGCACCTGATCCCACCGCGGTGTGGACGCCGGGCAGCACCGGCCTCCCGCCGACCCTGCGCTGGGACGGATCCGGTCCACCACCCGGGCTTCCAGAACCCACGCAGTGGGCACCGGCGGGTCCGCAGGATTGGCAGGATTCCGGTAACCCTCCTGCGGGACAGCAGGTTCCGCAGCCAGGGCAGGCAGACCCCACCCAGCTGCGCCAGCCGACACCCTGGCCAGGGGCGAATCCGTCTGTGGGTCAGCCGGGTTCGAATCAGCCTTGGCAACATGCGCCTGCCGGGCAACCTGGCCAGCAGTGGCACCCTGGGGCCCCGCAGCCGGGCGGACCGGTAGCTCCCGGCGCCAATTTTCCTGGCGGACAACCTGGTTCGAATCAGCAGTGGCAGCCGGGCACGAATCCGCCTGCCGGACAACAGCCTCCGGGCCAGTGGGGCGCGCCGGTGCCTCCCGGTCAGCAGTGGGGCGGCCCCTCGGCCGGTGCGCAGCAACAGTGGGGCGGTCCGGCGAATCCGCCCGGTCAGCAGCAGTGGGGCGCGCCGGCCGGGCAGGCAGATCCGACCAGGGTCGGCGCACCGGGCTGGCAGCAGCAGGCACCGCAGCAATACGGCGAAATCCCCCCGCTGGATCACCAAGGCATCCAGCCGTACGGCCAGCCCCTCCCGCCCAACCAGAAATCCGGGAACAAGGCGGCGATCTGGGCCGCGGCAGGTGTGGCGGCGCTACTTCTGGTCGGCGGCACGATCACCGCGGTCGCGCTCACCCGCGGCGACGACGCGCCGACCACCACCGCGGGCGGCACTCCTTCGATGGTCAGCGCCCTGTCCACCACCCCGGCGCCGGCCTCGTCGAGCAAGCCCAAACCCAGCACCACCACCCCCGCCCCCTCGGGCGCCGCGTCGAACCGCAAACCCCTGATCGAGGGCTACCAGGTGGTCGCCTCCCCTGACCGTGGCGCCGCCTACGACGTCCCGGCAGGATGGAAGGTCGCCACCGAAACCACCATCGGCGGCGTCGGTGAACCCCCCGGCGACTCGGTGATCGGCAAGGGTTACGCCTCCGACGGCCGCGACTACTGCCCGAACTCCACCCGCACCATGTCGCTGCTCACCGGCTCGAAGAACGCCGACAACGCCGCGGCGGGCGCCGAACTCGGCACCAAGGCCGCCCCCCTCGCCTACCAGGGCTCGAAGGGCACCCCCGGCCCGGCCCAGCCACTGAAATCGATCGACGGCAAAACCGAGGGCATGTTCACCGAGACCACCGGCACCGTCCCCGCCCCCAAACCCGGCTGCGCCGGCACCTACTCCGTCTACACCTACGCCTTCAAAGGCGCCAAGGACGGCAGCTTCGTCATGGTCATGATCGCCGACACCGGCGTTCCCGGCGCCATCGACGCCGCCGAGGCCAAGCGCATCTTCAGCTCCATCAGATCCCTCGACTAACCCCCATCTGACCAGCCAATTTAACGTTTCACGACCCCACGTTGTAAGCTACTTCAGGTTCGCCTCACGGGGTGTGGCGCAGCTTGGTAGCGCGCTTCGTTCGGGACGAAGAGGTCGCAGGTTCAAATCCTGTCACCCCGACGTGTTGGTTGAGACACAGAAGAGCCCCTGATCAGTTCACTGGTCAGGGGCTCTTCGCTTGTCTGTGGGGGTTCGCGGTCGAGGGGGTTCGGCCAGCAGATGGTGATGGCCGTGAGGAAGATCAGGCCGAGGATGAGGGCCAGGATGATGGGGCTCATGGGGGTCGCCCTTCCGGGGTGAGCGGAGGTGGGAGCGCGACGGTGGGCTCGTGGTTCGAGTGTGGGCGTGTCCGTGGCGGGTGGGGTTGCCTGCGTGTTCGGGGTTGGTTGAGAAGTTCTCCCTTCGCGAGGCTCTGGATGGTGAGGGTTTCGGTGTGAGCAAGGGATAACGTGGCGCTTACTTTCTGTCACTTGATAGAAATTCGCGGTCGATAGCGTATACACCCATGTCGACAAGGGTGGATGCACCGGCCGAGGGCTCGGGAAGGCCGTTGCGCGACGTCGTGTACTCGACGTTGCGGGGGGAGTTGATGAACGGGGACATCCGGTTCGGGGAACGGCTCACCGAACCCAAACTGTCGACCAGATTCGGCATCTCCCGCACGCCGGTTCGGGAGGCACTCACCATGCTCTGCTCGGACGGGCTGTTGCAGCGCGAGGAGTTCGGGTTCAGTCCGGTGCGGCCGAGTGTGGCGCGGATTCGCGATCTCTACGAGTTGCGGCTGACCCTGGAACTGGGCGGGATGACGCGGGTGCGGGCAGATCCGCGGATCATCCACGACACCGCCCTGCTCCGCGCCGAGCGGCAGAAGTGGCTGGTTCTGCAAGCCGACCCGCCCGCCCAGGAGCCGGGTTTCGTCGTCGTCGACGAGGAATTCCATGTCGCCCTGCTGTCCGCGGCGGGCAATGCCGAGATGGTGCGCGCCCTGGTGGCGGTGAACTCCCGGATCCGGCATGTCCGCATGTACGACTTCATGATCAACAACCGCATCGAGACCACGATCAGCGAGCACCTCGGCATTCTCGACGCCGTCCTCGCCGGTGATCTCACACTGGCCCAGCAGCTCTTGCACACCCACATCGGCGATTCGCTGGATGTGGTGCTCGAGCGGATCTCGCGTGCTGTCGCCGCCATGTCGCTGAGTGAATAGAGGAGCGTTTATGTCTGCCACCCCGACCGCACGGGTCGCCGCCGCCTACGCACGAATCGCCGAGGTGGATCGGCCCGAGGTCTGGATCACGCTGCGCTCCCAGGAGGTGCTGACGGCCGAAGCCGTCGATCTGGAACGCCGTGTCGCCGCGGGCGAGCAGCTGCCGCTGGCGGGGTTGCTCCTCGCGGTGAAGGACAACGTCGACGTGGCCGGATTGCCCACCACCGCCGCCTGTCCTGAATTCGCTTACGAGGCAACGGAAACTGCGTCTTCGGTGCAGCGGCTGGTCGCGGCGGGCGCGCTGGTGCTGGGCAAGACCAACCTCGACCAGTTCGCCACCGGGCTCGTCGGCACGCGCAGCCCCTACGGCGCCGTCCGCAATGCCCTTCATCCCGAATTGATCTCCGGCGGTTCGAGTTCCGGCTCCGCGGCGGCGGTCGCGCTCGGCATCGCCGACCTCGCCATCGGCACCGACACGGCGGGTTCGGGACGTGTACCTGCCGCACTGCACGGAATCGTCGGAATCAAGGCCACGCTCGGTGTGATCCCCGCCCATGGCGTCGTCCCCGCCTGCGCCGACTATGACGCGGTCACCATTTTCGCCGCCGACCTGGACCTGGCGGTCACCGCCGCGAAGACGATGGCGGGCAAGGACTCTCGCGACCCACGCAGCCGCGAATGGCCCGCCGACGTCCGCCTCGCGGCATCCGCCGAGCCCGCGATCGCCATCCCCCGACCCGAAGACCTCGAGCCGCTGAGCCCGGCCTATCGAACGGCGTTCACGGAAACTGTCGCGGCCCTGCGTGATCAAGGCTTGCGCCTCACCGAAATCGACATCTCGCCACTTCTCGACGCAGCCCGCCTGCTCTACGACGGCGCGATAGTCGCCGAGCGGTACGCGGCGGTCGGCGAGTTCGTCGACAAGGGCGCACCGGGTCTCGACCGCACTGTCGCCGGAATAATCAGTGCCGCACGAGAACTCGACGCGCATGCGTTCGCGCAGGACCTGGACGCCCTGGCCCGAGCCCGCACCACCGCGACTACGCTGCTCACCGGCTTCGACGGACTCCTACTCCCCACCACCACCGAACACCCGTCGATCGCCGAAGTCGAAGCCGACCCGCTCGCGATCAACCGCCGGCTCGGCACCTACACGAACTTCTGCAACCTCCTCGACCTCGCCGCCGTCGCGATCCCCGGCAAGCCGACCGCCGATGGCCTGCCGTTCGGCGTGACAGTCGTGGTCCCCGCGTTCGCCGACCAGTCGGCGGTCGACCTCGCCGCGCGCGTCATCGGCACCCCGGCGCCGCTTCTCGTGGAAACCGGTGTGCCCCTTGCCGTGTTCGGCGCCCACCTGCGCGGCCAACCGCTGCACTGGCAGCTCGAACAGCTCGGCGCCCGGTTCGCAGGCGAGATCACCACCTCCGACGCCTATCGCCTGACCGCCCTCGACACCACCCCGGCCAAACCCGGGCTGGTCCGCCACGGTGCGGGACAGGGCGCACCGATCCTCGGCGAACTGTTCCTCGTCTCCCCCGCGGGCCTCGGCCGATTCCTCGCCGAACTACCGCCGCCGATGGCCCTGACCAGTATCGAGCTCTCCGACGGACGCGCGGTGGTCGGCTTCGCGTGCAGCTACGACGCCGCCGTCGCCGCCACCGACATCACGCGGTACGGGAGCTGGGTGGCGTATCTACGGGATCGGTGACGTCGATGCCGAGCTCGGTGAGCAGGCCCGTCACGCGATGGCCGATGTCGTCGCGGATGGGCCGCACCTGCTCGGTCTCGAGGCCGGCCGGATCGTCGATGATCCACTCCACGTAACGCACCCCGGGCACCAACGGACAGGTATCGCCGCAGCCCATCGTGACGATCACGTCGGCGGCACGGATGATTTCGTCGGTCCACGGTTTCGGGTACTCGCGCGAGATGTCGATGTCGACCTCCGCCATCACCGCCACCGCGGCCGGATTGAGCTGCCCACTAGGCACCGACCCGCCCGACCAGGCCACCGCTCGCCCCAGCGCCAGCTCTTCGAAGAAGCCGAGCGCCATCTGCGACCGGCCCGCGTTGTGTGTACACAGGAACAGCACCGTCGGACGCGGCCGGGCCACTTTGCCCTCGATCTTGGCCAGCGCCTGCAACCGTTGGCGCCCGAACCGCTCGGCCAGCAGCGGTAGGTACATGGTCACCGTCGCCCGAGCAGCGAAATTCTCGTAGGAGGAATGCAGGAAACGATGGATCGTCTCCAGCCCGAACATCGTCGCGAATTCTTCGCGCAGCCGCGCCTCGGCACGGTCGAGCGCGTCGGAGTGCTCCGCAATATCGACCACCCCCCAACACTTACCCGAATCCGGGCCATACGCAAACGCCCGGGCCGATCACCCCTCGATCGACCGGCCCGGCACGCGTACTCACCGACACAACGTGGAACATGTTCGGCCCAGCCCGTCGGTGTGGTTACCGTCGGCAGTGCGTCTTCAGCGTCTGGAAGAGCCACCTTCTGGTCTGCACCGCCGGGTCCGACCGATCACCCCTCGAGACCGATCGGACCCGGTTGTTCCGGTGTCTGAAGCAACAATGCGGTGTCGGTCTCTAGAGCTTCTTAAGAACAACTTGTCGGCGAAGTCGGGTTTTCGGCGATGATAGAAGTACCGACGCAAGGAGATCGACCATGGAAACCGCGATCGTCTGGTTGCTGGCAAGCCTTCTGTACTGGTTCAGCAACTTCTGATCCCCTGACACCGTCCACGAGAGAGCCCGGAATCAGGCCCTTCGCCCACCCATGAGACGAGGCAGGTACGCGTAACGCCGTACCTGCCTCGTGTCGTTGTGTGGATCACATCGAGCCGCCGGAATAGTTCACCGGCAGCAGCGGTTGGACTCACTGTCGACGTCCGAACAGCCCCGGGCCTCACCCCATTTGTCGCTACGAGCGACCACCCGCCGAGAGGCGCTTGTGGGGCGTCGGCACCCTGACGGGCCGTCCTCGAGGCGGCCCATCGACTCGAACGCCGCCAGGTCACCCTCATCGACCTGGCGGCGTTTGCCGTATCCGGGTCGCGGGCCACGCGCGCGTGCTCGAGGATGGGTCCATGACTTCGGATGGGCAGTTGCGGCGGGGACTGGGGCTGGGGGATTCAGTAGTGGTGGGATTGGGGGCGATGGTGGGGGCCGGGGTGTTCGCGGCGTTGGGCCCTGCGGCGGGGGTGGGTGGGTCCTGGTTGCTGGTCGCCCTGGGGTGGCCGCGGTAATCGCCTATTGCAATGCGATGTCGTCGGCGCGGTTGGCTGCGCTGTATCCGGTGTCCGGCGGGACGTATGTGTTCGGGCGGGAACGGTTGGGGCCGTTCTGGGGGTACCTGGCGGGGTGGGGGTTCGTGGTCGGGAAGACGGCGTCGTGCGCGGCGATGGCGTTGACGGTGGGGAGTTACGCGTGGCCTGAGCAGGCGCACGCGGTCGCGGTGGGGGCCGTGGTGGTGGTGACGGCGATCAACTATGTGGGAGTGCAGAAGTCAGCGCTGGCTTCGCGGGTGATCGTGGGCGTGGTGCTGGCGGTGCTGGCGGCGGTTGTCGTGGTGGGGGTCGGTGGGAGTCATTCGGAGGCAACGGTTCTCGACAAGGAGATCGGGCCGTACGGGGTGTTGCAGGCGGCGGGGCTGTTGTTCTTCGCGTTCGCCGGGTACGCGCGGATCGCCACGCTCGGCGAGGAGGTGCGTGCGCCGGAGCGGACCATTCCGCGGGCGATCATGCTGGCGCTGGCAGTGGCGTTGGCGGTGTACGCGCTGGTGGCGGTGGCCGCGTTGCTGACGTTGGGGTCGGGTGGGCTGGCGGCCGCGCGTGATCCGCTCGCGCGGGTGGTCGAGGCGGCGGGGGCGGGATGGCTGGCGCCGGTGGTTCGGGTGGGGGCGGTGCTGGCGGCGGCGGGTTCGCTGATGGCGTTGATCCTGGGGGTCTCGCGAACCTCACTGGCGATGGCGCGCGACGGGCATCTGCCGCGGGCACTGGCGATGATCCATCCGAAATACGCAGTGCCGCATCGGGCCGAGCTCGCGGTGGGTGTGGTGGTCGCGGTGCTCGCGGCGACGGTGGATCTGCGCGCGGCGATCGGGTTCTCCTCGTTCGCGGTGCTCGCGTACTACCTGATCGCCAACCTGTCGGCGGCCACGCTGACCGCCGCCGAGGGCAGGCCGCGGCGCTGGGTTCCGGTGCTCGGGGCGGCGGGTTGTGTGGTGGTCGGGTTCGCGTTGCCGATCGAGTCGGTGCTGGCCGGGCTCGGAGTGCTCGCGGCCGGCGCGGGGGTGTACGGGATTCGCAGTGTTGCGGGGAAGTGAACATGCCTGTGATTAGGGGGTTCAGCGGCCACGCTATACGGGTTACGGTGCGCGGCACGGGCTACTCTCGCCCGCATGCGGCACATCACGGGCGTTTTCGCGGGAACGATCGCTGCGGTGCTGGCCTCGGCGTGCCTATTCGCCGTTCCGGCCCACGCCGCGCCGAGTACGACCTGCGAGGTGACCTCAGGTCGCGACCTGGAGCGCGCCGAGCCCGAACAGGTGGGGCTGGATTCGGCGAAACTCGAAGCGGCACTCCAGTTCGCGGCCACCCGCAACCGGCTCAACGTCCAGATCTTCCGGCACAACTGCCTCGTCGGTGAGGGCCTGCGCAACGACGAGACCGGCAATACGCCGTGGAACATCTGGAGCGTCACCAAGTCGGTGGTGTCGTTGCTGGCCGGAATCGCTTCCGACGAAGGCAAAATCGATATCGCCGCCCCCATCGACCGCTACCTGCCGCCCGGTCTCGGCGACGCGGCGCACCGGTCGATCACCGTCGAGAACCTGCTCACCGAGACTTCCGGCATGCAGGTGGGAGTGCTGTCCGAGGGCATCACCGCGGTGATCCCCATCGACCCGCACTCGGCGGTGCAGGCGCTGTCGGTGCAGCTGACCAATCCGCCCGGCACCACGTTCAGCTACAGCCAGCGCAATGTCGACCTGCTGTCCTACGTGATCGAGCTGGCCGTCGGCGAACCGCTACAGCAGTTCGCGCAGCGGGAATTGTTCGATCCGCTCGGCATCCCGCGCAGCGACTACTACTGGGCAAGTGACCGATCCGGCCATACCTACGGCTACGCCCATCTCCTGCTGCCGCCCAACGACCTGGCCAAGATCGGCCTGCTCGTCTCGAACGACGGCCGCTGGGGCGCCGACCGGGTGATCTCCTCGGATTATCTGCGCGAAGCCCGCACACCGTCGGCGGCGAACAGCTGCTACGGCTACCTGTTCTGGCTGGGCGCCGATTGCAGCGAATCCCCCGACTTCCTGCCCGCCGACACGTTCTTCATGTCCGGACTGGGCCTGCAGAACGTCTTCTTCCTGCCGAGCCTGGACATGACGGTGATGTGGACGGGCCCGTTCGGCAACCAGACCGCCTACGGCCCGAGCGGCATCCTCGCCCACGCCGAAGAGCTCCCCCACGAGTTCTTCCGCCGCCTGTTCGCCGCCATCACCGACACCCAGGCCCCGACCGCCGAACCGTACGTAGAGCCCCCACTGGAGTTCGACGCGGGCAAACTCATCGACGCCAACATCCTGCTGGCCGTCTTCGGCATCGGCCCCGGCGCCTACCCCGGCTGCACCGTCTTCGACTGCCTCAACCAACCCCTGGCCGCCCCGTTCGCCAGCATCCCACCCGGCTGCGCCATCCTCGCCTGCGTAGGCAACGACCCCCGAACCCCCGGCATCCGCCCGCTCCGCTGACCCCCCGGTCCGCACCCCCAGCCACACCGTGCACCCCAGATCCGCCATGACCACACAACCAGCCCCGCACCCGCGACCCCTAGGGAGCGGCGGCCACGAAGTGGCCGGTCGCGGCCGGGCCGCCGGTTAGCCGCCGGGGCGTACGCGACGAAGGAGCAAGCCCCGGTGGC
>NZ_JBHURA010000015.1:0-120858 GCF_042674185.1 Nocardia sp. NPDC056952 | reverse complement strand
CCGGTTAGCCGCCGGGGCGTACGCGACGAAGGAGCAAGCCCCGGTGGCTAACCGGCGGCCCCTCGGGGCCGCGACTCGAGCGCGCCAGCGCTCCAACAAACACAGCGTCAAACCCGCCTGGGACTACTCAACCCCAAGCTCTGCCACACAACCTGCCTCGGGACTACCACACCCCGAGGCTCCGGCCCCACATCCAGGACTACCGAATCAACGGTTCTCGAGCAACACTTCCGCGATCTGAATCGTATTCAGCGCAGCACCTTTTCGCAGGTTGTCACCCGAGATGAACAGCGCGAGACCCCGACCGCTCGGCACGCCCGGATCCTGGCGGATCCGCCCGACGAGAGAGTCGTCCTGCCCGGCGGCGCCCAGCGGGGTCGGCACGTCGACCAAACGCACGCCCGATGCCTTGGCCAGCAGTTCCTTGGCCTGCAGCACCGAAATCGGCTCGGCGAATTCGGCATTGATCGACAACGAGTGCCCGGTGAAGACCGGGACCCGCACGCAGGTACCGCTCACCAGCAGGTCGGGCAGGCCGAGGATCTTGCGGCTCTCGTTGCGCAGCTTCTGGTCTTCGTCGGTCTCGAAGGAACCGTCGTCGACCAGCGCACCGGCCAGCGGGATCACGTTGAAGGCGATCGGCGCGACGTAGTTGTTCGGCGCGGGGAACTCAGCGGCCGAACCGTCGTGCACCAGCTTCTCCGCGTCGGCGGACACCGCGCGGATCTGCGAGGCGAGCTCCTCGACACCGGACAGACCGGAGCCGGAGACGGCCTGGTAAGACGACACGATCAGGCGCTGCAAACCGGCCACGTCGTGCAGCGGCTTGAGCACCGGCATCGCGGCCATCGTGGTGCAGTTCGGGTTCGCGATGATGCCCTTGGGCAGGTTGCGGGTGGCCTCGGGGTTGACCTCCGACACCACCAGCGGCACCTCGGGGTCCTTGCGCCATGCCGAGGAATTGTCGATCACGGTGACGCCCGCCGCGGCGAAGCGCGGGGCCTGCACACGCGACATGGTGGCGCCGGCCGAGAACAGCGCGATGTCGAGACCCGACGGATCGGCCGTCTCGGTGTCCTCGACGACGATCTCGCCGCCGCGCCAGGGCAGCGTCTTGCCCGCCGAACGCGAGGATGCGAAGAACCGCACCTCGTCGGCCGGGAAGTTGCGCTCTTCGAGCAGCTTGCGCATGACGGCGCCGACCTGACCGGTCGCACCGACAACACCTACACGTACACCCATTGCTTAACGCCCCGTTCCGCCGTGGACGACAGCGGCCTCGTCGCCGCCGAGATCGAATGCCTTGTGCAACACCTGCACCGCTTCATCCAGTTCCGTGTCACGCACGAGCACCGAGATCCGGATCTCCGAGGTGGAGATCAGGTCGATGTTGACGCCCGCGTTCGCCAGCGCCTCACAGAAGGTGGCGGTGACGCCCGGGTGCGACTTCATGCCGGCGCCGACCAGGGAGACCTTGCCGATGTGGTCGTCGGAGAGGATCTCGGCGAAGCCGATCTCGTCCTGGCGCTCGGTGAGCTTCTGCACCGCGCGGACCAGGTCGGTCTTGGGGCAGGTGAAGGTGATGTCGGTCTTGCCCGTGTCGACCTTGGAGATGTTCTGCAGCACCATGTCGATGTTGATCTCGGCGTCGGCCACCGCGCGGAACACCTTGGCCGCGTAGCCCGGCTCGTCGGGCAGGGCGACGACGGTCACCTTGGCCTCGCTGCGGTCGTGTGCGACGCCGGTCAGGATTGCCTGCTCCACGGGAATGTCCTCCATCGATCCGAAAACAGTGGTGCCGATCTTGTCGGTGTAGGACGACCGAACATGAACGGGAACGTTGTAGCGGCGCGCGTACTCCACGCAGCGCAGCATGAGCACCTTCGACCCGCAGGCCGCCATCTCGAGCATCTCCTCGTAGGAGATCTTGTCGAGCTTCTGGGCGTCGGGGACGATGCGCGGGTCGGCGGAGAAGATGCCGTCGACGTCGGTGTAGATCTCGCACACATCGGCTTTCAAGGCCGCGGCCAGCGCGACGGCGGTGGTGTCGGAACCGCCGCGGCCCAGCGTGGTGACGTCCTTGCTGTCCTGGCTCACGCCCTGGAAGCCGGCCACCAGCACGATCTGCCCCTCGGCCAGCGCCTCTTGCAGGCGGCCCGGGGTCACGTCGATGATCTTGGCGTTGCCGTGCGCGCCGGTGGTGATCACGCCGGCCTGCGAGCCGGTGAACGAGCGAGCTTCGGCGCCGAGCGTGTGAATAGCCATGGCCACCAAGGCATTCGAGATGCGCTCGCCCGAGGTGAGCAGCATGTCCATCTCGCGAGCAGGCGGCGCCGGGGCCACCTGCTCCGCGAGATCGAGCAACTCATCGGTCGTGTCGCCCATAGCCGAGCACACGACGACTACATCGTGCCCCTGCTTCTTGGTCTCCACGATCCGTTCAGCGACGCGCCGGATCCGCTCGGCGGTAGCCACCGAGGATCCTCCGTACTTCTGAACTACGAGAGCCACAGCAGGTCCTTCACGATCGAGTGTCAGATTGGTATCAGCGACCAAGAGTACCGGGCCCGGGCCACCAGTTTTGCTGCTACCTGCCCTGCCTGTGGAAAACGACACAGGCTTGTCACCTGTGGATAACCACCGGATTCAGCTCCGATCGAACCAGGTGACCTGCGCGCCGCTGTCGAATTCCTTGCGTCGGGTCGGGGTGAAAAGTGTCGGTTTGAAGACGCCGGTGAAGGCGGGGATGCCCTCGCCCGCGATGACCGGGTAGCTCTTGACGATCAGCTGGTCGATCTCGTCGAGAAGCTGACCCGCGAGCTTCCCACCGCCGCACAGCCAGATGTCGAGGCCGTCCTGCTGCTTGAGTTCGCGCACCAGTTCGACCGGATCGCCGTCGACGATCTCGACGTTGGGTGCGTCCACCGGCCCCAACGAGGAGGAGAAGATGTACTGCTTCATGTGGACGAACGGGCTGAGGATCCCCGCGTCGTACGCCGCCGCGTAGGTGCCGCGACCCATGAGCATCGTGTCCCAGCTCTTGTTGGGCGCGTCTACGTCGATGCCGAAATGCGGGCGGAGGTGGACCGGGATGGCCTCGGGGAATTCGGCGTTGAGCCAGTCCGAGTATTCCGGCGGCGTCGGATAGAACTCGTACTCACCGCCGGGGCCCGCGATGTAGCCGTCGAGGGAGACGCCGATGTAGTAGACAAGCTTTCGCATGGTTACCGCCTCAAGTGTTGTACTCTGATTGAAGTGGTTTCAACGTAGTACTACGGATGGAGTGGTGTCAAGTGCGAACTAATCCCGAACGTCGGCAAGCCCTGCTCGACGCGGCCATCGAGGTCCTCGCCGACGAGGGCGCCCGCGGCCTCACCTTCCGCGCGGTGGACAAACAGGCGGCCGTCCCCGCGGGCACGGCGTCGAACTACTTCGCCAATCGCGACGAGCTGCTCACCCAGGCCGGCGTCCGCTTCTACGAGGTGGTGCAGCCGAGCGAGGAGACGATGGCCCTGGTCAGCGACGGCCCGAAGGACATCGAGAACATCACCACGCTGATGAAAGAGGTGGTCGGGCGCATCGAATCGCATCGCAAGGCCTATCTCGCGCTGCTCGAACTACGACTCGAGGCAACCCGGCGTCCCGAACTGCGCACGGTGCTCACCGAACGCGTCCGGGCCGACATCGATTTCAACGTCCGCAACCATCTGGCGTCCGGCATGCCCGGCGACGCGGAGTCGGTACTACTGCTCTATCTGGCGCTCAATTGGCTCATCGTCGAACACCTCACACTGCCCGGAATCTTCACCGAGGAGCAGAGCATGGCACTCATCGAAACGGCCGTCGAGCGTGTGATAAGCAGTTGACCCGGTCATTTGTCCAGACCATAGACGTGTTGACGATCACTGGTACCACTGTGCACAATCGGGCGCGAAAGCTGCGGGGGTTCGGAGGATAGACACAGATGCGCTCGAAGATCGACATCCGATTCACCGTTGACGCCGAGATCGACCAAGTGATGGACGCACTACTGGCCGTTGACCTGATGTCGGAGTGGTCGACCTCGCTCAGTGATGTCCGGGTCGGGCCGCGCGATGCCGACGGCAGGCCGCGCCGAGTTTTCGCCACCGCCCACTTCATGGGTAACTCCGACGCCCAGGTGCTCGAATACTCCTGGGAGCAGTACCGGTCCGAGTGGCGGGTCGTCGACAGCAGTCGCGGGTCCAAGGGCGGCGGCTGGATCGAACTGGTCGACACCCCGGAGGGCACCGAGGTCGACTACCACGTAGAACTCTCCCTTCCGCTGCCCATTCCGGGCATCCTGTTCAACCGAAGCCTGCGCAAACTGCACGACGAGACGGTCGCGAACTTCATCGACTTCGCCGAGCGGTATCCAGAGGTCGGGGGCTTCGCGGTCGGCTAGTTGCGCCGTCCGCGAAACAATCGGCGCCGCGCGCGAATCGTGGCCGGGGGTGCGACGATTGTCGCCATGATCGGAAATCGACGGCCCCGGTTCCGTCCGGTCACCGCTGACAGCTCGGTGACCCAGCTCGAATTGTTCTTCGACCTGGTGATCGTCTTCGCCTTCACGATGGTCACCGACCTGGCCGCCGACAACACAACGGCCGCGAACATGTTGCGGGCCACGCTGGTCCTCGCCCTGATGTGGTGGCTGTGGATCGCCTACTCGTGGCTGGGCAATGTGGTGCGCGCCGACGAGGGCATCGCCCGCGTCGGCATGTTCGTCGCGATGGGCGGTGCGTTCATCGCCGCGCTCACGATTCCCGAGGCGTTCGAGGATCTGGACGGCGGCTGGTTCGGCCCGCTGGTCTTCGCCATCGCCTACCTGGTGGTGCGGCTGGTGCACGTCGGCATCTTCTGGGCGATCAGCGCCGAGGACTCCCAGCTGCGCGGGCAATTGCTGCGCTGGGCGCTTGGCTCGATCACCATCGGCACCACGCTGCTGGTGATCGCGGCGATGACCACGGGCCTCACCCAGATCCTGCTGTGGATCGCCGCCATCGTCGGCGACATGGCGTGGACCGCCATCGCCGGCACGGACTGGCGGATCAATTCGGCCAAGCACTTCGCCGAACGCTACGGCCTGATCGTCATCGTGGCGCTCGGCGAATCGATCGTCTCGATCGGCATCGGGGTGGCCGGACTCCCGATCTCCTGGCCGATCGCGCTCGGCTCGATGCTCGGGCTCGCGGTGTCGGGTCTGCTGTGGTGGCTCTACTTCGACGTGGCCGCGATCTCGATCGAGCACAGCTTCGCCCACGCCAGGGGCGCGCACCAGATCAAGATCGCGCAGAACAGCTACACCTACGGGCATTTCCCGATGATCGTGGGCGTCATCGCCCTCTCGCTCGGGCTGAAGAAGGTGCTGTACTACGTCGGCGACTCCTCGCACCACACGCTCACCGACCCGCTCTACGGCATCCCGCTCGGCGCGCTCTACGCCGGACCGGCGCTGTTCATCCTCGGCGTCGTCGCGGCGAAATACTTTGCCACCAAATCGGTGTCGATCGCGCGCGTGATCACCGCGGCCCTACTGTTCGCGCTGATCCCGATCGCCGCGCACCTGCCCGCGCTCGCCTCGCTCGCCGTGCTGTGCGCGCTGCTGGCCGCGCTGGTGATCTTCGAGACCCTGCGCTTCGCCCAGCCGCGCGACCAGATCAGGCACGCTTGATCTGGCCGAGGTGGTGGCGCACGCCGTGCTCGGCGGGCGTCGCCCCTCGGTGCGAGGGCGGGACCCGCACCCCGGCGCGCACGGCGTCGTTGATCTGGTCGAGGTTCTCCCGCAGCATGTCCGCGACCAGTTCGTCGGTGCGCGGGTCGTCGAGCAGCTGGCGCAGCATCCGGTAGACCGTGTCGGCGACGAGCCGGATGATGTCGTCGTGGAACGGGACGTAACGCAGTTTGCCGGTCTGCGGGTCGTTCTTGATCAGGTCCATGATCAGCTGGTCGACCTCGGCGTGGTTCTCCTCCAGCGCGGCGGCGATGTTCTGGGTGTAATGGCCCGCGCGCAGGACCTTGGAGACCTCGTCGAGGATCGCGATCGTCATCGGGCGCTTGATCACGTCGACGATCGTGCCGACGAACCGGTTGACGATCGTCGCGGTGACCCGCTCCCCCAGCGCCCGATCGGCCACCCGGCCGAGCCGGATCAAGATCACCACGATGCGCAGCAGCCGGAACCCGCGGAACAGCGGGCTGGTCACCGGGATCATGCCGAGGACTTCGTACCAGTAGATGAACGGGAACGACCACGGCCAGCCCGCCCGCCGCCAGCGCCAGACGAACTCGACGAGGAAGATCGCGCAGATCGACGTGTCGACGATGACGATCGCGTGATAGGTCGGGCCGCTGACGTCGAAGAAGGTGATCCACACGACCAGCACCACCGAGATGATCGCGAGGATCAGCATGAGGATGTCGGTACGCAAGGTCGGCGTTTTCGAGCGCACGTCCGGCAGGGCCTCGACCCGTTCGATCCCCGGTGAAGCCACTGTTGCTCCTGAATATCTGGCGGTCGGCGCCGCGTAGGTCGGCCTTGACATCGCTGCCCACGCTAATTGGTCGACCGACGCCGCGAGGGGAGTTGCCGACGCCGGTCGGTGGCGTGTTCAGCCGCGCAGGACGGCCTCGATGTTGCGTTCCGCCAGTGCGGTGATGGTCAGGGACGGGTTGACCGTCGCGGTGCTGCCGGGAATCGCGGCACCGTCCATCACGTAGAGGCCGGGGTGTCCGTGGACGCGGCCGAAGGCGTCGGTGGCCTTGCCCAGGACCGCGCCGCCGAGCGGGTGCGCGGTGAACTGGGCGTTGGCGTCGTAGCCCAGCGCGCCGTACTCGGCGACCGCGCCCGCGCGCTCGGCGATCCGGTGGTCGATCGCACGAGCGGCCCCGGCGACCGCGTCCTGCGTGCCCGCCGACCAGTTCACGCCGACGCCGCCCGACGCCGCGTGATAGCCGAAACGGGCACGGGTCGGGTCGAGGACCATGCCGAGCGAGGCCAGCGCGCCGGTCTCGAACGGGATGCCGGGGATGTACCAGTTCTCCAGGGTGAGCGGCACGCTGGATTCGTCGTAGATCCGGCTGGCGCTCGGCACACCTTGGCCCTGGCCCGCGATAGCGCTCGCGCCGCGGGCCAGCACCACGTCACCGTTGGTGCCGAAGCCGTCGCCGATGTGCTCGTTGAGGTTGGGCAGCGTGCCGGTGGCCTGGGCGCGGACCAGCAGCTCCGAAGTACCGATGGAGCCCGCGCCGAGGAACAGCTTGTCGCAGGTCAGGTTGCGGGTGCTCAGCACCTGACCGGTCGGGGCCAGCTTCGATACGGCGACGACGAACCTGCCGCTCGCCTCCTGGGCGATGGCGTCGACGCGGTGGCCGGGGAACACCTGGGACTTGCCGGTCTCGCGGGCGTAGCGCAGGTAGTTCTGGTTGAGGTCGAACTTGGCGCCGTTGGAGTTGCCGAGGTTCGAGCGGGCCGAGGTGGCGGACGCGCGGGAGGTGCCCGCGAGCTCGCTGCGCAGCACGTCCCAGGTGAAGATCGAGTCGTTGGGCAGCGGCTGGTATCCGGCCGCGCGCACCTGGTCGTCCCAGGCGCGCGAGTGCGCGAACGGCGCGGAGTTGTAGATGTCGGCCGGCATCGTGTCGAGCCGCAGCATCTGGCGCACCCGCGGGTAGTAGACGCTCTCCAGCTCGCCGTAATCGACGACGCCACCGAAGACCTGGTCGAACAGTCTGCGTTGCGGAGCAACCATCGCCCCGCTGAAGATCACCGAGCCGCCACCGACCGCGGCGGCGCGCCACACGTCGATCCCGGAATATTCGGTCACATCCAGCACGCCGCCGAACGCGCTGAAACTCATCGGCACCTTGGTGACGCCGGTGAAGCTGGTGCGATGCCAGAACCCGCGACCGTCGGGCAGGTCGTCGCCGGTGAAGATCTCGCGCCACGGGTCGTTGGGCCAGTGCGAACCGCGCTCGAGCACGGTGTTGGCGATCCCGGCCTCGGCCAGGCGCAGCGCGGTCACGGCGGCGCCGAAGCCGGATCCGATGACGATGGCCTGCGTGTGCGCGGGCGCGTCCGGGATCGGCGCGAAGATCTCCGGCACCCAGGACTGGAACATCGCCTGGCGCGGATCCGCCGAAGCGGGCGCGCTCGCCAGCGTCGTTCCCACGGCACCGGCAACAGCCGCCAGTCCCGCCGCCTTGAAAAAGGCACGTCTGTGCACCAGGCCACCTCCCTCATCACGCATGGCCGACGCGAAGAATACCCCGCAACATGAAGGATCGCCCGGTGGCGACCACATTTGTCACAAGTCACGACGAGCGCGTGAGGCTACCGGGACCTCAGCTGGTGAGCAGGCGGACCACCGCGATGGTGCCGACCACCACGATCACCCCTCTGAGCACATTCGGCGACAACTTCCGCCCGACCTTCGCGCCGAGCTGCCCGCCGATGATCGAGCCGATCGCGATCAACGCGACCACCTGCCAGTCCACCTCGGCGATCGCGATGAAGATCACCGCCGACACCCCGTTGACGATCAGGGCGAGCACGTTCTTCACGCCGTTGAGCCGCTGGATGTCCTCGTGCACGAACACCCCGAGCAGACCGATCAGCAGCACGCCCTGGGCAGCCCCGAAGTAGCCGCCGTAGATGCCGGTGGCGAAGACCGCGACCAGCAGAATGGGCCCACCGTGTTCCGGCGTCGCCGACGCGCCGTCCGCCCGGCGCCGCTTCACCCACGCGGCCAGTCGCGGCTGCACGACGACGAGGATCAGCGCCACGATGATGAGGACGGGAACGATCGCCTTGAACGCCGCCGCGGGCATCGTCAGCAGCAGGATCGCGCCGGTGATGCCGCCGAGTAGCGACGCGGTGCCCAGCTGCAGCAGTCGGGACCGCTGTCCTTCCAGTTCCCGCCGATAGCCGATGACCCCGCTCACCGAGCCGGGGACGAGCCCGATCGTGTTCGACACATTCGCTGTCACCGGCGGCAACCCGAACGCGAGCAGCGTGGGAAAGGTGATCAGCGTGCCCGATCCGACGATCGTATTGATGCCACCCGCCGCGATACCCGCGGCGAAGATGGCCACCTGTTGTAACCAAGTCATTCGAATTCCTTTGGTACGTCTCGTCGGACGCGAAGGTCCGTACAAGCGTGCGTTATGGGGGAACCGTACTGGTCAACTGGTGAGCGAAATCGGTGAGGTCGATTCTCCAGGCCGCTTACAAGCAGGGGTGGGCACGCGGTAAGCTCGGAGGATCATGCTGCAGCGGGCTCTTCTTCTCGGCCGCCGCGACGGGTCCTGATACGGACCGGCTCCCGTCGCGGGGTTCCAACGCGCCGGTCGACCCGCTCCCATTCACGGGAATCCATCACACCCACGGAGAAACTTGCATGTCCTCGGCTGACGCATTCGTATCCGCTTCGCGCACCATTTCGGCCCCCGGCAAACCCGCACCGGCCGACCAGCCCGCCTGGAACACCCAGAAGAACTCCTCGATGCCCTCGTTCCGGTATCGCCCCTTCGCCGAAGAGGTCGAACCGATCACGGTGCCCGACCGCACCTGGCCGGACAAGATCATCGATCGCGCCCCCGCGTGGTGCGCCGTCGACCTGCGCGACGGCAACCAGGCCCTGATCGACCCGATGAGCCCGGCCCGCAAGCGCCGCATGTTCGACCTGCTGGTCCGGATGGGCTACAAGGAGATCGAGGTCGGTTTCCCGGCCGCGAGCCAGACCGACTTCGATTTCGTCCGCGAGATCATCGAAGACGGCGCGGTCCCCGCCGATGTCACCATCCAGGTCCTGACCCAGTGCCGCCCCGAGCTGATCGAGCGCACCTTCCAGGCCTGCGCGGGCGCACCGAACGTGATCGTGCACTTCTACAACTCCACCTCGATCCTGCAGCGCCGCGTGGTCTTCCGCGCCGAGCGCGACGCGGTGAAGAAGATCGCCACCGACGCCGCGTCGCTGTGCCTGGAGATCGAGAAGCGCTACCCCGACACCGAGTGGCGCTACGAGTACAGCCCGGAGTCCTACACCGGCACCGAGCTCGACTACGCCCGCGAGGTCTGCGACGCGGTCTCGGCCATCATCGCCCCGACCCCGGCCAAGCCGCTGATCATCAACCTGCCCGCGACCGTCGAGATGGCCACGCCGAACGTGTACGCCGACTCGATCGAGTGGATGCACCGCAACCTGGCCCGCCGCGATTCGATCGTGCTGTCGCTGCACCCGCACAACGACCGTGGCACCGCCGTCGCGGCCGCCGAGCTGGGCTACCAGGCCGGCGCCGACCGCATCGAGGGCTGCCTGTTCGGCAACGGTGAGCGCACCGGCAACGTCTGCCTTGTCACCCTGGGCATGAACATGTTCTCGCGCGGCATCGACCCGCAGATCAACTTCTCCGATATCGACGAGGTCCGTCGCACGGTGGAGTACTGCAACCAGCTGGCCGTGGCCGAGCGTCACCCCTACGGCGGCGATCTGGTCTACACCGCCTTCTCCGGCAGCCACCAGGACGCGATCAACAAGGGTCTGGACGCGATGAAGGCCGCCGCCGACGCACAGGGCGCCGATGTGGCCGACGTCGTCTGGGAGGTCCCGTACCTGCCGATCGACCCCAAGGACGTCGGCCGTACCTACGAGGCCGTCATCCGGGTGAACTCGCAGTCGGGCAAGGGCGGGGTCGCCTACATCATGAAGACCGATCACGGTCTGGTGCTGCCGCGCCGGCTGCAGATCGAGTTCTCGCAGGCGATCCAGGCGATCACCGACGGTGAGGGCGGCGAGGTGACGCCCAAGGAGATGTGGGACGTCTTCGCCACCGAGTACCTGAACCCGATCCTGCCGCTCGAGCGGATCAAGCAGAAGGTCACCGCGGCCGAGACCGACGGCGGTGTCGACTCGATCGTGGTGACTGTGAAGGTCGACGGCGTCGAGCAGGAGATCAGCGGTTCCGGCAACGGCCCGCTGGCGGCGTTCGTCGACGCGATCGCGACCGTCGGTTTCGAGGTCCGCGTCCTCGACTACAGCGAGCACGCCATGTCCGCGGGCGACGACGCCCAGGCCGCGGCCTACGTCGAGGTAGCCATCGGCGACAAGGTCGTCTGGGGCGTCGGCATCGCCACCTCGATCACCACCGCCTCGCTGCGAGCGGTCGTCTCGGCCGTGAACCGCGCGGCGCAGTAGCTTGCTCTATGGCGGCCGGGACCTGAGGTCCCGGCCGCTTCTGTGCCTGTGGATAGATTCCCGGGCCTGTGGACAACTTCGGTTCGCCCGGTCGGCCTCGTCCCGGATATACCGGTTGAGCTGGGAGCATTCGAATTCGCTCTGGGACATGGGAGCTACTGCCCCCGACGCGCGAAAATTGCCTCCGTGTTAGCGTTTTAGGGCATATTCAGCGCCGAGCTTTCCTGCTCGTTCAGCGAGCAAGTGGGGGAACTGTGACCAACAACGACCATAATCCGACCTCGCCGCCGTGGCTGCAGAGTCCGTCGGCTGACGCGTCCGAAGCTGCGTCCGGTCCCTCCGGTGTGCAGACCGCGACCGAGGACGACATCGAGCCCGCCGACACCGCGGCCGAGCCGACCGGTGACGCCGTCGAGCCGTCGACCGGTGAGCAGCCCGTCGCCGAGGCCGGCCCGGCCGGCCTCGCCGACCAGACCGTGTACCAGCCCGCCGGTTTCGCGCCGCCGGGCCAGTTCGCGCAGGGCGCTCCGTACTCCGTGCCGGATCCGTACCAGAACAATGGCGGACAGCCGCCGATGAACGGCCCCGAACAGCAGCCGTGGCCGGGTCAGCCGGGCGAGCAGCCGTGGCTTCCTGGTCAGCCGGGCGCTGAACAGCCTTACCCCGGTCCGCACGCGACGGGCGAGCAGCCGCAACCCGGCGTGCCGCCGCAGTACCCCGGCGCCGAGGGTCAGCCGTACCCCGGTCCCGAACAGCAGCAACAGTTCCCCGCCCAGGAGCAGGGCCCGCAGTCCGAGCCCATCTACAGCTGGGCGCCTCCGCCGCCGCCGATGTACCAGCAGCCGATGCAGGGTGGGATGCCGCCCGGTCAGCAGCCGGAACAGCTGGGGCAGTTCCCCGGCCAGCATCCCGATCAGGGACAGTTCCCCGGTCAGCAGGGGCAGTTCCCCGGTCAGCTCGGCCAGCCGGGTCCCCCGCCGGGTCAGCAGTGGGGCGGCGGACCGGCCCCCCAGCAACAGCAGCCGTTCCAGCCGCAGCACATGCAGGCACCGGGCCAGCCCGGCCATTCGGTGAACGACCTGAACCTGCTCAAGCGCGCGCGGAAGTCGCCGCGCAGCGGGTGGCGCAAGGCTGTGCACAAGGTGTCCGGCGGTGTGATCAACCCGGGTGAGTCGGCGGCGGACGTCGTCTACCGCGATCTCGGCGAACGGGTCAACCAGCCCGTGCGCGGCGACTACCGGATCGCGATCCTCTCGCTCAAGGGCGGTGTCGGCAAGACCACCACCACGGTCGGTCTCGGCTCCACCTTCGCGTCCCAGCGTGGTGACCGCGTCATCGCCATCGATGCCAACCCCGACCTCGGCACGCTCGCCCACCGGGTACCGCGCCAGACCCGTTCGACGGTGCGCAATCTGCTCGAAGACCAGCAGATCACCCGCTACTCGGATGTCCGCGCACACACCTCGCAGGCCCCGAGCCGACTGGAAGTGCTTGCCTCCGAACAGGATCCGGCCGTGTCGGAGGCCTTCAGCGAGGCCGACTACCGCAAGGCCATCGGCATCCTGCAGTCGTTCTACAACATCATTCTCACCGACTGCGGCACCGGCCTGATGCACTCGGCGATGTCGGGCGTGCTGGACATGGCGAGCTCGCTGGTGCTGGTCACCTCCCCCGCGATCGACGGTGCGCGCAGCGCGTCGGCGACGCTGGACTGGCTCGATCACCACGGCTACTCCAAGCTGGTCGAACGCACCGTCGTCGTCGTGAACGCTTCGCGCCGTGGCGCTTCCACGGTCGACCTGGATCAGCTGCGCAAGCTGTTCCTCGACCGCACCCGTGCCGTGCAGATCGTCCCGTTCGACGATCACCTGGCCGAGGGCGCCGAGATCGACCTCGAGCTGGTCAGCAAGCCGACCAGGCGGGCCCTGCTCGAACTGGCCGCGATGGTCGCCGACGACTTCAGCTACCACGGTCAGCAGCAACACCAGCAGCAGCAGCCGTATCAGCCGGGCCAGCCCTACCCGGGTCAGCAGTACCAGCCGGGTCAGTTCTGAGATAGAACCGTCAGCGCGCGATCACCTCGCGCGCCGCGGCCTCGAACGCGTCGAGCACCGTCGCGATGGCGGGGCCGCGGTGCGCCTGTGGGCGGGTGATGATCTCGTAGACCCGGGCCGCGCGGACCCCGGCCAGCGGTAGCACCGACAGGTCGGGGTGGGCGACGGCGTAGCGCGGCATCAGCGCGACACCGTAGCCGGAGGCCACGAGCGTTTCGATCACCCGGAACTCGTTGAGCCGCTGCGCGATCCGTGGCCGCACCCCGGTGACGGTGGCGATGGACTCGAGCACGTCGTCGACCGGGAACCCGCCGCGCACGCTCACCCAGGTCTCCTCGGCGAGTTCTTCCGGGCGCACCGACGAACGCCCGGCCAGCGGATGATCCGGTGCGACAACGACATCGATCGGCTCGCGCATCAGCACCCGCGCCGACAATCTCGGCCCGGCCAGCGACGGCGCGCGTTCGTCGCGATGGGTGAGCACGATGTCGTAGTCGGCCAGCAGTTTCGACGCCTCACTCGGCGGGAGGTCCTCGTCGCCCGCGACCAGTTCGACCCCGCTGGTGGCCAGCGTGGCGAGCACGGGTGGCAGCAGCAGTGCCGCGCCGGACGGGAACGACGCCACCCGCACCTGTCCCCGCGGTGAGCCCCGGTAGTGGGCCATCTCGGCGGTGGCCCGGTCCATCGCGGCGAGCACGTCGTCGGCCCGCAGCACCAGCGCCTGGCCCGCGTCGGTGAGCCGCACCCGGCGTCCGTCCGGTTCGAGCAGCGCGACCCCGGCCTCTCTGGCCAGCACCTTCAACTGCTGCGAGACCGCCGACGGGGTCATCGACAGCACCTCGGCGACGGCGGCGACCGTGCCGCGGTCGGCCAGCTCGCGCAGAATGCGCAGTCGCTCTATCGAGAACATGAAGTAAAACTACGTTATCCCTCCATATTTATTCGATTGTGCCGATCTTTAGCGGCCCGCACGATAAGGGCGTGACCTCCCGTGATCGCCTGCTCGGACTGACCGTCGTTGTGCTCTGGGGCCTGAACTTCCTGGCCATCCGCATCGGCCTCGACCACTTCCCGCCCTTTTTCTTCGTCGCGCTGCGCTTCGCCGTCATCGCGATCCCCGTGCTGATCTTCATTCCGCGTCCGGCCGTGCGCACCCGCTGGCTGCTGCTCTACGGCACCGGCTTCGGCATTCTGCAATTCGCGTTCCTGTTCACGGCGATGCGCACCGGCATGCCGACCGGCCTCGCCTCGCTGGTCCTGCAGTCCTCGGCACCGTTCACGGTGCTGCTGGGCGCGGTGCTGCTGCGCGAACGCTTGCGGCCGGTGCAGGTCGCCGGACTCGCGGTCGCCGTGTTCGGCATGGTCATCATCGGCGCCGACCGCATGGCCAACGCCACCCTGCTGCCGGTCCTGCTGACGTTGGCGGGTGGCCTCGGCTGGGCGTTCGGCAATATCGGCGCCCGCCAGGCCGGTGCCGACTCCCCCGGCTACAACCCCTTGCACCTGACGCTGTGGATGTCGGTGGTTCCCGTCGTGCCGATGCTGGCGCTGTCGATGGCTGTCGAGGGGCCTGGCACCGGTTTCCGCGCGGTCGGCGCCGCGTTCTCCGCCGACGGCCTGCCCGCGCTGGGCGCCGTCGCCTATATCGCCGTGCTGGCGACCGTGTGCGGTTCGGGCCTGTGGACCTATCTGATGAGCCGCTATCCGGCAGGCACCGTGGCGCCGTTGTCGCTGCTGGTCCCGGTCGTCGGCATCGCCGCGGCCTGGGTGGTCCTCGACGAACAGCCGTCGGTGGCCGCGCTGATCGGCGGGGCGATCGTGATCGCGGGCGCCTTCGCGGCAACCACCGGCCGGGGCCTCCCGAAGGCACCGTCGCCCGCCCCCAGCCCCGAATTGGCCCGAGCCTGAATCCGAATTCAGCCCATGACCGCTCGAGCTCTGGCTAGCATGTGACCGGTCGCCCGATGTGTTTCCGTGCGACCGGTCGGTTTTGAGCTCGCGAACGACGCACAGGTCGATACAGCCAGGTCTTCGCCGCGCTCTAGAGTGGTAGCAAATCCCAGGCAATACTCGAGCAAGGCAGCTGAACAGCGTATGGCGGAACAGCGGTGGCCCGTTTCGCGAAGGAACCTTCTTCGTGGCACGGTCGCAGCGGGGGTGATATCGGCGGGGGCCGTAGCGGGAGCGCCGGGATTCGCCGCGCCACCGGGGCGCCGGGTCGCGGTACTGGGCGGCGGTGTCGCCGGGCTCACGGCCGCGCACGAATTGGCCGAGCGCGGATTCGAGGTGACCGTCTACGAGGCACGCGCGCTGGGCGGCAAGGCGCGCAGCGTGGGGGTGCCGGGTACCGGCCGCGACGGCAGACCCGATCTGCCCGGCGAGCACGGGTTCCGTTTCTTCCCCGGCTTCTATCAGAACCTGCCCGACACGATGCGCCGGATCCCGTATCCGGGCAATCCCGACGGCGTGTGGAACAACCTCATCGCCGTGCCGGAGGCCAGGTTCTCCCGCCGCGACGGCGACGACATCACGCTCGCGCTGCCCGACAGCATCACCGCCGCGCAGGCGACGCCGGATTCGATCCGCGAAACCCTGGCCGCCACCATCACCACGACCGCCAAGATGTCGGCGGCCGAAGGCCTGTACTTCGCCAATCGGCTGATGGTGTTCAACACCAGCTGCGATGCCCGCCGCTTCGGCCAGTGGGAGCACACCTCCTGGTACGACTTCGTGCACGGGCACGAACGTTCGCACGAGTTCCGCGCGATCGTGTCCCGGTCGCTGACATCCATCATGGTCGCCGCCAAGGAGAACCTGGCCAGCACTCGCACCATCGGCAGCATGGGCGAACAGTTCCTCGGCAACCCGCTCGGCCTCGGCAACGACGGCGGCCTCGACCGCGTGCTCAACAACACGACCAACGCGGCCTGGATCGATCCGTGGGTGCGGCACCTGCGTGAGCTGGGCGTGCGTTTCGAACTCGGCGCACGGGTCAGCGAACTCGAGGTGCGCGACCGGCGAATCCAGGCGGCCCGGATCACCGGCGCCACGGGCGCGCGCACCGTCGACGCCGACTATTTCGTGGTGGCGCTGCCGGTGGAACACGCGAGAAAACTGTGGTCGTCGCAGGTGCTCGCCGTGGCGCCCGAACTCGCCGCGACGGAGCGGCTCTTCGTCGATTGGATGAACGGAATACAGATCTATTTCCGTGCGCCCCTGCATATTTCGCGCGGACACACGGCCTATGTCGATTCGCCGTGGTCACTCACCTCGATCAGCCAGAATCAGCTGTGGACCGATAAATTGCCGTCCTTCGGCGACGGCACGGTGGCCGATTGCCTTTCGATCGATATCTCCGACTGGAATTCGCCGGGAATGCTGTACGGCAAACCCGCCACCGCGTGCACCCACGAGGAGATCTTCCGCGAAGTCTGGGCACAGTTGAGCAGCCATCTCAACGATCGTGAACAATTACTCCGGCCCGCCGACGTGCATTCCTGGTTTCTCGATCCGGGAATCACCTGGCAGGGCAGTCACAACGCGAATGCCGACCCGTTGCTCATCAATACCGCCGGCTCGTGGGATGCCCGCCCCGAGGCGCACGGGTCGATCGAGAATCTCTTCCTCGCCGGTGACTACGTGCGCACCGATGTGGACCTGGCGACCATGGAGGGCGCCAACGAGTCGGCCCGTGCCGCGGTGAACGCGCTGCTCGATGTGGCGGGCTCGTCGGCGCCGCGCTGCCGTGGTTTCCGGCTGCGCCGCACCCCCGAACTCGAGCCGCTGCGCATCATCGATGCCGACCGCTACGCCAAGGGGATGCCCAACCTTTTCGACGAGCCGACCTGACCCGGACAAGCTCACACCGCTCCCGCACGCGCGCCCGGACCGCGCGCACATAGACTCGCGGCGTGGCAGACATCTCGGTGCGTGGGCGCTTGGCCTTGCGAGCAGCGGCGGCAGCGTCGTGGGCTTCGCAGAAGGCGGGTCGCGGCAAGGGTTCGATGATCGGCGGCCTGATCGCGTTGAAGATCGATCCGTCGATCATGACGCAGCTCGGGCGCGGTCGGCGAACGGTGCTGATCACCGGCACGAACGGTAAGTCGACCACCACCCGGATGACGACCGCCGCGCTCGGCACGCTCGGCGACGTCGCCACCCAGGCCGACGGCGCCAATATGGACGCGGGCATCGTGGCGGCGCTCAGCCTGCACCCGGGTGTGGCGCTGGCCGCGATCGAGGTCGACGAGCTGCACCTGCCGCACGTGAGCGACGCGCTCGATCCGGCCGCCGTGGTGCTGCTCAATCTGAGCCGCGACCAGCTCGATCGGGTCGGCGAGATCAACATGATCGAACGCAAGCTGCGTGCCGGGCTGCTGCGTCATCCCGACACGGTCGTCATCGCCAACTGTGACGACGTGCTGGTGGCTTCCATCGCCTACGACCACCCGAATGTGGTGTGGGTATCGGCGGGCAGCGGCTGGGCCGTCGACGCGACGAGCTGTCCGCGCAGCGGCGAGCCGATTGTCTGGGAGGGCGAGAACTGGCGCTCGACCGGCGCCGATTTCCATCGCCCGCAGCCGGTGTGGTGGCTCGAGGGCGAAGACCTGTGCGGCCCTGACGGTTTCCGCGCTCCGCTGCATCTGGCGCTGCCGGGTCGCGCGAATCGCGGCAATGCCGCGCAGGCGGTGGCCGCGGCGGTCGCGATGGGCGCCGAGCCCGCGAAGGCCACCGATGCCACCGGCACAGTGCGCGAGATCGCTGGCCGCTACCGCACCGTCACCGTCGGCGACCACGACGCCCGGTTGCTGCTGGCCAAGAACCCCGCGGGCTGGCAGGAAGCGCTGTCGATGATCGACCCGGCCTCGGCCGGTCTGGTGATCGCGGTGAACGGTCAGGTGCCCGACGGCGAGGACCTGTCCTGGCTGTGGGACGTGCGGTTCGAGCACTTCGAGGGCGTGCAGGTGGTCGCCTCGGGCGAGCGCGCCACCGATCTCGCCGTGCGCCTCACCTACGCGGGCGTCGAACACACGCTCATCCCGGATCCGGTGCGCGCCATCGCCTCCTGTCCCCCCGGACATGTCGAGGTGCTGGCCAACTACACCGCGTTCCGCGATCTCAACCGTGACCTGGAGGCCCGCAAATGAGCGAGTCAACGCTTCGTATCGGCCTCGTCCTGCCCGACGTGATGGGCACCTACGGCGACGGCGGCAATGCCCTGGTCCTGCGCCAGCGCCTGCGGATGCGGGGCTACGACGCCGAGATCATCGACATCACCCTCGCTGATCCCGTCCCGGATTCCTTCGACATCTACACCCTCGGCGGCGCCGAGGACTCCGCGCAACGCCTGGCCACCCGCCACCTGCAGAAGTACCCCGGCCTCCAGCAGGCCGCCGCCAAGGGCGCACCCGTACTCGCCATCTGCGCCGCCATCCAGGTGCTCGGCAACTGGTACGAGACCTCGGCGGGCGAAAAGGTAGACGGCGTGAGCCTTTTCGACGTCACTACCTCGCCCCAGAAGGTGCGCGCCATCGGCGAGGTCACCACGACGCCGCTGGTCCCCGGCCTGAAAGCACCCCTCACCGGCTTCGAGAACCACCGGGGTGGCACGACTCTGGGCTCCGACGCCACCCCGCTCGCCCGCGTGACCCGAGGTGTCGGCAACGGCGTGGGCGACGGCACCGAGGGCGTGGTCCAGGGCTCGGTCTTCGGCACCTACCTGCACGGCCCCGCGCTGGCCCGCAACCCCGAGCTGGCCGATCTCCTCATCGCCAAGGCCCTCGGTATCCCCGCCACCGACCTGTCTCCCCTCGACCTTCCCGAGGTCGATCGCCTGCGCAAGGAACGCCTGCGCGCCTGACCCGACAGCGGATCGACGCCGTCGCGCCGACTTCCGCTCATCGCGACTTTTAACCTCCCGTAACCGCTACCTGCGCCGATAGCGTCTCCCTTCGCAGTGCTGGGCGAATCCGCCCGGCACTGGAGGTGAGGAGTGCCGAGGTGACCGCAGTGGTGTCGACAGTGGACGCCGACGAAGCGGCCGGTGCGAAACCCAGCACTGCGAAGGCGCCTCGGCGGGGTGGTTCGGCGCTGGCCGCGGTGGTGGCGCTCGGCGTCGTCCTGGCCGGCTGGACGGTGGTGACGGCGGCCGGATTGGTCGATCCGCTGTATCTGCCGTCGCCGAGGGCGGTGTGGGATGCCTTCGTGCGGGCCAATTCCACGCATCGGATCGCCGACGGCGTGGATCGATTCGTGGTCGGCGAGCAGAACTACTACCTGTGGGAACACCTGCTGGCCAGTCTCCAGCGGATCGCGATCGGAGTGGGCGCGGCGATCGTCGTCGGGCCGCTGGTCGGGTTCGTGATGGGGATGGTCGCGCCGGTGCGGTGGGTCACCGAACCGATCCTGAACTTTTTGCGCGCCCTGCCGCCGCTGGGCTACATCGGTCTGCTGATCGTGTGGTTCGGCATCGGCGACACCGCCAAGATCTGGCTGCTGTTCCTCGCCGCGTTCCCGCCGATCGTCATCGCGACCCTGGACGGCGTGCTCGGCGTCAAACAGGACTACCTGAACGCGGCGCGCGCGCTGGGTGCCGGTCGCGCACAGGTTGTTTCGCTTGTCGTGCTCCCCGCGACGCTGCCCAACGTGATCAGCGGCATCCGCATCGCGACGGCCTTCGCCTGGACCACGGTCGTCGCGGCCGAACTCAACAACGGCATTCCCGGCATCGGCGGTCTCGCGTATATCGCGGGCACGCAACTGAATACGCCGCTCACCATCGCCTGCATCATCGTGATCGGCGTGGCGGCGATGCTGCTCGACGCGGTGATCGTGTTCATCGGCACCAAAGCTGTTCCATGGAAAGGCAAGTCATGACATCCACACTGCGCAAGGTCGCCGCGACCTCGGCCGCGCTCTCCGCCGTCCTCGCGGTCACCGCGGGCTGCGTGGAGTCGGGGCGCGAGGACACCGGCGCGGCCGCGAGCTGCCCGTTCGCCGCCGACCCCAGTGTCACCAGCACGGTCCGCCTCGGTTTCCAGGCCATCCCCAACGGCGACCTGCTGGTGAAGGACCGCAACCTGCTGCAGGCGTGCCTGCCGAACGCGAAGATCACCTGGAGCCAGTTCTCCTCCGGCGCCGATGTGGTGCAGGCCTTCGGCGCGGGCGGCCTCGACATCGGCACGCTCGGCTCCAGCCCCGCTACCAAGGCACTGTCGGCACCGCTGAACCTGCCCGTGCAGGTGGTCTGGATCCACGACGTGATCGGCACCTCGGAGTCGCTTGTCGTGCGGGACAAGTCGATCACCACGTTGGCCGGACTGGCCGGCAGGAAGGTGGCGACACCCTTCGGCTCCACCTCCCATTACAGCTTGCTCGCCGCACTCGACAAGGCCGGGCTCACCGGCAAGGTGGAGCTGATCAACCTCGCGCCGGACGCGATTCCCGGTGCGTGGCAGGGCAATCAGATCGACGCGGCCTGGGTCTGGGACCCGACGCTGTCCAAACTCACCGCGGCGGGCGGCACAGTGGTCACCAGCAGCGCCGAGACCGCGGCGGCCGGTGCCCCGACCTACGACCTCGCCATCGCCGACAAGAAGTTCCTCGCCGGCAACGCCGCGTTCGCGAAGACCTGGGCCAAGGTGCAGGACTATGCCGTCGGTCAGCTGAAGAGCCAGCAGGCGGAGGCGGCGGTGTCGATCGGCGCGCAGCTGGGCATCGCTCCCGACAAGGTCGTTCCGCAGCTGGCGGGCTACCAGTACCTGCCCGCCGCCGAGCAGGCCGGGGCGAAATACCTGGGCGGCGGCTTCAGCGCGGATCTCACCGGCACCGCGCGATTCCTGTTGAGCCAGGGCGGTATCGCCGCCGTCGGCACCGAGCAGCAGTACCGCGACGGCATCTCCGCCACCGCTGCGGCGGGCGCGGGCTCGTGACCGCGGGGCCGGTGACCGGCGATGCCGAACGGGTGACGTTGACCGGGGTGAGCAAGAGCTACCCCGGCCCCGACGGTGACATCCAGGTGCTCGCGCCGACCGATCTCACCATCGAACCCGGCGAATTCGTCTGTGTCATCGGCCCTTCCGGCTGCGGAAAGTCGACCCTGCTGAACATCCTCGCCGGATTCCTCCCGCCGACGTCGGGGCAAGTGCGGGTCGGCGATCGCGTGGTCGACGGACCGGATCCCGACCGTGGCGTGGTCTTCCAGCAGGCGAACCTCTATCCCTGGCTCTCCGTCCGCGGCAATGTCGAGTTCGGTCCGAAGGTCCGTGGAGTGCCGAAGCAGACGCGGCGCGCGCAGGCCCAGCGACTGCTCGAGCTGGTCGGGCTCGACCAGCTCGGCGACCGTAAACCGTACGAACTCTCCGGTGGTCAGCAGCAGCGGGCACAGATCGCCCGCGTCCTGGTCAACGATCCCGGCATCGTTCTCATGGACGAACCCTTCGGCGCCCTCGACGCGTTGACCAGGGAGCGGCTCCAGCGCGAACTGCTCACCCTGTGGCGCGACCGCCGCAAGACCGTCTTCTTCGTCACCCACGGCATCGAGGAAGCCGTTCTCCTCGGCACCCGAATTCTGGTGATGGGGACCGAACCAGGCCGCGTCGTACACGATGTCCGGCCCACGTTCGAAGCAGGCGCGGATTTCGCCACGATCCGCGCGCTGCCCGAGTTCAGCGCGCTCCGAGACGAGCTCGCCCGCCACATCTACGCGGCCCACGCCTGATCTAGGCGGTGACGCTCACCTGCCTACGGGTGATGAGCCAGCCGACGAGCGCGGCGAGCGGGAACATCAGCACGCCGTAGACCGCCGCGGGAACGGCCAGCTCGGTGCTGTCGAGCACGCTGATCGCGATGGTGATGGCGATGGTGCTGTTGTGGATGCCGACCTCGAACGAGCAGGCGATGGCCTGACGGTCGGCGACGCCGAGCAGGCGCGGCAGGTAGTAGCCGACCGACAGGCTGATCAGGCAGAACACGACGGTGATGGCGCCGACGTCGGCGAGCGAGTCGGTCAGGGTCTCGCGCTCGCTGACGATGGTGCCGACGATCACCAGCAGCAATGTGATCGCCGACCCGATGCGGACCGGCTTGTCCATCCGGTCCGCGAACTCCGCCGACCAGCGGCGCACCAGCATGCCGAGGCCGACCGGGACCAGCACGATGGCGAACACCTGGATCACCTTGCTCAGCTGCAAACCGACGGAACCGTCCTCACCGCTCGGCTCGAAGTAACCGATGGCGAAGTTGGTCACCAGCGGCACGGTGACGACCGCGATGATCGAGTTGACCGCGGTCAGTGACACATTCAGCGCCACGTCGCCACGGAACAGGTGGCTGAACAGGTTCGCGGTGGTCCCGCCGGGCGAGGAGGCGAGCAGCATCATGCCGACCGCCAGGATCGGCGACAGATCGAACAGCAGCACCAGCCCGAACGCGACCACCGGCAGTACCAGCAATTGGCAGGCCAGCGCGATGGCGACGACGCGCGGCGTTTTCGCGATGCGGGCGAAGTCGGCGCCGGTGAGCGAGAGCCCGAGGCCGAACATGATCACCGCCAGCGCCAACGGCAGACCGACAGATACCAGCGGAGAGTTCATAGCCACACACTTCTCGTCGAGCAGTCCGGGTCGAGGTACCGACCGGATTGAGACGCACCGGTCTCAATCTCGAAGAGTAGCTAGCTGTGACGCTCGTCGCAGCGAAATCGACAAGGTATTACCCCGTCGAGACGACAGCCTCCGGCGCGGCGGCATGACTGCCGGTGCACAGATCGTGGACGAAGCGCATCTTCTCCAGCACCCGTTCGGGCAGGACGAAGGGGTACAGGTCGTCGCGTCCCATCGAGCGGTTGACCATGTTCAGCGACCAGGTCAGCGGCAGCCAGAGCTCGATGATCTTGTCGAACCCGGCGCGGCCGATCTGGGGGCGGTCCAGCGTCGCACCCGCCGGGGCGAGTCCGAAGGCGGCGGCCGTGTCGAGGGTGTCGCGGATGTGCAGGTAGTGGGCGAAGGTCTCGGCCCAGTCCTCGGCGGCGTGCATCGTGGCGTAGGAGGAGACGTAGTCGCGTTTCCAGCCGCTGGGCGCACCCTGGGAATAGTGGCGGTCCAGTGCCGCCTGGTAGTCGGCGAAGGGATCGCCGAACAGGTCGCGAAAGCGTTGCAGGGCAGCGTCGTCGGCGACGAGCACGGAGAAGTAGTAGTGCCCGGTCTCGTGCCGGAAGTGGCCGAGCAACGTGCGGTACGGCTCGGCCATCTCGATGCGCAACTGCTCGCGGTGCGGGTCGTCGGCCTCGGCCAGGTCGAGGGTGACCACTCCGTCCATATGGCCGGTGAGCACGCCGTCGGTCCGGCTGGACAGCAGATCGAAGGCCAGCCCGTGTTCGGGATCCTCGTCGCGGCCGACGATCGGCAGACCGAGCTCGACCAGCTCGAAGATCAATCGCCGTTTGGCCGTCTCGGCTTCGGCGAACGCGGCGAGGCCGTCGGTGTCGGTGTCGTTGGGCCTGGTCCTGGTGAGCTTGCACGACACGCACAGGCCGGGACCGGACGCGTCACCGTCGACCAGCCAATTGCACTGCGCCACATGCAGGTTGTCGCACAGGCGGAAGCGATCGCTGTCGACGACGCCGGCCACGTGGTCGATCGCCTCGTCGCTCGGCGGGTCACCGATCACCACCAGTGCCCGTTCACCCAGGCTGAAACCCAGTGCGCTGCGGCACGATAGGCAGACAGAGTTCTCGAAAGCCAGCTGCTGGCCACAATTCGGACAGACGAAATCACGCACGGACTACACCTCCACCGGGGCTACATCGACCGATACCTTGATTGTGGACTGCTTCGCGTCGGTGTAGATGATGCCACGCAACGGCGGAACGTCCTGGTAATCGCGACCCCACGCCACCGTCACGTACCGCTCGTCGGCGAACTGGTCGTTGGTGGGGTCGAAAGCGATCCAGCGACCGGTGCGATCGGTGTCGTCGACGCCGGGCAGCCAGACCGCGGCCCACGCGTGGGTGGCGTCGACGCCGACCATGCGTTCCTTGCCCGGCGGCGGGTCGGTGGCGAGGTAGCCGGAGACGTAGCGTGCGGCCAGGCCCTGTGCGCGCAGGCACGCCGCGCCGATTCGGGCGAAGTCCTGGCAGACGCCTTCGCGGGCGGCGAACACGTCGGCCACGCTGGTGCTCACCGTCGTGGACCCCGAGCGGTACTGGAAGTCGTTGTGGATGCGCGTGTTCAGCTCGGTCACGGCTTCGAGCAGCGGCCTGCCCGGCGGGAAACTCTCCACGGCGTACGCGACGACGTCGGGGGTGATCTCGGGCGGGAGCAGGTCGAGGGTGAACTCGACGGCCAGCGGTCCGGTGGCAGAGGTAGGACGCGCGGACTCCCATGGCATGTCGGCACCCGGCAGCGCCGCCGGGTCCTCGCCGTCGACATCGATGAGGGACTCGCCGGTGACCTCGAGGTTGCGATGCTCGGAGGTCACGTGGAAATACGTCGTGGTGTTGCCGTAGACATCGGTGCCCACCGAGCGGTCCGAGGGCACCGGGTCGATGTAGATCTCGTGCTCGAGCAGGCGCTGACCCGGATATTCGCGCGGGGTGAGGTACGCGCGACCGTAGGAGCTGGTCACCTCGTCGGAGTAGCTGTAGGTGGTGCGGTGCACCACCATGTATCGCCGGGTCATCCGACCATCCTGGTATTACCCCAGAGGGGCTGGATACCCAGCGGGACAGTGAGTTTGGTGGTCTCGAACGATTCGGCCAGCTTGCGCAGTCGCAAGTGCACCCCCTCCATCAGTTCCACCAGTTCGGTGCGCACGCCGTCGTCGTCGGTGTGTTCCAGGTCGGCCGGGTCGACGCGGCGCAGCATGCGCTGGGCGTCGGCGAGCAGGCGCTGCGAACGCGAGGCGCCGGAACCACCGGGTAGCGCCTGGAAGTCGGCCTCGAGACGGTCGAGCTGATAGATCAGCGACCGCGGGTTGCCCGGGTCGAACAGCAGCAGTCCCGCGAGCGCGGCCACGTGCGCCGAACCACGATGGCGGCGACGGTAACTCACCGCCGACTCGGTGGCGGTGAGCACGGCCTCCGCGACCACCCCTTGCACTTCGGCCGAACTCCGTCGCCCCAGTGCCGCATTGATCAGCGACGTCACGGCCAGCCCGCGCTCGATCCGTTTGCCGATGTCCATGACGTACCAGCCGGTGTCGCGCACCAGTGACTCCGCGCCGATCCCCGACAGCGACAGCAGCGCCGCCAGCGTCAGCGAATGCACCGACGACAACGCCGTCTCCTGTTCGGTACTGGCACTGCGGAATTCGGCCAGTGCGCGGTCGACGGCACCGATGATCATCCAGGTGTCACCGGACAGCTGATCGCGCACCGCCCGTGCGGCGGACCCGTAGTGATCCACCGCGTACGACAACGAACCGGCCAGCTCACGGTCACCGGTCAACGAAGCCAGGTACCCGAACCCCTCGGCTGACGCTCCGGCCACCGCCCGTCGCGCGGCCACACCGTCCTGACCGCTGGAATCCATGGCTCGATGGGTGAACTGACCCTGCGCCTGTCGCGACCGCGCGAGCACCGGCTCAGGCTCGGGGGCCGGCACCGGCTCCGAACCACGCTCCGGCGTGACACCGGTGGTGCGCAGCGCGCGGGCCAGGGCACTGGTCCCCGCCCGCTCCCACGGCGCCTCGGCCTCGGCCTCGGGTTCAGGCTCATCCGCTGTGGGCTGATCCTGACCAGCGGACTGGCTCTGCCCCGCCGACTTCGGTTCAGCGGGCGCATCGTGCTGCACCACGCCCGTTCCTGCCTCTTCGCTGGACGAGGACCGCGATGACCGCGTCGCCGCCGGGTCGGCCGCCTCGGTGCCTACCGAATCACGGTGCCCAGCATCAGGATTCGGATCTTCGGGCGCGGGTCCGTCGCCGGATCGCACGGCCACCAGCTGACCGATTCCGTTGGGCAGCACCGACTGTGGAGCGACGGTGCCCGTGGTGATCGACAGGGCACGCATGAGGATCGGCAAGGCTTCGGCGCCATCGAGCCACGGCCGGTAGCGATAGTCCTGATAGACGTCATGGGTGGCGGCGAGCAAGCGGACCACCGACTCGGCGCGTTCGCTGTAGCGGCCCATCCAGAACAGGTCGTTGAGCACGCGCGGCGAGCTGATCGCCTCGACGACCGGTACCGCCCGGCGCAACCGTTCCTCGTGCGGCGCTTCGGAACTCGCCGCGGGAACCGTGGCCGGAGCCGCGCGGACCCACACGTCCTTCGCGGCCACCTTGATCACGCTGCGGGTCGGTTCGAGCCGCATGCGCTGCTGACCGAGACCACCCGACATCGCCGTATAGCTGCCCCGTCTGGCCAGCGAGAACAACCGCATGCCCACCGGCGCCGGCGCCAGCCCCGCCGGGCCGTCGACCGCGGGCGCGACCGAGAACTCGGCGGGCTCCTGCCCGACCCACTTCCATCGCTCGACCTCGATCCGGGCGGCGAGATCGGCGCGCTCGGCCGCCGACAGGCTCGGTCCGAAGATCGTCGAGCCGTCGACAGCGGAGCGGATCACCAGGTCACCGACATGCGACACCAGGTGCGCGCGCTCGGTCTCGTCGCCGCCCCAGTAGGTGGGGGTGGCATCGAGCAGCAGATCCTCGCCGAGTACCGAGCGGGCGATGCGCGGCAGGAACGGGCTCAGCGCGGGCGATTCCAGCAGCCCGCTACCGAGGGTGTTCACCACCGTCACCGCACCGCGGCGCAGCACCTCGACCAACCCGACCACACCGAGCCGCGAATCGGGGCGCAGATCCAGCGGGTCGGAGAATTCGGCGTCGACACGCCGCAACACCACGTCGACCCGTTCCAAGCTGCCGAGCGAGCGCATCCACAGCGCACCGTCGCGCACCACCAGATCGGAACTCTCCACCAGCGGGAACCCGAGCATCTGCGCGAGATAAGCCTGGTCGAAGGCGGTTTCGGAATGCGAACCCGGGCTGAGTACGACGACGACCGGCTCTTCCCCATCGGCCAGTTCGGGCGCCGCCTCCTCGAGCATCAACCGCATGGCCCGCGCGAACGGGCTGAGCGGACGCGGTCCCGCGTGCTCGAAAGCCTCGGGAATGGCCGAAGCCACCACACGACGGTCGGCCAGCGCGTACCCGGCGCCCGAGGGTGCCTGCGCCCAGTCGGCGAGCACCCGGAACTGCCCGTCACTCCACCGGCTGATGTCGCAGGCGTGCAGGAACAATTGGTGGGTGCCGGGGATCGTGATGCCGTGCGCGGCCCGCACATACCCGGTATTGCCGAACACCACCTCCGGCGGCAACAGGCCTGAACTCAGCAGCCTGCGCGGGCCGTAGACGTCGGTGAGCACCTCGTCGAGTACCAGCGAGCGCTGCACCAGGCCGGTTTCCAGGCGGGTCCAGTCCTCGGCGGACACCAGCAGCGGAATCGGGTCAAGACGCCACGGTTGCGGTATCGCGGTGTCGTCATCGCCGCCCAGGCCGACCTCGGTGTAGGTGACACCGTCGTCCTCGATCTGCCTGCGCACCCGGTGATCGATCCGGTCGATCCCGCCGATCCCCTGGTCGATGAAGTCGGCCGACAGCTCCGACCACATCGACCGCACCCGCCCACGCCCGTCGACCAATTCGTCGTAATAGCCCCTGGTCGGCCTGCCGCACTCGTCGAACCGCGCCCCCGCCGAACTGTCAGCCCGATACCGCGCGAACTGCTCGGCGACCTGAGCGCGAACGCCCGATCCCGGCCGATTCCCGCCCCGTTGCGCTTCATCGCGCTGAGCCACCGAGCCTCCTGTGTTTATTTGCGGCTGGCGCCGCGGGGTTTTGCGGCCCCGATTGTCCCGATTCTTCCCTCCTCCGGTCAGTCCGGAATCGGGACGGCCGCAAAACCCAAAGCCGGTGCCTTCCATCGGTTGATCGACCAGATCGGTCTGCGGGACGACCGAGCGTTCGGTGGCGCGGCGATCCTTTCGACTACTGGCCCCACACTGTTCGCGCGCGGCGTAGGTCCAGGATGCCTGGTGCGCCGACATCGGTCGACTGTGCCGCGATCTTCGCACGGAGTTCGGCGGGATCCATCGGGTTCACCGTATGACCGGCGGCCTCGAAACGGCGGTTGCGGCGCGACTGGGCGGCGACGGCGTTGACGGGTGCGTCGTCATAGGCGCGGCCGCCGGGGTGCACGACGTGGTAGGTGCAGCCGCCGCGGGAAATGCCCGTCGCGACGTCTATCAGGTCGAACACCAGGGGGGCGTCGACGGTGATCGAGGGGTGCAGGGAGTTCGGCGGCTGCCAGGCGCGGTAGCGCACGCCCGCCACCTGCACATCGGATTTGTCGGTGGCCAACAGCGGAACCGGCATGCCGTTGCAGGTCAGGACATAACGGCCACGGTCGGCGCCGACCAGTCGCACCTGCAACCGTTCCACCGAGGAGTCCACGTAGCGCGCGGTGCCCTGGCCGGTGGTCTGTTCGCCGAGGGTGAGCCAGGGTTCGATCGCCCCGCGCAGTTCCAGCTCCGCCTCGCCGATCATGGCGGTGCCGATACGGGGGAAGCGGAATTCGGTGAAGGGGTCGAGCCAGGCGGTGTCGAAGTCGACGCCCGCCGCGCGCAGGTCGGCGGCCACTTCGGCGATGTCGTTCATCAGGAAGTGCGGCAGCAGATAGCGGCCGTGCAGGTTCGACCCGTGCCGGATCAGCGGCGCGCGCAGCGGCTTGTCCCAGAACATCGCGACCAGGCCGCGCACCAGCAGCGATTGCACCATCGCCATCTGGAAATGCGGCGGCATCTCGAAGCCGCGCAGTTCGAGCAGCCCGAGCCGGCCGCGCGCGGAGTCGGGGCTGTACAGCTTGTCGATGCAGAACTCGGCGCGGTGGGTGTTGCCGGTGAGGTCGGTGAGCAGATGACGCAGCGCGCGATCGATATGCCACGGGGCCGACTGGATTTCGTACGGCGTCGGCCCGTGGGCTTGCTCGGCGGTGAGCCTGGCGACCTCGGCGAAGGCGATCTCGAGTTCGTAGAGCGCACCTTCGCGACCCTCGTCCGCGCGGGGCGCCTGCGAGGTCGGGCCGACGAAACGACCCGCGAACAGGTACGACAGCGCGGGATGACGCTGCCAGTAGGTGAGCATGGAGACCAGCAGGTCGGGGCGGCGCAGCATCGGCGAACGCGCCGGGGTGACCCCGCCGAGGGTGATGTGGTTGCCGCCGCCGGTGCCGCCGTGCGTGCCGTCCACGTCGAACGACTCGGTGCTCAGCCGGGCGAGCCTGGCCTGCTCGTAGAGGGTGTTCAGCACCTCGGCCTGCTCGGCGAACGAGCTGGTGGGCATGATGTTCACCTCGATCACGCCCGGGTCGGGCGTCACCGAGAACGTCTGTAGCCGTGCGTCACTCGGCGGGGCGTAGCCCTCCAGCACCACCGGCTGCCCGATCGCCACCGCGGCCGCCTCGACCTTGGCGATCAGATCGAGGAAGTCGTCGAGCTCGGTGACCGGCGGCAGGAACACGTGCAGCCGCCCCTGCCTGACCTCGGCGACCAGCGCGGTCGTCGGCGTGAAATCGGCGGGCTCCACCGCGGCGGGCGGCTCGGCCCGTTCCGCGCGCAGCGGTTTCTGGTAGAGCGGGTCGCTGTCGGGCAGGATCGGCGGCGCGTGCCAGGACACCGACCCGATCGGAAGGCGAAGTCCGGCAGGCGAATCACCATCGGCCAACACGATCCGGCCGCGGCCGCCCTCGGCACGCCCGCGACGCAGCTGCCAGTCGGCACTGGCCCAGCCCGCGCCGTCGGCCCGTCGATGAATCGGCAGCACATACGCCGACGGCTGATCGACCGACTCCTCCAGGCTCTCGAGCAATACCCGCCGCACCTCGGGCGAGTCCTCGGCCGGATCGATGTCGGCGGGCGGCGGATCGCCGTACGGCGCGCTCACGGTCGCCGCCAACCGCGCCAGCGGATCCTCGAACGCGGGCCGCACCTGTCCATCGGGCAACCCCAGGGTGCCCGCGATCTCGGCGATCAGCGCCTTGGCCGCGCCGATATCGGCAGCGGGCGCCCGGTCGGGGATCACCCCGGCGGCCGAGTTGATCGGCTGCGAACGGGCGAGCTGGATGGGCGGGTAGGCCGACGGCGGCGCACTCGCCTTGTCCTTCTTCCCGCGAAGTTTGCTCTTCCGCAGCACTTTTCGCAGTGGGGCCTCGGCCTTCTCGGCAGCCTTGGCCGACTCCTCGGCTTCCTTCGTCGGCTCCTCGGCCTTCTCCGCCTCCTCGGCCTTCTCCGCCTCCTCGGCCTTCTTCGCCTCCTCGGCCTTCTTCGCGGGGCGAACGGAACCGCCGGCTTCAGCGCTGGCCTGCTGACTCTCCGCGGCCCGGCGGTGTTCGGCGGCGACGAACTCGACGGGCTCGTCGATCAGCGCCGGTCCGTCGTCGAACTCCACCACCTCCAGGTCCGCGGCCTCGACAGCAGGTTCCGCCGTTTCCACAAGATCGGCCTCGTCGAACACATCGATACCGACCGGCTCGCTATCGCGCAGGACATCGTCATCGTCGGCGAGCCCCAGCGCGACGACAGCGGCAGCGAGTTCGTCACCGCCCACCCGACGGCGCGCGTCGAAGACCGCGACCATGTCGACCGGGCCCACAGGGGGTAGCTGCGCATCGAGCACCGACACCGCGTCGACCGGCCCCGGCACGTCATCGACCACGTTCACGCCGGACTCGTCCGCCAGGCCCAGCGCGACAACAGCGGTCGCGACCTCGGCGCCGGCGGGGGCGTAGCCGTTCGAGTGCCCGGCGGTCTCGGCGACCGGCTTCACCGGCGTGTGCTGCGAAATCGGTGTCCACGGGTCGGTGAGCAGGTCCTGACGCTGCCAGACCGGCTCGCCATCGGCCCGCCACGCGATCGCGATCTCCCAGCGGGGCAACGGTTCTCCGGGATACCACTTGCCCTGGCGATACTGCACGATGCCGGTGGGCGCGTAGATCGCGCGGAGCCTGTCGGCCAGGTCGACGGCGCGCTCACGTTTGTGCCTGCCGTCGGCGTCGGTGGTCCACTGGGCGCTCACCTGGTCGTCGATGGAGACGAAGGTGGGCTCGCCGCCCATGGTGAGGCCCACATCGGCCGCGGCCATCCGCGCGTCGATCGCGGCACCGGAGGCGACGATGCGGTCCCACTGGGAATCGGTATAGGGCAGCGTGACTCGCGGATCCTCGTGGATACGGCGAACCACGTTGCTGAAATCGAGGGTGGCCTCCGTGATCCCGGTCGCCCCCGTGATCGGGGCGGCGGCGCCGGGATGCGGGGTGGCGGCGAGTGGGATGTGGCCCTCGCCCGCGAACAGTCCGGAGGTGGGATCCATCCCGACCCAGCCCGCGCCGGGCAGATAGACCTCGGTCCAGGCGTGCAGGTCGGTGAAGTCGGCGGCCGGGCCCGACGGGCCGTCCAGCGAGGGCACGTCGGAGGTGAGCTGGACCAGGTAGCCGGAGACGAAGCGGGCGGCCAGCCCCAGCTCACGCAGCACGCCGACCAGCAGCCAGGCCGAGTCGCGGCAGGACCCGAGCGCGGTGCGCAAGGTGTGATCGGGTGTCTGCACACCCGCCTCCATGCGCACGGTGTAGTCGACCGAATTGCGCAGCGCGTAGTTGAGCTCCACGAGGTAGTCGATGGCACGGGTCCGGCCCTGCGGCCGGTGTACCCGCGCCCATTCCCGCAACAACTCGCCAGGGCCGCTGCCCGGTTCCGCCTCGTCGACGCGCCGCAGATAGGGCGCGAGATCCTCGGCGAGTGCGGTGTCGTACTCGAACGGGAAGAACTCCGCGTAATCCTCGATGAAGAAGTCGAACGGGTTGACCACCTCGAGGTCGGCGATCAACCCCACGGTGATCGACAACTCCTTGGTCGGATTCGGAAACACCAGGCGTGCAACGAAATTGCCGAATGCGTCCTGCTGCCAGTTGACGAAGTGCTCGGCCGGCGACACCTCGAGCGAATACGCCTCGATGGGCGTGCGCGAGTGCGGCGCGGGGCGCAACCGCACTTCATGCGGATGCACCTCGACGAGACGATCGAAGGAGTATGCCGTGCGGTGCTCGAGTGACACCTTGATGCCCATCCACCAAGTGGACCACACTCCCCCGACACCGCGCGGGCCGACGAAACCTGAGTTTCCCGACCGGCCCCCCTTTCGAAACACGCTGGTAATAGCGCGGGGCAGGGACCACATCGATTACCGCCGACTCCGCTCCCCGTAGGCTGGCCGGGTGAGCTACGACCACATCCTCCTGCCGTCCGGCGTCGCCAGCTCTGTCGACGAGATCGACGCGTACCTGGCCGCCCAGGAAGGCGTGACCGAGTCCGCATCGATCGCCGAGATCGCGGCCGAGCTGAACGCGCGCAACGCCGAACTGCCGGTGGACGACTCGTTCCTCAGCGTCGAATCCGTCGGCGGCCCCAGCGGCGACACGCTCTACATCCCCTCGCCGTACGACGCCATCGGCTTCGTCCGCAATCTGCTCTTCGACCTCGCCACCCCGCGCGGCTACGCCGTCTACGATCCGCAGCTGACCTGGCTCATCGACCCGGCAGGCCACATCCCGATCAACGTCACACACGGCGGCGCGGGCGAATTCCCCTATCTCACCGAGGAATTGGCCCACCACTGGGTGGCCGGACTCGCCGCGCCCAACCCGTATCTCATCGTCGAGCAGGGCGAACAGCGCTACATCCAGACCTATCGCGACCCGAACGGGCCCTACACCCTCGAATATCGCGACGGCGGCCCCGACCGGCATTTCGGCACGACCCTCGACGACCCGGCGCAGGTCGCCCGCATCATCTGGGAGTGGGCCAACGGCAAGCCCGCCACCACCGACGGCGTCGCCTGGACCCGCGTCGAGCTCTGATCCCGGGACGGACGTGACCGGCGGCGACCAGCGCGCCTGCCCGATCCGTCCTACAGCGTCCGCCTGCCGGACAGTGCCCGTCCGAGGGTCAGTTCGTCGGCGAATTCCAGGTCGCCGCCCATCGGCAGCCCGGAGGCCAACCGGGTGACGGTGAGCCCGGGGAAATCGCGCAGCATCCGCACGAGATAGGTGGCCGTCGCCTCGCCCTCGGTATTCGGATCGGTCGCGATGATCACCTCGCTCACATCGATGCCGTCCTCCTGATTGCCGATGCGGGTGAGCAGTTCCCTGATCCGCAGCTGATCCGGCCCGACGCCGCTGAGCGGATCGAGCGCACCACCGAGCACGTGGTAGCGACCACGGAACTCGCGGGTGCGCTCGATCGCCTGCACATCCTTGGGTTCCTCGACCACACAGATCATCGTGCGGTCGCGGCGTGGGTCGGCACAGATCCGGCACAGCTCACCATCGGCGACGGTGCCGCACGACACACAGAACTGGACGCCGTCGCGCACCTTCTGCAGAGCGGCCTGCAGCCTGTCGATATCCGGCGGCTCCACCTGCAGCAGATGAAAAGCGATGCGCTGTGCGCTCTTCGGACCGACGCCCGGCAGTTTGCCCAGCTCGTCGATCAGATCCTGAACCGGCCCCTCATACATCAGAAGTCGGGCAGACCGGGCATCGAGCCGCCGCCGAGACCCTGCGACAGCGGGCCGAGGCGCTCGGCCGCGAGCTGCTGCGCATTGGCCATCGCGTCGTTGATCGCACCGATGACCAGGTCCTGCAGTCCGTCGACGTCCTCCGGATCGACCACCTTCGGGTCGATCGTCAGCGCGATCACCTCGCCGCTGACCTTGATCGTGGCCTGCACCAGACCGCCGCCGGCCTGACCCGCCACCTCGGTCTCGGCGAGCTCGGCCTGCGCCTGCATCACTGCCTGCTGCATCTGCTGAGCCTGAGCGAGCAGTGCCTGCATATCGAACTGACCATCACCGGGTTGCACAACACTCCTGTGTTTTTGGCGGCTGACGCCGCGGGGTTTTCGGCCCTGGGGGCCTCGCACCCGAGGGACGATACTGCGCCTTCGGCGTTCCGTCTCGCCCCTCGGGTGCGAGGCGGCCGAAAACCGTGGGGTACGTCGGGTGCGGGGCATGGCCGCGTGCGGTAGCCAGTTTAGTCGTGGGAAACGGTCACTGAAACGATGACTCCGCCGGGGAATCGATCATACGATCGTGCTAGCTCGGGCAATGATTCAGCAATCTCTAGGAGATCAGATGAATGCATCCTGTGCGCGCCTGGCATCGATATCAGCCGTGTTCGCGTCCGTCGCCAGCCTGCTTCTTCTCGCACCCACCGCCGCATCGGCCGATTCCGGAACCGACATCACGAACTATGGCAACGGCTGCGTTCTCGACCCCGGCAATCCGGCGGCGACCGTTGATTCGCTGCGCTTTCGCTGCAGTGTCACCCAGCAGGACCAGATCTACCGCGACGCACAGGCGGGCGCGGTGGCCAACGGCCTCACCAACGGCTGGGTGACACGCCCGCCGCAACTCGGAGCGGCCGCACCGGCGCTGTGGATCGGCAAAGTGTTCCGCACCGGGCCCGACGGCGGCACACTGACCAACCGGGTCACCGGGGCCGGGATCGAGGCGTTTCCCGCCGATGTCTATCGAGCACCGTCGATCCTCGACGGCGCCCCCACCTGGGCGCTGAACTACGCGCCGTCACCCACTCCGCAGGTCTACGACGAGATCCGCGAGGTCACCCCTGGCGTCTGGTTCGGCTATTCGTGGTGGCGCGAGGGCTCGTGGCCACTGCTCGCCGCCTTCGTGCTGACGCCCGCCTGATCGGTTCTTGACCCTCCACCCGCTGGAGGGTGTTCCCTGGATCTCATGACAGCAACCGTGGCGATCGGCGAGTTCGCCCGCCTCACCCATCTGAGCGTCAAGACGCTGCGGTACTACCACGAGATCGAGCTACTCGAGCCCGCCGCCGTAGACGCGGGCACCGGCTATCGCCGATATTCCACCGACCAGGTGGAGCGGGCGCATCTGATCCGCCGCCTGCGCGACCTGGACATGCCGCTCCCGGAGATCCGCACCGTGCTCGCCACCGCGGATCCCGCCGAGCGTGACACCACCCTGCGGGCGCACCTCACCAGGATGGAGGCGGCGCTGCAACGCACCCGCGAGGTGGTGGTCTCGCTGCGCGCCCTGCTCACCGCACCCCCGCTGCCGATCGAGGTCGACTACCGGATCGAGCCCGCCTTCACGGCGCTCACGGTCACCGACCGGGTCGAGCGCACCGCCATCGCCGACTGGTGCGGCACGGCGTTCGAGCAGCTGTACACGATCCTGCTGGCGTCCGGTGTCGACCCGGGAGGCGTTGCGGGCGCGACGTATTCGAACGAGTTCTTCACCGAGGACAACGGCGAGGTCACCGCGTACGTGCCGCTGCTGCCCGGTGCCGATTTCGTCCCCACCCGGGGCTTCGCCATCGTCGGCTTTCCCGCCCGCCACTTCGCCGTGGCGGTGCACGACGGCCCGTTCGAGGACTTCGACCGCACCTACGGCGCACTCGGCAGCCACGTCGCCGAGCACGGCACCGCACTGCCCGACGAGCCGGTCCGCGAGCGCTACCTCGTGGGACCCGACATCACCGATAACCCGGCCGACTACCGCACCGAAGTGTGCTGGCCGATCACCGAAGGAGAGATCTGATGACCATCGCCCTGGCGAACATCACCATGGACTGCCACAACGCCACGGCCCAGGCCGAGTTCTACGCGCAACTGCTCGACGTACCCGTCGACCCGGAGGCCTCGCAGTTCTTCGCCACCGTCGGCAAATCCGCCGGTCTCGCCCCGATCCTGATGTTCATTCAGGTCCCCGACAAGACACCCGGCAAGAACGTGGTCCATCTGGACTTCCACACAGCCGAGTGGGCCGAGTACATCGAGCGCGCGATCAGCCTGGGCGCCAAGCACATCGGCGACTTCGACGAGTACGGGATCCAGTGGACCACCCTCGCCGACCCCGAAGGAAACCTCTTCGACATCGGCAAGGACTGACCTACTGCGGTGAACTGAGCTCAGGCCAGTTCACGCGAGAGGTTGCCCAGGACCTCGGCCTGGATCTTCTTCAGGCCGAGCGGGGCGAAGATGCCCTCGAAGATGCCCGAGATGCCGCCCGCACCCTTCCAGGTGGTCTCGACGGTGACCTTCGAGCCGGCGCCGTCGGGGGTGACGGTCCAGGTGTTGACCATGGTGGAGTTGGCGTCGCGCTCGGTGAGAACCGAATCGGCCACCGTCACGGTCGCGCGCACGTTGCGTGAGCGCTTCTCGGTAGCCTGCAGCGTCCACTCCACCACGGTGCCCGCTCCGTTGCCGCCCTCGACAACCTTGTAGTCGCGGTAGTGCGAGGAAAGAATGCGCGGCCGGATCGTCTCGTAGTCGCCGATCGCGGCGAGCGTGCGCTGCGGATCCGCGGCGACGACGATCGAACTGCTGGCGCTGACCTGTCCCACTGTTGACTCCTTGCTGGGGGGTGTGGCGATATCTCGACCGGGTTACATCCTGCCCTGTCCCCGACCGCTTCTCCCGACCAGGTTCGGGCCGTGCGGGAACATGTGCGTGACATTTTGTCGCGGCGCGCAAGTATCCGGTGGCCCGGCGGACATGGTCGTACTAGCGTCAAAGGGGTGGCAGTGAGTCTTTTGGGTAGGGCTGGTCACGAACCGGCCACACGCGAGTCCGGATATGCCGCGCATCGAGCGGGAGTGGAGCGACTGCTGGAAAGCTATCGCGCCATCCCACCCGGTGCCGTCGTCCGGCTGGCGAAGAAGACATCGAACTTGTTCCGGGCCAGGGCGGCACCCACCGCGCCCGGTCTCGACGTGTCCGGCCTCGGGCAGGTGATCGCGGTAGACCCGCAGGCCCGCACGGCCGACGTCGCGGGCATGACCACCTATGAGGACCTGGTGGCGGCCACCCTCCCCTACGGGCTGGCGCCGCTGGTGGTGCCCCAGCTCAAGACCATCACCCTGGGCGGGGCGGTGACCGGTCTCGGCATCGAATCCACCTCGTTCCGCAACGGTCTACCCCACGAATCCGTCCTGGAAATGGACATTTTGACCGGGGCCGGGGAGATCGTCACCGCGACACCGACCGGCGAGCACGCCGACCTGTTCCACGGCTTCCCCAACTCCTACGGCACTCTCGGATACTCCGTCCGGCTGAAGATCGAACTCGAACCCGTCCTGCCGTTCGTGGAATTGCGGCACGTGCGCTTCCACGACCTGCGCGAACTGGAAGCCGAACTCGATCGGATCGTCGTCGACCGCCGCTTCCAGGACGAAGCTGTCGACTACATCGACGGCGTGGTGTTCAGCGCGAACGAGAGCTACCTGACCCTTGGTCGCCAGACCGACGAGCCCGGCCCGGTCAGCGACTACACCGGCATGGACATCTTCTACCGCTCCCTGCAGCACGCCGACGGCGTGATCCGGGACCGGCTGACCGTTCACGATTACCTGTGGCGCTGGGACACCGACTGGTTCTGGTGCTCGCGCGCGTTCGGCGCGCAGAACCCGAAGATCCGCAGGCTCTGGCCGAAGTCGCGCCGGCGCAGCAGTTTCTACTGGAAACTGGTCGCGCTCGACCGCAAGTACCACATCGATGACCGCAGGCAGGCCCGCAAGGGCAACCCGCCGCAGGAACGCGTCGTGCAGGACATCGAGGTGCCGGTCCAGCACACCGCCGACTTCGTCGAATGGTTCCTGCGGGAAATACCCATCGAGCCGATCTGGTTGTGCCCATTGCGCTTGCGTGCGCTCGACGACGCGCCGGCGACGGACGGTGCGCGTCCGTGGCCGCTGTATCCGCTCGAACCACAGCGCACCTACGTCAATGTCGGATTCTGGTCGGCGGTGCCGACCGAGCGAGGTCAACCGGAAGGGGCGGCCAACCGCGCCATCGAGAAGATCGTGTCCGCGTTCGACGGACACAAGTCGCTCTACTCGGACTCCTACTACGACGAGGCCGAGTTCGCCGAGCTCTACGGCGGCGACACCTATACCGAACTGAAGACCCGTTACGACCCGGACCAACGACTGCTGAATCTGTATTCGAAGGCGGTGCAACGCAAGTGACGACATTCAAGGACCGATCCGAGGTATTGGCCGAGCTGGGCACCCGGCTCAATATCGCCGAGGTCGTCGAGAGCCTCGTAGACGGCGAAATCCCCGTCCGCCTGACCGCCTACGACGGCAGCGCGACCGGCCCGGAGGACGCGCCCTACGCGCTCGAGATCAAGACCCCACGCGGCATCAACTACCTGGCAGGCGCCCCCGGCGACCTCGGCATGGCGCGGGCCTATATCGCCGGCGACATGATCGCCGAGGGCGTGCATCCCGGCGACCCGTACGACATCTTGAAAGCCATGCAGGACATGAAGTTCCATCGTCCTTCGGCATTGTCGCTGGTCACCATCGCGCGCTCGCTGGGCTGGGAGCGGCTCAAGCCGATCGCGCCCCCGCCGCAGGAAACGCTGCCGCGCTGGCGCCGGATCGCGCTGGAAGGCTTGCGCCACTCCAAGACTCGCGATGCCGAGGCGATCCACCACCACTACGACGTCTCCAACAAGTTCTATGAGTACGTCCTCGGCCCGTCGATGACCTACACCTGTGCGGTGTACGGCGACGAGGACTGGACGCTCGAGCAGGCACAGGAGAACAAGTACCGGCTGATCTTCGAGAAGCTGCGCCTGAAGGAAGGCGACCGGCTGCTCGATATCGGCTGTGGCTGGGGCGGCATGGTCCGCTATGCGGCGCGCCGTGGCGTGAAGGTGATCGGGGCGACGCTATCGGCCGAACAGGCCGCCTGGGCACAGCAGAAGATCGCCGAGGAAGGTCTCAGCGAGCTCGCCGAGGTTCGGCACAGCGACTACCGCGACATCCCCGAGGGCGAATTCGACGCGGTCTCCTCGATCGGCCTCACCGAGCACATCGGTGTGCACAACTACCCGTTCTACTTCGGCTACATCAAGGACAAGCTGCGGGTGGGCGGCCTGTTCCTCAACCACTGCATCACCCGCCACGACAACACCCGCACCACCAAGGCGGGCGATTTCATCGACCGCTACGTGTTCCCCGACGGGGAGCTGATCGGCTCCGGACGCATCATCTCCGATATCCAGAACGTCGGCCTCGAGGTACTGCACGAGGAGAATCTGCGCGAGCACTACGCGCTGACGCTGCACGAGTGGTGCAAGAACCTGGTCGCCAATTGGGACGCGGCCGTCGCCGAGGTCGGCGAGGGCACCGCGAAGGTGTGGGGCCTGTACATGGCGGGATGCCGGCTCGGCTTCCAGCGCAACGTGATCCAGCTGCACCATGTACTCGGCGTGAAGCTCGATGCGAACGGCGCCTGGGACGTCCCCTTGCGCCCCTGGTGGCAGCCGTAGGTCGCTGATCGCGGCCCGGGCTACCGGGCCGCGATCAGGCGAGTAGTTCGTCGAGGAAGTGACCGGGCAGGGCGCGCAGGATCGGATGGTCCTGCCCGTCATGGGATTGCGTGCGCAACACGTGGAGCAGGCCGACGACCCCCGGCCCCGCGTCCAGCAGCGGTCTGGTCCAGCCCAGTTCGGCGCAGGTGCGCAGGACCGGAAGCACCAGCCCGGTCGCCTCCCCGACCCACCCCGCCGACGCGAGACACTCCGCGAGCAGCAAGGTCGCGTCCAATTCCGCCCGCGGACGGCCCTGTTCGAGAGTCTTCGCGTAGATCACCCGCGCGTGGCGGGCCGCGCGATCATCAGCACGCAGCCGTTGCTCGGCCAGTAGCCTCCGAATGTCGGCGATGGCCCGCGCCTCGGTGATCAGCGCGGCGGCGCCCTTCTTGCGCCGTGCGCCGTTACCGGAGCTGTCGGGAACGAAGGTGTCTTCGCCGGTGGGGAATCCGAGCCTGGCCCGCTCGGCCCGCACATGCGCGTCCAGGCGAGCCAAGCCGTTCTCCGCGGCCACTCGCGCGCCTTCGTCGAGGCGGGCCGAGGCGGTGTACTGATCGCCGAGAGCCGCCTTCACCCTGGCACCGACCACGAAGGTCGCGATCAGGAAGTCGACGGGACCGACCCGGGTGACCAGTTCGTGGCTCTCGTCGAGGAGCCGATCTGCCAGCGCCAGATCGCCACGGCGATAGGCCACTTCGCCGAGCAGGGCGGCCGCGATCCGTGCGGCGTCCGAGCGCGGCCCCGACTTGGTGCGCGCGGCCTCGTATGCCTGCTCGAAAGAGGTGGTGGCGGAGGCGATGTCGAGTTGCTCGTAGGCGGCGTCGCCCAGCGCGCACAGCCCGAATACCGGACCGAGTGGGTCCTTGGACTGTGTGTGATAGTCGGCGGCCCAGTCCTGGAGCTCGGTCACCGCGCTGAAGTCGAACTCGCACAGCCGAACGAACGACATCAGATTCGCGGCGGTCGACACCGTCCAGGCGGGCAGATCGCCGGGTTCCTCCAGAATGGGCACCAGACTGTCGGCCACCTCGGCGATGTCGTCGTGGGCTACCCGGTCGGCGGCATCCAGCACCGTTGCCACACAGCGCTGTTCGGTCAGTTCCGGTTCACCGGACGAACTGCGGGCCAGCAGATTCGAGAGCCGGCCGAGCGCGTTGCGGGCGGTCCCCGTCTGCTGCATGTTCATATTCGCCCTGGCCACCGCCATCAACAGCTTCGACCGTGAGGTCACCTGCTGCACAGGTAGTTTCGAGACGGTACCGAGCAGGGTGGCGAGCCGGGATCCGTCGATCAGGTCCATGCCGCCACTCTCGAGCAGGTCGGCGGCGAGTTTGAGATCGGTCGCGGCCAGCGCGTGATCCACCGACTTGCGCAGCAGCTGATGCTCGGCGTACCAGCGAGCGGCCTTGCGGTGCAGGGCTTTCGAACGTCCGGGATGTTCACGGTCGAGACGGGCGCGCAGATGCTCGGCGAACAGCGGTTGCATCCGGTACCACTCCGGATCGTGCTGGATCCGATGCAGGAAGAGCTCACGCTGCTCGGCCTGCTCCAGCATCGCCGCACCATCGGGGACGTCGGCGAGCAGCCCGGCCAGTGACCCGTTCACCCGCTCGACCACCGAGATCGCCATCAGGAACTCCAGCTGCTCGGGCGCCAGCGCGTCGAGCACGTTCTCGGCGAGATACTCGCGCATCCCGTGCCCGCCCTCGGCGAGCGAGGCGAGCAACTGGGCCGGATCGGCCTTACCGCGCAAGGTGAGGCTCACCAGCTGGATCGCGGCGGGCCAGCCGTCGGTCGCGAGGTGGATCTGTTCGACCTGCTCGTCGGTGAGCGCGAAACCGTTGCGCTCCACCAGGATCTGCCGGGTCTCCGATTCGGTGAGCCGCAGCGCGGCCGCGTCCAGCTCGACGAGTTCGTCGCGCACCCGCAACCTGCTGATCGGCAGGCCGGACTGATCGCGGCTGGTGATGACGAACCGCACGTGGTGGCAGCCGTTGTCGAGCAGGGTCGCCATCGCGCGTTGCACGCCGGGATCGCGTACCCGGTGCCAGTCGTCCACCACGACGACCACCGGGCGCCCGCTCGCGTGGATCTCGTCGATCAGGGTGGCGATCACGTAGGCGACCGCGTCGGCGGGCCGCTCCTCCAGAACCTGCTCCAGACCCGCGCCGACATCGGGGCGCACCCGGCGGATGGCCTCGATGAGGTGGGCGAGGAACCAGATTTCGCTGTCGTCGTCCTGGTCGACGCCCAGCCACGCCACCGGAATGTCGCGGGTGGCCAGGTCGGCGCGCCACTGCGTGGCGATGGTGCTCTTGCCGAAACCGGCGGGCGCGTGGATCAGGGCGAGTCGGCGCTCGCCGCCCTCCCGCAGCACGTCGAGCAGGCGCTGGCGCGGGAAGGGTTCGCGTGCGGGCGTGGGCGGGCGGAATTTGGTGGCGGCGGTCGGCGGAAACGTGCCGGTCGTCGAGCTCGGCATGGGCACCGAGGCGCCTGCGGCCTGCAGGGTCAGCGGCCAGCTGCGGCGGCCGGTGACCGACTTCAGGACCTCCGGGGCGTCATCGGTGGTCTCCTCGGAGTCGAGCAATGCCATTTCGTCGGGCATCTGGCCGTGCGCGCGCTGCACGTCGCGGAGCAGTTCGCCGAACTCGTAGGCCGAGGCCGGGCGGTCGGCGGGCTCGGGGGACATGGCCCGTTCGATCACTTCCGCCACGTCGCCGGGGATGTCCTGGGCGCGCAGGTCGGGGACGTGCTGGGTGGTGATGCGCAGGAATTGCGCGACCACCTTCTCCCCCGCCTGGCGTTCGAACGCGGCATGGCCGGTCAGCAGGGCGAACAGGGTCGCGCCGAGGCCGTAGACATCAGACTGCACGGTCGGTTCACTGCCCCTGAGCAATTCCGGCGCGGTGAACGCGGGCGAACCGGTGATCAAGCTGCTCGACGTCTGGAATCCGCCGGGAATGCGGGCGATGCCGAAGTCGGTGAGTTGCGGTTCGCCATACCCGCTGATCAGCACGTTCGCCGGTTTCACATCCCGGTGCAGGATGCCCGCCCGATGCGCCGATTCGATCGCCGCGGCCAGCTTCACTCCGGCGCGCAGGGTGTCCGACCAGGTCAGCGGGCCACGATCGTGGATGAGGCGTTCGAGCGAGCCGCGCGAGGCGTAGGGCATCACGATCAGCGGCAGCCCGGTCTCGGTCACGTCGACCTGCAGGATGTCGACGATATTCGGATGTCCGGACAGCCTGCCCATCGCCTGTTCCTCGCGCAGGAACCGTTCCCGGCTCTCCACATCGATCTCCGAGGACAACACCTTCACCGCGACCACGCGATCCAGCGCCGGCTGCAATGCGCGGTACACCACGCCGAATCCGCCGCGCCCGATCTCCTTGGCCCCCGTGAGTCCCATGGCATCGAGTTCCGCGATCACGGCCTCGTCGGGTACCCCCGGCGCCACCGCCCGCTGCGTATTCAGCCCCACCGGCGCCGCCTCGGCCAGGCCGCGCTCCATACGCGTCTGCTCCGGATCCATGTGACCACCTCTCACCATCGGCGTCACCGGCGTTTCGGTCGGCATGCGGGGAGGTCACCGACATCACCGCACATATCCAAGCTAGCGCGATCCGGCGTCTATCGGGTGGAGATTCGACGCTGTGGCGGCAACGGTTGTCCGAAACCCGCGGTTCAGCGCACCGCGAGCGCGATCAGCTGAGTGCGCTGTTCGGACGCGAAGTTGTTGTCCGCGACCAGCACCAACGTGCGCTCACCCGAGGGCAGTCGCGGGCCCCAGGTCATTCCCTCGATGTTGTCGACGGCCTCGATCCCGAGATCGGCGAGGTCGGCGACGAGCCGCTTGGCCACCGGGCGAGCACCCGCGATCGGCGCGTCGAGCACAGTGCTCGCGGCCGTCGTGTCGATCTCGAAGATCCGCACCCGATTCCCCACCCCCTTGGCGAAAGCCCGTTCGACCACCAGGAATCGGGTCGGATCGACGGTGTCGTCGGCGAGGATCGCGGTGACGCCGTTACTCGCCTGCCCGGCCTCCGGCCGCGACTCGGCGAACACCGGCTCCAGCGGGTACGCGTACTGCGCGAGCACCGGCCCGAACCTGGCCTGGACGGTGATCCGGGTCGTTGCCCCCGCCGTCGTGGTCGCGCCCGGCCCATCTTGGAGCAGCGGCCCCTCCATCGCGGTCACGAACAACGCCCCACCGGCCGCGAACGTCGCCCCCTCGAGCGCCTGGTTCTGCCGTGGCCCCGAATCAGCGCGCATCCGTTCGTTTTCCGGAATCGGCAGCTCGGCGACGAACCCGCCATCCGCGCGGGCCACCCGTACCGAAGGATCGGCGAGCACCTCACCGGCCCGCTCGCCCTCCTGCGTCCAGAAGTAGTCCCCCGTCCACGGATCGACCCGAATATCTTCGGGGTCCACCGATTTCGGCGAATACGTGGCTCCGTCAGCCCGCAGCAGAGGCTTCGTGCCCGTGAAGCCGACGGGGCCGATCCCATCCTCCCCCAACGGAATTCGAGCCGTATACACCCTGGCGGGGCCCTTCTCCGATCGGTCATCGCTGATCAGGACGAATTCGCCGGTGGCGGAACGGTAGTCGATGCCCGACAGCCCGCCGACCACCGTCCCCCCGAATTCGGCATCGTGCCCGACGACCTGCTCCCCCAGCACCCGCACGCCATCGACCGCGGCCCCCGCATCCGGCACCGCGACCCCCGCGACGACAATTCCCAGCACCGCTGCAGCCACCCGACGTCCCATGACCGACAAGCTATCCACCGCACCACACCCCCAGGTGAACACCACCCGAACTGTCGGTCGCCGCCCCACCACCTCGACGCCGCCGAAGCCCGAGCTGGACTCTTGCGTCGCACCGCCGATCGGCGAAGACTTGAACTCTCGGTGGGCGCCGCCGTGGGCCGTGCTGCCCTCCACTCGGTGGACCACGACATCATCGCTCACCACCCGAGCCGAAGTGAGATGTCATGTCCACGCTGGTACGCATGAGTTTCGACGCGCCCGAGGAAACCCGGCCGTTCGAGCAGGGAAAGGGTCGACTCGACCTCGTCAATATGGAAAGCGGCCCGGTGGGCCGCGCGGTCTTCGAACCAGGTTGGCGATGGAGTGAACACGTGAAACCGATCGCGGGCACCGACAGCTGCCAGGCCGCGCACATCGGGTACTGCCTGTCCGGCCGGATCGTGGTGGCGATGGACGACGGCAAAGAGCTGGAGTTCGGGCCCGGCGACGTGATGATCGCGTCCCCCGGCCACGATGCCTGGGTCGTCGGCGACGAACCGTGCGTGGTCCTCGACTGGCAGGGCTACGCCGACTACGCCAAGCCCCGATAACGGCGAACGCCCGCCACCTCACTGAGGTGACGGGCGCCGACCCGGTGCGAAACCGGGAACTACCGACTTACTTGCGCAGCGAGGCCGGGACCTCGAAACGCGGGCCGAACTTCGCGGCCAGCTCATCGGCGCGGGCCACGAAGGCCTCCTGGCCACCGGGGTAGCCGACGATGAACTGGTGCGAGCCACCCGACCAGGCCGGGAAGCCGATGCCGAAGATCGAGCCGATGTTCGCGTCGGCGGTGCTGGTGAGCACGCCTTCGTCGAAGCACTTCTGGGTCTCGATGGCCTCGGCGAACATCATCCGGTCCTTGAGGTCCTGGAAGGTGACACCCTCCGGGAGCTCACGGCTCGAGCTGAAGATCTCGCGCAGCTCGTCCCACAGGCCGGTGGCCTTGCCGTCGACGTACTCGTAGAAGCCCGCGCCGCCCAGCTTGCCCTTGCGGTCGTACTTGTCGATCAGGGTGTTGAGGACCTCGGCGGTCTTCGCGGACGCGGCATTGAGCTCGCCACCGGCAGCAAGGATGGCCTCGGAGGTCTCCTTGTAGATCTTCTGCATGGTGGTGAAGTTCAGCTCGTCGCTGAGCTTCAGCGGCGCGGCCGGGTAGCCCGCCTGCAGACCGGCCTGCTCGACGGTGGCCGGATCGACACCCTCGGCGACCATGGAGATGGCCTCGTTGATGAAGGTACCGATCACGCGCGAGGTGAAGAAGCCACGGCTGTCGTTGACGACGATCGGGGTCTTCTTGATGGCGAGGGTGTAGTCGTACACCCGGGCCAGCGCCTCGTCGGAGGTGTTCTTGCCCTTGATGATCTCCACCAGCGGCATCTTGTCCACGGGGGAGAAGAAGTGGATACCGATGAAGTCCTCGGAGCGCTTCACACCCTCGGAGAGCAGGGTGATCGGCAGGGTCGAGGTGTTCGAGCCGAGCAGAGCATCGGCGTCGACGATGTCCTCGATCTCCTGGAAGACCTTGTTCTTGAGGTCCGGGTTCTCGAACACGGCCTCGATGACGAAGTCGACACCCTTGAAGTCGGCCGCGTCGGCCGACGGGGTGATGCGAGCCAGCAGCGCGTCGGACTTCTCCTGGGTGGTCTTGCCACGCGAGAGTGCCTTGGCCTCGATGGCCTCGGCGTAGCCCTTGCCCTTGACGGCGTTGGCGAGCTCGACGTCCTTGAGCACGACCTCGTAGCCGGCCTTGGCCGAAACGTAGGCGATGCCCGCGCCCATCATGCCGGCGCCGATGACACCGATCTTCTTGATCTCACGCTTGGGCACATCCTCGATGGACGGACGCGAGCCGCCACCGTTGATGTGGTTGAGGTCGAAGAAGAACGCCTGGATCATGTTCTTCGCGACCGGACCGGTCAGCAGGCTCGTGAAGTAACGGCCCTCGATGGTCAGCGCGTTGTCGATGTCGACCTGCGCACCCTCGACCGCCGCGGCCATGATGGCGCGCGGGGCGGGCATGTTGGTGCCCTTGATCTGCTTGCGCAGGTTGGCCGGGAACGCGGGCAGGTTCGCCGCGAAGGCCGGGGTGGACGGGGTGCCGCCGGGGATTCGGTAGCCCTTCTTGTCCCACGGCTGCGCCGCTTCGGGGTTGGCCGCGATCCACACCTTGGCGGCGGGGATCAGTTCCTCGACCGTGGCGACGACCTCGTCGATCAGGCCGATTTCCTTGGCCTTGGTGACGCGGTGACGCTGGCCCTGCAGCAGCACCTGCATCAGCGCGTTCTGCAGGCCGAGCATGCGCACGGTGCGGGTCACGCCGCCGCCGCCGGGCAGCAGGCCCAGGGAGACCTCGGGCAGGCCGATGGCCGAACCCTTGACGTCGGCCGCGATGCGGTAGTGGGTGGCCAGCGCGATCTCCAGGCCGCCACCGAGGGCGGCGCCGTTGATGGCGGCGACGACCGGCTTGCCGAGCTGCTCGAGGCGACGCAGCGGGGCCTTGACGTCGGTGACCATCTTGACGACCTCGGCCGCGTTGTCCGGGCCGACCTTCATCATGTTCTTCAGGTCGCCGCCGGCGAAGAAGGTCTTCTTGCCGGAGGTGATGACGACACCGGTGATGTCGTCCTTCTCCGCCTCGAGGCGGTCGACGGTGGCGTTCATCGACGCGAGGTACGCGTCGTTCATGGTGTTGGCGCCCTGGCTGGGGTCGTCGATAGTGAGGACGACCACGCCGTCGGCGTCCTTCTCCCAGCCGATGATGTTGTCAGTCATAGTTTTTCGTTCTCTCCTATGAGAAGTGAAAGTCGGCCGGAGCTCAGACGCGCTCGATGATGGTGGCGACGCCCATGCCGCCGCCGATGCACAGGGTGATCAGGCCGTAGCGCGCGTTGCGACGCTCCAGCTCGTCGAGCACCGTGCCGGTGATCATCGCGCCGGTGGCACCCAGCGGGTGGCCCATCGCGATCGCGCCACCGTTGACGTTCAGCTTCTCGTCCGGGACGTTCAGGTCCTTCTGGAACTTCAGCACCACGGAGGCGAAGGCCTCGTTGATCTCGACGAGGTCCATGTCCTCGATCGTCAGACCGGCCTTGGCCAGCGCCTTCTTGGCGGCCGGGGTGGGACCGGTCAGCATGATGGTGGAGTCCGCACCGGAGGTGGCGGTCGCGACGACGCGGGCACGCGGGGTCAGACCCGAGTTCTTGCCCGCTTCTTCGGAACCGATCAGCAGCAGGGCGGCGCCGTCGACGATGCCCGAGCTGTTGCCACCGTGGTGGACGTGGTTGATCTTCTCGATGTAGGTGAACTTCTGCAGCGCGACGGCGTCGAAGCCACCCATCTCACCGATGCCGGCGAAGGCCGGGTTCAGCTTGCCGAGGTCGGCGGCGGTGGTGCCGGGACGCATGTGCTCGTCGTTGTCGAGCACGACCAGGCCGTTGATGTCCTTGACCGGGACGATCGACTTGGCGAAGTAGCCGCCGGTGGTCGCCGCGGCGGCCAGGTCCTGCGAGCGCACCGCGTAGGCGTCGACGTCATCGCGGGTGAAGCCCTCGATGGTGGCGATCAGGTCGGCCGAGATGCCCTGGGGCACGAAGTAGCCGTCGTAGTTGGTGGCCGGGTCGAGCGCCCAGGCGCCGCCGTCGGAGCCCATCGGTACGCGCGACATCGACTCGACGCCGCCGGCGATGACGAGGTCGTCGAAGCCGGAGCGAACCTTCTGCGCGGCCAGGTTCACGGCCTCGAGGCCGGAAGCACAGAAGCGGTTGAGCTGGAAGCCACCGACGGTGTCGGGCAGGCCGGCGATGGTGACCGCGGTGCGGGCGATGTCCATGCCCTGGTCACCGACGGGGGTGACCACGCCGAGGATGAGGTCCGAGATCTGGTCCTCGTCGAGGTTCGGGAAGCGGCCACGCAGCTCCTGGATCAGACCAACAGTCAGATCGATCGGCTTGACCGAGTGCAGCGAGCCGTTCTTCTTGCCGCGGCCGCGCGGAGTGCGGATGGCCTCGTAGATGTAGGCCTCTGTGGTCATATCGGAGTGTTTCCTTCCTTGGGGTGCGGTGGCCGCACGAACGCCACGACCAATTGTCTCGACGCCGTACAAATCCCGGCAAACACCAGCGGAGCATAGAACCATGCTCATCCGGTGAAACCGGCCACCCGTTCATACTACCGTGGTGTGCGAACTCCGGTTAACTTAACGCGGTACGGACGGTGGCTGTCAACCATCCAGACTCTTTGCTCCGAACTGTTCACGTAGCAACGCCAGCGCGACCTCGTCCGGGTCTTGACGGTCACCGGGAGCCACCGGCACCGCGGCGGCGGCCAGCATCTCCCGTTCTTCCTCCGGGGTCGGCGGGGCGAGAACGGCGGCACTGCGCGCGGAATCGCCGCCCGACCGGGAGTCGGACCCTTCGTCCGGGCCGGGGTCGTCGGGGAGGTCAGGGAAATCCGGCGGCGGAATGTCATCGTCGGACGGCCGGTTCGCCCGGTTCGGCGACTGATTGCCCGCCGCCTGGCTCGGCCGCGAGAACTTGGGACGTCCCGCGGGCTTGCTCTCCGGATTTCCCGGCCCCCGCGCGGGCCCGGCCTTGGCGGCGGGCGCGGGTCGCGGCGCGGGCGCACCGGTCTCCCAGCGCACATCCAGTTCACGCCCGAGCACGGCCCGCACCGCCGAACGCACCGCCTCGATATTGCGCGGATCGGACAACCGCTGCGCCAACGGCGCGGCCGGATGCGCGAAAACGATCACCTCGCCCTCGACCCGCGACACCGCCGCCCCCGACAACAGCGCCTGCAAGGTAGCCCCGAACTCCCGCACCCTGCCCTTGATCTCCGGCCACGCGGCATCGACGATCCCGACCAGATCCTCGGTGGGTGCCGCGCCGACCTGCGGCGCCGCCTGCGCGGCGACAGACTCGACCCGCGGCGGCGCGTCGGCGTCGCCCAGGTCGGGTTCTGGCTGAGCCGACGAATCCGCCTGCGACGCTGCTGCTTCCGATGCCGGAGTCGAGTCGTTGTCCGCGCGAGGCGTGTCACTGCCGGTCGACGGCCTGGAGAACCGTTCGGGGCCCGAGCCTTCCGATCGAAGGCCGGAGTCGGACTGCGCGGGGCGGTCCGCTTCGACCGGGGGAACCTCTGCCGCAAGCTGTTGGGGAGCAACCCCTTCCGCAGGGGTATCGACGTCGCTCCGCCCAGAATCGATCGGTGGCGCGGCGGGGGTTGGCGACTCAGGCGTCGCCGGGGGCACGCTCGGTGCGGTAGTCACCGGTGACGGCGGCACGGCCGGCGCCGTCGGCGCGGCCGATACGGGTGACTCGGCCGCTTTGGGCGGCGTAACCGATGTGGACGGCGCGGGTGCAGATGCGGCCGGGGGCACGCTCGATGCGGAAGTCACCGGTGACGGCGGTGCGGACTCGGCGATCGGCGCAGCCTCATCAGGGGGCGGTGCGGAAGTTCTGGGCGCGGCCGGGGTGGCGGCCTTCTGCTCCGCGGCGACGGGACTCGCGGGGCCGGGCGTCGGCGAACCGCTGGTCGCCGCCCCCTTTTCAGCCAGAGCGGCGGCGAGGAGTTCCGCACCACTACGGCGGCTCTCACCACTCGCCGAGGGCACAGCGGGACGTTGCGCAGCAGGCTCACCCGCGGAGGATCCCGGGCGGGCCGAGGCGGGGACCGATCCGCTCGCGAATCCGCGTTCCAGCCGTTCCAGCCGTTGCAGGGTGGCCGACTCGGCGTCGGACACCGACGGCAGCAGCATGCGGGCGCAGATCACTTCGAGGAGCAGGCGCGGGGCGGTGGCGCCGCGCATTTCGCCGAGGCCCTCGTGCAGGAGTTCGGCGTAGCGGGTGAGGGTGGCGGGGCCCAGGCGTTCGGCCTGGTCACGCATTCTTTCCATGACGTCGCCGGGACCGGAGACCAGGCCGCGGTCGGCGGCGTCGGGAACCGCGCGCAGCAGGATCAGGTCGCGCAGCCGTTCGAGCAGGTCGACGGCGAAGCGGCGCGGGTCGTGGCCCGCTTCCATCACCGAATCGACCGTGTTGAACAGGGCCGCACCATCATTAGCGGCCAGCGCGTCGATGGCGTCGTCGATCAGCGCCACGTCGGTGACGCCGAGCAGCGAGACCGCGCGCGGGTAGGTGACACCGTCGGGCCCGGCGCCGGCCAGCAGCTGGTCGAGCACGCTCAGGCTGTCGCGCGGCGAACCACCACCGGCGCGGATGACCAGCGGATACACCGCCTCCTCCACCGGTACGTGCTCCTGCTCGCAGATCTTGCCGAGCAGTCCGCGCATGGTGGCGGGCGGCAGGAGCCGGAACGGATAGTGGTGCGTGCGTGAGCGAATCGTCGGCAGCACCTTGTCCGGCTCGGTGGTGGCGAAGATGAAGATCAGGTGGGCCGGCGGTTCCTCGACGATCTTGAGCAGCGCGTTGAAACCGGCCGTGGTGACCATGTGTGCCTCGTCGACGATGAACACGCGGTAGCGCGACTCGGCGGGCGCGTAGAAGGCGCGATCGCGCAGCTCGCGGGTGTCGTCGACACCACCGTGACTGGCCGCGTCGAGTTCGATCACGTCGAGATTGCCCGAGCCACCCGGCCCGAGCGCCACACACGACGAGCACGTACCGCACGGGGTCGACGTCGGCCCGTCCACGCAGTTCAGCGACCGCGCGAGGATGCGCGCGGACGACGTCTTACCGCAACCACGCGGCCCGGAGAACAGATACGCGTGACTGATCCGTCCGGTATCCAGCGCTGTACTCAGCGGGTCGGTGACGTGCTCCTGACCCACTACTTCTGCGAATGTCGCCGGTCGATACTTCCGGTACAGAGCCACGACCCACAGGCTACCGAGAGCGTCCGACAGGGTTTATCGGCGGATGGCACTGTACCCACGCGCGGTAACGAAGCCTTGATAATGATGTGATCCAAATCACATTGAATTTCGCGGTATGGAGCGTAGGTGCAAAGCGTGCCGCTAGGCGCAACGGCTGAGCTATCGACTGCTGCATACGTGGCGAATCCGCCATCGAACAGTCTGTTGATACTGGTTGCCACGGCAATGCAAACCAATTCCCCGGTTGACGGCCCCTTACCGGATGTAACGAAATAATGAACGGTCGTGACAGCGGCGCAAGTGCCTGGCTACCGTGGATCTCGGCAACTTCGGTGGCCAAACCTTCATCAGGTTGGTGACCCCGGCCGGTCCCTCATCCCGACCGGGGCACAACCTTCGCGCACCGATCGCTCCCCCACCGCACCGACCGGAGGAACGTTTCACCGTGCTGTCGTGTGATGACATCGCAACCGCCTGGCTCGCCCACACCGACTTCGCCGGCGACAACGCCGCAGTCGGGCTACTGAGCCGGGCGATCAGCCCACAAGACTTCGACATCAAACGCGACTCGTTACCCGTCGCTGCCGCAGCCGACCCGGCGACCGCCGACGCCATCCTGCAACTGCTCGAACGCGGGCAGGTGCCGACGATGGCGGCCATTCGCACGCTCACCGCGCAGAACGAGATGCGCCGCGAGGCCGAGCGGATCGAGCGGCTCGGCCGTCGCGCCCAGCGCAGCATCGACGAGTTCGGCCGCGTCCTCGCCCGTCTCGCCGCCGCGCACTGGACCGACCACGATATCGGCCCTACCAGGCGCGATATCCTCGCCGATGCCGAGGTCTGCACGCTCATCGCCGAACGGGTGGGTGAGATCGCGCCGTCGGCGGTCAAGCATCTGTGGCTGATCGAGCGGGCACAGCGCGCGGGCTGGATCGCCTCGAACGCGAGCCCCGGTTCACTGTGCCCGGCACGGCGCTGGCACACCACCAAATACGGCAACCGGGTCTCGCAGAAGCCGGTCAACATGATCGGCAAGCTGGTCGCCGGCTTCGTCGTGGAGCACACCGCCGACCGGGGCAAACCGCCGAGCTGGGCGGTGCTCGCCCGCGACGCGCGCGACGATCGCGGCCGCCGCCTGTTCTTCGACGTGGCCGACGCACATGCCCAGCGACGCTGGCTCACCACCGCCGAGTGGCTCGCGGACGGCGATGACCTGCCCGTTCCCGGCAAGCGCGGCACGCGGGCGCTGGCCAAGGAAAACCGGGGCTAGCGCCGCCATCCGTGGTGAGTGTTCGGTAACTTTCTCGCAACGCATCCACGCGTGAAAGGAGTTACCGTGCCCGCAACGATCGACCCGGCGGCCACTGCTTGGCTACTCGCGGCCACCGCCATGGTGCTGTTGATGACGCCGGCACTGGCCGTCTTCTACGGCGGGATGGTGCGCTCGACCGGCGTGCTGAACATGCTGATGATGAGCTTCATCGCGATCCCGCTGGTCACCGTGGTCTGGCTGGTCGCCGGCTACAGCCTCGCGTTCGGTGACGACGCGGGTGGTGGCCTCATCGGCGATCTCGAGCATCTCGGGCTGGCCGGGATCAATCCCGACTCCGTCCGCGGCACCATTCCGGAACTGCTGTTCGTCACCTTCCAGCTGACGTTCGCGATCCTGACCGCCGCCCTGGTCTCCGGCGCCATCGCCGACCGTGCCAAGTTCGCGGGCTGGATGGTGTTCGTTCCGCTGTGGACGCTGGCGGTGTACGCGCCGATCGCGCACTGGGTCTGGGGACCGGACGGCTGGCTGCTGAACTTCGGCGCGCTCGACTACGCGGGCGGCCTGGTGGTCGAGATCGCCTCCGGCGCTTCCGCACTGGCCCTGGCGCTGGTACTCGGACCGCGAATCGGTTTCAACATCGATGCGATGCGTCCGCACAACCTGCCGTTCGTGCTGCTCGGCGCCGGTCTGCTGTGGTTCGGCTGGTTCGGTTTCAACGCGGGCTCCGCACTGGGCGCCACCGGCACCGCGGCAGCTGTCTTCCTGAACACCCTGGTCGCGGGCAGTCTCGGCATGCTCGGCTGGCTCATCGTCGAACAGATCCGCGACGGCAGGCCGACCACGTTCGGTGCGGCCTCGGGCGCGGTGGCCGGTCTGGTCGCGATCACCCCGTCCTGCGGCGTGGTGAACACTCTCGGTGCGGTGCTGGTCGGCCTGGCCGCCGGCGTGGTGTGTTCGTTCGCGGTCGGCTGGAAACACAAAGCGGGCTACGACGATTCGCTCGACGTGGTCGGCGTGCACTTCGTGGGCGGCATCGTGGGCACGGTCCTGATCGGCCTGCTGGCCACCCAGGTGATGACCGGCGGCGTGAACGGGCTGCTCTACGGCGGCGGCCTCGCCCAGCTCGGCAAGCAGCTCGTCGCGGTCCTGGTGGTGGCGGCCTATGCCTTCGCGGTCTCGTGGATGCTCGGCAAGGGCATCGACAAGATCATCGGCTTCCGCGTGAGCAAGGAAGACGAGACAGCGGGCATCGACTTCGCCCTCCACGCCGAAACCGCCTATGCCGAAGGGGTGCACGGCTCCTCTCCCCGCCGCTTCGGCGAGGGTCACTACGGGACTTAGCTGACTTCGTCGGCTGGTGCCAGCCAGGTGTTGCATTGGAAGTTGCGGTTCTTCGTGTAACCCTGGTTGTACCAATTGCCGTTGTGGTCGGGGGTGCCGTGATCTCGGTGGCGGCCGTTGCCGTCACCGAGGTCGTAGTGGTGCTTCACCGCGGCGTAGCCCTCCTGCGAGGTCCATGAACCGCCTGCTTCCGAAGAGCCGATGTACATGCCGCCGAAACAGCTGGCCTGCAACTCCATTCGACGCGACGTCTCCAGCCCGCCCGCCGACATCGTGCCCTGCTCACGACGCTGATTCGACGACGCCTGCATCACGCCGGTGAGCCCCTGAACGTGGTGACCGTACTCATGCGCGTAGATCGACAGCGCTTCCATCGGCGGATACGGCGTGTTGTGCAGGACCAGCCCCACCGTCGACATGTAGATGGTGCTTGAAGCGCTGCAGTAGAACGCGCCGCTGGACGAGCCACCGCACGGCGATGACAGCTCCGAGGAGTTCTCCGCGACAACAAGCCCCGGACTCTTGAAGGGCAGATTCGCGGCGGCCAAGTTCGACCGCCACATCTGATCGAGGCAGACCTGAGCCGCCGCGAAGAAGGCTTTGGCCACTGCCGCGGCGGTCGACCAGCGCGGCAGATCGCAGTCCATGTTCGTCAGCCCCGCGTCGTCGTCCTTGAACAACGGATGCTGACCGAGGGCGATCACGGGTTGCGGCCCCGCCGGTTTGGTCGTTGTCGGCGTGGTGGTGCGCGCGGTGGTCGTGGCTCGCGCCGACGTGGGATTCGTGGTCGGCACCGGCGAATTCGAGCTGTAGGTGAAACTCGGCGGCGTCGTCTTGGCGACCGAGCCGGGCGAGCTCTGATCGGACAGGGCCACCGCGGCGACCAGCAACCCGATGACCCCGAACACGGTCAACACCGTCAGCACCGCACCGACGGCCCCCGATCCACCGCGACGCGGCGGCGGATACCCCTGCGGCGCATAACCGTACGGCGGCGGCAACGGCCTACCGTAAGGCGGCATCACGGGCCGACCGTACTGTGGCATCTGTCCCCCATACGGCGGCATCTGCCCGCCATACGGCGGCAGGGGCCTACCGTACGGCGGCTGCGGAGGAGGCGGCGGATACATAGAAATCACCTGACAACTGATCACGCACGGACATGGGTAACTCACCGGGAACGGGCTGACTCACCCCGCACCACACCGTCAGCCGCCAACGCTACCTACGTGGCACACGAGTCCGGCCAGAAGACGCGGGGAGGCGGAACAGCACAGCCTCAGTTCACTTCGCTCGCGGACACCGTGAAGGTGTTGCACTGGGCCGTGAGGTTGCGATCCAAGCCGGTTTCGAACCACTGGCCGCCGTGCTCGGCGGTGCCGTGGTCGCGCATGTCGCCGGGGCCGTCACCGCGGCCGTAGGAATCCTTGGTGGCGACCGTGACCTGCGAGGAGGTCAGCGAGCCACCGCCCTTCGAGGAGGCGATGAACATGCCGTCGAAGCAGTTGGCCTGCAACTCGACTCGGCGCGAGAGCTCGAGACCCTTGGCCGAGCGGGCGCCCGCGTCGACGCGCTCGCTGTTGGCCTTGCGCAGGATGCCCGACTGAGCCTGCACGTGGTGGCCGTACTCGTGCGCAAACACCGACAGGTACACCACCCAGTTGTCGCGGAACTGCTCGGTCTGCAGCTGGCTGATCGGCATGTAGATGGTCTTGTTCGCCGGGCAGTAGAAGGCGGCGAAGTTACTCGTCGACCCGGTGCACGGGGTGGTGATGCCGTCGGTGGTCGCGGTGACGCTGAGCGTCGGCGACTCGAAGGGCAGATTGTTCTCCGCCAGCAGCGGTTTCCATGCCGACTCGAGGCACTTCGCGGCCGACTCGAAGAAGGCGCGCGCCTTGTCCACCTGGGTGCCCCACGGCGCGTAGTTGCACGATGCCGGGACCAGGGTGCCGTCGGAGTCGGTGAGCAGCGGATTGTCGCCGGTCGCGGCGGGCGCGGTACCGGGCTGCGGGGTATAGGTGGTGGTCGGTTTCGGGCCGATCGCGCCGATGCCCAGGTCGACGCCGGTATTGACGGCGTACTTCACCAGACCGCCGACCAGCAGGAAGATGACGACCAGGATTGCCGAAGTGAAGCCACCGCCCCGCTTTCGCGGCGGCGGAGTCGGCCTGCCCGGCGGCCCGTAGGGCATCGGCGGCGGGCGGTATCCCGGCGGCGGACCATACGCCGGACGCTGCCCATAACCCTGTGGATAGCCCTGCGGCTGTGGATAACCTGGCTGCCCGTAACCCGGTTGTGGCCGGTATCCCGGGGGCGGACCATAGCCGGGGGGTGGTGGAACCGGTCGTCCACCTGGGCCGTTCGGCCCATAACCGTACGGTGGTTGAGTCACTCCCCCGTACCCCCCTCGTCTCATGAGTCGTCGACAGCCGCTGACGCAGAATAGCAAGCTGTCTAGAGTAAGCACCCATGCTGACTTTTCGGGGGGGCGCCGCAGGCGCGCTGCTGCTCGCTGCGGCGGGTTTGCTCGTGGCCGCGCCGGTAGCCCATACGGAGCCCTCGACCTCCGGTGTTTCGATCACCGCCGACCTCACCCTCACCGAAACCGGTGTGCTCGAAGTCATCGAAACTGTCGCGGTCCCCGCCGACGGAAATTTCACGATGTCGCTGCCGTTGCGCCTCAAGGTCGGTGACGACGTCGAACGGGTCTTCAAGGTCACCGATGTGACCGCGAGCGGTACCGGCACCGCCACCACCGTCAACGACCAGTTCGTCGTCGAGGCGAAGCCGGGCGAATCGAAGTTCACGTATACGGTGCACAACACCGTCTCCGACATGCCGGGCACGCAGGTGTTCCACTGGCTGGGCGTGCTCAACGCCGATATCGCCGTGCTCGACGTCTCGGTGATCAGCCCGAGCTTCCAGATGGGCATCGTCGACTGCAAACTCGGCTCGGCGGGCAATGCCAAGCCGTGCGCCGATGTCCACACCGAACCCGACGGCGTGCTCTATCTGCACCAGACCGACCTGCGCAAGGGCGATGCCATCGACCTCACCTTGCAGATGCCGCCCGGCACCGTGCCCGCGAATGCCGATGTGCGCGGCGGCGGTACGGGCCCGTTCGCCTTCACCACCCCCGTGCTCGCGGCCTTCGGCGCCTTCCTGCTCGCGCTGGCCGGCATGATCGCCTACGTGCTGCTGGCACGGAAGCGGGCCGCCGCCGCGGTGGCGGGCAGCGACGCCTTCGATCCGCTGATCCAGCAGGCAGGCCGCGTGGAGTTCACCTCCCCCGATGGCGTGCTCCCCGGCGAGGCCGGCCTGATCATCGACGAACACGCCGATCCGGTCGACATCGCCGCCACCGTCGTCGATCTCGCCGTCCGGCGCTACCTGTGGATCACCCCGGTGAACGCGCGTGGCGAAGACGATTGGCGCATCAGCCGCGTCAACGCTCCCGACGACCAGCTGCGCGAATACGAGCGCACCGTCTACGACATGCTGCTCCCCGAAGGCACCGACACCGTCGCCGTCCGCGAACTGCGCGCCCCTGGCCGCCTGCAACTGGACCCGATCCGCGCGGCCATGCGCAACGACGCCGTCGCGACCGGCGCCTTCGCCGACCCGAAACAGCGCGCTCTCCCCCGCTGGATCGGCGCCGCCCTGATCGTCCTCGGCCTGATCATCACCGTCACCCTCGCCCTGACCGCGGGCCACGCCCTGGTCGGCGTAGCCATCGCCCTGGCGGGCGGAGCGGCGATGCTGCTGCCCAACTACCTCCCCACCCGAACCCCACTCGGCGACACCGTCGCCGGCCGAATCCGCGCGATGCACCGTGGTCTCGACACCGTCGTGCGCGATGGGATCCCGCCCATCGACCAGGAAACGATCTTCTCCCGCGCCCTCCCCTACACGGTGATCAGCGGCCGAGCGGACAACTGGATCCGCACCTTCCGTGACATGAACCCCGCAGCCGACTCCCAACCCGGCCTCTACTGGTTCGCCGGCTACGACCGAGACCCCAACCTGCACCGCTTCGCCGCCCAGTTCCCGTTCTTCATCACGGCACTGGAGGGAGCCTTCAACCCGCGCTGAGCGACCCGGGATACGAAAAGGCCCTGCTACTCGTCAAGAGTCGCAGGGCCTTTCGCTGTGCTATACCCGGCGGACAGCCGCCAGCGGGTCCGCGTACAACGCGCTCAACGACGTCACCACCGCGGCGAATTCCTGGACCTTCCCCCCGAATCCGCTGATCCGGATATCGGTGGCGGCCAGCTGCGTGCTCTGCGAAAACGCCCGAGCCACATGCCCCAGAGCGGGCCGGTACCCCGTGAAAGCCTGCCCGCCCAGCACAACTCGATCCGGGTTGAGCATGTCGCGAACCAGCGCGACGGTCTGTCCGAGCATCGTCGCCCGCTCGGCGAGCAGTTCCCGCGCCGATTCGGACCCGGACTCGGCCGCCCGATACAGATCATTGATCGTGGTCCCGGCAGTCCCGTTGTGGGCCGGAATGATTCCGCGTCCGACAGCCCGAGCCTGCAGGGCCCGATCACCGACGGTCACTTCCAGGCATCCACGCCGGCCGCACGTGCACTGCACATCGGAGCCCGTCGGCAGATGCGCGATCGACCCGGGCCCATTGCTCGGGGTGTGTACCCGGCCGTCGAGGGTGACGGCGATGCCCGCGGTCTCGCGGACGTAGAAGTAGAGGCTGCTGCCGTGCTGGGCAGCGGGAAGTTCGGTATCGGGCTCGGGCCTGCGCGCGTCGAAGGTGGGCAGCAGCAGCTCCGAGGCCGCCATCGCCTCGACGTGCGGTGCGACGGAAACCGGCAGCTCGAGCACATCGCCGAGCACCTGCCCGATCGGCGCGCCCTTCCATTCCAGCTTCGGATGGTCGACCACACCGCTCTGCGGATCCACCCGCCCACCGATGGCCACACCGGCCCACAGCGGCGTCCGCCGATGCCACCGCTGCAGGAACGCCTTGGCGCTGCGCGCGACGGTGGTGACCGCGAATTCCTGCCCGGTCTGGGGTGTGGCGATGGCGAGCCCGCCGAGAATGCGGCCACGCAGATCAGCGGCGACGATCTTCGTCGCCTCGGCGCCGATATGAATGCCCAGCGTGAGGTAGGCGTCGTGATCGATCTCGAAGGGCACCCGCGGCCTGCCGACCGCGCCCGCGGCGGTCAGATCGGGCCGCTCACGCAGCAGTCCCGCCGAAAGCAGCGACGCCACTTGCCGATTGACGGTGGCGATACTCAAACCCGTTGCTCGCGCGGCATTGTCGCGCGAGACCGGGCCGGAGGCCGCGGTACGCAGCACCGCTGCGGCGGGGTTGTCGCTACGCCGCAGCTCCGGCGGCACAACGGGGCGGGAAACACGAGGGCGACCGGCGCCCGTCCGGGAGACGGGGCGATCGATGATGGGAGCAGACATATGAAGTTCCTTGCCAAAAATCCCGTTATCCCAACGGGATTGCCTACACGTGGGGCGTGGCAGCTCACGAACCTGAAGGGCTCAGCTGCAGAAGCAGGAACGACACAGTTCGCGCGTCAACGGCAACCGCAAGCCCAGAGCGGCGGTCACGTAGGTGACCCGCTGGGCGGTGAGATGGTTGCTGGACATAACAATCAAGTTAACACCGAATCCCGACCCATCCAAGCCAAACCGGCGAATTGTGCGCTGCGGCACATCATCGCCGCAGGTCAGCGGTGCGCATGACAGGCGCAATGGGTGTCAACGACAAAACCCCCCGCGGGGAACCGGAGTTCCCGCAGGGGGTTTCGACGACCCGGCCGGACCTACTTGGCCGGGGCGTTGAACGGCGCGGAGATCGTGGAGAAGTACTGGATCGCAGCACCGATCGCCACCGGGGCGGTGATGAAGATCTGGCCCAGGATGACGCCGAGGGCACCGATCGTGGTGGCGCCGACGACGCAGCCGCCGATGCCGCCGGGGAGGGCGCCGAAGATCGCGCCGAGCACGCCACCGGCGACCAGGCCGCCCGCCGCACCCGCGACGCAACCGAGCGCGGCGCCGCCGAGGCCACCGACCAGGGTGCCGATAGCGGCACCCAGCGAGATGGTGGAGGTCAGACGGCTCCAGGCAGCCTGCTCACGCTCGTACTCGGTCTTCCACGGCGCCTTGTCCTCATAGGGCAGCGCGACCGGCTTGTAGACCGCCTTGGCCGGATCCAGCTGCGGGGTCAGGGTCGCGGTGTTGCCCGAGATCTCGGCCGCGATCGGCAGCTCGAACTCGTCGAGGCGGAAACTCAGGGGGGTGCCCGCGAGGGTGGCGCCGTTGGGAGCCTTGATCTTGAAGACACCGTCCTCTTCGACCAGCGAGCCGGCATCAGTGGTGATGACGGCCTTCGAATCGTCGACGACCTCGGCGGTGTAGTTGATCGGGGCGGCTTCCTCGGCCGGCGCGGCGTTCACGGTGCCCGCCGTGATGCCCGTAGCCACGGTCAGGAGCGCCGCGACAACGGCGAACTTCCTCATCTTCATAAAACTGCCAATCCCTCATCTGTTGTGGAGCTGTTCGAGATGCAAGCTTCGAGCAGATCCACCCTCGTGACGAGGGAAAAAAGCAGCTAGATCTTAACTAGGAATTCATTTGGAGGCTTTGGCCGCCGCCTTGGCCTGCTTCTTGAATTCTCGTACTTCCGACAATGTTTCGGCATCGACGACATCGGCGACCGAGCGTCGCGACCCGTCATCGCCATAGGATCCGGCCGCTTTTCGCCAGCCGTCGGGCTGCACGCCGCGCTGTTTTCCGAGCAATGCGAGAAAGATCTTCGCCTTCTGCGCCCCGAACCCCGGCAGGTCCTGCAACCGGCGCAGCACCTCCGCGCCGTCGGGATCGCCCGCGGTCCAGATCTGCGCAGGTACGCCGTCATAATGCTCGATCACATACTGGGCGAGCGCTTGGGACCGCCGCGCCATCGACCGCCCATAACGGTGAATCGCCGGTGGGGTGGCCGCGAGTTCCTCGAATTCGGCCGGATCCGCTTCGGCGATGCGGCGCAGATCGAATCCGCCCATGCGCTCGGCGAGTTTGCGCGGCCCACGAAACGCGTGCTCCATCGGGTACTGCTGGTCGAGCAACATCCCCAGCAGCAGCGCGAAATCGTCGGTGCTGAGTAGTTCGTCGGCCTCGGATTCCTGCGCGAGGCACAGCGTGCGAGTCATACATTCATCGTGACACATTTCACCAGTAGCCTCTGAGTCCATGCTCACGAGGACTGCTCCCACTCTGGCGGTGCGAATGACCGACTACACCCCACGCCCGGCCCGCTTCGACCGAGCGGCCCGGGATCAGCTGATCGACGCCCATGATCTGGAAGTCACCCGGCCCGGTATGCGCGCGCTCGGCGCCTGGAGTCACCACGCGCTGGCGCTGCGGCCCGGCGAGAGTGCCCTCGATATCGGATCAGGCACCGGTTCGGAGGTGTTCACCTTCGCCGAGGAGGTCGGGCCCCACGGCACCGCGGTCGGCGTCGAGCCTGATCCGAATCTGCTGGCCTCGGCGCAGCGCCGTGCGGTGGAGTCCGGATCGAGCGCGAGCTTCGTCTCCGGCGATGCCTACGGCTTACCGTTCGGCGCCGACACCTTCGACGCGGTGCTGTGCGAACGGGTGTTCCAGCACCTCACCGCACCCGCGCGGGCGGCGGCCGAGATCGCCAGGGTGTTGCGGCCCGGTGGACGCGCGGTGGTGGTGGACTGCGACTGGGCGACCGCGATCGTGCATCCCGGCAACCCCCGGGTGGTGAGCGCGGTGATCGACACCCTGATCTCCTCGACCACCAATCCGCTCTCGGGCCGTCGCCTCGCCGGGCTGCTCAGCGCCACCGGCCTGGTGGTCGACGAGATCGGCTCACACGCGCTGGTGCAGGACCGAACGGTCGGCGCGGGCGCGCTGGTGCGCCGCATCGCGGACCTGGCCGCCCTGCGCGGGGCGATCACCGCGAGCGATCGCGATCAGCTCCTCGCCGACCTCCAGGCAGGCGCGGACCGCGGCGACATCCATATCTCGGTCACCCTGTTCGGCACGCTGGTGACCAAACCGAACTGAGCGTGGGCGGGGCCTCGGCGGGCCCCACCCACGCCGGTGATCTCAGAGCAGCTTCTCCGTGGCCGCGAGCAGCACGCAGGTCGCGAGTCCGTCCATCGCCTTCTCCAGTTCCGGCAGCTGCGGGAAGCTGGGGGCGATGCGGATGTTCTTGTCCTCGGGATCCTTGCTGTACGGGAACGCCGAGCCCGCGGCGGTGAGCGCGATGCCCGCCTCCTTGGCCAGCGCGATCACCCGGGCCGCGGTGCCCTCGAGCACGTCGAGGCTGATGAAGTAGCCGCCCTTGGGCTCGGTCCACGACGCCACCTTCGACGCGCCGAGGCGGTCTTCCAGGATGCGGCGCACGAGCGCGAACTTGGGTTCGAGCAGCGCGCGGTGCTTCTGCATGTGCTCGCGCACACCCTCGGCATCGGTGAAGAAGCGCAGGTGCCGCAGCTGGTTGAGCTTGTCGGGGCCGATGCTCTTCTTCGCGGCGTGCGACAGATACCAGTCGATGTTGGCCTGCGACGCTCCGAAGAAGCTCACGCCCGCACCGGCGAAGGTGATCTTGGAGGTCGACGCGAACACCAGTGGACGGTTCGGGTTGCCTGCCGCCTCGGCCAGGCCGAGTACGTCGACGACCGGCGCCGCGGTGTCGGTGAGCGGGTGCACCGCGTAGGCGTTGTCCCAGAACAGCCGGAAGTCCGGTGCCGCGGCCGGCAGCGAAACCAGTTCGCGGACAATCTCTTCCGAGTAGACGACGCCGGTGGGGTTGGAGTAGTTCGGCACCGCCCACAGGCCCTTGATCTGCGGGTCGTTCGCCAGCAGCGTCGCGATGGCGTGGACATCGGGGCCGTCGTGGCGCATCGGGATGGTGATCATCTCGATGCCGAGCGCCTCGGTGATGGCGAAGTGCCGGTCGTAGCCCGGGGCCGGACACAGCCACTTGATCGGCTCGTCGTCGACCCAGCGGCGCGGGGAGTCGGGGGTGCCGTAGAGCATCGAGAACACGATGATGTCGTGCATGATCTCGAGGCTGGCGTTGTTGCCCGCCAGCAGTCGCTCCACGGGGATACCGAGCAGTTCGCCGAAGATCGCGCGCAGTTCCGGCAGACCGGTGAGGCCGCCGTAGTTGCGGCAATCGGTGCCCGAGCCGTCGCGGAAGTCGCCCTCGCCCGGCAGGGAGAGCAGCGACGAGGACAGGTCGAGTTGCTCCGGCGAGGGCTTACCTCGGGTGAGATCCAGCGTGAGCTTCTCAGTTTTGAGCGTCGCGTATTTCGCGGTCTGGGACTCGTGCTCGGACACGAGTTCCTCGTGGCTCATCAAACCGATCTGCGTTTGCCGGGGCATCCTGGGCAGCCTTTCGAAGCAGCAAGGTGGGTTGCACGCTGTGCGTGCTGACAGGCGCAACGTTACCCGGCGGTTGCTTGGAATCGGCGGGGTATCGGCGCTGGGATCAGGCTCGCACGCTGCGAAGGTGCGTAGGCCGATCGGTCGGAGCGAGGACCCCTGAAATTAAAGGGGACCCCGCGCACCCGGCAGAGCCCGTTGACCCTTGCTGCCTTCCGGCCCTGGGGGAGTTCACAGGATGCTCGCCGCGCGGGATCCGTCGGCCAGTGTAGCGGTTGTTCGCGGTACTAGCGATTCCGGTCTTCGAACAGCAGGTCGGCGGCGCGCGTGAGGACCTCGACGCGGGTGCGGCCCGCGTGATCGGCGGCAAGGAAGTGGCTGCCGATGGTGGCGCAGAAGGCGAGCAGACTCCTGGCTTCGACCTCGTCGGGATCTTCGCAGAACACGCCGATTGTCTCGCGCAGCAACGCCATTCGCGTGTTGTCGACGCGGCGAAGGCGTGCGGCGACGTCGTCGTCGCGGCGGGCCCAGTCGCGGATCGCGAGGTCGATCGGGAGCAGTCGATTGCTGGAGAAGGTGAGCAGGCCCGCCACGCGCGCCTTGGTCTTCGGGTCGAGGGTTTCGACGCGTTCGAGCACCTGGTCGGTCGCTTCGCTCTCCCACACGTCGAGCATCGCGGTGAGCAGTGCGTCGCGGTCGGCGAAGTAGCCGTAGAACCCGCCTTTGGTCACGCCGATGCGCTTGGCCAGCGCCTCGACCCGCACGGCGTCGACGCCGGAGGACGCCAGTACGGCCAGGCCTTCCTCGACCCATCTGGCCCGGGGCGTGCGCGCGGTACCCACGACGTGTTCCACCTCATATCCCTCGACGACGGCCACATCCGACCAGTCGATACTCGAGTGTACGCAACCGTATAACCGCCGCGCCGACGGTGACGCTGGCTACGATCTATCCGATATCGGCAGCGGGGGGTTCGGTGTTCCCCATGACTGGAGAGGGGGCCCGATCGTGACCGGCCCGAATCAGCGACCACCCGGCGACGGTGTGCCGCCGTCCGACCCCACCGTCGCATGGTGGGAACGACCAGGCGAAGGCGCAGGTCAGAACCCCGCCCAAGCCGACCCGACAGTGCTGCGCGGCAATATCGGCGCGCCCGGCCCGTACACCGCACCGCCCGGGCCCTATCAGAGCGGCGCGAACCCCCAGCCCTACACCGCACCGCCCGGGCCGTATCAGAGCGGCGCGAATCCACAACCGTTCCCGCAGCCGCAGCAGTACGCCCATCCGCAAGCGGGCGCCTATCAGGCGCCGCAGCCGCAATGGGGCGCACCGCCGCGGCCGCCGTCGTCGGGCAACAAGGCGGTCTGGTGGATCGTCGGTGGCGCCATCGTGGCGGTGGGCGCGCTCGTGATCGGGCTGATCGCGTTCACGGCCAACAAGGTCGACGACAACCCCTTCGGTCCCGATCCGGACAAGTGGGCGGGCAGCTACGTCTACAAAGACGGCAAGAACGCCTGCGACCTGGTCGATCTCACCGTGCTGAACCAGTGGTCGTCCACGCGCGAGACGACCACCCACACCGAGCGTGGCCCGTCGGAGTACATCGGCGGCGGCTCCTACGACTGCGACGCCAAGAATCAGGAGTCGGGCCGCAACGCCAACGACGCGGCCCTGGGGCTCGAGGTCGAGTTCAAGACCGAGAGCGAGACCGAGTCCGACTACTCGCGCTGGAAGGGCTACGACACCAAGACCACCGGCAAGGACTACGACCACGGCCCGGTGAGCGGCCTCGGCACGGAGGCGTACTACGCCAGCGAGCAGCACACCTACGGCTCCATCCCGAGCGACTACTCCGTCGTGGTGGCCGCACACGACAGCAACATCTCGGTGAAGGTGGAGATCGAGGTGTCGACGATGCGCACCGTCGACAAGGCGGCCATGCGCACCGCCGCCGAAACCCAGGTCCGCAAGGTACTGGCCGCTCTGAAGAAGTAGCAGGTCAGAACCGGTCGCGGGGGTCCGGTTTGGCATCGACCCCCTGCGACCCGCTATGCTGCTCCACGGAGGATTCGCCTAGTGGCCTATGGCGCTCGCCTGGAACGCGGGTTGGGTTAACGCCCTCAGGGGTTCAAATCCCCTATCCTCCGCAACAGCAGGGCCCTGATCGGTTCGCCGGTCGGGGCCCTGTTCGTTTAATCGGTGGATCTGTCAGTGGGCTTCCGTAGAGTGAGCCCCGATGGTGCGGGAGACCCCCACCACACCCACATACCGTCGTCGCCGCCCCAACACAGATGTGCGTGCCGACGCAGTCCAGTGGGTACCCAGCCTTCGCGCCGATCCGGAGTTCGGATCGCGCCGGTCGATGCCACGAGCGCGTCGATCGCACAGAAATCAGAAAGTACAGAACGAAGTGAATACATCACCTGAAACGAGCATCGGGCGCGACGCGTCCGGGCCGATCCGGCTGATGCTGCGTGACCGCACAGCCACCACCGGGCCGATCGACGGCGCCTGGTGGCCGCGAACCGACCAGCCGATGACCGAGTTGCACCAGTTGGTGACCGCGGTCGGACCGCGGATCGGCAAGCTGGCCCGGCTCGGATTCGACTGGACCACCAGCGAATCCGGCGACAGCACAGCCCGCAACGACCAGGCCGCGCGCATCATGCACGTGGTCGGCAGCAACGGCGCCGCGCTCGCGCTGCTGGTCATCCCCGCGGCCACCGAGGCACCCGCAGCCCGCAGCCAGATGCGCTGGGCGGCAGGAAAACCGCGCATCCAGGACCCGGCGCCCGCCGACACGGCGGCCGACGGGCCACGCACGCTCGTGCAGATCTGAACCTCGCCGATCTACCTCATCGGTCGCTGGTGAACGACGGATCGAAGTCGCGCGGCGCACCACGACGACTCAGCAACCGGTCGAACCATTCACCCAGGATGACGCCCGCGGCCAGCGCGCAGCCGACACCGAACGCCCCGAGGATCTGCCCGAAACCGAGCAGCGTTTCGTCCTCGAGCAGGGCATACAGCCCGCGATATACCTTCAGACCCGGCAGCAGCGGCGTGATGCCCGCCGCCGCGACGACCAGGGGCGGGGTGAGCGCGCGACGCGCCATCAGACCACCGGCGAGGCCGATCACCGTGGCCGCCAGGCCGGCGGACACCACCGGCCCGAAGCCGATGTCCTGCGCGCCGAGGAAGGCCATGGTGCCGCCCGCACCGCTGAGCCCGGCCGCGAACAATGCCCGCCGCTCCGCGTAACAGGCCATCGCGAAAGCGATCGCCGCGACCGCACCGGCCACCAGCTTGATCGCCAGATCATCGGTGTCGCGGCCCGCGCTGGCCGCGATCTCGGGCACCGCGATCCCCATCATCGTCGAGATCCGCAGGGCCAGACCGATGCCCGCCACGATGCCGCCGGTCATCATCACCACTTCGAGCATGCGGGCGGCCGCGGTGATCGGCGCGCCGGTGATGGCATCCTGCACCGAACCCACCAACTGCTGACCGGACAGCAGCACGGTGATGCCCGCCGCGACGATCAGCGCCGCGTCGGAACGCCAGTGGTCGCTGATCGAGGCGAGCGCGATGGCCGGGATCGTGGCGATGACACCACCGACCATGTGCTGGAAGAACATCGGCAGACCGAGCTGATGCAGGTACCGGTTCACCACATCGATCGCCGCGGTGCTCACGAAACTGATCGCGGCGAGAACGAACCCACCGCCGAGCAGCACCGCGATCGCCGCCGCCAGCAGCGACCAGCCCGCCGTCGACACCCAGCGCGGGTAGGGGTGGCGCGACGAGATCAGTTCGTCGAGGGCGGCGTGCGCCTGGTCCACGGGGACGATCTGGCTGCGTATGCGGCGCGTCAGCCGGTCGACCGCGGCCAACCGCGTGAAGTCGAGCGAGCGGTACTTCACCACGCGCATATCGCTGGCCGGTGGCAGGCTGGGTCCACGGTCGGCCCAGATACGGATCGCGTCGAAGGTGACGTCGATATCGCAGCTGTTCAGACCGTAGGTCGAGGCGATGAAGCGGACCTGCGCGGACGTGTCACCGACACCGGTACCCGCGGAGAGCACGACCTCACCCACTCGCACGGCCAGGTCGAGTACTTGCGACACCTCGGCGTCGTCGGCGAGGTCGATCGGTTGCAGCGGGGTGGGTGCGGCGACGATGTTGTCGGCGGTGGCCCGTTGCGACGGCAGGACGAACGGCCTGCGCAAGCGCCACCATCGCTGGCGCAGACCTGGGCGTTCGAGGATGGTGGCGCCGTCGCCTTCCGCCAAGGGGTCCGCACTCATACCTCGACGGTAACGGCGATCGCAGCACCTTCGCCGTCTCGCAATCAGTTCGTCAACGTGTCGGGTCCGGTTTCGGTGGTAGCCGCACGCGTGGTGACGTCCGGGGTCGCGCCGTAGGGTCAGATGTCGTCGATCAATCCGGTGCTGTAGGCCGTCGCCGCCAGGTGCTGTAGGCAGCGCGGGCCGCATCCGTTGTGCTGAGTCAGCACGAAACGGGCCTGCTGGAGCGAAGAAATGGAAGAATCGGCCAGACAGTCGGCATGTGCGGCGCGCCAGTGGTCTTCGTAGCGGAGGGTGGCGGCCCGCGATGTCGGCGGGTCTGGTGCGGAAGTGTCCAGCAGGGTGTGACGGGAGGGGCAGGCAATGGAGGCGATGACTGTATGAACACCGGGACGGGGAAGGTGATCCAGGAGCGGCGCAGGCTGCTCGGGCTCTCGCAGCCCGCGCTGGCCACCGCGATCGGGGTGAGCTCGCGCCAGATCACCAGGTACGAGTCCGAGGAGCAGTCGCCGACGCTGCCGGTCGCGGTCCGATTGGCCGACGCGTTGCAGGTCTCGCTGGCGGAGCTGGCGGGCATCGTCGACAACCGCGTCGACCTGGCGGGTGACTGGTGGGCAGCCTGGCAGAAACCGGCGAACCACGCGGACGAGGTCGAGGTAGCGGCGGTGACCATCCGGCACGAGGGTGACCATCTGATGCTCGACTCGGCCGCCGAACCGCCTGCGCCCGAGGCCGATCCGGTCACCCAGGTGCGTGGTGAGATGCGGGTCTGGGAGGGTGAGGCGCTCACCGGCTGGATGCGCGGCATGGATATCGCGTTCCCGGTCGGCACCATCTACTACTCGCTGCATCCCCAGGGTGCTCATGCCGTCGGCTCGTGGACGACGAAATCGGGCCCCGACGGTCTGGTGCGCGGCTGGAGCGTTCTGGCGCGGGAGAAATCCGACGCCGAGAAGCTGCTGGCGGAAATGCTGCGTACCGACGGCAATGTCGAGTCGTGGCCGGGACCCTCGCGCTCGGCCTGAAGCCGCCGCCTGATCTCGGCGACGCTCGGGCGCCCGCGTTCGGCGGGCGGTGTGAGTAGTAGGTAGCGGCTCAGCGCCCCGAACACGAACAGCCCCACGGCAATCCACAGATAGATCTCCATCGGTTCCCCTCCGAACGAGTCAGTGCTTGCACGAGTGGCGCGGTATGGTGGTCGCTGAGCCGCCACGAAAAAGTATGGTCGCCGACAAGACCTTTTGGACAGCAAAAAGCGTCTACAAACGTCTACAGTTCTCTACGATGAGCCCATGTCCAGTCGGGGCGAGCAGGGGAACGGCGTCGTCGGAGCTCGGTTGCGGCGATTGCGGGAAGAGTCGGGGTTGTCGCTGGCGGCGTTGGCCGCGCGCGTTCCGTACAGCAGGGCAGCGCTGGGACATTACGAAACCGGCACGCGAGCAGCGTCTTTCGAGGTGATCGCGTGGTACGAGCGGGTACACGCGCAATCGACGCCCGCGCTACCGGGTGCTCGTCGACGTGATCCGCGAGCTGCCGATGCTGCCCTCGCGACGGCGATCGCCGCGGCGCATCGGACCGGCCCGCTGATCGAGATCGGGCGGCCACACCGGGGAGACAGCGGAACCGGATACTTCTGCCCGTTCCGGATCGACGGGGTGATCGAGGGTGAAGCCGCGGGAACCGACCCGGCGACGGCCCTGCGCTCGGCGCTGCTCGCGGTGGGCGCGGAGCTCGATCGCGCGGGAAACAGCGTCGGCCACGGTCGACTTCGGTGAAAACCGGCCCTGCCCCGTGGATCAGCGGTGCGCGGCGACGACCGTATCGAGCGCGACGGCGAGCAATTCCAGGTAGCGGTCCGGATCGGACAGCACCCGCGGATCGGAATGCACTGACAGCGTGATCGTTTCGCCGATCCCGTGGACGCCGTGAGTCAGGTGCATGACGGTACCGAGGGCCGGAAAACCCCCAGTGAACAGGACCGGGGCGCCCGCGAAGGCGAGATCGGCCGGCCCGCGATACACACTGGACACGACGGTATTGCCATCGAGCGCCGCGGGGACATTGTCCAGTTCGGCCCGTTCGACATCACGCACCGCCAGGACCGCGGGGACGACGTCGCCGACTCGATCCCGCGCGGAGAGCAGCGGATTCAGTGCTCGTTCGCGGCGGGCAGCGAGTTCATCGGCGATGAGATTCGCGCGCGTAGGCAGGTCGGGTTCGTCGATGTGCAGGTCGATGGACAGTCCGCGGTAGTTGTTGCGGGCCGCACTCGGCCCCGGAAGTGCCATCGGTAATGCGGTACCCAGCCGTTCCGGTTGCTCGCCTCGCTGCGAGAGATAGTCGACCAGCGCACGCGAAATCGCCGTCAGAGCAACAACAGTGACGGTTTTGCCCGGAATGCGGAGGTCGTCCGCATCGACGACGAGCATTCTCACTGTGTGACCGTCGACCGCGGTCGCCGGATTCAGCGCACAGGGCGCGAACCCGGTTGTGGCCGCGGGGACCTCACCGGCGGCCGTCCGGGCCGCCAATTCCCGCTGCGCGAGGTACGCGGCCCGCCCGCGCCACACCGTCGCCGCGAGCTGCGCGGGAAGACGCAGCACCCCAAGCACTCTCGGATCGACCCGCCGAGCGATCCATCCACAGGGTTGTCCACAGGAATCCACAGGCTGTTCAGAAGTTTTACCAGGTCCGACCGGGTGATCTGCCGAGTTGTCCACAGGCGCATCGGGTGTGCTGTGGACAACGGCTTCATCCACAGTCATCCCGAAGAGCGCTCGCGCGATCGCGGCGGCACGGGTGCCGTCGGCCAGTGCGTGCGAAAGTTGCAGCACCACCACCACAACGGGCTCGGCCGACCGGGGCGCGGAGTGAACCGACCGGAAAACATGGACACGCCAGGGATATTCGGTCGCGACGACACCGGTTCCCAGGAGTTCGCCCAGATCCGCGAGCAACGCCTGCCACGACAGGCCGTCCGGCCGGTGGTGCACGAATTGCTGGGACGCGAATTCGGCCGGAACCCAGCGCGGGTAACCGAGATCGCCCGGAATCTCCTGCAACCGGATCCGCAGATCCGGAATGCGCGCGGCGCGCGCGGCGATGAAAGCGCGGAGTTCGTCGGTGGCGGAATCGGTTTCGGCGAAAGAGTAGAGCAGGAACACGTCGTTGGCGGTGCGCCGCGACAGCCAGTACATCGTCGCGTCACGCGCGGCCATCGTGGTCATCCGGCCACGATAGGCCACCCCGCCGAGATCACTGAGAAGGCCCCGAGTCCGCTCGACTCGGGGCCGGCATTGCCCATTCGAGATGCATCCCGCGGTTCAGCCGCGCGCGAACTCTCCCGCGGTGACATCGGCGAGGAAGGCTCGCCACTGCCCTGGACCGAAGGCCAGTACGGGTCCGCGACCGCGATCCTTGGTGTCACGAACGGCGATGTCGCCGCCGGCGAGAAAGGCTACTTCGACGCAGTTCCCATCGGGTCCGCTGTAGGTGCTCTTCCGCCACACAGCGTCGGTCACATCAACTTCCACGGCACTTGCTCCTTTGGTTCATCGAGAAGAGGGGATAACTCCTGGAATCGTTGCAACATTCCGAAATCCGGCGCGACCGATGAGTTACTTCGTGGCACACAAGGCACTGCCACACGGCGCGCGCAACCGACCGGCACGAACCAGCGCATCGAGGCGTTTCCGCCTCCGGGGGCTGCCCCCGCGGAAGAAACACTAGCAGGTCTTCCGCAATGTTGCGGAAGAGAATTTGCTTTCCCATATCGTTTTGCCAACCTTGCGAAGCTTCACGTTTGCGGGGGCATTGCCAGGCCCCTTACCCATTCCCGATCTGGTTGACACATCCCCATTTACTTCCATGTGATTAGTCCGTGATACGTCAATTTCTCGCGTACCTCAGCGGTCACATGAGCACCATCGAGGGCAGGCGTGGATCATGGGGGAATGATCTCCCGTGACCGTGACACCGCAGGTCGTGCCCGTAACGACCGCCCCCGCGATCGACTCGGCCGACCGCTGCCCCCAGGCAGTGCCGGAGTCGCCCGAATTCCCGACGACCTCGAGCTCGGGCCCCAGCAAACTCTCACCTTCGCTCAGCAACTGCTGGACGACGGATTGGCATTCAATGCCCACGAGGTATTGGAGGCGGCATGGAAGAACGGGCCGGTTGCCGAACGGATGCTCTGGCAAGGACTGGCCCAATACGCCGTCGGCCTCACCCACATCCAGCGCGGCAACGCCAAAGGCGCGGGTACTCTTCTGCGCCGCGCGAGCGAGCGGCTCGGGTCCTACCCGGCGAATGCCCAGCAGCACGATGTCGACCGCGCCGGACTGATCGCGCACGCGCGGGAGCTGCTCGACGCGCTCGATGCCGGCGACGTCATCGCCGAGGAGCGGCTACGTACGCGGCTGTGCCGCGAGCCCACCTAGGATCGTGGAGTGCCAACGAGTCGAGGCGCGGGCCGCTACGCGCCGAGCCCATCGGGTGAGCTGCACGTGGGAAACCTGCGTACCGCGGTGCTCGCCTGGCTTTTCGCGCGAACTTCCGCGCGCGAGTTCCTGATCCGCGTCGACGATCTGGACCGGGTCCGGCCCGGCGCCGCCGAGGGACAGCTCGACGACCTCGCCGCGATCGGCATCGACTGGGACGGCCCCGTGGTCTACCAATCCGAACGGCTGCCGAACTACGCGGCCGCTGTGGCCGAACTGACCGCAGCCGGGCGCACCTATGAATGTTTCTGCACCAGACGCGAAATCCAGCAGGCCGCCACCGCGCCGCACGGGCCGATGGGCGCCTACCCGGGCACCTGCCGTGAGCTCAGCGACGCCGAGCGCGCGGCCAAGCGGGCCGAAGGACGCGTCGGCGCAGTGCGATTGCGCGCCGATGTCACCGAGTACGAGATCACCGATCTCCTGCAAGGCCGATATCGGGGCGCTGTCGACGATTTGGTGTTGCGCCGCGGCGACGGTGTCCCCGCCTACAACCTCACCGTCGTCGTCGACGATGCCGCCCAGGGCGTCGACCAGGTGGTTCGCGGCGACGATCTGCTGCCGTCCACCCCGCGCCAGGCGTATCTCGCGGAACTGCTCGGACTCGCCGTCCCGACCTACGCCCACGTGCCGCTCGTGCTCAACGAGCAAGGCAAGAGGCTGGCGAAACGTGACGGCGCCGTGAGCCTTTCGGACCAACGTGCCCTGGGCCACACGCCCGAGGACGTCGTGGCGGCGATCGCGGAATCACTCGGGTATTCCGCGCGGACCACCGGCGAGCTGCGCGATGTTTTCGACCCGGCGCGCATCCCTGAGAAACCATGGATACTCGAGCCTATCGGGTTGTTCCGACCAGAGGGATGTCCGTAACGTACGCATCGACCGATCTAGAAGATCAAAACGAGGACTGAGATTATGACCAGCGGTGGTTACGACCCCAACCAGTACCCGCAGGGCGGTCAGCCCGGCGGCTACGGCCAGGACCCCTACGGCCAGCAGCAGCCGCAGCCCGGCTACGGCCAGCAGCAGCCGTACGGCCAGCCCGGCCACGGCGGCGCACCCCAGCCCGGTTACGGCCAGCCGGACCCCTACGGCCAGCAGCAGCCGGCCTACGGGCAGGACCCGTACGGTCAGCAGCAGCCCTACCCGCAGCAGGGCCAGTACGGTCAGCAGCAGGGCTTCGGCGGGGTACAGGCCGCCGACCTGGGAATCCGCCTCGGTGCGCGCGCGATCGACGGTGCGATCGTCGGCATTCCGATGTTCTTCGTGAACATCGGGCTCAGCTTCGCTTTCATCGACAGCCCCTTCCTCGGCGGCATCGTTATCTGGCTCCTCGCCGGTATCGCGCTCGTCGGCTACAACGTCGGCCTCGAGGTGACGCAGGGCGCCACTCTCGGCAAGAAGCTGCTCGGCCTGCGCGTGCTCGCTCCCGGCGGTGCGCCGAAGCTCACCCCCGAGGCTTCGCTCAAGCGCAACATCTTCCTGGCGCCGATGGTGGTCTACTGCCTCGGCGGCCTGGTGACGACCGGCCTGGCGATCTACATCGCGGTCACCATCAGCAACGACCCGAACAAGCAGGGCTGGCACGACAAGTTCGCCGGCGGCACGCAGGTCGTCAAGGGCTGATCCCCCACACCTGACGAAAACAACAGGGGCGCTTCCGGAATCCGGAAGCGCCCCTGTTTCGTTGTGCGATCAGTAGGTCGTGGACGAGTCGAGTCCACCGGCGATGCCGAGCACCACGAAGAAGAGAATGTAGAGGACCCAGCCCACGATCGCGGCGACACCGATCCAGATGCCTGCCTGCGCCATGCCCTTACCCTCGCCGCCGCGCTCCTTGATCTGGTTGAGCGCCATCACGCCGAGGATGATGCCGACGATCGCGCCGACACCGCAGCTGCACAGACCGATCAGCGAGGAGACCAGCGCGCCGATCGCCAGACCGTTGGTGCCCTGCGGCTGCGGGTACTGCCCGTAGGGCTGGTACGCGCCCGCCGCCGGATAGCCGCCGTAGCCGGGCTGCTGCCCGTACGCGGGCGGCTGCTGCGGGTACTGCGGCTGATTGGGCTGCTGGTACTGCGGCTGCGACGGTGGCTGCTGCGGGTACTGCGGCTGCGAGGGGGGCGGCGCCGGCTGCTGGGGATACTGCGGCGACGACGGGTATTGGGAAGGCTGCGACGGCGGGGCGGTCGGATGCTGCGGCACCGAACCCGGCGCGCCGGACTCCGGGGACACGCCGGAGCCGCCGTACTGCTTCCACCACTCGTCGGAATCGCCGGGATTCGTCATTGCTACAGGGTATTCCATACGCGTCTGTTGAGCGCTGGCGCGCTCGAGGCGGGGCCCTTCGGGCCGCCCTTGATAGAGACACATCAGGTTTGGCGGACCTGGGAGAATATGGGCCGTGACTGATACGAATTCGCTCGACAAGCCCGCCGAATCTGGGCACCCCGCGCCGGAACATGCGGCATTCGCCCAGGTTGCGCGGGGGTTCTATCCGGTAATCGTCGCCCTGTTCACCGCGACGCTGATCATCTCCAACATCTGCGCCACCAAAGGTGTGGAGTTCTTCACCGACAGTTCGGTGATGCTGGGCCCGATCCAGATCCTGCCGATCGCGACCGACGGCGCCTTCTTCCTGTTCCCGCTGGCCTACATCCTCGGCGACGTGCTCAGCGAGGTCTACGGCTTCCGCGCCACCCGCCACGCCATCTACACCGGTTTCGCCGCGCTGCTGCTGACCGTCGCCTGCTTCGCCATCGCCATCCAGCTGCCCCCCGCGGGTTTCTATGAGAACCAGGAAGCCTTCCGCACGGTCCTCGGCACCACCCCCCAGCTGGTGCTCGCCGGTCTCGCCGGCTACTTCGTCGGTCAGCTGCTGAACTCGGCCACCCTGGTACTGATCAAGGAGCGCACCAAGGAAAAGCACCTGTGGGCTCGCCTGATCGGCTCCACCGTTGTCGGCGAGTTCGCCGACACCCTGATCTTCTGCTCGATCGCCGCTACCGCCATCGGCATCAACACCTGGCAGTCGTTCATCAACTACGTCATCGTCGGCTTCCTGTGGAAGACCCTGTGCGAGGTGCTCGTCATGCCGATCACCTACCGCGTCATCGCCGTCCTCAAGAAGACCGAACCGACCTACGCCCCGGCGAAGGTCGACGCACTGCACGACTAGCCCGCAGGACGGGCGGCGGATCGCAAGGTCCGCCGCCTACTCCCCCGGCACCTTGATCCGGCCCCGCCACTGACCAAGGAACTCCTTCTTGAACTCGTCGAAGTAGCCGCCCTCGATGCTGGCCCTGATCCGGTCGACGAGACGAATCGTGAAGCGCTCGTTGTGGATTGTGCACAGCGTCGCCGAGAGCATTTCCTTCGCCTTGAACAGGTGATGCAGGTAGGCGCGGGTGTAGTGGGCGCAGGTGTAGCAGTCGCAGTTCTCGTCGATCGGAGTGAAGTCGCGACGGAACCGGGCCGTATTGATGTTGAACCGCCCCTCGTCGACATAGATCGCGGCATTGCGCGCCACCCGGGAGGGATTGACGCAGTCGAACGTGTCCGCCCCGTTCTCGATCGCGGTGAACATGTCCTCCGGTTCGCTGATTCCCAGCATGTGGCGCGGTTTGGCCTCGGGCAGCTCATCACAGCACCACCCGACGATCGTGCCGAGATTGTGCTTCTCCAGCGCCCCGCCGATGCCGTACCCGTCGAATTCCGTTCCACCACTGCCCCGGATCGACTCCAGCTCGCGACAGGCCTTGCGCCGCAGGTCTTCGTACTGCGCACCCTGGATCACCGCGAACAGCGCCTGATACGGCCGATGACTGCGCACGGCGGTGAGCCGTTCGTGTTCGTCGATGCACCGCTGCGCCCACTCGTGCGTGCGCTGCAACGACTTCTCCTGATAGCCACGGGTATTCATCAAGGTGGTCAGCTCGTCGAAGGCGAACATGATGTCGGCCCCGAGTTCGTGCTGGATGCCCATCGACACCTCGGGTGTGAAGCGATGCTTGGAACCGTCCAGGTGCGAACGGAAGGTGACCCCGTCGTCATCGACGGTGGCCAGGCGCTCCTTGCCCGCCGCGATCACCTGATCGGACCGGATGTCGACAGCCTCCATCGCGAGGACCTTCTTGAACCCGACCCCCAGCGACATCACCTGGAACCCGCCGCTGTCGGTGAAGGTGGGCCCCGGCCAGTTCATGAACTTCCCGAGCCCACCCGCCTCGTCGACAATGTCGGCGCCGGGCTGCAAGTACAGGTGGTAGGCGTTGGCCAGCAGCGCCTGCGCCCCGATCTCGCGCATCGTCTCCGGCAGCACGGCCTTCACCGAAGCCTTCGTCCCCACCGGAATGAAAGCGGGCGTGGCGATCTGGCCGTGCGGGGTGGAGATCACCCCGGTCCGACCGTGCCTGCCCCCGTCCAGACGGGTGCCTACTTCGAAGGAGAACTCGCTGCTGTCGGCCACCGACCCATCGTGCCAGGGCCTTACTGAGCGGCCGCGAACTGGGCGTTGTACAGGTTGTAGTACGGCCCGCGCTCGGCGAGCAGCCGCTCGTGGGTGCCGTGTTCGACGATGCGGCCCTTGTCCATCACGACGATCAGATCCGCGTCGCGGATCGTCGAAAGCCGATGCGCGATCACGAAACTGGTGCGATCGCGGCGCAGGGCCGCGGTGGCGTGCTGGACCAGCGACTCGGTGCGGGTGTCGACCGAGCTGGTCGCCTCGTCCAGGATCAGGATCGACGGCTTGGCCAGGAACGCGCGGGCGATCGTGATGAGCTGCTTCTCGCCCGCGCTCACCCCACCACCCTCTTCGTCGATGACCGTGTCGTAGCCGTTGGGCAGCGAGTGCACGAACCGGTCGACGTAGGCCGCCCTGGCCGCAGCCTGGATGTCGGCTTCCGGCGCCGTCGGATTGCCGTAGGCGATGTTCTCGCGGATGGTGCCCTTGAACAGCCAGGTGTCCTGCAGCACCATGCCGATGCGCGAACGCAGGTGGTCGCGAGTGATGGTGGTGATGTCGACGTCGTCGATGGCGATGGTGCCCGCGTCGAGTTCGTAGAAGCGCATCAGCAGGTTCACCAGCGTGGTCTTGCCCGCGCCGGTCGGGCCCACGATGGCGACCACGTGGCCGGGATCGGCCACCAGCGAAAGCCGTTCGATGACAGGGGTTTCCGGGTCGTAGCCGAAGGACACCGCCTCGAACTCCACCCGCCCGCGATCCACCGGGCGCGCGATCTCCACCACCGGATCGGGGGACTGCTCCTCGGCGTCGAGGATCTCGAAGATCCGCTCCGCCGAGGCGACGCCGGACTGCAGCAGGTTCGCCATCGCGCCGATCTGGGTGAGCGGCTGGCTGAACTGGCGCGAGTACTGGATGAACGCCTGTACGTCACCGAGCGACAGATTGCCGGTGGCCACCCGCAGCCCGCCGACCAGTGCGATGAACACGAAGTTCACGTTCCCGAGGAACATGATGGCGGGCATGATCAGGCCGGAGATGAACTGTGCCTTGAAGCTCGCGTCGTAGAGCTTGTCGTTGCGCTTGTCGAACTCCTCGCCGACCTCGCGACCTCGGCCGAACGCGGTGATGATCTCGTGGCCGGTGTAGGCCTCTTCTACCGAGGAGTTCACCTCGCCCGTGAATTTCCACTGGTTGACGAAGTGCGGCTTGGACCGCTTGGCGATCTGCGCGGTGACCACGATCGCGGCGGGCACCGTGAGCAGCGCGATCAGCGCCAGCAACGGCGAGATCCAGAACATCATGATCAGGATGCCGACCACGGTGAACAGCGAGACCAGCAGCTGGCTCATCGTCTGCTGCAGGCTCTGCGAGACATTGTCGACGTCGTTGGTGACGCGGCTGAGCACGTCACCGCGCGGCGCGGTGTCGAAGTAGCGCAGCGGCAGCCGGTGCAGCTTCTGCTCCACCTCGTCGCGCAGCCGCTTCACGGTGCGGTTGATGGCGATATTGAGCAGATAACCCTGCAGCCAGCCGAAGATCGCGGCGGCCACGTACAGCGCCAGCACGAGCATCAGCACGCGGCCGACGGCGTCGAAGTCGATGCCGGTACCCGGGATAACGTTCATCGCCGAGAGCATGTCGGCGCGGGTGGTCTCGCCTTGGCTGCGCAGCAGCTCGACGGTCTGGTCCTTGGTGAGCCCTGGTTCGAGCTGCTTGCCGACGAAGCCGTCGAACACCAGGTTCGTCGCCTTGCCGAGCAGGTACGGGCCGAGCGTATTGAGTACCACGGAGGTGATCACCAGCGCGACGATCAGGCCGACGGTGAACTTCTCGGGAGCCAGCCTGCTCAGTAGTCGCTTCAGCGACGGCTTGAACGACTTGGCCTTCGTTCCCGGCGCTCCGGGAACGGGTCCACCTGGCCTCATCGGGCTTCCTCCACGCTCAGCTGGGACTCGACGATCTCGCGGTACTCCGAGCAGCGCTGCATCAATTGGTCATGGGTTCCGATGCCAGCCATCGCACCGTCTTCGAGGACGACGATCTGGTCGGCGTCGCGAATCGTCTGGATCCGCTGGGCCACGATGATCACCGACGCGTCGGCGGTCTCGGGCTTCAGCGCGGCACGCAGCCGGGCGTCGGTGGCGACATCGAGCGCGGAGAACGAATCGTCGAACAGGAAGATCCGTGGCCTGCGCACCAGCGCGCGGGCGATACACAGCCGCTGGCGCTGACCGCCCGACACCGTGGTGCCGCCCTGGGCCACCGGAGTATCGAGACCCTGTGGCATCTCCCGCACGAAATCGGCCGCCTGGGCGACCTCGAGCGCATGCCAGAGTTCGTCGTCGGTGGCGTCGGGCTTGCCGTAGCGCAGGTTGGTCGCGATGGTGCCGGAGAACAGATAGGCCTTCTGCGGCACCAATCCGATCCCGCTGCGCAGGAGTTCGAGGTCGAGGTGGCGCACATCGGTGCCGCCGACGTAGACCGCGCCGTCGGTGACGTCGATCAGGCGCGGGATCAGGTTGATCAGCGTGGTCTTGCCCGCGCCGGTGGAACCGACGACGGCAGTGGTGGTACCGGGCGACACCTGAAAACGGATACCGCGCAACACCGGCTTCTCCGCGCCGGGGTAGGCGAATTCCGCGAACTGCAGGTCGACCGTGGCCTGGTCGCCCTTGAACGACTGCGGCAACCGCGGCGGGCGCACCGAGGACTCGGTCTCGAGCACCGCGCCGATCCGATCGGCGGACACGGCCGCACGCGGAGCCATCATCGCCAGGAACGAGGCCATCATGACGGCCATCAGGATCTGCATGACGTAGGACAGCATCGCGGTGAGCGAGCCGATCTGCATCGTGCCGTTGTCCACATGGTGACCGCCGAACCAGATCACGCCGACAGCGGTCAGATTGCTGATCAACATCACGGTCGGGAACATCAGTGCCATCAGCTTGCCGACGCGCAGCGACGCGTCGGTGAGCGCGGTGTTGGCCATCCCGAAGCGCCAGATCTCCTGCCGCTCACGCACGAACGCGCGGACCACCCTGATACCGGTGATCTGCTCGCGCAGCACCCGGTTGACTGCGTCGATGCGTTCCTGCATCTGCCGGAACCCCGGCACCATCCTGGCCACGATCGTGCCCATGGAGAGGGCGAGGGCGGGCACCGCGATCAGCAGCAACCACGAGAGCCCGAGATCCTCGCGCAGCGCCATGATGACGCCACCGACGCACATGATCGGCGCCATCACCAGGATCGTCACCGACATCACGATGAGCAGCTGGACCTGCTGAATATCGTTGGTCGAGCGGGTGATCAGCGACGGCGCGCCGAACATCCCCACCTCTCTGGCCGAGAACGTCTCCACCCGGTGCAGCACGCCACCGCGCATGTCGCGACCGGCGCCCATCGCCGCCTGCGCGCCGAAGTACACCGACGCGGCCGAGGCCACGATCTGCACACAGCTCACCGCGAGCATCCACAGACCGGTGGTCCAGATGAAACCGATGTCACCCTTGGTGACACCGTCGTCGATCAGATCGGCATTGAGACTGGGCAGGTAGAGCATCGCGATAACCGAGATCAGCTGGAGTACGAGGACACCCGCCAGCTGGGCGCGGTACGGGGCCAGGTAGGTCCGCAGCAGGGTGATCAACATGATGGTCGAAGGCTACAGCGCGCGGGTGAGCAGCGCCGAGCGCTTTTACCTGCCCTGTGGACAACTCTCAGCCTGTGGATAACTTCATGTGCCTGCGGGTGTACGCGGCTCGCGACGCGCCCAGGCGCCGGGGTCGGCGACCAGTTCACCGATGAAACCGGGCAGCCGGTCGGTGGCGACGTCGGCGATGGAGACGTTCTCCAGCACGGCGCGAATATTGACCCGCAGCGCGATCCATACCTGCTGCAGCGGTTCCGCCGCGCCCGGATACCGCACATCTTCGGGCCGCTGCCCGCGCACCGACGCCAGCGGCGACTCCACGGCGCGGATCACATCGGCCACCGAGATCTCGGTGGCGGGCCTGCCGAGGCGATACCCGCCGTCGGGACCGCGCCTGCTCAGCACGAGGTCGGCGCGACGCAGTTCGGCCAGCACCGTTTCCAGCACCTTCGGTGGGATCTGTGCGGCGGCGGCGATGGCCTCGGACTTGACGACTCCGTCGGCCGCGGCGAGCTCGAGCAGCGTTCGCACCGCGTAATCGACCCTGGCGGTGATATGCACGGTGTCGAACTTACGCGGTGCTCCTGGCGTGAGCGGTCAGCGGCCGGAGGCGGTAGCGAAGCGTCACCACGCGGGCCGCCCGCTCACGCCGGATTGACACAGCCGGTCAGTACGCAGGTTGCCGCGTCGAGGAGGGTTTTCTCGACCATCTCGTCGGTGGCGCCCGGTGCCAGCTCCGAGGACAGCAGCGCCACTCCGAGCACCTCGATGGCGGCGGCGGCACGCAGCATCGAGTTCTGGGTCGGACCGGGCCCGGCCAGCCACAGCCGCAGCTCACGGGTGGGTTCCATCAGGTCGGGGTAGCGATCGGCGATGGCGTTGACGATGGCCGCGGTGTCGCGCACGCACAGCGCGCCCGCGTCACGATGGCGGATCATGCCGCGCAGGTAGGTGCGCAGGACCGCGCGAATGCCCTCGTCGTTGTAGGGAACGGCCTCGATGTCCTCGACGATGTCGCGCATGTGATCGATGATCGGATCGATGATCGCCAGAAGCAGATCGAGCTTCGACGCGTAGTGGTAATAGAGCGAAGCCTTCGTGATTCCCACCACATCCGCCACCTCGCGCAGGCTCGTCTGTTCGAAACCCTTGGCGGCGAACAGCTGTACCGCGGCGTCGCGGATCGCCTGTTTTGTACCCCCACCTGCGGTGACGGTGTCGGCGATGTCTCGGGCGGGCATGGCGGCAATCCTCCCATGATTCGGTGTGACGGATCCGGCTCCCCCAATATTGAGGTTGCTCCTCCACTTATCCACTAGGTAGTCTACCTACCGCACGGTAGGCAGAAAACGATGTTGTGGAGGCGGGTCCCGCAGGGGTGGCCCGCGAGTGCTGTCTACGAGCCATGCCACCCACCCGTTCTTCGCGCTAGGAGCACACGCGTGTCCGTATACCTGTACAGATGGGGAAAGTTCGCTTTCCGCCGTAAATGGATTGTCCTGCCGGTCTGGCTACTGCTGTTCGTGCTGCTCGGCGGCCTCGGCGCCACCCTGAGCAAGCCGATGTCCAACGACTTCAGCATGCCCGAGCTCCCGTCGGCCCGCGCCAACGAGATCCTCGACAAGCACTTCGAAGGCATGTCGGAGCAGTTCTCGATGGATGCCGTCACCGGCACCTACGTGATCGGCGCGCCGGAGGGGCAGAAACTCACCGACCCGGCCAACCGGGCCGCGATCGACGCGTTCATCGCCAAGCTCAACGACCTGTCGATCGTCGATCACGAGAAGAAGCTGGCCAGCCCGGTCGCGGCCACCGAGGAGATGGGCTGCCTCGCCGCCCCTGACCCGTCGAAGTGTTCGTCGGCCCCGCTCAATGTGCTGAGCGAGACCGTACCCGGCACCGTCGGCGTGCTCAGCGTCCCGTTCACCATCAAGGCCGTCACCGACGTGACCGACGCCGAGCGCGATGCCGCCTTCGAGGTCGGCGCCGAAGCCCGCAACGCCGGGCTGACCGTCGAACTCAGCGGCTCGATCGCGATGAAGCAGGAACAGCCCAGCGGCAAGTCCGAACTGATCGGCATGGGTGTCGCGCTGATCGTGATGGTGGTGGCCTTCGGCGCCATCGTCGCCGCGGTCGTGCCCATCATCACCGCCATCGTCGGCCTCGGCGCGGCGACCTCGCTGATCATGCTCGGTACCTCGGTGATGGAGGTGCCCGGCTTCACCACCTTCCTGGCCTCGATGATCGGTATCGCGCTGTCGATCGACTACGCGCTGTTCATCGTCTCCCGGTACAAACACGAACTGGCCGTGCGTGATTCGGCCGAAGAAGCCGCTGGTACCGCGCTCGGTACCGCCGGTTCGGCCGTGGTGTTCGCCGGTCTCACCGTGATCATCGCGCTCGGCGCGCTCGGCATCGTCGGCGTGGAGTTCCTGACCTTCATGGGTCTGGGTGGCGCCATCGCCGCCGCGTTCGCCGTGCTCACCGCCGTCACCTTGATGCCGGCGCTGATGGGCGCCTTCGGCAAGTCGCTGTTCAAGCCGAAGCTGCCGATCGTGGCGCAGCACGATCCGGACGACGACACCTCGGTCACCAACGGCCAGCGTTTCGCCAAGGTGATCGCCAAGGCTCCGTGGGTCGCGCTGATCCTGTCGGTGATCGTGCTCGGTGCGCTCGCCGCGCCCGCCGCCGGCCTGAACCTCGGCCTGCCCGGTGACGACAGCATGCCGAAGACCTCCACCATCCGTAAGGCCTACGACCTGCGGACCGAAGGCTTCGGCGAGGGCAGCAACGGTGTACTCATGGTCGCCGCTGACCTGAGCGCGACGCCCGAGGGTGAGCGCGAGGCCGCCGTCGGCGCGCTGCGCGCCAAGCTCGAGTCCTACGAGGGCATGGATTACGTCACCGAGCCGATGTGGAGCAAGGACAACCAGGGCGCCATGCTCAACGGTGTCCCGAAGTCCGGTCCGAACAACCAGGACACCAAGGATCTGGTCGCCGAAGCACGTGGCGCGGAAGCGGATCTGAACGCGCAGTACGGCATGGAGTACGGCATCACCGGCACCACCGCCATCTACGCCGATGTCGACCATGTACTGCTCAGCAAGATCCTGCCGTACCTGGCGATCGTGGCCGGTGCCGCGTTCATCCTGCTGATCCTGGTGTTCCGCTCGATCCTGGTCCCGCTCACCGCCGCGCTCGGCTTCCTGCTGTCGATGGGCGCCACCTTCGGCGCGACCGTGCTGATCTTCCAGCAGGGCAAGTTCGGCCTGATCGAGGATCCGCAGCCGCTGGTGAGCTTCCTGCCGATCATGTTGATCGGCTTGGTGTTCGGCTTGGCCATGGACTACCAGGTGTTCCTGGTGACCCGGATGCGCGAGGAATTCGTGCACGGCAAGTCGCCCAAGGACGCGATGGTCGCCGGTTACCACCACGGTGCCCGCGTGGTGACCTCGGCCGCGATCATCATGATCTCGGTGTTCGGCTCCTTCATCCTGGAGACCGACGTCACCGCCAAGTCGTTCGGTTTCGCGCTGGCCGCCGGTGTGGCGATCGACGCGTTCATCGTTCGCATGGTCGTGGTGCCCGCGCTGCTGGTGATCATGGGCAAGTGGGCGTGGTGGATGCCGAAGTGGCTCGACCGCGTCGTGCCCGATATCGACGTCGAGGGTGCGAAGCTCGAGCAGCTGCGTACCGAGAACGTCGAAACGGTGAAGCACCCGGTTTCGGTCGGCTGACCCGCGACCTCCAGCACGGCCCCGCAATCCGCTACCGGATTGCGGGGCCGTTCGTTTTCGGCATCCGCGCTGCACCGGTGCTTGATATCGCCGTTGCTGGGCACCAGACTCAGGGCTAGTTCGACCCGGCTACACCTCCGATCCGCGCTCCGCACCGATCCACGAGGAGAAGAACCGTGTCCATCTATCTCTACCGGTGGGGCAAGCTGGCCTTTCGCCGCAAATGGATTGTGCTGCCCGTCTGGTTGCTGCTCTTCATGGTGCTCGCGGGGCTGGGATCCTCGTTGCAGAAGCCGATGACCGACGACTTCAGCATGCCGAACCTGCCCTCGGAACGGGCCACCGAAATCCTCGACAAGCACTTCCCCGGTATGTCGGAGGCGTTCGCGTTCGACGCGGTGACCGGCACCTATGTCGTGGGAGCGCCCGCGGGCCAGAAGCTCACCGACCCGGCCAACCGCGCCGCGATCGATGACCTGATCAGCAAGCTCGAGCAGCTCGACATCGTCGACCATGCCGAACCGATCGTGAATCCGATTACCGCGACCGAGAAAATGGGTTGTCTCACCGGGCAACCCGATCCGTCGACATGCAGTGGCGCGCCCCTGAATGTGCTGAACGAGACCGCACCCGAGACCGTCGCGTACTTCAGCGTCCCGTTCGCGATCAAGGATTTCGCCGACATCACCGCCGACGAACGCGAGGCCGCCTACAACGCCGGCGACTCCGCCCGCGCGGCCGGGCTGACGGTCGAGATCAGCGGCACCATCGCGATGGAACAGGAGATGCCGAGCGGCAAGTCCGAGATGATCGGTATGGCCGTGGCATTGGTGGTGATGATCGTGGCGTTCGGCGCCATCGTCGCCGCGTTCGTGCCGATCATCACCGCGATCGTCGGCCTCGGCGCGGCGACCTCGCTGATCTTCCTGTCGACCTCGGTGCTGTCGGTGCCGAGCTTCACTACGTTCCTGGCCTCGATGATCGGCATCGCGCTCTCCATCGACTACGCGCTGTTCATCGTCTCGCGCTACAAACATGAACTGGCGGTGCAGGATTCCGCCGAGGAGGCGGCCGGTACCGCGTTGGGCACGGCGGGCTCGGCGGTGGTGTTCGCCGGGCTCACCGTGATCATCGCGCTGGTCGGGCTGAGCATCGTCGGGGTCAGGTTCCTGACGTTCATGGGTCTGGGTGGCGCCATCGCGGCGGCGTTCGCCGTGCTCACCGCCATCACCCTGATGCCCGCGCTGCTCGGCGCCTTCGGCAAGGCGCTGTTCAAGCCGAAGCTGCCGCTGATCGCCCAGCACGATCCCGAGGACGACAGTGTCGTCACCAACGGCACCCGGGTGGCCAGGGTGATCGCCAAGTTCCCCGCGGTCACGATGATCCTGGCCATCGTGGTGCTCGGCCTGCTCGCCGCACCGGCACTGAACCTGAACCTCGGCCTGCCGGGCGAGGACAGCCTGCCCAAGTCGACCACCGTCCGTAAGGCCTACGACCTGCGCACCGAAGGCTTCGGCGAGGGCAGCAACGGTGTCCTGCAGGTGGCCGTCGACCTCAGCGACACCCCCGCCGACCAGCGGCAGGCGGCGCTGAATGCCTTGCGCGACAAGCTGCAGTCCTACCCCGACATGGATCTGGTCACCGAGCCGCAGATGAGCAAGGACGGCGCGGGCGCCCTGATCAACGGCATACCCAAGACCGGGCCCAACGCGCAGTCGACGAAGGATCTGGTGCAGTCGGCGCGCGCTGCGGAATCCGATCTGAACGAGCAGTACAAGATGTCGTACGGCATCACCGGAACCACCGCCATCTACGCCGACATCGACCATGTCCTGTTGAGCAAGATCGTGCCGTACATGGCGATCGTGGCCGGCGCGGCGTTCATCCTGCTGATCCTGGTGTTCCGGTCCATCCTGGTCCCGCTCACCGCCGCGCTCGGCTTCCTGCTGTCGATGGGAGCCACCTTCGGCGCGACCGTGCTGATCTTCCAGGAGGGCGAACTCGGGCTGATCAAGGATCCCCATCCACTGGTGAGCTTCCTGCCGATCATGTTGATCGGCTTGGTGTTCGGCTTGGCCATGGACTACCAGGTGTTCCTGGTAACCCGGATGCGCGAGGAATACGTGCACGGCGCCGACCCCACCGAGGCCGTGATCAAGGGGTATCACCACGGAGCGCGCGTGGTGACCTCCGCGGCGATCATCATGATCTCGGTGTTCGGTTCGTTCCTGCTGGAATCCGATGTCACCGCCAAGTCGATGGGCTTCGCGCTGGCTGCGGGCGTGGCCCTGGACGCGTTCGTCGTCCGGATGGTGCTGATTCCCGCTTTGCTTGTGCTGCTGGGCAAGTGGGCGTGGTGGATGCCGAAGTGGCTGGACCGGATCGTGCCCGATATCGACATCGAGGGCTCGCGGCTGCGCGAGGTCCAGGCCGAACAGCGGCAGGTCGTGCCGCTACCGCAAGGCTGAGCGCCGACGGCCGGGGAACTCTGGTTTCCCGGCCGTTTCGCTACTGACTCGGTTGCGGCACTTGGCATTCGGTGACGCGCGGATTGAGCCCGATGTAGTTCGCGGGCCCCGCCGCGGCGGTGACCGCGATGGTCGCCCAGTCCGAACACTGCTTGGGCAGGTGCGCGAAGTGGTGGCGCTGGCCTGCCGCGAGCAACCCGACAGCGACCCAGCCGAGCACGATGAGAACCAGAAGTTTTCCCCCGAGCCCGATCCCGGACTTCGCGGGTGGCGGCTGTCGCCCGCGCATAATCATCGTTCCTTCCCGGATTCGGTGTAACCCAGTCTATTACGCGAGGAATACACCGCAGGTCGGACGAGGTGAATACCCGACGACAGATCTTGCCGTTACCGGGTGGCCCGCGCTCCCCCGCACCGCGGCTTCCGGCTTTCGGGCCGAGCCGCGACAGGTGGGCGGATGCCGTGCCGGATCGCGTTCGCGGTGTGGATTCCGATGGCGAAGTCCTTCAGTTGCTTCAACATATCTCCATGGTCGGACTTCCGTGTCATCGGGAGAAGTGGCGTAGAAGACGACTATCGCTAAGATTTAGACATGAGGTCTGTCTCCGTGCTGGCGTACGACGGGATGACGGCGTTCGAAACCGGCATCGTCATCGAGGTCTTCGGCCTGACCTGGCCCGATATCGACCAGCCCTGGTACGACCTGAAGATCTGCACCGAAACCCCCGAACCCGTCCGCGTGATCGGCGGCGCGACCATGACCAGCCCCTATGGTCTCGCGGAATTCGCCGCCGCCGACACGGTCGTGGTCCCGAGCGTCGCCGACCCACGCGCGCGAACCTCACCGGAGTTGATCGACGCGCTGCGCCGGGCGCACAGCAACGGCTCCCGGATCGTGTCGATCTGCTCCGGCGCGTTCGCTCTCGCCGCCGCGGGCCTGCTCGACGGCCGCCGGGCCACCACTCACTGGCGATACGCCGACCTGTTGCGCGAGCGCTACCCACTGGTCGAGGTCGACCCCGAACCCCTCTACACCGACGAAGGCGACATCCTGACCAGCGCGGGCTGCGCCGCCGGGCTGGACCTGGCGCTACACCTGGTTCGCCACGACCTCGGCGCGTCCGTCGCCAACGCCGTCGCCCGCCGCCTCGTCATCCAGCCCCACCGCGCGGGCGGCCAAGCTCAATACATCGAATCGCCCATGCCCCCCGAACCCCTCGACGCCCCCATCGCCCGCAGCCTCTCCTGGGCACTCGAACACCTCGCCGACCCGATCGGCGTACCCGATCTGGCCCGGGTCGCGGGCCTCTCACCGCGCACCTACCTGCGCCATTTCGTCCGGGAAACCGGGGCGACACCGAGCAAATGGCTGATCGCCCAGCGGATTCAGGCGGCACTGGCCATGCTCGAGACCGGCGACGCACCCATCGAGGAAATCGCGACCGCGGCCGGTTTCGCCACCCCGGTTACCTTCCGGCACCATTTCACGCGAGCCGTGCGGACCTCACCGTCGTCGTACCGGCGCGCGTTTCGGACAAGAAAAAGCCCCCCACCTGCGTGAACAAGTGAGGGGCTCTTGGCGGTGGCGGAGGGATTTGAACCCTCGGAGGGGGGTTACCCCTCACACGCTTTCGAGGCGTGCTCCTTAGGCCGCTCGGACACGCCACCGCCGACTACGGTACCGGAGTGGGTGCGAGATTGTTAAATCGGCTGGTCAGCGTTGGTTTTTGAAGAAGGTGTCGAGGAGGGCGACGCAGTCCGGTTCGAGGATGCCGCCGCGGACTTCGGGGCGGTGGTTGAGGCGGCGATCGCGGACGACGTCCCAGAGCGAGCCGACGGCACCGGTTTTGGGTTCCCAGGCGCCGAACACGACCTTGCCGATTCGCGCCAGGACCAGGGCGCCCGCGCACATCGTGCACGGCTCGAGGGTGACCGCGAGGGTCGCGCCTTCGAGTCGCCAGCCGTCGCCGTGGACTGCCGCGGCCGCGCGCAACGCCAGGACTTCGGCATGCGCGGTGGGGTCGCCGAGTGCTTCACGCGCGTTGGTGGCGCGGGCCAGTTCACGGCCTTGCGCGTCGAAGACGACGGCGCCGACCGGCACATCGCGCGGGTCGGCGTCGGCTGCGGCCGCCAGGGCGGCGCGCATCATCTCCTCGTCGGTCACCTCGGCATTTTGTCCAGGACCGCGGCGAATTCGTCGGCGAAACCGAGCCGCTGGGCGATCATGCCGAGCTGCTCGTCGGGGTAGAGGTCGGTGTCGGCGATGATCACGCTGAGAACCGGTTCGGGCAGGCCCAGGTCGGCCAGGACGCCCAGGTCGCCCTCTTCCCACGGTTCGACGTCGTCGAGATCGTCGGGGTCGATGTCGGGGATCTCGACATTGAGCGCGTCGAGGACGTCGGCGGCGATGTCGTAGTCGATCGCCGCGGTGGCGTCGGAGACGAGCAGCCGGGTGCCGCTCGGCGCGGGACGCAACACGATGAAGAACTCGTCGTCGACGTCGATCAGGCCGAACACCGCACCTGAGCTGCGCAAAGCCTTCAGTTCGGTCTCGGCGGCCGACAGATCGTGCAGGGCATCGGAGCTGAGCGGGCTGACCCGCCATGTACCTTCTTCGCGGACCACGGCCACTGCGAACCCTTCGACGTCGAAGTCGTCATCCGACGTCGCCCTGTTCGTGCCCGAGCGCTGTGCTGCCATGGACCAAACGGTAGTCTGTCCCACCCCTAATGATGAACTCGTGTGCCAATCTGTTCCGATGAGCATCGACGAGCGTGGGGCTGTGTGTGTCCTCGGGACCGGCCTGATCGGCGGTTCACTGCTGCGCGCCGCCGTCGCGGCGGGGTATCGGGCATTCGGCTACAACCGCTCCGAATCCGGCGTCTCCGCGGCGTGCCAGGACGGTTACGAGGTGTCCGGCGACCTGTCCGCGGTGCTCGTGCGGGCTGCCGAGCTGGACGCGCTGCTGGTGATCGCGGTGCCGATGCCCGCGGTCGAACACCTGCTGGCCGACATCGCCGCGCTCGCGCCCCGGTGCCCGCTGACCGATGTGGTGAGCGTGAAGGGGCCGGTGCTGGACGCGGTGCGCAAGCACGGACTAGAGGCTCTGTACGTTGGCGGGCATCCGATGACAGGAACATCCCACTCTGGTTGGGCTGCCACTGATTCCGGCCTCTTCCAGGGTGCGGTGTGGGCGGTCGGAGTGGACGAGGGAACACGGGTGGATCCGTGGTCGCGGGTGGTGCGGCTCGCGCTGGACTGTGGTTCGGTGGTGGTTCCGGTGCTCGCCGAGGAGCACGATCGAGCTGTCGCGCGGATCTCGCACCTGCCGCATGTGCTGGCCGAAGCGCTGGCCGCGGCGGGGGCCGCGGGTGGGAAGCTGGCGCTCGGCCTGGCGGCGGGCTCGTTCCGAGACGGAACCCGCGTCGCGGGCACCGCGCCCGACCTCGTGCGCGCCATCTGCGAGCCGAACGCGGTCGCGCTGGAACGGGTGCTCGACGAGGCCATCGAGACACTCGTCACTGCCCGCGATTCCCTGCGCGCGGACAGCCGTCTCGGCGAACTCGTCGAGACGGGTTTCCGTGGCCGCACCGCCTACGACGACCGCACGACCTGGGACATCACCGGCATCACTCCCGGCGCCGGCGACTGGCTCGGTGAGCTTCACCGCGCCGGTCGTGACGGTGGGGTGCTCCGCGCGCTCTGACTACTTCTCGCGAGATCAGGCGCGTTCGGCCAGTCCCGGGTAGTCGAGGACGAAGCCTTCCGGATCGACCGTCAAGGTGGCGCTCGAGACCGGCGAGAGGACGTTGATCCCGTCGGACGCGCTCGAGTAGGTGAGCTCGGCCTCCTGCACCAGCAGATCGGGTAGTCGCACGTAGACGACGGGGACCTGGACGTCGCCGACGGCGTTCTGCAGGCCGAACCGGCGGATCGGCAGGGTGTTGAAGAACGGGCTCAGCACCACGTCGACGTCGAGGGCGCCGCCGAAGGTGGAGCGCACGTGGGTGCCGCCCGCGTCGACGAGCCAGTAGTTCTCTTCGTCGCGCGAGATCGAGGCGTGGCGTTCACCGGCCGCCGTGGTGGTGCGCAGCGACAGCCGTCGCGTCGCGCCCGCTTCGTCGGTGACCAGGTCGTACGACGCGCTGAACGCCGGGTGCTCATCGCCGGCGCAGCCGATCATCCGGCCCGCCGCCCTGATCCGATTGCCGTTCACCGTCACCCGCACCGATTCCATGCGGGTGTTGTCGTGGGCACGCCAGGTGAGCACCGCAGGCCACCGGGAGGCAGGTCTGATCTCGGTGGGGCCGTCGGCCGGGCCCGGGGCTGGGGTCGTCACCTCTCTACGGTAAGCGACACCAGCCCCGGCGCCGCACAACACGGGCGCATCACACCAGCGAATCCCGCCATGCGGCGTGCAATCCTGCGAAGCGGCCCTGGCCCGCGATCAGCTCGGCCGGTGCGCCGTCCTCCACGATCCGGCCGCCGTCGAGCACCAGCACCCGGTCGGCAATGGCCACGGTGGACAGCCGGTGGGCGATGATCACGGCCGTGCGGTCGCGCAGCAGGGTCTCCAGCGCGTGCTGCACCAGCCGCTCGCCGGGGATATCCAGGCTGGAGGTGGCCTCGTCGAGGACGATCACCGCCGGATCGGCCAGGAACACCCGCGCGAAGGCCACCAGCTGACGCTGGCCCGCCGAGAGCCTGCCACCGCGCGTGCGCACGTCGGTGGCGTAGCCGTCGGGAAGTCCGCCGACGAAGGCGTCGAGCCCCACCGCGCGCGCGGCCGCGGTGACCTCGGCGTCGGTCGCGTCGGGCCTGCCGAGCCGGATGTTGTCGGCGATGGTGCCGGAGAACAGGTATGCCTCCTGCGTGATCATCACGACGTGCCTGCGCAGCTCGACATCGGCCAGGTGGCGCAGATCCACGTCGTCGAGCGTGATCACGCCACCGCTCGGGTCGTAGAACCGGGTGAGCAGTTTCGCCAGCGTCGACTTGCCCGCACCGGTGGCACCGACCAGCGCCACCACCTGTCCGGCCGGGATCTCCAGGTCGAATTCCGGCAGCACCGACGTGGTGTTGTAGCCGAACCAGACCTGGTCCATCCGCACCGCACCGGTCGCCCGCTCGAGTGTCACCGGGCGTTCGGGTTCGGCGACCGCCGGTTCCTCCTCGAGCACGCCGGAGATCTTCTCCAGCGCCGCGGCGGCGGACTGGTAGGAGTTGAACACCTGCGCGAGTTCGTCGAGGGGACCGTAGAACTGGTCGAGGTAGAGCAGGTACGCGGCCAGCACACCGATCGCGAGGTTGCCCTCCATCACCTGCCAGGCGCCGACCAGCAGCACGATCACCGTGGTCAGCTTGCCGATGAAGTTGGAGAGCCCGACGTAGTCGCCCATCCCGCGGACCGCGGTGGTCGTCGCCTTCTGGTACGCCGAATCCTCGACGCCGAGGACCTCCTCGTTGCGGTGTTCGCGCCGGAACGCCTGCACCGCGCGCATGCCGCTCATCGACTCGACGAACTGCACGACAACGCGCGAGATCGCCCCGCGGGTGCGTCGGTAGCCCGCCCGCTGACGCCGCTGCGCCCACCGGGTGACCAGCACCAGCGGCACGAACCCGATCAGCACGATCGACGCGAGCAGCGGGTCGAGCCAGATCAGCAGGGCCGCGATGGTCACCACCGAGATCACCGCGCTCAGTGCCTGATTCAGCGCGCCTTCGAGCAGTTCCTGCAGTGCTTCGATATCGCTGGTGAGCCGGGTGACGACCTTGCCCGAGGTGTACTTCTCGTGGAACGACACGCTCAATCGCTGCGTGTGCCGGAACGCGCGCACCCGCAGGTCGAACAGCACCCGCTGACTCAGCGACCCGGAGGCCCGCAGAAAGGCGAAGGTGGTGAGCCCCGACAGCAACGTCACCGCGACGAATCCGGCGACGGTCGCGATCATCGGCGTCCAATTGCCCTGGCGGCCTTGGCTGATGCCGTGGTCGAGCCCGTAGGCGATGAACAGCGGCAGCGACACCTTGGCCGCGTTGTCGAGCAGGATCAGGACGAAGGTGAGAATCGCCTGCTTGCGGTAGGGCCGCACCAGATCGAGGAGCAATCGCCGGGATCGCCCGGCCAGCACCAGGTTTCCGGTGCCGGTGACGGCGTCGTCCTCTTTGGCGATACCGCGCCAGTCGGCCGCAAGATCGGACTTCTCCTCCGGCACATCCTTTTCCGTCGTCACCGTCTCGGTGCTCATGCTTCACCTCCCATCAGTTCGCGGTAGTGGCTGCTGGTGCGCAGCAGTTTCTCGTGGCTGCCCTCGGCGACAATGCGTCCGTCGGCGAGCAGCGCGACGCGGTCGGCCAGCGCGGCAGTGGACGGCCGGTGCGCGACGAGCAGAGTGGTAGCGCCGGAGAGCACCGCCCGCAGCTGATCCTGCACGCGCTCTTCGGTTTCCACGTCCAGCGCCGACAGCGGGTCGTCGAGGACCATGATCCGGCCGTGGGCGGCGGTATCGCCGGTGAGCACAGCGCGGGCCAGGGCCAGACGCTGACGCTGTCCGCCCGACAGACTCATGCCCTGCTCACCGATGCGGGTGTCGAGCCCCCACGGCAACGCGTCGACGAATTCGCTCGCCTGCGCGATATCGAGCGCCTGTCGCACGTCGACGTCGGTGGCACGCGCGTCGCCCAGTGCCACGTTCTCGCGCACACTGGCCGAGAACAGCACCGGTTCCTCGAAGGCCACCGTCACCACCCGGCGCAGCTGCGCCAGGCGCAGCGTGGCGATGTCGACGCCGTCGATGGTGATCCGGCCCCCGCTGACGTCGTAGAGCCGGGGAATCAGTTCGAGCAGCGCGGTCTTGCCGCTGCCCGTCGCGCCGACGAGCGCGACCGTCTCCCCCGGCCGGATCCGCAGCGAGATCTCCTCCAGCACGGTGTGTTCCGGACCGTCCCCGGATCGCGGGTAGGCGAAGCGGACCCGGTCGATGACCAGTTCCCCGCGCAGCGGGTCAGGGAGTTCCGCCGGGTGCGGCGGGTCGGTGATGTCGAGCGGGGTGTCGATGATCTCCCAGAAGCGATCGGCGGCGGTGCGCGCCTCGAACAGCTCCGACAGCAGGAAGCCGAGCCAGATGATCGGCCACTGCAGGAACGTGGCCAGCGTGATGCTCGCGACCAGCGTGCCCATCGTCATCGAGCCGTGCACCACCGAGTAGCCGCCCACCCCGAGTGACACCGCGATCGACACGGTCGGCAAGGTCACCAACGCCGCCCACAGCGTGGCGTCCAGGCGCACCTTCTCCATTTCCGTGCGCTGCAGCTCGCGCGAGAGCGCGGTGAAACGCGTCCCGAAGAAGCGGCCGCGCCCCAGCGCCTTGAGCACCCGCACGCCCTGCGCCGATTCCTGGGCGATGGTGGCCAGGTCGCCGGACTGGTCCTGCGAACGCCGCGAGGCCACCTCGAAGCGGCGGACGAAGCGCGCGCAGAACAGCGTCAGCGGCAGGGAGGTCACCGTGAAGATCAGTCCCACTTGCCAGTTCATCGCGAACAACACGATCAGCCCGGTGGGCATGATCACCCCGTTGACGATGAGGAACGGACCGGCGAACGCGACGAACCGCCGCAGCACCGACAGATCGTCGATGGCGCGCGAGAGCAGCTGACCCGACTGCCAGCCGTCGTGGCGGCCGATCGCGAGAGCCTGCAATTGCGTGAAAAGCTTGGCGCGCATGGTGATTTCGAACATCGTCGAGGGCTTGGACACCAGCCATCGCCTGCCCCACATACCGAACGATTCGAGTGATCCGAGCAGGAAGATCAGCGCGACCGGCGCCAGCAGACCGACGAAATCGCGTCGCGCGATCGGCCCGTCGACCACCCGTGCGATGACGAGCGGAATCGCGATCGCGGTGCTCGCGGTGACGATCGCCAGCACGTTGGCCAGCAGCAGCGGCGCCCGGTACGGCCGGAGAAAGGGCAGAAATCGCCGCAACGACCGCATTCCCCCACTCGGCTGCGGCGACGGCCGCTCCGATCTGTCGGCCTCCGATTCGGCGGCCGCCAGCTCTGATGTGACAGACAAAACTCCCCCTTGATGCCCGGTCGGCTGGTTGGGTTTCCGGTACGGACGCCAGGTGATGTTCGCACCGGGGTCCGACAAGTTCGGCCCATCAAGAGTCCCAGAGCACCCCCACCCCCGGCCACCGATTTTCCTCGGCCCGAGCCCACCCGTCTACCCCCTGCCGAGGCACGCGGCACCCGTCGTCGGGAAGGATTCGTTCGCGGCCCGCGCCTGTTCAGGGGACCGATACAATTCGCCCCAGGCGCGAGGGAACGGGTCGCTGAAGAGCGGACCACCCGGTGGCCGCTAACCCGAGCGCGCCGGCGCTCCGAAAACACAGGAGTCTCGTTGTCGCGGATGGTCGGGTTGTTCGCCGGGATCGGCGGGCTCGAACTCGGTCTGAGCAGGCATGGTTGGGCGTCGGAGCTGCTGTGTGAGATCGATCCCGGCGCCCAGGGTGTGCTCGCGGCGCGGTTTCCCGACACCGATCTGCACGGCGACATCACCCGCCTGCGGTCGCTTCCCGCGGGCACCGAGCTGGTCGCCGCGGGTTTCCCGTGCCAGGACCTCTCCCAGGCCGGGCGCACCGCGGGCATCACCGGTCGTCGATCCGGCCTGGTCGACGAGGTGTTCCGCCTGGTTCGCAGGCAGCGCGGGCCGCGGTGGCTGTTGATCGAGAATGTCCCGTTCATGCTGCAGCTGGGTCGCGGCGCGGCCATGCGCCACATCACCGCCGCGCTGGAGGAGCTCGGGTACGCCTGGGCCTATCGGGTCGTCGACGGCCGCGCGTTCGGCTTGCCGCAACGGCGTCAGCGCGTGCTGATGCTGGCTTCGCGCACCGAGGACCCCCGCCAGGTGCTGTTCGGCGACGACGCCGGTCCCCGCGACTACGGCGATCCGGACTGCGATCCGTGCGGTTTCTACTGGACCGAGGGTGTGCGCGGCCTCGGCTGGGCGGTGAACGCGGTGCCGACCCTCAAGGGCGGTTCCGGTCTCGGCATCGCCAGCCCGCCCGCGGTCCGGTTGCCCGCGGGCGAGATCGTGACGCCGGGGATCGTCGACGGTGAACGATTACAGGGGTTCGACGCCGACTGGACCGCCCCCGCCCTCGATGTTCCCGGCGTGCGCCACGGTCATCGCTGGAAACTGGTGGGCAACGCGGTGAGCGTGCGGATGGCGAACTGGGTCGGCGAACGCTTGGCCGCGCCGTCGGACCCGCTGACCGTGGGCGAGCCGATAGCCGCGGGCCAGCCGTGGCCGAGCGCCGCCTGGGGTCACGCGGGCGTCGTGCACCGCGTTCCCCTCTCGACCTGGCCGGTCCACGAGCCCTACGAGGACCTGAAGAACTTCCTCACCGAGCCCCGCCTGCTCTCTCCTCGCGCGACGGCGGGATTCCTGCGTCGCACCGAGATGGGAAGCCTGCGCTTCCCGCCCGGATTCCTCGACGACGTCCGGGATCACCTCGACCGCATGGGCGGCTGGGCGGCATGAGCACGCGGCGGGCAGACAACCGGGAATCGCCCGACGAGTCCGCCGCCTCGTCGACGTCATCCGCTGCGCGCAAGCTCGTGACCGACGCCGCGACCAGCGCGCGCATGTCCAAGCAGCGACGCGCTGATACCGCTCCCGAGCTGGCACTACGCCGCGAATTGCACCGGGCGGGCCTGCGCTATTTCGTCGACCGCCCGCCCGTCAAAGGTCAGCGCCGTCGCGCGGATGTGGTGTTTCCGCGACTGCGCATCGCGGTCTACGTCGACGGCTGTTTCTGGCATCGCTGCCCTGAGCACGCGACCGATCCGAAGAACAACGCGCAGTGGTGGGCCGACAAGCTGGCAGGCAATGTCGCCCGCGATCGGGCCACCGACATCGCGTTGACAGCGGCGGGCTGGGCGGTCGTCCGGGTGTGGGAGCACGAGGATCCGCAGGCGGCAGCCGAGCGGATCACCGCACTGGTGAAACGCTCCAAACCTGACCGGTGACTATCGAGTACTTCAGCGACGACGCGGACTGCGTTCGGCGCGAACCCGCACCCGTGCGCGCGACGCATCCGCCGCGACGAATCCGGACACGGCCAGCGCGAGGATCGTGGCAAAACCCGCCAGCGCGATCACGTAGCTCATCGAGGACCTCTCCGTTGGTTACCGACCACCCTGCACGGCGAACCTGACAGCAACCTGTGCGTGCCTGTGATGCCACGATGAAACCACGTCCCCGCTCTCGACGCGCCTGATCGGGGCGGTGGCGGCCGGACACGCACAATGGTCGGTGTGACCGAATTCGCACGGCACACCCGTGGCTACTCGTTGCTGATCGCGCTCGCGATCGCGATCGCGGGCCTGTGCTACTCGTCCTGGCTGCTGGAATTCGTGCTGCCGATCGACACCGACCCGGTCAACGACTTCCTCAGCGAACTCGACGCCGAGGGCAAGCCCTACCGCGAGGTGTTCGGCACCGCCGACAAAGTGGTCGGCCTGTTGCTGATCCCCGCGGCACTGGGTGGACTGCTCGTTTTCCGGCGCCGCCGGCTGACCACGATCGGCTGGACAGCCCTGTTGTGTTTCGGCGCGTCCACCATCGCCGACGCCCTGCTCCCGCTCCACGACTGCGCCCCGGGAGACAGCGCGTGCGGCGGCGACAGCGGGCTGTTTCCGCAACTGCATCAACCGCACGCGCTCACGAGCACGCTGGCCGTCACCTCGATCGCGGTGGCGGCGTTCGCCTTCAGCGCCGCCGCCTACCGGTACCACCGCTGGCGGATCCTGCGGGAATTCGGCGTCGCCGTGCTTGTTCTCGGGTCGGCGGCGACCATCTGGATGATGGTCGCCGACAACCTGTCCGGCTCCTACGCGCTCGGCATAGCCCAGCGAATCCAGGTCGGCACCATGTCGCTGTGGTTGCTCGCCCTGGCCACCGCGGTGCTCGTCGAAGCCCGCGAGTGGACTACTTGACGGTGATCTTCACCGTGTAGCCGTCGATCTTCGCCGGCAGCTTGGTGGTGTCCACCGCGAGCACCTCGCCGGTGTCCTGCGCACCGTTGGGCAGCGTCTTGGGCTTCAGCCCGAACGGGGGCTGTTCGCCCTGACTCGCGGCCAGGCCGAAGTCGCTGTCGTTGGCGATGTAGACGGTCTTGCCGCCGTCGAGGGTGGCGATGCCCTCGATCTTGTCGTGACCGAAGAACCGGCCCTTCTCGTCGAGTGCGGCGACCAGCGCGGAGAGGTCGAGGTTGCTCTTCTTCGCGACCGGGGTGACGCCCGCCTTGGTGAGCGCGGCGACGGCTTCGGTGGTCGGGGTGACCCCGATCAGCGTCTCCAGGGGCTTGCCGTCGATCAGCAGGCCGCCCTTCTCGGCGTCATAGGTCGCGCCCGGCACGGCGGACTGCGGGCCGACATCGGTCGCGCCCGCGATGTCGATGGTCCAGATCTTCTTGTCCGACTTGGGCGCGAGGTTGCCGTCACGCTCGTCGACCAGGAATGTGGTGGCGCTCAGCGCGGTGATCTCCGAGACCGCGACCTTCGACTGCTTCGGGTTTTCCAGCGGGTACAGGAATTCCTTCTGCGCCTTGGTCTTCAGGTCGACCGTCACGATCCGCGCGAACGGCACCTCCTTGGCCGAGCCGTTCAGGCCGGGGGTGTTGAGCGCGCTCTGCACCATGCCGACCAGGGTGCTGCCGTCGGGAGTGATGGTCAGCCCTTCCATGCCCTGGTTGGGTGTGCGCAGCGCGATCTCCTTCGGCAGGCCGCTGCCGGGCGCGAGCCGCTCGATCTCGGTGCCCGTGGCATCGAAATGCACCAGGAACGGACCGTATTCGTCGGAGATCCAGAAGGTGCCGTCGGCCAGTGCGACGAGGCCTTCGGGGTCGATGCCGTGATCGGTGGGCGGCAGGACAGTGCCCTGGAGGTCCTTGATGGTCTCGCCGGTGCTCGCCGAGGTATCGACCTGCCCGTTGAACGGCACGCCCGACTTGCTCCGCAGCTCGATGCTCGACTGCAGCACGGCCTTGGTGTCGACCAACTTGAACCGGCCGATCTTGGGCACGAAATTCGGTGTGGGCGAGAGCTTCTCGTTCTTCGCCGGACCGTCGACGTTCGGGCCGCGGTCGGTGAGCCCGTAGAACTCGTCGGCGCTACCGGGCACCGCGGTCCAGGCCGAGCCGAACCCACTGCCCTGCACCGTGGTGCCACCGAACTCGCCGAGCACCGGAATGTCGGTCGTGTAGAGGCGAACCGCGTCGGTGGTGGTGACGGTGAACTGGTCGAGACCGGTGTAGCCGGCGCTCGGGGTGTAGACGTAGGCGCCGTCGGCGCGGCGGGTGACATTGCCGTGCTCGGGCTCGAGGCTGACCCCCAGCACCGCGCTGGTACCCGCCTTGGCGACCAGGTCGTCGAGCGAGATCACCAGCGGCTGGTCCTTGCCCGCGGTGAAGCCGGCCGCGGACTCCGGCGACGAGCAGCCCGCGACCACGGCGGCGGCGCACAAGGCGGCGGTGAGAGGGAAAAGACGAAGACCTGGACGCACGTTCATTTGCCATGCATACCGTCGCGATCCGACCACGAGACGACCGGGAAATGAATTGTCCTCCACCACTCGGTGGACCATTCTGGCAATCATGACCACAACTCGGGTGAACATTTCCTCAGCCTCCGATTTCGAAGATGTCGTCGGGTATTCGCGAGCGGTGCGGGTCGGCAACCAGGTCGTCGTCAGCGGCACCACCGCCGCTGTCGCCGGTGGTGGCGCTGTCGGCGGCGACGATATCGGCGCCCAGACCCGCGAGGTCCTGGCTCGCATCGCCACCGCGCTGGAGCAGGCCGGGGCAAGCGTGCGCGATGTGGTGCGCACGCGCATGTTCGTCACCGATATCGCCCGCTGGCCCGAGGTCGCGGCCGCCCACACCGAGGTGTTCGGCACGATCCGCCCCGCCGCCTCGATGTACGAGGTCACCGCGCTGATCGCGCCTGACCTGCTGGTGGAGATCGAAGCCGACGCGATCATCGACGACGGCGCACTACCCTCGAAGCCGTGACCAGCGAAACGGCAACGCCCACCGACCTGCTCGATCAGGTCGCCGCCTCCACCGCGCGCTTCGACGCCGCCATCGGCACACTCACCGATACGACGTTGGCCGGACCGTCCCTGTTACCGGGGTGGACCCGCGGTCATGTGCTGGCCCACATGTCACGCAATGCCGACAGCCTGTTGAACTTGCTGCTGTGGGCACGCACCGGCATCGAGATGCCGCAGTATCCGAGCGTCGCCGTTCGTGATGCCGATATCGAGGCAGGAGCACCCCGCCCGCTGCTCGTGCAGCACGCGGACTTCACCGCCACCGCGCACCGCTGGCAGGCCGTCGCCACCACCATGCCCGCCGGCGACTGGCAGGCCGAGGTCCGCAACCGCCAGGGCGGCACCCTCACCGCCGACCAGATCCCCTGGATGCGCTTGCGCGAGACAGAGATCCACCACGTGGACCTCGACGTGGGCTACACCCCCGCCGATTGGCCTGCCCCGTTCGTCGCTCGGCTTCTTCCCGAGACCGTCGCCGATCTCTCCGCCAAGCTCCTTCCCGAAGCCACCCCCACCTTCGACATCCAGTCCACCGACACAGATTTCATCGCCACCTTCGGCCCTGGACGCCCCCACCACACCGTCCTCGGACCCGCCACCGCCCTCCTCGGCTGGCTGGTCGGCCGCACCTCGGGTAGCGACCTGACCGGCCCCCTGCCGCCACTGCCTGCCTGGAAGTAGCCAGGAGTCAGCGAATGCCGATCTTCGGATCGGTGAATCGGTTGGTGAAGATCTCGCCCGCTGTCAGCGCCGGTGGGATCGCGGCTCCGCCTGCCACCAGGATCGGCCGCAGCTCGTCGAGGTTGCGCTGGGTTCGAGCCTGCTCGTAGGTGCCGAAGGAGCCGTCGGCCTCGTTGGCCAACAGACCGAGCTCGACGAGCTGCTTCGCGGCGAACTCGGCTTCACCGGCCGGGTACGGGGTGAATGCCGGTGTGCGGGAGACGATATCGACGACCTTGGCATTGGTGTCGGCCGGTGCGGCGGCGAAGTCGGCGCCGGACTGCTGCACGATCGGCACCAACTTGGCCAGGCACGGCGCCAGTCCGTCGAGCTTGTCGGCACGCGCGGTGAGATTCGAGGCGTAGGTGTCGAAGCCGGAGTTCTTGATCAGGTCGTAGGCCACCGGCTTGTTCCAGGCACGGGCCTCGTGCTCGTAGACGTACGGTTCCGCGCTGGCGAAACCCTGCTGGGCGATCGTGGGGTCGGCGACGAAACGGGCTGGGGCGCCGTCGTATCCGGTATCGATCTGCGACTGTTTCAGCAGGCCCTTGGCCACCAGCCACTGCGGAAAGATCTGCTCCTTCGACACGACGACGGGCGCGTTCGAGCGGCCGATGTCGGTGATCGAACGCCAGTCCGGGTGACTCACCGGATCCCACATCAGAATGGACGGGCTGTATTTCAGCAGCGGGGTGACGGCGACGACAGACTTGGCGGCACTCGCCGCGATCACCTGCTCGCCGTGTACCACCCCGAGCGTGACAGTGTCGTCTACGTACATGCGCGAGGGGACGGACTGGAACCCGATCGCGGGCCCGCCCGCTCGCAGCTGCAACCGCACGCCGGTGTCCTTACCACCTGCCACCAGCGGCCCTTCGACCGATTTGGTCTCCTCGTCCACGCGGTACCCGGGGCCGAGCAGCTGGAACAACCCGCCCTGATCGGACTGCGGCTGCCACTGCAGCTGAATGGTGACCGTGTCCGGGCACACCCCACGCAGAGTCTGCGCGGGCGCGGCGGGTTCGAGCGCGACAGCGGCGCCACCCTGATCCGCGGAATCGGTGCCGCAACCGGCGACGGCGAGCAGCGCCGCCAACAGCACTGCTCCCGAGGTCGCGGCGCGCCTGGGGTGTCGGTGGTTCTGCATGTCGTCCTCCTCGTCGTCGCGCCCTTCTGCGCGACATCTACATGCAACTTCCGGTCGGTTTCCAGCCCGTTACGTGCTCACTACATGTCTGCTCTTCCCTCCGTTCTGTAATGCGGAGGCAATACATGCAATAGACCCTGAAGAGATGACGTCCCCGTTCACCGTCCCCACCATCGACATCACTCCCTTTCTGACCGACACCGACGATGCCGGTCGCGCGGCGGTCGCCGCCGAAATCGACACCGCTTGCCGCGAGGTCGGCTTCATGCAGATCGTCGGCCATGCCATCCCCGACGAGGTACTCGCCGGGCTCACCGACGCGCTCGACGAGTTCTTCGCACTGCCACTCGACATCAAGAAGCGCTACCGCCGCTCCACCTCGGAGAACCGTGGCTACTCGCCGCCGAGGTCGGAATCGCTGAGCCTGAGTCTGGGACTGCCCACGGCGAATCAGATGAACGACTTCTACGAGGCCTTCATCGTCGGCACCCAGTTCACCGATTTCCCCGGCCTCGACCTACCCGCCTCGTCGTATGCCGCCAACAACTGGCCCGAGGCCGCTCCGGGCTTCCGTCCCGCGATCGACACCTACTTCGCCCACGCACAGCGGCTGTCGCGAATCCTGTTGCGCGCCTTCGCCGCAGCCCTGCGGCTACCCGCCGACTACTTCGACACCCTCACCGACCATTCCATCGACGCGCTGAAGATGAACAACTACGCCCTGCCCGAGGGCGAACTGCGCCTCGACGGCGACATGACCGGAATGGGCGCGCACACCGACTTCGGCATCCTCACCATCCTGTGGGCCGACCGCGTCCCCGGTCTCCAGGTGCTCGACGAACACGGCCACTGGCACAACGTGCAGCCCGCGGAAGGAGCCCTGCTGATCAACCTCGGCGACGCGATGGCCCGCTGGACCAACGACCGCTGGATGTCCACCCTCCACCGCGTGGATCCGCCGATCATCGACGGCCACATCCGCCGCCGGCGCTCCGCCGCCTTCTTCTTCGACGGCAACCACGACGCGGTGATCCAAGCCCTCCCCGGCACCCTCGCCCCCGGCGAACAGGGCTACCCCCCGATCACCGTCGCCGAGAACATCAACGCGAAAGTCGCCGGTCTCAAAGGAATAGCCACCCCCGCCCCGACCGCCCGCGAAACCGCCAGAGTCCTGGCAGCGACCAGCCCGGATTGACCACAGCCCCCCACGAAAAAAATCGACCCCGTATCTGCTGATACGGGGTCGATTTCGGTGCGCCCGAAGGGATTCGAACCCCTAACCTCTTGATCCGTAGTCAAGTGCTCTATCCGTTGAGCTACGGGCGCATGGTGGTGCATCTTCAGTTGTTACCCAGCAAGCTGGGTGTGGCGGAGGCGAGAGGATTTGAACCTCCGGTCCCCGTGAAGGGACAACTCATTAGCAGTGAGTCCCATTCGGCCGCTCTGGCACGCCTCCTGGAGCCTTCTCTTTCGAGGGCACCGGTCCTTGTCGAACCGCCGGGAATGAAGATTACACGAGCAGTGGTAGTAGTCCAAAACGCCTGGTCAATCAGCGTAAGTTGCTGTCGAACCAGTCGTAGATACGGGTCTGGGAGTCGATGCGAATGGCGGTGGCCGCCTCGTCTTCGGGATCGGGTCGGTCGACCCGGTGACTCAGACCGGGATAAGTGATTGTGAGACTGGCCACATCGGCCTTCGCCGTGGCCTCACGGAGGCGTTCGACCGCCTCGGGCGGGGTGGCCGGGTCGTCCGCGCCGAAGATCCCGAGCCAAGGGGCCTGGAGGTCGGCGGCGATGTCGATGAGGGCCGCGTTCTGGTCGGGAAGCGGTTCGGCGATGCCGGGGGCGGCCACGCTCACCGCGGCGCCGATCGGGCGGGTGGCGGCGACGAGGAAGGCCGCGGTGCCCGCGCTGTCGAACCCGAGGACGCCGATCGTGTCGGGGAAGACGCCGCGGCCGGTGAGCCAGTCGAAACCGGCATCGAAGTCGTCGAAGAGTTCGTCACCGAATACCTCGTGTACTTGCGCGTCGGCGATGCGGTCGAACAGATGCGGCGCGACGACGATCCAGCCCTCGAACGACAGCGCCCGCATCAGCTCGAGGAGCTGGGGGGAGAATTCGCGGGATTCGTGCAGGACAACGATGCCGCCGCGGGCCACCCGTTCGGGCTCCACCACGGTGATCGGCACGGCAGTGCGCCGCGCGACGGCGGCGGTGTCGGCATCCACCGGCCGCAGGGGGGCGACGTCGTCGTAAGTGCCCGGCATAAACCCAGCGTAGGCGGCAGAACTGGACTTGGGTAGGTCTGGACGGCCGCGCCGCATGTCGCGGCAGCCGATCATCGTAGGGTGGAGGCGTGACCGCGCACATCCGCCCCGACCTCGCCACCATCCCGGCCTACGTTCCCGGCCGTAACCACCCGGATGCGGTGAAGCTCGCGTCCAACGAGACGACCTTCGGTCCGTTGCCGAGCGCCGCCAAGGCGATCGCGGAGTCCGCCGAGCTGGCCAACCGCTATCCGGACAATCAGGTCAGCGAGCTGCGGGCGGCGCTCGCCGAGTTCCTCGAGGTCACCGTGGCGAATGTCGCGGTCGGCTGCGGCAGCGTGGCGCTGTGCCAGGAACTCGTGCAGATCACCTGCGACGCCCCCACCGACGAGGTGGTGTTCGCGTGGCGTTCGTTCGAGGCGTACCCGATCGTCACGCAGGTGGGCAACGCGACCGCGGTGCGGGTACCGCTGACCGAGGATCATCTGCACGATCTGGACGCGATGGCCGACGCGGTCACCGAGCGCACCAAGCTGATCTTCGTGTGCAACCCGAACAACCCCAGCGGCACCGCACACGGGCGCGCCGAGCTGGAGCGCTTCCTCGACCGGGTGCCCGCGCACGTTCTCGTCGTGCTCGACGAGGCCTACTACGAGTACCTGCGGCTGACGCCCGAGACCCGCCCCGACGGCGTCGAGATCAGCCGCACCAGGCCGAATGTGGTTGTGCTTCGCACATTCTCGAAGGCCTACGGTCTGGCCGGGCTGCGCGTCGGCTACGCAGTGGGCGATCCCGAGGTGATCGCGGCGCTGCTGAAGGTGCACATTCCGTTCAGCGTGAACCGGATCGCGCAGGCGGCCGCGATCGCCTCGCTGCAGGCGCGTGGCGAACTGCTCGATCGCACCGATGTGCTGGTGGCGCAACGGCATCAGCTGCGCGAGGCGCTGCTGGCCGCGGGCTACGAGGTGCCGTCGAGCGAGGCCAATTTCGTGTGGTTGCCACTGCGCGAGCGCAGTATCGAGTTCGCCGAGGCGAGTGCCCTTGCGGGCGTGCTGGTTCGGCCGTTCGCCGGTGACGGTGTGCGGGTCACGGTCGGCGATCCGCACGAGAACGAGCAGTTCCTCAGCTTCGCCACCGCACCCGAGACGGCGGCCCGATTCCGTTAGTCCGGCGCACGGTCAGCAACCCTTGACGCGGGTTGCCGTGGGATTACCGCGAATTCGAGCACACTGCCAGCACACCGGTCGTAGGCTTGCCGAAGCTGATTTCGGGTCGACCGATCACCCGGTCGGCGCGCGCCACCGGTCGAGTGAATGTGTTCTCGGCGGGCAATCTTCCCGCGTCGGAGGGTGCACCCGCACGGCCCCGCACCCTGCTGCCCGACCGGAGATGTACCGTGAACCAAAGCTCTCGCCCTGCCGTCTGCGAAAAATCAACCCCCACAGTGACTTTGGCGGCTGACGTCGATGTCGCCGTGCCGCCGCCGGTGGAGCTGGATCGCCGCTTGCGCGACTGCGACGAGTTCTTCCGCTACCCCGAACTCGGGCACCTGCCCACCCAGCGTCGCCTCGGCGCGCTCGCCGAACTGCGCGATACCGGCACCTATACCCAGACCGCCGAGGAGATCTTGATCGGCGCGAAACTGGCGTGGCGCAACCACGCTCGCTGTGTCGGCCGCAAACATTGGCGATCGCTGAAACTACTCGACGCGCGCCGAGTTACTTCTGCGCGGGAACTTTCCGAGGTGTGCTGGCAACATCTGCGCCTGGCCACCAACGGCGGCGCGATTCAGTCGATGATCACGGTCGGCCCGGCGGCCGAACCCGGCGGCGGCGAGTACCGGATCGAGAGCTCGCAGCTGATCCGCTATGCCGGCTACCGCAACGGTGACGGCACCGTCACCGGCGATCCGGCCAATATCGCGGCCACCGAACAGGCGCTGGAGCTGGGCTGGCGCGGGGCGCGTACGCCCTTCGACGTGCTGCCGGTGCTGATCAGCACACCCACCGAGGACGTGCGGTATTTCGACGTTCCGCGCGAGCTGGTCCGCGAGGTCGACCTGACCCACCCCGACTACCCGTGGTTCGCCGCACTCGGCCTGAAATGGCACGCGCTGCCCGCTGTTTCGAACATGGATCTGGAGGTGGGCGGAGTTTGCTACCCCTTCGCTCCCTTCAACGGCTGGTACGTCGGCACCGAGATCGGCGCGCGCAACCTCAGCGACACCGATCGCTACAACATGCTGCCGCTGATCGCCGACATGATGGGTCTCGACACCTCGTCGGTGCGCACGCTGTGGCGGGACAAGGCGCTGATCGAGCTCAATCATGCTGTGCTGCACAGCTTTCGCGCGTCCGGCGTGCACATGGTCGACCACCACACCGTGGCCAAGCAGTTCTGCGATCACGTACAGCGCGAGGAAGCCGCCGGGCGCGCGTGCCCGACCGACTGGAGTTGGGTCAATCCGCCCATCTCGTCCGGGCTGACGCCCACCTTCCACCGCTACTACGACGCGCCCGACATGGACATTCGACCGAATTTCGTCCGCCGGGACTGATCTACGGCGGGCTGTTTGGCTCATGACCGACCGGGTATTTGCTGTGACGTAGCCGAATCCGGACGTGCCGGGCGCTACGACCGATTGATCATCCAACAACCCCCAGCGGAGCCGGCGAACGAGCCCAACATGCCCGCGACCGGCCTCCGTACCAGGTAGGAGGGATCATCATGAGCAAATCGACCCTGGAATCGCTGATCGGAGCCACCGCCTACGACGAACGCGGCGACAAGATCGGCAAGGTCAAGCAGATCTACCTCGACAACCAGTCCGGAGCGCCCACCTGGGCCGCCGTCTCGACCGGATTCTTCAGCCACGACTCGCTGGTTCCGCTGGCCGGCGCCGAACATCTGCCCGACGACGACTCGCTCAGACTGCACGTCGACAAGGATCTGGTGAAGACGGCGCCGCACCACGACGGGTCCCGGATCAGCGCGCAATCGGAGCAGGAACTGTTCCAGCATTACCACGTCGATCCACGGGCATCCGGCTGGAATGCCGAGGGCCGCCCGCGGATTCGGCCCGAAGACGACCTGCCGATGACCCAGGGCAACCCGGCGCGGACTATGGACGGTTTGTCCGACACCGCTCGCTATGGTGACGACTCGATGGTGCGCTCGGAGGAGCAGTTGCGCGTCGACACCGAGAGCGAAGAGGTCGGCACCGCACGGTTGCACAAGTCCGTGGTCACCGAGGAACAGACGTTCAAGGTGCCCGTGACGCACGAGGAAGTGCACGTCGAACGCGAACCGATCACCGACCGCACCGGGCGCGCGACCATCGGCGAGGAGGACCGCGAGGTCGTCCTGCACGCCGACCAGGTGCACGTCGAGAAGGAAACCGTCCCGGTGGAGCGCGTACGGCTGGCGGTCGACGAGGTCGACGACGAGAAGACGGTCTCCGAAACGGTCCGCAAGGAACGCGTGGAAACCGAGGGTATCGACGACCGCCGCCGCCAGGAACCCTGACTCCGCGCGGCGACAACCCGCTCGGCCGAACCGGCCACCCACCCGGTGGGTGGCCGGTGGTCGACGGGTTACGCGCGTTCGGCGGCGAGCGTAGGGTTCTCGATACGGGCCGAATCGCCCTGGTCCGGCTCGTTTCGACGAGCGAGGGAGCCCCCGATGAGCACCGCATCCAGTTCGGGATTCGATGCCGACGCACTGCGCCGCGGAATCGAAAGCCGTGATGCCGCGACACTGCTGACGCTCTACAGCGACGATGCCGAGATCCGCATGGTCGACCACCGCGACCAGCCGAGCCACCCCCGGGTGATGCACGGCCGCTCGGCGATCAGCGCGATGTTCGACGACGTGTGCTCCAGGGAGATGACCCACTCCCTCGACAGCGTCTTGATCGACGGCGACCACATCGCCTTCGTGGAATCGTGCCGATATCCGGACGGCACGCGCGTCCTCGCCCACTCGATGGCGAATCTGCGCGACGGTCGCATCGTCGACCAGACGTCGATCCAGGCGTGGGACGAAGAGTAGTCAGCGGAAATCGGCGACGTGGTCGGCGGCCCATCGGCGATAGTCGCGGGCCGGTGACCCGGTGACGTCGTGCACGGTGGAGGTCACCGAGCCTGGTGTTCCGACGAGTCCGGCGAGTCCGCGCAGCACCACGCGCGCGATGTCGGGCGGGAGCCAACCCATGTACGCCACCGCTTCTTCGGGGCTGATCTCCTCCCACACCAGCGTGCGGCCGAGTGCGGCGCCGATCGCTGCGACCTGGTCGATCCGGCTCAGCGCGGCCGGGCCGGTCAGGTGGTACTTCGCCCCGGCGTGGCCGTCGGTGGTCAGTGCGCGCACGGCGACCGCGGCGATATCCGCCTCGTGCAACAGGGGCATCGTGGCGGCACCGTACGCGCCGCGCACGACGTCGCCCGCGCGAATCTGCGGCGCCCATTCGACAGTGTTGGTGGCGAAACCACCGGGCCGCAGGAAGGTCCATTCCAGTGACGACTCGGTGATCGGCTGCTCGATGAGGGCGTGCGCCCGGCCGATCGGGTGGTCCTGCTCGTCCAGTTCGTCGCGGACCGAGGCGGAGGAGAGCAGGACGATGCGGCGCGCGTGTGCGGCGATGCGGGCGACGACCCGCTCCGCGATCTCCGCCGGCAACATCGGCCAGGTCAGGTACACCGCGTCGATGCCGTCGAGTGCGCTGTCCAAGGTGTCCGGGATGGTCAGGTCTCCCTGCACCACCTCGATAGCCGAAAGGCAGCGACGCCGCGCGCGGGTCGCGCGCCAATGCCCGCACCCGCGTTCCGCCCGCGGCGAGCTGCGCCGCCACCTGACCGCCGACATGACCGGTCGCCCCGATCACCAGAACCCTGCTGATATCCACCATGGGCCCAACCGTAGGAAGGCGACTTACCATTGGAAAGGGCATACCGATAGGTAAGCTCATGGCATGGTGGTAGGAGTCCCGGACAGCGACCGGCCCGCACTCGGTCAACGTGACGTATTCGACAAAGAGTGTCCGGCCCACGCCATCCTCGGCAAAGTCACCAGCCGCTGGGGCGTGCTGATCCTGGCCGCGCTACTCGACGGCTCGATGCGATACCACGTCCTGCGAGACCGAATCGGCAGCATCAGCGAGAAGATGCTGTCGCAGAACCTGCGCACCTTCACCGACTACGGCCTGGTCGAGCGCACCGTCGAACCCACTGTGCCCCCACAGGTTTCCTACGCCCTGACACCGATAGGCCACGAGGCAGCCGACAAGCTCCACGGCCTGCTGGAATGGGTGAGCACCCGAGCCGAAGAAATCGAAACCTTCCGAACGGGTGGGCCCGTGCCAGGACCGAAGCTCCTCGACCGATCCTGACCTGCGGGTCTTTGGCGGAGACGGAGGGATTTGAACCCCCGATGGTGTTACCCATGCTCGCTTTCAAGGCGAGTGCATTCGGCCGCTCTGCCACGTCTCCCTGGGAAGGATGGTAGCCGACCCGATCCGGCCCTCCGCAAGTCTGGGCGGACCTGGGCCGGGTTGTCTCACGCCGGCGAGAACTGTCCGCGACATGGGCGCGGGGTTCTGGCTACCGGCGGGGTGTGGGGAGAGGATTGGTGTCATGTACGCGATTGAGCTGAACGGGTTCGGTGGGCCGGAGGTCATGGAGTGGACCGTGACGGTCGATCCGGAGCCGGGGCCCGGTGAAGTGTTGGTGGAAGTTGTTGCTGCGGGGGTCAATCGGGCCGATGTGATGCAGCGGAAGGGGTTCTATCCGCCGCCCGCGGATGCGAGTTCGATCCTCGGGTTGGAGTGTTCGGGGACGATCGCGCGGTTGGGGGCGGGGGTGACGGACTGGCAGGTCGGGGATCGGGTCTGCGCGTTGCTCGCCGGGGGTGGGTACGCCCAGTTCGTGGCGGTACCCGCGACGCAGCTGTTGCCGATTCCGGAGGGGATGGACGCTGTCGCGGCCGCGGGGTTGCCGGAGGTGGCGGCGACCGTGTGGTCGAACCTGGTGATGACGGCGGGGCTGCGATCGGGGCAGCTGGTGTTGATCCACGGCGGCGGTGGCGGGATCGGGACGCACGCGATCCAGGTGGCGCGCGGGCTCGGAGCGCGGGTCGCGGTGACGGCCGGGTCGGACGCGAAGCTGACCAAGTGCGCCGAGCTGGGAGCGGAGATCTTGATCAACTACCGGACCGGCGACTTCGTCGCAGCGGTCGCGGATCAGGGTGGGGCCGACGTGATTCTCGACAACATGGGTGCGAAGTACCTGGAACGGAACGTGGAGGCGCTCGCACCCTATGGGCAGCTGGTGGTGATCGGGATGCAAGGGGGCGTCAGCGGAACGCTGAATATCGCCGCACTGCTGCGTAAGTGGGGCACCGTCGCGGCGACCAACGTGCGCGGCCGTCCACGATCGGGGCCGGGGAGCAAGGCCGAGATCATCGCGGCGGTCCGCACACAACTGTGGCCACAGGTGGCCGCCGGCGAGATCGTGCCGGTGATCTCCACCGAGCTGCCGATCACCGAGGCCGCCCACGCGCACGAACTGCTCGACGATTCGCAGACCTTCGGCAAGGTGATCCTGCGGGTTCGCGACTAGCGCACGCTATTCGAGGGCGGTGAGGGCACGGCCGAGCTGGTCGATCTCGTAGCGGGTCGTATAGGGCGCGAGCCCGATCGTCACCGCACCGCCCTCATCGTTCACACCCAGCGCGTCGAGTAGTCGGCTACCGCCGTGCACACCGCTGACCGTCCCGATCCTGGCATCGGCCAGCTTGGCCGCCACCTTCTCCGCCTGCATCCCGGCCATCGTGAAACTGACCGTCGGGATGCGGGTGGAGGCCCGGCCGATCACGGTGAGGTTGTCGACCTTCTCCAGCACCTGCATGAGGTGATCGAAGAGCTGGTCGTGATAGTCCTGCAGCGAGGTGATCGACATCTCGAGGCGTTCGCGGCGGGTGCCGGAGGCGCGCTCGTCGAGCCCGGCGAGGAAGTCGATCGACTCGGTGAGCCCGGCCAGCAGCGCGTACTGATGCCCGCCCACCTCGAGGCGTTCAGCGCCCTTGGCATAGGGGTTGAGCGACATCGAGGGGATGCGGTCGAGGAACGCCGGGTCGCGGAAAACCAGTGCGCCCACCTGCGGTCCACCCCACGACGGCGCGCTCAGCGCGACGACGTCGGCATTGAGTTCGTCGATGTCGATCAGCGCGTACGGCGCCGCGCCGAACGCGTCGGCCACCAGCAGTCCGCCCACATCGTGGACCCGATCGGCGGCCACCCGGACACCGGGCGCCGACCCGACGATCGGTGACGCGGCGGTGAGCGCCACCAAGCGCGCGGTCGGCCCGATCAGCTCCTCGAACTGCCACGACGGCATCTCACAGGTCTCGATCTCCACCTCGGCCCAGCGCACGTGCGCGCCGTAGCGGTTGGCGATGCGCAGCCACGGGGCCACATTGGCCTCGTCGTCCAAACGGGAGAGCACGATGCCGGTGCCGAGACCGAGGCGTGAGCTCAGCGATTCGGCCAGCCAGGCCAGCAGTACCGCGCGATCGGGACCGAGGACGACGCCGGCCGGATCTCCACCGACCAGATCGGCGACAGCTTCCCGTGCGGCGTCGAGGATCGCGCCGCTGCGCGATGCCGCACCGTGGCGGCCGATATGGGAAAACGAAGAGGTGCGGAAACCCGTTGAGACGGCACGAGATACCGAATCGGGAACCAGCATCCCCGCCTGCGGGTCCAGATGGATCCAGCCGTCGCCCAGGGACGGTATCAGGCCCCGAACCCTCGCGACGTCATAAGTCATGGTGGCCACTTTAAGGGCAGGGGGCCTCCCGGGGTAACCGCGTGGGGGTTTTAGCGCGAACCCGGCGCACACGCAATGATGGGGATATGACGCACTCGGAGGATGTCCCCGAATCCATCGTCGTGATCGGTCCCGACGGCCGTCCACTGACCGTGCCCGCCGACGCCGACAGCGGGTCCGCGTTCACCGCGCAGGTCGTGCCGGACGACGAGAAGGCCGCGAGCGAGTCGGCGGAGTCGCTGACGGACATGGTCGAGCAGCCCGCCAAGGTGATGCGCATCGGCACGATGATCAAGCAGCTCCTCGAGGAGGTTCGCGCCGCACCGCTGGACGACGCCAGCCGCTCGCGCCTCAAGGAGATCCACAAGTCCTCGGTCCGTGAGCTCGAACAGGGCCTCGCCCCGGAACTGCGCGAGGAACTCGAACGCCTCACCCTCCCGTTCACCGACGACTCGGTGCCCTCGGACGCGGAACTGCGCATCGCCCAGGCCCAGCTCGTCGGCTGGCTGGAGGGCCTGTTCCACGGAATCCAGACCGCGCTGTTCGCCCAGCAGATGGCCGCCCGCGCTCAGCTGGAGCAGATGCGCCAGGGTGCGCTTCCGCCCGGAATGCACGCGGCGGACGCCAAGGCGGGCGGCCATGTGGGCGGCGGTCAGTACCTGTAAACCCCCCGAGTCTCTTGTTCGCGGCCCGCCTCGATCTGGACTGAGCGGAGGGTGCGACGAAGGAGTACCCGGAGGGAGGGAAGATCGAGGCCCCCCAGGGCCGCGACACCCGGCGCCAGCCGGAAAACAACACTGTAAGGTCGGGGACCGTGCCCGCCGCTGCCGCTCGTCCTGATTCGGTCTCCGATCGCAGTGACGCGCGTACCGAAGAGAGCCCCGTGCATTCCGAAGACACCCCCACCGACGCAGAGGTGACCGAAGCCGCCGCTGCCGAGCACACCACCGACGCCGCGCTGCTGGTGAGGACGCCGATGGTGTCGGATTCGCAGACCTTCGGGCGTGCGTTCAAAGACATGCGCGACGGACTACACCAGCGCGAGCTGTGGTTGTCGCTGGGTTGGCAGGACATCAAGCAGCGCTACCGCCGGTCGGTGCTCGGTCCGTTCTGGATCACCATCGCGACCGGTTTGCAGGCGCTGGCGATGGGTCTGCTGTATTCGACACTGCTGGACCAGCCGATCAGTGAGTACCTGCCGTATGTGACCGTCGGCCTGATCGTGTGGAACGTCATCAGTGCCTCGATTCTCGAGGGCTCCGACGTGTTCATCGCCAACGAGGGACTGATCAAACAGTTGCCCTCGGCGCTGAGCGTGCACGTGTATCGCCTGGTCTGGCGGCAGTTCCTGTTCTTCATCCACAACGCGGCGATCTACGCGGTGCTGGTGGTGGCGTTCTCGATCTGGCGTGATCTGGATCTGTCGTTCCTGCTGGTGGTTCCCGCGATCCTGCTGCTGTTCCTCAACGCGATGTGGGTGACGATCGTCTTCGGCATCTTCTCCACCCGCTACCGCGATATCGCCCCGATCCTCGGCTCGATGACGCTGATGCTGTTCGTGCTGACCCCGGTGATGTGGTCGACGAAGGCGCTGGAGAACTCGGTCGGTGGTGCGGGCGACCGCGCCAAGCTCCTCGAGATCATCCCCACCTATCACTACCTGGAGATCGTGCGCGCTCCCCTGCTCGGTGAGCCCTCGGAATGGCACCACTGGGCGATCGTCGGTGCGATCACCGTCGTCGGCTGGGCCGTCGCGATCCTGGCGCTCAAGCAGTACCGTGCCCGCGTCCCGTACTGGGTTTAGGAGCAGTTCTCGATGAGCCGTGTGAGTATCGAAACCCATGATGCGTGGGTCGAGTTCCCGATCTTCGACGCCAAATCCCGGTCGCTGAAGAAGGCGTTCCTCGGCAAGGCGGGCGGCGCGATCGGGCGCAACAGCTCCGACGTGGTGGTGGTCGAGGCGCTGCGCGACATCAACCTCTCCCTCAAGGAAGGCGACCGGGTCGGTCTGGTCGGCCACAACGGCGCGGGCAAGTCGACGCTGCTGCGTCTGCTCTCGGGCATCTACGAACCCTCCCGCGGCAGTGCGCGCATTCGCGGTCGGGTGGCCCCGGTGTTCGACCTCGGCGTCGGCATGGATCCGGAGATCTCCGGCTACGAGAACATCATCATCCGCGGCCTGTTCCTCGGGCAGACGCGCAAGCAGATGATGGCCAAGATCGACGAGATCGCCGACTTCACCGAGCTCGGTGAGTACCTGTCGATGCCGCTGCGCACCTACTCCACCGGTATGCGGGTGCGGCTGGCGATGGGTGTGGTCACCTCGATCGACCCCGAGATCCTGCTGCTCGACGAGGGTATCGGCGCGGTCGACGCGGAGTTCATGAAGAAGGCCCGCACGCGGCTGCAGTCGCTGGTCGCACGGTCGGGCATCCTGGTGTTCGCCAGCCACTCCAACGAATTCCTCGCCCAGCTCTGCGATACCGCGATGTGGATCGACCACGGTCAGATCCGCGAACAGGGCGGGATCGAGGACGTTGTGCGAGCGTATGAAGGGCCCGAGGCGGGTAATCACGTGGCACAGGTGTTGCGTGATCTGGAAACCGAGGGCGCACTCGGCGCGGCGGGCGAGAAGAAGCTGGAGCAGAATCAGGTATGAGCGGTCAACGTGACGAGGCTGCCCCGGCTGCCGTGCCGGGTGGGTTCAGCATGACCGACCGTCTCGAGGCGACGCTGGCACCCGTCGAGCCTGCCGCCGTGCTGCCCGACGACGCGCTGCCCGCGGTCGTGCTGCCCGACGACGCGGAACTGCCCCCCGGCGCCGAACCCGCCGACATCACGACCGAGACCGGCCCCACCGCGCGGATCATCGCGGTGGTCGTCACGCACAAGCGCCGCGAACTGCTCGCCGAGTCGTTGAAAGTGCTCGCCTCGCAGACGCGTCCGGTCGACCATCTGATCGTCGTCGACAACGCCAACGAGGACGCGGTGGCCGAGCTGGTCGCGCAGCAACCGATCGAGGCCACCTACCTGGGTTCACGCCACAACCTCGGCGGCGCGGGCGGTTTCGCGCTCGGCATGCTGCACGCGCTCACCCAGGGCGCGGATTGGGTGTGGCTGGCCGATGACGACGGCCGCCCCGACGGGCCCGAAGTGCTCGCGACACTGATCGATTGCGCGCGCAGGCACAACCTGGTCGAGGTGTCGCCGGTGGTCTGCGACATCGACGAGCCGGACCGTCTCGCGTTCCCGCTGCGCCGCGGCGTGGTGTGGCGGCGGCTGCGTTCGGAGCTCGGCGACGAGGACTTCCTGCCCGGCATCGCGTCGCTGTTCAACGGCGCGCTGATCTCGGCGAAGGCCGTCGACCTGATCGGTGTGCCCGACCTGCGGCTGTTCGTGCGTGGCGACGAGGTGGAGGTGCATCGCCGCCTGGTCCGCTCCGGGCTGCCGTTCGGCACCTGCTTGCAGACCGCCTACCTGCATCCCAACGGCGCCGAGGAATTCAAGCCGATCCTGGGCGGGCGGATGCACACCCAGTACCCGGACGATCCGGTGAAGCGCTACTTCACCTACCGCAATCGCGGCTACCTGATGTCGCAGCCCGGCATGCGGAAGCTGTTGCCGCAGGAGTGGATCCGATTCTCCTGGTTCTTCCTGGTGACCCGTCGCGACCCGGCCGGGCTCAAGGAATGGTTCCGGCTGCGATCGCTGGGGCGCAACGAGCACTTCGGTAAACCCGACTAGCCCCTGAAACTAGGGGGTAGTTCGCTCTGGCAACAATCGGCGATTCGGTCTTACTATGCGAAACGTGACCTTCGCAAAGAGTTTCGCATCCGCCGCGGCGACCGTGCTCGCCGGCACCGCGCTCTGTCTCGCCGCACCCGGCACCGCCCAGGCGGACGACCAGTGCCAGCTCGGCTGGTCCAATGTCGGCCCGCGCTCCTGCGTGATGAACGAAGTCAGGACCGCGCCGGTGGCGACCCTGGGCAACGGCGTCTGCGTCGGCATCCTGAACGTGGCGGGCACCGCGTTCGACGGACCGCTCAATTCCCCGAGCGTGGCGCCCGGCGCCACCCACAGCATCGCCCTGCGCGTCTCGCAGGGCTTCTCCCCACTCGGTAACTGGGCGCCCACCGTGCTGGCATGCGATGTGAACGTTGTCGTCGACTGGCGGAACCTGGACAGCGGCGCCACCGGCTCGGTGACCCGCTTCATCCCGGCCACCAGCACCAGCACCTACCCGGTCCAGGACGTGATCGCGAACACCGGCCCCGGTCGAGTCCAGGTCACGGTCCGCACCGACAAGCCCAACATCCCCCAGTCGACCGAAGTCTTCGTGCCGTAAGCCCCGAACGCCTACCTGCGGGACAGCAGGCGTGCCGTCATCAGGCCGCGCGACAGCGCGAGTTCGCCCATGTGAAGACGGCGCGAGACCGCGCACGGAAAATGAGTTGCCGGGTGTCGGCGTGGTCGGGCACAGTGGTGTTCGAACGTTGGAGAGGAGGTGGATGTCCGTGAGTACACACGTGTGGATTGCCGTGGCCGGGCGGCGCGATTGTGCGCCTGCCCAGGTTGCTCCGGACATCACCTCAACTCGCTGAACCCGTCGTTCGGGTTCGGCACCCGACGAAGGATTCCTTACGATGGTCGACTACGACCTGCTCGTCCCTTACGGCTGGACCGAAGCCGTAGCTTCTGAATATCTGCCGCTCCTCGGCGATCTCGCACCCGCTCGCATCGTGAGGATGGACCGCAGCGAATGCGATGTGGTGACCCCGCGCGGCCCGGCGCGAGCCGCCTGCCCGCGCGACATCACCGGACTGTGCACCGGTGACTGGGTGGGACTCGATGCCGAGGGCACTGTGCGACAACTGCTCCCACGACACTCGGCGATCATGCGGTCGTCGGTGTCCGGGCGCTCGGTGGCCCAGGTGCTGGCCACCAATGTGGATACCGTGCTGATCTGTTCTGCCGCCGACGGTGATGTCGACCTGGGGCGGATCGAACGGATGCTCGCGCTGGCCTGGGAGAGCAATGCCCAGCCGGTCGTCGTGCTCACCAAAGCTGATGCGGCGGAATATCTTCCGCTCGATGAGGTGCGCGCGGTAGCGCCCGGCGCCACCGTGGTCGCGGTGAGTGCCGCTGTCGCGGTCGGTCTCGATGTGCTCACCGCGGTGCTCAGCGGCACCGTCGCCCTGATCGGGCCGTCCGGTGCGGGCAAGTCCACTCTCGCCAACGCACTGCTCGGCGCGGAAGTGTTCGCCACCAACGCGGTTCGTGCCGTGGACGGTAAAGGCCGCCACACCACCGTGCATCGGGAACTGCGGCCTCTCCCCGGCGGCGGGACGCTCATCGATACCCCGGGACTGCGCGGCATCGGCCTCTATGACGCCGCCGACGGCATCGGCAAGACCTTCAGCGACATCGAATCCCTCGCCGCCGATTGCCGTTTCGCCGACTGCGCCCACGAGACCGAACCCGGGTGCGCGGTCCAGTCCGCCCTCGCCGACGGCACCATCGCCGAACGCAGGCTGACCAGCTATCGCAAGCTGGCCAAGGAGAACGAGTGGATGGCCGCCCGCACCGACAAACGTCTGGCCGCCGAACGCGAACGAGTATGGCGCGACATCAGCAAACAGCAGCGGAAGAACTACCGCGAACGTGGCCGCCGCTGAGCCGGAGCAGTTGATCATCAGGCACTCACGCGAACAACGGCCGAGAGCCGAACCGCGTCAGTGCCTGATGATCTCGCTAGTCCTGTTCGAAGGTGACGTGGGCGCGTTGCGATGCGGTGCCCTCGGCCAAGTCGATCAAGTAGTCGATGGTGCCCGAGTCGGAGCCGAAGTGATTGCCGGCGTAGTAGGAGTAGTTCACCATGAGCCGGCCGTCGTCCATGGCCACCGCGAGCGCGGGCCGGTTCTCCGCTCGTGACCAGCTGTGGTCGATCTCCAGCCCGCCTATCGTGCGCAACTCCCGACCGGACAGGGCCAGCGTCCAGCGGTTCTCCGGGCCGTGGCCGAGGTATTCCTCGACATGGATCGTCCGGAATCGCGCCGTGACCACCCGGCCGTCGGGCAGCAGGATGAACGGGACCTCGCCCTCGGCATAGAGGTGGCCGGGCTCGGGATCGTCGTGGAGTTCGGTGTGCCACAGGTCGTTGAGTCGTGGTGCGGGCCAGCCTTTTTCCTCGGCCTCGGCACGCAGCGACGACCAGTGCCCGGCTCGGGTCCGCTCGTAGGCGAAGTCGATGACGTGGGAGCCGAGGTAGCGTTCCGCGGTCGTGAACACATCCGGGTCGGCCTGGTTCGGCTCGCTCACCGCTACTCCTGCGGCGCTCGCGACCTCGTGGACGGCGGCGAGCAGGGTCGCGCCCGCGCCGGTGCCGCGCGACGACTCGGTGATCAGGAATTCCGAGATACGCAGATCGCCCGCCGACCACTTGCTCGGTCGGGACAACTCGTAGCTCGCGAAACCGACGGGTGTCTCGTCCTCGACGATCAGCAGTGGCGCCGGTCGCCAGTCGGAAGAGTCGTTGTGGGTGAGCTGCCGTGTGCGGCGCAGGATGTCGGCCGGACGGCGCACCTCGAAATGCGCGTGCAATTCGGCGTGCAGCCCGGCGGCCGCCTCCGCGTCAGCAGCGGAGGCGGCCCGGACGAAACGGGTCATGGGTCAGCTCGGGTCGATGCCGTACAGCCGCGCCCAGTTCTCCCGACTCGTGAGTTCCGGTACGGCCCTGCGGTATTCGGCCTGCAACGCCGGGAGTTCCTTACGGAGCTTGCGCAAGGTGCGGTAGGCGCGAATGAGCAGTGCGCGAGCACGAGCCTTGTCCCGGCGACGTACCCGCACGCCGGACTGGGAAGCGTCGGTGACCACCACGTGCTCGAACAGCCCGATGTGCCACCAGTGCGCGTCCTCGCGGGTGACGCCGATCAGACCGGGCTGGGTGCGGCCGGTCCACTGGGTGATCGCGCGCTTGATCAGCACCAGGGTGACGCGGCTCGGTTCGCCGCTGGCCCGGCGCACGGAGATGTCGGCGGAGTTCACCGGCGGGGTGGCCGCGGGGTGCTTGATGGTTTCGGGGTAGTCGTTGCGGCTGCTGCGGGCGGCGGCGAGGGCGTCGATACCGCCGTCGCGCAACGCCTTCGGGCCCTTCATGAAGTCTTCGATGCCCTGCAGGGTGGTGTGCACCAGCCCGTACTGCATGCCGACGAGGTGTTCGGCGATATAGCGGAAGAACTCGCGTGTGATCGCCTTGCCGTCGAGATCGGTGTGCAGGGCGCCGACGATGAGCGAGTTACGGGTGGAGAAGTACCGCGCCCAGTCGTCGTAGTCCTTCCAGTAGAAGTCGGCGTGCCAGACGGCGGCGTTGGGCAGGGTGACGGTGACGAAACCGTGCTCGCGCGCCCGGATGCCGTATTCCACGTCGTCCCACTGGAAGAAGATCGGGACCGGCAGCCCGATCTTGGCGACCACCTCGGCCGGGATCAGGCAGGTCCACCAGGCGTTGTAGCCCGCGTCGACGCGACGCTCCTGGTTCTTCTTGAGCATGGAGGTGTTGCGCAGTGCCTTGGGCACCTTCTGGCCGTGCTTGAGCTCGTGCAGATGCACTTCTTCCGCGCCGACATTGAGGTAGTCGGGGTTGAGCAGGAACAACATCTGCGCGCCGACCAGAGTCGGTTCGACGGTCAGATTGGCGAACGCCTGTAGGCGCAGGACGGTCTCGGGCTCGCAGAGGATGTCGTCGTCCATCAGGATGACGTCGGCGTGCTCGTTGGCCGCCGACACCTCGTACAGGCCACGGGTGAAGCCGCCCGCGCCGCCGAGGTTGGGCTGGCGGATGTAGCGCAGCTTGTCGCCGAAATCAGGACGGACCTGCTGGAACAGCGGGCGGTCCTCGACCAGGTCGGTGCCCTGGTCGACGACGTACACCGCGTCGATCGCGGCCAGCACGGTCGCGTCCGAGGCCAGCGCGGCGACGGTGTGCGCGCAGTCCTCGGCCCGGTTGAAGGTGCAGATCGCGATGGCGACCGGGCGCACCTTCTCGGGCGCCTGCGCGGTCCAGGCGAGTTCGGTGATGTCGAGTTCGCCCCCGACCGCGTCGAACTCGAGCCACAACGCGCCGCCGTCGACGTACTGATCCAGCGGTGCCGTCAGCGAGACGACCCCGCTGCTGGTCGCCACCAGCGAGGCGATGATCCGGCGGTGCCCGGCGATATCGGAGGCGACCAGCCGCACATTCGCCAAGTTGGCGACCACCAGATGCGCACCCACCGACACCTCGGTGACGGTGGTCCAGCGCTGCCAGTAGCTGGCGGCGAATCGGCCGAAGTAGGTGTTGGTGTGCGCGGTCGCGCCCTTGGGCAGGTGCAGCGAGTGCCGTTCGCGGACGGCGGCACCCCCCTTGACGACGGCGTAAAGGTCGTCGTTCACCCGCGCCGAGGGCCCGGTGAAGATGCCTCGGGCCAGCACGAGCCGCTCGGGCGCTGAGTGTTCACCGCGCAACGATGCGGGCGCGGCCTCGCGCCGATCGTTCGATTCGGTCACGGCTTTGGTAGCCGACTGCTCCATGAAGTCCTCGAAATTCTCGGTATCGACTGCGCCGGCGCAGGCAGTCACGTAAAGAAGGGCGTCGCGGCGGGCGGGGCGAGGATATCAATCACACGCCACCCGCGCGTTGTCAGTGAGGAGTTGCCGCACTCCGCGCGTGTTGCTCATCGCTTGCCGATGAGCCGGTGAAAACGAATTTGCTGTAGGCCCAATAGCGGAATACGACCGCCATCGTCTGCCCGATCACCGTGGCGGAAATGTTGTCCGCCAGCGGCGACGACAGGTCGAGCACATATCGGGAAAAGCCGAGGCAGCCGAGTTGCAGGAGGATCGCTACGACATTGACGATCGCGTACAGAACATATTCCCGAACAGGGCTGCCGGACTTGCGGTGCGAGTAGGTCCACCACTTGTTGCCGAAGTAGGTGACCACCGTCGCCACCACGATCGCGATGATCTTGGCGACCAGCGGCGAGTGATAGAGCACACCTTCGGAGAAGGAGAAACCCCCGCCCCAGAACACCAACAGGTTGTAGGTCCCCGCATCGACGAGAAACCCGATCGCCCCGACCACGAGAAACGCCGCACCCTGCCGCAACCCAGCCACCACCTTCGACACAAAGGGCACAGCAGGCGGTTCAACTGATTGCGACACGCCCTGACGGTAGCCAACCACCACCCCGACCCCTAGGGAGGGTCGGCCACGCAGTGGCCGGTTCGCGGCCGGGTCGCCGGTTAGCCGCCGTTGCGTAGGCGACGAAGGAGCAAGCA
>NZ_JBHURA010000014.1:59978-157084 GCF_042674185.1 Nocardia sp. NPDC056952 | reverse complement strand
GTCAGGCGCCGTTGCGTACGCGACGAAGGAGCAAGCAACGGCGCCTGACCGGCGGCCCGTGGTGGCCGCGGACCCGCGCGCGCCAGCGCGCCAAAAACACAGCGTATACCGAACTGGACTACTAAACCCCAGGTCAGCACCATATTTCAGCTGGCGAGGAGCTCCACTTCCTCGATGATCGAGTAGTCCTCGGCGTTGCCCTTCAGGACGGTGCTGGTCTGTCCGTCGACGCCGACCGGGATGTCACCGGCGAGGGTGATGCGGGTGAGGCGACGCGGCTGGTCGTTGTAGTCGTCGATGGCGTAGTGCTGAGTGGCACGGTTGTCCCAGATCGCGACGTCGCCGTCGGACCAGTTCCAGCGGGTGGTGTTCTCCAGGCGGATGACCCGATCCTGGAGCAAACGGAACAGCTGGTCGGACTCGCGCGACGGAATTCCCACGAACTGCTTCACGAAATGGCCGAGCAGCAGCGCACGCTCGCCGGTCTCGGGATGCACCCGCACCACGGGGTGTTCGGTCTCGTACACATCGGACTGGAATTCCGCCGAGTACTCGACCTGGGACGGACGCACCTTGTCGACCGCTCCGGCGTAGTCGTAGAGATTGGTGTGCACCGCGCGCAGGTTCTCGGCCAGCGCCTTGAGCGGGGCGGGCAGCGAGTTGTAGGCCGCGACCGTGGACGCCCAGGTGGTCGAGCCGCCGTAGGTGGGCAGGTGCTCGGCGCGCAGGATCGACGCCTTCGGCACGCGGTCGACGAACGTCACATCGGTGTGCCAGGAGTTGGCGCGGCTGCGCTCGGAGTCGATGGCCAGGCTCTTCACCCCGGCCGACTTCACCGTGGGATGCGGGGTGGTCGGGCTCCCGAGCAACTCCGCGAACTCGTACTGGCCGTCCTCGGTGAGGTGGTTCTGACCACGGAAGAAGATCACCTTGTGCTCGTTGAGCGCGCGCCGGATCTTCGCCACGGTCGCCGCGTCCAGATCACCGCCGAGCCGGACACCATCGATCTGCGCGCCGATGTGGGCGCCGAGCTTGGTCACCGTCAGGGTGGCTGGGAGGGCGTGGTCGACCGTCATGGGGATCACCTTCACTGTCGTTCTCGATCGGTTGGTATGCATCAAGCACACCGTGAATCCCGTTCGACAGACAGGGTTTGCGTCGGAGTGATCCCAACGCCGTCAGCCGATGTGCTCCCGCAGGTAGGCCAGGTCCTCGGCGACCCCGTCGACCGGGGTTTCCAGGATGACGGGCGCACCGGCCGTGCGGCAGACCTCGGCCAGCAGTTGCGGGTCGATGGTGCCGTCGGCGAAATTGGCGTGCCGGTCGGCGCCGGAATCGAATTCGTCGCGCGAGGAGTTCAGGTGCACGAGATCGATGCGCCCGGTGATGGCCTTGATCCGCTCGACCACCCCGACCAGTTCCTCACCACCCGCCCACGCGTGACACGTGTCGAGGCAGAAGCCCGCGCCGTAGTCGCCGACCGCGTCCCACAATCGCGCGATCGAATCGAAATGCCGGGCCATCGCGTGATTGCCGCCCGCGGTGTTCTCGATCAGGATCGGCACGGCGAACCCGCCCTTGTCCTGCTGACGCTCGAACAGCTTGCGCCAGTTGTCGATTCCGGTATCGAGCTCGGCGTCGGAGCGCACGTGTCCCCCGTGCACCACCAGGCCGAACGCACCGAGGTCGGCCGCGGCCTTCGCCTGCTGGGCCACCGCGTTGCGCGAGGGCATCCGCAACCGATTGTTCAGACTCGCCACATTGATCTGATAGGACGAGTGCACGACCACATCGATCGGACTGGCCAGAATCTCGGCGGCCCTGGGATGCGGCTGGGGTTTGTCCCAGCTCTGCGGATCGACCACGAACATCTGCACGACCTCGGCACCGAGCTTCTCGCCGAAGCCGATCGGATCGCTCTCGTCGCGAACATGTGCTCCAATGCGCATAGCTGCCACCCTAATATCAGGCACCGACAACTTCGCTCGCGATGTTGCGCGGCGGTGGGTTCGGGAGATACATCGGTAGAATTTCAAACGGGTGCTCTGCCCTGGAGGGGGTGACTTCGCGTGTTGCGCAAAGGCGACGTGTTCGCCGGATACACGATCCGGCGCGTGCTGGGCCAGGGTGGAATGGGCGTGGTCTACCTGGCCAGGCACCCCCGGCTGCCCCGGCTCACCGCGCTGAAACTGCTCAGCCGTGAGCTGTCCGCCGACGAGGAGATCCGCCGCCGCTTCGAGCGCGAAGCCGATCTGGTCGCCCAGCTCGAGCACCCCAATATCGTCAACGTCTACGACCGTGGCACCGACGACGACCAGCTGTGGATCTCCATGCAGTTCGTGGCGGGCACCGATGTCGCGACCGCCGACGTGAACGTGCTGACACCCGGCCGGGCCGTGCAGATCGTCGCCGAGACCGCCACCGCGCTGGACTTCGCGCACGCGGGCGGCGTGCTGCACCGCGACGTGAAACCGGCGAACATCCTGCTCGCCAAGCCACCGATCGGGCGCCCGGAACGCGTGGTGCTCACCGACTTCGGCATCGCCGCGGTGCGCGACAGCGAAACCACGCTGTCCTCGGCGGGCACGATCACCGCCACCTTGGCCTATGCCGCGCCCGAGCATCTGGCGGGCGCGCCCCTGGATCATCGCGCCGATCAGTACTCGCTGGCCTGCACGCTGTTCTGGATGCTCACGGGCTCGGTGCCGTTCCCCGGACCCAGCCCGGGCGCGGTGATCCAGGCGCACCTGAGCAAGCCCCTTCCCCCGCTGCGCAGTCTGCGCCCCGACCTGCCCGCGACCCTGGACGCGGTGCTGGCCAGAGCCACCGCCAAGCGCGTCGAGTCCCGTTTCGCCAGCTGCGCCGAGTTCGCGCAGGCGGCCAAAGCGGCGCTGTTCGCGGTGCCGGGGCCGTGGCATCAGCAGCAGCAGTACACCGCGGCGGGTGTGGTTCTGCGCGCCCGCGAGTCCTACCCGCAGGCGCCGGGATATCCTCGGCCGCACACCCCGGCGCAGCCCTATCGCCACGCGCCCCCGCCGACCACCCCCGCGCAGCCGCACCCGCACGTGCAGCCGACCACTCCCGCGCAGCCGCATCCCCACGCGCCGCGGCCGTCGACGGGCGGTCCGGCCATCCCGCCGCGACGCGGAAGCGCACGCCCGGGCACCATCGATTTCCCTGGTGGCCGTAACCATCCCGGCTATATCGTGCCGCCTCAGCAGCGGCGTCCGCCGTGATCGTGGCAACCGTCGGCGTCGTCGCCGACTGATAAGGTTTCGTTGATTTTCCCGTGGCGGGCAACGTCGGCCGCGGCTTTTATGCTGTACGCGCGTGCGCTGGTGGGTCCCGGCGCGCGGCGGGAAGTGGAGCAGACATGCTGGCCAACGGAGATGTTTTCGCCGGCTACGTCATCGAACGGCAGCTCGGCCGCGGTGGCATGGGTTCGGTCTATCTGGCCAAGCACCCCCGCCTACCGCGGATGACGGCGCTGAAGTTGCTCAATCGCGAGATGTTCTTCGACGCCGAGGTGCGGGCACGGTTCGAGCGGGAGGCCGATCTCGTTTCGCGCCTCGATCATCCGAACATCGTCACCGTCTACGACCGCGGGCACGACGACGAACAGCTGTGGATCTCCATGCAGTTCATCGACGGCGTCGACGCGGCATCGGTGGATCCGCAGACGCTGCCGCCCGCCCGCGCGCTGCAGATCGTGAAGGAAACCGCCGACGCGCTGGACTACGCGCACGGTATGGGCGTGCTGCACCGCGACGTGAAGCCAGCCAATATCCTGCTCGCCCGCTCGGGCGCGGGCCGTGGCGAACGCGTCTACCTCACCGACTTCGGCATCGCCCGATTGCGCGACGACACCGGCCACCTCACCCAGACGGGCACCTTCACCGCGACGCTGGCCTACGCCTCCCCCGAACAGCTCACCGGCGCCGCGCTGGACCACCGGTCCGACCAGTACTCCCTTGCCTGCGCACTGTTCTGGCTGTTCACCGGTTCGGGACCGTTCGCGGCGACCAACCCGGCCGCGGTGATCCAGGGCCATCTCCAGCAGCCGCCGCCCACGCTGAGCAGCGTCCGGCCCGGCCTCTCCTACGCACTCGACGGCGTGCTCGCCAAGGCGATGGCCAAGCGGCCCGATGACCGGTTCGACTCCTGTTCGGACTTCGCCGAGGCCGCGATCGAGGCGTTGAACAGCCCGAGCGCACCCGCGTTGCCGATCGTCGGACCACGACCGGGCACCGGCGGTTCGCTGCCGATCGCCGGGCGGCCCACGACGGGCGGCGCGATTCCGCAGACCGGTCTGCCGTATCCCGTTGCCACGCAAGGCCCGATGACCGGCGGCCCGATGGGCACCGCGCAGGCCCCCATGACCGGCGGCCCGATGAGCACCGCCCAGGGCCCCATGACCGGCGGCCCGATGGGCACCGCGCAGGGCCCGATGACGGGTGGCCCGATGGGCGCCCAGCGTCCGATGAATCAGTCGCCCACCGGCGCTTCGCAGCCCTACACCCAGCAGTCGCGGCCGCAGTACCAGTCGGCGCCGCGGCCACAGGCCAGTGGTTTCGCCCAGTATCCGCAGGGGCAGCGTCCGCCGTCGAAGTCCAACACCGGGCTGATCATCGGCATCGTCGTCGCGGTGATCCTGGTGATCGTGCTGCTGATCGGCATCGGTATCGCGGCCAGCGGCGACGACGCGGGCGGCGGCGACCGCACGACCACCACGTCGGCGAGCACCTACATCACTCCGAGCGCCGACGCCATCAGCGCGGAGTTCGGCCGGATCGTGCCCGCCACGGTCGACGACTCCACCGGATACAACGGCGCCACCTGCTGGGAGACCGACAACAGCGATCCGCCCTCGCCCGCCGAAGGCGAGCCCGATTTCGGTGCCTGGGTGCACCTGTGGAGCTGCTTCGGCGGCGGCGACAGCGACGATCCGTTCTACCGGATCTATGCCTTCAACTCGGCCGCCGACGCCAAGTCGGTGCTCGACGGCCTGCCGGCCAACACCAAGTCCACCGACAGCAACGGCGGCAAGCAGTACACCAACTACAAGTTCACCGACAATGGGAACAAGATCATCACGCAGTTCACCGGCGATCCCGGCCGCGCCCAGTTCCTGATGTACACCGACGGCTACGGCACGGCCGACGAGGTGCTGCGCTGGTGGCGCTCGGCCCCGCTGAACTGACCGCGATGTATGACGAGGGCGGCGTTTTCGCCGGATACACCATCGAACGACTGCTGGGCCGCGGCGGCATGGGCTCGGTGTATCTGGCACGCCATCCGCGGCTGCCGCGGCGCACCGCGATGAAGCTGCTGAACCGGGAGTTGTTCTTCGACAACGAGATCAAGGCCAGGTTCGAACGCGAGGCCGATCTCGTGGCGCAACTCGAGCACCCGAATATCGTCACCGTGTACGACCGGGGCGTCGAGAACGACCAGCTGTGGATCTCCATGCGCTACATCGACGGCGCCGACGCGTCGTCGCTGCCCTCACCCGTCGACCCGGCGCGCGCGGTCCGAATCGTCGCCGAAACCGCCGCGGCACTGGACTTCGCGCACAGCCGCGGCGTGCTGCACCGCGACGTGAAACCCGCCAATATCCTGATCGAACCGGTCGACGGCACCGAACGTGTCTACCTCACCGACTTCGGCATCGCCCGCCTGCACGACGACAACGCCGCCAAGCTGACCCAGACCGGAACCTTCACCGCCACCCTGGCTTTCGCGTCTCCAGAACAGCTGTCCGGCATCACCCTCGACGGCCGTGCCGACCAGTATTCCCTGGCCTGCACGCTTTTCCGGCTCCTCACCGGAACCACCCCCTTCGACGCCACCAATCCCGTCGCGGTGATCCAGGGCCACCTTCAGCAACCCCCGCCCCGCGCGAGCACGCTCCGATCGGGCATCACCCCCGCACTCGACGCGGTCATCGCCCGGGGCATGGCCAAGCGCCCCGAAGAGCGCTTCGCCACCTGCGCCGAGTTCGCCGCCGCCGCGCTGCGAGCCCTCGCCGGTCACGCTCCCCCGCAGCAACTCCACGGCTCGGCGGCCACCAGAACCTACCCGCCGAACTCGCCGTATACCCCCGGCGCCGGTTATCCGATCGCCGGCCGTGCCGACCCGAATTCGCCTGGCGGACAGGCGCCGTGGCCGGGCTCGACCGGTCCCGATCAGCCGTGGGCCGTGAGCGGCCGACCCGCCGGTTCACAGTGGGCGGGCAACGCCGCCCCCGGCCTCGGTCAGCAGTGGCCGGCGGTGGGCGGCGGTTCCTCCTGGTCCGCGCAGCCGAGCCCGTCGTGGCCCAACGAATCCGCGAACCACGCGAGTGCGCCGAACGCGGGCGCGCAACGTCGCCGCGACGCCGGGAATTCCAGGGCGACGGGTAGGGGCGCGCGCCCTTCGGTCGCCGAGGAGTATCTCGGCAAGAAGCGGAAATCCCGCTGGGAGGGATCGCCGATCGGCTGGCTGGCGATGATCGCCGTCGTGATCTTCCTCGGCTGGATTCTGGTGACCACCTTCGGCGATGACGGCAACGCCGGTGCGTCGGGCGGGCAGGGTTCCGAAACCTCCGCGGTCGCTACACCGTCCGTCGACGCGACGACCTCCGCTCCCCAGCGGCTGACGTCGACCACCCCGCCGACGAGCGACCGACGGGTCATCGGCGCCAACGCGGCGAAGCTCAGCGACGAGTTCCCCCGCATGCTGCCCGCCACCTCGGCGAGCAACCTGGTCCATGCCGGTTCCGGTCTGGGGAACGCGGGCTGCTTCGCCTACGACCGCGCGACCGCCAGCCGCGATTCCGACGACGCCGATATGGGCGACTGGTCGGTGATGTGGCATTGCTTCGGCGGCGGCAACAAGGCCACCTACGAGTTCTTCCTCTACCCCTCCGCGGATCTTGCCGCGCAGGCGATCGCGGGCCTGCCCGCCAACGACGCCCGCCCCATGTCGCATACCGGCCGCACCTACACGAACTTCGTCTTGGACGGCAGCCAGCCGAAGTCGCCGCGCATGGTCACCCGCTTCGACGGCGATCAGGCCCGGGGCGCCATGCTCATGTACAGCCGCGGTTTCATCGCCGACGAGGCCCAGGTGCTGGATTGGTGGCACACCGCCCCGTTGGTCTAGTCGGCCAACGCGTAGTGCACGAAGTCGCGCACCGGCTCGAAGCCGATCCGCTGGTAGATCTTGTTCGAGGTGGGATTGGCCAGGTCGGTGAACAGGCAGGCATCGGCGCCCTCCGCGCGAATCCGGCCCGCGACCGTGGCGGTGAGCGCGCTCGCGAACCCGTTGCCCCGGAACCGCGGTGGGGTGTAGACCGGGCCGATCCTGGCCCAGCCGAGGACCGCCTCGTGCCGGGCGACCAGGGTGACGGGCTGACCGTCGTGCTCCCACAACCACGAGGATCCGGCCTCGATGCGCCTGCGCACCGCCGTCTCGTCGAGTCGATGTGGCACATCGGCTTCCACGCCGAATTCCTCGGTCATCGCGATGCAGACGGCCACGTCGTCGAGGCCGGCCTGCCGTGGTGCGCCAGGGGCATCCGGCATCTGGAGGGTGCCGAGGCGGAACAGTCGGACCGAGAACTTCTCGCGGTAGGTACCGCCGACGGCCTTCGACCAGTGCGCCGCGAACGCGACGGCGTCGGCATCGTCTCCCTCGACACTGCGCAGGGCGATGTCGTGTGCCCGAAAGGCATCGGCGACGGCCGAAATACTCTGTGCGGGCAGCGCACCGAGGTAGGCCGCGCCGTTTGTGCACTGCGCGAGGCCGACGACCGTCCCCGCGTCGTCGCGGACGCTCACGAATTGCGTGACCATCCCGCCGGACCTGCCGTTGATCCGGTTCACCAGAGCAGTCGCGATGACCGTGTGGCGCAGCGGATCGCCGTGCAGGAACGGTTGTACGTCGTCCAGGAACCGGGCCGCGTCAGCGGTGATGTCGATGCGCACCGTGTCGACGGTAAGCCGTCACACCCGCGACCGCATTCGAATTATGAGGTGTCTCAGGTTGTTTCGTGTACGTCCCGATCGGTACGCAGCTTCAATAGGATGAGACCTGCCGTACAGGCCAGGATCAGCCCGGCGACGGTGATCTCCACGTGCAGGCCCGCGATCCCGAGGCCGGCGCCGACGAGACCGCCGACGAAGAACAACCAGCCCATGATCCGCGCGACCACCGCGAGGGTGCGGTTGCCGGGCGGTGTCGACGAAAGATGCCCGACGGTGGCCGAATCAGTGTTCGCCGCCGCGGTTTCCAGCCGGGGTGTCGAGAGTGCTCCCATGAGATTCTCCTCGATGACGCCGATCAGATACTTGCGCCGCGCGACCTCGCGCGTCAGGGGTAACGTTGCCGGACGTCTCATGCGTAACTTTGCTCACACACGCTACGACTCGGCGACGTCGAACGCGCGCGACACGTCCCCACGACACGCTGAATTGATCAATCCGATATCTGGACCACTAGCGTTTAAAATGCGCTCTTTTGCCCGACCTGCACTACTGTGAGGCGATCTCGAAGCCGACGAGGAGTAACAGGCGATGGATAACAGCAGGGCCAAGTTCGTGGGTCCGGCAGTCGCTGTTGGCGCGGTATCGCTCGGACTGATCATCATCGGTGCGTGCGGTGTCGGGCAGCAGGATGTCTACGTGCCGGCACCGCCGTTGAGCGCGGATCTGGCCGCCGCCCCCGCGCGGTCGGCGGACGAGCCCACCTCGACCACGGTGCACATCCCGATCCCGCCGTCGCCCAGTTGGCGGATCGCACCGTACATGTCGCCGCGGAAACCGTTCAGCCTCAGTTCCACCGAGACCTCGCCGTCGGAGACGCCACCGCCCGAGGGGGAACCGGCGCCCGAATCCCGCCCGGCCGAGGCGACGACCGAATCCCGGCCCGCCGAGACGACGACGCGCCCGCCGGAGACCACCGAAGACGAGCCGACGACCACCCGGCCGCAGATCCCCACCCGGCAGAACCCGACCCGCACCGTCACCCCGCCCCGCGTGGGCGATGACGAAGCGTCCGAGGACTATCCGCCGACCCACGCCTTCGACCGCGCGACTCCGACCACTGTCGTCCCGGCCGACACCGGCGCCACACCGACCACGGTGACGACCACCGAGGCAGCCACGACCACCGAAACCCCGGCCCCCACTACCGCCGAGGGCTGACACGACGATGGTGCGCACCCGAACTCCGGGCACGCACCACCGTCGAAGAAGCTACAGCTCGACCAGGTCGTACTCGCCGATCCGATCGGCCAGCTCCCGCCGATGTTCCAGCGCCCCACCGAGTGTCTGCCCGATCGCGGTCAACCGGGCGACATAGTGGCTCACCGGGTACTCCGCGGTGACGCCGATGCCACCGTGCATCTGGATCGCCTCCTGGCCGATGTGCTCGGCCGACTTGCCCACCTGCAACCGCGCCCGTGACCCGACCACCGGATCGTTGCCGCCGTCGGCCAGCGCCGCCGTCGCGTACAGGCTCATGCTGCGGGCCAGTTCCAGCGAGACGTAGCAGTCCGCCGCGCGCTGGGTGAGCACCTGGAACTTCGACAGCGTGACCCCGAACTGCTTGCGGGTCTTGAGGTATTCGGTGGTGAGCGTGAGCGCCACCTCCATCGCCCCGACCGACTCCGCGCACAGCGCCGCCTGCGCGTAGCCCTGGGTCAGGGCGATCTGTTCGGCGGCGTCGACGGCGTCACCGAGCAGTTCGCCCGCCGCGTTGTCGAAGTCGAACTGGGCGGCGCGACGACCGTCGAAAGTGCGGTACGACCGTCGTTGCACGCCATCCTGATTCGGGTCGACCAGGAACAGCCCGGTCCCGCCGCCGGGCAGCAGCGCGCTGACGATCACCTCGTCGGCCACATCACCGCGCAGCACCGGATTCTTCACACCGGTCAGCGCGTATTTGCCGCCCTGCGCCACCGCGGTGGTGGTGAGCTCCGTCGACGGCCACCGCAGGCCGGGTTCGGTATGCGCGAAGGCGAGCAGGGTGGTTCCCTCGGCCAGCGCGGGCAGGAGCCGCTGACGCTGCTCGGCACTGCCTACCAGCCGCAGCAGTTCGGCCGGGATCACCACCGAATCGAGCACCGGCTCCGGGGCCAGCGCGCGACCGAGCTCCTCCTGCACCAGCATCGCCTCGACCGGGCCCGCGCCGACGCCACCGTCCTCCTCGGGAATGGTCAGCCCGAGCACCCCGAGGTCGGCGAGCTGCTTCCAGACCGTGCGATTCCAGCCGGGGTCGGTGTCGCCGCTCTTGGTAAGGGCCTCGCCGTCGTAGAACCGGTGCAGCAGTTCGCGCACGGTGTCACGCAGCATCGTCTGTTCTTCGGTCAGTGCGAGTTCCATGTCAGCGCCTCACAATCCGAGGATCGTGGAGGAAATGATCGAGCGCTGGACCTCGCTCGAGCCTCCGTAGATGGTCACCTTGCGGTAGTTCAGATAGCCGGGGCCGGTGTGCTGGGCCCACGCGGGCGAGGCGATGTCGTCGGCGTCGACCGGCAGCGCGTCGGCGCCCGCGACCTCCAGCAGCAGTTCGGTGGCGGCCTGCTGCAAATCCGTGCCCTTGAGTTTCAGCACCGACGACGCCGGATTCGGCTTGCCCTCGACAGAATTGGAGACCACTCGCAGCTGGGTCAGTTCCAGGGCGAGCAGTTCGTTCTCCAGCTCGGCCAGCCGCGCCGCGAACACCGGGTCGTCGAGCAGCGTGCCACGCCCGGTCCTGGTCGCGCGGGCGTAGTCCTTCGCGAGGCCGAGCTTGACCTTGGTCTTGCCGACGCCGGTGATGGAGGTGCGTTCGTTGCCGAGCAGATACTTGGCATAGGTCCAACCCTGGTTCTCCTCGCCGACGAGCTGATCGGCGGGCACCCGGACGTTCTCGAAGAACACCTCGTTGACCTCATAGCTGCCGTCGATCAGTTTGATCGGGCGCATGGTGACACCGGGCGACTTCACATCGAAGAGCAGGAAGGAGATGCCCGCCTGCTTCTTCGGCGCGTTCGGGTCGGTGCGCACGAGGCAGAAGATCCAGTCGGCGTACTGGCCGAGCGTGGTCCAGATCTTCTGGCCGTTCACGATGTAGGAGTCGCCGTCGCGCACCGCGGTGGTGCGCAGCGACGCGAGGTCCGAGCCCGCGTCGGGTTCGGAAAAGCCCTGGCACCACCAGATGTCGAGCGCGGCGGTGGGCGGCAGGAAGCGCTGCTTGAGTTCCTCGGACCCGAACTGGGCGATCACCGGGCCGACCATCGAGGCGTTGAACGTGAGCGGCTCCGGTACCGAGGCCAGCTGCATCTCGTCGAGCCAGATGTGGCGCTGCATCGGCGTCCAGTCCTTGCCGCCCCAGGCCACCGGCCAGTTCGGCACGCACAGGCCGTTGTCGTTGAGGATCTTGTTCGCGGTGACGATGTCCTCGCGGGACAGATCCTGGCCGTGCTTGACCCGATCGCGGATGTCGGCGGGGATCTCGGTCGCGTAGAAATGCCGGAGCTCGTCGCGGAAAGCGACCTCTTCCGGGGACAGGGCTAACTTCATACGGGTCTCCCAGTCACTCGTAGCCGTCGAAGAGAAACCTACCCTTCGGTAATCCTCGGTGTCGACTACATCACACGCGATGGGTGTCCCCAGCTGCCCCCACCGCACGGTCGGCGGCTCGGCGACCCGCGCGCCGACCTGGTACGTTGCCAGACGAACCGGACTATCCGGCGACGAGCATCCATCGAGGAGTCACGGGTGAACGGCAGATCCATCGCAGGTAGAGCAGCGGTCGTCACCGCGGCGAGCATCGGCGCGCTGGCCCTGCTGGCCCCGAGCGCGATCGCGTCGCCCACCGACGACGCGATCGGCCACCTCACCCACCTCGCCGGCGACGACACCACGGCGAAAGCCGGTGTCGGCGCGATCGCGAGCTTCACCGGCATCGTCGGCGTCGACGCCCTGCGTGACATCTCGACGCAGTTCACCCCCTTCACCTACGCGGCCCCCACCTTCGGCTGCGGCAGCAACGGCCCGATCACCACGATCATCGCCGCGGCGTCGTTCGAAGGGCCGGGCCCGCGCACCGCGACGAGCCTGACGCCGGGCGATATCCGTTTCAGCGCGAGCCCGCGCCACTCCGGCGTTCCGCTGGCCTCCGGCCTCAGTGTCGCGTGGGTCAACGTCAACAACGGTCAGAGCGGCATCGTCGGCCTCGACGACCAGACCGAGTTCAATCTGCCGTCACTGTCGAAGACGGTGCACAGCGGTGCGGGCACCGTGGTCGCCTCCATGTGGGGAACCATCGACTACGCGGGCGCCCGCTGCGTGATGACCCCGACCGTCGGCACGTTCGTCGTGCCCGATCTGCCGGTGGTGGTCCCCGAAGCTCCCGCGGCGCCGCCGACCCCCGAACCGCAGGCCGTGAGCCCGGGCTCGGGTGAATCCTCCTCGAGCGCACCGACATCGAAGGCCCCGGCGCCCGCTCCGGTCGAAACGCCTCAGCCCGCCCCGGTGCCCGCTCCCCCGGCCCCGCCCGCGGCGACCAACGTCGGCGGCTGAGCCGGCTTCCAGTAGGTCCCCTGGCCGGCGGATGAATTCGCCGACCGGGCAACGGCAGCCCGGATCCGCGCGCCGGTCACCTCGACGGTCGCGTCAGCCGATCGGGCGGATGCGCAGGACCGTGCCCTCCTCGGAGCCCGCGAGCAGAGCCGACGGGTCGGACGGGTCGGCGACGACGGCGGTGAGCGGCTGGGTGGCGACGACGGTGCACGCGGTGCCGGTGTTCGGGTTGACGCGGACCAGGTGCCCGGCCAGCGTCGTGACATACAGGGCACCGTCGCGGATGACCAGGTCGTCGACGAAATCGGGCAGTGTGCCGAACGAGGTCAGGTCGGCGACAGTGGTCGCCGCGCCCGGGTGGGTACGGGAGAGCCGCAGTACGCGACCGACGGGCCCACCCGCACCGACGAAGTTCGCGGTGACGTAGACCGAGTCACCCGACACCACAACACCGTTGGGTCCCTCGATGCTGACAGCCGACCACCAGTCCATGTCCTCGCTGCCGTCGCGGCGCAGGCGGTGTAGTCCGTTGCCGGTGGTCACATACAGATTGCCGTCGGCGTCGAAGGCGGCACCGTTGGGCTGCGGGAAGCCGGTGGCGAAGGCGACGGGGTTCGGGCGCGCGGCCGCCGGGTCGAAGCGGACGATGCCGCCCGAGCCGGCCAACGGCGAGTTGCCGGTGACCACGTACAGCAGTCCGTCGGGACCGAGCCGGACGGCACCGGGCGAGGGCACGGCCACCGTGGCGGTCAGGCGCCCGTCGCGGTCGTAGCGCTGTACCTCGCCGCGCATGACCCGCGAAACCCACAGGTCACCCTGGGCGTCGATGCCGAAGTTCTCCGACCAGTCCAGCAGCGGCACACTCGACCTGATCGCGACGTCCTGGCGCGCCTGTCCGCACAGGGACAGCGGGGCGGCGCCCGCGACGGCGCCGGAACCGAGCGAGGCGCTGGTCACGACAGCCGCACCGACCACAACACGGACGACGCAACGACGGAACGACAACATCTGTAACCCTCGACTCTGTTGACCCGGTTCGACGCGCGAAGTCTAACGGCTGCGGGCCCACCGTGTGCAGCCCACGTCACCTGCGGTTCCTATCACGGGGTACCACGTAGTAGTGCTGTCTCCCATAACAATTCGATCGGCCGAACAGCGATAATCGACAGGTGCCCTATTTCGACAGCGAGCGTGGCCGATTGCACTGCCGGTGCTGGTCCGTCGACCGACCGGCGGCGAGGCTGGCGCTGCTGCCGGGCACCGGTCAGCACAGCGGGCACTATCACCGCTTCGCCGCGGCGTTGCGTCCCGCCGGAATCGAGCTGTGGGCACTCGACACCTCGGGACAGGGACTGAGCGAGGGCGATCCCGACGCGCCGGGCACCATCGACGAGCTGACCGCCGACGCGCGGGGATTTCTCGCACTCGTCCGCGCCGATCATCCGGACCCGCCGGTGTTGATGGGGCACTCGCTCGGCGCGGTGACCGCCGTGAATCTCGCCCGCGACAACTCCACTGACCTGGCCGGACTCATCCTGTGTGGTACTCCGCGCCGCGTCGCCGACATCGCGCCGGAGCCCGGCCTCGCGCTGCTCGCGGTGCACGGCGTGGACGACCGGCGCGCACCCATCGATGTAATCCGGCTATGGACAGCACGGCACCGATCGGTAGATTTGCGCGAGTACGCCGACGCCGGACACGACCTGTTGCACGAACCGGTGCAGCACCGCGTGGCGGCCGATATCGCGGAGTGGGTACTCACCGCGGTGCGATGAACGACGAAGGGGGAACCGGTGCAACCGAATCGAACGGGGCTGCCGAATACGGCGGCTCTCGGCCAAGCCGTCGACGAGGGCGGGTTGTGGATCGACGGGGTGCTCGTGGCCGACGGCGCGCCCGAACGCTGCGCGCTGCGCTACGAACGGCTGGCCGATGAGGTCGAGGCCCAGGTGCGGGCGCTCAGCGCGACCGCTGTCATCCCCGGTTTCGGCGGCCTCCCCTCGGGCGGTGCCCTGCGCACCGGTTTCGAGTCCAAGGCCACCGAGGCACTCGACGAACTGCGCGCCTACGCGAGCACCGCGCGCGACCTGGCCGCCGTGTTCCGCGCCGCCGGGGCGAGCTTCCGCGAGGCCGATCAGGCATTGGCGGGCGCGGTTGCCGCGATCGAGGTTCCCGGTGATGGCGATGCGTAGTATTTCCGGCCGTACCGACCTGGACTACGTTTCCGTCGTCGAAGTCTTCGACAACCTCTCTCATGCCGAAATTCACAGTGCGGTAAGGCAACTCGACCCAGCCGCACTGGCAGGCGCGGGCGAGACGTTCCTCACCACCGCCACCGGCCTCGGCGACGGCGTCGAGATCGCGCACGGTGAGATCCGTGCCGCCATCGCCGACGGCTGGCGCGGCGCGGCGGCCCAGCAGGCCTCCGACGCGGTACGCGACTTCGAGCAGGCCGGTCGGCGCATCGCCGATGTCTTGACCGCGGTCGGTGTCCGGCTCAGCCAGGCCGGTGACGCCGCCGAGTCCCTGCGCGCCGCGGTCGCGGAACCCGATGGGGCACAGCCCGATCCGGCTGCCGCGCTGCTGGACTCCGAGCAGGCCGCGAACAACGCCACCATCACCCGCGAGGCCGAGAACGCCCGCCTCGACGCGGTGCGGGCGATGGAGACGATCTACGCCGGAGCCTTCCTGCCGACCGGATCCGGGGTACCAGCCTTCACCGGAATCGCCACGGAGACAGGAACTGTCACCGCCGGGGTGGCGCCGTCGGGTGCCGCTCCCTCGGCCGGAATTCCGCAGGTGAGCGCCGTCGTCGCGTCGGCGACGACACCGGCGGCCGTCACCGCCGCCACGATGCCCGCCGCATCCGCGCCGGTCGCCGGAACAGCGGGCACCCTCTCCACCGGCAACGGCGCGCTCCCGGCCAACGGAACCGCCGCGACCCCGGGTGTGGTCGCGAACGGGACGACTCCGGCGTCTACCTCCCCTGCCGCGACAACAGCCCCGAACCAGCCGCCTGCCGACTCCAGCAGGGCGAGCACCACCACCCCGGCGTCGACCACGGCCTCCCCCGGCACGATGTCCGTAGGTGCCCGAACCCGCCGCGCGGGAACCTCGACTACGTCCGCGCCCGTCGGCGCGACACCGCCGACCGGCGAATCGAACGACGAGACCCACTCGGCGAACACCGCGGCCGCCGGCGATGCGGCGGCAAGCGATACCGCCACCGAGGCGGCGAGCAAGGGCAGGCAGGAGCGCGATCCCTCGGTGTCCGGTGGCGAAGCCGCCACCGGGATGGGCGCGGGCGCGATCGGCGGAATGATGGGTGGGGCGATCGCCGCCGCGGATCAGACGCGGCCGTCCGGTGGTCCGCGTCCCGCTCAGGCGGCCGAGGAGGTCGAGGACGAGGAAGACGAGTTCCTGCGGTTCCTCGAGGAGGAGCCGACCTATCTCGAGCCCGCCGACGAAGTCAACGCGCTGATCGGGAAGATGGAGCCGACCAGTCCCGCTGTGCTCGGTGAGTGGACCGAACGGGAGTGAACTGGCACTTCACCCCGGACCAGTTCGCGCTGGGCTGGGCGCGCACCGACGGCGACCGGATCCCCTATCCGCTCGCCGTCCGTGCGTCCGCACGCGACACCGTCGAGCGGGCAGCCCAGCAACCCGCGCTCGACGCCTGGTGCGCTCGCACCCTCGACGCCGACCTCGCGGCTGCCCTGCGGGTGCTGGCGAAACCGGAGATCCGGGTCGAGGTCTGCGGCCACGCGCCCGCGCCGGTGCGGATGCTCGGCGCGGTCACCGCGGATGTCGCGGTTCTCGCGGTGCAGGATCCCGGTAGCGCTCCCGACCGTGGCGGTTCGGTGCACGTTCAGGTCGGCAGTACGAAACGTCTTGCTGCCCAGGTGTTCTCCCGGCTGCCCGCCCAACGCCCAGGCCTCACCCCGCGCATCACGGCACCGGCGACCCGGGTCGAGGAGGACAGCCGCGACCTGGTGACGGCCCCCGTCGCCGGCCCGTCCGACGCCGCGCGCATACGCCGGCTCCTCCAGCGCCCCCGCAGCGGCATCGGCCAGATCCTCGTCGCGGCAGGCACCGACCCCACACCCTCGGGCGTCCTCTCCTGGATCGACCTCACCGGCGACGGCCGCTACCTGGTCCACGCCAGCCGCCACATCGACATCACGCCCGCCACCCCCGACACCGCCGTCGAATGGCTACGCCGCCTACTCCGCAGCGTCTGATTCCCCCGGGCAAACCCCCGATGCGCACTACCCGAGCTGAAGAAACCCCACGAGATCAGCCAGCTCTTCCGGCGTGTCGGGAAGGTACTCGGTGAGCAGGGGTGACCGGATGACGATGGCCTTCCACATCGCCCGGCAGAGCGTGGCATGGATGACCGTGCGCGACAACAGCGGCCGCATCCCGAAGGGCGCGTCGGCGGGGGTCGACGTGGTCATCGACAACAGGACCACCGCCGCTTCCCGACCACGGAAGCGGTCGGGAGTGCCCACCAGCACATCCTCGATCTTGGCACGGGCCAGCAGCGTCCGGATCCGCGCCACCTGGGCGGCGTACGGCGCGACCACGAAGATGTCATGCGGGTGGAGTTTGCGGGTTCCGCCGTCGGAGGTCCACGTTTCGCCGAGCAGGATCCGGACCTGGCGCACCACTTCGCGTGCCTCGGCATCGGATTCGGTGGCACTGCCGCGGTGCTCGACGAGCACCGTGCTCACCCCGGGCGCGATCCCCGCCAGATCCCTTGTCAGCGTGATGGCCTCGTCCGCGCGCAGCCGGCCGTCGTAGCAGCAGGCCGACACGGGCTCGCAGATCGCGGGGTGCATGCGCCAGGTCCGGTCGAGGAAGTAGCCGCGTTCGACGGGCAGGGTCCCCGCGCCCTCACACAGCCATTCCAGGGCCGAGACCTGCACGGGCTCCGGATGTTTCGCCTGTGCCCTGGCCGGGACCGGATCGCCGATCAGCAGCAGGTTGCGCGCGCTCACCGCGACCGCGACGGTGTCGGCCAGCGAGCATTCGCCCGCGTCGGCGATCACCAGCAGGTCGAGCGCGCCGGGCGCGATCAGTCGTTCGTCGACGAAATCCGCCGTGGTACCACCGATCACGCACCCGTTGACAGCGTTGTCCAGGAAGCGCGGGTACCGGGTGGCATCGATCGCCGACCAATCCGGACCGACCGAGGCGACGTCCTTCTTCGCCACGAGTTCGGGCAGCAGGCCGGCTTCCACGACCGCGTCGAAGATCCGCTCGATCACCGCGTGCGACTGCGCCACCACGCCGATCCGCCATTTGTGGCGGGTGACGAGCCGCTCGAGCGCGCGCCCGGTGATGCCGGTCTTGCCGGTGCCGGGCGGCCCGTGCACGGCCAGGTACGACGCGTCCAGTGCGCCGACCGCGTGGGCGAGGACGGCGCCGAGGTCGTCGTGGGGCTGCGGCAGCGCCATCCCGTCGCGCAGCCGGGGCGCGCGACGCAGCAGCACATCGTAGACCGCGTTCTCCGGCACCCACGGCAGGCTCATCAGCAGATCCTGAGCCGTGTGCTCCAGTGCGGCCTCGATCTCGGCCTCCCCGTCGGGCGGGCCGGGAGCGATGGCGGCGGGCAGGTCGTCGTAGGGCGGGCAGCCCGCCGGGAGCAGCTCTTCCAGCCGGACGGTGTCGTCGAAATTCGGGTCGACGGCGCACCCGAGCACGGTGGCGGTGGCGGTGGCGCGGCGGCCGAGCGTCTGGGTCATGCCCGCCGCGGCGGCACCGTCGTAGATGGTGACCATCTGCGTGCCCGGGGTGAGCGTCGCGCCCGTGCCCAACCTGCCGGTGAGCGTCAGGTAGCGGCGCATCGTCGGGAGTTGCGGCGTGCGATGCCATTTGGTGTCGACGGTGCCCCATTCGACGACGAGCACACCCGGTGCGTCGGCCCAGTCGCCGACCGGATGGCCGAGCCGATCGATATGGGCCCACCAGCGCGGCTGCCGTTCACGCCGGTGATAGCCCAGGACCGCGGCCGTCAGGGCGGCGGCGCGCGCCGAATCCCCTTGCGCGTCCGCGGCGAACTCGCTCAGCGCCGCTTCCAGCGAGCCGGGGTGCAGCGAGGGCGGCACATCGGATTCCGCGACGGCGAACCGGGTGCCCGGCACCGCGATTCCTGCCTCGGCCGCGCGGTCGAGCAGCCAGTCGCGGATGCCGAGGACCGTCGCCGCCCGACCGGGCGTGTCCGGCAGCAACGCGGCGAGTCCCGTTGCGTCGTAGGACTGTTCGCCGATCAGCAGCGCGGTGCGCACGATCGGCGCCAGGTCGACCAGCGCGCCCTCGGCCAACAGCTCGTCCAGCAGATCGGCGCCGGTGCCGAGCCTGCCCGCCCAATCGAGCAGCGCCGTGCGAATATCCGAACCGTAGTGGTACACACGCACATCCGGATCGGCCGCGCGATGCTCGGCGATGATCTCCAGCAGCTCCTCGAGCACTCCCCCGTCCTGCGTCGACGGGCCCGCGTGTTCGAGGCCGAGAGGGCTGCGCGGCACCGCGTCGACACCGGTCCGGCGCGGATCGGTGGCAGGCGGCTCCGCCGCGTCGTCGCCGATGGCCGCATCGTCGCCGATGACTATGCGCCCGAACGAGATGGTGTCCGCGTCGGCCGGATCGGCGCTGGGGTAGCCCGCCGCGTTCGCGGGTTCGACACCGCCGGGCCCGAAGACCACGGCATTGGTGTCCGTCGGACCGACGGGCATACGCGGCCGGTAGCTGACGCTGTTCGGCTGTTCCACACCGGCGACGACCGGCCGGAAGACGATGGTGGTGGCGTCGGCGAGTTCGAGGCCGGTCATGGCGCCGTGCCGGTCCAGGTCGATGACCAGGGCGAGGTCACCGGGGCGCGGTGCGGGCAGGGCCCCGAGCGCGGTGGCGTCGCGCAGGGTGAAGGCCGGGCGGCCGGTGCGTTCGCGGACGAGTTGGATATCGGCTTGTTTACGCAGGGCGGCCAGCGTGCGCGGAGCCAGTCCTGGGACAGGTGTGCTGGTGGTGGCGAGACGATCGATCGTGAGCACGCCGGCTTCCCGCAGCCTGGCCCGCTGGGTGGGCCGGATCCCCGCGACCAGCAACAGGTCTCGCGCATTCGCCGCCGCGGCACGGCAGCTCGGACACCGCCCGCACGCCAGATAGCGCGGGTCACCCCACTGGACCGGCAGCAATTCCGCCAGCTTGTCCTCGATGATGTGCTCCACGCGAGCCCGCCGCGCCGAATACACCGGCGCCAGTTCCGCGCTCACCTCACGCCGCACGCCCTCGGCGGTCCACAGATAGGCCGACGGATCGACTGCGATCCCCGCGTCGGCGAGTGCCTGCGCGCACGCCGCGAATTCGAGGCGCGCACTCAGTAATTCGCGAGCCGGATCGACCTTGACCGCCTGCACCGAAGCGGCGACGCGCTCGAAAGGCGTCCGGCCCGCGGCCAATTCGCGGCGCAGCACCCGGCTGTCGGCAGGAGATACCGCGCCGGATCCGACGAAACTACTGAACTCTTCGTCCCCCGATGTCAGATCATCGTGTGCCAACGGTGGCGTTCCCGCCGGACCGGCCGACACCGCAGCGTCCTCGACGTGCGACCACGCCGACGGCGCGTTCCCGCGACCGTCGCTACGATGCGGCGCACCGGGAACGCCGACCGAATACTCACCGAGCGCGCTGTGCACGGTGTAACCAGCGCGGCCACGGACCAGAAGGTCGGCACCACAGGCGAATCGACCGTCGAAGAACACCGCGCCGGAGATCGCCTCGGCGCCGGAACTCAGCGCTCGCGCGGTGTGCTCCGCGGCGGAGGTCAGCGCCGCGATCCTGGCCGCCGCGTCGCCACCGACCACCTCGGGCGACGGGATCCGGACCAGCCGGTCACCGAAGTGGTCGACCAGTTCGGCGGACGGTTCGGCCGTGCGTACCAGCGAGGCCGTCGTGTCGGGAACCCCGGGCAGATTGCCGAGAGCGGCGTCGATTCCGCGCAACACCGCGAACTCACAGTTCGCCGCGCGCGCGAGATCGCCGACGGCACCGACCACCCGATCACCGGACACGAACAAGCGCGGCCCTCCTGTGTTCACGCACACCCGACGCCCATCACCTTAACCAGCGCTGCGAGCGACCAGGGCACTACCCACGGACAGGACGAACGCGCCTGACCTCGGCCCCGGTGCGCACGAGCGGACTAGGTGCGCGGCTTACGCCGTTCGGTGCGCGGACGTGCCTCGCGGTCGCGGCGCGGGCCACGAGCGTTCAAACGCTGCGCCGGTGCGCCCTGGTCGGGCGTCAGCTGGATCAGCACACCGCTGATCCTGGTGCGCCGCAAGGCTTCCAGCGTTTCGTTGGGCAGGTTGGCAGGCAGCTCGACGAGGCTGTAGTCGGGCCGGATGCTGATGTGACCGAAATCGCTGCGACGCAGGCCGCCCTCGTTGGCGATGGCGCCGACGATCGCGCCGGGCACCACGCGGTGCCGCTTGCCGACGCTGATCCGGTAGGTGGCGAGTTCTTCGCCGTTCTCCCGGTTGAACGACGGCGGACGCGGTGCGCGGTCCTCGTCGTCGTAGCGGCGCGGTGCGCGCTCACGGTCGCGGTCGTAGTCACGCTCGCGGCGCGGGGCGGGCTCCGGCTCGGGCGGCATGAAGAAGTTGTCGCCGTCGTAGCCGCCCACGGCCAGTGCCGCGGCGATGTCGGCGAGCGGGGTGTTGTGCTCGGCCTCGTAGTCCTCGATCAGCTTGCGGAACAGCGCGATGTTGTCCGAGGCCAGGTTCTCGGTGATCGAGTCACCGAACTTGGAGGCACGCGTCGCGTTCACGTCGTCGACGCTCGGCAACTGCATCTCGGTGAGCGCGCTCTTGGTGGCCCGCTCGATCGACTTGAGCAGGTGACGCTCGCGCGGGGCGACGAACAGCAGGGCCTCGCCCGAACGGCCTGCCCGGCCGGTGCGGCCGATGCGGTGCACGTAGGACTCGGTGTCGTGCGGGATGTCGTAGTTGACGACATGGGAGATGCGGTCCACGTCGAGACCACGCGCGGCGACATCGGTGGCGACCAGGATATCGATGCCACCCGACTTCAGCTGGCCGATGGTGCGTTCACGCTGGTTCTGGGCGATGTCACCGTTGATCGCGGCGGCGGAGAAACCACGCGAGCGCAGCTTCTCGGCCAGCTCTTCGGTGGCCTGCTTGGTGCGCACGAAGATGATCATCGCCTCGAAGGTCTCGACCTCGAGCACGCGAGTGAGCGCATCGAGCTTGCGCTGATGCGACACCTGCACATAACGCTGGGTGATGTTGGAGCTGGTCTGAGTCGTGGACTTGACCGTGATCTCGACCGGATCGTTGAGGTACTGCTTGGAGATCTTGCGGATCACGCCCGGCATGGTGGCCGAGAACAGCGCGACCTGCTTGTCCTTGGGGGTGTCGCGCAGGATGCGCTCGACGTCTTCCTGGAAGCCCATCTTGAGCATCTCGTCGGCCTCGTCGAGCACCAGGTAGCGCAGCTGCGAAAGGTCCAGCGTGCCCTTTTCCAGGTGATCGATCACCCGGCCGGGCGTGCCGACCACGACGTGCGCGCCACGGCGCAGACCCGACAGCTGTACGCCGTAGCTCTGCCCGCCGTAGATCGGCAGCACGTGCAGACCCGGGATGTGCGAGGAGTATTTCCCGAACGCCTCGGCGACCTGGATCGCGAGCTCACGAGTCGGCGCGAGCACCAGGGCGCTCGGCTTCTTCTGCGCGGTGTCCAGGTTCATCAGGATCGGGATCGCGAATGCCGCGGTTTTGCCGGTGCCCGTCTGCGCGAGGCCCACCACGTCGGCGCCGGAGAGCAGCGGGGGAATCGTCGCCGCCTGAATCGGGGACGGCGACTCGTAGCCCACATCGGCGATGGCCCGCAGCACGCGGTCATCGATCCCGAGATCGGCGAAAGTCGGGCCGGTGTCGTTCCTGTCGTTGTCGGCAGGAACGCTGTCGACCTCATTTGTACTCATTGACCACGAGTTTACTGCCTGGCGGTAGCTGCCCCAACCACCAGGTGAATACGGTGAGACCTATGCAACTGCGCGACGGGTCAGCACATCAGGAACTTCAGCCGGTGACAGTAGGGATCGCGGTGGTCCAATTCGCCCCTGGAACCGACCCCGAAACCAATCTGTCGACCCTGCGAGAACACGTGCGGACGGCGGCCGCAGCGGGTGCTCGCGTGGTGCTCGCGCCCGAATACTCGATGTTCGCTGTGACTCGTCTCGATGAGCGGGTGGTGGCGATCGCACAACCGCTCGACGGTCCGTTCACCAGTGGACTCGCGGCGCTCGCCGCCGAATTCGGCGTATTCCTGGTTGCCGGTGTGGTGGAGTTGCCGTCACCGGGGGCGACCCGGATCAGTAATACCCTTGTCGCGCACGGGCCCGATGGCGCGCGCGTCGCGGTGTATCGCAAGGTGCATCTCTACGACGCGTTCGGTCATCTGGAATCGGATGTGGTGGAAGCGGGTCCGCTCGTCGCGCCTGTGACTTTCGCTGTCGACGGTGTGGTATTCGGCATGCAGACCTGTTTCGATCTGCGATTTCCGGAGGGGTGTCGGCGTGTTGCGGCGGCGGGCGCACACGTGTTGCTGCTGCCCGCGCAGTGGATTCCGGGACCGGCCAAAGTCGACCAGTGGACGACGCTGCTGCGGGCACGCGCCATCGAGAACACGGTGTACGTGGCCGCGGCCGATCAGTGCGCGCCACGCGGCGCGGGTTCGTCGATGATCATCGACCCGGCGGGCACGGTGCTGGCCGAGCTGGGCGATGAACCGGGCGTGGCCTCGGCAACGGTCGACACGGCGCATCTGGCCAGGGTGCGCACCGCCAATCCCAGCCTGTCGCTGCGACGGTTCACCATTTCCGAGGCGTCCGGAGCGGAGTAGCGTTCGAGGCGATGGTGTACCCGGATCGGGCAGCGGCGGGCCGCGCCCTCGGCACGGCCCTCGAACACCTGCGGACCACCCGTCCGCTGGTGCTCGGGTTGCCACGCGGGGGTGTGCCGGTGGCGGCGGCGGTGAGCGTGGCGATCGGCGGGGAACTCGATGTACTGCTGGTCCGCAAGCTGGGGCTGCCATCGCAGCCGGAGCTGGCGATGGGGGCGCTCGGGGAGAGCGGACTGCTGGTCCTCAATCGTGACGTCGTCGACCACAGCCGGGTGAGCGCCGAGGCGTTCGACGAGGTGGAACTGGCCGAGCGGGCCGAACTACGCCGCCGGCAGGCGATCCTGCGGGTCGGCGACCCGATTCCCCTGGCGCGGCGCACGGTGGTGCTCGTCGATGACGGGATCGCGACCGGGGCCACGATGGTGGCCGCGTGCCGGGTGGCGCGAGCGCAGCGGCCGGACCTGCTGGTGGTGGCCGTGCCGGTGTCCGCACCCGAGGCCGCGCGGCGGGTCGAGCGCGAATGTGATGAGCTCGTCTGCCTGTGGACGCCCGCCGACCTGGGCGGAGTCGGCATGGCGTACAGCGACTTTCACCAGCTCGACGACGACGAGGTCGTCGCGCTCCTGCGCTGAGGCGCGTGTCGGCCTCAGCCGAAGCACTGACCTTCGCCGCGATAGGTGGGAACCGTCGTGCGGGTGCCCGCCTCGTCGACCAGATGGAGCTCGGCGAAGCGTTCGCACAGTTCGCCCGCCTTGGCATGGCGGAACCAGACGCGATCACCGATCTCGAGTTCGGCGCCACCGGCCAGGGGCGTCTGGACCTCGCCCGCGCCTTCGGAGCCGAGCAGCTTCAGCCCCGCGGGCCACACCGGGACCGGGACGCGGCTCGGACCCGCGGGGCCCGACGCGATGTAGCCGCCCGCGAAGACGGTCGCGATGGTCGGTGCGGGTTTGCGCAGGACCGGGGTGGCGAAGAACAGCGCGGGGCGGGGTGTGAACGAGCGGTAGTGGTCGAACAGGGTCGGCACGTAGAGGCCGGAACCGGCGGTCACCTCGGTGACATCGGGATCGGTGATCGAGACCTCGATCGAACCGGTGCCACCGCTGTTGACGATCTCCAGCGGGCCCGTCACCGCGCGGACAGCGTCGACCACCCGGGTACGTCGGCGCCCGATTTCGAGTGCGGACAGACGTTTCACCACGCGCACCGCGGGGTTGCTGTCGGGCAGTCCGGCGATCTGCGACTCGTAGGTCATCACACCGACCACATCGAACCCGCGTCGCAGCGCTTCGGCGGCCAGCTCGGCGGCGTCCTCGGGGCTGCGCACGGGCGATCGCCGGGCACCCAGGTGCAGCGGGCCGATCCGCAAGGCCGCGTCGACGTCGAGGCAGACGCGGGGGTGGACCAGGTCGGTGCCGAGCGCGGCCCGGGTGAGTTCGAGCTGGGCGACATCGTCGATCATCAGCGTGATCGCCTCGCGCAGGGCCGGGGCGGCGGCCAGTTCGGCCAGCGCTGCCCGGTCGAGAACCGGGTACCCGAGCAGCACGTCGCGGGCGCCGAGGCGGACCAGCCAGATGGCCTCACGCAACGAGTACGCCATGATCCCGGCGAAGCCGTCGCGGGCGGTCAGCCCGTCGCCGAGCACGCGCTCGAGCACCGCCCGGCAGCGCACGGACTTGCTCGCCACCCGCACCGCGATGCCGTTCGCGCGCCGGACCAGGTCGGCGGCGTTGCGGTCGAGCGCGGTCAGGTCGACGGCGGCCAGCGGCGGGTCGAGCTCCGCGGTCGCCGCGTGCAGGTGGTGCAGCGATGTCGTCGGTGTCACACGACTACTGAACCACCTATTTGGTCAGTCGTCCAGCATTGCGGGTCAGCTTTCGACCGCCTTGAGCGTCAGGCAGCCGACCAGGTCGTCGATCACCACGAGGATCGTCTCGTCGTTGCCGTCGGCCAGCCAGCGCAGCACCGCGCCGTGGAACACCGAGACGAGGTAGCCCGCCACCGAGTCGACCGGCTCCAGCCATTGCGTGCCGGACAGGCGCGCGCACATCCCGAGGAAGTCGGCGGCCTCGTCGTCCATCTCGCGGAACATCGCGACGGCGGTCGGGTCGCCGATAGTGTCACCGGTCGGCGCCCACCGCAGACGCAAGGTCTGCAACGCGGCTTCATAGGCGGCTATTCGCCGGGCAGGCGCGGCCTTCACCAACGGCCAGTAGGTGCTGAGCCCGGCATGTAAGAACACCCGCAGCGCCCGAACGCCGGTAGCGTCCGAACTGGCGGCGGCTTGTTCGACGGCATCACATACGGCGGGCCGTAGCGAAATTTCAGTTAGTTCACGGCTGGCGCTCAACGACGACTCCTCGGCAACAAATATCGCTGCCCGCGGCGATGCGAGCTTGGTGGTCACCGAGCTCGATCTTAGAAGGTTTTCAGGATTCACGAACTGGTTCAGCCATCCTTTTCAGACTGAAAGATTGTTTTGTTATCCGAATGCGACCTTTTGTAAAACCGACCATACGGCCTCAATTTGTCGCATTCCTGGATATCCGACACCCCCGCGCCGGAATCCGCGCACTTGGTCGATTGTACAAGTAGGCCCTGGTCAGCTCCGTGGGTGTGAGCGACGACGCTGCGGAGGTGTGTGCGACAGCACAGTGGCACCCACCGGAACGGACGCAACACATCCGGTGACCGATCCGCGAACTCGGCGCGGCGGCGGCGGAGTCGCCGATAACCTGGTCAGGTGACTCTCTCGCCTCCTGCCGACCAGTTCGCCCTCAGCGGCACCTTCAATTTCCGCGATGTGGGCGGCCTTCGCACCGCCGACGGCACCACCGTTCGCCCCGGCGTCCTGCTGCGGTCGGCCCAGCTGAGCGGTCTCGACAACAAGGGGCACGACACCCTGCGTGAATTGCGGGTCACCGATGTGCACGATCTGCGCGGCATCGTGGAGATCGACCACATCGGCCACGACACCCTGCCCGGCGACGTACGGCTGCACGTGACGCCGTTCGATTCGCGAATGGAAGAGGCGCCACCGCACGAGGCGAAGACCGTCTCGGCCTTCGCGCACATGATCGAGGTCTACCGCGCCTTCCCGACGCTGCCCGAGGCGCACACCGCGATCGCCGAACTGGCCGGCTCGGTCGTGCGCGGCGACGGCGCGGTGCTGGTGCACTGCGCGGCGGGCAAGGACCGCACCGGCTGGGCCGTGGCCACCCTGCTGCGCGCGGTCGGCGTCACCGAGGAGGACGTGTACACCGACTTCCTGGCCAGCAACGCGGCGGTCGAACCGCTGCGCAGGCTGCTGGAGCCGAAGATCGGCAACGGCGACGCGCTCTCGGACGACCTGCTCGGCGTCCGCGAGGAATACCTGCGCACCGCCGACGCCAGCGTCCGCGAGACCCACGGCGACATCGAGACCTACCTCACCACGGTCGGCCTCACCGGCGACCTACGCGATGCCCTGCGGGCGCGCCTGCTCTGACAGCCCGGATCAGAGCCCGCTGACGCGACGGGTCGGGTCCACCCGAACCAGGCCGTCGGCATCGATACTGACGAAATCGCCGGTGTGGAACCAGCTTCCGCTGAAGCGGGCGGCCGACGCGTCGGGGTTGTTCCAGTAGCGGCGGCTGACATTCGGTCCGCGACACAGCAATTCGCCGTGGCCGGTGTCGGCCTGCGGCCCGGCCAGGGCCAATTCGGTTCCGCCGAAGGCGAATCCGAGGGCAGATCCGGCGTCGGCGCGCTCGGTATCGTCGACCACCAGGCCGATTCCACTGGTCTCGGTGGCCCCCCAGACCGACCACTGCTTGGCCGCGGGGAACAGCCCGCGCAGCGTGGCAGTGAGGGTGGCGGGGGCCGCCGCGGCGGCGCGTTCGGAGCGGTGACAGGCCTTGCTGATCCGGCGTACACCGGCGCCGGTACGGCGGGCGACGAGTTCGGGTACCAGCCCGGCGAGGATCCGCGGCGTCCCCGAGACGGTGTCGATCCGCTCCCGCACCAGCACATCGGCGAGACTGCGCGCACCCGGCGCGAGCACGACCGTGCCACCCACCGCGAAGGTGGGCAGCAGCTGATCCACGCACCCACTGGCATGGGCCAGCGGCAGCAACACCAGGTTGCGCAACCCGTCGGCGGGCAGCCCGAGCGCGCCGACCACCGACGACACCGCCGACAGCAGGTTCTCGTTGGACAGCTCCACACCCGCGGGCATGGACCGACGAGTCCCGGTGTAGCAGAGCAGCGCCGGATCATCCAGGGCCGCACCGTCGTCGATGTAGGCGGTGCTGTCGGGCAGCGGTCCGTCGGGACCGAGGACGAAATCTGCTCTGCTGTCGGCGATCACGCGGTCGGCGATCGCGGCGGGCAGGGCGTCGGGCACCAGCACCGGCACCGCACCCGAGAGCAACGCACCGAGAAACGCCTGCACCCAGCGCGCACTGGTCGGCATGTGCACCGCGACCCGATCGCCGTAGCCGATGCCGTGGGCCTGCAGGCCGCCCGCGATCCGCGAGGCGCTGTGCCAGAGTTCGCGGTAGGTCAGCCGTGGCCCCCCGACCTCGACGACCGCTTCCCGATTCGTGAACGAGTGCACGCGCAGGTCCAGCAGTTCGGTGAGGGCCGGGCTGAGGTCGCCGTAGCGCAGCACGCCGTCGGAGCCCCGCCGCAGCTGCGTTGCCGCACTGGTGGCGGGGAACTCGAAGACGGCCGCGCCCGGTTCGTGCTCGCCATGACCCATCCGGACCTCCGTACGTCGATACAGCCGCACCTGTGACTATATGACGTGGATCACATCGCTGTCAGGCACTCGGCGCGCTCATTCGCCGCGATAGGTCGCCTTTCCCGGTCCGATATCGAGGAAGCTGCGGACCGCGCCGCGCAGGTCCGCGGTGCCGAACAGCTCGCCCGAGACCTCCGGCGTCACCGAATCAGCGTGTGCCACACCGTCGGAACGCCACGCCTCGATGATCTGCTTGGTCGCCGCGTGCGCGCGTGTCGGGCCGTCGGCGAGACGGGTGACCAGCGCGCGAGCCTCGGTCTCCAGGTCCTCGTGGACCGCGTTGACCACGCCCCACTCGGCCATCGTCGCGGCGGGGTAGAGGTCGCCGGTCATCACGAACTCGCGGGCGCGGCCCGAACCCGCCCGCTCGGCGAGCCGCTGCGGCCCGCCCATCGACGGCGTGAGCCCCACCACGGTCTCCACCAGCCCGAACTTCGCCTTCGGCGCGGCCAGGATGATGTCGCAGGCCAGCGAGATCTCGAAGGCGGCGGTCAGGGTCAGCCCGTGCGCGGCGAACACCACCGGGCACGGCAGCGCTTCCAGGGGGTGGATGATCTGCTCGAACAGCTCACGCCACAGCTGCGCGCCCTCCTCGACGGTTCGGCCGTCGAAGATGTTCACGTCGACCCCGCCCGAGACGACCTTGCCTTCGGCCCTGATCAGCAACGCCCGCGGCGGCAGCTTGCGCACCGCGGCGATATCGGCGATCAGCGACGCGATGAGTGTGCGATCGAACAGGTTCAGCGGCGGGTGGTCGAGGGTGATCGTCGCGAACTCGGCACCGGCCTCGGTGAAATCGCGGATGAGTCGGGTTGGCTGGTTTTCACTCATCGGGTCAGCGTAGAACCCGGGCCCGCGGCCGACAGAGCTAGTCGGACCGGCCGACCGGAATCGGTCGCGCACGTCACGGAACCGCGGGCTGTCGGTGGTCGTTGGCAAGATGAGCTCTGGGGTACGCAAGTGCCCTACAGTTCGACTCGTTGGGGCGAAGAGGAGGACGACGCCGTGTTCAAGAACGCGATCGAAAAAGCCGTGGTCGATGTGCTCGACACCGGGTCAAAGCTGCAGGCGCCGGCCGTACGCCGCTATGTCGAGTTCCTGCGTGAGCGTCATCCCGGGGAGAGTCCGGCCCAGATCGTGACACGGCTCGAGAAGCAGTATCTGCTTGCCGTCACCGGCAGTGGCGCCGCGGTCGGCGCCACCGCGGCGGTGCCCGGGGTCGGCACGATCGCCGCACTCGGGGCCGTGAGCGCCGAGACCGTGTTCTTCATGGAGGCGTCGGCGCTGTTCACCCTGGCCCAGGCCGCGGTGCACGGCATCGAGCCCGAGAACAAGGAAGCCCGGCGCGCGCTGGTGCTCGCGGTCGTGCTCGGCGACGCCGGAATAGCGATCGTGCAGAAGGGGCTGAGCACCCAGTCGAAGAACTGGGCGGGCGCGCTGGCAGGCAAAGTTCCCGGCCTCGGCGGGATCAACAGCAAACTGCTGCAACAGTTCATGAAGCGGTTCATCACCAAGCGCGTCGCGCTGATGGCGGGCAAAGTGCTGCCGGCGGGCATCGGCGCCGCCATCGGTGGTGCGGGCAACCGGGCGCTGGGCAAGGTCACCATCGAGAACGCGCACAAGGCCTTCGGTCCCGCGCCGACGATGTGGCCCACCCCGCTGCACAACGTGATCGATGCCGATCCGCTGCCCGCGATCGGCACCGGCAAGGTGAACAAGAAGTGAGCAGGAGCCGCGGCGGTAACGCTGTGCTGGTGCGTGGCGTCGGCAAACAGTTCGGTCCGGTGAGCGCGGTCCACGAGATCGACTTCGCCGTCCCGGCGGGGTCGGTCACCGCGCTCGTCGGTCCCGCGGGGGCGGGCAAGTCGACGGTGCTGCGGATGGTGCTGGGTCTCCAGCAGCCGACCACCGGCGATATCGAGGGCCCCGGCCATGGTCCCGCCGCGGTCGGGGCGGTACTGAGCCCCCGTGGGCTGCATCCGGCACGCACCGTGCGCGAGCAGCTGCGGTGCTACGCGCCGGTCGCGGGCGCTTCCCGTCGTCGGGCCGCCGCGGTGCTCGACGAGACCGGGCTCACCGCCGTCGCCGAAACCGCTGTGGCGCAGCTGCATCCGGGTCAGCAGACGCGTCTGGCCCTGGCCATGGCGTTGCTGGCCGATCCCCCGCTGCTGGTGCTCGACGATCTGTTCGCGGGTGCGAACAGCATCGAACGCGGCTGGCTGCACGAGCTGCTGCGCCGCCACGTGAACCGCGGCGGCACCGTGCTGGTGAGTTCGGACGCACTGGCCGATGTGGTGGCGAGCGCCGATCAACTCGTGGTGCTCAGCGAAGGCACTGTCGTCTGGCAGGGCGCACCGGCCAAGCTGCGCCGCGGCCACCCCGACCGGCTCGTCGTCGCCGCGTCCCCGTCCATCGCACTGGCGACCGCACTGGCGGGCCGGGGCTTCACCGACGCGGTGATGCGCCCCGACGGCCGGCTGGCCGTGGCGGAGGCGGACGAGGCCACCATCCGTGCCGTCGCGGAGCTCGCGCAGGTCCGGATCGGCAGCATCGTGGCCGATCCCATCCACCCCGACCGGGTGCTCGCCTCGCTCACCAAACCCCGCCGTCACCGGCACACCGTGCCCACGCCGAATCCCGCCGCGTACGCCCCGGCGCCGACCTCGTATGGGATGCCCCGATGACCACCTCCGTGCTGCCCGCCGATCTCGTTCCCGGTATCGACACCGAGGCGCGCAAGGTCGTCGCGCTGCGGCAGACCCGATTGCTGCTGGCCGCGCCGATCGCGCTGGCGCTGGTCGCGACGTTGATCACCGCGATCATGTCCGGGCCCGCCGATCCGAAGGGTCAGCCCGCGACCGGCGCCGCCACGGTCGGGCTCTACCTCGGGATGATCGCGGCGTTCGTGGTCGCCGCACTGCTCGGCATCGCCTCCACCGGAGGTGAGTACCGGCACAAGACCATGGCGCTGAGCGTGCTGTTCGCGCCCGATCGCGACCGGCTGGTCACCGTGAAGTATCTCGCCACCGCCGCGTTCGCCTTCGCTGTCGCGCTGGCCGCCGAACTGGTGAGCTTCCTCGTCCTGCTCGTCGCGGCGCGCGGCAAGTTCGAACTGGGCTGGCAATTGATCGAGGTGCTCGCCGCCGGGCTGCTGGTCGCCATGTGCTGGGCGGTGCTGGGCGCCGGAATCGGGCTGCTGCTGCGCACCTTCAGCGGCGCGGTGTGGCTGGTGCTCGGCTGGGCGTTCGCGCTCGAACCGCTGATCTGGGTGGTGGCCAAGGGTTTCGGCGCGGGCTGGTTGGCCGCGCTGCTGCCCGTCTCGGCCACGGTGGCCGGAGTGAGCGCGGGCTCGTTCGACGAGGCCGAGGTCTTCGCACCGACACCGGCGGCCCTGGTGGTACTGCTGCTGTGGACCGCAGCGGTCGGCGCCGCGGGGTGGTGGGACCTGCGCAACCGAGACCTGTAGTGCCCGCGACCGCGGGTTCGCCGGGCTGGATCCGCAGGCTCTGGCGCCTGTGCCTGGAACATCCCCGGCTGCTGGCGGGCATCGTGGTCTCGGTGCTGGCGGGTGCGGCCGTGGCGATCGCCGCACCGCTGGCCACCAAACGCGCGGTCGACGCCGCGCAGGTGGGCGACACCGCGGTGATCGGTACTGCCGCCGCCCTGCTCGCCGGGCTGGCCGTGACCCGGTTCGTCGTCACGTTCGCGCGCAGGCTCTGGGCGGGCAAACTGTCGCTGGAAGTGCAACACAGCCTGCGGATTTCGCTGCTCGCCGCCCTCCAGCGGCTCGACGGCGCGGGTCAGGACGCGATCCGCACCGGACAGGTGGTGTCGCGGTCCATCACCGATCTGCAACTGGTGCAGGGACTGCTGGCGATGGTGCCGTGGTCGGGACTGGCCGTGTTGCAGTTCGTGCTGTCGGCGGTGGTGATGGTGTGGCTGAGTCCGCCGCTGGCGCTGGCCGCGCTGCTGGTCGCGCCCGCGATGGCGCTGATCGTGTTGCGGATGCGGCCCCGGCTCTACGCGGCGACCTGGTCGGCCCAGCAGCGCGCGGCCGACCTCGCCGAACACGTCGAGCAGACGGTGACCGGAGTCCGGGTGGTGAAGGGATTCGGGCAGGAATCCCGGATGGTCGACATCCTCGAAGACCACGGCCGGCTGCTGTTCGCCGAGCGGATGCGCGCCGCGCGGATCAACGCCAGGTTCGCGCCGGTGGTGTCGGCGCTGCCGCAGGCCGGGCTGGTCGCGGTGATCATCGTGGGCGGGGTGCTCGCCTCGCACGGCGCGATCGGCATCGGCACCTTCCTCGCGTTCACCGCCTACCTCGCCACCATGACCTCCTCGGCCCGCACGATCACCTCGGTGGTGATCATGGGTCAGCTCACCAAGGCCGCCGTCGACCGGGTCTTCGGGGTGATCGACGCGGCGCCGATACTCGTCGATCCAGAAGACCCCACCGAGCTGCCGCCGGGACCACTCGGGATCGAATTCGATGCTGTGAGCTTCGGTTTCGAACCGGATCAACCGGTGTTGCAGGAACTCGATCTCACCGTGCGCCCCGGCGAGACGGTGGCGGTGATCGGCCCGGCGGGCTCGGGCAAGTCCACGCTCTCCCTGCTGCTCCCCCGCTTCTACGCACCCGATACGGGCCGGATCAACCTCGTCGGCGCCGACGGCACCCGCGTCGACCTGGCCGAGCTGCGCGCCGACGAGCTGCGCGGCGCGGTCGGTGTCGTCTTCGACGATCCTTTCCTGTTCTCCGACACCATCGCCGCCAACATCGCGCTCGGCAGGCCCGACGCCACCGACGCGGAGATCGTGGCCGCCGCGAGGGCCGCTGCCGCGGACGAATTCATCGCCGCACTGCCGGAGGGCTACGACACCGTCATCGGCGAACGCGGGCTGACGCTCTCGGGCGGTCAACGCCAGCGCATCGCCCTGGCCAGGGTGCTGCTCACCCGTCCCCGCGTGCTGGTGCTCGACGATGCCACCTCCGCGGTGGACGCCGTCACCGAAGCCGAGATCTTCCGCCGGCTGCCCGATCCGGGCGGGCGGACCACGCTGATCCTGGCGCACCGCGAATCGACGCTGGCCCAGGCCGACCGTGTCATCCGGCTGCCCGCACCCACCGGTTCGGTGGTGCCGACGGCCACCGACCCGACCACCCCTCGCGACGACGCGGGCAAACCCCGATCCATGTCGTCGGCGTCGACCGACCTCAGCGAAACGCCGGAACTGCGCGCCGCGGTCGACGCACTGCCACCGGCCACCGAAGACCCCGCCCTGCCCGGCGACCTGCGCGCACCCCAACCCGATTTCGGCCTGCGCGCGCTGCTGCGCCCGGTTCGCGGCCTGGTGTGTGTGGTCGTGTTGCTGCTCGTCGTCGACGCGCTGGTCGGGATCGCCTTCCCGCCGCTGGTCCGCTATGCCATCGACACCGGTGTCACCGCGGGCGACGACACCGCGCTGCTCGTCTCGGCGGTGATCGGGATCGGTCTGGTGCTGACCGGCCTGGTGGTCGGCGCCGTGGTCACCGTTCTCACCGCGCGCACGGGCGAGCGCGTGCTGTTCGGTCTGCGGGTGCGCAGTTACGCCCAGTTGCAGCGGCTCGGCCTCGACTTCTACGAGCGCGAACTGTCCGGCCGCATCATGACCAGGATGACCACCGACGTCGACGCGCTGTCGACGTTCCTGCAGACCGGGGTCGCCACCGGGCTGGTCGCGCTGATCACCCTGATCGGCGTCGCCCTCGGGCTGTTCTTCATCGATGCCGGGCTGGCCGTGGTGGTCCTGATCGCCGTCGCGCCGATGCTGCTGGCCACCCTCGCCTTCCGGCGGGTGTCCTCGGTCGCCTACACCGTCTCGCGTGAACGGGTCTCGGTGGTCAACGCCGGATTCCAGGAGAACATCGCGGGCCTGCGCGCCGTGCAGGCCGCCCGCTACGAGCCTGCCGCCGCGCGGCGTTTCGCCGAATACTCCCACCGCTATCGCGATGCCAGGATCCGCGCCCAGCGCGCGATCGCGGCCTATTTCTCCTTCGGCCTGGCCTGGGCCGACGTGGCCTTGGCCGTGGTGGTCTATCTGGGCGCCAACGCTGTCGCCGACGGGCGCACGTCCACCGGAACGCTCGTCGCGTTCGTGCTCTACCTCGGTCTGCTGTTCAGTCCCATCCAGGATCTGTCCCAGGTCTTCGACGGCTACCAGCAGGCCAGGGTCGGACTTCGGCGCATCGGCGACCTGCTGCGCACCACGTCGTCGATCGCCGCCGACCCACCCGATGCGATATCCGTCGATCGCCTGCGCGGTGAGATCACCTTCGACGACGTTCACTTCCGCTACCCCGGTGCGAGCGCCCCCGCCCTCGACGGCGTCACCTTCACCGTCGCGCCCGGCGCGACGCTGGCACTGGTGGGCCCGACCGGCGCGGGCAAGTCGACGATCGTGAAGCTGCTGGCCCGTCTCTACGACCTCCCACCCGACCCGGCGGCGGGCGCGATCCGGGTCGACGGTGTGGATCTTCGTAAATATGTCCTCACCGAGTACCGGACGCGGCTGGGAATTGTGCCCCAGGAAGTTCACTTGTTCACCGGCGACGTGGCGAGCAACATTGCATTCGGGCAAACATTTGCCACATCGGTGGACATCGCGATCGCGGCCGACACCGTCGGGGCTTCGGAAATGATCAATGGTTTACCTCGGAAAATGCGTCATCCGGTCGGTGAACGCGGCCGCGGGCTGTCCGCCGGACAGCGCCAGCTGATCGCCTTGGCCAGGGCCGAACTGGTCGATCCCGACCTGCTGCTCCTCGACGAGGCCACCTCCACCCTCGACCCGGAAACCGAGGCATCGGTGCTGGTAGCGAGCCGATCGCTGACACGGGGCCGGACCACCGTGGTGGTCGCGCATCGACTCGCGACCGCGGCGCGCGCCGATCTGGTTGCGGTGGTCGAACACGGCCGTATCGTGGAATTCGGCGCACCGTCAGACCTACTCGCCAGTAACGGCCGGTACTCCCGACTCTGGGCGGCGGGGCTGGAGGCAGAGGGCATAGTGTCGACCCAAGACCGGTAGCGACGCCTGTCAACCGCTGGGCATATGCTCGGTGAGGGCGCATCGGCAGCCATCCGCTGATTCCCCTGCCGGGCACGTCACAAACGTCGCAGCGCGAAGAACGAAATGAGGCGAACACCAGCTGTGAGCAGCTCAACTTCCCAGTTCGGACAGAACCAGTGGCTAGTCGACGAGATGTATCAGAAGTTCAAACAGGACCCGTCCTCGGTCGACGCGAGTTGGCACGAGTTTCTCGCGGATTACACGCCGGAAGCCACCGAATCCGCTAACAGCCAGGCACCGGTCGCCTCCTCCGCTCCCTCAGCAGCCGCAGCCCCCAAGGCGGCCGCTGCGCAGACCCCGGCTCCCAAAGCCGTGGTAGCGACGGCACCGCCCAAGCCCCCCGCGGCTTCGGCTCCGCCCGCCGCTCCGGCTCCGGCTCCGGCTCCGGCCGCCAAGACCGTGCGTGCGCCGCAGACCACACCTGCACCGGTGTCGAACGCACCGGCCACCACCGCACCCAAGGCTGCCGCCGCCGGTCCGGAGAACAAGGTGCTGCGCGGCCCCGCCGCCGCGATCGCCAAGAACATGTCGGCCTCGCTGACGATCCCCACCGCGACGTCGGTGCGCGCGATCCCGGCCAAGCTGATGATCGACAACCGTCTGGTGATCAACAACCACCTCGCCCGCACCCGCGGCGGCAAGATCTCGTTCACCCACCTGCTGGGTTACGCGATCGTGCAGGCGATCAAGACGTTCCCGAACCTGAACCGCCACTTCGCCGAGATCGACGGCAAGCCGAACTCGGTCACCCCGGCCCACACCAACCTGGGCCTGGCGATCGACCTCCAGGGCAAGGACGGCAACCGATCGCTGGCCGTGGCCGCCATCAAGGAAACCGAAGACATGAGCTTCGGTCAGTTCCACGCGGCCTACGAGGACGTCGTGCGCCGGGCACGCGAGGGCAAGCTCGGTAACGACGACTTCTCCGGCGTCACCATCTCGCTGACCAACCCCGGCACCATCGGCACCGTCCACTCGGTGCCGCGCCTCATGCCGGGCCAGGGCGCGATCATCGGCGCCGGTGCGATGGAGTACCCCGCCGAGTTCCAGGGCATGAGCGACGAGCGGATCGCCGACATCGGCGTCGGCAAGCTGATGACGCTGACCTCGACCTACGACCACCGCATCATCCAGGGCGCCGAGTCGGGCGACTTCCTGCGCACCATCCACAACCTGCTGATCTCCGACGAGTTCTACGACGAGATCTTCCACGGCCTCGGCGTGCCGTACGAGCCGATCCGCTGGCGCAAGGACATCAGCGCGCGCGGCGTCGACAAGAGCGCGCGGGTGCTCGAGATGATCGCGGCCTACCGCAACCGCGGCCACCTGATGGCCGACACCGATCCGCTGCGCCTGGTCAAGGACAAGTTCCGCAGCCACCCCGACCTCGACGTCACCGAGCACGGCCTCACCCTGTGGGACCTGGACCGCACCTTCGACGTGGGCGGTTTCCACGGCCAGGAGCGGATGAAGCTGCGCGACGTGCTGTCGATCCTGCGTGACGCGTACTGCCGCCACGTCGGCGTGGAGTACACCCACATCCTCGAGACCGATCAGCTCAAGTGGATGCAGGATCGGGTCGAGCAGAAGCACGTCAAACCGACTGTCGCGCAGCAGAAGTACATCCTGAACCGGCTCAACGCGGCCGAGGCGTTCGAGACCTTCCTGCAGACCAAGTACGTCGGCCAGAAGCGTTTCTCGCTCGAAGGCGCCGAAGCCGTCATTCCGATGATGGACGCCACCATCGACCAGTGCGCCGAATACGGCATGGACGAGGTCGTCATCGGCATGCCGCACCGCGGTCGCCTCAACGTGCTCGCCAACATCGTCGGCAAGCCGTACTCGAAGATCTTCACCGAGTTCGAGGGCAACATGAACCCGGCGGCCACCCACGGCTCCGGCGACGTGAAGTACCACCTCGGTGCGCACGGCCAGTACCTGCAGATGTTCGGCGACAACGAGATCGAGGTCTCGCTCACCGCGAACCCCTCGCACCTGGAGGCGGTCGACCCCGTCCTCGAGGGCCTGGTGCGCGCCAAGCAGGACCTGCTCGACAAGGGCGACGGCCCCGACGGCTTCTCGGTGATGCCGCTGATGCTGCACGGCGACGCCGCGTTCGCCGGTCAGGGCGTGGTCGCCGAGACGCTGAACCTGTCGGGTCTGCGTGGTTACCGCGTGGGCGGCACCATCCACATCGTGGTGAACAACCAGATCGGCTTCACCACGGCGCCGGAGAACAGCCGCTCCACCGAGTACTCCACCGACATCGCGAAGTTCATCGGCGCGCCGATCTTCCACGTCAACGGTGACGACCCGGAGGCCTGCGACTGGGTCGCACGCCTCGCGGTCGACTTCCGGCAGAAGTTCCGCAAGGACGTCGTCATCGACCTCGTCTGCTACCGCCGTCGCGGGCACAACGAGGGTGACGATCCCTCGATGACCCAGCCGGAGATGTACGACATCATCGACACCAAGCGTTCGGTGCGTAAGGCGTACACCGAATCGCTGATCGGCCGTGGCGACATCTCCATGAAAGAGGCCGAGGACGCGCTGCGCGACTACCAGGGTCAGCTGGAGCGTGTGTTCAACGAGGTCCGCGAGCTGGAGAAGTACGTTCCGGAGCCGTCGGAGTCCGTCGAGGACGACCAGAAGGTGCCCGCCACCGTGGTCACCGCGGTCGACAAGTCGGTGCTGCAGCGCATCGGTGACGCGTTCCTGAACACTCCCGACGGTTTCAACGTGCACCCGCGCGTGAAGCCGGTGCTGGAGAAGCGTCGCGAGATGGCCTACGAGGGCAAGGTGGACTGGGCTTTCGCCGAGCTGCTCGCCTTCGGTTCGCTGATCGACCAGGGCCACGATGTGCGCCTGACCGGTCAGGATTCGCGGCGCGGCACGTTCACCCAGCGTCACTCGGTGATCATCGACCGGATCAACGCCGTCGAGTACACCCCGCTGCACAACATCGGTTCGGAGAAGCCGGGTTGGTTCGCGGTGCACGACTCGGCGCTGAGCGAGTACGCCGCTGTCGGTTTCGAATACGGCTACTCCCTGGGCAACCCCAACGCACTCGTGTTGTGGGAGGCGCAGTTCGGTGACTTCGTCAACGGCGCCCAGTCGATCATCGACGAGTTCATCTCCTCCGGTGAGGCCAAGTGGGGCCAGCTCTCCGACGTGGTGCTGCTGCTGCCGCACGGCCACGAGGGTCAGGGTCCCGACCACACCTCCGGTCGCATCGAGCGGTTCCTGCAGCTGTGCGCTGAGGGCTCGATGACCGTGGCGGTGCCGTCCACCCCGGCGAACTACTTCCACCTGCTGCGCAGGCACGCGCTCGACGGGATCCGTCGTCCGCTGATCGTCTTCACGCCGAAGTCGATGCTGCGCAACAAGGCCGTGGTGTCCGATGTCAAGGACTTCACCGAGTCGAAGTTCCGTTCGGTGTTCGACGAGCCCACCTACGAACAGGGCATCGGCGACACCGCCAAGGTCAAGCGCATCCTGCTGACCTCGGGCAAGCTCTACTACGAGCTGGCCGCGGAGAAGGCCAAGCACAAGCGCGAAGACGTGGCGATCGTCCGGATCGAACAGCTCTACCCGATCCCGACGTACCGCCTCAACGAGGCGCTGGCCAAGTACCCGAACGCGACCGACATCGCCTGGGTCCAGGAAGAACCGGCCAACCAGGGCGCATGGCCCTTCTTCGGCCTCAACCTCCCCGAGGTGCTGCCCGAGCGCCTGGGCCGTCTGCGCCGCATCTCGCGTCGTGCCATGTCGGCGCCGTCCTCGGGTTCGTCGAAGGTGCACGCCGTGGAGCAGGCCGAGATCATCGGCGAGGCTTTCGAGCCGACCACGTAAGTTCTTCTCGCACAACGGCGAACGCCGGGTGGATCATCGCGATCCGCCCGGCGTTCGCCGTTTCCGGACACTGCGGCGAGACATCGGTCACAGAGTTCTCTTATCCGGGTGGCAACGGTGCCACAGTGTGCCCCGGTAATGTCCGGCGCGAACTACCCCAAGGGGCCCGCCCTGATCTGGACTGAGTGGAGGGTGCGACGAAGGAGTGCCCGGAGGGAGGGAAGATCAGGGGCCCGAAGGGCCCCGCTCGAGCGCGCCAGCGCTCAGAAAACACAGGAGCGTGGCATGGCGAACGGACGTAACGGATACCTGCTGTTGGGCGGGATCGCGTCGGTGGGAGCGGGCGCCGTGCATTTCATGGCGGCGGGCATGCACACCGAACACGCCACCCTGGCGCGGTTGATGGTGGTGCTCGCCGCGATCCAGTGCGCGACCGGGCTGGCGGTCTTGCTGAGCGAGCGCAAGGTGGTTGTGAGTTCGATGCTCGCGGTGAATGCCTTCGCCGCCGCGGTGTGGGCGTTCACCCGGTTCGCCGATGTGGGGTGGATCGCCGGGTTGACCGCGGAGTCACCGCAGGTGGCCGACACCGTGTGCGCGGTGTTGGGTGCGCTGGCCGCCGTCGCCGCGGGCATCGGCCTGCTCCGTCCCACCGCGACCCTGCCGCCGATGCGGTCCGGGATCGCGGCCGCGGCCGTGGGGGTGCTGGCGCTGGCGGCGATGCTCAACGGTGTCGGGCACGTCCACAGTCACGGCGACACCGGCGATCACGCGCATGCCGGGGGCGACGACCACGCACACGGCGCGGGCGACGACCACGGCACCGAGGCGAACTGGCCGCGACCGTGGGATCCCACGAAGCCGATCGACCTGTCGGGTGTCGCCGGTGTGACGTCCGACCAGCAGTCGCGCGCGACCAACCTGGTGCGCAGCACGCTCGACGGCCTGCCCGCCTTCTCGGATGTGAACACCGTTGGCGCCCTGGGCTTCCGCTCGATCGGCGACGCGGCCACCGGGTACGAGCACTACATCAACATGAGCTACATCCGCGACAACAACTTCCTCGACCCCGCCCACCCGGAGTCGCTGGTCTATCGGGTCGACGGAACCAACCGCACCCTCGTGTCGGCGATGTACATCGCCAACGGCAAGAAGATCGACGACCCGGGCCTGGTGGACTTCGGCGGTTCCCTGATGCAGTGGCACGTCCACGACAATCTCTGCTGGAAGGCGGGCGACAACGGCCCCGTGGTCGCCGGTGTCCTCGACGCCCAGGGCAATTGCCCGCCCAACTCCATCAACCCCGGCGCGGGCAATCCGATGGTGCACGTCTGGATCGCCCCGCATCAGTGCGGTCCGTTCGCGGCGCTCGAAGGTCATGGTGCGGGCCAGGCGAGCGCCGACGGCCGGCGCACCGACACTTGCGGCCACGACCACGGCGGCGGCCACAAGTAAGCGAATACCTCTCAGCCGGGCTGGACCCAGCGGCGCAGGGCGTCGATCGTGGATTCCGGAGACGTGTTGAAACAGAAGCGGATTCCGGGCGCGAGGTCGGACGCGACATTGATCAAGCGCTCGAACAGCAGAGTGTGTTCGGGCGCCATCCGTACGCCCGCACCGATCATCGCGACCCGGAACTCCCCGCCCGCCGCGCATTCGCGCAGGACCGCTTCGGCCGCGTCGGGGTCGGCCGGGACCTGGCAGGAGACGATGTCGAAACCTGCTTCGCGCAACGCGGTTTCGCCTGCGGCGATGCGCGCGGTCAGGGTGGCTTCGTCGATCTGCGGGTAGCGCGTGTAGTCGACGGCGCTGGGGTGCAGACCGATCGACAGCACCGTGCTCGTCTTCGGTTGTGCCACTGGGCTCTCCGTTCTCATCAGATAGGTGGTGATGCCGAGGCCGGCGAGCACCGCCACGAGCAGGGCGCCCGCTCTCACCACGACGTGGGGCCCGTTCGGTCGAAGAATCCGCCGGTCGGGCCGTCCCGGTCGGCCGTCGCCACGGCGACGACGGCGTCGGTGCCCTCGGTGACGGTCTGGAAACCACTGTGCCCGTTGAGGTCGGTGGCGGTGTAGCCGGGATCGATCGCGTTGACCTTCATCTCGCCGAGTTCGCTCGCGTACATGACGGTGAGCATGTTCAGCGCCGCCTTGGTGCTCGGGTAGCCGAAGGCGGGCGGCAGCAGGCCCTGCCACTTCGGGTCGGTGACCGTCGCGATCGAGCCGACACCGCTGGAGACCATCACGATGCGGGGATGGTCGGACAACCGCAGCAGCCCCACGAACGCGTTCGTCACCCGGACCGGTCCGAAGACGTTGGTCTCGAACACTGCTCGCAGATCGTCGGGCCCGGTCTCGGAGGGTGCGCTGCGCGGACCTCCGATGCCCGCGTTGTTGATGAGCACGTCGAGGCGGCCCGCGGTGGCCTTCACGATGTCGGCGGCCGCGGCGACGGACTCGTCGGAGGTCACATCGAGCGGGACGAATCGAACGTCGAAACCGGCCGCGGTGAAGTCGGCGGCGGCGGCCTCGCCGAGTGCGGTGTCGCGGGCGGCGAGGAACACCTGCCAGCCGGCTGCGGCCAGCCGGCGCACCGTTTCCCGGCCGAGTCCCTTGTTGGCCCCGGTGACCAGGGCGATCGTTGTCGTCATGGCTCCAGAGTCACGCCGATGCGGCCCGGTCTCCAGTGCTGCCTCGGCATAGGACCGGCGGTACCACCCCTGATCCGCTGTCCTGCGGCACCATGGGAGGGGTGGACAGAGCGGAATTGGCGACGGTATTGCGCACCGCGCGTTCCCGGCTGACCCCCGCCGACGCGGGCCTGCCGGGCGGGTCACGCAGGCAGGTCCCCGGATTGCGGCGCGAGGAAGTGGCGAGCCTGGCCGGGGTGAGCGTCGACTACATCGTGCGGTTGGAGCAGGGTCGCGGACCGAAACCGTCGGAACAGGTGCTCGGCGCGCTGACCAGGGCGCTGCGGCTCACCGATGTCGACCGCGATCTCGTCTTCCGGCTCGCCGGGTCGGAACCGCCGCAGGCCGGGCGGATTCCGATGGTGATCCGCCCCAGCGTGCTGCGGCTGCTGGATCGCCTGGCCGATCTGCCGGTGCTCGTGCTCTCGGCAAAATCCGATGTTCTTGCCTGGAATCCCTTGTCGGCGGCGCTGCTCGGTGATTTCTCCGCGATCCCGGTGGCCCAGCGCAACATCATGTGGCAGCGCTTCCTCGGCACCGGCATGGGCCGGGTCGTAATGACACCCGAGGAGGCCGACAGCAACGCGGCCGCCTGCGTGGGCTGCCTGCGCGCGGTCAAAGCGACCTACCCCGACGACCCCGGCCTGACCCGCCTGCTCACCGAACTACGCACCGGCAGCCCAGAATTCGAGTCACTCTGGCAGGCGGGCCGTTCCAGCGCCATGCACAGCCTCACCAAAACCATCGCCCACCCCCACCTCGGCGCCCTCACTCTCGACTGCGACGCCATGCACGTCCCCGACACCGACCAAACCATCATCATCTACTCCGCCACCCCCCACACCCACACCGCGACCGCCCTCGACCTCCTCCGCGTAACCGGCCTCGAATCCTTCGCGACACCGCTCACCGAATAACCGATGGCCACCACAGGGCTGCTCGGATACGGTGCGTTACTCGCGAAGGAGTAACGATGACCACCGCACCACGCACCATCATCCTCTGGCGGCCGACCGGCCCCGAGGAGCTGGCGCTTGTCGCCGATTCCGGTTGGCGCACCTGGCCACCACGCCTTCCCGACCAGCCGATCTTCTACCCGGTCCTCAACGAGGCCTACGCGGTGCTGATCGCCCGCGATTGGAATGTGCCAGCCTCCGGCGCGGGATACGTCACCCGCTTCGCAGTCCGAACCGACTACCTCGACAACTACGACGTGCAACAGGCCGGCGGCCGCGACATCCTCGAATACTGGATCCCCGCAGCGGATCTCGACGAATTCAACCGCAACATCGTCGGCAGGATCGAGGTCGTGCGCCGCTTCCCGGAAGACGCTCCCCTTCCCGAAACGGCGTGACCGGGGCATCGAGGGTCAGACGGCTCGGTCAGGGCCGTCACCCGTAGGTCGGACACCGCGGTGCTGTGGACATCCCGGCGGTTCACCTGCTCATTGCGTGGCTGACGGGGCAAATCGTCGCCCGGAGACCCCGAATCGGCAGCCGCAACCCCGGTTTTCCGGGCTACCGGTCGGTCGGTTCAGAGGGCAGCATCCATGTCGTCAACTGTGACAACACTTGTCGAAATGGGGAGTTAGCGTGTCGATCGGGAAATTCGTGATGGCGGGCGCGGCGATGGTGGCACTCGGTGCGGTGGTGCCCGCTACCGCGGCGGCCGCGCCGACGGTGCCGGTCGCCGAGGCGGGCACCGGCAGTGCCGACGCGACCAGCGGGAGTGCCACGTTGGTGATGCTCATCGAGGAGCTGTTCAAGCCGTGCCCGTTCAGCAGCACCGTGTGCCCGGCCACCGATAACTGAGCCGACAGCGAAGGACCCCGTCATCACCTCAGACGGGGTCCTTCGTGTCGTAGCGAGGATCGATCGGGCCTACACGGACGCAGATTCGACGCTATCCGGCTCGGTGTGCCGCCACCGCGGCCGCGGTTTCGGCCATCACGAGTTCCGCGTTGATCTGCGCACCGGCCATGGCCCCGGCTGCCGCGGCAGCGCCAACCTGGGCGGACGGATCGGTGGCATTGCCCGCGATCCAGACGCCGGGCACCGAGGTGCGGCCGACGGGATCGGCGGGGATGTGGTCGCCCATGCCGGAGGGGTGCGGTTCGGGAATCAGGCCGAGGTCGGTGAGGAACGTGGCGCGGGTGTTCATCCGAGGTGCCACGACCAGCGCATCACGTTCGATGACGGTGCCGTCGGCGAGCTGGACGCCTGTCAGCCGGTCGGCGCCGAGCACCTCGACCACCTTGCCGTCGACGATCCGGATACCGCGTGCCACCAGCTTTTCCGCATCGTCGGCGCTCACCGGGTCGGCCGTGTGCGACAGAAAGACGATGTCGTCGCTGAGCTGGCTGAACAGCAGCGCCTGGTGCACCGACATCGGGCTGCTCGCCAGGACCGCGATGCGCTGATCGCGCACTTCCCAACCATGGCAGTACGGGCAGTGCAGGACATCGTGGCCCCAGTGTTCGCGCAGCCCGGGAACATCGGGGAGCTCGTCGGCGAGTCCGGTGGCGACGAGAACGCGCCGGGCCGACACGGTGCGCTCGTCGGCGAGGGTCACCAGGAATTCCGAGCCGTCGACGTCTGCCGCACGCCGCACCGAGACAACCCGGCCCGACACGACGTGGCCGCCGTACCCGCGCACCTCGGCTCGCCCGAGCTCGAGCAGCTCCAGCGGCGACATCCCCTCACGCCCGAGCAGTCCGTGGACCCCCTGAGCAGGCGCGTTGCGCGGCGCCCCCGCGTCGATCACGGCCACCGAGCGCCGCGAACGCGCCAGCATCAGCGCCGCGTTCAGTCCGGCGGCTCCACCGCCGAGCACCACCACGTCGTACGAATCGTCCAGTTGTGTCATCTCGACCTCCTTCGAGCATCCACCGTGCATCCCAGCGACAAATACTGGCAACCTTATTTGCCGATATGGCAAAGTGGGGAGCATGGAGGACCTCGATCAAACCCTCGACTCGGTCGGCCCTCGGCTGCGCACCCTGCGCAAACAGCGCCAGACCACCCTCGCCGACCTGGCCCAGGAGACCGGCATCTCGGTGAGCACCCTGTCGCGTCTGGAATCCGGCGACCGCAAACCCACCCTGGAGCTGCTGCTCCCCCTGGCCAAGGCACACGGCGTCACCCTCGACGAGCTCGTCGACGCTCCACCCACCGGCGACCCGCGCATCCACCTGCGCCCGGTCACCCGCCACGGCATGACCATGCTCCCGCTCACCAAGCGCGCGGGCGGCATCCAGGCGTTCAAGATGATCATCGCCCCCGGCGCCCGCAATCGCCCCCAGACACCGCAGGTGCACGAGGGCTACGAGTGGCTGTATGTGCTCAACGGTCGCCTGCGCCTGATCCTCGGCGACAACGATCTGATTCTCACTCCCGGCGAAGCCGCGGAGTTCGACACCCATATCCCGCACTGGTTCGGCGCGGCCGACGAGCAATCCGTCGAATTCATCAGCCTGTTCGGCAAGCAGGGCGAGCGCGCGCATCTGCGCGCCCGCCCCAAATCCGACTAGGCAGGCACGACGGGGGGCGAGCACACTCACCTGTGCGCTCGCCCCGGCGGAAACAGCGAGAATCAGCCGAGCGTGAAGCTCGCGCGTCCCGCGATGTGCTCCAATTCCTGGTGCTGGGGCAGGGATTCGTCGGTGGTCACGATCCAGGCCTCCACCCGGCCCTTGCCGGGCGCGGTCCCGAACCCGACGATCACATTGCCCGGCGCGTGCAGGATCTGACCGTTCTCCACGGGGTGCGACTGGCCGTCGCTGTAGCCGGTATCGAGATTGCGGAAGCGCACGGCCACCTGATAGCGCTGACAGAAGTCTCCGGTCTGGGTGATCGCCACCCGTACACCGAAGGTGCCCGATTGCGGCTGCGGCACGGTCTGGGCGTTGATGATCGCCGCGCAGTTGGCGCCGGGAGTCCGGCTGAGCGTCGGCGTGAACACCGCGATCGGATCCGACGGCAGCGCGCCGGCGGGCGCACCGAGCCCGACGAGGACGGCGCCCGCGGAAACAACCACGGCCGAGAATTTGCGAATTGTGCTGTTCGTGAGAGTCATACCCACTTCGTCGTGCCGAACAGCCCCACCGTTAGCCAGTGCAATGGTCTCGATTCGGCAACCAAATGTGTTGTGCCACAACACATTCAGGGAAGCCCATACTGCGGGCACGCAGCGGCGAAGGGCAGTGCAAACCCATCAGTTGTTCGCGACATTCCCGTCGGGGCGTTAACAGCGACCCGGAGAAATTCAGCCCTGGAGCGCGGCGATCAACGCCGGACTCAGCGCCAGCGCGGGCAGCGACTCCACCAGCAGATCGACCAGCGACTCGCGACTGATCGGCTTGTCGATCATCCAGGTGAGGATGGTCTCCTCGACGAAGGCGATCCAGCCGCGAATGGCCAGGGTGAGCCGGGCCAGATCGGGATCCTCGGGCGGCAGCGGCAGTTCGCTCACGATGAGATCGGCGATGGCGCCGCGGGTTTCGTTGACGTAGTCGGCCATGTCGGGAGTGACGCTGGCGGGCCCGCGCAGCACCGAGCGATACGACGCGGAGTGCTCGGTGGCGTAGTCGACGAATCGTTCGATCGAGTCGCGCAGCATGTCGAACAGCGACAACTCGCGGTTGGGCATGATCGCGACGAAGAACTCGGTACTCACGTGCCGGGCGATCGCCTCGTGGAATTCCTGCTTCGAGGCGAAGTAGTGGAACAGCAAGCCCCGCGAGATACCCGCTTGCTTGGCGATGTCGTCGACCGAGATGTCCTCGAGCGACCGGTCGACCAGCATTTCGGCGCCGAGGGTGATCAGCTGCAGCCGACGCTCCTCGGGGCTGAGCCGCACACGCTTCGTCTCTCCCACACTCCTGGTACTCACACCAGCCATCCTAGCCACTACTGAACCCGGCTCAATAGCTGTTGACTCCGGCTCAATAAGACCGTATTCTGCAATACATGAGTCGTAAGGTTACAGACAACGTTGTCGAGCCCCGGGTCGCTGAAACCCGCCATGTGAAGACGATCATCGTCGGCAGCGGGTTCGCCGGCCTCGGCCTGGCCATCCGCCTGCGCCAGGAGGGTCGCGACGATTTCCTCGTGCTCGAGCGCGGCAGCGAAGTCGGCGGCACCTGGCGCGACAACACCTACCCGGGTGCTGCCTGCGACGTGCCTTCGCACCTGTACTCGTACTCGTTCGCCCCGAACCCGAACTGGACCCGCTCGTTCTCCAAGCAGGGCGAGATCCAGGCTTACATCAAGAGCGTCGCCGAGCGCTACAACGTGCTCGACCGCCATGTCTTCGACTGCGATGTGCAGAGCATCCGCTGGAACGAAGCGGCCGCGCAGTGGGAGATCAGCTCCACCCAGGGCGAGTTCACCGCCGACACCGTGGTCTCCGCGGTCGGCGCGCTGTGTGAGCCGTCGCTGCCGGACATCAAGGGCATCAACAGCTTCGAGGGCGAGATCTTCCACTCCGCCCGCTGGAACCACGACGCCGACCTCACCGGCAAGCGCGTCGCGGTGATCGGCACCGGCGCGTCCTCGATCCAGATCGTGCCCGCCATCGCGAGCGAGGTCGCCACGCTCGACGTCTACCAGCGCACCGCGCCGTGGCTGCTGCCGCGGATGGACCGCCCGTATCTGCTGCCCGAGCGGCTGGCGTTCAAGCACATCCCCGCCGTGCAGCGTCTCTCGCGCGCGGCCATCTACGCCGCGCGTGAGACCCAGGTCGTCGGCCTGACCCGCTTCCCCGTGCTGATGAAGGCCTTCGAGGCCCTCTCGCGCGCCAAGCTGCAGATCGAGATCCGCGATCCCGAACTGCGCAAGAAGGTCACCCCGAACTACCGGATCGGCTGCAAGCGCATGCTGATCTCCAACGACTACTACCCCGCGCTGGATCGCGACAATGTCGACGTGATCACCGACGGCATCGCCGAGGTGAAGCCGGGCTCGATCGTCACCAAGGACGGCACCGAGCGCGAGATCGATGCGCTCATCGTGGCCACCGGCTTCCACGTCACCGACTCCCCGACCTACAACTCGATGGTCGGACGCGACGGGCGCACGCTGGCCGAGGTGTTCGACGAGATCGGCCAGCAGGCCTACAAGGGCTCGGCCATCGCGAACTTCCCCAATATGTTCTTCCTGGTCGGCCCGAATGTCGGCCTCGGCCACACCTCGATGGTGTTCATGATCGAATCGCAGATCAACTACGTCAGCGACGCGCTGGCGACGATCGACTCCCAGGGTCTGCGCACGGTCGAGGTTCGCGAAGACGTGCAGCAGGCCTACAACGCCGACCTGCAGGAAAAGTTGGGCAAGACTGTCTGGAACACTGGCGGGTGCGCCAGCTGGTACCTGGACAAGCACGGCAACAACACCACGTTGTGGCCGGACTTCACGTTCGAATTCCGTAGGCTCACACGGCATTTCGATGCCGCCGCCTACACTACGACAATCGCAGACGCCGACAGGGAAGTGGTGGCAGCACAGTGAGCAAAGATGCTTACTTCACGAACAAGGTATGCGTGATCACCGGAGCGGGCTCCGGCATCGGTCGCGCGCTGGCCGAGAACCTGGCCGCGCGTGGCGCCAAACTCGCGCTGTCCGACATCGACGCCGAGGGCCTGGCCCAGACCGTCGCGTCCTGCGAGAAGCTGGGCGCGCAGGTGAAGTCCGACCGGCTCAACGTGGCCGAGCGCGAGGCGTTCCTGCTCTACGCCGATCAGGTGAAGGCGCACTTCGGCGTCGTGCACCAGATCTACAACAACGCGGGCATCGCCTACCACGGCGACGTGATCAAGACCGAGTTCAAAGACATCGAACGCATCATGGATGTGGACTTCTGGGGCGTCGTCAACGGCACCAAGGCGTTCCTGCCGATGCTGATCGAGTCCGGCGACGGCCACGTGATCAACGTGTCCAGCCTCTTCGGCCTGGTCGCCGTGCCCGGCCAGGCGGCCTACAACTCGGCCAAGTTCGCGGTGCGCGGCTTCACCGAGGCGCTGTTCCAGGAGATGAAGGTCGCCAAGGCGCCGGTCAAGGTCACCTGCGTGCATCCCGGTGGCATCAAGACCGCGGTCGCCCGCAACGCCACCTACGCCGAGGGCATGGACGGCGCCAACGCCGCCACTCTGTTCGACAAGTACCTGGCGATTCACAGCCCGGAGATGGCCGCGCAGACCATCACCGAGGGCGTGCGCAAGGGGCAGGCCCGCGTGCTGATCGGCTGGGAGGCCAAGGTGCTCGACGTGAGCGTGCGCTTCCTCGCCTCCGGCTACAGCCGGATCTCGGCCGTGGTCAACGGCCGCTTCATGCCACACTGACGCTCCGCTAGATCCGAGGAAACTCCATGCGCGAGTTCAAGATTCCGCTGCCGATCGCCCGTGCGTTGCTCGACCCGGTGTTCCGGGTGACCCTCAACGCGCGGCTACCGGTCGCGGTGCAGCGCGTTCTGCTCGACGCGGTCTCCCGGCTGCAGTTGGTGCCCGACGGTTCGGTCGTGCAGCACCTGCAGCTGGGTGGGCGCCCCGCCGAACGCGTGATCGCCGAAACCGCCATTCCGGGTTCGCGTACCCGGGCGGTACCGCCCGAACGTGCCGCGGGCGCGATCTTGTACCTGCACGGCGGCGGCTACGTGGTCGGTTCCATCGCCACACACCGTTCGCTGGTGGCCGGGCTCGCCCGCGAGACAGCGTGCGCGGTGTACTCGCTGGACTACCGACTGGCGCCGGAGCACCCGTTCCCGGCCGGACTCGACGACGCCGAGGCCGCGTTCCTCGACCTGGTCGGCAACGTCGGCTACCGACCCGAACAGATCTGTGTGGCCGGCGACTCGGCAGGCGGCGGCCTGGCGATGGCACTGGCCCAGCGGCTGATCGAAAAGCATCAGATGACCCCCGCCGCACTCGGCCTCATCGCGCCATGGGTGGACCCCACCGAGGTACCGAGCAAGGATCGCGACCTGGTGATCAACCGAACGTGGTCGCGAGCGTGCGCCGCCCACTATCTCGGCGACGCCGCCGCGACCGAAGCGGGATACGCCCCGCTGTCGGGCAACCTGATCGGCCTGCCGCCCACCTACGTGCAGGTCGATGTGAGCGAACTCCTGCACAACCAGTGTCGCAAGCTCGTCTCAGCCCTGCGTGGAGCGGGCGTGCACGTCCGCTTCACCGAAACCCGCGGCCTCTGGCACGTCGCGCAACTGCAAGCCGCGCTGGTCACCGAGGCAGCGCTGGCTCTCAGCGAACTCGCGGAATTCCTGCGAGAAGCAATTCAGCCGGTATCGATAGACGATTTACGATAAAGCCTGGTGACGGGCAATTCGGGCGGCGATATCGCGACCCGCCCCAACGTGTCGTAGATTACTGGCGAGTAGAACCCACTGGAAGGGCACAGATGCGAGAGTTCGAAGTTCCGGCTTCCTACACCATCCCGGACGATGCGAACAATTCCGACAACGTCTTCCGCTTCGCGCAGGAGACGCCGAACACGGTTTTGTTCAACGTCCCGAACGGCAGCGGCGGCTGGAATGACGTCACGGCGGCACAGTTCGAGAAGGCCGTCCTCGGCGTGGCCAAGGGCCTGATCGCCGCCGGCATCGAGCTGGGCGACCGCGTCGCGATCATGGCGGCCACCCGCTACGAGTGGACGCTGCTGGACTTCGCGATCTGGGCCGCCGGTGGCGTGACCGTCGCGATCTACGACAGCTCGGCCGCCGAGCAGGCCAAGTGGATCCTGCAGGATTCCGAGACCAAGCTGCTGGTCGTCGAGAACGACAAGCACCGCGCCACGATCGACGAGATCGAAGCCGGTTCGCTGCCCGCGCTGGCCGAGACCCTGCAGATCGACAAGGGCGCCATCGACACGCTCACCGAGCGCGGTGCCGAGCTGGACGACTCCGTCGTGCACGAGCGTCGCAAGCAGGTCGGCGCGGCCTCCCCCGCGACCCTGATCTACACCTCGGGCACCACCGGCCGCCCCAAGGGCGTCCAGCTGACCCACGCGAACCTGTGGGCGGAATCGCGTTCGGGCGGCATCGAGCTCAGCGCGTTCGTCTCCGAGGGCCAGAAGACCCTGCTGTTCCTGCCGCTGGCGCACGTGTTCGCCCGCGCCGTCGCGCTGATCGCCTTCGATTCCAAGGTGACCATCCGCCACAGCTCGGACTGGACCACCCTGGTCGAGCAGTTCGGCGACTTCAAGCCGGACTTCATCCTCTCGGTGCCGCGCGTGTTCGAGAAGGTCTTCAACTCCGCCAAGCAGAAGGCGCACGACGGCGGCAAGGGCAAGATCTTCGACGCCGCCGCGGAGACCGCCATCGCCTACAGCACGGCGCTCGAGACCAAGGGCGGCCCCGACCTGCTGCTCAAGCTCAAGCACTTCGTCTTCGACAAGCTGGTCTACAGCAAGCTGCGCGCGGCCCTCGGTGGCCAGTGCCTGGCCGCTGTCTCCGGTGGCGGCCCGCTGGGCGCGCGCCTCGGCCACTTCTTCCGCGGCGCCGGCGTGACGATCTACGAGGGCTACGGCCTGACCGAGACCACCGCCGCGTTCACCGTGAACACGCCCGCGTTCATCCGGGTCGGCTCGGTCGGTCGCCCGATCCAGGGCCACGCGGCCAAGATCGCCGAGGACGGCGAGCTGCTGCTCAAGGGCTCGGTCGTGTTCGACGGTTATTGGGGCAACGCCGAGGCCACCGAGGAGGCGTTCGAGGACGGCTGGTTCAAGACCGGCGACCTGGGCGCCATCGACGCCGACGGCTTCGTCACCATCACCGGCCGCAAGAAGGAAATCCTGGTCACCGCGGGCGGCAAGAACGTCTCCCCCGCGATCCTCGAGGACTCCCTGCGCGCGCACCCGCTGATCAGCCAGGTCATGGTCGTCGGTGACGGCCAGCCCTTCATCGGCGCGCTGATCACGCTCGACCCGGAGGCCCTGCCGGGCTGGAAGGATCGCAACGGCGTCGCCGCCGACACCGCGATCGAGACCCTGATCGAGAACCCGGCGCTGGTCGCCGAGGTGCAGGCCGCGATCGACGAGACCAACAAGAAGGTCTCCAAGGCCGAGGCGATCAAGAAGATCCGTATCCTCCCGGTCGACTGGACCCAGGAGGGTGGCGAGCTCACCCCGAAGATGTCGCTCAAGCGCGCCGTCGTCATGAAGCAGTACGCGGGCGAAGTAGACAAGATCTACTCCTGATCCCACGCGCACGAAAGGCCGGTTGCGTTCGCGCAACCGGCCTTTCGGCTGTTCAGAACCGTTGCGCCGCGAATTGTGCCGCGTGACGGTCATTCCGTTGATGCCGTAGAGGGTGTGCGAGACGTTGGGCTGGGCGAGCGGGGAACCGTCGCAGATGTTGTCCGAGGGGATACACAGCTCGATGGTCTTGTTCTTGTAGAGCGCGCCGACCGAGACCGCCGGTGCGTCCGCGTCGGCCATGAACCGATCCGACGGTTTGCCGAACAGCGCGACCGCCGCGACGTGCTCTGCCACCTCGGGCGCCATCGGCTCCGGCAGATACATCTCGTACTCCGGCAGCACCCCCTCCGGCACACCGACACCGGTCGCGAAACCGGCCAGCGCCGCGCCTTGGGAGTATCCGCCGAGGACGATGCGAGCGCCCGGGCAGTTCGCCGCGAGGTATTCGACCCGTCGCTGAGCATCACCGATGCCCTGCACGACGGTGCGCGCGAAGGCCAGCCGGTCGGCGAAGTCGCTGCTGGCCGGGTAGTCGACGCCGTAGGAGCCGACCGAGCGTCCGCCCGCGTTCGCGCGCAGCGCTTCGACGAAGGAAATACCGGTCAGGCCGAGTTCGCCACCCTGCTCGGCGGTCCCGCGAGCGAACACCACCTCGACATCGGAACAGGGCTCGGCGGTAGCGGAATGGGTGGGCGATACCAGGGGAATCGCGGCTGCCAAGAAGACTGCAGACACGAATCGCGAAAAGGAACGTGCTGTCATTCCGCGCAGACTACCGACCGCGACCGTTCACCATCGCCTCGACTCGGCCGGATTCGCCGCCGGGTGAGCGACGGCCCCGACGTTCAGGCCACACTCAACTCCCTGGACCGCAGCACCCGCAGACCCGCGATGCCGATCGCCAGATCGGCCGAAATCTCGAATAGTGCGGCGAACCAGGAGAATCCGGTGACGCCGGAGGCGGCAGGCGCGTTGATGAAGCTGTCACTGAGCGGACCGAACCAGTCCGGGAGCAGGTGCACGATCGTGAAACCGATCGCGCTCGCGAAGCCGATGAACACCGCGGCGCGTGGGGCTGCCGGGTGCCTGCGGAACACCAGGAACACCGTGAAGAGGGCGAAGAGGATCTGCAGGGTGCCGAGGGCGTTCACCAGCGATGAGGTGGCGTCCATGCCGCGGCGTAAGTGGTCGGCGCCGTGGACCAGGAGGGCGACGGCGAAGACCGCCGTCGTGGCGCGCAGTGTCGAGTCCGGTGCTGTCTCGGTCATCATGTCTCCTGCCGAGCGGGATCGTTTCTACTACACAGTGTAGTTTTGATGGCCGATCCGCGGGAGGTGTTCGGCCGTCACAAATCGGTCACCGGGGCGATCCGGCCGCGACGTACGCTCTGTGCATGGCGTTCTTGCGGGCGATAGCCGGGATCGTGGCCGCGGCACTGGTACTCGGTGTGGCGGAGTTGGTCGCGGTGTTCACCGGGTCCGGGAGCGCACCCGCGTACGCACTCGGCGCGACGGTGGTCGACCACACCCCCGACAGGGTCAGGGAATGGGCGATCTCGACGTTCGGAACCAGCGACAAGGCCGTGCTGTTCGCGTGCATGGGCGTTGTCGCGGTGGCGGTCGCGGCGATCGCCGGATATCTCGAGCGAGCGGCTCGACCGATCGGATCGGTAGTGTTCGCGATTTTCGGCGTGGTCGCCGCCGTCGTCGGCGCCGGGAGAGTCGGCGGGTTCGCCGGTGCGCTGCCCGCGCTGATCGGTACCGCCGCTGGAATTCTCGCGTTGCGAAAACTGACCCGGCGGATCGATGACGCATCCGATTCGCTGCGACCGGCGACGGAACCCGCTGCGCCACCACTCGGCGAGGCCACCGCGGCGCCGGACGTAGGCGGCGAGGAAAGCCTGATCCGCACCGGCGCGTCGATCGCAGGAGCCGGGCGGCGGCGCGTGCTCGGTGGCATCGCGGCGACCGGGGTGCTCGCTCTCGGAGCCGGCCTGGCGGGCCGGCTGCTCGGCGGCGCTCGCCACGATGTGACGGCCGAGCGCGAGACGGTCGAATTGCCCAGGGCGACAGCACCGTTGCCCGATCTTCCACCGGATGCCGATCTCCGGATGCCCGGACTCACCTCGTACATCACCCCGAACAGCGACTTCTACCGGATCGACACCGCGCTGATCGTTCCCCAGGTGTCCACAGACTCCTGGTCCCTGCGCATCCACGGGATGGTCGACCAGGAAATCACTCTCACCTGGGACGACCTCCTTCGCCGCACCCCGGTGGAGCGCCTGGTCACCCTGGCGTGCGTCTCCAACCCGATCAACGGCGACCTGATCGGCAACGCCCGCTGGCTCGGCTATCGCCTCGACGAACTCCTCGCCGAAGCACGACCGCACCCCGACGCCGACATGGTGCTGTCGCACAGCAAGGACGGCTGGACCGCGGGTTCACCCCTCTCGGTCCTCATGGACGGCCGCGACGCCCTCCTCGCCATCGGCATGAACGGCGAACCCCTCCCGGTCCAGCACGGCTACCCCGCTCGCCTCGTCGTCCCGGGCCTTTACGGGTACGTCTCCGCCACCAAGTGGGTCACCGAACTCGAGGTCACCCGCTTCGACCGGGCGACCGCCTACTGGACCCGGCGCGGCTGGTCGGCGCAGGGCCCGATCAAAACCGGCACCCGCATCGACACCCCACGCGGGCGCGGCCGAATCCCGCAGGGCCGCACCGTGATCGCCGGTGTCGCGTGGGCCCAGCATCGCGGTGTCACCGGCGTCGAGGTGCAGGTCGACAACGGTGACTGGCGCCCCGCCCGCCTGTCCACCGAGGTCACCGTCGACACCTGGCGTCAGTGGACCTACGACTGGGAAGCCACCCCCGGCCAGCACACCCTGCGCGCCCGCACTACCGACACCACAGGTCAGCCACAGACCGCCGTCGAACAAGACGTCGTCCCCGATGGCGCCACCGGCTACCCCGCCCTCACCATCCAGGTGCAGTAAAGCGGGAACGTGCAAGAAGATGCGGCGAGTTGCTGGCAAGATGGTGCGTATTCGTGCACAAATCAGCACAACCTAGGAGCGCACGTGTCCGCCATCTTCGACTGGGCGACCAGCGATAACTTGCAGCCGGAGCCGGTGACCCTGGAGATCTGGCGCAAGCTACCGGAGGACTACTGCCGCCAGGTCGAGGTGGTCAACGGTGACATCGTGCGTGCTGAATCACCGAACCGTGCGCACCAGAAGGCCGCGCGGCGGCTGGCCGATCTCGTGGAAGCGGCGGCGCTCGCCCACGTCAACCAGTACGGCGGCTGTTTGGACGTCGATACGGACTTCGACGTGGTGCTGTGGGAATTTCCGCGCGCCACTATCCGGCGCCCCGATGTCGCGCTGTTCGACTGCGCTCCGAACGAGCTGCGGCCCCTCCCCGCATCGCTGCTGAAGATTGCGATCGAAGTGATCTCGCCGGGCACCGAAATGGTCGACATCGCCGACAAGAAGACCGAGTACGCGCTGGCGGGAATTCCGTGGTATTGGCTGGTATGGGTCGCCGACAACAGTGTCAGCATGATCAAGATCTTCGTCCTCGATCACGTACTCGGTCAGTACATCCCGCATCTCGAGCTGCGACCGTCGGATGGCGAATCAACCGTCGAGGCGCCGCTCCGCTGCCAGATCGACTGGAAGCAGTTGAGCAACTTGGTGCTGTGAGCCCGCTGCCCGTCGCCTATGGCTCGCGACGAGCAGGCTCACTCCGCGATCAGGCCGCAGCGTCGGCTTTCTCCCGATCGGGCGCCTTTCCGGCGGACTTGCCGTGGCCCACGAACAGCGCCGAGGCGACGACGCCGATCAGCAGGATGGCGGCGGGCAGGATCATCGACTGGGCCAGCGCGGTGCTGAATTCGTCGATGATCTGCGGCGGGAGGGGGCCGGTGGCCGCGCCCTCGCCGACCGGGCCGCCACTGCCGAGGCCGTTGGCGGTCAGACGGGCGGCGATCAGGGCGCTGATCGCCGCGCTACCGAGCACCGAGCCGACCTGGCGAGTGGTGTTGTAGATGCCGGCGCCCGCACCCGCCTGGGTGACCGGCAGGTTGTGGGTGGCGGTCGTGGCGAGCGGAGCCCAGATGCAGGCGTTGGCCAAGCCAGCGACGGCCGCGGCGAGCAGGAACCAGACGAGCGACGAATCCGGGCTCATGAGCGCGCCGAACGACGCCACCGAACCGGCGAACAGCACGAATCCGATCGTCGGCAGCAGCCGGGGCGGCAGCTTGTCCGACACCTTGCCGATGAACGGCGCGGTGACACCGGTGATGATCGCCATCGGCGCGAAGACCAGCGCCGACATGGTCGGCGACATCTCGCGCACCGCCTGCAGGTAGAAGTACGAGGGCACCATCATCGAGGTGATCGCGGCGCCCATCGCGGCGATCGCCAGGTTCGACAGCGCGAAATTGCGGTCCCGGAACAGGCTCAGCGGCACCAGCGGTTCGCCCTTGTTGCGCGCCTGGTTGATCACGAACACCACCAGCATCACCACGCCGAAGCCGATCAGCAGCCAGATCCGCAGCGACCAGTCCTGCGAATTGCCCTCCTGGATACCGAAAACCAGGGCGAGCATGCCGACTCCGCTGAGAATCACACCGACGATGTCGAACTTGTGGTCGCTGGTCGGCAGCGCGGGCACCAGCCACACGGCCAGGCCGAACGCGATGATGCCGACCGGCACGTTGACGAAGAAGATCCATTCCCAGCCGAGGTTGTCGACCAGCACGCCACCGAGGATGGGGCCGATCAGCGTCGCCAGCCCCGCGACGCCACCCCACAGGCCCATCGCGGCGCCGCGCTTGTCCGGCGCGAAGGTGCGGGTGATCACGGCCATCGTCTGCGGCGTCATCAGCGCGGCACCGATGCCTTGGGCGGCGCGGGCGGCGATCAGCATGCCGATGCTGCCGGACAGGCCGCACCACAGCGAGGCGCCGGTGAAGATCGCGAGGCCGATCAGGTAGATGTTCTTCGGCCCGAACTTGTCACCGAGCCGACCGGTGACCAGCAGCGGCACCGCGTAGGTGAGCAGGTAGGCGCTGGTGACCCAGATGACGTTGGAGATGTCGGTGCTGAGGTCGGTCATGATTGCCGGATTGGCGACCGCGACGATCGTCATGTCCAGCAGGATCATGAAGAACCCGACCACCAGCGCGAAGAGCGCTAGCCACGGATTGCGTTGGGTGGTCATCGAATTCGTTCCAATCGAGGAGAGGGATTCAGCTTCGGGCGGCCCAGCGGGGCCGGGGCGCGGCGTCGGGGGAATCCCCACTCGGCCATTCGTGGATGTGATCGTCGGTGATCCGTTCGCCGGTGCCGGGGTCGTACTGCTCCCACGGCACGGCACCGCTGCCGAGTTCGGCGGCGAAATCTTCGATCCACACGAGCTCGGCGTGGATGGTGGCGCGAATGTATTCCAGGACAACGAAATAGCGGCGCGGGATGGCACGGCTGCGCGTCCAGTCGAGCAGCACGTCCATGTCGGCCCGCGACTGGGTCAGGTACTCCACGCGCTCGTCGAGCAAGGCGACGACCTGTTCTGGCGGAAGGGTGTGTGCTTCGGCCAACGCCACCCGGAAGATCGGGTATTCCTGCACCGGTGTCCGCAGCAGGTCAGCGATCCGCCCCCGCAGCGCGGTCCGCCCGGAATCGGTGATCCGATAGGTGGTCCGCTCGGGCCGGTTCCCGGCCCGGCCGATCCCCTCCGCCGCCACCATCTCGTCGTCGGCCAGCCGGGCCACCACGTGATACAGCGACCCGGGCCGCACCTTGACCAGCAGATCCTCCCGCCGAGCGATCAGCAGTTGATACATCTCGTACGGATGCATCGGCCGCTCGTCGAGCAACCCGAGCACCGCGATAGCCAACGGCGTCATCACATTCCGCCCGGGCTGCCCCACCCCGCCACCTCCACTCAGCACTATAGTCCACACCAAATATTCCAGTAGGAATATACGGAGCGGAACATAGCCTGGCAAGGGCGCGACAGAGCCGCCGACACTGCCTGCCGTGATGACAGAGTTCGGAAGGTTGTTGGGGGTGCCTGACGATAAGGCGCAGTGGCGCTAGAGGCTGTGGGCGTCGAGCCAGGAGCGGGCGGCGTCGGCGGGGCGGGTGCCGGTTTCGATGTCGTGGATCAGATCGACCAGCTCATCGGTGGTCAGTTCGCCTGCCACGTAGTTGAGCTTCTTCAGCTGTTGGCGGTCGAAGATGCCGCTGCGGTAGAGGGCGACGACGCTCTGGGTGCGGGCGGCGCCCTCGGGCGCTCCGCTCTGCGCGCGGGGACGCAGGTCGGTGCCGTCCGCGGCGTCGGAGACCGAAATACCCTGGGGCAGAGCCGAGTTGACTGCGGCGACCACCTCGTCGGGCGTGCGGGCGGGCGAGGCCGGGTTCCAGAGATCCACGAGGGCACCGTTGCGGGCGGGGAGGACGGCGATGCGGCCCGCGTCGAGATCGGCGAGGGGGGTGCTCGATCCGGTCATGACGGTGGAATCGGCGCCCGCGCGGTCCAGTGCTTGGGAATAGATCTCGGCGAGCAGAACCGATTCCGTCGTCGAATTCCCACCCACCACAACCACCGGGGCGGCGTCGTCGGAGGCGCAGGAAATCGTGGTGAAAGCGCAGGCTGCGGCCAGGATCGCGGCGGCGGTTCGACGCACAGCGACCGAGTACATCCGGCGACACCAACTTTCCGTATTTGCCGTCAACCCGCGCAATTCGGCCCGACGGCGGGCAGTATGAACTACCAGAATGTACCTGTGGCCCCCGGGTCGCACGCACAGCGCACTGCCCGCCTTTGCCGGAAGGACACCAGTGAAAACCGACTTCGCCTCCTCATCGCCAGGACAACGTCGACCGGCACGCCGCCTCGCGATGCGAGCGGGCCGGGTACTGGTTGCCGCGGTGGCGCTGGCCGCCGCCATGATCGCCTCCGCCTGCGGCAACAACGATCCCCTTGCCGCCAAGGGTGATTGCACCAGCGACGCGTTGATCATCGGGTCGGCCAACTTCCCCGAGTCCGAGACCGTCGCCAACATCTACACCGAGGTGCTGCGGATCAACGGCTTCAAGGTCGACACCAAGTTCGACATCGGCTCGCGCGAGGCCTACATCCCCGCGCTGCGCCAGTGCGCGATCTCGCTCATCCCCGAATACACCGGCAACCTGCTGCAATACCTCGACAAAGACGCCACGGCCACCGCCGCGCCCGAGGTGAACGCCGCGCTCACCACCGCACTCGGCGACGACCTCGCCATCGCGACACCGGCCCCCGGCGAGGACTCCGACGCGGTGGTCGTCACCCGCGCCACGGCCGACAAGTGGAACTTGAAGTCCATCGCCGACCTCGCGCCGCACTCGGCCGAGGTGAAGTTCGGCGGGATGGCCGAATTCGCCCAGCGCCCGGGCGGACTGCCGGGCTTGAAGAAGAACTACGGCCTCGACATCACCGACGCCAATTTCGTGCCGATCGCCGACGGCGGCGGCCCCGCGACGGTGCGCGCACTGGTCGACGGCCAGGTCACCGCGGCCGACATCTTCACCACGTCGCCGGCGATCGCGCAGAACGACCTGGTCGTGCTGGCCGATCCGAAGCACAATTTCGCCGCGCAGAACGTGGTCCCGCTGTTCAACGCCGCGAAGAAGTCCGACAAGGCCGTCGCCGTGCTCGACGCGGTCTCGGCCAAGCTCACCACCACCGAACTGATCTCGCTGAACACGGCCGTCTCCGGCGACAGCAAGATCGAACCGAAGGCCGCCGCGCTCGCCTGGATCACCGCCCAGGGGCTGAACTCCCCCATCGGCTAGGCGACCCCGCGCCTCGAGGAGAATCTCATTGTCCGACATCGAATTCCGCGGTATCGACAAGACCTATCCGAACGGCACACACGCGGTCCGCGATCTGAACCTGCACATCGACTCGGGATCGTTCACCGTGTTCGTCGGGCCGTCCGGCTGCGGCAAGACCACCTCGATGCGCATGATCAATCGCATGGTCGACCCCAGCGCGGGCACCATCACCGTCGACGGACGCGACATCGCGACAGTCGACCCGGTGAAACTGCGCCTCGGTATCGGCTATGTGATCCAGAGCGGCGGGCTGCTGCCCAACCGCAGGGTGATCGACAACGTGGCGACCGTGCCGATGCTGCTCGGGCAGTCACGCAAGGCCGCCCGCGCGGCCGCACTGGAGGTGATGGACCGGGTCGGGCTGGATCGCGATCTGGCCGAACGGTATCCGGCGCAACTGTCCGGCGGCCAGCAGCAGCGAGTCGGGGTGGCGCGAGCGCTGGCCGCCGACCCGCCGGTGCTGTTGATGGACGAGCCGTTCAGTGCGGTCGACCCGGTGGTGCGCGCGGAACTGCAATCGGAGATGCGGCGGCTGCAGTCCGAATTGCACAAAACGATCGTGTTCGTCACCCACGACATCGACGAGGCGATCACGCTCGGCGACAAGATCGCGGTGTTCGGGCTCGGCGGGGTGCTCCAGCAGTACGACACGCCGGAACGTGTCTTGGCCCAGCCCGCGACGGATTTCGTCGCCGGGTTCGTCGGCAGGGATCGCGGGTATCGCGGACTGTCGTTCCGCAGCGCCGAAGCTGTTGCGCTGGCGCCGATTCGGATGATCGAGCCGGACGGCATCGCCGGATTGCGGCTCACCCAGGGCGAATGGGCACTCGTCGTCGACGAGCTCGGCAAGCCGGGCGGCTGGATCGACGTCACCGGCGTAGAACGGGTACGGGCCGGAAAACCGTTGGACTCCAGTGTTTCCGCGGGCGGTTCCCTGTTCACCCCGACCGGCGACCTCCGGCAAGCCCTGGACGCGGCGATCTCCTCGCCTTCGGGAATCGGCGTCGCCGTCGACGAGTCGGGCACCGTGCGCGGCGGGCTGCTCGCCACCGATGTGCTGACCCAACTCGCCGAACAGCGGGTAGCCGAAGACTCCGAACGTAATCAGGAGTTCTTCACCCAGGGCACCTCGTGAGATACCTGATCGACAACTTCGCCGACATCATGGCGATCACCCGCACCCACCTGGTGCTGGCACTTGTCCCCCTGCTGCTCGGTCTGGTGATCGCGGTCCCGGTCGGCGCGCTGGTGCACGGAAGCCGCTGGGCCCGGCGGATCACCACCACGACGTCGAGCCTGGCCTACACCATCCCGTCGCTCGCGCTGTTCGTGATCATTCCGCCACTGGTCGGCATCTCGATGATCGACCCGCTCAACGTGATCATCGCGCTCACCGTGTATTCGACCGCGCTGCTGCTGATCGCGGTGCCGATGGCACTGGATACGGTGCCCGACAGCGTGATCGATGCCGCCGACGCGATCGGGTTCGGCCGGCTGCGGCGCACCGTCACCGTCGACATGCCGTTGGCACTACCGGTTTTCACCGCTTCTCTGCGCGTCGTCGTGGTCACCAATATCGCGATGGTGTCGGTCGGCGCGCTGATCGGAGTCGGCGGGCTCGGGAAGCTGTTCACCCAGGGCTACCAGCGCGATTACCCCGACCAGATCGTCGCGGGCATCATCGTGACCCTGGTGCTCGCGCTGATCTTCGATCGGCTGGTGTTCCTGCTCGGCACCCTCGCAACCCCGTGGACCAGGGCGGACGCGCGCGTGACAGGGGCACGCTCGTGAACCTCTTCGTCGAAGCCTGGAACTATCTGAGCGACAGCGCCAACTGGGGCGGACCCACCGGCATCGAACATCGCCTGCTGCAACACCTGTGGTACAGCTTCCTCGCGGTGGCGCTGTCGGCGGTGATCGCGGTGCCGCTCGGGTCGATCATCGGGCACACGCGCCGCGGCAGTGCCGTGATGGTCGGCTTCGCCAATGCCATGCGGGCGCTGCCGACACTGGGACTGCTCACCTTTCTGGTGCTCGGACTCGGGCTCGGGCTGATCCCGCCGCTGCTGGCGCTGATCACCGTCGGCATCCCACCGCTGCTGGCGGGGGCCTACGCGGGAATCGCGAATGTGCCCGCCGACGTGGTCGACGCCTCGCGGGCGATGGGGATGACCGAGCGCCAGATCCTGTTCCGGGTCGAGGTGCCCAACGCGATGCCGGTGCTGCTCGGCGGGTTGCGCGGCGCCACTCTGCAAGTCGTCGCCACCGCGACCATCGCGGCCTATGTCAACCTGGGCGGGCTCGGCCGCTACATCTTCGACGGCATCGGGCTCTACCGATACGACCTCGTACTGGTGGGCGCGCTGCTGGTCGCGGTGCTGGCACTGGTGCTCGACGGACTGCTCGCGGTGGCGGTGTGGGCGAGCACCCCGGGCACCGGCAGGCTCACCCGCGCGGGGGCCGACCCCCGGATCTCAGTCGTCGCCGAGTAGCGCCCGCAGGTGCGGGTCGTCGGCCAGTACCTGCTGCATCCTGGCACGTTCCCGGGCGCGCTGAGCGTTGGCGTGAATCCACTCCTGCGCTGCCTGCACCATCGCCACATTCACCGAGACGCCCGCGGCCGCCGCGGCCTCCGCGAGCTGTTCGGCGACCTCGTCGGGAAGCTGCACGGTGATGGTGGTCATCGTTCGATGATCCCAGACAACGCGACAGCGCCCCCGTTCCGGTGGGAACGGGGGCGCTGTCCGGGAGAAACTAGGCGACGCCCTCGGCGCGCGCTGCTTCGGCGACGGCCTCGGCCACTGCCGGAGCCACGCGCGGATCGAGCGGGCTCGGGATGATCTTGTCGACGGCGAGCTCGTCGGCGACGACGCCGAAGATAGCGTTCGCGGCGGCGACCTTCATGCCCTCGGTGATCCGGCGGGCACCGGCGTCGAGCGCACCCTTGAACACCCCGGGGAAGGCGAGCACATTGTTGATCTGGTTCGGGAAGTCGCTGCGGCCCGTCGCCACGATCGCCACGTACTTGGCGGCCACGTCGGGGTGGATCTCCGGGTCCGGGTTGGACATGGCGAACACGATCGCCTCCGGCGCCATCGAGGCGATGAGCTCTTCGGGGATGGTGCCCGCGGACAGGCCGAGGAACACATCGGCGCCGGCGAGCGCGTCGGCCGGGCCGCCGGTCAGGCCGCGCGGGTTGGAGCGGGCGGCCAGGTCGGCCTTCACACCGTTGAGGCCGTCGCGACCGGTGCTGACGATGCCCTTCGAGTCGAGCACGACCACATCGGGGACGCCGGCGGCGATCAGGATGTTCGCGCATGCCACACCGGCCGCACCGGCGCCGGAGACGACAACCTTCAGCCCGGACATGTCACGGCCCTGCACCGCGGCCGCACCCTTGAGGGCGGCCAGCACCACGATGGCGGTGCCGTGCTGGTCGTCGTGCATGACCGGGCAGTCCAGCGCCTCGATGACGCGACGCTCGATCTCGAAGCAGCGCGGAGCGGAGATGTCTTCCAGGTTCACCGCGCCGAAGCTCGGACGCAGGTGGATCAGCGTCTGGACGATCTCGTCGGGATCGGTGGTGTCGAGCACCAGCGGGATCGAGTTCAGGCCGGCGAACTTCTTGAACAGCGCGGCCTTGCCCTCCATCACGGGCAGCGAGGCGCGCGGGCCGATGTCGCCGAGGCCGAGCACGGCGGTGCCGTCGCTGACCACGACCACGAGCCGGTCGGTCCAGGTGTAGGTCTTGGTGAGCGCGGGGTCCTCGGCGATAGCGCGGCTGACCTGGGCGACACCGGGGGTGTAGGCGATGGACAGGTCGCGCTGGGTCTCGAGGGGGGCGCTGAGCTCGACAGACAGCTTTCCACCGAGGTGACCCGCGAAGATCTCCTCCTGGGTGATCGCAGCGAGGCTCGCTGCGTCATCGGCCTTGGGCGCCGCGGTGGCATTCGGTGCGTCAGTCACAGGTGACACGATTTCACTCCTGCTCGAGTCGGGCTCAACCGGGGGACGGTTACCGCCGGGTATATCGGAACTACTAATTTCTGGGACGCCGGATCGCTACGACGCTGGATCGCTTACACGCTCATCGGGTGCGCGTCCGCACGCGTTTCGCGGTGGCAACCGGTACACGTGGCGCGGCACTGATCCGCCGAGCGGAACCGGACGGGTGTGTCCGGGCGAGCAAAACGGGTCGACCAACGCTGCGACGGTGCGTCGCACGGCGGAAGGTCACCATGTTTCCCCGAACCCGGCGGTGGCAAGGGAAGGGAATCCGCAACATTCTGCCAGCACGATGCGTTGATTGCCAAACCGCGTCATGTGTCGAGCGTAGCCGTGTCGAATTGCCGTGGCGTAAGCGAAAACTCGCAGCGCAGCGGGAACATCCGGTGAACTTTCACACCGTGGCGGGGGTGGCCGCGGTGAGCTCGCCACCGAGCGGCTCCGGCCATTCCTCCCGGCGCACCCACACGTCGTCGAGCCCACCGCAGCGCAGCCGGACCAGCCAGTCCGAGTGCGCGGCGGGGTGGTCGATGCGACGGTGGATACCACGACTCTCGGTACGCACGAGCGCGCTGTAGCCCGCCCACCGGGCGACGGCGAGCAGCGCGGCCGCCTGGCGTGCCCGCAGCTGCCCCACCCCGAGGCCGCCCAATTCGAACTGGGCGCCGGGCCACATCGCGTCCAGTTCGGCGATGCTGTCGCCGAGGCTGCCCGCGCTGCGCCGGTAGCTGCGGCGCAGCGGCAGCGTGTGCTCCTGCACCAGGCCGATCACCGACCGTGGGTCGATGTGGGCGTGCGGCCCGAGGCCGGCGCCCGGCACCGGACGCGCACTGCTCGCCCTTTCGTTGGCGACCGCGAACGCGGCGGCGCCCTGCCCCGCCCAGGTGCCCGAGGCCAGCGCCCAGGCGCCGTTGAGGCCGCCGCGGGCGCTCGCCGCCCCGGTGACGATCTGCCGGCCGGTCACATCGCCGGCACCGAACAGGCCACGGATCGTCGTCGAGCAATCGGTATCGGCGAGGGCCAGCCCGCCCGCGCCACGGATGGTTCCCGCCAGTACCGCTCGCACGGGTACCCGGCCCGCGCCGTCGACCGCGCCGTGCCTGCTCAGCCAGTGCCGGACGGTGTCGGGCACCTCGCTCAGCGCCGCGAACACCCGCCGGCCGTCCGCGATGGCGGTGAGCGCCGCCGGGTACTGATCGGGCAGTTCGACGCCCGCTTCGTCGTAGAGGGCCGCGAAATGCACCGACAGCCCGGGCGCGACCGCCGGATGCGGATGTACTCGCGACAGCACCGGCGCCAGTCCGTAGGCACTGGAGAACTCCATCCCGCACAGTTCGGCGCCTGCCTCTGCCGCCATCAGCAGGCCCTCGCCGGTACTCACCTCGGTGCCCGCACCGCCGGACAGGAACGCGCAACCACCGGTGGCGACCACGACCGCACCTGCCCGGATGGCCCACGGCCGAAACTTGTTGTGACGCTGGACCCCCGCCGCACCGACCACGGTGCCCGCCGGATCGACCAGCAATTGCAGCGCCGGATGATGATCGAGGATGCGCACGCCCGCCTCGAGCGCGCCGCGCCGCAGCCGGCGCAAGTAGCTCGCGCCGTCGAAGTGCACGTGGGCCGGGTCGCCGTTCGGATCGGGCACGCGATGGCGGGTCCCCGACCAGGTCTGCAATCGCCGGTGGGTCTCGTCGACCACGCGGTGCAGCCAGGCCCGATCACCGAGCCCGCCGCCGGAAACGAACATCTTCTCGACCGCCTCGGCGCGGCCAGGACCGGGCGGGATATCCCAGAGCACGGTCGTGCCGTACACGGTGGGACCGCTGGAACCGCAGCGGCTCTTGTCGACCAGCACCACCCGCGCGCCCGTCGCCGCGGCCGAGACGGCAGCCCAGAGCCCCGCGGGTCCACCGCCGAGGATCAAGACATCCGTTTCGATGCTGGTCACAAAGAGAAATATTCGGGCACAGTTCACCCGTCCGCAACCATTACGCGGCCGTCAACCCCACCATTGTGTCCAAAGCAATACACCGGCCGTGACCAAGACCGCCGCGGACCCGAACAGGGTGGACATGCCGCGGCGCCGGTCGGCGAAGACCTGCGCGACGACCACCACGACCGCGGCCACGAAATGCCACGCCAGCGATTCCGCGCCCGGCCCGGGAAAGTCGCGGCGCGAGCCGATCACCGCCGCGCCGACGACCACGCACAAGAGCACGACAACCCCACCCGCGACAACGCCGCTGACCGCACGAAGCAGCGTCACGGGGCGATCACCGGCGTCCCGCTCGCCTTGTCGATGAGTGCTTCGTACTGATCGGGATCGGTGCCACACGCGCCGATCTCGATGGTCTTGTTGCTGCCGTGATAGTCCGACGAGCCGGTGCGCACCAGACCCAGTTCTCGCGAAAGCCCGGTCAGCACAAGGCGATCGGCTTCGCTGTGATCCGGGTGGTCGATCTCGAGCCCGCCGAGGCCGAGCCCGGCCAGCTCCCTGATGTCGTCGAGCGCCAGCAGCCTGCCCCGCTTCCGTGCGCGAGCATGGGCGATCACGCTGACCCCGCCCGCGGCCGCGATCAGCCGCACGGCCCTCGGCAGCGGGGTGTCGGCCTTCTCGGCGTAGTAGGGCCCGTGCGGAGCGAGTAGATCGACGAACGCGGCATTCACGCTCTCGACCACGCCCGCCGCGACCAGTGCCTGCGCCAGATGCGGCCTGCCCACCGCCGGACCCGCGGTCGCCATCACATCGACGGGATCGATCGGCAGTCCGTCGGCCGCCATCTTCTCGGCCATCGCCCGCACTCTGGCCACCCGCTCACCGCGCAACCGCTCGCGCTCCTCGGCGAAACCGCGGTCGGTGGGGTCGAACAGATACGCCAGCAGGTGCACCGGCACCGGGTAGCCGTCCTCCCCCATGCCCGTGCACGACATCTCCATGCCACGCACCAGGGTGAGTCCCGAGGGGCGGGCAGCCTCGGCCTCCGCCCAGCCACCGGTGGTGTCGTGGTCGGTGATCGCGACGACGTCGAGGCCGGCCGCCGCGGCATGCCGCACCAGTTCGGCGGGGGTGTCGGTGCCGTCGGAGGCGGTGGAATGGGTATGCAGGTCGATGCGCACACCTCAGTCTTACAGTGCGGTGTCGGGTCCCGCGCGTTCCCGGGTACGCGAGAACCGTGCCCGTAGGATCCACTCGGTGCCCTCATTTCCGCCGATGCCGTCGTTCCACGGGCCGAATCGCGCGACGAAAACACCGCGACCTCAGGTCCCCGTCCCGACGGCGCGAGCGATCGTCGACTGCGGGGTCTACGTCGACGGCGAGCGGCAGCCGGGACATTTCACACCGCAACAGGCGCTGACAGCGGCGGAGCGGACCGATGCGGGATTCGTCTGGATCGGCCTGCACGACCCGGACGAGCGGCAGATGAACGACATCGCCTCGATCTTCGACCTGCACCCGCTGGCGGTGGAGGACGCGGTGCAGGGCAGGCAACGCCCCAAGCTCGAGCGCTACGCCGACACCCTGTTCCTGGTGATGAGCACGGTCTGCTACGTCGAACACGACATCGACTCCACCAGCGAGATCGTGGAGACCGGCGACATCATGGTCTTCACCGGGCCGCGCTTCGCCGTCACAGTGCGCCACGGCGAACACACCCACCTGTCCACGGTGCGCCACGAGCTCGAAAAGCAGCCCGAGCAGCTGAAATACGGGCCGACCGCGGTGTTGCACGCCGTCGCCGACCACATCGTGGACACCTACGTCGATGTCACCGAGTCCGTCGGCGTCGACATCGACGAAATGGAGGAGGCGGTGTTCACGCCCGCCTCGAAGATCGGCATCGGCTCGATCTACCAGCTCAAACGCGAAGTGGTGGAATTGCGAAGGGCGGTCGCGCCGCTGGCGGTTCCGCTGGAGCGGCTGGTGAACAACACCGACTTACCGGTGCCGACCGAGATCCGTCGCTATCTGCGCGACGTGGCCGATCACCAGGCCAGCGTCTCCGATCACATCAGTTATTTCGACGAAGCGCTCAGCGGGTTGGTCAATGCCGCGCTGGCCAAGATCAGCGTTCAGCAGAACACCGACATGCGCAAGATCTCGGCCTATGCCGCGATGGCGGCGGTGCCGACGATGATCGCCGGCGTGTACGGCATGAACTTCGACCACATGTGGGAGCTGCACCAGGTGTGGGGCTACCCCGTGGTGCTGATCGTGATGGCAGTGCTGTGCGCGGTGCTGTTCCGCAGCTTCCGCCGAAACGGCTGGCTCTAGAGATTCACCGCGCCGCGCTCGGGATCACGCACGTCGATCCCGGCTTCGGCCCACGCGTCGCGCAACGCTTGGGCGCCGCGCACACGCACCCAGGCGGCCTCGGTCGCGGTCACCGGGGTGACGCTGAGGTAGCGCACCGGGTCGGCAGGGTCCGGCAGCGGGATCGCGGGAATATCGCTCTCACCGAGCACGACCGCGGTGAACTTCGCGTTGCGCCACAGCGGTTCTCCGAGATCGAGTAGCGCGTCGGCCTGCAGCACAACGCCTTCCACGGCGGGCGAGGCGACCAGCACACCGAGGGATTTGGCCACCCCGACCTGCGGGTCGGCGCTCATCAACAGCGTCAGGACCAGTTCCGCGCGCGGTCCGCGCACCGGGTCGGCGAGCAGATCGGTCGGATCGCCCATCGGATGACGGGAACCGCCCAGCGTCGCGTAGTGGACCGCGCCGTCGCCCGGAATACGCAGGATCTCGACGGGTTCCAGCCCGAGGAAGGTCAGCGACGCCGAATCGACCTGGGCGCGTTCGACATCGAAGTGGTCCAGCACCGCGGCACGGACCGTGTTCTCCACATCCATCGCGCTACAGGGCCAATCTGGCAAGCATGTCGCGGGCCTGTTCGGCGGACTTCGGATCGCACAGCACGTCGTAACGGCCCGCGACCAGCTGCATGGTCGAGGCGAAGTCGCGCTGGCCCTTGGTGGCCGCGTACGGGATCGACGTGGTGATGACGCCGAAGACGATGCCGCCGAGCAGGCCGACGACGAGCGGACCGAGCGCACCGCCGGTGGTCGTGAACAGGCTCAGCAGCAGACCGAGGAACAGGCCGAGCCAGGCACCCGACACCACGCCGCCGCCGATGACCTTGCCCCACGTGAGCCGGTAGAGCACCCGCTCCACCTGCATCAGATCGACACCGACGATGGTCACGTCCTGCACCGGGAACTGCCCGTCGGCCAGGTAGTCGACCGCGCGCTGCGCCTCGGCGTAGGTCGGATACGAGCCGACCGGCCAGCCCGACGGCGGCGTCGGCAACGCCTGCCGCCCGCGATTCGAGTTGCCCAAGGGATTCGTCATAGTCCTATTCTGCTATTCGTCGACCGACTGTGCCGCAGTGAAACGCGCCATTCACCCCCGCGGGGATCAAGCGCCGGTTCTCGTCATCCCCGCGGCGCGCCCCTTGTCGGCGACAACCTGAGCCATCTTGGCGCTCGCTTCGTCGATCATCTCATCCCCCAACATGACAGCGCCACGCGCGCCACCGGCCTCGGAGGTGTGGAAGGCGTAGGTCTCCAAGATCAACTCGGCGCGGTCGTAGTCGGCCTGACGTGGACTGAAGATCTCGTTGGCCGCGTCCACCTGGCCGGGATGCAGCACCCACTTGCCGTCGAAACCCAGCGCGGCCGTGCGGGCAGCGGCCCGGCGGAAACCGTCGACATCGCGAATTTGCAGGTAGGGACCGTCGATCGCCTGCAACCCGTGCGCGCGAGCGGCGAGCAGGATGGTCATCAGGATGTGGTGGTAGGCGTCGCCGACGTCGTAGCCTTCCGGCTGCTCGCCCACCACCAGCGTGCGCATATTGATACTGGCCATGAAATCGGCGGGCCCGAACACCAGCGTCTGCACGCGCGGGCTCGCGGTGGCGATGGCGTCGATATTGCGCAGGCCCAGCGCGTTCTCGATCTGCGGTTCGATGCCGATCCGGCCGACCTCGAGACCGCTGGCCTTCTCCACCTGGGTGAGCAGCAGATCGAGCGCCCGCACCTGACCCGCGTCGGTGACCTTGGGCAACAGGATCGCGTCGAGCCAGCTGCCCGCGCCCTCGACCACGCTGATCACATCGGCGAAGGTCCATTCGGTCGACCAGTCGTTCACCCGCACCACGCGCAACTGCGAACCCCAGCCCGGTTCGTTCAGGGCGGCGACGATATTCGCCCGCGCGGCCGCCTTGGCGCCGGGGGCGACCGCGTCCTCCAGATCGAGGAACACCTCGTCGACCGGCAGAGTTTTCGCCTTCGCGATCATCTTCGGGTTGCTACCCGGCACCGCGAGCACCGAACGACGTGGCTTCATGAGGAGCGCCTCCTGGTTCGAGCGGCCGTACTCGACCGATAGCCTGATGGTCATGGCAACCACCAGGGTGTATGTCGCCCGGCTCGCCGGCCTGACGGTGCTGGGTCCGGACGGGGAGTCTATCGGCCGGGTCCGCGACGTGGTCGTCGCCGTCCGCAACGCACGCCAGCCGCCGCGGGTACACGGGCTCGTCGTCGAATTGCTCACCCGGCGGCGAATTTTCGTACCGATACTGCGGGTGACCGCGATCGAACCCGGCATGGTGACGCTCAATACCGGGACCGTGAGCCTGCGCCGTTTCGCACCGCGAGCCGGCGAGCTCCTGGCCATGGCGCAGATCGTGGACTCGCAGGTGCGGGTGAACGACCCGGACCTGCCGGATCTGGCCGACGTCGACGTGCTGGTCGCCGATCTGGGTATCGAACAGACCAGGACCAGAGATTGGATCGTCAGCCGGGTCGCGGTGCGCGGACATCGGCGGATCGGGCGCAGGCGCGCGGTGCATGTCGTGGAGTGGTCACAGGTCGACGGGCTCACCCCCGCCGAAGTGGACCGGCCCGGCCAGGACGTGACCACCCTGCTCACCCAGTTCGAGGGACTGCGCGCGGCCGATGTCGCGCATCGATTGCGTGAGCTGCCGGAGAAGCGGCGCATCGAGGTGGCGATCGCCCTCAACGACGAACGCCTCGCCGACGTGGTCCAGGAACTGCCCGATGACGACCAGGTCGACTTGCTCAGCCACCTCGAGGTGCGCCGCGCCGCCGACGTGCTCGAGGCGATGGACCCCGACGACGCCGCCGACCTGCTCGGCGAACTGCCCGAGAGCGAAGCCGAATCACTGTTGGCCCTGATGGATCCCGAGGAATCCGAGCCGGTGCGCCGACTGCTCGCGCACTCCCCCGACACGGCGGGCGGTCTGATGACGCCGAAACCGATCGTCCTCGGGCCCGCGACGACCGTCGCCGAAGCGCTGGCCCGGGTCCGCGACCCCGACCTCACGCCCGCGCTGGCCTCGATGGCCTTCGTCGTGCGACCACCCACGGCCACACCGACCGGCCGCTACCTGGGCTGTGTACACATTCAGCAGCTGCTGCGGGAACCGCCCGCGCACCTGGTGGGCGGGATCGTCGACAGTGACCTGGCGCCGCTGTCCCCCGACCTGCCGCTCTCGGCGGTGACCCGCTATTTCGCCACCTACAACCTGGTGTGCGGGCCGGTGGTCGACGCGGAGAACCATCTGCTCGGCGCGGTGACCGTCGACGACGTCCTCGATCATCTGCTGCCCGAGGATTGGCGAGAAGAAGAGCCCCCGGCGCTGCAGCAGGTCGAGGCGAGCGGGAGTACGGCATGAGTGAGAAGAATCCGGCGCGGCAACGCTTGGAGACGCCGGTCGGGTCGCGCTTCCGCTTCGACTGGGATTCGGACGCCTTCGCACAGGCCAGTGAGCGCGTCGCCCGGTTCCTCGGCACCGGGCGCTATCTCGCGATCCAGACGGTGATCGTGATCGTGTGGATCCTGATCAATGTGTTCGCGGTGGCGCTGCGCTGGGATCCGTACCCGTTCATCTTGCTCAACCTGGCCTTCTCCACCCAGGCCGCCTACGCGGCGCCGCTGATCCTGCTGGCGCAGAACCGTCAGGACAACAGGGACAAGGTCTCGCTCGAAGAGGACCGGACCCGGGCCGCGCAGACCAAGGCCGATACCGAGTTCCTCGCCCGCGAACTCGCCTCACTGCGTCTGGCGGTGGGCGAGGTCGCCACCCGCGACTACCTGCGGCGTGAACTGGAGGAGATCAAGGACGTGCTCGACCGCATCGATGCGGTCACCACGCCCGACGGCGCGCCGAAGCCGGACAAAAAGCGAAAAGCAGTCCGCAAGAAAACCTCCGGTCAAACGGCCTCTTCCGCCCCGATTTCGCCTGGTGCTCCAGATGCATGACCGGAAATGCTCAACAACTTCCTGACCGGTAGGTAACCTGGATCACGTTGTTCCGGGTGGGCCGGAGGGGGACTCTGCGGCCTGCCGCTTTTCGACGAAAAGGGTGTGGCCGTGCGAATTTCTGCTCCGATAACGATGTCGGCCCTTGTAGTCGCAGGTCTTGTCGCCTCCGGGTCCGGGGTGCACACCAGCGACCCGAGCACCGCGCCGACCGCACCGGAGGCCCTGCTGGCGGCCACGGCGAGCACCGCCGAGGACACCCCCGAAACCGATCCGTCCGAGATCGTCGGCCTGCTGCCGGTCGCGCAGGAGGCGCCGCGCCGGTTGCGCGCGCTCAACGCCAACACCGCCGCACCCTTCGCGGGAACAGTTCCGCTGCAAAGCATTTCGCTGCCCACGGGCAGCGGCGCGCTCGGCATCCCGGAGATCGTGCTCGCCGCCTACCGGAACGCCGAGCTGGCCATGGAATCCGCGCAGCCGGGCTGCGGGCTCACCTGGAACCTGCTCGCGGGCATCGGCCGGATCGAATCCGGGCACGCCAGCAGTGGCCGCACCGACCCCGCCGGTACGACGACGACGCCGATCTTCGGCCCCGCCCTCGACGGCACCCTGCCCGGCAACGAGGTGATCAAGGAAGCCGACGGCGGTTTCGTGCGAGCCCTCGGCCCCATGCAGTTCCTGCCGAGCACCTGGGCGCACTACGCCGCCGACGGCAACGGCGACGGCGCCTCGGACCCGCACAATGTCTTCGACGCGGCGCTGGCCGCGGGCAAGTACCTCTGCTCGGGTGGCATGAACCTGCGCGAGGCGGCCCAGGAGCTGCGGGCGGTCCTGCGCTACAACAACTCGATGTCCTATGCGGCCAACGTGCTGAGCTGGTCGGCGGCGTACCGGACCGGCGGCGCGCCGAGTCAGGTGGCCATCTCGCCGGAGATCATCCCGCCGGGTAGCGGTCCGCTGGTGGCGCCCAATGTGCTGGCGGCCTCGACCAACACCCCCACGTCCACCACCACGCCCACCCCGGCGACGCCGAAGGTCACCACGCCGACGCAGGTGATGATCACGCTGCCCGGCCTGCCGCCGATCCCCTGCGGGATCTTCTGCCCGGCGCCGGTCGCCCCGCCCGAGACGTGTGTGAGCGAGCCGCTGCCCGCGCAGATGCCGAACCCGCTCGCACCCGAGCAGCAGCCCGCCGACAAGCCCGCCGAGCAGACCTACGGCGCTGCGGCGCCGAAGGATCCGGCCGCACCCGAGCAGCCGGTGGTCGAGCCCGCCGCGTGCACCCCGGCGGCGGTCGCCCCCACGGAGACCCCCGCACCCACCACACCGGAGAAGACACCGGAACCGGGTGTCGCCCCGGCCGAGGAGCCCGCACCCGCCGAGCCCGCGCCGGTGGCGCCCACCCAGCAGCCCGGCATCACGCTGCCGTTCGGCATCGTCATCCCGCTGCCGCCCGCCCCTGCACCGGCCCCGTAGAAATCAAACCGAAATACAGATCACGGAGGGGTAACAAAAAGGTCTCGGGTGCGGTAATCTCTTCTCATCCAACACGGTTGAGGAGGGCACCACACAGTGGGTCGTCATCGGAAACAGCCTGCTACGACAGTTCGCCGTAGCTCGCTCATCGCACTGACCGGATTGGTCCCCGCTGGATTGGTAGCCGTGACCGCGGCCGCCACCGAGGCGACCCCGGCAACCAACGCAGCTGTCGAGCACGACCTGCTGCCCGGCGCCGAGCCGGAGGCTACGGCCGATCTGGTCTCGTCGCCTCAGGCCGACATCGCCGAGGTCGTCCACGCGGAAGCGCGCCAGTCGCCCTCGGCCGCGCCGGTCGTGAAAACCGTTGCACTGCCGGATGATCGTGCGTCCGCCGATATGCCCGCGGGTCCGCTCGGCATTCCGGGCATCGCCGTCGCCGCCTACCAGACCGCCGAACAGCAACTGGCCGTGGAGAATCCGCACTGCGGGATGTCCTGGTCGCTGCTGGCGGGCATCGGCCGCGTCGAGTCCACCCACGCCTACGGCAAGGCCGACGCGCAGGGTAACCCGATCAAGGCGGTCTACGGGCCCGTCCTCGACGGCAGCCTCTCCGGCAACAATGTCATCCACGACACCGACGGCGGCGAGCTCGACGGCCTCGGCGGCTACGACCGCGCCATCGGCCCGATGCAGTTCCTGCCCGAGACCTGGCACCGCTACGCCGCCGACGGCAACGCCGACGGCATCGCCGACCCCCAGAACCTCTTCGACGCGGCCCTCACCGCGGGCCGCTACCTGTGCGACGGTGGCCTGAACATGCGCGACCTCTCCCAGCAGTCGAAGGCGATCCTGCGCTACAACAACTCGATGGCCTACGTCGCCAACGTGATGGCCTGGTCGGGTTCCTACTCCAGCGGCCTCGCCCCCAAGCCCCAGGACCTCCCCCGAATCCACTAGGAAGCGGCCTACCGGCCGGCGACTGTCGTCCCCGGATCGTCGACCGATCCGGGGGCGCATAACATCGGGGGTATGTCAGTGATTACGGAAGCGGATGTGCGGGCGGCGCTCGCGAAGGTCGACGACCCGGAGATCCGCAAACCGATCACCGAGTTGGGGATGGTCAAGTCCATCGCCATCGCCGACAGCGGTGATGTGCACATCGAGATCTACCTGACCACCTCCGGGTGCCCGTTGCGGACCGAGATCATCCAGCGGGTCACCAAGGCCGTCGCGGACGTCAACGGCGCGGGGGCGGTGACCGTCGATCTCGATGTGATGAGCGATGAGCAGCGCACCGAGCTGCGCAAGTCGCTGCGCGGCGATTCGGCCGAGCCCGTCATTCCGTTCGCCCAGCCCGGTTCGCTGACCCGCGTCTACGCGGTGGCTTCCGGTAAGGGTGGCGTCGGCAAGTCCAGCGTCACCGCCAACCTCGCCGTCGCGCTGGCCCAGCGTGGACTGTCGGTCGGTGTGCTCGACGCCGATATCTACGGCCACTCCATCCCGCGCATGCTCGGCTCCGACGCCAAGCCCACCCAGGTCGAGCGGATGATCATGCCGCCGGTGGCGCACGACGTGAAGATGATCTCGATCGCGCAGTTCACCCAGGGCAACACCCCCGTGGTGTGGCGCGGTCCGATGCTGCACCGCGCGCTGCAGCAGTTCCTCGCCGACGTGTTCTGGGGCGACCTGGACGTGCTGCTGCTCGACCTGCCGCCCGGCACCGGCGACGTCGCGATCTCCCTCGCCCAGCTCATCCCGAGCGCCGAGATCCTGGTCGTCACCACCCCGCAGATCGCCGCCGCCGAGGTGGCCGAGCGTGCGGGTGCGATCGCCCTGCAGACCCGCCAGCGCATCGCCGGGGTCGTGGAGAACATGTCCTGGCTCGACCTGCCGGATGGTTCACGCATGGAGCTCTACGGCTCCGGCGGCGGCCAGGTCGTCGCCGACCGCCTCACCCGCGCCGTCGGCTCGAATGTGCCGCTGCTCGGCCAGGTCCCGATCGAGCAGGCCCTTCGCGAAGGCGGCGACGACGGCAACCCGATCGTGCTCGCCGACCCGGCGAACCCCGCCGCCGTCGCCCTGCTCGGTATCGCCGACAAACTCGCTGTCCGCAAGCGTGGCCTCGCGGGCATGTCCCTCGGCATCGATACCACTCGACACCTGTAGAACATGGGTAACTCACCGGGTACGTGCAAACCTGACGACCTCGAGAACCGTCGGTCGCCAACGGCGCGCAAGTCCGCACACGAGTCCGGCTCGAATACGCGGAGAGGCGGAGGAGCTTCATGCTGACGCTGCTTCTTTACGTGCTCATCGTCGGGTTGGTCGCGGCGATGCTGTTCCTCGTCGCCAGTGCGGTATTCGGGCGGTCCGAGGAGCTCGGGCCCTTACCCGAGGGGACCACCGCTACCGTGCTGCCCGCCGACGGCGTCACGGGGGCCGATGTGCGGGCGTTGCGATTCCAGCAGGTGGTGCGCGGGTACAAGGCCGGCGAGGTCGACTGGGCGCTGGGCAGGCTGGCCGAGCGGATCGACGAACTCGAGTTCGAGCTGGCGCAGGCTCGGCAGTGGCAGGCGCAGGTAGCGGCGGGCCAGGATCGCGGGTGAGCGAGCTCGCCGACGACGGCCTCGTGCGCTGCGACTGGTCGACCGGCTCGCAGCTGTACCGCGATTACCACGACACCGAATGGGGTCAGCCCCTGCACGGTGACGACGCCATGTTCGAACGGCTCTGCCTCGAGGCCTTCCAGTCCGGCCTGGCCTGGATCACCGTCCTGCGTAAACGGCCCGCCTTCCGCAGTGCGTTCGCCGGTTTCGAGATCGCGAAGGTCGCCGAGTTCGACGATCACGACCGCGCGCGGCTGCTGGCCGACGCGGGCATCGTGCGCAACCGCGCCAAGATCGACGCGGTGATCAACAACGCCCGGGTTGCTCGCGACCTGCCGGTGAGCCTGGACGAGCTGCTGTGGTCGTTCGCACCCGCGCCACGCCCACGGCCGACCTCGATCGAGAATGTGCCCGCCACCACACCCGAATCCATTGCTCTGGCAAAGGAATTGAAGCGCCGAGGGTTCGCTTTCGTCGGCCCGACGACGGCGTATGCCCTCATGCAGGCAACCGGCATGGTGGACGATCACCTGGATGTTTGCTGGGTGGCAGCGGTACCGAACGGAACCGACTCCGCAGTCACATTTCGCACTCAGGTGTCCGCCCGCGACGGCAATAGGGAAGAATAGGACCGGTGTGGCCCGCCGAACACCCGGCGAGCCCGCTGGTTGGCGACAACCGGCAGACGAGAAAACAGTGCGCAGAACCACCGCGCAGATCTGGAGGGAGCAGAGGATGGCGGCCATGAAGCCCCGTACCGGGGACGGTCCCCTCGAAGCAACCAAGGAAGGTCGTGGAATCGTCATGCGGGTTCCACTCGAGGGTGGCGGGCGTCTGGTCGTCGAACTCACACCGGACGAGGCTGCGGCGCTCGGTGACGAACTGAAGAGCGTCACCAGCTGAATGCGCTGACCGAGGTCGCCGCACTTCTGGCCTGCCCGGAGTGCGGCGACGAGCTGCAACCGCACGATCGTGCGCTGCGATGCGGCACCGGTCACAGCTTCGACATCGCCCGCCAGGGCTATGTCGGACTGCTGACCGGCGCATCGACGAAAATGACCGGCGACACCGCCGACATGCTCGACGCCCGCGCCGCTTTCCAGGGTGCGGGTCATTTCGCCCCGATCGCCGCGGCGATCACTCGTGCCTTCGACACCGTCGCGACGGTGCTCGAAATCGGGGCGGGCACGGGCTACTACCTCGCCGACGTGCTCGACGCGCACTCCGATGCGCTCGGCATCGCCTTGGATGTGGCCAAGCCCGCCGCCCGTCGAGCCGCCCGCGCGCACCTTCGCGCGGCCTCCGTACTCGCTGACGCCTGGCGCGGCCTGCCACTGCGCGACGATGCCGTCACCGGCGTGCTCTCAGTGTTCGCCCCGCGCAACCCCGCCGAGGTCGCCCGCGTCCTCGCGCCCGGCGGACGCTTCGTCGTCGTCGCTCCCACGACGCGTCATCTGGGCGAGCTGATCGGCCCCCTCGGCATGGTGGGCGTCGACCCGGACAAGGACCGGCGCCTGGCCGACTCGCTCGCGGGCGCGTTCGCCCGTGCCGAGCACACCCTCGTCGAGTTCCCGATGAAGCTGTCTCGCACCGATGTCACCCATGTCGTCGCGATGGGCCCGTCGGCCTTCCACCGCACATCCGCCGACGATCCACGCATCGCGGCACTGCCGGACGTCACCGAGGTGACGGCGTCGGTCACCGTGTCGACCTATCTGCCGAACCGCTGACCTAGCGCAACACACTCCGGTACACGTCGAGCGTGTGCTCGGCGATCCGCGCCCAGTCGAACTCCGCGATCGCCCTCGCCCGCCCGGCCTCGCCGTAGCGCACGGCCAAGGCCGGATCCCCCGCGACCTCGTTCACCGCGGCGGCGAGCCCGCGCTCGTATTCCCCGGTCGCCTCGGGGTCGTAGTGCACCAGACGCCCGGTGACCCCGTCGTCGACCACCTCCGGAATCCCGCCGACGTCCGAGGCCACGACGGCGGTCGCGCACGCCATCGCCTCCAGATTCACGATGCCCAGCGGTTCGTACACCGACGGGCACACGAAGACCGACGAAGCGGACAGGATCTGGCGGACCTGCTCGGCGGGGAGCATCTCCTTCACCCAGAAGACGTTGCCGCGCTGCCGCTGCAATCCGTCGACGGCGGCGGCGACCTCCACCTCGAGTTCCTTGGTATCGGCCGCACCCGCGCACAGCACCACCTGGATGTCCGGGGCGAACGAGGCGGCCGCGGCGAGCAGGTGCCCGACGCCCTTCTGCCGGGTGATCCGCCCGACGAAAGACACGATCGGCAGGTCGGCGCGCACGCCGAGCCGCTCGAGCACCGGCGCCTCGTCGGCGGCGGGCGGGCCCGGGTGCCACACGCTCGCGTCGATACCGTTGTGCACCACATGGACTCGATCGGGGTCGATCGCGGGATAGGCGTCGAGCACATCGTGGCGCATGCCTTCGCTGACCGCGATCACCGCGTCGGCGTTCTCCATCGCGTTGCGTTCCGACCACGACGACAGCCGGTACCCGCCACCGAGCTGCTCGGCCTTCCACGGCCTGCGCGGTTCCAGCGAATGCGCGGTGAGCACATGGGGGATCCCGTACAGCATGGCGGCGAGATGACCGGCCAGGCCCGCGTACCAGGTGTGCGAATGCACCACGTCCACGCCGCCCGCCGCGTCGGCCATCCGCAGCTGCGCCGACATCATCTGCAACGCGGCGTTGGCGGCGTACAGCTCGGGGTCGGGGCGATGCACCACCGCACCGGCGCGCGGCGCGCCCATGCAGTGCACGGTGACGTCACAGAGCTCACGCAATCGGGAAGTGAGTTCGGTGACATGTACTCCCGCACCGCCGTACACCTCGGGGGGATACTCCCGGGTCAGCATCGCCACCCGCAGCGGTTGCGCTGGAGTCTGCTCGCTGTCGGTGCCATCACTCACCGGTCCAAATTAGACCCTCGGGTCGACATGGGCCACCGTAACCTCGCTGGCCCTGTACTTTGAGCAGGGTGAGGAGCCAGCCGCACGTACTCGGGATCGTGCTCGCCGGTGGCGAGGGCAAACGACTGTTTCCACTCACGGCCGACCGCGCCAAGCCGGCGGTTCCGTTCGGTGGCGCCTACCGGCTCATCGACTTCGTGTTGAGCAACCTCGTGAACGCGGGATACCTGCGTCTGTGCGTGCTCACCCAGTACAAGTCGCACTCGCTCGATCGCCACATCTCCCAGACCTGGCGGCTGTCCGGCTTCACCGGTGAGTACATCACCCCGGTGCCCGCCCAGCAGCGTCTCGGGCCGCGCTGGTACACCGGCAGCGCCGACGCGATCATGCAGTCGCTCAACCTGATCTACGACGAGGATCCCGACTACATCGTGGTGTTCGGCGCCGACCACGTGTACCGGATGGATCCGGAACAGATGGTGGCCAGCCATATCGCCTCGGGCGCCGGTGTCACCGTCGCGGGGATCCGGGTGCCGAGGGCCGAGGCCAGTGCGTTCGGCTGCATCGACTCCGACGAGTCCGGCAAGATCACCCAGTTCCTGGAGAAGCCCGCGCACCCGCCGGGTACCCCCGACGACCCGAACGTGACGTTCGCCTCGATGGGCAACTACGTGTTCACCACCCGCGTGCTGGTCGACGCCATCCGCGCCGACGCCGCGAACTCCGATTCCGACCACGATATGGGCGGCGACATCATCCCGAAGCTGGTCGCCGACGGCAAGGCAGCCGTCTACGACTTCGCCGACAACGACGTCCCCGGCGCCACCGAACGCGACCGCGGCTACTGGCGCGACGTCGGCACCATCGACGCCTTCTACGAGGCGCACATGGACCTGGTCTCGGTGCACCCCGTCTTCAACCTCTACAACAAGCACTGGCCGATTCGCGGCGCGGCGGAGAACCTGCCGCCGGCGAAGTTCGCGCAGGGCGGGCTCGCCCAGGAATCGATCGTCGGGGCAGGCTCGATCCTGTCGGCGGCCACGGTCCGCAATTCGGTGCTGAGCTCGAACGTGGTGATCGAGGACGGCGCGACGGTCGAGGGCAGTGTGTTGATGCCCGGTGTGCGGATCGGGCGTGGCGCGGTGGTGCGCCACGCGATCCTGGACAAGAACGTGGTGGTCGGCGAGGGCGAGATCATCGGCCTCGATCTCGACCGCGACCGCGAGCGTTTCGCCGTCAGCAACGGCGGTGTGGTCACCGTCGGCAAGGGGATCTGGGTCGGTTAGCCCCGCGAGGCGCAGAGCAGACCGTCACCGATCGGGATCAGCACGCTGGTGAGCTCGGGGTTCTCGGCGATCGCCCTGGTGGCCGCGCGCACGGCCTGCGTCGCCGGGTCACGCTGTTCCTGATCGGGCACCCGCCCGCCGAGTAGCGCGTTGTTGAGGATGAACGCGCCACCCGCACGCAGCAGCCGCACGCCCTGTTCGACGTAGTGGGGGTGTTCCATCGGCGCCGCGTCGATGAAGACCAGGTCGTAGGAGCCGTCGGCCAGCCGGGGCAGCACGTCCAGCGCGCGCCCGTTGATCAGGCGCGTGCGCGACGGGGTGATCTCGGCGGTCCGGAACGCCTCCTTGGCCGCGCGCTGATGCTCGGGCTCGGAGTCGATCGTCGTCAGGGTCCCGTCCTCCCGCATCCCGTCGAGCAGCCACAGCCCGCTGACGCCCGCCCCGGTACCGACCTCTACCACCGAGCGCGCACCCAGCATCTGCGCGTACATGCTCAGCAGCGCGCCGACCGCCGCGGGCACCGGCGCGGCACCCAATTCGGTGGCCCGCTCACGCGCTTCGAGAAGGACCTCGTCCTCGACGACGGACTCCTCCACATAGGCCAGGTTCCGCTCCACGTTCGATGCCACAGCTATGAGGCTAAGCCACCGGAGGGGTATGTGTATTCAGCAAAGGGACGGATCCGGCACTGTGTCGCACCGAACCCGAACAATTGCCGGAGGTTTGCGGATCGGTCACAACAGTCCCCGAACTGCTGGTTCTCCGTTGCCGGCGGGACTAGGCTCGAGTCCGACCAGAATTCTCAGGTCACACTCAGGATCTCCACACCTGACCCATATCAGGGCAGGAAATAGTTGCCCTACGCAAGGCCAGCCGATCGCGGCGGGCACGAGGCTCGGGAACAACCGCACACAGTTGCTGGTTGATTGTCGGTAAGCAAGGTTCGCTGACCCGGACCAGCGAGGTTTCGTGCCAGCGGTCCCGAGTAGGAGGTGTCCCATCCCGATGGTAGACACGGCGCGTCAAGACGCCACCGACCAGACTCTGCCCGCTGATCTCATCGCGGCAGAAGCCGAAGAACTCGACGCCGAACTCACCGGCACCGCCGCTTTCGACGCGACCGGCGATCGCGCCGCCATGCCGTCCTGGGACGAACTCGTCCGCGAACACGCCGACCGGGTCTACCGCCTGGCCTACCGCCTCTCCGGCGATGCCCAGGACGCCGAGGACCTCACGCAGGACACCTTCATCCGGGTGTTCCGCTCGCTGCAGAACTACCAGCCCGGCACCTTCGAGGGCTGGCTGCACCGCATCACCACCAACCTGTTCCTCGACATGGTCCGCCGCCGCAACCGCATCCGGATGGAAGCGCTGCCCGAGGACTACGACCGGGTGCCCGCCGAAGGGCCGACCCCCGAGGACGCCTACCACGACTCCCGTCTCGACCCGGACCTGCAGAAAGCACTCGATTCGCTGGCGCCGGAGTTCCGTGCCGCCGTGGTCCTGTGTGACATCGAGGGTCTGTCCTACGAGGAGATCGGCGCCACGCTCGGGGTGAAGCTCGGAACCGTGCGCAGCCGGATCCATCGCGGGCGTCAGGCACTGCGCGAGTACCTTGCGCATAATGGAAGTGAGCAGCGGTACTCCGCTGAAGCCCCATCGGTGTGACGGGTGTTCCGACGTCACCCGGTGGCTCAGGTGATGTCGGTCGGAAGGAAGAAATCCGCATGAGTGTGGACCCCAGTGCCGCAGGTCGCCCACCGCGCTTTCAGCCCACCGAGCACTTGGCCAGTGAGGCTGTCGCGGCCTTCGTCGACGGCGAACTACGGATGAACGCGTATCTGCGTGCCGCCCAGCATCTTTCGGTCTGCACCGAATGCGCGGCCGAGGTCGATGCCCAGCAGCAGGCGCGGATCGCGCTGCGCCGCGCCGCCGAGGTGGCGATTCCGCGCAGCCTGCACGACAGCCTCTCGCGCATCCCGCTGGCCGACCTCCCCGGCAACGCACCCGAACCGCAACGCCGTAACGAGGCATTTCTCGGATTCATCACAGATTCCTTCACCGCGACCCGGTGGACAACGTGGCGGCGCAAGTAGAGTCTGCGACGTGACAGGCGAATCGACGAATTCCGGATCGGCCGACCACTCGGATTCGGGGGCTGAATCACCCAGGACGGACGCACGTAAGGACGCGCGGGGCACTCTGCGCCCTTCCGACGCGCCGAGCCTCGGCCCGCGCCCGGTCTACCGGCCGCACATCGACAGCCACACCGCGCGCGCGTTCCGCCGCCCGAACGGCCAAGCCGGTTCGTTCGCACCGCACGACCCCCAGCGCGCGGCCGGCAAGGGTGCCGACGACGGACTCGTCCAGCGCCCGCCGGACGGCGTGCTCGCCGAGGCGTTCGCCCGGCCCGAGGGCTCCTCGGAGCTGCTGCAGCGCGAGCCCGGCGCCGACGAGCCGAAGACCGTCATCGCGGGTCCGGTGGATCCGTGGCGTGACCCCGACGCGGCGGCCAGGCTCGGTTCGCCCGCCGTCGACACTCCCCCGCCCGCCCGGCTGCCTGTCGCGGACAAGCTGAGCGCGCGCGAGGTGCTGTTCGGTTCGCGGGTGGCGCCCAAGGCGTTGGCGATCTTGGCCGCGCTGGCGCTCGGCATCGCCGTGATCGGCGGGCTCGTCGGCCGGGTCACCGCGGAGACCGCGTCCACGCTCACCTCACGCAAGGTGACCCTCGATCAGAGCGCGGGTGTCGAGACTCCGCACAGTCAGATCGCCGCCGTCGCCAATGCCGTTCTGCCCTCGGTGGTGTCGATCCGGGTCACCGTCGGCGACAACGGCGCGACCGGCTCCGGCGTGGTGATCGACGGCGGCGGGTATGTCGTCACGAACAATCACGTGATCTCGATGGCCGCGACCGACAAGTCCAACCGGGCCGCCATCCAGGTGCAGTTCTCCGACGGCACCCGGGTGCCTGCGCAGATCGTCGGCCGCGACCCGAAGACCGACCTCGCCGTGCTCAAGGTCGAGGCCAAGAACCTGACCGTGGCCAATCTAGGCAAGTCCGCCGACGTGCAGGTCGGCGACGACGTGCTGGCGGTCGGTTCGCCGCTCGGCCTGAGCAAGACCGTCACTTCCGGAATCGTCAGCGCCCTCCACCGTCCTGTGAAGCTCGCGGGCGAAGGCAGCGACACCAACGCGGTGATCGACGCCGTCCAGACCGACGCCGCCATCAACCCGGGTAACTCCGGTGGCGCGCTGGTCGACATGCAGGGCCGCGTGGTGGGCATCAACACCGCCATCCGCAGCGAGACCGGCGGTTCGGTGGGCCTCGGCTTCGCCATCCCCGTCGATGTGATGACCACCGTCACCCAGACCCTGATCCGCGACGGTCAGATGCACCACCCGGTGATCGGTCTGAGCGCGCGCACCAAGACCGTCGCCAACGAGGTGATGAGCGGTGCCGCCGTCGCCGATGTGACGCCGGGCAGCCCCGCCGACAAGGCGGGCATCGTCGAGGGCGACGTGGTCGTGCGGATCGGCGACCGCGAGGTCACCGGGCCCGACGAACTGGTGGTCGCCGTGCAGCAGCACAAGATCGGCGACAGGGTGAACGTGCAGTTGATCCGTGATGGCAGACAGGTGGACGTGCCGGTCACCCTCGAATCCGACTGAGCTTCGACGCCGCGCGACGGGTAGCCTGGATCCGTGTTCAGCAACATCGGGTGGAGCGAGATGATGATTCTGCTCGTCGCCGCCCTCGTGATCCTCGGCCCGGAGCGACTGCCCGGTGCCGTCCGCTGGACCACGGGCGCGCTGCGCCAGGCGCGCGACTACGCCAGCGGCGCCACTTCTCAGTTGAAGCAGGAACTCGGGCCGGAGTTCGACGACCTGCGCAAGCCGCTGGCGGAGCTGAACGAGTTGCGCGGGATGAGTCCGCGGGCCGTGGTCACCAAGCACCTGCTGGGCGGTGACGACTCGGTGCTGCGCGATCTGGAGAGCGCGGTGCCCGACAAGCAGCAACTGTTCGGCACCAGCAGCGGCATGCCCGGCACCCCGGCGAAGCCCGAGCCGCCGAAGTCGCTGGAGCGCAACGAGCGCCCCCCGGTCGACTACGACGCGACCTAGCACGCTCCGGACCAGCAAACACACCGCACGGTCGGCATTTGCTACGAGGTCGCGCCGTCCGAACACTGCGGCGGCGACCTCGCCCGTCTGTGATTTGCCGACAATCCGCGCCCGAGACCGTTGTCTCGCAAGACAGTTCGATGTCAACCGTTATAGACACACAACGCTGTCGAGCTGTCTAGACTTCGCACATGTCGGCCGATGACGTGGCACGAGTTTTCGCGATCGAAGACAAGGTCGAGAGACTCAAAGCAGCCACCGACGGGGTGGCGGCTGCCCAGCAGACCATCAACGAACTAACGAGGATCCGGCGAGCCGTGATCCGGGAACTCCATGCCGACGGCTGGACGTTCGCGCGGATCGGTGCCGCCGCCGGATTGTCGCGTGCGCGCATCCACCAGGTGAGCACCCAGGGCCCCGTGCCCGAGGGACTGTTCTTCGGGCACGGCACGCTGACCGTGCTCGCCCCCGAGGTCCGCTCCGGCAGGCTACTCGGCGCACCCGACCCACAAGCCGCCCAACGCCTGGCCGAGCTCTTGCGGCAGCTCGGCTTCGCCGCGAACGTCGAGACGTTCATGCCGGGCAGGCCGATCGACCTCAATCGCGACGGGCTGGTGATTCTCGGCGGGCCCGAGCTCTCGCCGAGCCTGCGTCAGCTGGTGGTGGCCGATCCACGCCTGCGCCGCACCGTCACCCGCGCGGGCGATACCCGGCGTGGCATCGAGGACAGGGCCGCACGCCGCGTGTACCGGCCGGGCGGCACCGAACCCCACGACATCGCCTACCTCGCCCGGCTGCCCCGGCCCGACCGCCGCGGCAGCATCATGCTGATCGACGGGCTGCATCCGCCCGGCTCGCTGGGTGCGATCCGATTGCTGGCAACCCGGTTGGCGACCCTGCACGAGCGCGCGAGCAGCCATCTGTTCTCGGTTCTCATCGCAGTCCGGTACGACCGCGCGACCGGCGAACCGGTTGATGCAGATCTCCTCACCCCGGTATACCGCCATGAAACAGACCCAAAGTTGGCTACGACCCGGGTTCGTCCGTAGGCTGATCTAAACTCGCCGTGCTTGGTGATCTGCATCACTGTACTGTTATGGATCACAAGTCGCCCGCGATGGTTAGATTGCTAGCGAGTAACCGAGTGTGAGTAGGTGAGCATCAGATGTTCTCGTCTCCTGAGGCCAGCGCATGCCGGGTTCTGCCCGTGCACGCGAGTGGTCACCCAAGGCCCGTTCCGCCCTTCGACGCGGGGCCGGCCAGCGGCGACGTCATCGTCACCACCCATCGCGTCACCTACAGCGACCGCCTGAAGGTCTTCATCGGCCCGCACGAGGACGTGGACAGCTTTTTGCGCCCCCTGCGCCGGATGGACGGCCATCAGCGTTACGCGCTCGATCTGACCGTGCTGCCCGAACCGGTGCCCGCCACCGAGGTCACCACCTCGGTGAGTTCGGCGCGCGGCGATCTCGCGCTCGGCTGCGCCGGCTCGGCGGACGCGATGACGCTGCAGCTGCGCAGCACGGTCGATCACGTCACCCGGCGCTTCACCCTCGGCCTACCCGGCGGACGGCTCGGCCTGCCGACCGTTTACCTCCCGCACGGCGACGAGGACACCTACGTCTACCCGGAAGAGGTGTTCACCGCCGACAACGCGGTGGCGATCTTCCGCGACTTCTTCCACACCGGTGCCGTGCCGGCCGGGCTCCAGCAGCGCGAGATCCTCGACTGACGACTCCCGGCCGCTCGCCGCGCGAGCATGCCCGGAGATAGCTAGGCTGGTCAGCACGGTCACAACGCCCGGACGGTGATCGTGGAGAGGCCGGTGCGCGATGCGTGATCTGCTCGGGCAGGTGCTCGAATTGCTCCCCGATCAGGCCCTCGCGCTGGCCAGGATCGTCGACCGGACCGGTGCCGGGCCGCGCGAAACCGGGGCCGCGATGGTGGTCACCGCGGACGGACGGGTCCTCGGCTCGCTGTCCGGCGGCTGCGTCGAATCGGCGGTACTCACCGCTGCCCACCAGGTTCTCCTCGACGGCCACGCCACTCTCGAGCGTTTCGCCGCCGCCGACGAACTCACCGTCGGCCTGCCGTGCGGTGGCGAGATCGAAGTCTTCGTCGAACGCCTCGATCGCACCGATCTGCCCACCCTGCGCGCGCTCCACGCCGCGCTCGACGCGCACCGCCCGGTCGCGTACGCCACGCCCCTCGAGTCGGCCCCCGATCGAAAACTCCTGTACCCCGGCGATTCCCCGCCATGGCGCGGCCTCGATCACGACGCCGCCGCCCTGCTCACCGCGGGCCACAACGGCCTCGTCGGCGCCCAGGACTGCACCCCGGCCCAAGCCGACCGCCCCCGCACCTTCGTGCAGGTCTTCCGCTCGCCCGCCCGGATGATCCTGGCCGGCGCCAACGACTACACCCGAGCACTGACCGTCGCCGCGACGAACCTCGGTTACCACGTCACGGTCGTCGATGCCCGCGAGACCTTCACCACCCCAACCCGTTTCCCGGCAGCCGACGAGGTGATCGTCGACTGGCCGCATCGCTACCTCGAAGCGGAACAGGAGGCGGGCCGCATCGACGACCGCACGGTCGTCTGCGTTCTCACCCACGACCCGAAATTCGACGTTCCCCTGCTGGCTTCGGCCCTGCGCCTGCCGGACGTCGGATTCATCGGCGCACTCGGCTCCCGCCGGGCGCACGCCGAACGCACTGTCCGCCTGCGCGATACCGGCCTCACCGCCGCCGAAACCGCCCGCATCCGCAGCCCGCTCGGCCTCGACCTGGCCGCCGACACGCCCGAAGAAACCGCCGTCTCCATCCTCGCCCAAGTCCTCGCAGACCGGGGAAACACCACGGCCCAACCCCTGGCGAACCTCGACGGCCCCATCCACCGCCGGCCGGACTAGAGGCGCCTCGACGATACGAACAACCCGGCACCTGTTCATCCGCGGACAATTTCGATACAGTTTGTTTCGAAGTTCTGAAACAGATTGTCCGAGAAGGAGTGCGGTGCGACCACCCGATCCACGAACGGTGCGCAGTCGTGATGCCGCGCTCGCCTCGGCTCGCGAACTGTTGATCGAGCAGGGATTGGCCGGGCTCACGCACGGCGCCGTCGCGGCGCGCAGCGGGATCAGCCGGGCCACCCTGTACCGGCTCTGGCCGGAGCCGACCGATCTGGTTCGCGACACCCTCACCCGGCACATCACCCTCGCGCAGCCGGAGCCGACCGGGGATCTGCGCGTTGATCTGCTGACCGAACTGACGGCCACTCACGCGATGCTGCACGAACCGGCCACCGAGCAGGGCATTCGGGTGATGATCGAAAGGGCCGCTGTCGAACCGAGATTCGCGGAGGTCAAGGAGGCGCTGTACCGGTCGGGAACCCGGGCGGCGCGCACGACCTTGACCGAGGCCGTCGCCCGCGGGGACCTGCCTGCCGAACTCGATGTCGACCTCGCGCTCGATCAGCTGCACGGTCCGCTGTTCTTCCGTCGCCTGGTCGCCAACCGGACTTTCGACCTCGACTATGTGCGCGATGTCCTCGACGACTTCCTGCGCACCCACTCCTCGAAACACCCACGTCAGCAAGGAAGCTCGTGACATGACGACCGTCGTCTCCAGAAACCTCTCCGCCCCGCGTGTTCTCGTCGTGCTCGTCGCGGTCATCACCGTATTCGGTGCTCTGCTGGCGGATTTCATCATTCCGGCGGGAGCCGCACAGCACCTGCGCAACGACGCGTGGCCGCCGCACGCGAAATTCCACGATGCCCAGTACATCGCCATGTCGATCCTGCTCGGCGGGCTCGCGTTGACCCTGCTGCTCCGGCGCGACGGTGCCACCCGGACGCGCTTGTGGACGGCCTGCGCGATCCTGGCCACGCCGTGGCTCGGCCTACTGGCGGCAATGCTGTTTCCCGGCACCGCCGTTCACGATCCGGAGTTCGCCGCCACCACGATCGTCGGCCTGCACCCGCAGGTGTTGCTGGCGGTGATCCTGCTGGCACTGCTGGCCGTCGCCGTCACACTCAGCGCGCGTCATCGGGACTGACACACCTCGGGCGCCGCACCCGGTCCACCGACCGAGGCGACGCCCGAGGTGAACGACTACGCCGCGACTTGTTCGGGGCGAAGGGTTTTCATCGGGGGGCGGTCTTCGAGGGAGACCGTGGTGGTGTGGGCGATGAATTCACCCTCGATCAACGGGAACTGGGTGAGGGGGGCGCCGGAGTCGGGGACGCCGCTGCGGCGCAGGGCGGTGCCGAGGATCTGGCGGCTCATGACGCCCAGGTCGGCGAGGGGGCGGTTGCGGTGGGTGCGGACGCCGAGGTTCACCTGGGTGATGGCGTCGAGACCCATCGCGTCGTAGGTGTCGAGGAGCAGACCGATCTCGACGCCGTAGCCGGGGGCGAAGGGCACCGAGGTGAGGAGTTCCCGGGTGCCCGCGTATTCGCCGCCCAGCGGCTGGAGGACCTGCGCCAGTTCGGGGCGAAGGGCGGCCAGCAGGGGTCGGGCGACGAGTTCGGTGACGCGGCCGCCGCCGTTGGCGTCCACCGACTCGCCCTGGCGTAACGGGCGGCGGTAGTAGGCCTTGGACAGGTGGGTGCCCTGCATCATCAGCAGCGGGCCGAGGAGCTTGGGCACGAAGGCTGGGTCGGGATCGATCAGGTCGGAGTCGACGAAGGCGATCAGGTCGCCGGTGGTGGCCGCCAGCGACCGCCACAGCACCTCCCCCTTGCCGGGGACCGGGTCGAGTTCGGGAACGGCCTCCTCGCGCGAGATCACCTCGGCGCCCGCCGCGCGTGCGCGTTCGGCGGTGGCGTCGGTGGACCCGGAGTCCAGCACGATCAGTTCGTCGACCAGCGTGCCGAGCAGCGGCCGGATGCTGGCCACGACATCGGCGACGGTGTCCTGTTCGTTCAGCGCGGGCAGCACCACCGAAACGGTGCGGCCCTCCTTGGCGGCGACGAGTTCGCCGACCGTCCAATCAGGGGTGTCCCATGTGTGGGTAGTGGCCCAGGCGGGCTCGCGGTGTTGGATTTTCATGCCAGACCTCGCAGAGTTCGTGCGGGGGGCCGGATGCCCTGGATCGCGGCGATCATGTCCACGACCCGCCGGGTTTCGGCGACTTCGTGAACCCGGAAGATCCGAGCGCCCGCGGCGGCCGACCACGCGGTTGCCGCCAGTGTGCCCTCGACCCTTTCGGTAAGACCTACTCCTAGAGTCTCCCCGATAAAATCCTTGTTGCTCAGTGCCATCAGGACTGGCCATCCGGTTTTTACAAGACCGTCGATTCCGCGCAACAACTCGAGCCCGTGATAGGTGTTTTTCCCGAAATCATGGGTGGGATCGATCACGATGCCATCGGCTCGCACCCCCGCGGCCGCGGCGTTCTCGGCCGCGGCCACCACGGTCGCGGTCACCTCGGCCACCACATCGGCGTACCGGACACGGTGCGGCCGGGTGCGCGGCACGGCGCCACCGGTGTGACTGCAGACGATGCCCGCGCCGGTGTCGGCGGCGACGTGCACGAGATCGGGGTCGGCGCCGGCCCAGGTGTCGTTGATCAGGTCGGCACCCACAGCGACGGCCGCCCGCGCGACGTCACCACGCCAGGTATCCACACTGATCAACAGGTCCGGGTACTTCGCCCGGATCGCCGCGACGAACGGCACCACCCGCTGCGTTTCCTCGGCCGCGTCGACGGTGACGCCCGGCCCGGCCTTCACCCCGCCGATATCGACCAGATCGGCGCCCTCGTCGACCGCGCGCGAGACCCGTTCCATCGCGGCCTCGTCACTGAACGTGGCCCCGCGGTCGTAGAAGGAGTCCGGCGTGCGATTCACGATCGCCATCACCAACGCGCGATCCGTCGCCACCTCGCGCCCGCACAGAGTGCGCCCGTTCCGGCTCCCCGAGACTTCTGGCGACAACTCGGGACCGCGACTGCTGGTGCTCCGGGCAGGCGGTTCGTTCTCTGGTCGGGGTCCGGGCGTACCCGACGAGTTACCGATGTTCATGCGAAATCAGACGTTACCTTGCTACCTCGGGGCTTTGCCGACGGCAACGTCAGCCGCGTATTCGTCGTAAGCGGGGATGTAGCCATCGGTCGGGCCGGACAGCACGTACAGCTGACTGTCCGGATCGGGTGCGTAGCCCTGCTTGCGCAGTTCCACCTTCCGGCTCTTGAACGTCGAGGTCTGTTCCAGCTCCTCGACCACTCGCACGTACAGCGGGACCGCGTACAGCGGCAGGCGCCCGTAGGCGGTGGCGGCCAGTGCCTTCCCGTCGAACGAGGCATCGGCGGCGAGGGTGATCGCGGCCATGCCCGCTTTGCCGTCGGTGCCGGGGATGTCGACCCCGTAGACGACGGCCTGTTCGATGCTCTCGTTGTGCCCGAGCGCGCCCTCGACCTCCGTGGTCGCCACGTTCTCGCCCTTCCACCGGAAGGTGTCGCCGAGCCGGTCGACGAACGCGATGTGCCAGAAGTGCTGATCGCGGACGAGGTCGCCGGTGTCGAACCAGCAGTCGCCCTTCTTGAAGCCGTCGCGCACCAGCTTGGACTCCGATGCCTTCTTGTCGGTGTACCCGTCGAACGGCTGACGATTGTTCACCTTCGCCAGCAACAGCCCCACCCCGCCGGACCGCACCCGGCGCAGCTTCCCGTCCCGGCCGCGCCGGGCACGGCCGGTCTCGTCGTCGTACTCCACCACCGCGTACGGCAGCGGGCACAGCCCGGCGGTCCGGTCGACGCCGAACGCGTTGACGAACGCCAGCGGCGCCTCGCTGGACCCGTAGAACTCGACCACCCGGCTGATCCCGAACCGGCGACGGAACTCGTCCCAGAGTTCGGGCCGCAGCCCGTTGCCGACGGCCAGCCGGACCCGGTTGCCCTTCTCGGCGGGCCGCACCGGCTGGTTGATCAGGTACCGGCACAGCTCACCGATGTAGATGAACGCGGTGGCCCGTTCGCGCGCGATCTCGTCCCAGAACCCCGACGCCGAGAACTTGCGGCTGAGCACATAGGTCGATTCGCCCGCGAGCACCGCCGACAGCGCGACCGTGAGCGCGTTGTTGTGATAGAGCGGCAGGCAGCAGTACAGGGCGTCGTCGGCGCGCAACCGGACGCCGAGCCCGCCGAGCCCGGACATGCTCTTGGTCCAGCGCTGGTGGGTCATCACGCTGGCCTTGGGCAGGCCGGTGGTGCCGGAGGTGAAGATCAGGAACGCCCGCTCCCCCGCCCGCACCCGCTCGCACACGGCAGGATCCGAATCGGCCGCGGTGCGGGCGGATTCGGCCAGTTCCTCGGCGGAGAGCACGTTCGCCGCGGGCTCGGGCAGCGATTCCAGCGCCTCGGCGCACTCCTCGCCCACGACGTTGAGCACGCTGCCGAGCAGCCCGATGCTGTGGGCGAGGACCTGATCACGCTGGTTGTAGTTGAGCAGACCGACCGTGGCGCCGAGTTTGAGCACGGCCAGGACCGTGAACAAGGTCTCGGGCCGGTTGGTCATCAGCACACCGACCACATCGCCGCGGGAAACCCCGCGCGCGGACAGCACCGCGGCGTAACGGTTCACCTCACCGTTGGCGGCGCGGTAGGTGTAGGAGCGGCCCTCGAAACGCAGGAACACGCGATCGGGTCTGCGGTGCGCGACCCGCTGGAAGTACAGGCCGATGGAGGCTTTGTCCTTGGGCCCCACCAGCATTCCGCGCGCGTTGCGCAGCATGCCGGGGGCGTCGAGTGCCATGGCGGGCAGGGCTTTGGCCAGGTCGAACACGCTTACCGTGTCGCGGGCGTCTGTGCTCACGTCGATCTCTCCTACTGGGCGGCCGGTTCGAGCGCGGCGAACGCGGTGGGCAGGTCGGTGGCCACGACGAGGCGCTCACGCGCCTGCCTGGGCACAATTGTGCGTTCGGACAGTTCGTCGATCCAGCGGAACAGGCCGTCGTAGAAGCCGTTCGCGTTCAGCAGGACCACAGGTTTGGCGTGTTCGCCGAGGTAGCCGCCGGTCCAGGTCTCGAACAGCTCCTCGAGTGTCCCGATGCCGCCCGGCAGGGTGAGGAACGCGTCGGCGCGCGCTTCCATCAGCTGTTTGCGCTGGCGCATGGTGTCGGTGACGAGCAGTTCGTCGGCGTCGACATCGGCGACTTCCTTGTGCACCAGGTGTTTCGGGATCACGCCGATGGTGTGCGCACCACCGGCCCTCGCCGCGGTCGCGACCGCGCCCATCATCGACACGTGACCACCGCCGGAGACCAATTGCCACCCGCGCCGGGCGATTTCGGTGCCGACTCGCGCGGCGAGGCTGATCAGGTCGGGATCGGTGGTGCTGGCGGAGCAGTAGACACAGACGGAATAGCTCACCATTGATCCTCGGTGCCGAGACGTTCGATGTTCGCGTGGTCGCCGGTCTCGCCCTGGATGATCCGCACGACCTCGTCGACGCTGTCGGTGAGCTGGATCAGATCGAGATCCTCGGGCGAGATCTTGCCCGAGCCCGCCAGCGAGCTGCGCAACCAGTCGACCAGGCCCGACCAGTAGTCGACCCCGAACAGAATGATCGGGAACCGGGTGATCTTGCGGGTCTGCACCAGGGTGAGCGCCTCGAACAATTCGTCGAGGGTGCCGAACCCACCGGGCAGGCAGACGAAGGCCTGGGAGTACTTCACGAACATCGTCTTGCGGACGAAGAAGTACCGGAAGTTGATCCCCAGATCCACCCAGTTGTTGAGCCCCTGCTCGAACGGCAGCTCGATGCCGAGCCCGATCGAGTAGCCGCCCGCCTCCGAGCAGCCACGGTTGGCCGCTTCCATCGCGCCGGGCCCGCCACCGGTGATCACCGCGAAACCGGCTTGGCTGAGCGCGGTGCCGATCGCCTTGCCCGCCACGTACTCGGGATGATCGGGACCCGTGCGCGCCGAGCCGAACACCGTCACCGCGCGCGGAATCTCCGCGAGCGCACCGAAACCCTCGACGAACTCGGCCTGGATCCGCAGCACCCGCCACGGATCGGTGTGCACCCACTCGCTGTCCTGCCGCGTATCGAGCAGGTTCCGGTCGGCGGTCCGCACGCCGGGCTTGCGCTCCCGGCGGAACATCACCGGCCCACGGAACTTCGGCTTGGCCTTCCCAACCTGTTCATCAGCGGAATCGGTAGACATGAACCCAACCTACTGTGTTGGATTCCGGGCACGGGCGCGTACTTGGCGGATCGGCCGGGCCACGGCCACCCCGCGCACTCGATCGAGCCGAAGGATTGTCTGTGTCGCTTGCAGTTCCGGCGCGTTCCAATCGCGTTCTCGCGGTGCTGGTCGCCCTGGCCGGTGCGTTGATCGCCGCGTTCGTCGTCGCGCCGCGCCTGCTGGCGAACGGTTCGGGCGCCGGCTTCCGTGACGAGAGCGATCTGCGGCGAGCGTTCCGCACGGCCTTCGCCGAGTACTGGCGGACCGGGACCCGGGACTTGCCCGCCGAGCTGGCGACGGTGGTCGACTACTGGTTCCGCTATCACCTCGCCAAAGCGGTGCTCGCGGCGATGCTGCTGGCCGTGCTCGTCGCGCTGGCGGTGCTGCTCTGGCGGGCGTTCCTGGCGGCGGGTGCGGCCGGACGCGGTCGGCGGGTGACGCTGGCGGTGTCGGGTGGCGCCGCCGCGGTGCTGGCGCTGTGCTCGCTGGTGCTGGTGCTCGCGAACGTGCAGGGCGCGGTGACGCCCTTCACCTCACTGTTGCCCCTGCTGACGGGCGACGATCCCACCACGGTCGCGGCCCAGGTCGGCCGGCGCCTGGCCGACGGCACCCGGACACCCCCGCTGGATGTGATGATCGACGAGTTCGCTCGCTATCACGTCGCGATGGCCGTGCTCGCCGCCGTCACCGCCGTTTCCCTCGTCGGGGCGTGTGCCGTCCTGTGGCGTGCCGCCGTCTGGTCCGCCGACCGGCGTTCCCGCCGCGTCCTCGCCGTGTTCGGCACCGTCTCGGCAGTCCTCGCGCTGATCATGGTCGTCGTCGCCGTCGCGAACACCACCAACGCGTCCGACCCGGTCCCCGGCCTGGCGGCCCTGTTCGCCGGCGGTTGGTGAGCGGCTAGGGCTTCGACAGGTAGGTCCGCAGCATCGCGGTGACGGCGGTGATCTGACTGAGCGGGACGTGCTCGTCGCGCTTGTGGGCCAGGTTGGGATCACCGGGGCCGAAGTTGACGGCGGGAATGCCGCGGGCGGCGAAACGGGAGACGTCGGTCCAGCCGTACTTGGCGCGTACGCCCCCACCGCCGTGGGCGTTGACGGAGTCGATGAGGGTGCGAGCGGCCGGGGAGGTCAGGCCGGGGAGGGCGCCGGGCGAGGAATCGGTGACCTCGAAGGCGACATCGAGTCCGTCGAAGACCTCGCGGACGTGCGCGACGGCCTGCTCGACGCTGCGATCGGGGGCGAAACGGAAGTTCACATCCACCTCGGCGACATCGGGCACCACATTGCCCGCGACCCCACCCGAGACCCGCACGGCCGACAGCCCCTCGCGGTAAACGCAGCCATCGATATCGACTTCGCGCGCCTCGTAGGCCGACAACCGCGCCAGCACGGGAGCCAGACCATGAATCGCATTCTCCCCCAGCCACGCTCGCGCCGAATGCGCGCGCACACCCGCGGTGGTCAAGCGCACCCGCAACGTGCCCTGGCAGCCTGCCTCGATCCAACCCGCCGAAGGCTCACCGAGAATCGCCACATCGCCTTCGAGCCATTCCGGCAATTCCCGCTCGATGTGCCCGAGGCCGTTGAACTCCGCGGCGATCTCCTCGCCGTCGTAGAAGATCAGCGTCAGATCATGGGCTGGATCGGCGATCGTGGCGGCCAGGTGCAGGAATACCGCATCGCCGGACTTCATATCGACTGTGCCACAACCGAACAGCACCGCTTCGCCGTCGACTTCGTCCGGTCGGCTCGGCACATTGTCCGCGATCGGCACGGTATCCAGATGGCCCGCCAGGATCACCCGCGTCGGCAGCCCGCGCCGCGTGCGCGCCAGCACCACGTTTCCGTGCCGCAGAATCTCGAACCCGGTGGTCTGCTCCCGTAACGCCTGCTCGACCAGATCCGCGATCTTGGCCTCGTCACGCGACACACTCGGCACGTCGACGAGGGCGGCGGTCAACTTGATGGGGTCGGCACGCAAATCGAGAGTCACATCTTCGACAGTAGTACGGGTGCGCTCCGATCCCGGAGATCCGGGCGAAGCAGACCGCGTGGTCGAACGCACAGGGCCCGCGGCACACCGCAACGGCCGCAACGGGCAAAATGGCGTCCGTGAGTATTCAGGGAGCAACTGCAGTCGGTATCGCCAATGTGACCTCGGACGGGACCGTCCTCGATACCTGGTACCCCAGCCCCGCGCTGGGCGAATTCACCGAGACCGGCTCCCAGCGCCTCGACGCCGCCGACGTGCCCGAGTTCGCCGAACTCCTCGGCGTGGACGCGGCACGTGGGGTCGAGGTGATCGCGGTGCGCACCACGATCGCGGACCTGTCGGCCGCCCCGGTCGACGCGCACGACGTCTACCTGCGCCTGCACCTGCTCTCGCACCGCCTCGTGCGACCGCACGGCCTGAACCTCGACGGCCAGTTCGGCCTGCTCAGCAATGTCGTGTGGACCAACCACGGCCCGTGCGCGGTCGACGGCTTCGAGCAGACCCGCCTGAAGCTGCGCGCTCGCGGCCCGGTGACGGTGCTCAGCGTCGACAAGTTCCCCCGCCTGGTCGACTACGTGGTCCCCTCCGGTGTACGCATCGGCGACGCCGACCGGGTTCGGCTCGGCGCGCACCTCGCCGCGGGTACCACCGTCATGCACGAGGGCTTCGTCAACTTCAACGCGGGCACCCTCGGCAACTCGATGGTCGAGGGCCGTATCTCGGCGGGCGTCGTGGTCGGCGACGGCTCCGATGTGGGTGGCGGCGCCTCCATCATGGGCACCCTGTCCGGCGGCGGCACCCAGGTCATCTCGGTCGGCGAGCGTTCGCTGCTCGGCGCCAACGCGGGCGTCGGCATCTCCCTCGGCAACGATTGCGTGATCGAGGCGGGCCTCTACGTCACCGCCGGCACCAAGGTCACCGGACCCGACGGCACCGTCGTCAAGGCCGCGAGCCTGTCGGGTCAGGACAATCTGCTGTTCCGTCGCAATTCCACCACCGGCGCCGTCGAGGTCGTGCCGCGTAAGGGCACCGGCGTCGAACTGAACGCCGCATTGCACGCCAACGATTGATCTCCTCGAATTGCCGGGCCGCGCGGCCCGGCAATTACCCGCACCACAAACAAATAAGCAAATATTGCGGTTTAATGAAGAAGTACCCCAAAGTGGGACAATCAAATTAGCACCCAAAACATAGTTTAGCTG
>NZ_JBHURA010000014.1:39661-59968 GCF_042674185.1 Nocardia sp. NPDC056952 | reverse complement strand
TGTTTGTTTTTTTTTTAAACCCCCGGTCTTCAAACTCACCGCCCCTTCCCCCCCAAATTTTTTATCACTCCTTTGGGCGGGGCCGCGCGCCCCGCCAATTCCCGGCACCAGAAACAATTCAGCAAATATTGCGGTTTCATGACGATGAACCCGAATGTGCGACAAGCAATTTCGCACGCTAACCTTCGTTTCGCTGGTCCGATCAGGACAGCGAAAAAGCGGAGGGATTGAAGAATGAAGTTCGGAAAGATCACTACTGCTGTTTTCATGGCAGTCGCTGCGGTGGGGATTACCGCGGCCACTGCTCACGGTGCGCCCGCGGTGGCCACCGAACAGCCCGCTGTAGTGGCTTCGGGGGGCGTGACTTCTGGCGTGACGCACGGAATCAACTACCAGACCACGGTCTCGCCCGCCGACAAGACCGTCACCTGGGCGGTCGACAGCGGCAAGTTCGAGCTCGCCGCCGACGGCGCCTCGGTGCTGCTGAAGGCCACCGACGGCGCGATCGTCGACCAGGCGCCGCTGCGCTCCGAGGTCGCGGGCCTGCCGATCGCCGTGAACCAGCAGATCAGCGAGGACGGGCGCACCGTCAAGCTGACCTCGACCATGGCGCCCGAGGATTCCGCGAAGCTGAGCAACATCGCGGAATTGAAGGACATCAGCTCCTACGACCGGCTCATGGAGCAGGTCAACAAGAACCTGCCCGGCGTCGTCATCGGCGGCGTCATCGGCGCGTTCTTCCCGTTCCTGTGGCTGTTCACCATCCCGGCGGGCATGGTCATCGGCGGCTACGTGATGGGTGGACAGGAATTCCTGGATGCCGTGATCGCGTTCGCGACCGGTCAGCCCTGATCTGACCTCGCGATAAGGAAAGGCCTCGTACTTCTGCGGAGTACGGGGCCTTTCCGCTGTGAGGGGGATCACTGTCACAAACAGGCGCCCGCGCGCATCCCATGGTCGAACACATCAGTTCCCATGGCAGGAGGCACAGATGAACATCGTGGTTATCGGAGCGGGCTACGCAGGGACTGTCGCGGCGAACAGGCTGAACAAGAAAGTTCCCGACGCCCGGATCACTGTGGTCAATCCACGGGGCGACTTCATCGAACGGGTGCGCTTGCACGAGCAGATCGCGGGCAGCGGTGCCGCGGCTCGACCGCTCACCGAGATGCTCAGGGACTCGATCACGATCGAGACCGCGAGTGTCGACAAGATCGGCGACGGCACGGTCTCCCTCGACGACGGTCGGAGCCTGAACTTCGACCACGCGATCCTCGCGGCGGGCAGCATCGCGAATCCGCTGCCCGGCGCGATCGCGGTCGATACGTGGGAGGGCGCCGAACAGGCGCGCATCGCGCTCGCGGCGCTGCCCACCGACGGGATCGTCACGGTGATCGGTGGCGGGCTGACCGGGATCGAGACCACGACCGAGGTCGCCGAAGCCCGTCCCGACCTGCGCGTACGACTGGTGAGCGAGACGGTCGCCGGCGCGCTCTCGGCCGGTGCGCAACGCCATATTCGTAAGACGCTGGCCCGATTGAACGTGGAGATCGTGGCCGATCGGGTCGCCGGGATCGACGCGACGACACTGCGAACGGGCTCGGGCACCGAACTCGATTCCGATCTCACCCTCTGGGCCATCATCTCCGCGGTACCCGACCTGGCCGCGCGCAGCGGACTCGCCGTGGACATCGACGGTCGCGCCCTGGTCGACGCCAACCTGCGCAGCGTCACCGATTCTCGTGTCTTCGTCGTCGGCGACTGTGCGGCCGTCCCCGGCATGCGCATGGCCTGCGCCACTGCCGCTCCTCAGGGCGCGCATGCGGCCGATACGCTGGCCAGGATGAGCAAAGGACGGGAGCCGCGGCCGTTTTCGCTGGGCTACAGCGGCCAGGGGATGAGCCTGGGCAGGCACGGCGGCCTGGTGCAGGCGACCGACCGCAACGACGTCGCCCGGCGGCTGTTCCTCGGCGGACCCGTCGCGGCGTTCACCAAGGAACGGATCAGCCGCTACGCCGCCTACGCCTCCCGCACCGGCAACAGCGTGTGGATCAGCGGCCCGAAACGGTGATCCAGGCACACGTCGACACCTTCACCGAGAACCGGCGGCTGCTGTTCTCGATCGCCTACGAGATTCTCGGCTCGGTCGTCGACACCGAGGACGTCCTGCACGACAGCTACCTGCGCTGGCGCGAGGTCGACCTCACGCTGATCGAGAACCCGCGCGCCTATCTCGCGCAGATTGTCACGCGGCAGGCACTCGGGGTGCTGCGGTCCACCGCGCGCAGGCGCGAGGACTACATCGGGCCGTGGCTGCCGGAACCACTGGCGACAGAGGCCGACGGCGGGGTCGAGCATGTGCTCACCGGCGAGGCGGTGACCACCGCGATGCTGCTCGTGCTGGAAACGCTGACGCCGGTGCAGCGGGCGGTGTTCGTGCTGCGCGAGGTGTTCGCGTTCGATTATCCGGAGATCGCGGCGGCGGTGGACAGATCCGAAGCCGCTGTGCGGCAGCTGAATCAGCGCGCCCGCAACCGGGTGCACGCCGCGCGCCACACCGCCGTCGCCACTCCCGCACAGGCCCAGTCGGTGGTCGAGAAGTTCTCGATCGCGGCCGCCACCGGCAATGTGCAAGCACTGATGGACGTGCTCGCCCCCGAGGTGGTGTTCCTCGGCGACGGCGGTGGTGTGGTGAACACGGTGCGCAGGCCGGTACACGGCCAGGACAAGGTGGCCAGGCTGGTGATCGGCTTGCTCGCCAAGGGGCAGCGACTCGGCGTCCTGGGCGCGCACCTCGGCATCTACAACGCGATGCCCACGATCCTGGCGACCATCGACGGCGTGCTCGACCAGGTGACGTCCATCGAGGTCACCAACGGTCGCGTCACCGCGATCTACTCCATGCGCAACCCCGAAAAGCTCAGTGCTGTGCGGGTTCCGGAATGAGGCCGAAGGCGATGACCCGGTCGGGGTGGATCCGGATGAGCGCGTCGGGCTGATCACCGATGTAGGACTCGACCCCGGCCGGCCCCTCGACCTAGCACGGTCCGCGCGCTAAGCTGGCGAATATACGGAACCGTATAACTGGAGGTTCGGCATGACACTTCCCCCTGGTCAACGCGCGATCGACGGCTTCCCCCGTTTCGGCACACACCTCCATCACCCACCGCCGCCGATTCCCGCGAATCCGGTGATCGAGCTCGGCGGGGCGCTGAGGGAACCGCTCACGCTCACCATGGCGGACCTCGCCGAGCTACCGCGCGTGGAGGTGAAGGCCGACTTCCACTGTGTGGCCGGCTGGTCCGCCACCGACCTGCGGTGGGAGGGCGTCCCGTTCGCCACGCTCTATCGCACGCGCGTCGAACCGCTGCTCGCGCCGGGTAGCTCGATCAGCCATGTCGTCTTCGAAGGGCTCGACGGATATCGATCGGTCGCGCTACTCGCCGACGCCATGGCCGAGGATGTGCTCATCGCCGACCGACTCGACGGACAGCCACTCACCAGCGACCACGGCGCGCCGATCCGGCTGGTGAGTCCCGGCCAGTACGGGTTCGTCAACACGAAACACCTGTGCCGCATCGAATTCCACGCCGCGCAGCCCGTCGACCCGGACAAGTGGTCACCGCTCGCGGGGCACCGCAGGGCGCGTGTGTGGGAGGAAGAGCGCCATCGCTACCTGCCCGGCCGGGTGGTCCGGCCGATCTACCACGCGCTGATCGGGCCGATCCGCCGGATGAGCGCGCGCGGCAGTACCGAACGAACTACGTGAATCCCGGTGCCGGACAACCTCAGTCGAGCAGCTTCTTCTGCACCTTGCCCATCGCGTTGCGCGGGAGCGCCTCGACGAAGCGAACCTCCCGCGGGCGCTTGTGGGCCGAAAGCTGTTCGCCCACATAGGCGGTGAGCTCGACACCGAGCGCGTCGGAACTCCCGTCGCGCGCGACGACGAAGGCCACGATCCGCTGTCCGAGATCGTCGTCGGGCAGCCCGACCACGGCGACCTCGCCGACCGCCGGATGCCCCAGCAGCGCGGTCTCGATCTCCCCCGCGCCGATGCGGTAACCGCCGGACTTGATGAGGTCGATCGACTCGCGCCCGACGATGCGATGGAACCCGCCGGCATCGATGACGGCCACATCGCCGGTGCGGAACCACCCGTCCTCGGTCCAGTCCCGCGCGGTGGCCTCCGGCCGGTTCAGATACCCGCCGAACAGCATCGGCCCGCGCACCTGCAGGCCGCCGATGCTCGCGCCGTCGTGCGGAACGGGCTCGCCCGCTTCGTCGCGCAGCCTGGTCTCCACCCCGCGCACCGGCGTGCCGACCCAGCCGGGCCTACGCTCGCCGTCGGCCCGGGTGGACAGCGTGATCATGGTTTCGCTCATCCCGTACCGCTCCACCGGCGCCTGCCCGGTGAGCTCGGCCAGCTTCTCGAACACCGGCACCGGCAGCGGCGCGCTACCCGAGACGAGCAGCCGCGCCTTACTCAGCTCCTTGGCCAGTTCGGGCTTCTCGACCACGCGTGACCACACCGTTGGTACCCCGAAATACAGACTGCCGCCCGCCGCCGCGTAGGCCTCCGGCGTCGGCTTGCCGGTGTGGATCACCGGGCTGCCGATCCGCAGCGGCCCGAGCAGACCGAGGATCAGCCCGTGCACGTGGAACAGCGGAAGCCCGTGCACCAGTGTGTCTTTCCACGTCCACGCCCACGCGTCGGCCAGCGCGTCGAGCCCGGCGGCGATGGCACCGCGGCTGAGCATCACGCCCTTGGGCGCCCCGGTGGTTCCCGAGGTGTAGAGGATGAAGGCGATCGCGGCCGGATCGGGTTCGGGATAGGTGTGCCACGACCGCGCGTGCAGCCGCACCGGTACCACCGGCAGGTCCGTGCCCTCCGGCGCCGGGCCGAGCCAGGCCTGCGCGCCCGAATCGCGCAGGATGTGCTCGCGTTCGGCGGCGCCCGAGTCCGGCGGCACCGGAACCACGGTCACCCCCGCGATCAGGCAGCCGACCACGGCGATCACGGTGCGCAAGGTGGGTTCGGCCAGCACCGCGACCCGGTCGGCGCGCGCGATGCGTTCCGCCACCGAGGTTGCCGAACCCAGCAGATCGCTGCGCGAGACGGTGGCATCATCGATGGTGACGGCGTCGGGAATGTCATCCCCGGCGGCGACGGCGGCCGGATTCAGCGAGGCGAGCAGCAGCGGCGGACCATAGGGCATTCGTCAACGCTAACGCGACGCGATTCGGCGGGTTCCGCCGCCGCCGTCGTTGACACTCCGACACCGCGGTGAGACATTAAACGTGTAAGTCTCTCACGCTCTCTTCGACGAAAACGGGGTCAACGATGACCATCCTGTCGCGCTCGCGTTCGCAGCGGTCCGAACCGGCACCCTTCGACATCCGCGACTACGTCGACGGTTCCGCGGCCTTCTACGGCGCGACCGCCAATGTGATCATGCAGCTCAGCCTGGCCCCCGTCGGCTACGGCGTCGCCGAATCGACGGTGCACAGCGGCAGCATCATGAAGCACCCGGTGAAGCGCACCCGAACCACGCTCACCTACCTGTCGGTGGCGCTGATGGGCACCGATGCGGACCGCGAGGCCTTCCGCACCGCCGTCAACGGCGCGCACCGCCACGTCCACTCCACCGCCGACAGCCCCGTGAAGTACAACGCCTTCGACAGGAACCTGCAGCTGTGGGTGGCCGCGTGCCTGTACTGGGGCTCGGTCGACGTGATGCATCGCCTCTACGGCCCCGTCGACGACGCCGTCGCCGACACCTTCTACGACTACGCCCACTACCTCGGCACCACCCTCCAGGTGCCCCGCGAGATGTGGCCCGCCGATCGCGCCGCGTTCGATGCCTACTGGTCCGAGCATCTGCGGCTCACCAGCGTCGACGCCACGATCAAGGCCTACTTCGACGACCTGCTCGATCTGAAGATGGTCAGCCCGCCCCTGCGCCTGCCCTTCGCCCGCTTCCACCGCTGGTTCACCACCGGCTTACTCCCCCAACACCTCCGAGACGAACTCGGCCTGTCGTGGAGCCCCGCCGACGAGCGCAAACTCAACCGCCTGATGCGCACCACCGGCGCGGTGACGGGCCGCCTGCCACGACCCCTGCGCAACTTCCCCTTCAATGTCACCCTCGTCGACATGCGCCGCCGCAGCCGGCTCGGCAAGCCGCTGATCTGATCGGCATTGCCGCGCGCCTCCCACGCCGACCTGCGCCGTTCGGGTTTCATTCCCACGATCGCAACGCTGTCGCGCGAAATCGGAGGACGCTCGTGAGCATTCGAACAGTGACATGGTGCGCGGCGGCGGTCGCCGTCGGCCTCATGGCGGCTGCGCCCGCCGCTCACGCCGACGAGGACCCGGCGACGGTGCCGCCGCGAACCGCCATGTCGCTGCGGATGCCAGGCGGATTCGCCTGGGGCACCGCCAACGAGCACGAATCGCGGGCGGCGCTGTCGATGTCCAAGCTCTACATCGCCGATTACTCGCTGCGCCACGGCGACGGTTCGCCGGAGGACCGCGCGCTGTCGGAACGGATGATCCGCGACTCCGACGACGGGGCCGCCACCCAACTCGCCGGCAAATATCCGCAGGCGATCGAAGCGACCGCAGGCGAGTACGGATTGCGCGCGACGCACGGCAGCTCCGACTGGGGCCGGTCGAGCACCAGCACCGCTGACATCACCGACTTCCTGGCCGCCAAGCAGCGCACCGACCCGGGTTCGCCGATCTTCGAGTGGATGGCGGGTGCGAGCAACACCGCCGCCGACGGCACTCCTCAGAACTGGGGCACCGCCCAGCTGCCCGGTGTACAGGGCAGCAAGTGGGGCTGGTCGGATGTGGGCGCCCCCGAAGTGGCTTCCGCGTCCTTCGGGCCCAGCTTCTCGGTCGCCGCGCACACCTACGGCAGCCCGGCCGACCAGTCCACCGATGTGCTCGACGCCCTGCCCGCACTGATCCTTCGTCTGGCCGGGTCAGAAGGGCGCTTGCTGCCACCAGTTGTCGCGGGTCTCCTCGAAGGTGTGGCCCGGCCATGACACCTCGACTACCGAGTTCGCACTGAATACATTGCCGCGTTCCCTGGCCGCGAGAGTGAACGGCGCGGCGGGGTCGCGTGGCCGGTAGGCGGCGAGGCTGGTGTGGTGCAGTTCGCGCGTGCGGTCCTCGGTGGCGTGCCGCAGAAGGTAGGCATCGGCGTCGGCGGCGGAGGGGTACTCGGTGTACCACGCGAGGAGACCGTCGGCGTCCGTGCAGGTGATCTGCTGGAGCGGCGCCGGGTCGCCCGGCAGCACGACCAGCGACGGAGTCGCCGAACAGTGCGCCTCCCGCCAGCCGCGCCCGGCGGGTCCCGACGGGATCAAGTCGGTGAATCCCGAGGCCACCGACGCGTGCGCACCCCAGGTGGGCGGCGGCGGAACTCGATTGGGGCGCACGAACTTCCAGTAGACCGCACCGACGCCGATCACACCGACCCCGGCGACCATCGCCAGCACGAGCAGACTCACCGCGAGTACCCGCCACCGCGAGGAAACCGCCCGCGGCCGCGCACGGCCGACCGGCACCCCACCGCGATGCACGGCCTGCCGCGGCACGGAGGGTGAGCTCACCAGCGTCGGGTTCAGCGAATTCGCCGCAGGATCCGCCGACCACGCTTCCCGACCGGAAGGGCGCGGCGCTGTTCCGGAATCGCTTGCCGCGCTGCCGGCTTCCCGAGCACGCGGTGGCCCGAAACCGCCGACACCCGGCGACACGAGATCGGCGCGAACCAGCGCCGCCGTCGCCGCCTGCGCGAATTCCACACAGCTGTCGAATCTTTCGGCAGGTTCCTTCGCCATGACCCGCGCGATGACCGCGTCGATTCCGGGCGGCAGGTCCTCGATCATCGCGGACGCGCGAGGTACCGGCTTGGTGAGGTGGGCGGCGACCACCGCCCCGGGATTGTCCGCGGGAAAGGGGCTTCGGCCGGTGAGCAGGGCGAACAGCGTGCAGCCGAGCGAGTACTGGTCGCAGCGGTGGTCGACCGCGGCGCCCGAGAGTTGTTCGGGTGACGCGTAGGCGAGGGTGGCGAGAAGGGCTCCGGTGCGGGTGAGCTGGCGGGCGTCGCCGCGCAGCCGGGCGATACCGAAATCGGTGAGCAGGACGCGGTCGCCGGAGCGGCTGGGGGCCAGCAAGATGTTGGCGGGCTTCACATCTCGGTGCAGCACGCCACGATCATGGGCGTAATCCAGTGCCTCGGCGGTCTGCGCGATGATCCCGACCGCCCGCGCCGGATCCAGCGGCTCGCCACGGAACACCGAGGCGTCGCGGCCGTCGACGTACTGCATGGAGATCCACATCAGGCCGTCTTCGACGCCGCGGTCGAGCACCGAGACGATGCCGGGATGATCGAGATGGGCGGACACGTCCGCCTCACGCTCGAACCGCCCACGGACCTCGTCGTCGGAATACAGTTCGCGATTGAGCAGTTTCAGCGCCACCTGCCGAGGCAGGCGCGGATGCGCCGCGAGGTACACGGTGCCCATGCCGCCCCGGCCGAGCAGCCGGTCGATCCGGTACCCCGCGAAGACCGTGCCCGCACTGAACTCCACCCCGTGCATTCCGCTGTGCCTCTCGATCTTGTGCAGGACAGCTACCGCCCCTGTGTCCACACGATATCGGCCGCCGCGGACAGCGCGAACCGCTGGGCGCGATCTACCCAGCGGTTCGTGCGGACTTCGTTCAGGACAGGCGTGCGGCCGCTTCGGCGATGCGTTCGTCGGTGGCGGTGAGAGCGATACGCACATGCTCGGGCGAACGGGGACCGTAGAAATCGCCGGGGGCGGCGAGGATTCCGCGATCGGCGAGCCAGTCCAGGGTGACGCGGCAGGGCTCGCCGCGGGTAACCCACAGGTACAGACCGGCTTCGGAGAAATCGATGCGGAAACCCGCCTGCGTCAAAGCTTTTCGCAGGATCTCGCGGCGGGCACGGTAACGCTCGCGCTGCTCGGCCTCGTGTACGTCGTCGCTGAGCGCGGCGGTCATCGCGGCCTGGATCGGGAACGGCATGATCATGCCGGAATGCTTGCGCACCTCGAGCAGCTCGGCCACGAGTTCCGGGTCACCGGCGAGGAAACCGGCACGGTAGCTGGCCAGGTTCGAGGTCTTCGACAGGGAGTGGATGGCCAGCAGGCCGGTGTGGTCACCGTCGCAGACGCGGGGGTCGAGGATCGACACGGCCTCGCCCTCCCAGGTCAGGCCCAGGTAGCACTCGTCGGACGCGACGATCGCGCCGCGCTCACGCGCGAACGCCACCACCTTGCGCAGGTGCTCGACGGGCAGCACCTTGCCGGTGGGGTTCGAGGGCGAGTTCACGAAGATCAGCGCCGGATTCTGCGGACCGACCTGAGTGAGACCGTCTGCGCGCCAAGGCTTCGCGCCCGCCAGCAGCGCGCCGACCTCATAGGTCGGATAGGCGATCTCGGGGATCACCACCAGATCGTCGGTGCCGACACCGAGCAGTCGCGGCAGCCCGGCGATGAGCTCTTTCGTGCCGAGCACCGGCAGCACCGCCGCCGGGTCGACGCCGGTGACGCCGAACCGGCGCGCCAACGCGGCGACGGCGGCGGAGCGCAGCTCAGGGGTGCCGTGCGTGGTCGGATAGCCGGGAACAGCCGCCACCGAACCCAAGGCCGCCCGGATCAGCGGATCGACCGGGTCCACCGGTGTACCCACGGACAGGTCGACGAGGCCACCGGGGTGGGTGGCCGCCTTCTGTTTGACCGCCGCGATGGTGTCCCAGGGAAAATCGGGCAGCAGGCCGCTCACCCGGCCCTTCCGGCTCTGGGTGGGCACCCCTGCGCTCACTCTTCGGCCATCGGGGGCAGCGCCTTGATGAAGGCGGGGTCGAAATCGACCACACCGACCTTGGTCGCGCCACCGGGGGATCCCAGCTCGTTGAAGAAGTCGACGTTGGCGTTGATGTAACCGCTCCACTGATCCGGAGTGTCGTCCTCGTAGAAGATCGCCTCCACGGGGCAGACCGGCTCACACGCACCACAGTCCACGCACTCGTCGGGTTGGATGTAGAGCATGCGACCGCCCTCGTAGATGCAATCCACGGGGCATTCCTCGATGCACGCCTTGTCCTTCACGTCAACGCACGGTTCAGCGATGATGTACGGCACTGCCGTTCTCCTAGTCTGTCCTCACCTGCGGGGTTACTCCGCCCACGAAACACTATCCCGACCGCCCACATTACTCCCAGGTCAGCCTGCCCTAACTCACACTGACAATCATCCGATAGCCAATGGCAACGGTGCCGGTTTGGCTTCCACCACTCCGTAGGTGGTGGTGCGTTCGCGGACCGGACGGTCGATGCCCGCCGCGATCTCGGTGAGCTCGGCGACGGTTTTCGCCGAACCGTGCTGAGAACCGGCCATCCGGGAGATGGTCTCCTCCATCAGCGTGCCACCCAGATCGTTGGCGCCGCCGGTGAGCATGGCCTGGGTACCGAGGGTACCCAGTTTCACCCAGCTGGTCTGGATGTTGTGGATGCGGCCGTGCAGCATGATCCGGGCCAGCGCGTGGACCGCGCGGTTGTCGCGGTTGGTGGGGCCCGGCCGGGCCGCGCCGGCGAGGTAGAGCGGTGCGCTCTGGTGGACGAACGGGAGCGGGACGAACTCGGTGAAGCCGCCCGTCTCGTCCTGGATGCCGCGCAGCACCCGCAGGTGGCCCACCCAGTGCTTCGGGTTGTCCACATGTCCGTACATCATCGTCGAGCTCGACGGGATGCCCAGCTTGTGCGCGGTGGTGATGACCTCGATCCAGGCCGAGGTGGGGAGTTTGCCCTTGGTGAGCACCCAGCGGACCTCGTCGTCGAGGATTTCGGCGGCCGTTCCGGGGATCGAGCCCAATCCGGCCTCCTTCAGCGCCGACAGCCAGTCGTGGATGCTCTGGCCCCCGCGCGAGGCGCCGTTGACGATCTCCATCGGGCTGAACGCGTGGACGTGCATCGACGGCACCCGCGCCTTGATGGCGCGGACCAGGTCGGCGTAGCCGGTGACGGGGAGCTCGGGATCGATGCCGCCCTGCATGCAGATCTCGGTGGCGCCGTCGACGTGGGCCTCCCACGCGCGGTCGGCGACCTCGTCGGTGCTGAGGGTGAAGGCGTCCGCGTCACCCTTGCGCTGGGCGAAGGCGCAGAAGCGGCAGCCGGTGTAGCAGATATTGGTGAAGTTGATATTGCGGTTCACCACGTAGGTGACCTCGTCGCCGGAGACCTCGCGTCGCAACGAGTCGGCCAGTGCGGCAACGGCTTCCATATTCGCGCCGTCGGCGGTGGCCAGGGCCAGGTACTGATCGTCGGTCAGACCCGCCGGGTCCTTCTCGGCGGCGCGCAGGGCGTCGAGTACCTCGGAATCGAGACGCTCGGGCGCGACGACGGCCAGGTCGCGGGCGTGTTCGCGGATCGTCTCCCAGTCGCCGAACGCGCCGACGACTTCCTGACCGAGCCCGGAATCGCTGCGGCTGTCGGTGTTTCGTCCCTCGGTGTCGATGGCGGTGTTCAGGTCGACACGGCCGACCGAATCCCATGACTCGTCGGGTTCCTGCCACGGCAGGCCGACCGGCACGGCCTCGGGCCTGGCCAAGCCCGTCGCGGGGTCGGTGAGCGCGTCGACGTGCGCGCCGATCCGGGGATCGATCCAGGGATGGCCCGCGCGAACGTATTTCGGATGCGCGGAGGTGCGCTCGACGAGGGTGAACCCGGCCGCCTCGGTGATCTCGCGCAGGGTGTCCAGATTCGGCCACGGGCGTTCGGGGTTGACGTGGTCGACCGTCACCGGCGACACCCCACCCCAATCGTCGATGCCGGCGTCGATCAGCGCCCGGCAATCACTGTGCGACACCAGGTTCGGCGGGGCTTGCACCGGAACATCGGGGCCGAGCAGCAACCGCGTGACCGCGACGGTCGCCAGGAACTCCGCGACGCCCGCATCGGGAACATCGCGCATGGCGGTGTCGTCCTTGGCGCGGAAGTTCTGCACGATCACTTCCTGGATGTGCCCGAACTCCCTGTGCTGCTTGCGGATCGCCATGATCGACTCGGCGCGCTCGGTGAGATTCTCGCCGATGCCCACCAGGATGCCGGTGGTGTAGGGCACCGAGAGCCTGCCCGCGTCGGTGATCGAGCGCAGCCGGACCGCGGGATCCTTGTCGGGGCTGCCGTAATGGCATTCGCCCTTGTCGGTGAACAGCCTGGTGGCGGTGGTTTCGAGCATCATGCCCATGGACTGGGCGACGGGCTTGAGGCGCGAGATCTCGTTCCAGCTCATCACGCCGGGGTTCAGATGCGGCAGCAGGCCGGTCTCCTCCAGCACGAGAATGGAGACGGCGCGCAGATAGTCGAGGGTGGAGTCGTAGCCGCGCTCGTCGAGCCACTGCGCGGCCTCTGGCCAGCGGTCCTCCGGCCGGTCACCGAGGGTGAACAGCGCTTCCTTGCACCCCAGGGCGGCGCCCTGGCGGGCGATCTCGAGCACCTCGTCGGGTTCGAGGAACATGCCCTTGCCCTCGGCGCGCAGCTTGCCGGGCACGGTGACGAACGTGCAGTAATGGCACTTGTCGCGGCACAGCTTGGTGAGCGGGATGAACACATTGCGCGAATAGCTGATCGTGCGTGGGCGGCCCGCCGATTCCAGGCCCGCGTCGCGGACTCTGGCGGCGCTGGCGCACAGGTCGGCGAGGTCGTCGCCGGTGGCATGCAGCAGGACGGTGGCCTCGTCGACGTTCAACGTGACGCCGTCGCGGGCTCGGCGCAGGGCCCGTCGCATCGCGGCGGGACTCGGCGGCGACATCGGAACGCTCGGCTTCGGAAGGTCGGTCACCCCGTCGATCATGCGCTACTTCTTCCCCGGACGTGTGGTCGGCTGGTCACGGGCCCGTGGCGGGCGCGGCGTGGTCGTCCTTGTCCGACGACAACCTCCACCGTGACCACGCGTATTCCCGACGGGGTGAAACCGTCGCACGCGCATGGAACCATGGGCAGCATGTCACTGCCGCGTTCCACCATCCTGGCCGAACCGGCCTGGCGTCCGAGTTCGAAGGCCAAGCTGCTGTGGGCGTTGGAGAACGCGATCGGCGTGGTGGTGTCGGTCGTCGTGCTCGGGGTGTGGGCGGTGCTCGACGGGGACCGTCGTGGCTGGCAGGTGCTCGCCGGGCTGGCGCTCGCGGTGCTCGCGGTGCTCGCCGTCGTGGTGATCCCGCTGTGGCGGTACGCGGTGCATCGGTGGGAGGTGACCGATGAGGCCGTGTACACGCGGGTGGGGTGGCTGGATCAGGAGTCACGGGTCGCGCCGATCTCGCGGGTGCAGACCGTGGACACCGAGCGTGGGCCGCTGGAACGGATCCTGGGGCTGGCGACGGTCACCGTGACCACCGCGTCGTCGGCCGGGGCGGTGAAGATCAGTGCGCTCGACCTGCCGGTGGCCGAGGAGACGGTGCTGCGGCTGACCGCGATCGCCGCGCAGCACCGCGGGGACGCGACGTGATCCAGCCCGTCGAATGGCAGCGCCTCGACCCGCGCATGCTGCTGGTGTATCCGGTCAACGAGATCATGAAATACATTCCGGTGCTGCTCGGTTCGATCATCGTCGGTACGACCAGCGGCAACCCGCTGTGGAGTCTCATCCCGGTGGTGCTGGTCGCGGCGTTCGGTGTCGCGCGCTGGTTCACGACGTCGTATCGGATCGACGCCGATCACGTGCAGCTGCGCAGTGGAATCGTGGCACGCCGGACCCTGTCGGTGCCGAGGCCGCGCATCCGGTCGGTGGACGTGGAAGCCGACCTGCTGCACCGGGTGCTGGGGCTGGCGGTGCTGGCGATCGGTACCGGCAAGCAGACCGACAAGGGCGAGGAGTTCAAGCTCGACGCGCTCGATACGAGTCAGATCCCGGCGCTGCGGGCCGAATTGCTCTCCCACACCGGCCAACACGCGCCCGATCACGTCGACGCGGCCGGAGCGCTCCATGTTTCGCGCCCTGACGCGCTCGCCGAGTCCGGGGTGGAGATCGGGCACTGGCGGGCGGCCTGGGTGCGCTACGCGCCGCTGTCGCTGACCGGACTGGCTGTCGTGGCACCCATCGCCGGGCTCGGCGCGCAGTACGGGGTGATCGACGTGCTGTCGGAAAGCGCTGTCGTGCAGCACCTCGACGACGACACCGCGGCGATCGTCACGATCACCATCGCGGGGTTGACCGTGCTGACGTTGGCGCTGGTGAGCCTCGCCGCGTGCGGCCAGTACCTCGCCACCTGGTTCGGCCTGCGCGTGCTCGACAACGGCACCACCTTGCACCTGCGCCACGGACTGTTCACCACCCGTCAGATCACCCTCGACCTGGCCCGCTTCCGTGGCGCCACCCTCAACGAACCGCTCCTGCTGCGCGCCGCCCGGGCGGCCCAGCTGGAAATGATCATGACCGGCGAGAACCCGCGCCAGAAGATCCTTCCCCAGGCGCCCCGCGTCGCCGTCGAACGCACCCTCGACGAACTACTGCGCAGCCGCCGGGGCCCGCGGGCCGGAGCATCGGCCGATTCGGCCGCGCCACAACCGATCACCGGTTCCGCCCTCGGCACCGTCGAGCTGCGCAGGCACGGACCCGCCGCCCGCCGTCGCCGCTACACCCGCGCCGCGTGGCCCGTCGGAATCGTTGTCGTCGCCATGCTCGCCGTCGTGCTCACGGGGGGTCAGCCGGCACCGTGGGCCTGGACCTTCCCGGTGGTCTTCGCCGTCGTCATGGCCCTGCTCGCCGAGGACCGCTACCGCGGCCTCGGCCACCGCGTGCTCCCCGGCACCACCGGCCCGACCTGGCTGATCACCCGTCGCGGCAGCCTCGACCGCAATCGGGACTGTCTCGAAGCGCCGGGCATCATCGGATGGACTGTGCGACAGACCTACTGGCAGCGCCGGGCCGGACTCGCCACCGTCGTCGCGGCCACCGCCGCGGGCAAGAAGGCCTACCGGGTGGTCGACATCCCGATCGATCAGGCCGCGGCCCTGATCGAAGAAGTGACCCCGGGCGGACTCGGCAAACGCTGACAAGGTCCGCAAGACCCGCCGAGCCCGATAGCGGCGCGGACGCCAGCGACGCGGCGTAGCGTTCGATTCGATCGCCGTGCCGCTGACGCTAGGGGTGATTCGTGCATTTCACCGAGGTTATCGAGAACGCGGGCAAGGTGCTGGACGCCGCGGGCGTCGCGGCCATCGTCATCGGCGCGTTCGTGGGCACGGTCCGCTTCCTGCGACAGTTGGCCGGGCACGAGGAGTTCGAGCTCGCCTACAGCACCTATCGGCGCGGGCTCGGCCGGGCGATCCTGCTCGGACTGGAATTCCTGGTCGCGGCCGACATCATCCGCACGGTCGCCATCGCACCGACGTTCACCAGTGTGGGTGTGCTGGCCTTGATCGTGCTGGTGCGGACGTTCCTGAGCTACTCGCTCGAACTCGAACTGACCGGGCGCTGGCCCTGGCAGAAGACGAAAGCTACCGGCTGACGTTCGACCGGTAGTACATGTACCCCGCCGGCGCGAGCACACCGCAGGCGAACAACAACAGGGTGCGGCCGTCACTGCCGAGCATGATGTCACCGCCGGGGCCGCGCGAGGCGCAGACCAGGAACCCGAAGACCCACACCACGATCGGGGCGAAGGTGAAGCCGATCCGGTCGGTCACCGATTCCATGCCGTAGACCAGCGCGATGTTGATGGGTGCGGCGAACAGCGCCACCACCGGAAACGCCAGCGAGCCGATGTACAGGGGCAGGAACAGCACTTCGACGGCCAGGGTGATCAGCGCGTCGACCAGCAGCAGCACGACGATGAGACCCGAGATCAGCGGATCCGCCACGCCGGAGATGCGTGCGGACCGCAGCACGGCGGTGGGCTGATCGCGATCGGTCACCATGCGCGTGAGTCTATTCGGCCGAAGCGGTCTGCTGTGCCGCGCGCGCCCGGGAGAACCGCCAGCCGATCAGCAGCGCGGGCACGATCAGCAGCAGGCTCGCCACCGTCCATGTGCCGACCGGGCGGTCGATCGCCATCAGGACCAGCACCGTGCACAGGAAGGCCAGCGTGGCCCAGCCGGTGTACGGCGCGCCCATCATCCGGAACGCGGGCCGCTCGAGCTGCCCCCGCTTCCACAGGTGCCACATCCGCAACTGACAGAGCACGATGGTGGCCCACGACGCCAGGATGCCCAGCGAGGCGACATTCAAGACGATCTCGAAGGCCTGATCCGGAACGAACCCGTTGAGCACCACCCCGAGCAGCGCGATGCCGAAGGTGAGCAGGATCCCGCCGTAGGGCACACCGTGGCTGCTCATCACCGAGGTGAACCGAGGGGCGCTACCGCGCATCGACATCGAACGCAGGATGCGCCCGGTCGAATACAGACCCGCGTTGAGACTGGAGAACGCCGCGGTGAGCACGACGATGTTCATCAGCGATCCGATGCCGGGCACGCCGAGCGCGGCGAAGAACGTGACGAACGGGCTCTCCCCCGCGTGATAGGACGTGTACGGCAGCAGGAGTCCGAGCAACAGCAGCGATCCGACGTAGAACACCGCGATCCGCAGGATCACCGAGTTGATCGCCCGCGGCATCAGCTTCTCGGGATCCTTGGTCTCCCCCGCCGCCGTACCGACCAATTCGACGGCGGCATAGGCGAAGATCACGCCCGAGGTGACGAGCACCAGCGGCAGAATGCCGGTCGGGAACATGCCACCGTGCTCGGAGATCATCGGCGGCCCGGTCTGTTCGCCACGAATGGTGAAGCGCCCCAGCAGGAACACCGTGCCGATCACCAGGAAGGCACACAGCGCGGTCACCTTCACCAGCGCGGCCCAGAACTCCAGCTCACCGAATGCCTTGACGCTCACCAGGTTCACGATCAGCACGATCACCAAGGCGATCAGCGCCAGCACCCATTGCGGCACCGAGGTCATCGGCTGCCAGTAGTGGAAGTACAGCGCGATGGCGGTGGAGTCGGCGATGCCGGTCATCGACCAGTTCAGGAAATACATCCAGCCCGCGACGAAAGCGGCTGTCTCCCCGAGGAATTCGCGCGCGTAGGAGACGAACGAACCGGATGTCGGCCGGTGCAGCACCAGCTCGCCCAGTGCGCGCAGGATGAAGAACACGAACACACCGCAGACCGCGTAGACGACCCACAGCATGGGCCCCGCACTGGCCAGCCTGCCACCCGAACTCAGGAACAGGCCGGTGCCGATCGCCCCGCCGATCGCGATCATCATCAGCTGACGTCTGCCGAGGGACTTGTGATACCCGGCGTCCTCGGCGTCGAGATCCGGTCGATCACCCACAGCGGTCATGACACGCCACCCATCGTGTGAGAACACCCGAGAACGCGGACACCGGAACGGTACCGGCACGCGCTCCGATCCGCGATGGCAACCCTGTGGCTAGCGACTCAATCGAGACCGGCGAACAGGTCGTGCTCGAATCCGTCGGCGCCCACCTGGCCACGAGTGCCGCGCACCAGCTTGAAATGTTCCTCCGGCAGCACCGGCAGCGCGATGTTGTTCGACAGAGCGAATTCCCGGCCACTCGGCGCGACGGTGACCTGGGTGGCGTGCGCGCGCATGGCGGCACGCTTGGCCGAGACCGCGTCGGAGACGTCGACCACGGTGGTCACCCCGCTCGTCGACATGGCGGCCAGTTCCGCCTCGACCGGCAGACGCCAGCCCGCGGGCAGCGCGCCGGGCAGTTCATCGACCGTGCGGCGAGCCAGCGCGGCGGTGTGCTGGCGCAGCAGGTCGCCGTCGGTGACGGTCCAGTAGAACTTGGGGACGTCCCAGCCCTGATCGGCAGCGGCCGCGACCGCCGCGGTGGTGATCTCGTGCGCGCGGATGTGGTCGGGATGGCCGTAGCCGCCGCGCGGGTCGTAGGTGACGACGACCCGGGGCCGCAGTTCGAGGATCACCGCCACGAGCGCGTCGACGGCGGCGTCACCGGAATTCACGAAGGCCCGTGGGTTCGCCGCCGACGGCGTGCCCGCCATGCCGGAATCGCGCCACCGGCCGGGGCCGCCGAGGAACCACGGCTCGCCCGCGTCGAGGGCCGACAGCGCGGCGGTGAGTTCGCCGATGCGGTATCCGCCGAGCTGGTCGGCTTCGGCGGCGATCAGGCGCGACCACCGTTCACCGATGACCTCACCCTCCTCACCGAGCGTGCAGGTCACCACGGTCACCGGGACACCACGGCGGCGGTAGTGCGCGATAGTGCCGCCCGTGGTGAGGGTTTCGTCATCGGGGTGGGCGTGGACCAGGAGCAGGCCGCCGGTCTCGGTCATGGGATCCTCCGCCACTGTGCTGTATCACCGAAGATGCCGACCTGGATGGCGCCCGACAGCGACACACCGTCGACGCGCGGACCGGCCGCCGCGACGACGTTGTCCTGCACGATCGGCAACACGGTCGCCAGTTCCCACAACCGTGGCTCGGATTCGGCCAGGATCCGCGGCACCTCGAACCCCCGCAGCGCTTCGTCGATCGAGGGTTGCAGGGTCGGATCGCACACACCGCCGATATTGCTGGGCGCCTTGCGATACGCCTCGGCCGCGGCCAACGCGGGACCTTCGGCGCCGGCCGGCTCGACGGGCGGACAGCCGTAGCGTGAGGCGAGCGCGGTGGCGGGGTCGCCGCCCGCGAGCTCCCAGCCGACGATGGCGTCGATCGAGGATTCGGTGAGGTCCTTGCCGTACAGCTCATCGGCGGCCAGGCCGCGAACGGTGGCATCGATACCGGCACTGCGCAATTGGTCGGCGGCGGTGTTGGCGACGGCCAGCGCCGACGCGTCCTCGGTGACGGCGCCGATCCGCACCGACAGCCCCTTGCCGTTGCGCGCCACCGAGCGCGGGCGCGGCGCGGGCGAGGTGGGCGAACCGGTCTGCTGCGCCTCCGGTGCGCGGCCGAAGCCCGCCTCCGCCAGCAGCGCGAACGCTTCGTCGGCGGTCATCCGCGGCGGCGCGGTGGGCACATAGCCGGGACTCGACGGCGAAAGCACTTGGGCGCGTGCGGGTTCCACCCAACCGCCGGTCTGCGCGCCGACGGTCGCCAGCAGCGCGGGGTCGAGCAGCGCGAGCACCGCCTTGCGGACCCGGACATCGGCGAGGTCGCCGGAACGGCCGTTGAGCGCGAGTTGCAGTTCGCGGGCCTGCGGCATGATCGTGGTGCGCACCGACGGGATCGCGGCCAGTTGCGCCTGGGTCGCCACGCCGCCGTGCACGAGCGCCATCTGCGCGTCGCCGGTGCGCAACGATTCGGCCAGCTGCGAGGGTGTGCCGCCGCGACGGAACTGGATCTGATCCGGGGAGGCCGGGGTGCCCCAGAAGCGGTCGTTGCGTTCGAGCAGGATCTCGTCGCGTCCGCGATCGACCGATTTGATGGTGAAATTGCCGCCCGAGACCGGGATCTTGTCGACCAGCCCGCTGGTGAACCCACCCGGCGAGTCCTTCACCAGGTGCGAGGGCAGCAGATTCGAGAACAGTTCACGCCAGGCCGGATAGGGCTGGGTCATGGTGACCGTCACCGTCTTGCCGCCCCCCGAGGACGCCACATCGGAGATGAGCCGGTAGCCGGCCGGGTCCACCACGCCGGGCTGGCTGATCATCTGCTGCCAGAGGAACCGGAAGTCCTCGGCGGCGATCGGAGCGCCATCGGACCAATTGGCCTGATTACGCAGGGTGTAGGTGATGGTGAACGGCTCCTGGGCCGTCACATCGGCCGACACGATGAGCGAGGTGTCGGGCACCCAGTCGACCAGACCGGGATGCACGGGGCTCGGCGCGGCGCGGAACGGGCTCGGCAGCACCATCGAACTCACCGCGCTGGTCACCGGCGACTGATCCGAGCGCAGATGCGGGTTGAACCCGATCCCGATGTCGTCGATCGCGACGACGACGGTGTTCTTGCCCGGCTTGGCCTGGGTGGTCTTGGGAGAGTCGGAGGACTCGATCGGCGGTGGCGGATTCGCCGTGCAACCGGCCACGACCGCCGTCGAGGCAATCATCGCCAGCACCATCGCACGCCACCCTGCGCGCCGCCCCAGACTCACCTTGCGCACTCTACCCAACCCCTCCATCCACTGCCGTCCGGCCGATATCAGGCCAACGAAAAGGCGTGGGGCGGGGGCGGGTTGGGGTTCCCGCCGCCGCCCGGCGACCAAAAAACCGCCAAGTTATGGGCGGGCGTTTGGCGGGCCCGGGGGCGCGGCAGCGGGGGGGGGGGCCCCCGGGGGGGAATAAA
>NZ_JBHURA010000014.1:0-39651 GCF_042674185.1 Nocardia sp. NPDC056952 | reverse complement strand
CACCATCGACCCCCCCCGGCCGCCCCCCCCCACCCACACGTTGCCCACACACCCCCCCCCCCCCACCCCCGCCCGCCGGGCCTAAACCCGCCAAACTAACGGGGGCGGGCGGGGTCGTTTCCGGGACCCGGCCCCACGCCGTTCGACACTACTGCCGACTAGTTCGCGGCGGCCTTGTCGCGAGCCTTGCGACGCGACAGGTCGCGGGCCCGCTCGTTGGCGCCCAGCACCAGCTTGCGCACGCGGACCACCTCGGGGGTGACCTCCACGCACTCGTCCTCGGTGCAGAACTCCATCGCCAGCTCGAGGTCGAGCTGCAACGGCTTGGCCATGGTCTCGAAGGTGTCCGCGTTGGCGCTGCGCATGTTGGTCAGCTTCTTCTCGCGGGTCACGTTGATATCGAGATCCTCGGCACGCGGGTTGATGCCCACGACCATGCCCTCGTAGGTGTCGGCACCCGGCTCGACGAAGAACTGCCCACGGTCGGCCAGCTGGATCATCGCGAACGGGGTGACGGTGCCCGCGCGGTCGGACACCAGCGAACCGGTGTGGCGAGCGCGGATCTCACCGGCCCACGGGGCGTAACCGTGGGCGACGGCGTTGGCGATGCCGGTGCCGCGGGTCTCGGTGAGGAACACGGTGCGGAAGCCGATCAGGCCACGCGAGGGGACGATGAACTCCATGCGCACCCAGCCGGCGGCGTGGTTGCTCATCTGCACCATCTTGCCCTTGCGGGCGGCCAGCAGCTGAGTGATCGCGCCCAGGTACTCGTCGGGGCAGTCGATGGTCAGCTCTTCGAACGGCTCGTGGGTCTTGCCGTCGACCTGCTTGGTGACCACCTGCGGCTTACCGACGGTGAGCTCGAAGCCCTCACGGCGCATCTGCTCGACCAGGATGGCCAGCGCCAGCTCACCACGACCCTGCACCTCCCAGGCGTCGGGACGGCCGATGTCGAGCACGCGCAGCGAGACGTTACCGATGAGCTCGGAATCCAGGCGCGACTTGAGCATGCGGGCGGTGAGCTTGTGGCCCTGCACCCGGCCGACCAGCGGCGAGGTGTTGGTGCCGATGACCACCGAGATGGCGGGCTCGTCGACGGTGATGCGCGGCAGCGCGACCGGGTTCTCCGGATCGGCGAGGGTGTCGCCGATCATGATGTCGGGGATACCGGCGATGGCGACGATGTCACCGGCCTCGGCGACCTCGCCGGGCTGACGCTCGACACCGATCGTCTGGAGCAGCTCGGTGATCTTGACCGTCTTGGCGCCGTCGGCGTTGATCCAGGTGACGTTCTGACCCTTGCGCAGCTCGCCCGCGTAGATGCGGACCAGGGCCAGACGGCCGAGGAACGCCGACGCGTCGAGGTTGGTGACGTGAGCCTGCAGCGGCGCGTCCTTGTTGCTCTTCGGCGCCGGGATGTAGTCCATCAGCACCTCGAACAGGGCGTCGAGGTTCTCGGCGTCGGGTGCGGAACCGTTTTCCGGCTCGACCTTCGACGCCTTGCCCTCACGGCCGGAGGCGTAGAGCACCGGCAGATCCAGCGCGAGCTCGGCGGCTTCGGCGGCCTCGTCGTCGAGGTCGGAGGCCAGGTCGAGCAGCAAGTCGTGCGACTCGGAGACGACCTCGGCGATGCGGGCGTCCGGGCGGTCGGTCTTGTTGACGACCAGGATCACCGGCAGCTTCGCCGCCAGCGCCTTGCGCAGCACGAAACGGGTCTGGGGCAGCGGGCCCTCGGACGCGTCGACGAGCAGCACGACGCCGTCGACCATGGACAGGCCGCGCTCGACCTCGCCACCGAAGTCGGCGTGGCCGGGGGTGTCGATCACGTTGATGACGGTGAGAGAACCGTCGGGGTTATGGCGATGGACGGCGGTGTTCTTTGCGAGAATGGTGATGCCCTTCTCGCGCTCGAGATCGCCGGAGTCCATGACTCGGTCGACCAGTTCGGCTCGCTCAGCGAACGCGCCCGACTGACGAAGCATGGCGTCCACCAGCGTCGTCTTGCCGTGGTCGACGTGGGCCACGATGGCGACGTTGCGAAAATCGCGTGAAGACGACACGCCTCAATCCTCCTGCTGTTGATGTATTTGGCGCGCATTCATCTGGCATCGCGGCCTGTTACACCCTACCGGTACCTTCGCCGCGACCTCGTGTCAGGCTTTGTACTTAGGTTACGCTAACTCCCATGGGCAAGGTGAAGGCGAAGAAGGTCTCGAGCCTGAAGCCGAAGAAAAAGTGCTGCAGGAAGAAGACGCGCTGCTTCAAATGCCCCGTCGTCATCATGCGGATGAAGAAGGCCGAGGCCGCCGGAACATGCGGTAAAGATCTCAAAAAGGCGTTGAAGCTGGCGCGCGCCAAGTAGGCGGAGGGGTACAACCGAAGTATGGGTACTCCGTTGCTCTCCGCCCCCGAACTCACCATCGCACTGGCCACTCTTCCGGAGTGGTCACGCGACGGTGACGCGATCACCCGCACCGTGCAGGCACCGAGTTTCCTCGCCGGCATCGAGACGGTCCGCAAGGTCGCCACCGCGGCCGAGGTTGCCGATCATCATCCCGATATCGATATCCGTTGGCGCACACTGCGTTTCACGCTGAGTACGCATTCGGCGGGTGGGCTCACCGCGCTCGATACGGCGATGGCGCACACCATCGACGACCTCGTCGGCTGAGCGTCAGCTCGCGGGCACCTCGGCCGTGCGACGGCCGGGAAGTTGAGCGCGCAAGGTCTCGCGACCGCGCCAGATCAGCCAGCCGAGCAGTACGAACACGCCGATCACGTCGACCGCGCCGAGCCAGGCCAGCGGCCACGGGCGCGGGATGGTCCAGATCGTCGGCTGCGCGAACGAGAGCACCCACGGCACGCCCACCAACATCGTCAGCACCCAGAACCCGGCGATGATCCGCGCGACCCGCTCGTCTCGCAGCGGCCCGTAGAGCAGCCACAGCGCGGTCGGGATCAGCCAGACCCAGTGGTGCGACCAGGAGATCGGCGAGATCATCAGCCCGAACAGCTGCACCAGCACTAGGGTGCCGAGCCGGTCGTCGGGGCCGAGGGTGCGCCACGCGCAGAACGCCAGCACCGCCGTGACCGCGACCGCGGCCAGCCACCACGGCCCGGACTGCACGTCGTAACCCAGGATGCGGCTCAGCGCGCCGCGCAGCGACTGGTTCCACACCGAGCCCACGGGGCCGATCCGGTCCGCGTCGCCGAGCAAGGTGCCGAAATAACGCTTCGCCTCGTGGGCATTGATGAGAAAGCTCACAGCGACGGTCAGCCCGAAGGCCCCCGCCGACCACAGCACCGTCGCCCAGCGCCGCCGCGCCACGAAGTACAGACCGGTGATGGCCGGGGTCAGCTTGATGCCGGCGATCACGCCGACGAGGGTGCCCGAGATCCACCACCGCGCACTGCGCACGGCCAGCATCGCGCCGAGCACCAGGAACACATTGACCTGGCCGTAGTCGATCGTGGTCCGCACCGGCTCCAGCCAGACGCCGAGCGCGGTCCAGCCGACGGCCGCGGTGATCCACGGCGTCTGCTTCGCCTTCGCCGCGCCGAGGAGCAGTTCGAAGCTGATCCGGATCACGCCGTAGAGCGCGGCCACCGTGGCCAGCATCCAGCCGACCGCCACCAGCGTGAACGGCAGATAGTGCAGCGGGAAGAACACCAGCGCCGCGAACGGTGGATAGGTGAACGGCAGCGGGAAGTCCGGCGTCACCTCGGAGTAGGTGAAGTCGTAGAGCCGATCGGTGAGCAACGAGGCCGAGCCGTCGACGTACACGTGCAGATCGACGACATTGAGCCCGTTCGGGGCGAAGAGCATCCAGGCCAGCCTGGCGAGCACGGACAGTCCGAGCAGCGCGAGAGCCCATCGGAGGTGTCGGTTCAAGGCCAGGCTTTCGGTCGGATGGGTGGCGTCGCGCGCCATTTCGCGGTGCTCCGCTACTTTAACCAGGCGGCCGCGAGCCACCGGCGGCCACCGGCCACCCCGACACCATGGATAACATTTGCATCAACATCCCCAGGTGTAACACCGGTCAGGGCTAGCGTCGATGAACATGGTTTCGGCCGGTGATCCGCTCAGGGCCCGGCGGCTGTACAACACGGCAGCGTTGTCCTTAGAGTGACCCCCGACATGTTGGGGTCGACAACCCTCGCCCATCGCAAAACCGAGGTAAGGACGGCTAGACAAGTGCTTCGTAGCCGAGGATCGCGGATCGCAACGACCGCTCTCGCCATCGCGGCAGGCGCCATGCTCGCCGCGCCTGCATCTATCGCCGCGCCCGCGCCAGCCCCACAGGCGGCGCCGATCAGCGTCCCGATGGTGCCGGAAGGCGTCCCTGTCGACGCGCTAGCCGCCTTCGCCCCCGCCGTGGCGGGCCTGGTCGCAGGCCCCGCCGACGTCGCCAGCCCGCAGACCGCCCTGCTCGATCAGGCGCGCGTACTGCTGGCCACGCTGAACCTGCCGCCCGCCATCAAGGCCACCCTCGAGCGGATCATCACCTTCCTCGACGGAAGCGGCGGCGGCGGTCCCGAGCTCCCGCAGGACGGCCCGGCCATCGCGCAGTTCCTGTACCCGACGATCGGCAAGGGCTGCATCGGTGACGGCGCCGATTCGGTCGGCACCGCGCTCGCGGTCGCCGGTCCGGCGCAGCTGCCCCCGCCCGGCCCCGCCGCCGGACAGGCCGGTTTCGTATTCACCGCGCTCGGCACCAAGGCCCCGACCGGCGAGCAGAACCCGCCGATGACGGTGCAGTGGCTCAACCTCGACACCCGTCAGTCCGCGATCCAGACGCTGACCGACGAGGCCAAGATCAACCCCGGCGGTCCGGCCACCCTGTCGGCGATCGCGAACACCGGCCACGGCCGCGTGGTCGCGGTGATCTCGGGTTCGCTCACCACCGCCGCCGAGGGCGCCGCACCGCGCACCTGCACGTTCATGCCCACCCTCGGCTTCTTCACCGTCTAGGTGCTCCCCCGCCTCCCCGCGACTTCAGGCCAGACCTGAGCTGCGGGGAGGTTTGCGTTGGCGGCCAGACCATGATTGTGGCTCGGTGAGCCCGTACCCGGTGAGTTACCCATGTGCTTACGTTGCTCTGTGCTCGCGCAGGGTTCCCGCTGGATGAGCGGTGTGGTAGACCGAGACGATGGCGACCACGCATGGTTCTTCCCGGAATGTTCGGTCGAGCCGGAGCAGCCGCTCGATTCTCTCGTATCGATCCGAGGGGTCGATCCTGTCGATCGGATCGGCCTATTCGGTGTTGTCGATCGGCAGTGTCGGATCGGTGCTGTCCATCGGCTCGATCGGGTCGTTCGGGTCCGCGATCTCCTCGCTGTCGTTCGCCAGCGTCGGGTCGGCGCTGTCGGGTCTGTCGCGGTGGTCGCTGATGTCGTGGCTCGGGAACCATTCCGCACCCGACACCAGGGCGCCGCTGTGCGTGATGCCCGACGATGAGCCCGACCTGCGTCACGGGTCGACGTGCCACTGCCAGACTTAACTCACCACTGGCCGTAGTCCTCGGCCAGCACCCGGTTCAGATCGACACCGATGCCGTCGATCGCGCGCTTGTCGATCTCGAATTGGTGCAGATGCGCGGAGTCGTGCACGAATCCGCGCTCGGTGCCCCAATTGTGCTGCCAGAACCAGGAACCCAGGCCCGCGTCGAGTGCGCGGTCGATGGTCGGCGCGTTGGCGTAGATGCCGACGAGTTCTGGTCCGAGCACCGACTGCCAGCCCTCGATATAGGGCGCGATCATCTCCTCGAACTCCTCGTCGGAGGGGTTGTCGTCGATGGAGGCGTAGATCGGCGCGGTGTCGGGTCCGCCCGCGGCGCTGTGGATGGCCCAGCCGCGTTCGGCGTGTTCCTTGCCCGCTTCGAGGCCACCGCGCCAGTCGGCCGTCGGGCCCTTGCCGAACTGGTAGTTCGACACGATCGACAGGCCGTGCGTCCACAGATCCTCGACCTCGGCGGCGAGCAGCGGTTTCCCTTCCATCCACTCCGCGCCGGGCCTGCGCTCGGAGACGTAGCGGATGACGCCGATATGTCCTTCGGCCGCGATCGACGCGGCGGAGGGAACCCCCGCGGCGTAGTCGACCATGGTGCCGAAGGATTGGGCGCGGGCAGGTGCGGCGGCGAGGCCGGCACCGATCGTGGCCGCGGCGGCGGCCAACCCGAAGAACTTCCGCCGGGTCACCGGAACAGAACGCATCGCAGGACTCCTTCGCGCAACCCGACCTTCAACCGGTAAGCGAACCCGGCGCGCCTTCCCCGAATCTCGCGCGCCGGGAGTCTAGAACGTGCGACTCATTGCACCACAACCCCAGGGGAACCGCCAGAACCAATGGCAACATTCGCCCCACGAGTCACACGAGTCAGGTCGCGCCGTCGATCGCCGCGCCCACATCGATGGTGCGCGCGGTCGGATCGGCCAGTTCGGTGCTGACCACCGCGACGACCTGCGCCATGACCTGCTTCTTGATCCCGGCCAGTCGGCCGAGGGTGGCCGCCCGCAGGCCCTTCGCGGTGAATTCCATCGAGATGTCCTCGAGCGCGGGCGGCGGCACCTCGATCACGATCTGGAGCGGCTCGGCGGCCCTTGCCGTGAGCACGAGCGGAATCTCCAGGTCGGCACGGTAGTGGTTGGCCTTGAGCACGTCGACGGTGATGTCGAGCCCCACCGGCAGCGTCATATCGAAGACCCGCAGGTCACCCGGCTCACCGAGGCCACGGTCGATCACCCGTGGCTGCTCGATCGCCCCGCGCACGGTCACCGTGGCCGCGCCGCGCGGACCCTCGGACAGCGGTCCCACCTCGATCTCGCTGCCCGCCATCTGGCCGACCACGCCGTGCACGCGATCCCTGGTGACGATGGTGGTGAAGAAGCGCAGACCGAACTCGCGGTAGTCGATCCAGTCGAAGACGGTGTCGTTGCGATGCGGTGAGCGGTAGCCGTCCAGGATCGCCTCGATGTCGAACACGCGCTCCGAACGGACCTTCGGATCGCCCACGATGGCGTTGACCCGGTTGGCGACCTCGCGCTGCACCAGGCCCGCGATCGGGTCGAGCAGCATCTCCCACGCACCGTCGATGGCCTCGGCGCGCAACGTGAAGCTGACATCCTTGGCCGTCACCGGGGCGACATCGATCACGACCAGCAGCGGAGCGGCGGTGCGGGCGTGCAGCGTGAGCCCGATCTCCACCACGGCGGCCAAGCGCAGTTTGCGTCCGCCGAGAACCAGGTTCACGGCCAGAGTCAGCGGGATCCGCACGCCGAAGCTCAGCGCGTCACCGGGCGTGCGGGTGACCACGGGGGTGCCCAGCGTGCCCTCGGCGACGAAACCGGCCAATCCCGCGGGCCCGAGCGAGAACGGTCCGATCTTCACGCCACGCCCGGTCATTCCCGACACGGCGGCGGCGATGCGCTCCTCGGTCACCGCGTAGGTGACGAACCGTTCGCCGAAATCGGCGTACTCGATCCACATCGGGTCACGACGTGGCTCTCCGTCCACCTTCACACGCACATCGAACACGGTACGTGACGTCGGCGAACCCGCTGCTGGTGGCACAACTCCCCCGTCCTGCCGATGAGGGGGAAGCAGGACGGAGGAGCCGGCAACGGCGCTGCCGGGCGCCGCGAGTTCCATGGTACGGGTATCAGCGTGGTACCGCCGTCCAGGATCATCGCAGTTGTCTTGAGCGCCAATCGATTTCAGAATCGCCCGTAACCGACCAGATCGGCGGTTTCGGCCGGGGTGATGGTGCGTACCCGAACCCCGCCCAGCTCGTTGCCGCCGATGGTGGTGATCGTGTCCCCCTCTGCCTTCAGCACGATGTTGGTGTGCTGACCGAGCGGGCTGTCGGGACCGTAGAGCACCACGTCGCCGGTGCGCGGGCGATAGCCGACGTCGGGGCGGGTGAATCGGCCGACCTGCTGGTAGTACTCCTGCAGCGTGTACACGCCGGGGATGCGCCAGGAACCGGAGTTCGGGTTCGCCAGCGGCCTGCCCGCCTCGCGCATCGTCCAGCTCACGAAGTCGGCGCACCAGGCCTCCTGGACGCCCTCGGCGTACTTCGGGCCGTCGCCGGGCTGCTCGTATTCGCGGCGCAACACATCCACGAGCACGATCTGCTGCTCGTCGAGACGTTCGCTGTCGAGCGCGGGGAACTGATCACCCCAATCGTGCTGCCACCACACCAGTCCGACAGCGACGACCGTCGCCGCCGCCAGCATCCCGGAGATGCCGACGATCCAGGACGTGCGCCGTCCAGGTCGTTCGGTTCGAATCTGCGTCATCGCCCCCCGCTCTCGTTCATCCTTCTGACCTATTGGACGAATCACGAGCGCTTTCGGTTCCCGCTCACGTGTGTTTTCCGAAGCGGACGGGCGACCACCGGATGGACCCCTGCGCCACCCGGGTATCAGCCCGGCAATCGCTCTCGGCACGCACCAGGAGCGCGCGCCGTCCCCTCCGGCGACAATCGTCCGCGCAGGGGTGGTGTCGAACACTTCCGCTCCGGAACACACTGGCCCGACCAGCACAAAGGCCGAAAATCGTCCTGGGCGCGGCGACCGGGCAGCCAGGCGGTCTCCCACTCGGCTGACATGAGTTTTTCGAAACCTTTACCCTCGGTCAAGCTAGACGACTGTCCCAATTTGTACCGGCGACCGAAACAGGAGTGCATTGTGGAAGACCCGAACGCGTCGATATCGCGGTACCTGCGCGAACGCCGCGAATCGTCGGGCCTGACCAGGGCGGCGCTCGGCGAGGCGGCGGGCATCTCGCCCGCTCTCATCCAGAAGATCGAACAGGGTACCCGCACACCGACATTGGAGGCGCTCACCGCGCTGTTCGACGCACTCGACGTGCCCGAGGTGTTTCGCGACCATCTGGTCTCGCTGTCGGTGGCACATCGCTACGACTCGCCGCCGTCGCTGGTCCGCCCGGCCGACCAGGTGCTGATCGACGGGATCACCCACCCGGCCAGCCTGCAACTGCATCCGGTCTACGAGGTCCTGGCCACCAATGCCGCGTGGCGGCTCGTCTTCCCCGGCCTGGAAACGGGCGCGTCGATGCTCGAATGGATGCTCCTCGATCCGCGCGCCAGAACGGCCATGGTCGACTGGGAGCAGCAAGTACACATGTGCGTCTACGGGTTTCGCGTGATGGGGCCGGGACTGGCGGCGCGGGCACGGATCGCCGAGATCGTCGACACGTGCGCGCAGGCTCCCGAATGGGAGAAGTTCTGGACCACCGAGCCCCCGGTCGCGCTCGGACCCGACGGCCCGGTGGTGCAGCTGCGCGATCCGCGCACCGGCGCGCCGATGTCGATGGCGGTGCACTCCCTCGGCGCGGCCCTGGTGCCGCGCCGGGACTGGTCGCTGGTGGTGTACTCGCCGATCGCGGTCTGACTCAGTCCGCCTTCTTCTTGCCCATCGGGATGCACGTGGTCAGGGCGATCGCCGCGACCGCACCCGCCATCGCGATGAAGAACGCGGTGTGGAACGCCGACCGGGTCGGCACCATGTGCGGGCCCAGCTGCATGGTCATGTGGGCGAGCACGACACCCATCACCGCCGCCGAGGTCGAGGTGCCGATGGAACGCATCAGCGAGTTGAGGCCGTTGGCGGCGCCGGTCTCGTTCAGCGGCACCGCACCCATGATCAGCGCGGGCATGGCCGCGTAGGCCAGGCCGACGCCGCCCGCGACGATGACCGCCGACAGCATGATCTGCCACACGGCGTCCATCATCACGACCGCGCACAGGTAGCCGATACCGATCACCGCCGAGCCGAGTGCCAGCGTGAACTTCGGGCCCTTCTTCGCCGACAGCCGCGCCGAGACCGGCGAGAGCAGCATCATCACCAGACCGGTCGGCGCCATCGCCAGGCCCGCGACCACCATCGACAGACCGAAACCGTAGCCGGTCTGCTCGGGAGCCATCAGCAGCTGCGGGAACGTCAGTGACATGCCGTAGAGCGAGAAGCCGACCGCGATCGAGGCCATATTGGTGAACAGCACCCGTGGGCGGGCCGATACCCGCAGGTCGACGAGCGGCGCGGTGCGGCGCAGTTCATAGGCGCCCCAGCCCAGGAAACTCACCAGCGACAGACCGAACAGCGCGAGGATCGAGCCGCTGGCCCAGCCCCAGTCGGCGCCCTTGGTGATGCCGATCAGCAACGTGAGCAGGGCGATCGACAGCCCGATCGCGCCGCCGAAGTCGAAGCGTGAGGGCGTGCGTACCGGCGATTCCGGCACGAACACGAAAACCAGCACCGCGCACACCACACCGAGTCCGGCCGCGGTCCAGAACAGCATGTGCCAGTTCGCGTTCTGCGCGATCAGCGCCGAGAACGGCATGCCGACGGCACCGCCCACACCGAGGGTCGCACTCATCACGGCCATCGCGCCGCCGACCTTCTCGGGCGCGAGTTCGTCGCGCATGATGCTGATCCCCAGCGGGATCGCGCCCACCGCGATGCCCTGCAGGGACCGGCCGATCACCTCGGGCAGCAGCGAGCTCGCGGTCGCGCAGACCACCGAGCCGACGATCATGAACCCGAGATTGGTGACGAGAATGCGGCGCTTACCGAACATGTCGCCGAGTCGCCCGGCGATCGGCGTCGACACCGCGCCGGCCAGCAGGGTGGCGGTGACCACCCAGGAGGCATTGGACGCCGACGTGTTCAGCAGGGTCGGCAGCGACGGAATGATCGGGATGACCAGCGTCTGCATGAGCGAGACGACGATGCCGACCGTACTGAGCACCGCGATCAGCACGGCCGGGGCCGGACGTCGGGTTTCGGGGACGGCCGGTGCGGCCTCGGCGGTTACAGACACAAAATTGCACAGTACACAGCATGTGCATAGTACACAATTTGGTGCCGCGGTGACCCACACGACATAGTTGGCACATGTCCGATTCCGGCCCCGCCGACGACACCCCGTTCACCCGCCTGGTGTTCGAGCTGAACCTGATCTCGCGGCACTTCCCCACCACCACCCGCAGACGCCCCGGTTTCCTGCTGGACCGATCGGCGTTCCTCATCCTGACCCGGCTCGATCTCGGCGAGCCGCTGAGCCTGCGCGAGTTGTCGGAGGCCTTCCAGCTCGACATCTCCACCATCAACCGCCAGGTCGGCGCGATGCTGAAGCAGGAGCTGGTGCAACGGGTTCCCGATCCCGACGGCGGTGTCGCCCGCAAGATCAAGATGACGGCCGACGGCAAGGCCGCGCTCGAAGCCGACCGACGGCACCGCAGCAGCGATATCGGCAAGGTCGTCGCCGGCTGGGACGCCGACGATGTCACCGAGCTCAGCAGGCTGATGCGCAAGTTCAACCGGTCGGTCGAACAGCTGGAGGAAAACCCGTGGCCCAGACCGCCGCACAGCGACAGCTGAGCGCGCTAGGCTGCGCGGCGTGGTCACTCACCGGTCTACCCGCCCGAGCTGGCTTTCCTGGGACAACTACTTCGTCGGCGTCGGCGGCCTGGTCCTCGGACTGTGCTTCGGCATCTGCGCCGCGCTGATCGCCGGGCCGGGACACAATCTCGCGGCGATCGTCCTCGTCGCGCTCGCCGTGCTCTGCGTCCTGCCCGCGCTGCTGCGCGCCCTCGGCGAACTCAGCGTGTGGGTGCGCCTGGCGATCCTGCTGATCGGCTTCGCGCTGCTGCTGCCCGCGATTCTGCTCAGCGGCGAGGTACGCGACTGGGCAGCGGAGCGCTGGGAAAAGACCTGGAACTAGCTGTTGCGCAGCGGGACCGAGAGCAGCATGCGCAGGGTGTTGTGGATGAACTGCGTCGACTGCCAGGTGAGATAGGAAGCGACCGCCGGATCGACCGCACCCGACCCGGACGCCGAACCCGAGGCCAAGTCCGCGGAACCGCTGGCCGAACCGGATGCCGAGCCCGAACCCGGAAGCGCCGCGGCGGTTCCCGCCGAACCGAGCAGTCCGATCAGCACCGCCGCTCCCACCACTGCGACTCGAACGGCATACGGCTTGGACGTTTCACGACCGGACAACATCAGATGGATCCCACTCTGTCGAAAAGCATTGCGAATGCCCAGTATTCACACCAGAACTCACCGCCAAACCTAATTCGCCGGGATTGCCCCGATGTCAGGTTCGCGCGGTGAGTTCGTCGGTATGCCCGACCCCGGATTTATGGTGCGCCACAGCAGGTAGGAGCGCCAGACCACGATTATCGGGGCATCACGGACAGACCGGTCGGATCGGCCACGTCATCGTGGGCCCGGCCTGCCTCCGAGATTCGGGTGCTATCGCCTCGACCACCGGCGGGTGGGAGCAGTGATCTCCTCACGCTCCCGCGCCGCCGCCGCCAATTCCGAACCGCGTTCGCGGGCCGTATCGACCAGATACGTGCCGCGTTCGCGCGCGGCTTCGGCCAGCTCGGGGCCCTTCTCCTTGGCGACGTCGGCAATCTGGGCACCGCGGGTGCGCGCGGCCTCGGCCACCTCGGGACCGCGGTCCTTGGCCACCTCGACCAGGTGCGCGCCACGGCTGCGCACCGCCTCGGCCACCTCGGGGCCACGATCCTTGGCCACCTCGACCAGATGGGCACTGCGGCTGCGCACCGCGTCGGCCAGCTGCGGCCCACGTTCGCGGGCGATCTCGGCCAGCGCGGTGCCCCGCTCGTTCGCGACCTCCGCCAGATGCGCGCCCTGCTCATGGGCGACATCGGCGAGGTGCGCGCCACGAGCCTTGGCCGCGGCGGCGATGGCGGCGCCTTCGGCCGCGATGCGGGGCTCCTCACGCGAGAACGCGCGCCGGGCCCGCCAGCCCAGCGACGGCTTGCCCTCGGTGTCGGCCGCCGCGATCATCAGCCCGCCGAGCAACCCGAGGTCCTTCAAGAACCCCACCCGCTTGACCGCCCTGCGGTCCGGGTCGTTCTCGGCCCAGAAGTCCTGCTCGGTGACGGTTCCCGGCACCACGGTCGCGGCGAGTACAAGAGCCGCGGGCCGCGGCGCGCGTCCGCTGGCCAGCAACAACCCACCGACCACCTGCACCGCGGAGTTCACGCGCACGAATTGACTCGGATCGTCGGGCACCCGTGCCGCCAGTGCGTCGGGCAGGCCGGTCCTGCCCTTCTCGGCCAGCGCGTTGGCGGCGGCGGCGCGGGGCTTCTGATTCATCAACCCGTTCACTCCAGCGGCCACGAATGTGGTCCCCAGCAGTGCGCGAGCAATGCGTCGAACAGGCTTGATCGGCATCGTCGATCCCTTCGTGTCTACGACTGGGAAAACGGCTCCCTACATTCGACTACCCGGGTCTTCCCATCACAAACGGTGGACGGAACCGGGCATGCCCTGTTCAGTGACTACCGTCGACCGAGTGCCCGACAACACCGTCCAAGCCGCCTACACCGCCATCCACACCCTCTACATCGATCTCTTCGGCTCCCCTTCCGACCTCGCCCCCGACGACGCGGCCTTCGCCCTCACCCACCTGACCCCTGGCCCCGTCCTCGACCTCGGCTGCGGCCCCGGCCACTTCACGAAATTCCTCACCGACGCGGGTGTCCCCGCCACCGGCATAGACCTGGTCCCCGAATTCATCGCCTACGCGCGGGCGGCCTACCCGGACATCCCGTTCGAGCTCGGCTCGATCCGCGCCCTCGACGCCCCCACTGCGTCCGTCCCGGGCATCCTCGCCTGGTTCTCGCTCATCCACATGACCCCCGCGGAACTCCCCACCGTGCTGGCGGAATTCCACCGGGTGCTCACCCCGGACGGCCGCCTGGTGATCGGCTTCTTCGAGTCCACCGACACCATCGAACCCTTCCCCCACAAAGTCACCACCGCCTACCGCTACCCCACCGACCAGCTCTCCGAAATCCTGCGCGAAGCCGGATTCACCGAGGTCGATCGCCTCCACCACCCCGCAGTGGGGGACGTCCGGCCCCACTCCGCGCTGGCGGTCGTCAAGTCGTGAACCCACGACACCGGCGCCTGGGTGACACGGATCGCCATTCTTGACTAAATTTTCAGTCAGTCGCTAGGGTTCTCGGCAGTGGAAAGGAGAACCCGATGCGACGACGCACGTTCGTCCAGGCCACGATGGCCGCGTTCAGCGTGCTGCTGGCCGGCTGCGACGACAGCGACGACCGGACCTGGCTCATGCCGGAGGAGGGACAGCCGCACCAGCGCACCTGGATGGCGTTCACCGCCGACGAACAGATCTGGGGCGCGAAGCTGGTGCCGGAGGTCCAGCGCAACCTGGCCACCATCGCCACCACGATCGCCCGCTTCGAACCGGTCTCGATGCTGGTGCGCCCCGGCGATCTGGCACGGGCCAAGAGCCTGATCGGTGACGCGAACGTGGAGCTGATCGCCACCGACCTCGACGACCTGTGGATGCGCGACACCGGCCCGGTGTTCGTGCGAAGCGGAAATACCAGGGCCGGTGTGGATTTCAACTTCAACGGCTGGGGTGAGAAGCAGGACTACCACGCCGATGCGAAGGTGGCGCAGTTCGTCACCGGGCGCGCGGGCGTCGAGACTCTGCACACCGATCTGGTCCTCGAAGGCGGCGCGCTCGAGGTCGACGGGGAGGGCACGGCGATCATCACCGAGAGCTGTGTACTCAACAACAATCGCAACCCCGGCTGGAAGAAGGTCGACGTCGAAGAGGAACTCGACTACCTGCTCGGTATCAAGAAGGTGATCTGGCTTCCCGGCATCGCGGGCGAGGACATCACCGACGGGCACACAGATTTCTACGCCCGCTTCGCCGGGCCCGGCGTGGTAGTCGCCGGCCTCGACAACGACCCGGATTCCTTCGACTACGACGTCACCCGTCGCCACCTCGACATCCTGCGCTCGGCGACCGACGCGCACGGTCGCCCGCTGCGAGTCGAGGTGCTCGAAGGTCCGGCCACGGTGCGCGAGCAGTTCGCGGACGACGATTTCGCCGCGGGCTACATCAACTTCTACGTCTGCAACGGTGCCGTCATCGGCCCCGAATTCGGTGATCCGGCGACCGATGCCGCCACGAAATCCACCCTGGAGCGGCTGTTTCCCGGCCGGGAGGTGGTGCAGATCAACATCGACGGCATCGCCGCCGGTGGCGGCGGTATCCACTGCACCACCCAGCAGGAACCCGTCGGCTGAGCCCGGCAGCGGCCCCACCGCCGCGATCACGTGCGCCTACTGTGAGGAATCGTGTCGGACCGTCGTACCCAGATCATGGAAGCCGCCGTCCGCGTCATCGCCGAGGACGGCGTACGCGGCCTGCGAGTCGAGAAGCTCGCCGCGGCGGCCGAAGTGTCCACCGCGTTGATCTACTACCACTTCAAGGATCGCGCGGGCATCCTGCGGGCCGCGCTCGAGCACATCAACCACCGCGCCCAGACCTACACGGACGCCGCCGACACGACCGATCCGCGCGCGCAGGTCGAGCACATGCTGCTGCTCGAGCTCCAAGACACCGACCGAGTCCGCGAAACCAGCGTCGCCTGGGGCGAGCTGCGGGCCAGCGCGGTCTTCCACCCCGACCTACGCGCGCCCCTGTGCACCACCACCGAAGCCTGGAACGCCGACGTGGAAACCCTCATCCGCCGGGCCCAGCAATCCGGCACGGTCGCCCCCACCGTCGACGCAACCATCACCGCGGAACGCCTCACCACACTGGTGGAAGGCCTCAGCGAACGCTGGCACAGCGGCTCGCTGCCCCTTCCGCGAGCTCGCCAAATCCTCACCAGCGCAATAGCACTCGAACTCGGCAGGGCCTAGCCGACTGACGATCAGTCTTCGCTCGACCGGCCGAGGACCCGTCACTGGTTCACGGCGTCCGCGATCCGCTGGGCAGCCTCACCAGGGGTGAGAAGCGTGGTGTCCACGACCTCGGCCTCGCTGTGCAGCCACGTACGGGCAGCCTCCGCGTACGGCTCGAGATACGCGAGACGGAATGCCGAAGGGCCGAGGACTGTGTCACCCTCGATGCGCCCGCGCAGGGTCTGCTGGTCCGCGTGGAGGACGAAGTGCCGGACCGGGATCGCGTGCCGCGCGAGCCCGGTGCTGATCTCGCGCCAGTACTGCTCGACCAGCACGGTCATCGGCATCACCAGCGTGCCGCCGGTGTAGTCGAGAATGTGCCGGGCGGTCTCGACCACCAGGGGTCGCCACGGTGGCCAATGCTGGAAGTTGTTCGTCGCGGGCAGCCCCGGCGTGACGTCCATGAGCGTCTCACCGACCTTCTCGGCATCGAACACCCGCGAATCCGGAATCAGCTGTTGCACGAGCCCACTGGTCGTCGTCTTGCCCGCGCCATGGGTCCCGTTGAGCCAAACGATCACAGAATCGGACCGTAGCAGCTATTTCGCCGACGGCACCGGCCGATCCGTCCAGCGGTGGCCGGCCGGCTCAGGCCGCGAGGGCCAGCTGGGCGCGTGTCGGCCGACCGGCGCGGTCCGCGCGGGCGACCAGGCGGGCGATGGCCTGGGCGACCCGGGCGGGCTGTTCGAGGATGACCGAGTGACCCGCGCCGTCGATCTGAACGAAGTCGGCGTAGTCGACGGCGGCGGCCATGGCGACCGAATGCGACGGCGGCGTCATCAGGTCGGCGGAACCGCACAGGATCATGGTGGGGATGGTCGAGAGGGTGGCCAGGGCGGCGGTGCGGTCGAAGGTCTTGAAGGCGCTCAGGAAGGTGGCCATGGTCACGATCGACGTCGCGTTGTGCATCGCCTCGGCCAGTGCCAGCACGCGCCGGCTGACCTTGCGATCACCGAACTCGGCGGCGCGCACGACCGGAGCGAAGACCTTGCAGGCCAGCACTTTCGCGTGCTGCATCAGCCGCGGTGCGCGCCGCACCGCGGCCTGGAAGACAGGAACGATCGGGTTGTGCAGCAGTCGGCCGAAACCCGCGTCGGCGAGCCCGCTCGCGGCGGTGGCGACGAGCCCGGCACCGACGATGCGCGTCCCCACCTCGTGCCGGTACTGGTCGACGTAGGTCAGCACGGTCATGCCACCCATCGAATGCCCGACCAGCACGACCGGGCCGGTCGGCGCGACAACGTCGAGCACGTCGTGCAGATCATGACCGAGCTGTTCGATGTTGTAGGTCTTCCTCGACGCGGTCGCGGAGTCGCCGTGCCCGCGATGGTCGTAGCAGACGACCTTGGCACCGGAGTGCTCGCGCAGCAGCGCGTCCCGCACATCCGTCCAGGACTCGGTCCGCAGGCAATGCCCGTGAATGAGAACAACCGTCATGTCCGCATTCCGCGCCCCGTACTCCCGAACCGCGAGCTCCACCCCGTCACCGGTCGACACCGAGACACGACGCTCCGCCGAGTGGGCGATTGTGCTGATGATCGACATCGGAGCCTCCGGTTTCGCGTGTGGTGACAGGTTCAACTCTCCACCGAAACGGGATTCACCAGCAGGTCCCCGAGTGCTTGGACCGCTCCTCCGAGGGTGCGCAGAACACCACCTAGGTGTCGCTCGTTCGAGCTCGCCCGGCGGAGGGTGTCAGCCGATGGGGACCTGGCTGCGGACGCGTGGACCGGTGTGGGCGGGCAGGTGCTGATAACCGTGCAGGGTGAACAGCGGCCGACGGGTGGGCGGATGGGTCAATCGCAGATCCGGATACGTCTCGAACAGCGCGCGCAGGGCATGCGCCGCTTCCATCCGGGCCAGACCGGCGCCGAGGCACACATGGCTACCGCTGCTGAAGGACAGATGATTCTTGGCGTTGCCCCTGGTCACGTCGAACCGGGCCGGGTCGGTGAACACGGCGGGGTCGCGGTTCGCGCCGGCCAGCGACAGCACCACCGTCGATCCTTCGCGCAACCGGACACCACCGATCTCCAGCGCTGTCCTGGTGGTGCGAGCGGTGGACTGCACCGGCGGATCGATCCGGAGGATCTCCTCCACCGCGTTGGGCCAGAGATCCGGCTCGGCACGCAACCGGTCCAGCTGTTCGGGGTGCTGGAGCAACCAGACGATGCCCTTGCCGATCAGGTTGACCGTGGTCTCGAAACCCGCGGCCATCAGCAGGGTCGCCGACGCGCACAGGTCGTAGGTGGACAGATCCCCCGAGGTGACCAGGCTGCTGAGGATGTCGTCGCCGGGCTCGGCGCGGAGCCGCTCGAGGTGCTCGACGAGATACCGGTGCAGTCGCTCCGAGGATTCCATCGCCCGCTGGTGCGTCTGCCAAGAGATTCCGAGGTCGAGCAACGGACTGATCTCGTCGCCCCAGTGCAGGAACATCTCGCGGTCGGCGTCCGGGAAGCCGAGCATCTCGGAGATGATGGCGATGGGCACCTGCGCCGCGTACCGCGTCACCAGGTCGGTGGGCCCGTCGTCGGGGAGTGCCGCCAGCAGTTCGGCGGTGACCGTCTCGATCCGGTCGCGCAGCCGGGCGATGGCACGCGGGGTGAACGCCGCGGAGACCGGTTTGCGCATCCGGTTGTGCTCGGGCTCGTCGACCACCAGCATCGACGGCGGATCCATCAGATTCGGCGGGAGGGGCCGACGCTCCAGCGCGCGCATCACCGGCCCCGGAATCCCGAACACAGTCGGTATACCGACACCGAAACGGTTGTCGCGCAATATTTCCCGGACCATATCGTGATCGAAGGTGATCCATACCGGAAGGGCCCGGATCAACCCACCCTCCCCGCGCATCTCCTCGATCAGCGCGTACGGATTCTCGATGCCCTCCGCACCGCCGATCAAGCGAGCGAACGGATTGCCACGCCGGATCAGAATCTTCTTGAACAGCAGTACCAACCCGTGATTGTTGACCCACCGATACATGTAATGCGGTTTCATCCAGCCCTCCGTCGTTCGAACCGGCGCATCCTGTGGTTGCAACGAATAGCACACGGCTATAACTAACATCACAGGGCGCGCGGGGCCGCGGGAAGGGGATCTCGAGAGCACGAGGAGGCAGATCGTGCGCCTGAGGCTTCGCCGATCGCCCCAGGCGCAAGGGATTACACGTTGAAGCGGAAGTCGCAGACGTCGCCGTCGTGCATGACGTATTCCTTGCCCTCCATGCGGACCTTGCCCGCGGCCTTGGCGGCGGCCATCGATCCCGCTTCGACCAGGTCGTCGAAGGCGACGAGTTCGACCTTGATGAAGCCGCGTTCGAAGTCGGTGTGGATGACGCCGGCGGCCTTGGGGGCGGTGTCGCCCTGGTGGATGGTCCAGGCTCGGGATTCCTTGGGGCCTGCGGTGAGGTAGGTCTGCAGACCGAGGGTGTGGAAACCGGCGCGGGCGAGGGCGTGCAGGCCGGGTTCGGTCTGGCCGATGGATTCCAGGAGTTCGAGGGCGGATTCGTCGTCGAGTTCGAGGAGTTCGGCTTCGACCTTGGCGTCGAGGAAGACAGCGTCGGCGGGGGCGACGGAGGCCTTCAGCTCGGCGACCTTGGCCTCGTCGGTGAGGACGGACTCGTCGGCGTTGAAGACGTAGAGGAACGGCTTGATGGTGAGCAGGGAGAGCTCACGCAGCAGGTCGGCGTCGATCTTCTTGCCCGCGGCGAACAGCGTGGTGCCCTCGTTGAGGAAACCCTCGGCGACCTTGGCGGCGTCGAGCAGGGGCTTGCGGTCCTTCTTGACCCTGGCTTCCTTCTCGAGGCGCGGGATGGCCTTCTCGAGGGTTTGCAGGTCGGCGAGGATGAGCTCGGTTTCGATGACCTCGATGTCGGCGGCGGCGTCGACCCGGCCGTCGACGTGGATCACGTCGTCGTCGGCGAACACGCGCACGACCTGGCAGATCGCGTCGGCCTCACGGATGTTGGCGAGGAACTTGTTGCCCAGGCCGGCACCTTCGGAGGCGCCCTTCACGATGCCGGCGATGTCGACGAACGACACCACGGCGGGGACGATCTTCTCGGAACCGAAGATCTCGGCGAGCTTGTTCAGGCGCGGGTCGGGCAGCGGGACCACGCCGACGTTGGGCTCGATGGTCGCGAACGGGTAGTTCGCGGCCAGCACGTCGTTCTTGGTCAGCGCGTTGAACAGCGTCGACTTTCCGACATTGGGCAGGCCGACGATTCCGAGGGTGAGGCTCACTGGGTTTATCTTGCCGCACCTGCGGCGCGGCGGGTTCGCGGCCCCCTTGTGGCCCGCTGGTCGGGTAGCTGACCAGCGAGCCGGACCGCGAACGGCCTCCCGACGGATCGGTCAGGGAACGAGGACGACCTTGCCCAGGTTGGCGCGCTGCTCGATGACCGCGTGGGCGGCAGCGGCGTCGTCGAGGGCGAACTCGGCGTGCACGACCGGATGCAGCAGGCCGGAGGCGTAGTACTGCCACACCTCCTGGCGCAGGTCCTCGTACCGAGCCGGGTCGCGCTGGGCGAGACGGCCGATCCGGAAACCGGTGAGGGATTTGCCGCCCGCGAGGAGGTCTTCGGTGTCGATGAGACCGCCGCCGGTGCCGTAGGTGACCGCGCGACCGCCTTCGGCGAGACCGGCCAGGGTGCCGCCGAGGCCGGTGCCACCGACACCGTCGAGGGCGTAATCGGCCTGCTTGCCGCAGTGCAGCTGGTCGTAGGTGAACACCTCGTCGGCGCCGAGTTCACGCACGAAGTCGACCTTCGACTCGTCGGAGACCGCGCCGACCACCCAGCTCGCGCCACGCACGCGGGCCAGCTGCACCGCGAGGTGGCCGACACCGCCCGCGGCGGCGGTGACCAGCGCGGTTTCTCCTTCGCGCGGTACGGCGGTGTCCAGTGCGCCGAGAGCGACGAGACCGCTGCGCATCAGGGCGACGGCGTCGACGGCGGACGCGCCGTCCGGGATAGCCGAGACCTGGTCGATCGCGAGGACGACGTACTCGGCGTACGCGTCAGCGGTGCACAGGCCGACCACGCGGTATCCGGCGCTGTAGCCGTCGACGCCGTCACCGACCGCGACGACCTCACCGGCCACCTCGGCGCGGACCTGCTCCGCGTCGCCGCTGATCCGCCGAATCGCCGACAGGGTGACCCCGATCGCCTCGACCCGCACCAGCAGCTCACCGGCACCGGGTACCGGCACCTCGGCCGCGACGACTTCGAGCGCCTCCGAACCACTGCCGCGCTCGTATTGAACCCGCCGCATGACACCTCCTACGTAAATTGGGCGAAGGCGCAAGATTAACCGGCTGACCTCGGGTTTCCACAGACCATGAGCCCGTGAGTGCGAAATCTCACCGCCTCCGCCGCGCTGCGGAGAGCACCTTCACGGTCCGGTTACCCCACGGCGATGCTCGAGACGCGTGGGCAATCCCACACGCCCGGCGTAGCGTTGCCGTATGGAGGCGACCACGGAGGTGGTGACCGCGGCCCCCGCGCCGGTGCTGGCAGCGTTCATCGACCGGTACGTGGGCTATCGACTCGCGGGTTTCGAGCCGGGCTTGCATCGCGGCCTGCCCTCACAGCACATGACGTTCATCGTCGCCGTCGGCCCGACCATCGACGTCGTCGAGCAGACCGACCCGCACCAGGCCCCCGGCAGCTACCGCTGTGTCTTGAGCGGCCTGCAGGCGAGCCCGGCGTTGATCGCGCACACCGGTTTTCAAGAAGGTGTCGCGATCGAGCTGACCCCGCTGGGTTGCCGGGTGCTGTTCGGCATGCCCGCGAGCGAACTGTGGGACATGTCGATCGAATGTTCCCAAGCGCAAAGAATTCTGGGCGATCAACTCGCCGATGCCGTGCAGTCGCACCAGGATTGGCCGGGCCGGTTCGCCGCGTGCGATCGAGCCTTGACCGCCGCGGCACGCACCGACGCGCTGGCCGGGCCCGAATTGACCTGGGCCTGGCGCGCTCTCGTGAGAACCGGCGGCACCTGCTCGATCAATCCGCTCGCCGATCGGATCGGCTGGACCCGTCAGCACCTGACCCGCAAGTTCACCGCCGAATTCGGCGCGAGCCCCAAGCTGGCCGCGCGGATCATCCGATTCGAGCGAGCCAGGCGCATGCTGGCGGGCACCCCGTCCTATGTCTCCATCGCCCAGATCGCGACCACCTGCGGCTACTACGACCAGGCGCACCTGAACCGCGACTTCGCCGAGCTGGCGGGCGTGGCTCCCACCGCCTGGCTCGCCGAGGAGATTCCATCCGTCCAAGACCCGAACGCGCGGGAAGCGCGAGGCTGAACACATGGATACTTCAACGAACACCACCACCATCTGGCCCTGCCTGGCCTTCGACGACGCCCGCGCCATGATCGAGTTCCTCACCACCGCCTTCGGTTTCGAAGCGACCGCGGTCTATGCCCGGGAAAATGACGACTCGGTCGTCGAGCACGGCGAACTGCGTCTCCCGGGCGGCGGCGGCATCATGTTCGGCTCCACCGGCCGCGACGACTCCCCCTTCGGCACCCGGCCGCCGGGCGTCGCCAACCTCTACCTGGTCACCGACAACCCCGACGCGCTCTACGACAGGGCGAAGGCCGCGGGCGCGACGATCATCCGCGAGCTGCGCGACGAGGACTACGGCTCCCGCGGCTTCAGCGCCGCCGACCCGGAAGGCAACCTCTGGAGCTTCGGAACGTACCGGGGCGAATGACCAGCTGAACAAAATTTCATTCTGCGCACGATCGTGTGCGAACCTCTCCGTCGCAGTTCGGCGATCGGCTACGTTGTCGATTGCTTCACCCGAGGCTCTGCGCGTTATACAGGAGAGTTGAGTCAATGGCGACCATCGAACATCTGCGGACCGACCCGGACTTGCCTCCGGTCGGTGTCGTCGATCGCACGCCGATCACGCCCGCCAAGAAGGCCGTGTTCGCGGGGATCGCCGTTCTCGGCGCCATCGCGTGGGCGATCATCGCGTTCGTGCGCGGCGAGTCCGTGAACGCGGTGTGGATCGTGATCGCGGCGGTCTGTACCTACATCATCGCCTACCGCTTCTACGCGCGATTCATCGAGTGGAAGATCACCAAGCCGCGCGACGACGTGGCCACGCCCGCCGAAATCTATGACAACGGCAAGGATTTCATGCCGATGGACCGGCGGGTGCTCTACGGGCACCACTTCGCCGCCATCGCGGGCGCCGGTCCGCTGGTCGGTCCGGTGCTGGCCGCGCAGATGGGTTATCTGCCCGGCACCATCTGGATCATCGTCGGTGTGGTCTTCGCCGGTGCGGTGCAGGACTACCTGGTGCTGTGGGCCTCCACCCGTCGGCGCGGCCGCAGCCTCGGTCAGATGGCGCGCGACGAGCTCGGTCTCGTCGGTGGCGTCGCGGCGATCGTGGCGATTCTGGTGATCATGACGATCCTGCTCGCGGTGCTCGCGCTGGTCGTGGTGAACGCGCTCGGTGAGAGCCCGTGGGGCGTGTTCTCCATCGCGATGACCGTCCCGATCGCACTGTTCATGGGCGTGTACCTGCGGTATCTGCGGCCGGGTGCGGTCGGCGAGGTGTCGGCCATCGGCATCGTGTTGCTGCTGGCCGCGATCATCGGCGGCGGCTGGGTCTCCGAAACCGAGTGGGGCGCGGACTGGTTCACCCTCTCGCGCACCACCATCGCGTGGTGCCTGATCGCCTACGGCTTCATCGCCTCGGTCTTGCCGGTGTGGCTGCTGCTCGCGCCGCGTGACTACCTGTCGACGTTCATGAAGGTCGGCACGATCGTGCTGCTCGCGGTCGGCATCCTGATCACGATGCCGGTGCTGAAGGCGCCCGCCGTCTCCGAATTCGCCCACACCGGTGCGGGTCCCGCGTTCGCGGGCAGCCTGTTCCCGTTCCTGTTCATCACCATCGCGTGCGGTGCGCTCTCGGGTTTCCACGCGCTGGTCTCCTCGGGCACGACGCCGAAACTGCTGGCCAAGGAATCCAACGCCAGGATGATCGGCTACGGCGGCATGCTGATGGAGTCGTTCGTCGCGGTGATGGCGATCATCACCGCCTCGATCATCGACCAGCACCTCTACTTCGGCATGAACGCCTCGGCCGGACTCACCGGTGGCACGGCCGAAGGCGCCGCCAAGTTCACGAATTCGCTCGGGCTGTCGGGTCCGCCCGCGACGCCGGAACTGTTCAGCGACGCGGCCGCCGATGTGGGCGAGAAGTCGATCGTCTCGCGCACCGGTGGCGCCCCGACCCTGGCGGTCGGCATCTCCGAGGTCTTCTCCCAATTCCTCGGCGGCTCGACGATGAAGGCGTTCTGGTACCACTTCGCGATCATGTTCGAGGCGTTGTTCATCCTCACCACCATCGACGCCGGCACCCGCGTCGCGCGGTTCCTGGTGTCGGACGCGCTCGGCAACTTCGGCGGCGGATTCAAGAAGTTCCGTGATCCGTCGTGGCGGATCGGCGCCTGGCTGTGCTCGCTGATCGTGGTCGCGGGCTGGGGCGGGGTGCTGCTGATGGGCGTCAACGACCCGTTCGGTGGCATCAACGCGCTGTATCCGCTGTTCGGCATCGCCAACCAGCTGCTCGCCGCGATCGCGCTCACCGTGGTGCTCACGATCATCGTCAAGCGTGGGCAGTGGAAGTGGGCGTGGATTCCCGGTGTGCCGCTGGCCTGGGATCTGCTGGTCACGATGACCGCGTCCTGGCAGAAGATCTTCTCCGACGATCCCAAGCTCGGTTACTGGAAGCAGCACAGCCTGTGCCAGGCGGCCAAGGACGCGGGCAAGGCCTGCCTGACGGCCAAGACGCCCGAGCAGGTCGACATCGCGATCCGCAACACCTTCATCCAGGGCACGTTGTCGATCGTGTTCGCGGTGCTGGTGCTGATCGTCACCGTCGTCGGTGTGCTGGTGTGCGCGAAGGCGATTCGCACAGGCACGGTGACCAGCACCGAGTCCGAGGAACAGCCGTCGAAGATCTTCGCCCCGAGCGGTTTCGTCGCCACCTCCGCCGAGAAGGACGTGCAGAAGGAGTGGGACGTGCTGATCGCCGAGGGCAAGGTGAGCGCGCCCGGATCGGCGCACGTCTCTTGAGTGTGACCAGGGATGCGGACGGCCGGTTCAGTGGATCGGCCGTCCGCGCCCCTGCCGTCCCCGCTGCCATCGGACCTCGCGAGATCGTCCGGCGAGTCTGGGCGGCGATGCGCGGTGTCGCGCGCTGGTACAGCGCGATCAACGGCGGCCAGGACTACCAGCGCTATGTCGACCACATGCGTCGCACGCACCCGGGTGCCCCGGTGCCGTCCGTGCGCGACTACTGGCGCGAACGCTATGCCGAAGCCGACCGGAATCCCACCAATCGCTGCTGCTGATCGCGGTTCGAGGCACGCGGGATCGGTGGCCGATTTCCGCTAGCACCTTGTCCCGGCGGGTGCCATTGTGGAACTCGTGACCATCACTGCTTTGGACTTCGAGGGCTGCTACCGGGCGGTCTCCACCCGCGACTCCCGCTTCGACGGGCAGTTCTTCACCGCGGTACGCACGACCGGCATCTATTGCAGGCCCTCGTGCCCGGCGATCACACCCAAGCGCGCCAATGTGTCGTTCCTGCCCACCGCGGCGGCGGCGCAGCAAGCCGGTTATCGCGCCTGCCGCCGGTGCCTGCCCGATGCCGCGCCGGGGTCACCCCTGTGGAATGTGCGGGCCGACCTGGCCGCGCGCGCCATGCGGCTGATCGGCGACGGGGTGATCGAGCGTGGCGGGGTGCCCGGGCTGGCCGCCACCCTCGGCTATTCCCAGCGCCAGCTCACCCGGGTGCTCACCACCGAACTCGGGGCCGGGCCGCTCGCGCTGGCCAGGGCGCATCGTGCGCACACCGCGCGGCTGCTGATCCAGACCACCGAGATGCCGATGTCGGACATCGCGTTCGCGGCGGGGTTCGCCAGCATTCGGCAGTTCAACGACACCGTGCGCGAGGTCTTCGCGGTGAGCCCGACGACGATGCGGACCGAATTGCGCCGGTCGCCGCGCGCCGATGTGGTCGCGCCCGGCACCCCCGGATTGCTGACCTTGCGGCTGCCGTACCGCGAGCCGCTCGATACCGGGTGGCTGACCTGGTTCCTCTCGGCGCACGCGGTGGCCGGGACGGAACAGTGGGAGGACGGGGTCTACACGCGCAGCCTGCGTACTCCGCACGGGCACGCGACTGTTCGGCTGTCTTTTCAGCCCGGTCATGTGCGGGCGGAGTTGGCATTGCGGGATATGCGTGATCTCGCTCCGACTGTCGCCCGGGTGCGGCGCCTGCTCGATCTGGACGCGGATCCGCTGGGGATCGACGCGGCACTCGGCATCGACGCAACGGCCGGAGCCGACTTCACGCCGGGGATTCGAGTGCCCGGGTGCCTCGATGGATCAGAGTTGTTGCTGTGCACGATGATCGGGCAACAGATCTCGGTGCGGGCAGCGGGGACACATGTCGCGCGGCTGGTGGACGCACTCGGCGAGCCGATCGAAGGACCGGTGCCGCGACTGTTCCCGACGGCCGAGGCGGTCGCCGAACACGGTGCCGAGGTGCTGACCGGGCCCGCGCGCAGGGTGGCCGCGATCGTGTCCGCGGCGCGGGCGCTCGCCGACGGCGAACTGGTCCTGCACTCCGGCCGTACCGCCGATGATCTGCGGCGCGACCTGCTCGCACTCGATGGGGTCGGGCCGTGGACCGCCGACTACGTCACCATGCGATCGCTGGCCGATCCCGACATCCTGCTCGACACCGACCTCGTCGTGCGCCAAGGAGCCGCGCGAGCCGGGATCGACCTCGGCGACACCACCCGCTGGGCGCCGTGGCGCTCCTATCTGTCGATGCACTTGTGGAAGACCGCGCTCGAACATCGTGGCGCGCTTGTCCGTGAACCCTCTCCCCAGGAAGCGAAAACCCATGACTGACACTGCTCTTCGTCTCGCCGATGTCGCGACCGTCAGCACGCCGATCGGCCCGTTCACCACCATCGTCGATGCCGACGGCGCCGTGCTGGCCTCGGGCTGGACCGGCGACCCGGCCACGCTGACCGGCCTGATCCACACCACACTGCGCCCGGCCGAACTGCGGCAACGGGATTCGCTCGGCGCGGTGACCAAGGCCGTCATCGACTATCACGCCGGTGATCTCACCGCCATCGACGCGATCGCGGTGCGTCAACAGTCCGGTGAGTTCCTCGTCCATGCCTGGGAAGTCCTGCGCAAGGTACCGGCCGGTGAACCGGTCACCTACACGGAGTTCGCCGGACTCTCCGGGCGTCCGGCCGCCACGCGGGCCGCGGCCAACGCCTGCGCGCGCAACTCCGCCGCGCTGTTCGTGCCGTGCCATCGTGTGCTGCGGATCGGCGGAGCGCTCGGCGGGTTCCGGTGGGGGCTGCAAGCCAAGGCCTGGTTGCTCGCGCACGAAAGCTGAGCATCGGCACACGATCAGGCCAGTGATCGTCGATTGGCTCTTTTTTCCAGGTCCAGTAGGCCGGATTCTGTTACCTATGCTCACTCGTCGATTGGTCGCGCTGTACGTCGGTTTGTGGTTGTACGGCACCTCGATGGCAGTGATGATCCGAGCAGGACTCGGGCTCGACCCGTGGGACGTGTTCCACCAAGGGGTCGCCGCGCACGTGCCGTTGAGTTTCGGTGTGGTGACCGCGCTGACCGGGATCGCTGTGCTGCTCGCGTGGATTCCGCTGCGGCAGCGGCCGGGGCTGGGGACCGTCAGCAACGTGGTGGTGATCGCGATCGCGGTCGACGCCGGATTGTGGATGATCCCCGCCGTGGACGGCGTGTGGCTGCGGGTGCTGGCCATGGTCGCCGCGGTGGTGGTGAACGCGGCGGCGACAGTGCTCTACATCGGTGCGGGGATGGGTCCAGGTCCGCGCGATGGACTGATGACTGGACTGGTCGCGCGGACCGGCTGGCCGGTGTGGTCGGTTCGCACCGGGATCGAGGTCTCGGTGCTGACCACCGGGTGGTTCCTCGGCGGCAGCGTGGGAATCGGCACGCTGGTCTATGCCTTCGGAATCGGCCCGCTGGTCCAGCTGATGATCCCGTTCGTCGACGGCAAGCTTCCCGGATTCACGCCGCTCGCCCGTCAGGAAGCGGCGCCATCGGTGGAGCGTCCGCAGGCTCCCGCCGCGCCGTGCTGACAGCGGACGCGGGTGACGGCATCGCCGGGCGGACTAGGCGACGGTGGCTTCCAGTCGCGATCCTGCCCGGCCGCGCACCACGTGGAGGCGACTGGGGATGCGCTGGCGCATTTCGTCTACGTGGCTGACGACGCCCACCACGCGGCCGTTCGCCCGCAGTTCGTCGAGGACACCCATGACGGCGTCGAGGGTGTCGGCGTCGAGGCTGCCGAAGCCTTCGTCGATGAACAGGGTGTCCAGGACCAGCCCGCCGGTTTCGGCGGCGACCACATCGGCCAGACCGAGCGCCAATGCCAGTGAGGCCATGAAGGTTTCGCCGCCGGAGAGCGTTTTCGCCGAACGGATCGCGCCGGTGTAGTCGTCGCGGACATCGAGCCCGAGGCCGCCGCGCCTGCCCCGTGGGCCCGCCTTGTCCGAGTGGACGAATTCGTAACGGCCACCCGACATCCGCCGCAGACGCAGTGATCCAGCGACCGCGACCTCTTCGAGCCGCGCCGCGAGAACATAGGAGCGCAACGACATTCGCCGGTTGTTCTCGCCCCGGCCCGCGACCACTTCCGCCAGGGCCGCCAGCTCGTCGAAGACACGCTGCTCGGGCGCGATCCGCTCGACCTCACCCCACAGCTGCGCCCCCAGCTGCTCGAGCTGGGCGACCCGCTCGGTGGCCGCCGACCGGTCCGCCACCGCCGCGGTGAGCGCACTCTGCGCTTCGGTGAAACGCTGCTCGAGCGCGTTCGGGTCGCCCGGCGTCTGCTCGGCGACCGCCTGGATCCCAGGCTCGGCGAGCACCGTCTCGGCATGGGCGCGGGCCCGGTCCGCGGCAGTGAGTTCGGCTTCGATCGCGGCCTGCTGCTGCGCCGTCCGCGCGACGGCAGTGACGACCTGGGCGTAGGCAGTCAGCAGGGCGATGTCGTCGCGCGGCCGTGCTGGTTCGACCACCGGGACATCATGGACCGGCTCGTGGTCGACTTGCTCCTCGTCGAGGGGCTCGTCATCGAAAAGATCGAACAGGCTGGGTATTTCGGGCTCGTCACGGATCGCTCGCGCGCGGCCCGCGCTCGCCTTCTCCTCAGCGCCGAGCTCGGCGGCAGGGGCCGTCTCAGCGTCGGCATCGGCATCTTCGTCCGCAGTTCGGCCTGCGGTACGGCTCGTCGATTCGTGTGCCTCTCGCTGCGCACTCTCCTCGTATCCCTCCGGGACGAGACCTGCTGTACGGGCGAGGTTTTCCACGCGGGTGGCGATGGTGCGGACAGCGTCGCGGGCGGTGGCTTCCTCGGTACGGGCGGTGCGGAGGGTGGTGGCGGCGCTGATGAGGGATTCGAGGCGGGTGGTGCGGGCGTCGACGGTGGTGTCGGCGCCCGCGGCGGCACGCAAGCGGGTGGTGAGTTCTTCGAGGCGCGTGCGGGTGGCCGCGATGTTGGCCGTGCTGGTGCCGAGGCGGGCGTCCAAGTCGCGGGACTGCTCGTGCAGGGCAGCTTCCTCGGTGCGCAGGGCCTCGAGGCGACCAGTCAGAGCGGGGGCGCGTTCAGCGGCTTCGGCCGTGTCGTCGAAGCGGTGGGTGGCGGTGCGGACCGCGTCGGCGAGGGCGACAGGGTCGGCGTCGCCGCCACGCGCGGTCAGCGCCTCGATCTCGCGTTCGATGGCGCTGATGCGTTCGGCGAGGCGATCCCGCGCGGCCTCCGCGGCCTGTTCGGCCGCCTGCGCGGCGTCCTCGGCGTCCTTGGGCACCGCGCCGTCGGTGGGCTGCGCGGGCTCCGGGTGATCGGCGGACCCGCAGACCGTGCACGGCGCGCCCTCGGTGAGCGCGCCCGCGAGTTCGGCGGCCATGCCGGCCAGGCGGCGGGTGCGCAGGTCGAGGACACGCTCCCTGGCGTCGAGGTGGGCGCGCCAGGCCGTGTCGTGTTCACCGCGCGCTGCGTCCAAGGCCGGTCGGCGGCGGGCGATCTCGACAGCGGCGGCCGCCGAGTCCTGCCACTTGGCCAGCTCGTTGCGAATTCCGGGCAGCGCGGCGGCCGCGTCGGTGGCCTCGCGGAGCTGTTCCTGAGCAGAACCGATCAGTGCCGGCAGTTCGACCCGCCGCTGCGCCAACTCCGCCGCACGCCGCGTGAGCTGGGCGGATTCGCTCTCGTGAGCGGCGAGATCGTCGGTGAGCCTGCGTGCGATCACCGCATCCGCGCGCACCTCACCGAGCACACCGAGCAGCGCGTTCCACTGGCTGATCGCCGCATCGAGATCACCATGGACGTCCACGACGCCGCCATCGGTGTTCGGCTCGGCCGCCACGACGGTCAGCAGCCCCACACCCGCGATATCGGCCGCCGCCGATGCATTCAGACGGTCGGCCAGATCAGCTGCGGCGCCGCGGGTGGCGGCTTCCGAGCGACGCAGGCCACGGACCCCGGAGCGAGCCTCGTCGATGGCCTGGACGACGGGTTCAGCCCGGCGAGCTCGGTCGAGTTCGCGTTCGAGTTCGGCGCGGCGAGGAGCGGAGGCGGTGTAGGCATCCAGTTCGGTGCGGGCCGCGGCCATCCGGGTGCGCAGCTCGGTGACGCGGCGTTGCTCTTCGGCTTCGGTGCGGGCCTCAGCCGATTCTTTCTGGCGCAGTTCGGCATTCGTGGTCGCCTCGGCGAGGGCGGTACGCGCGGTGGCCAGCAGTTCCTGAGACCACGTCACCGAATCCTTGATGCCGATCGATTCCGCGCCGCCGTAACCCGCCGCCATGCCGACCTTGGTGATCAGGCGGTCGATGCCCTGTTGGCGTGAGGTGAGATCGCTTTCGGCCGCGCGTCGCCGATCCGACAACCATTTCTCGGCAGTACCGAAACGTTGGGTGTCGAAGAGCTTTTCGAGCAGTTTCTCGCGGTCCTCGTTCTCCGCTCGCAGGAATTTGGCGAAGTCGCCCTGCGGGAGCAGCACCACCTGGAAGAACTGGTCGGCGCTCATACCGAGCAGACGCAGCACCTCGTCGCCGATATCGGTGATGCGCGAGAGGTTCTCACCGCTGCCGTCGAGCCAGGTGAGCGTGGCCTGGGGTTGCAGCAGCCGGGTTCCGGTGCCGTTCTTCTTCGGGCGCTCGAATTCGGGCGAGCGGGTCAGGCGCAGCAGGCGGCCGCCGAGCGTGGCCTCTAGCACGACACTCGGCGGTGTCTGCGGATCGGCGTGGTCGGAGTGCAGACGCTTGCTCTCGCCGCGCGCCCCCGGCACCTTGCCGTAGAGGGCGAAGGCGATGGCGTCGAGGATGGTCGTCTTGCCCGCACCCGTATGTCCGTGGAGCAGGAACAGCCCGTCGGCGCCGAGTGCGTCGAAATCGACGACGGTGGTCTCGGCGAACGGTCCGAACGCGGTGAGTTCGAGCCGGTGCAGCCTCACGCGACGACCCCGGCGACGAGCGCCGCCGCGAACCCGGCGTGGGAGCTCACGCAGTCAGCTCCGATGCCACGGACTCCTGGGCGGATTCGCCTCGGCCCGAATCGGTTTCGCGAACCGCCGCGGCCAGCGCCCGCTCCACCCATGCCATCTCCCCCTTGCTCGGTGTGCCACGCACGTCGGTCAGGAAGCTCGCCGCGACCTCCGTGTCGCGACGACCGTGCACCCGCTCGCGGTAGTGCAACTCCGGATTACCTTCCGGTCGTGCCCATTCCACGTGCACCGCGTGCGGGAACCGCTCGCGCAGCTTACGCATCGGATCCACCGGACGGGTGGTGTCGGTGATCGTGGCGGACACGTAATGCTCTTCGGCCGCAGCGTATTCAGCGCCGGTGAGCAGGGAATCGATGGTGCCGGTGAGCCTGCTGAGCCCGCGCACCAGCGGCAGCTCGTGGCGGTGCACCGCCGCCAGACCCTTCGCGTCGAGGTCGACGATCCAGACCGCCTTGCGATGGGAGCTCTCACCGAACGAATACGGCAGCGGGGATCCGCTGTAGCGCACCGATTCCGAGAGCGTCTGCGGCGAATGCAGGTGCCCGAGCGCCACATAGTCGATGCCGTCGAAGGCCGACATCGACACCGTCTCCACGCCACCCACCGAAATGGACCGTTCCGAACCCGTCGCCTCGCCGCCGATCACGAACGCGTGCGCCAGCACCACCGTGCGGGTGCCGGACCGGGCGGCGATGTCGTCACGAATCCGGCTCATCGCGGCATCGAGGATCTCCGTGTGCGAGTGCGCCTGGGGCACACCGAGTTCGGTCCGGGTGATCTCCGGTTCCAGATACGGGATGCCGTAGAAGGCCACGTCGCCGTCGTCATCGGACAGCACGATCGGCCGGTGCGCGTCGGCGACCCGCGTGCACAGATGCAAGCCACCGGCCGCGGCGAAGCTCGCGCCCGCACCGAGCCTGGCGGGCGAGTCGTGATTGCCCGAGGTGGCGACGATCGTCGCGCCCGCCGCCCGGATCGCCTCGAATCCACGATTGCAGACCCCGATGGCATCGGCGTTGGGGATGGAGCGGTCGTAGATGTCGCCGGGCACCACCACCACATCGACCGATTCGGCCGCGACCAGCTCCGCGACGGCCGACAGCACCCGTGCCTGATCGGCCAGCAGGTCGACACCGTGAAAGGTGCGCCCGATGTGCCAGTCGGAGGTGTGCAGGATCCGCATGTCGCGAACCGTAGGGCACACCCCCGACAGAATTCAATCGACGCACCACACGCGTGTAATTCATCGGCGTGGCGCGCGCAGCGGCGCACACCGCCGGGATGTCCCGAGCGATCCGCCGCCGCCATGCCCGGTTTGCCCGGGAATTGCGAACTTGTCGGTGGCCTCGGGCAGTATCGCCTCCCATGACCGCTTCGATGCTCGTCGCGCTCGTCTTCGTCTTCGCCGCAGGCTTCGGTCTCGGCTGGCTGGGGCATTCCGCCCGGGGTGGCCAACGCGCCGCCGCCGCGGAGGCCCGGCTCGCCGCGGCCGGCGACAATCAACGGTTGCTGCAGCAGTCGCTGCACTCGGCCAACGAGGATGCGGCGCGCAGGCATTCGGCCGCGATCGGCGCGATGGTCGATCCGCTGCGCGACGCGGTCGGCGCGTTGGAACAGCAGATCCGGCAGGTCGAACACCATCGGATCGACGCGTACTCGGGATTGCGCGAGCAGGTCGCGGGCATGCAACGCACCTCGCATCGGCTCTCCGATCAGACCGGCCAGCTGGTCGCCGCGCTGCGGGCGCCGCAGGTGCGCGGTCGGTGGGGCGAGATCCAGCTGGAACGCGTGGTCGAACTGGCCGGCATGACCCGGCACTGCGACTTCGATACCCAGGTATCCCGGCCCGGCGGCGACGATCGGGGCGTGGTCCGGCCCGACATGGTGGTGCGGCTGGCCGGCGGCAGGCACATCGTCGTCGACGCGAAGGTGCCGTTCTCGGCGTATCTCGACGCGGCGACCACCGACGACCCCGGCGCACGCACCCAATTGCTGGCTCGCCACGCCAAACACCTGCGCGCCCACGTCGACCAACTGGCCGACAAGGCGTACTGGGCGGCCTTCGATCCGGCACCCGAGTTCGTCGTGCTGTTCGTGCCCGGCGACCCGTTCCTCGATGCCGCGCTCACCACCGACGCCGACCTCCTGGAGTACGCGTTCGGCCGGAACGTGATCCTGGCAACCCCCACTACACTGATCGCGCTGCTGCGGACGGTGGCGTTCAGCTGGCGGCAGGAAGCGCTCTCGCGCGATATGGCAACGGTGCAGCAACTGGGCAAGGAGCTCTACACCCGGTTGGGCAAGGTCGCCGAGCATCTGGACAATCTGGGCGTGAATCTCGGTAAGGCCGTAGCGGCTTTCAACGCGACCGTGGGTTCGGTGGAGTCGCGGGTCATGGTCACCGCGCGCCGGATGCACGATCTCGGCATCGCCGATCAGGAGCTCCCGGCAATCCGGCTCACCGAGACCCGACCACGCGTCGTCGCGTTCGCCGACGTCGAGGATCGCGTCTGAGATCCCCGTGCCGTGGCGCCCACAGGGCCGATGTGCAGTTAGTGTCATAGTGTGGCTGCTTCCCAACGTGCGCGACCCCGGGTGCCCGCGCCGCAACGTTCGATCGTGCCCTCGGTACCCGGCATCCCCGCCTGGGCCGCGATTCTGCTCGCCGCGGGTGCGACAGGTCTCGGGTTCCTGATCGACGGACTCGGCGGCGAGACCTATCCGACCGGCACGTTCTCGGCGCTGTATGTGCTCGGCTGCGTGCTCGCTGTCTGCGCGGTGCGCTTCCGCGGCCTGTTCTCCACCATGGTGATGCCGCCGCTGCTGCTGTTCGTCGCGGTGCCCCTGGCCTGCCAGATGCTGGGTGGACGCGCCACCACGTCGATCAAAGACGTGCTGATGAACCTGATCATCCCGCTGGTGGAGCGCTTCCCGACGATGGCGCTGGCCACCGTGCTGGTGCTGGCGATCGGCGGAGCCAGGATCGCGATCGCCAAGCGCGCACCCCAGACCGCTCGCCCCACCCCGGAGCGCCGGACCGAACGCAAGCCGGTCAAGCGCCGTCGCCCGGAGCCGACGCCCGACCTCGCCACCGCCGCCCGCAAGCGGCCGCGCCGCGGCACCGCGGTACTGGACGAAGCCGATACCGAGGTCGACATGGCGAGCCCGGCTCGCCGGCCCGCCAGGCCCGCCGAACCGAAACGGGCTCCCGCCGCCGCCCGGCCCCGCGAGCCTCGCGCCGCCCGCGGTGAACCCCGCGCCGCCCGCGCGGCCGCCGCACCGCGCGAACCCGAACCGGCCAGGGTCCCCCGCCGCCGTGGCGACGCACCCCCGCATCCACAGCCGAACGTGCGCTATCGAGACCGCGCCGACTCCGCCCGCACGGAACGACGTCGCCCCGACAACGTCTGAGAACGAAGAATCCCCGCCGAGCTCAGCCGGCGGGGATTTTCTTTGTTCAGCTCAGGCGGGTCAGCTCTGCGAAGGTGCGTCCCGGCGGGCGGGGCGGAGCTCACGAGGCAGGGAGAACACCAGCGTCTCGTTGGCCGTGGTCACCGGCTGGACCTCACCGAAACCGTGTTCGGCCAGCAGGTCGAGGACCCCGGTCACCAGGATCTCCGGCACCGACGCGCCCGAGGTGATGCCGATGGTCCGCACCCCGTCGAGCCAGGCCAGATCCACCTCACGCGCGTAGTCGACCAGATACGCCGCCTTCGCGCCGGCGCCGAGCGCCACCTCGACCAGTCGCACCGAGTTCGACGAATTGCGCGAACCGACCACGACCACCAGATCGCATTCGGGCGCCATCGCCTTGACCGCGGTCTGCCGGTTGGACGTGGCGTAGCAGATGTCGTCGCTGGGCGGGTCCTGCAACGTCGGGAAACGTTCGCGCAGCCGCTCGACGGTCTCCATGGTCTCGTCGACCGAGAGCGTGGTCTGCGACAGCCAGATCACCTTCGACGGGTCGCGCACGGTCACCTTGTCCACCGAGTCGGGCCCGTCGACCAGCTGCACGTGCTCGGGCGCCTCACCGGCGGTGCCCTCGACTTCCTCATGGCCTTCGTGGCCGATCAGCAGGATGTCGAAGTCGTCGCGGGCGAACCGCTTGGCTTCCTGGTGCACCTTGGTGACCAGCGGACAGGTGGCGTCGATGGTGCGCAGGTTCCGTTCGGCGGCGGTCTCGTGCACGATCGGCGCGACACCGTGCGCGGAGAACACCACCAGCGCGCCCTCGGGCACCTCGTCGGTCTCGTCGACGAAGATCACGCCCTGCTCACGTAGCGTTTCCACGACGTGGCGGTTGTGCACGATCTCCTTGCGCACATAGATCGGGGCGCCGTGTTTCTCGAGAGCCTTCTCCACGGTCTCGACGGCGCGGTCGACGCCTGCGCAGTAGCCGCGCGGCTCGGCCAGCAGCACGCGCTTGCCACCGGCAGCATTCGCGCCCGCGGAGCGCGTGATACCGACGTTCAAGGGGATTGCCGAGGTCATGTCCCACAGCTTACGTGCGCGCGACAGGCCCGATCAGGTCGGATCAAGGGGCGAAAGTCACACAACAGGGGTGTGGACCTTTGCATCACACCCGGTTTGCGGCAGGCTGGAGTCATGTTTCGACCTCCGTTCCTGGCCAGGGTGGCCGCCGGCGCCGCCGTCTACGCCTTAGAAGAGACCCGGCGACTGCCCGTCGCCGCGGTCAATTTCCCGATCACCGCGCTCAGTCGCGTGCTGCAGACCACGATGCATCTGCAGCAGTTCGTCACCAGCCTCGCGCTCAAGGGTGACGGTGTGTTCGAGCGGCTGGGTTCGGCTCCGGCCGAGCAGCCCGCGTGGGCCACCTTCGACGAGGACCTCGAACCCGCGCCCGCCACCAACGGCCACACCAGCCGCTTCGACCTGTTCGAAGCGGCGGAGGCCCCGCAGACCAACGGCAAGGTCGTGCCCGCGTCCCTGCTGCTGCTCGAGACCGAGGACGAGGTCATCGAGCCCGCCGAGGAGCCCGCCGCGGAGGAGGTCGTCGCCCCCGAGGTCGCGATCCGCTACGACTACCCCGCGATGACGCTGGCCCAGCTGCGCGCCCGGCTGCGGATGCTCACCGTCGAGGAGCTGGCGCAGCTGCTGGCCTTCGAACAGCAGACCCGCGCCCGCGCCCCCTTCGTCACGATGCTCACCAACCGCATCGCCACGGTCCAGGCGCAGTGATATCGGCGGCTGGCGCCGCGTGGATTGCGGCCCTGTGGGCCTCGATTCTTCGCTCCTGCGTTCAGTCGCTTCGCTCCTTCTCTCCGTCAGTCCAGAATTGAGGCGGCCGCAATCCGCGCCTTCGGCGCACCGGGGTTGCGGCCGCTTTTTGGTTGTGTCGGTGGCCGCGCGTAGAACTGACCTATGACTCAGGACGGCGTCGCGCAGGCCGGCGCTCCGGCGAATTCGGCGGAGCAGCCGTATCCGGTGCGCTCGGTCGCGGTGAAGGTCGCCCAGTGGATCGAACGGCTCGGCAGTATCTGGGTGGAGGGGCAGGTCACCCAGATCAATCTGCGCCCCGGCACCCGCACCGCGTTCCTGGTGCTGCGCGATGCCTCGGTGGACATGTCGCTGTCGCTGACCTGCGACCCCGACCTGTTGCGCAGGCTGCCGGTGCCACTCACCGAGGGCAGCCGCGTGGTCGTCTACGGCAAGCTGCACTTCTTCACCGGCCGGGGCACGGTCTCGTTGCGGGTCACCGAGATTCGCGCGGTCGGCATCGGTGAGCTCCTGGCGCGGATCGAGCGGTTGAAAGCCCTCTTGACGGCCGAGGGCCTGTTCGATGCCAGGCTCAAGCGGCCGCTACCGTTCCTGCCCGCGACGATCGGGCTGATCACCGGACGGGCGAGCGCGGCCGAACGCGATGTCCTGTCCGTGGCCCAGAACCGCTGGCCCGCAGTCCGATTCGTTATCCGCAATACTGCGGTGCAGGGTCCGACCGCAGTGCCGCAGATGCTCGAAGCGCTGACCGAACTCGACCGTGACCCCGAGGTCGAGGTGATCGTGCTGGCGCGCGGCGGTGGCAGCGTCGAAGATCTCCTCGCGTTCTCCGACGAAGCACTGTGCCGGGCGGTCGCCGCCGCGCGCACCCCGATCGTGAGCGCCATCGGCCACGAACCCGATAATCCCCTGCTCGACCTGGTCGCCGACCTGCGCGCGGCCACCCCCACCGACGCCGCCAAACGCATCGTCCCCGATGCCGCCGCCGAACTGGCCGGGGTCCGTGAGATGCGGGCGCGCTCGGCGGCCGCGTTGCGCGGCTGGGTCCAGCGCGAGGAACACACCATCACGCAGTTGCGATCGCGCCCGGTCCTCGCCGATCCCCTGCGCGAACTGAACCACCGTCACGACGAGCTGGAACGCTTGCGCACGGCCGCCAGACGCACTGTCGACCAGCTGCTGCGCAGCGAGTCGACGACCACCCTGCATCTGCGCGAGAAGCTGACCGCGGTGGGTCCGGCCGCCACCCTGGCCCGTGGTTACGCTGTCGTGCAGCGCGTCGCCGGTCCCGAACGGCATGTCGTGCGTTCGATCGATGACTCCCCCGCGGGCAGCCAGCTCCGCATCAGGGTCGCCGACGGAGCCGTCACCGCCGCGGCACTGGGCACCCAGCGACTGACGCCAGAGACCACCGACGAGAAGAGGACGTGACCGTGGCCGACGCCGGTTCCGAGAACACCGCTGCAGACACCTTGGCCGAGATCGCGGCCTTCGGCTACGAACGCGCCCGCGACGAGCTCATCAACGTGGTGAAGATGCTCGAACAGGGCGGCCTCGACCTGGACGACTCGCTGGTGCTGTGGGAGCGCGGCGAAGCCCTGGCCACCCGCTGCGAACAGCATCTCGCCGGTGCGCGCCGCCGCGTGGAAGACGCGCTGTCCCGGGCCGACCTCGACACCGCCGACTGAGTACGCGCACCGACATCGCGCCTTTACCGCCGCGAAACACCGGCCGGGCACGCTGATGCTCGGCCGATCCGCCGAAGGATCGCCCTCCGCGCGACGCACGGAGAGTTCGAACGACGGAGTACGGCCGATGTCACCCACCGATTCGCTGACGAGCCTGCGCGCCGACCTGGGTCCCATCACCTTCTCCACCGACACACGCAAGCTGCGCACCAAGAGCCGCGACCGGTTCGCGCAGAGTCCGGTCCTGCGAGACCTGTTGCGCGGGCGCAATGCCGAGATCTTCATCGCGCCGCGCGGCAAGGACGAGCTGCGCACCGCGGTGGCCGCCTGCGCGCGTCATCGCATCCCGATCACCGTGCGCGGGGCCGGTTCCGGGCAGTTCGGTCAGGGTGTGCCGCTGCGCGGTGGCGCGGTGATCGATGTCACCGCCCTCGCCGGCGTCATCGGCTGGCACGGCGAACCGGGCAGGCGCCCGCCGACCACGGTGCGCGCGCTCGCGGGCACCGTCGTGGCCGATATCGACGCCGCGATCCGCCCGTCCGGGTGGGAGCTGCGGATGCATCCCTCGACGGCGCACCAGGCCACTGTCGGCGGCTACATCGCGGGTGGGCACGCGGGTATCGGCAGCTGTCGCTGGGGCATCCTGCGCGATACCGGCAACATCACCGCGCTGGAAGTGATGACGGTCGAGGAACACCCCCGGCTGATCGAGTTGCGCGGGCGCGATGTGAACACCGTGCACCACGCGTACGGCGCCAACGGCATCATCACCGAGGTCGAACTGCCGCTCGCCCCGGCCTGGGAGTGGCACGAACTGGTCGTCTCGTTCCCCGATTTCGCGCAGGCGGCCCGCTTCTCGGTCGACATCTGCCGCAGCGACGGTGTGCTCACGAAAGTGGTTTCGCCCCATGCGCATCCGCTCCCGCAGTACTTTCCCGAACTCGCCGGCTTGATTCCCGACGGCGAGTCGATGGTGCTGCTGATGGCCGCCGTCCAGTCGGTGCCGAATGTGGAGGATCTGGTGCAGGACAACGGCGGCCGGATCCGGTACCGGTGCCTCGAGGGCAAGGGCAGCTACGGTTCGCCCCTCTACGAGTTCACCTGGGGCCATTCGATGCTGCGCTACCAGCGGCACAACAGCGAGCTCACCGGGCTGATGGCCCTGTTCCCGCAGCGGGATCTGTACGAGTCGATCGTCGGCATCCACCGTGAATTCGCGGAGTTGGGGCCGCTGCATGTGGAGATGAAGCGGATCGACGGCGGTCTGTCGTGTCAGGGCTCACCGGTCTTCGCCTACGAGAGCCAGGAGCACTTGGCGGCGACCACCC
>NZ_JBHURA010000013.1:0-162482 GCF_042674185.1 Nocardia sp. NPDC056952 | reverse complement strand
GAACACAAACGATCAAGCAACGGCGGCTAACCGGCGGCCCCTTGGGGCCGCGAACACGCGCGCGCCAGCGCGCCGACAATCCTGTAGCCTCCCGGTGTCCCACTGCTGCCTAACTCCGAGGATTGACCCGGGTGGACTCCACCGAGCTTCGCATTGCCGCCGTGGTCCCCTGCCACAATGAAGAGGCCGCGGTCGCCAAGGTCGTCACCGACCTCAAAGCCGCTGTGCCGGGGATCGTCGTCTACGTCTACGACAACCTGAGCACCGACCGCACCGCCGAATGCGCCCGTGAGGCCGGGGCGATCGTGCGCTTCGAGAACACCAAGGGCAAGGGCAATGTGGTGCGCCGCGCCTTCGCCGATATCGACGCCGACGTCTATCTGATGATCGACGGCGACGACACCTACGAGGCGTCGGCCGCTCCGCTGATGATCAAGACGCTGCTCGAGGGCCCCTACGACCACATCCTCGGTGTACGCAAGCAGGACGACGCCGACGCCAGCGCCTACCGCAGCGGTCACGAGACCGGCAACAAGGTGCTCAACGGCGTGGTCGGCAAGGTGTTCGGCGAGAACGTCGAAGACATGCTGAGCGGCTTCCGGGTGTTCTCGCGCCGGTTCGTGAAGAGCTTCCCGGCCGTGTCGCGCGAGTTCGAGATCGAGACCGAGCTGACCGTGCATTCGCTGCACCTGCGCGTGCCGCAGACCTCGGTGCCGGTCGGTTTCCGCGACCGCCCCGCGGGCAGCGAATCCAAGCTGCGCACCTACCGCGACGGCACCAAGATCCTCGCGCTGATCCTTGGCCTGGCCCGCCACGAACGCCCCGTCGCGTTCTACGGCCTGTTCGGCACCATCGCCTGGCTGGTCTCGGTGATTCTGACCGTGCCGATCGTGATCGACTTCTACAACACTCACCAGGTGGCGCGGTTCCCGACGCTGTTCCTCGCGTTCACACTGCTGCTGCTCGGCAGCCTCGCCTGGACCGCGGGCCTGATCCTGGACGGTATCCGCCGCTCCCGCCACGAGACGGCGCGGTTGGTCTACCTGCGTTATTCGGCCGCCGGGGTGAGCGAGGACGTCGCGGCCGGAGACCGTCGGTGACCACGTCCATCGAGCCCGAGACGACTGTAGAACCCAGCAAGACCCCCGCACGCAAGGATCGGGCGTTGGCGCCGATCCGGACCGTGACCCAGCGGTTCGGCGCCGCCACCGTCGCGTTCGCGATGATCGCGACCGTGTTCGGCGCCGTATTCGCGGTGCTCACGCCCGCGTTCTGGGGCCACGACGAGATCACCCAGTTCGGCCGCGCCTACCAGGTCGCCCACGGCGGCGTGTTCCCCCAGCGCATCGTCGACGATCGCGGTGTGGCCTACGGCGGGCAGATCCCGGTCAGCGTCGACGCGCTGATGGGCTACGCCTTCAAGGACTACAACGACAACCCCGAAGAGCCCGACGCGATGGTGGCCGACCCCGGCGCCTACGACCGGCTCGCCGCGGCCGAGGTTTCCTCGACGACCCGGCAGATGTGGTTCACCAACACCGCCGCCTACTCGCCGGTGCCGTATGTGCCCGCCGCCGTTGGCATTCGGCTGGGCGAGGCGCTCGGTCTCAACGTGGGTGGCATGTATCTGCTGACCCGTTTCGCCGGCCTGGTCGCCTATCTCGCGGTCGTCGGATTCGGGCTCTACGCGCTGCGCGAGCGGCGTAGCCAGTGGCTGGTATTCACCGTGGCGGTGCTGCCGATCGCGCTTTTCCAGGCGGGCACCGTCACCGCGGACACGCTCACCAACGCGCTCGCCATCATGGTGTCGGCGCTGCTGCTGAAAGCGCTGTTCGTCGGCGATCGACTGCACCGGGCGGAAACCGCCGCGCTGCTCGCCGCGACGATCGCACTGCCGCTGAGCAAACCGACCTATGTGCTGCTGGCGATGCTCGTTGTGGTGGTGCCCGCCGACCGGCTCGGTTTCACCGGAAAACTGAAATTCGTTCCGTGGGCATTCGCGGTGACGGGCGGTGTCCTTTTCCTCGCCTGGACGAAGATCGCGGCGCCCACCGGCGACGGCATGGGCCTGATGCGCCCGCCCCATCAGTGGGGGCAGGTGCGACCGGGCGATCAGCTTAAGGGAATCCTCAGCGACCCGGTGCAATTCGTGCACACCTTCGGCGAGAGCATCGCGCTGCGCGACCATCGCTGGTTCAACCAGTTCTTCGGCGAACTCGGTTTCGCGTATGTGGACGTGCCCGCGATTTCGATGCTGGCGTGCCTGCTCGCCTTCGCGGTGAGTTTCGGCATCGTCGACCGGATGAGTACCACCACAGCCACTTTCCGTCGCACGCTGATCGTGGCGCTCACGGTGCTCGCGAGTGTGGCGATGATCTACGTGACGCTGTACATGTCGTTCACGCCGGTCGATTTCTACATCATCGACGGTGTGCAGGGCCGGTATTTCGTGCCGCTGGCAATCATGGGACTGGCGGTACTGGCTCGCGTGGTGCCGCTGCGACTCACGAATTCCGAGGGCGTGATTCCGGCCCGTGGGACCGCGATCACCATCGCCTGTGCGTCGACTTTCGCGCTTGTCGCTACCGCCGCAACGTATTACACCGTCGTCTGGGGATAATTCCCCAGACGACGGTGGGGATTACAGAGTTTTCTCGCCCGCTGCCGCGTAGGCGCGTTCGGTATCGGCCTTTTTCGGTCGCCACCAGTCCTCGTTGTCGCGGTACCAGGCGACGGTGTCGGCCAGGCCGGCGCGGAAGTCCGCGTAGCGCGGTGACCAGCCCAGCTCCTCGCGCAGCAGGCTCGCGTCGATGGCGTAGCGCTGGTCGTGGCCGGGGCGGTCCGTCACGTGATCGAAATCGGTGGGCTCTCGATCGAACGCCTGCAGAATGAGCTGGACGACCGTGAGGTTGTCGAGTTCACCCTGGGCGCCGATCAGGTAGGTCTTGCCGGTCCGGCCGCGCTCGAGAATGTCCCAGACCGCGCGATTGTGGTCGTCGACGTGGATCCAGTCGCGCACCTGATGGCCCGCGCCGTACAGCCGTGGGCGCACACCGTCGATCAGGTTGGTGATCTGGCGCGGGATGAATTTCTCCACGTGCTGGTAGGGGCCGTAATTGTTGGAGCAGTTCGACAGGGTCGCGCGGACACCGAACGACCGGGTCCAGGCGCGTACCAGCATGTCGCTGCCCGCTTTGGTCGCCGAATACGGGCTCGACGGGTTGTAGGCGGTGGATTCGGTGAAGCCCGGCTCGTCGGGGGTGAGATCGCCGTACACCTCGTCGGTGGAGACGTGGTGGTAGCGCACCTCGTGGCGGCGTACCGCCTGCAACAGTGAGTAGGTGCCGACGATATTGGTCTGTACGAACGGCCACGGCTCGGCCAGGGAGTTGTCGTTGTGGGATTCGGCCGCGAAATGCACGACCGCGTCCACCCCGCTGACCAAGTTGTCGACGAGATCGAGATCGGCGATATCGCCGTGCACGAATTCGATCCGATCCGCGACCGGATCCAGCGATGCCCGGTTGCCCGCGTAAGTGAGCGCGTCGAGCACGGTCACTTGGACATCCGGGCGCGTGGCCACGGTCTGCTGGACGAAATTCGCACCGATGAACCCGGCCCCGCCGGTTACGAGCACTCGCACTCGGTCAACGATACGTGCATTCCATGGACGCTCGTGACGAAAGGTGTCACCGTTATGTGTTGCTGGAACGTCTCTGACCTGTGACCCGGCATATATTTACACAGTGATCTCCGTCACATTACCTGTAGGTAGGTTAAGACTCAGAGTTGGTTTTCCTGAGAAAAAGCCCGGTCAACGCTCAGGTTTCTATCAGCGCACAGGCATCGGAGTATCAATGGTGAACAAAACTTGAACTAACAGTCACAGCAGGTTCACCTCTGGTTAGCTGCGGGAGCTTTTGATCTACGAGTCCCCTCCGCACGCTCCGACTTTGAGGTTCAACAAAAATGCTGATGAGGAAATTCGCCGCCACGTCGGCGCTGCTGATCGCCGCCATGGGCGTCACCGCCGGCACCGTGAACGCCGCGCCGGCCGAAGAAGCCGCCCCGATCAACTACTCCGCCGAGGTCGTCGACGGTTCCAAGTCCGTCATCACCACCGATGCCGGCTCGCTGGTCGTCGAAGACGGCGCCTTCAAGATCAAGGCTGCCAACGGCACCACCGTCGCCGGCACCCCGCTGTCGTTCCGCCTCGATGACTTCGAGCTGCCGATCGCCGCCGAGATCTCGGGCAACAAGGCCGTCCTGACCCCCCAGCTCGACCCGGCCCAGGCCGTCTACAAGCCGGTGGCCCTGCCCTACGAGGACAAGGCTCCCTGGAAGACCGAGTACGAGCGTGAGCAGGCCGCCTGGAGCCGTCTGACCTCCACCATCTCCATGGGCGCCACCATCGGCACCCTGGCCGGCGGCCTCGGCGGCGCGACCATCGGCTGCATCGCGGGTGCCGCGGCCGGCCTGGTCGCTACCGGTGTGCTGCTCGCCCTGTTCGGTGCCGGCCCGCTCGCGGGTTGCGTCGTCGGCGCCACCACCATCGGCGCCCTCGGCGTCATCCTGGGCCAGATCTTCGTGACCGCTCCGGTCGCGATCGGTGCTGCGATCCAGTACTTCACCACGATCAACCAGCCCTTCGTCGCTCCGGCCAAGTAATTTCGCCGTAGTACAGAAGGAAAGCGGCCCCCGCCCGGAGAAATCCCCTTTCTCCCCCCGGCCAATTTATTTCCCCTTTATTACACATTCAACGGGCCCCCCCCCGGTATAAACCGGGGGGGGGGCCGCTTCTTCGTGTCGGAGGTGGCTCGGTCGGCCGACCGTGGTCAGGACCGCCCGAGCCGTTCTCAGGCCGTACGTGCCCGCTGGGCCGGTTCCACCGCGGTCCGGACGAACTTCGCCACCCGGCCCAGCGCCGAACGACTCTCCGGCATGCTCGGCAGGATGCTCATGAACGCGTGCACCTGCCCGCGCCACAGCTCCAGGGTGTTGGGCACGCCCGCGGCGGTGAGCCGGTGGGCCATCAGTTCACAGTCGTAGCGCAGCAACTCGTCCTCGGCGGCGATGAGCAGCACCGGCGGCATCCCGGCCAGATCGGCGTTGACCGGCGACAGCGCGGGATCGAGCGGACCGGCGTGCTCGGCGCCCAGGTGGACGACCGCCTCGAGGCCCTTCAGCGGAATGTAGGCGTCCCGGTTGACATTGACGTAGCCCTCTTTGGCCCGGTAGTCCAGATCGAGCAGCGGGCTGAGGCCGACGAGGGCGGCAGGCAGCGGCAGGCCGATCTCGCGCGAGCGGATCGCGGTGGCGAAGGTCAGGAACCCACCCGCCGAGTCACCGGCGAACACGATGCGCGCCGGATCGGCGCCGTGACGCAGCAGCCAGCGGTAGGCGAGCACACAGTCGTCGATCGAGGCGTCGATCGAACCGGGAAGTTGCCGGTATTCGACATTGAGGACGGGCAGTCCGGTGCGCCTGGCCAGTCCGGCCACGACCGCGCGGTGTGTCTGCAATCCGCAGACCGCGAAGCCGCCGCCGTGCATGTACAGCAACGCACCGTGGCGCAACGCGCGGGATCCGCCCGCGGGCCGCACCATTTCCATCTTGAAGCCCTGGAGCTGGATCTGCTCGCGCTCGATGCCGTGCGGTTCGGGCCGCAACCGCGACAGCAGGTCGACCGCGACGGCGCCGACCGGGATGGTGGCCCGGTTGATGGGCACGGTGCGCAGCAGCGGTCCGATCAGGCCGAGGCAGGCGCCCATCAGGACTCGCGAGGAGGTACTGGTCCGGCCGGAGTTGACGATGATGCCCGAGTCCGGCCTCTCGGCGGTGCTGATCGGGGCCACGGGCGCGAGCCCGCCCATCACGCCGGTGATCTTTGTGGCTACCATCGCGCACCTACCTCTACAGCTGGCGCGTCGACCCCTGACCAGGCGTAAACCCCCCGGATCGGATGTCGGCGCTGACATCTAACACAGTGATGTTTCACACATCGACGCTCACATAATCAGATGAACGTCTTGTCTGTCTCAGTTATCGCCCGACACACCCGGTCACGAAACGTTCGTGACCAATTCGTCGACGTGTCGGAACCTCCCCGTCTCCGGGGCGGACGGGACTGGCAGACTTGCCACCTATGCGCGGAATCATCTTGGCGGGCGGCACCGGTTCACGGTTGCACCCGATCACGCGCGGGGTGAGCAAGCAGCTCGTCCCGGTCTACGACAAACCCATGGTCTACTACCCGCTGTCCACCCTCATGCTGGCAGGGATCGACGACATTCTGGTGATCACCACGCCGGAGGACGCCGACGCGTTTTCCCGGCTGCTGGGCGACGGCAGCCAGTTCGGCGTCGCGATCAGCTATGTGGTGCAGCCCGAACCCGACGGGCTCGCGAGCGCCTTCGTCCTCGGGGCCGATCACATCGGCAACGAACCGGCGGCGCTGGTCCTCGGCGACAACATCTTCCACGGGCCCGGCCTCGGCGCCAGCCTGGAACGCTTCCACGACATCGACGGCGGCGCGGTGTTCGCCTACTGGGTGAAGGACCCGACCGCCTACGGCGTGGTGGAGTTCGATCAGGGCCGCGCGGTCTCCATCGAGGAGAAGCCGAAGGTCCCGCGCTCGAACTACGCCATCCCCGGCCTCTACTTCTACGACAACGACGTGGTCGAGATCGCCCGCGAGCTGAAGCCCTCGGCGCGCGGGGAGTACGAGATCACCGATATCAACCGCGCCTACCTCGAGCAGAACCGGCTCAGTGTCGACGTGCTCGCCCGCGGCACCGCCTGGCTCGACACCGGCACCTTCGATTCCCTGCTCGACGCGGCCAATTACGTGCGCACGATCGAGGAGCGGCAGGGCCTCAAGATCGGCGTGCCCGAGGAAGTGGCCTGGCGCCGCGGCCTCATCTCCGACGAACAGCTGTGCAAGCTCGCCGAACCGATGGTGCGCTCGGGCTACGGCCGCTACCTGCTGGATCTGATCGACCGCGGAAAAGACTGGTAGCGCATGGAATTTCGTGAACTGGCGATCCCCGGCGCCTGGGTGGTGACGCCGCGTCTGCTCGGCGACGACCGCGGCATGTTCTGTGAGTCGTTCAAGGCCTCGGAGTTCGAGAAGGCCACCGGGCGCCCGTTCGAGCTGCACCAGGTGAACACCTCGGTCTCGGCGGCCGGGGTGCTGCGCGGCATCCACTACACCGACGATCCGCCCGGTCAGGCCAAGTATGTGACCTGTGTGCGCGGCGCCTTCCTGGATGTGGTGGTCGACCTGCGGCCGGGCTCACCGACCTACGGCCGGTGGGACAGCGTGCTGCTCGATGACGTCTCGCGGCGCTCGGTGTTCCTGTCCGAGGGTCTCGGCCACGCCATCCTCTCGCTGGAGAACCGGTCGACGGTGACCTACCTGTGCTCGCTCGAGTACTCCCCCGAGTTCGACAGGGACCTGGACGCCTTCGATCCGCGTCTCGGCATCGAATGGCCGACCGAGGGCCGCGACGGCCGCCCGCTGACCTACGTCCGCTCGGCGAAAGACGAAGCAGCGCCGAAGTTTTCCGCCTGATTCACGTGAAACCACGAACGGCACCACCTGCGAGAGGTGGTGCCGTTCAGCGTTTTCCGATCAGGCGACCGGTTCGAGAACCTTCGCCTCGACGAGCGGTGCGTCCTGGGCAGGCTTGCGGAACCTGGGCAGGAAGACAGTCAGTGCGACCAGCGCGCCGACGATGGTGACGCCCGCCGCGAACTCCAGGCCCGGCCGGTAGGTGTCGAGCATCTGCTGCGGAGTGGCACTCGTACCGTGCCCGCCGGAGGTGACGATGGCGGTGGTCACCGCGAGCACGACGGCCGCGCCGACCTGCATCGAGGTCTGCAGCACGCCTGCGGCGAGCCCCTGCTCGTCGTCGTCGATACCGCTGGTGGCCTGCACATTGATGGCGGGGAAACCGACCCAGCCGATGCCGATCAGCAGGATCGCGGGCAGCAGCACGGTGAAGTAGCCGGGTGCCGTGTCAATCCGCAGGAACAGCAGGTAGCCGATCGCCATCACGCTCATGGTGACCGCGATGACCGGTCCGGTGCCGAAACGGTCGATCAGCTTCTCGGAGAAGAACGCCGACCCGACGACCAGGATGCCCACCGGCAGCAGGGCCATCGCCAGCTTCAGCGCCGACCACTCCAGGGTGTCCTGCATGTACAGGGTCACGATGAACTGCCAGGAGAAGTAGGAACCGGCGACCGCGATGATGGCCAGGCTGGCTCGCACGAGCGAGGCCTTGCGCAGGATGCCGAGGCGGACCAGCGGGTGCTTCACCCGCTGTTCGGTGACGACGAACGCGGCGAACAGGGCGACCACGGCGAGGAACGAACCGATGGTGCGGCCCGAGGCCCAACCGACTTCCGGCGCGGTGACCACGGTGTAGACCAGCAGCAACATGCCCGCGGTGGACAGCAGCGCGCCGAGTAGATCGTGTCCGCCTTCTTCGGCCTTACCGTCCTTGGGCACCAGCACGAACGCGGCGGCCAGGGCAGCGAGCGCGATCGGGACGGGCAGCAGGAAGGTCCAGCGCCAGCCGACGCCGGTCATCAGGCCACCGAACAGCAGGCCCATGGAGTAGCCGCCCGCGCCGAAGACGGTGTAGATCGACAGCGCCTTGTTGCGCGCTTTTCCTTCGGCGAACGTGGTGGTGATGATCGACAGACCGGTCGGCGCGGTGAACGCGGCGGCCAGGCCCTTGATGAAGCGGGTGGCGATCAGCAGCGCGGGGTCGCTCACCAGACCACCGACGAGCGATGCGACCGCGAACACCGCGAGGGCGATGAGGAAGACCTTGCGGCGGCCGAGCAGGTCGGCGGTGCGTCCGCCCAGCAGCAGCAGGCCGCCGTAGCCGAGGATGTAGCCGCTGACGAGCCACTGCAGGGTGGAGGTGGACAGATCGAGTTCGGCGCCGATGGACGGCAGCGCGACGCCGATCATCGAGACGTCGAGCCCGTCGAGGAAAAGGACGATGCACAGAGTGATCAGCATTCCCCAGAGGCGGAGGGGCCACCTGGTGGGATCGGTCGCCTGATCTGCGGCCGAGAGCGTTGCTGGCGAAGTCATGCGGAGGACATTACATGCGTGTGCATTAATTGCCAACACATAAAATGCCGTTGCATGAACATGCGCCAACCACTAAGATGGGGCCATGAACCCGGCCGTAACGTCAGCTCGGCGCACCGAAGCGCCCACCGAGCTGGTCGGTCAGTGGCGCGAACTACTCGGCAGGCATGCCGCCGTGAGTTGCGCCCTGGAGAAGGCGCTCCAAAGGGACCACGAGATCGGCCTCAGCGAATTCGAAACGCTGGACCGACTGGTCGACGCGGCGTGTCAGAAGTACCGCATGACAGAACTGGCCCAGGACATCTACCTGAGCCAGAGTGCGCTCTCGCGCGCGGTGGCCAGGCTGGAACGCGACGGCCTGGTCGAGCGGAGCATGTGCGATCTCGACCGTCGCGCCATCTTCGTCCAGCTCACCGACAAGGGCAGGGCGGTCTACGACCGAGCCCTGCCCACCCACCGTTCGGTGCTCGCCGGTTCGTGGGACAGCCCTACAACGTGCCCGTAGCCGCCGCGGTGATATCGGTGAAAGCACGCCGGTAGCGATCACATTCGGCAGGCTTGTCCAGATAGGTGCTGCCCGCGAAGGTCTCCACGTAGACCACCGGCGGCTCCGGTCGATCCACCGAATCGTCGACCCCGAAATCCAGGATCACGAACCGGCCCGATTCGAGACCCGCGTGGTAGCCGGAATCGCCGGGAACCACCTGGATCCGCACCGTTTCGCGCTCGGCCAGCTCCCGTAATCGCGCGAGCTGGCCCGCGCGGACCCGGTCGTCACCGATCACACGGGTGAGCACCGACTCGGCCAGCACCACGTCCAGTCGCAGCGGCGAATCTGCCCTGGTCACCAGAGCCTGCCTGGCCGCCGACACCCGCAGCCTGCGCTCGAGCTCCGCCTCGGTGAGCCCGGGGATCGTCTGCTCCAGCAGCGCTTTCGCGTAGTCCTCGGTCTGCAACAGGACAGGGACGAGGCCGTCCTCGTAGAGCGCGAGCCCCGACGCGGCTTCCTCGAGGCCGATGTAGACCTCGAATCCCTCCGCGATCACGTCGCCGTAGCTCGTCCACCAACCCCGCGCTTTGGTTTCGCGAGCCAAGGCGGCCAGCGGTTCGACCAGATCGGCCGGCGCGCCGTACACCTTGCACATGGCCTCGACGTCGAGGCTGCGCAACGACGTCTGCCCCGTTTCGATCCGCCAGATCTTCGCTTCCGACCACTCCAGTTGCGCCGCCGCGGTTCTCGTCGTCATCCGCGCACGATTGCGCAGGTCACGTAAGTGCCTGCCCAACTGCCTGCGCGGCATCGTAGAACCGGTGACGCCCTGTGGTGAAGCCATACTTCCCCCCTGTATCCGAACTCCGGTCTCCGGACAGAACTTTCGGAGACCGACCTACGCAGCCGACATATTCGGATCTGCGTACGGATTGTTTCACAATGAATCGGACACCGCGCAAGACCTATTTTTTCTTGCGGAACCGCCAGAACTGCACCGCACGAACGTCTTCGGAGAGCTGACTCACCGGCTCGGCGACATCGGACAGCGCCTGGAACAGGCCGTCGGCCAGGTCACTGATGTGTTCGACGCGGCCGGCCAACCGGGCGGCGTTGTCGGCGAATTCGAGCATCAGGCGGACCGAGGCCGCGATCGTGAGCCCCAGCGGGATCGACACCAGCGCGGCGAGCACCCCCAGCACCGCGGAGGCTTTCCACATCAGCACGGTGAAGGCGATCGGCAGGCCGATGCCGAAGGACGCGACACCGAGCACGTAGGCCAGCGGTAGCAATGTCCTGGTCGCGGGCCTGCGGAACTGCACGTCCAGCAGCGAACGGGCGGCTTCGGCGGCCCACTGTTTGGCGGAACCGGTACTGCGGAACGGCTCTTCGAACCCCGCGTCACGCGCCAGATCGGCTTCGTAGGAGACTTCACCGGCACGATCGGGCCGCTTGCCACCGGCCTCTTTCCAAGAGAGCCAACGGGATTCGGCGTCGAATTCCTCGACATCCTCGTCGTTCGACTCGGGAGTGCCAGGCGCTTCGGTCATGCCTCGAATCCTGCCCGCTTTCGACCCCGACGCCAACCTCTCGGCACCTTACCTGCGATAGCGAAGGTTACCGGACTGAGACGAAGCAGACACTCTCGAATATTTTTCGGTAACGGCGTAACGAGTCGGCCACCTCCCGCCGATACGCCCATGAACGCAGGAACAGAGCTCTTCGGGGAATGGAGAACACAGTGCGCACGACGTTTCCGACCACCACTACGGCCGCCGACAAAGGTGCCGCCGCGCAGGAGTACACCGCGCGTGGATGGACGGTCGCTGAAACCACCAACGGTCTGTGCTTGATCACCGACGACGAGGTCTCGGCCATCGAGATCACCGGTGAGATCGCGGGCGACGTTCGCCGCTTCCTGCGCGCCAACAACCTGTCCGGCCCCGTGATCGAGATCCCGGGCCAGGAGCGCCGCGAGATCCACCTGGTCACCGGTGTCCGCAAGGCCGCCATGGCGATCGAGGCCATGCGTGAGGCCGGCGTCATCGTGCACACCGACGGTGCCAGCATCCCGCTGCCGCCGACCCAGCTCGCCGCGGGCAGCGCCTCCTGGGGCGTCGCGCCCACCGAGGCTCGCTGGATCCCGCCGGTCGTCGCCCTCGGTGCGGCCGTCCGCTCGGCGATCGCCCGCAGGCAGACCGGCAAGCAGGCAGGCAAGCGCGCGGCGCTGACCCTGGCCAGCTGATCTGAACCAGCCCGGACCCGCGATCCGCGACGCCTCCCCGACGTCGCAGCTCGCGGGTTTTCGGCGTTTCCGGCCATCGCCCGCCCCAGTGGGCGTAAGCATGGAGTATGGCTCCACGTTCGCTGTTGCGTACCTGTCCGCTGTGTGAGGCCGTCTGCGGTCTCACGGTCACCCTCGACGACGCCGACCAGGTGCTGTCGGTCCGCGGCGACCGCGACGACCCGTTCAGCAAGGGCTTCCTGTGCCCGAAAGGCGCCAGCTTCGGCAAGCTCGACAGCGATCCCGACCTCGTCACCACCCCGCTGATCCGCGACGGTGACGGCTTCCGCGCGGCAGGCTGGGACGAGGCGTTCGACCTGATCGCGGCCGCGTTCGCCGAGATCCCCCGTGGCGCGTCCGCGGTGTACCTGGGCAACCCGAACGCGCACACCGTCGCGGGCGCGCTCTATCTGCCCGTCCTGATCCGGGCGCTGAGCACCCGTCACATCTACACCGCGAGCTCGGCCGACCAGATGCCCAAGCAGGTCGCGGCCGGGCTCATGTTCGGCGACCCGCTGACGGTCCCGGTCCCCGACCTCGATCGCACCGACTTCCTGCTGATGCTGGGCGCCAATCCACTCGAATCCAACGGGTCGCTGTGCACCGCGCCCGACTTCCCCGGGCGGTTGAAGGCGTTGCGGGCGCGCGGGGGCAAGCTGGTGGTGGTCGATCCGCGCGAGACCAGAACCGCGGCGCTCGCCGACCAGCACCTGTTCATCCGGCCGGGTTCGGACGCGTATCTGCTGTTCGGGGTCGTGCACACGCTGTTCGACGAGGGTCTGACCGACGTGCGCGTCGACGTGGCCGGACTCGACGAACTGCGCACGGCCGCCCTCGATTTCCCACCGGAAGCGGTGGCCGAGCGCACCGGCATCCCCGCGGGCACCATCCGCGCGCTGGCCCGCGAACTCGCGGCCGCGCCCACCTCGGCCGTCTACGCGCGGATCGGCACGTGTACCGCCGAGTTCGGCACGCTCACCCAGTGGCTGGTCGACGCCGTCAACACCCTCACCGGCAACCTGGACTCCCCCGGCGGCGCCATGTTCGCCGATGCCGCGGCGGGCGGGGTGCAGCGCAGCAAGCCGTTCCGCCTCGGCCGCTGGACCAGCCGGGTCCGCGAGCTGCCGGAGGCGATGGGCGAACTGCCCGTCGCCACCCTCGCCGACGAGATCGAAACACCGGGTGAGGGGCAGATCAAGGCGCTGGTGACGGTGGCGGGCAACCCCGTGCTGTCCGCGCCGAGCGGTGCGCGACTCGACCGTGGCCTGGCCGGGCTCGAGTTCATGGTCAGCGTGGATCGGTACGTCAACGAGACGACCAGACACGCGAACGTGATCCTGCCGCCGCCGCGGTCGGTGCAGTCACCACACTTCGATTTCGCGCTGCTGCAGTTCGCGGTGCGCAATTACGCGCGCTACTCGCCGCCGCTGGTTCCGCTGGGCGAGCGGCCCTCGGAATCGGCCGTGGTGGCCCGGCTCGCGGCCGCGGTGAGTGGTCAGCCGCATGCCGGGACGGGCGCGGCCAGCCCGATCGCGATGGTCGACGAGCTCGTGATCGCCGGCACCCTGCACAAGGCCGACATGAGCGAGCGCCGCGACGAGCTGACCGGCAACGACACCACCGAACAGCGCCTCGATCTGATGCTCAAGCTCGGCCCGTACGGCGCGTGGAACGGCGGCGACCTGAGCCTGAAAACCCTCCTGGACAACCCGCACGGCATCGACCTCGGCCCACTGCGCCCACGACTGCCCGGTGTCCTGCGCACCGCGTCGAAACTGGTCGAGCTGGCACCGCCGCAACTGCTCGCGGACGTGCGGCGCCTGCGCGCCGGACTGGCGAGCACCGCGCCCGCGATGGTGCTGATCGGACGACGTCAGCTGCGCTCCAACAACAGCTGGATGCACAACATCGCGGGTCTGGTCGGTGGCTCCAACCGCTGCACGCTCCAGGTCCACCCCGACGACGCGACCCGCCTCGGCCTGGGCGAACAGGCCGAGATCACCTCGGCGGCGGGCTCGTTGACGGTGCAGGTCGAGCTCACGCCGACGATCATGCGCGGCGTGGTGAGCCTGCCGCACGGCTGGGGCCACGGCGCGAGCACCACCCAATCGGTCGCGCTGGCGCACGCGGGCGTGAACGCCAATGTGCTGACCGATGATTCGGTAGTCGACGTGGTGTCCGGAACCGCTGTGTTCAACGGTGTACCGGTGACGGTAGGTCCAGCCTGATCAGTCCGGGCCCGGAAACCGTTGCGCAAACTCCGCTTTCATCCCATTCGCAACAATGGACACGCCCCACCGGCAGTGAGAGTCCCCTAGACTGGGTGAGATTGCGGTCACAGCGGGGGTTTCGTCTAGAAGCCCGCATCAACCGGTACGGCTAGCAGAGGGGGCCCCGATGCCCGAAAAATTCGTCGGCAGCGACGGAGAACACGAGCTACAGGACACGTTGGGCACCTCGGACAGAGCCGAGCGCTTCTACGACGACCAGGTGATCGACTATCTGAACCCCACGATGGTCGATTTCGTCGCCCGGATGGACATGGCCTTCATCGCCACCTCCGATTCACACGGCGAATGTGACTCCAGCTTCCGTGCGGGGACCCCCGGGTTCCTGCACGTGATCGACGATCGCACGATTGCGTACCCCGAATATCGAGGTAACGGGGTGATGGCCAGCCTGGGCAATATCCTCGAGAACCCGCACGTGGGAATCCTGATGATCGACTTCGTTCGCGACCTCATCGGCCTGCACATCAACGGAAGAGCCCGCATGGTCGCCGACAGCGAGCTGCGCGACGACGTCACCGACCTGCCACCCGCCGAGCGAGGAAAGACCTCGCAGGTATGGGTGGTGGTCGATGTCGAAGAGGCCTACATCCACTGCCGCAAGCACATCCCGCAGATGGTGCCGGTCTCGCGGGACCAGCGCGAATGGGGCACCGACAACGTGCGCGCCAAGGGCGGCGACTACTTCGGCGTCAAGGCAGGCAAACGGGCACCGGCTATCGCCGAGGCCAGCTAGCTATTTACTTGATCTTGAAGATCACCACACGCTGCACGACGAAGTTGATGACGGTTGCGGTGCCCTGCGCGATCACGAACGCGAGGGGCTGGCGCCACCACTCGTCGGGCAGCGCGAAGTACAGCGCCGCGTTGATCCCCACCTGCACCGCGAACGTCACCGCGTAGAGCGCCACCACCGCGAAGAACCTGGCCCTGCTCGGCTCTGCCTTGAACGTCCAGCGCCGGTTGATCAGGTACGCCGTGGTGGTGCCCGCGACGAAACTGATCGCCTTCGCCAGGCTCACCGGCAACCCGAGCAGATTCAGCAGCAGGCTGTAGATGCCGTAGTCGACGATCGCCGACAAACCACCCGTCAGCGTGAACCGCACGATCTGCGTCTTGAGGTCTACATCGGTCCCGCCGGGCTCGTCGACCAGGGGAATTTCGGCGGGCAGCGGCAGATGCGGTTGGGCTTGCACGTGAGGAAGACTACGAGACCGGTCGCTCCCCGCGCCATGCATGTAGCCTCTTAGCCGATGTCTGAGAACATTTCGACCACCAACGATGAGGCGTTCGCGCTCCCTACGCGCACCCGCAAGCTCACCGGTTGGGGTCGCACCGCACCCACCTCCGCCGAAGTGCTCTCGACCAGCGATCCGGAATTGATCGCCAAGGCCGTGAGCATGGTGGCGCAGGACAACGACTCGAAGCCGGCGCATCTGCGACGCGGCGTGATCGCGCGTGGCCTGGGCCGCTCGTATGGCGACAACTCGCAGAACGCGGGCGGCCTCGTGATCGACATGCCCGCGCTGAACAAGATCCACAGCATCGACGCGGCCACCCGCCTCGTCGACGTGGACGGCGGCGTCGACCTCGACCAGCTGATGAAGGCAGCGCTGCCGTTCGGCCTATGGGTTCCGGTCCTACCCGGTACCCGCCAGGTCACCGTCGGCGGCGCCATCGGCTCCGATATCCACGGCAAGAACCACCACAGCGCCGGTAGCTTCGGCAACCACGTGCGTTCGATGGATCTGCTCACCGCCGACGGTGTCGTCCGCACGATCACCGCCGAGTCCGATCCGGAGCTGTTCTGGGCGACCATCGGCGGCTGCGGCCTGACCGGCATCATCCTGCGGGCCACCGTCGAGATGACCCCCACCGAGACGGCGTACTTCATCGCCGACGGCGATGTGACCAGCACCCTCGACGAGACCATCGCCTTCCACAGCGACGGCTCCGAGGACAAGTACGAATACAGCTCCGCCTGGTTCGACGCCATCAGCCCGCTGCCCAACCTGGGGCGCGCGGCCATCTCACGCGGCAACCTGGCCAAGGTCGACCAGCTGCCGAAGAAGCTGCAGAAAGACCCGCTGCGCTTCAATGGCAAGACCTTCTTCACGCTGCCCGATGTGTTCCCCAACGGGCTGGCCAACAAGTACACCTTCGGGCCGATCGGTGAGATCTGGTACCGCAAGTCGGGTACCTACCGGGGCAAGGCGCAGAGCCTGACCGCCTTCTATCACCCGCTCGACATGATGGGCGAATGGAACCGCGGCTACGGCTCCAACGGCTTCCTGCAGTACCAGTTCGTGGTTCCGCCGGAGTCGGTCGAAGAGTTCAAGCGCATCATCATCGACATCCAGCGCTCGGGTTTCTACTCGTTCCTCAACGTGTTCAAGCTGTTCGGCGAGGGCAACCAGGCGCCGCTGAGCTTCCCGATGGCCGGCTGGAACATCTGCGTCGACTTCCCGATCTCGCGTGGGCTCAACGAGTTCGTCACCGAACTCGACCGGCGCGTGCTCGAGTTCGGCGGGCGGCTCTACACCGCGAAGGATTCGCGCACCTCGGCCGAGACCTTCCACAAGATGTACCCGCGGATCGACGAGTGGATCAAGGTCCGCCGCAGCGTCGACCCGAATGGCGTGTTCATGTCCGATATGGCCAGGAGGCTGGAGCTCCAGTGATCAACGCAGTTGGCAACCCGCAGACCATCCTGCTCTTCGGCGGCACCTCCGAGATCGGTCTCGCGATCGTGGCCGAGTACCTGGCCAAGAGCCCGGCCCGGGTCATCCTGGCGAACCTGCCCGGCGACCCGCTGCTCGAGAACGCCGTCACCCAGGTGAAGGCCGCCGGCGCGACCCAGGTCGACGTCGTCGACTTCGACGCGCTCGATACCGAATCGCACCCCAAGGTCGTCGACACCGCGTTCGCCGCGGGTGACGTCGACGTCGCGATCGTGGCGTTCGGTGTGCTCGGCGATGCCGAGGAGCTGTGGCAGAACCAGCGCAAGGCGGTCATGACCGTCGGCATCAACTACACCGCCGGCGTGTCGGTGGGTGTGCTGGTGGGCGACAAGTTCAAGGCCCAGGGCCACGGCCGGATCATCGTGATGTCCTCGGTGGCCGGGGAGCGCGTTCGCCGCTCCAACTTCGTCTACGGCTCCACCAAGGCGGGCCTGGACGGTTTCTACCTCGGCCTCGGCGAGGCGCTGCGTCCCTTCGGGCCGCGCGTCACCGTGATCCGGCCGATGCAGGTGCGCACCTCGGCGACCAAGGCCCACTGGGAAGCCACCGGCTCCAAGGAAGCCCCGCTCACCGTCGACCCGGAAGACGTCGCCAAGCTCGCCGTCACCGCGTCGGAGAAGGGCACCGAGATCGTCTGGGCGCCGGGCGAGGCCCGCTTCCTGATGTCGGCCCTGCGCCACGTGCCGCGCCCGATCTTCCGCAAGCTCCCGATCTGATCGACTGCGTTTCGGACTGCCGCATCATCCCCGGATGGTGCGGCAGTTCTGCTTTACGGCTCCACTAGGCTGGCCCGGACCGTGGAGCACAGTGGAGCCGGAGGATTGCGCGCCGATGACGACCAATGACGAGGTGCGGGCGGGGCGCAAGATCTGGAGCGGGGTCGGCGAGGGGGCTGCCGCCGCGGGCGTGGCGCTCGTGGTTGCCGTGGTGGGACTGTTCGCGTTCTCCGCGGTGCAGTGGCCGGCGTTCAACTCCTCCAATGTGACTCGCGCGCTGACCACGGTGGGACAGGTGGTCGCGGTCGCGCTGCTGGTGGTCTCGGTGCTGCTGATCCGGCTGCGCAAGTGGCCGGTGGTGGCGAAACTGCTGTCCTGGGTGGGAATCTCGAGCTTTGTCACGGTCACGCTGGGGATGCCGCTGGCCGCGACGAAGCTGTATCTGTTCGGTGTCTCGGTGGATCAGGAATTCCGGACCGAGTACCTGACCCGGCTCACCGACAGTGCCGCACTGCGCGATATGACGTATGTGGATCTGCCGCCGTTCTATCCGGCCGGGTGGTTCTGGATCGGCGGGCGCGTGGGCAACGTGCTCGGGATGGACGGCTGGGAAGTGTTCAAGCCGTACGCGATCGGGCTGCTCGCCGTCGCCGCCACGGTGGCGCTGGTGTTGTGGATGCAGCTGGTGCGGGCCGATATGGCGGTGGGCGCGGCTGCCGCCGTCACGGCGATGACGTTGGCGTACGCCTCGCCCGAGGCTTACGGCGCGGTGCTCGTGGTGTTCGTTCCGCCGGTGCTGGTGCTGGCGTGGGGTGCGCTGCATCGGCGGTCCGGTGGGTGGGGCGCGGTGCTCGGTACGGGGCTGTTCCTCGGGGTGGCGGCGTGTTTCTACACGTTGTACCTGGCGATCGCGGCGTTCACCGTGGTGATCATGGCGGTGGTGGCGGCCGGGTTCGCGGTCTACGCGCAGCGGGCAACCGAGCGGCGGGCAAGCCGGCTGGGCAGCGCTGCCTCGGCGCAGGCCGGTGCGACCTCGGCGAGCGCCTCGCCCGCCTGGCGCGCCGCGATCACGCCGCTGACCAAACTGGCGGCGATCGGCGGTATCGCCATCGTGCTCGCCCTGGTGGTGTGGACGCCGTATCTGCTGAAGATGGCCTCCGGTGCGAAACTCCCCTCCGGCAGTGCTTTCCACTATCTGCCGGAGTCCGGCGCACAGCTGGCGTTCCCGATGCTCGAGTTCTCCCTGCGGGGAGCCCTGTGCATGATCGGCGTGCTGTGGCTCGTAGTTCGCGCCGGATCGTCGAGGCGCGCACAGGCACTGGGCATCGGCGTCGTATCGATCTACCTGTGGACCGTGCTCTCGATGACGGCGACCGCGGCAGGCACGACCCTGCTGTCCTTCCGGCTGGAGCCGGTCCTGCTCGCGTTGCTCGCCGCCGCAGGTGTTTTCGGCTTCGTCGAAGGCGCGACCGCCCTCTACCAGGCGTTGAACGAGCCCGCCCCGATGCGCACCGCGGCTGCCGCGATCGCCGTCCTCGGCGCCATGGCCTTCGCCCAGACGATCCCCACCGTGCTCACCCACGAGATCGACACCGCCTACACCGACACCGACGGCAACGGCGAACGAGCCGACCAGCGCAAACCCTCCGCCGTCTCGCACTACCGCGAGATCGATGCGGCCATCCTGGCGCAGACCGGCCGTCCCCGAGACGAGTCCGTCGTCCTCACCGCGGACACCACCTTCCTGGCCTTCTACCCCTACTGGGGCTTCCAGGCCCTCACCTCCCACTACGCGAACCCCCTGTCGGACTTCAAGGCTCGCGCCGCCACCATCGCCGACTGGAGCAAGCTGCCCGGCTCCCCGGCCCTCGTCGAAGCCCTCGCGAAGTCCCCTTGGCGCGCCCCCGACGCCTTCCTCTTCCGCAACGACGGCGACAACTACACCCTGCGCCTGGCTGAAGACGTCTACCCCAACGACCCGAACGTCAAGCGCTACACGGTCTCATTCCCCAAGTCCCTCTTCACCGACCCCGCCTTCACCGCCACCGACATCGGCCCCTTCACCCTGATCACCGTGCGCCGCTGATACTCGACGACCACTGTGGCGACGCCATGTCGTCGCCCAGTGGCCGAACCCCGGCTCACGCAGAGGCGCGGCCGAGGTAGTGGAGGAGTTCGGCGGTGGGCGTGGTGGCCGCTGTTTCGACCACGGCGGCGTAGGCGCCCCACTGGCGCAGGGGTTCGATGATTTCGGCGTCGGTGCCGGAACCGGGGGCCGGGCGGATCGTGCGGGCGGCGGTCAGGAGATGGGCGGACAGGTCGTCGGTGAGGGGCGACGGCTGGCCGGTGGCGATCGCGATGTCCCAGGCGTGGACCGCGGCGTCGAGAGCGGCGAGGGTTGCCGCGACGGCGGTCGGGAGGTCGCCATGCGGGAGCGGCGTGGGGACAGTGGTGGTTTCGTCGGCGACCGTTGCCCACGCGGCGGCGGTCTGGTCGACGGCTTCGCGGACCAGGTCGGCGGCGGAACCGCCGATCTCGCCGGAGGGGTCGAAGGGGTTGTAGGACGGGCCGGGGCCGACTCCCAGGGCAGCGGCGTAGGCGAGCTGGTCGCCCGCGGCGTGCTGGATCACCTGGGTGACGGTCCACTCCGCGCAGGGGGTGGGCAGGTTCCACTGGTCGTCGGCGATACCGGCCACGACGTCGCCGAGGGCCCGGTAGGAGGTGGCGACCACGTCGCGCCAGACGGTTTCGAGGGCTGCGGTGCTGTTCATGATGGTGCCTTTCGTTTCGGTGATGACTCCAGCCTAGAAACCTATTAGGCTCGTTTCTTTCCTAATTTTCGACGAGGTGGAAAATGGCCGCGACAACCCCGCGCGTACTGCGCCTACTCGCCCTGCTGCAGGACCGCGCCTACACCGGGCGCGAGCTCGCCGACCGTCTCGAGATCACCGAACGCACCGTGCGCAACGACATCTCACGGCTGCGCGAACTCGGCTATCCCGTCCACGCGGAACGGGGCGCGATCGGCGGCTACCGCCTCGGCCGCGGCGCGACCATGCCGCCGCTGCTCCTCGACGACGAGGAAGCGGTGGCGGTCGCGCTGTCCATCGCCGTGGCCCACGACGGCTCGCTCGCCGTCTCCGACATCGGCGACCAGCTCACCAGAGCGCTCCGCAAGATTGAACAGATCCTCCCGAAACGCTTGCAGCGCAAGGTCTCCGCGCTGCGCGACGCCACCGAGATCGGCCCCGCCACCACCGGTTCCCGCGAACCGGACGCGCCGGTCGCCGCGGGTATCCTCACCACCCTCGCCGACGCGGTCCGCCGCACCACCGCTGTCACTGTCGAAACCTCTGACGGCACAACGGAACTAGAGCCCTACCGGCTGATCAACTGGCAACGCCGCTGGTACCTGGTCGCCTACAGCATGCGCACCCACGACTGGACGGCACTGCCCGCCGCCGGGATCACCCGGGCCGAGGCGGGTACACGCGTGTTCGCCCCGCGCACCCTCCCGCACGACGACCTGGTCGCCTTCGTCATGCGTCACATCGCCTCCACCGGCTGGCGCGTCCACGCCCGCGTCACCGTCCTCGAATCCGCGGAGACCGTGATCGCCAGGATCAACCCGGCGGTCGGTGTGGTCGAGCCGATCGACGAGCACAGTTGCGTACTGCTCACCGGCGCCGACGCGATGGAGACGATCGCGATCTACCTCAGCATGTTGATGATGGATTTCCGCGTCGACGGCCCGCCCGAGCTGGTCGCGCACCTGCGCACCCTGGCCCGCCGCTACACCGAATCGGTCGCCGGGTAGCCGCCGCGGATCGTGTCCCTTCCGTGCCGGAAGCCGGTGTTCATCCCGCTCGACGGCACTACACTGACTGGTGCGGCACGGTCGTCGCCGGCGGATTCGAACTCCCCCGGCGGCTGGCGTTGAAACCAGATCCTGCACGTCACGGGTCCCGGCGACCCGCTACCGGAGGAGGACGTATGTCCGATCCGTTGCACACGAGGGTGTGCCTCACCGGCTTGAACTGTTCCTGCCCGAGCATCAGCGTTTTCCTGGTGCCGGAACCGCTGGTTCTCGGCGGTCAGATGATGCACCTCCTCGAACAGGCGCCGATCGCCGGGCGAATACCCCAGCCCACCCCGGACGCCGAGCTGATCGACCTGATCCAGGCCGTGCGCACGCCGCTGGACACCCGGGGACTCGCCCGCGCGCAGCAGGTCGCGTTCTCCGGGCCGCGCCACGATCCGCCGGTCGCGCGGGAGGTGCTGCACGACCATCTCATCGAGGAGCCCGCGCCATGGGGACTGGATGTGGACGACCCCGCGGAACTGACCCGGCTGGCGATGCTGCCCGAGCGGCGCATCGGGGTGCGTCGCATCGACGATTTCCAGGCGCATTCGGTCCGTCAGGCGATGGAGGCCGTCTACCGGTATTTCGCGATCGACCAGCGCATTCCCCTGGTCTATCACGGCTTCGCCGACCCGCGCGATGGCTGGTTCGCGCTGCGCGCATCGGCGGCGTGAGCCGATCCCGCGGTGTGACGGCGTCGACCCTGTGTCTATCGACACCCGATAGCTACTGGTGTGCGGAAGATCGATAGACCACAATATGTCCGGTCAGTGTCAACAAACCGCGCGGTCGGTGTCGCGGGGCGAGTACGCTGCGAAATGTTGGAAGTTCGGCCGACCGAAATCAGGTTTTGGTAGCGCTGATCGGTACGGATGCAGAGGTATAGCTATGACGCTCAACCGACCGGAGCGGATCGATCTTTTGTTGTCACGGCCGCAACGCCTCGGCCGTGAACCGGAACCGCGCGAACAGCTCGACTCGCTCGCCGCGATCGAACGGGTCGTCATCGACGCCACCATCGCCCTGCTCGCACCCGGCCAGAAATTCGCCCTGCTGTGGTCACTACAGGTCGGCGAGCAGACCGTCGCCGGCGTGCAGATCAAAGAGCGCGACGGAACGGTCACCAACCTGATGCCGCCCACCGAGGTGCTCGAATACCTCACCGATCACAAGCGCATGTCCTACGACCCGGACACCGGGGCCTGGCTCAGCGCCGAGATCTTCATCGCCGGTCCCACCCGGTACAAGACCAATTACTCCACCGGCTCGGTCGCCGACTGGATGCCCGAGGTCACGGCCGACGACCTGCGCGCCGAATTCGCCGCCTTCCCGCGCCGCGACACCGAGATCCCCGACTGGGCCCGATCCCAACTCGACTGGGCCGACCGCCGCACGGGTTGAGAGGTACCGCCGCCGTCACCGCGACGGCCCGTTAGGAGCGGCGCCGACCCGCGCACAGGTTCGATGGCTAGCATCAGACCCCGTGCGACCGGACCGATCTGAACGAGCGTTCACCCGATACCGCCTGATCGCCCTTGTCTGTGGGCTGCTCGGGTTCGTGCTTGCCCTGCTCACACCGCTGTTACCGGTGCGCCAGGACCGCGCGAGCCTGGACTGGCCGCAAGCGGGCGCGACCAGCGTCGAGGCACCCCTGGTGTCGTATGTGCCGCAGCGGCTCGACGCAGAGCTGCCGTGCGCGATGCTGAGCGGGCTGCCGGGTCCCGGGGCGGAGAACCCCACCGCGACCACCCTGCTGACGACGATTCCGGTCGCCTCCGGCAAAGCCGACCGAGGGCTGAGCGTCACCGTGCGCGACGGCGTGCTGGGAGTGCAGGCGCGCGATGTGCCGATGCTGTCGGCGCCGATCGCCGAGATCGCCGGGTGTGAGCGGATCAGCATCGTCTCGACCATCGAGGCCACGACCGTCGAGTTCGTCGGGGCCGCGCGCCAGGACGGCACCCCGTTCCGCAACACCGTCACCGTCGACAAGCGCCCGCAGATCGTCGGCGTCTACACCGACCTCGACTCGGCCGCCCTCACCGGCGCCCGGCTGCACGCCGACATCGACTCCCGCTTCACCTCGACGCCGACGACGCTGAAACTGGCGACGATGATCGGCGCCGGTGTGTTCACCCTGCTCGCGCTGATCGCGCTGCACCTGCTCGACACCACCGACGGCCGCCGCGCCCGCCGCTTCCTGCCCCGGCACTGGTGGCGGATCACCCCGACCGACGTGGTGGTGGTCATAACCCTGCTCGGCTGGCATGTGATCGGCGCGAACACCTCCGACGACGGCTACATCCTCAATATGGCGCGCGCGTCGGGCCCGTCGGGCTACATGGCGAACTACTACCGCTGGTTCGGGGTGCCGGAGGCGCCGTTCGGCTGGTCCTACGAACTGCTCGCCTGGATGACGAAGATCTCCGACGCCAGCCCCTGGATGCGCCTGCCCGCGCTCGCCGCCGGATTGGTCTGCTGGGCGGTGATCAGCCGAGAAGTGCTGCCCCGCCTCGGTGCTCGGGTGCGCCGCGACAAGGTGGCGCTGTGGACGGCCGGCCTGGTGTTCCTCGCCTTCTGGCTCCCGTACGACAACGGCCTTCGCCCCGAACCGCTGATCGCGGCGGGCGCGCTGCTCACCTGGTGCCTCATCGAACGCGCCATCGCCACCGCGCGGCTGCTGCCTGCCGCGTTGGCGATCCTCATCGCCGCGTTCTCGCTGGCGGCGGGCCCGACCGGCCTGATCTGCATCGCCGCCCTGATCGCCGGTACCCGGCCGGTCATGCAGATCATCATCAAACGCGCGCAGGGTCTGCGCCCGCGTCGGATCGCGAGCCCGGACAAGACGGCAGACTCGTCGGCTCGGCTCTCGCTGGGCGCCAAGATCTTCCGTTACGCCGCACTGCTGGCTCCCGGCATCGCCGCGGGCACGCTGGTACTCGTCGTCGTCTTCGCCGACCAGACCCTCGCCACCGTCATGGAGGCCACCCGAGTCCGCACCCTCGTCGGGCCGAACGTCGCCTGGTTCGACGAACGCACCCGCTGGGACTCGCTGTTCATGCTGTCCCCCGACGGCTCGCTCGCCCGCCGTTTCGGCGTCCTGGTGCTGCTGCTGTGCCTGCTCGTCTGCATCCTGCAGGTGCTGCGCAAGGGCCGCATCCCCGGCACCTCGCGCGGCCCGTCGGTGCGCATCCTCGGCATCGTCTTCGCCGCGCTGCTGCTGATGATGTGGACGCCCACCAAGTGGACCCACCACTTCGGGGTCTACGCGGGCCTGGCGGGTTCGCTGGCGGCACTGGCGGCGATCGCGGTGGGCACCAACGGAATCAAGGCCCCACGCAATCGAGCGCTGTTCACCGCGGCGGTGTTGTTCCTGCTCGCGATGACCTTCACCGGCTCCAACGGCTGGTGGTACGTCTCCAGTTACGGCGTGCCGTTCTGGGACAAGGCGCCGATGGTGGCGGGCAAGGGTGTTTCGACGCTGTTCCTCGGTCTCAGCATCCTCGCGCTGCTGGTCGCCCTGTACTTCCACCTGCGCGCCCCGTACCGGACACCGAGCGACACCGGGCGTTTCGACCGCTTCGCGACCATGCCGCTCACCATCGCGGCGGCACTGCTGGTGCTGTTCGAGGTGGCGTCGATGGCCAAGGGCGCCATCACCCAGTACCCCGCGTACTCCATCGCGAAGTCGAATTTCAATTCGCTGCAAGGCAATACGTGCGGCCTGGCCAATGACGTTCTGGTGGAATCGAATACGGCGGATTCCCTGCTCACCCCCTACACCGGCGCCCCGGCCGACGGGCTGAACGCCGAATCCACCGGCTTCACCCCGGACGGCGTGGCCGACGACCTCACCGCCGACGCCGACGAGACCGTGGTCGGCGGCGCCAACTCGGTCGACACCGATTCCGCCAACAAGACCACCAAGACCACCGGCGCGGGCACCGGCGGCGGCACCAGCGCCGAACCCGGCATCAACGGCAGCACCGTCGCCCTGCCGTTCGGCCTCGACCCCGCCCGCACTCCGGTCCTCGGCTCCTTCCAGGACGGCGTGCAGCAGCAGGCGAAGCTGACCTCACAGTGGTATCGCGTCGACCTCGGCGAGAGCGTGCGCGACGATCCCGCGTATCAGGCCCTCGTGGTCACCGCGGCCGGGCGGATCCGCTACGTCGACACCGACGGTGTGGTGCACTACGGCCAGGAGTTGCGCCTGGAATACGGCACCCGCGCCGCCGACGGTTCCGTCGAGGTGACGGGCTCGGTCGCGCCGATGGACATCGGCCCGGCCCCGTCGTGGCGCAACCTGCGCGTGCCGATCGATCAGCTGCCCGTCGGCGTGAACGCGGTGCGCCTGGTCGCCGCCGACAACGACATCACCGGCAAGCAGTGGCTCGCGGTGACGCCCCCGCGGCTGCCGAAACTGGCCACCCTGGACTCGGTGGTCGGCCGGACCGCGCCGGTGCTGCTCGACTGGCACGTCGGCCTCGCGTTCCCCTGCCAGCGCCCGTTCGAGCATCACGACGGCGTCGCGGAGGCTCCGCAGTGGCGGATTCTGCCCGACCGGGTCGGTTCGGACGCGTCCAACGCCTGGCAGGACGATATCGGCGGTGGCCCGCTCGGGTGGACAAATCTGCTCCTGAAGGCCGAGACTGTGCCCACCTATCTCGACCACGATCTCGGCCGCGACTGGGGCTCGCTCGAGCGGTTCACGCCGTATCAGCCGGCACCGCCGGCGAAGATCGGGGTGACTGTGATCGATCAGACAGGACGAGCGAAAGAACCGGCAATTCGGGCACAGTAGAACGGCGTAGAGACTATGGCAGCGCAAGGGCAGTGACCGGGCACTTGCCCATGTCGCTCACGAAACACTCAGTGTCCGTTAGGGTTTCGGTTTGATGAAACACCTGTAAATGACAGCGTAAAGGTCCTGTGCCTGCACGTTTGAGCACGTACCCTGGTGGGTATGACAGGAGCCTTCGATGACATGGATCTACGAGATCTCGTCGAGTTGCTCAGCAACGACGAGAAGCAAGAACTACGACCGGCCGTAATGCGGGTACTGGAAAGACTGCCTTCACAAGAGGTATTACGCCGCGACCTGAACCGTCGCATGCTCAACGTCTGACTCCTGTCCCCCATCCAACCGAAAAGGCGCGGACCACATGATGTGATCCGCGCCTTTATTCTTGGCGGCTGGTGCCGCGAATTCTCGGCCCTGAGGGCCTCGATCTTCCCTCCCTACGGGCACTCCTTCGTCGCACCCTTCGGTCAGTCCAGATCGAGGCGGCCGAGAACTACGAGACTTACCTGGCTAGAAGACCCGCAACGGTCCCGGGCTCCACAGCCCGTTGCGCGGCGCGGTGCCGGTCTCCAGCTCGGCAGGCGTGGCCTGCGCGTACTGGTCGTAGCGTTCCAGCGAGCCCCAGTCGCGCGCCCAGTCGTCCTTCAGATAGGTCGGGATGGTGACCCGGGCCGCCAGCATCTGCGTCATGCCGAGCGGACCACCGAACTCCTGCGCCTGCCAGGTGTCGGTCGACGAGATCGCCAGCGGGCGGTCCGGCAGGATCCGGTAGTTCGGCACCTCGGCCACGCCGTTCTTGTGCGCGAACGGACGCTGGCACGGGAACTGCAGGCCGACGGCCCAGTCCAGCAGTACCGGCTGGTCACGGCCGATGAACGTGTCCAGAGTCTGCAGCTTGGGCACCCGCGGCGGGGTGAACGCCAGCCACTGGTCACCGATCAGGATCGGGTCGTTCACCATCACCCGCACCGCGTTCGCCTCGGCCGGAAGGTCGGCCAGCGGCACGCGCAGGTTGCGCCACGACGGGGCCGGGCCGATATCGCGCGGCTGGTAGGCGCCGAGCGTGGTGACGCTGCCGTCGGGGTTGCGGGTGCCGTATTCGACGAACAGCGCCTGCCCGTACTTGTCGGAGCCGGAGTCGTCCTTGGAGGCGATGCGACCGGCCGCGCTGATCACGACCAGCGGCGAGTCGTCCGAGCGGGCGGGCAGGCCGTACCAGGCCGATTCCAGGTGGGCGGGCTGCTGCATGCCCTCCTGGTAGGAGCCGAGAATCGGGGTCTGCGCGGGGTCGAGGCCGAACGGCAGCGCCACGGTGGAACCGTTGACGCCGAGTGCGCCCTCACCACCGCCGGTGCCCGCGCTCTCGCCTTCGGCGAAGGCCGCGCCGACCGACTGGTTGCTGGTGTTGCCAGTGCCCGGCTTCACCTCGACAGCGTCGGCCGACAGATCGCCCGGCACTCCGTTGGGGGTGAACCCGACCGAGCCGGTGCCCGCGAGCGGGTCGTTGGGATCGGTGAACGGACGGGCCGGGTCGACGATGGGGTCGAGCCTGCCGCCGTTCGGGTCGGATTCGACCAGCACGTCGTTGGCCAGGCCACACGAGTTGTCGCTCAGCGCGTCGATGTTGGAGCGGCCGAGCGAGTAGCCGGGGTACTGCTGGGTCGCGCCCTTGACCAGCGAGAGCACTTCGAACAGCACCATCAGACCGACCACGATGGTCAGCGGGATGGCGGCGAACTTGCGAATCCTGTTGCCGCGCTTGGTCTTTGCCGACGGCACCGGCTTCACATAGTCCTCGCGCAGGGCGTACCAGCCGACCAGGGCCAGGGCCACGCCGAACAGGATGAGCATCACCGTGTTCGAGTGGACGCCGCGCAGCGAGATGGTCTTGTCGAACCACGGCACGCCGTAGCTGGACACGTACCAGTAGCCGTTGATGCCCGAGAACGACAGCGCCAGCACGAACAGCAGGCCGGCCAGGAAGATCGCCCGGTTCTTGCGGGAGCGCAGCGCGCTCTGCGACACCGCCACCGCCGTCACCGCCGCGAGCCCACCCGCGATGCCCGCGTAGGCGCCGAAGTGGTGAGTCCACTTGGTGGGGTTGAACATCATGAAGAAGATCGTGCCGAAGACGATTCCCATCAGCCGCCACGTCGGACCCGACGCGATCCCCGGCACCTGACGGCGGCGCAGCAGCACCAGCAGCGTCGTGAACAGGCACAGCAGCATCACCAGGAAGGCGAAACGGCGGGCCAGCGAGCCGTCGACGGTCTCCACGAACATGTAGTAGTAGCGCAGGTAGTCCTCGTACCAGGCCAGGTTCGGGCCGGTGGCCTGACGGACCCGGTTGGCTTCCTGGATGCCGGCGAAGGTCTGGTCGCCGTAGACCACCGTGAGCACGAGCACGCCCGCCGAGGCGATCGGAGCCAGCAGCGGCAGCGTGCCGAACTGGCGATGACGGCGCACGATGATCCGCACCAGCGGCCGGATACCGGCCAGCAGCGCGGCCACACACATCAAGCCGGTCGGCGCGGCGGCGAGAGTGAACGCCGCGATCAGCACCGCGATGCCCGCGGGCAGCAGGCGGCCGGTGGCGATGGCGCGTTCGATGGACACCCAGGTGAGCAGTGCGCCGAGGGCGACGATCGGCTCCGAACGCAGGCCGTTGTCGAACGGCAGCCAGAACGCCAGGAACACCAGTCCACCGGTCCACAGCGCCACCTGAGAGCGCTTCACGGCGTTGCCGAGGCGCGGGACCACCTCGCGGCTGATCACCATCCAGCACAGGATCGCGCAGATCAGCGCGGGCACGCGCACCCACGGGCTCGCCGTGGAGATCTCCGCGAACACCTGGATGACGTAGTAGTACCAGCCGAACGGGGCCTCGGGGACGCCGTACCAGCGGAAGTAGTTGGCGGTATAACCCGCGTCGGGGGCCACGCGCACCATCGACAGGATGTAGCCGTCGTCGGAGGTGTTGGCGCCGACGAAATGCCAGACCAGCAGCGTGCCGATCACCGCGCCGTCCGCCCAGGTGGGCTTGAGCCAGTTGCGCGGCAGGAAGCGGCGGTGCCCGCGCCCGTCACTGCCGTCGAGGCGGCCCAGCGCGGCGAGCGCCAGCAGGGTGCACAGCACGGCCGCGATGATCGCGACCAGCTTGATCAGCGACGGGCTCGACGAGAAACGGGTGTCGATCGTCGAGGTGAGCGAAAGGCCCTGCGGCACCTCGCCCTTCAGATCGGTGAACACACCCACGATCTGCGGCCGCAGGTCACCGGCGAGCTGCCCCTGCACGGGCACCTGCACGGTCTCCACCGCACCTGGCTGACCAGCGACCGGCCGCTCGACCTGCTTGGTCAGCCCCACGAACTCCGCGCTCGTGCGGTCCTGATCGGACTTGATCAGGATCGCCGAGCACCCGTCCATCGCCGACCGGTCCGCCGACGCGACCACCGCATTGCGGTCCACCACGTCGACCGCGGTATCGGAGACGCGCACGAACAGCGCCTCCAAGGCCGCCCGGTCGCCCTGCGGAGGCGCGGTCGCCAGCAGCATCCCGCCCTGCTCGGGCAGTGTCGACACGGCGCTACACGGAATCGACACCGTCAGATCGATCGGCACCTGCGACATCAGCGGCGCCTGCACATTGCCGAGCGAACCGTTCTGCGGCCAGTTCAGTTGCGCGGTCGTCTGGGTGACCGGCAGAAACGGCGTAGCCACCGCGAACAGGGCGCCGAGAATCCCGGCGACCATCGCGATCCATCGCGCGGTCCGGAAGTCCTTCGCGGGGGCCACCGGTTCGGCAGGAGGCTTGGAGAGAACAGCTGTTGCGGCGTCTGGCACGGTTCGACATGCTATCTGCCCGCCCCTTGTTGTGAGTCGTCGCTCGCCACCGGGTGTGAAGTCAGGTCATCTTGACGGCAGCCGCCGGGCGGGCGGTACCTACCCCGTTGTCGCGTCATGCTTATCGGCTATCAGTCTGCACATGACGCGGGCACTCACCGCATCCGAGATCCGCGCAGGAGTTTTTCGAGGATAGCAGTATGCAAAATACATATCGGCAGAAAGTGCCGCAATAACCTCCGATCACCTCGCGGCCGCGCATTTTATGGACGAAAATGTGGGGCCGGTCGAGAATCGCGAAGGTCCCGCTCGGGATACATGGGACTGCGCGAACCACATACAACGATGAATTGCGCTCGTATTCTTAAATACGACAGCTTCACTTCGAATGTCTGTCAGTTCCACCCAAGGAGAACGCAATGTTCGATAAAAAGGTTCTTGCACGCGCGGCAATGGCTTCCGTGAGTTGTGCGGCGGCCGCGGTCACCTTCGGAATCGGGCCGGCGCACGCCGCCGGATCCACCACCATCGCACCCGCGGGCGCGAATGTATCGGCGACCAATTCGGGCACGGTGAAATTCGTGGCGGGCAGTGTGACCGTCACCTGCACCACCTCGAGCACTACCGGGGCGGTGCCGGCCGCGCCGGGAAACACGAACCCGAGCGGTCCTGTTTCGGTGTCGATCGGGGCGCCGAGCTTCTCCGGTTGCACCACCAGCATGTGGGGTGTCAGCGCCACCATCACCACCAGTGGCAGCTGGGCGATCACCGGTCAGAACGGCACGCCGATCACCGGTAGCCTGGCGATTCCCACCGGCGGCATGGTGGTCAAGACCAGCGGCCTCGCCTCGTGCACAGCCGTTGTCGCGCCCACCGCGCCTGCCTCGATCGCGGGCACATGGACCAACGGGGCACCCTCCACGGTCTCGCTCACCAACGCGTCGGCGCCGATCAAGGTAACCGGCGGGTTCGGGTGCCCGACCAGCTCCACCACGGGCTCGGTGACCGGCACCTACAAGGTCGCCAACACCACTACCCCCGCGGTGCCGATCACAGTCGGCCCCTGATTCCATCGGCGATATTCGGGTGACGGGTAACGCGACGAAGCCACTTCGAATTCGATGAAATTCATGCGATAAAGACCCGCGTGCGTAGAAATACGCACGCGGGTCCACATCTTTACACCACGAGCGATACCGGGCACTTACCATGAGTGCGCGGATTTCGGCGTGACAGGAGTCCTTCCGAAAACTATTGAACACCATTCCTATTGTGGCGAATACCCAGAGGAACCGATCCAGCCGGGTTAACCATCCCGGGTGCGCTCACCTCGAATATCCAGCATGGCCTCGCACCGGCGAAGATGTCGCGACGCGCCCGCCCAGACCCCCGCGCTCTTCCAGTGCTCCACGCTCCCTAGACTCGACTCCATGACCAAGGTGAATCTCGAAACCAACTACGGACCGATCGTGCTCGAGTTGGACGACCAGGCCGCGCCGAACACGGTCGCCAACTTCGTGAACTACGTGAACTCGGGCCATTACGCCGGCACCGTGTTCCATCGCGTCATCCCCGGTTTCATGGTGCAGGGCGGCGGCTTCGAGCCCGGCCTGAAGCAGAAGCCGACGCAGGCGCCGATCCAGAACGAGGCCACCAACGGCCTGAAGAACGACAAGTACACCGTGGCGATGGCCCGCACCAACGACCCGCACTCGGCCACCGCCCAGTTCTTCATCAACATCTCCGACAACGCCTTCCTCAACCACACCGCCCCCCAGGGCCAGGGCTGGGGCTACGCCGTCTTCGGCAAGGTCACCGACGGCACCGAGGTAGTCGACAAGATCGCCGCCGTCACCACCGGCAGCGCGGGCCCCCACCAGGACGTCCCCGTCGACGACGTCATCATCGAATCCGCTTCTGTCGCCTGATTCTTCGACGTAGCGTGCCGGGCCGCCACCGAATTCATCGGTGGCGGCCCATTTTTCGATAGGCCCCCAGGAACACGATCCCGGCCGTCGAGTCGTCGCCGATGCGATCGTGACGGTGTCACGGGGCACGCGGTACGGTGTCTCGACTGATCGAAGTTCTTGGGGGAATACGTGAAAGACCTTCTTTACTCGGTGCTGGGCGTGGTGTTCGGCGCCGTTCTCGTTTTCGGCGGAATCGCCACGCTCAACAGTGGTGCCGAGTGCGGCGGCAAGAGCATGTCGGCGGGTGAGACCTGCGTGACGACCAGCAAGGGCTCGTCGGTGGAGCGGGACGCCGCCGGGCAACAAGCCCAGAACAAGCGCACCGGGTGGATGCTGATCGGCGGCGGCGCGGTGATGAGCATCGGCTCCGCGTTCTGGCTGCGAAGCAATCTCCGGTCGCGCCGGGCCCGCCGCGCCGCCACCTCACCGCAGGGCTACCCGCCCGTCGGTGGGCCGCCGCCCGCCCCGCACGGGCTGCCACAGGCGCAGGGCCAATGGCCGCAGGGCGCACCCGCTCCGTACGGAGCGCCGCAACCCCAGGGCCAGTGGCCGCAGGGAGCTCCCGGATACGGCGCACCCGCCTATCCGCCGCACGCTCAGCATCATCCGCAGGCACCGCAAGCGGGCGCCGGGTACAACCCGAACTACAGGCGGTAAAAGGGGCATTCCTTCGAGCTTTCAAGTCGCACGATCAGACTTGGTCCAGCGGGTTATCCGACCGCTCGAAGATGTCCGGAAGGAGCGCCATGACTGCCATCGCCCCCGCGTGGATGCACGAGCAGATCACGGCTGCGGAGTACGACACCTGGTCCGAGGAGCAGTGCGCGGGCATCGAGATCGTGGACGGGATGGTCGCTGGGCGCCCCAGTGCGTCCAAGCGGCACAACCGGTTGGCTCGGATCCTGGCCAACGCGCTGGACACCGCGGCCGGACCGGACTGGAATGCCGACACCGACTTCGACGTCCGACTTCAGGATGTTCCACTCACGAATCGGCGACCCGATGTCGTTGTGTATCGCGCCGATACGATCGACCTCACGCCCACGCGCCCCGAACACGTACTGCTCGTCGTCGAGGTGGTCTCGCCCGGTTCGGAGACCACCGACCGGATCGTCAAGGTGGACCAGTACGCCAAGGCGGGCATCGCCTTCTACTGGCGGATCGAGCAGGCGGCAAACGGTGTTCCGCTGATCTATACCTACATCCTCGACCCGGCCACCAAGTCGTACCGGACCGGCGACATGTTCACCGGAACGGTCGAGGTGTCGGCTCCCTTTCCCGTGGAGATCGACCTCGGCAAGGTTTGATCCCTTCCACACTCGGATCAACGCCATGGCGCAACGAGTTTCGACAACGCCGAGGAATTCCGCACCCATCTCAGCCAAAGCGCCGAACGCTGACCTCAGGACACCCAGGCCTTCAGAGGCTCAGTGTCGAGGGTGATGCCGACTGGGTCCGGGATGGGGACCTCGGCGCCGAAGGGCTGGATGAGGATTCGTTCGTATTCGCCGTCGACCGGATTGCTGCGGACCACGACAGAGCCCTTTTCGCGGTCGATCAACAGGTAGACCGGGATGCCTGTTCGCGCGTAAGCGCGAGGCTTTTCGCAGCGGTCACGGCGGTCTGTGTCTTGGTCATGGGAGGTCACCTCGACAACCATCAGGACCGGGGCGGGGTCGGCCCACTCAGATTGGCCTGCGAAGACTCCAGTTGGTGCCAGGGTGCCGTCTGGACGTGCCCGGCCGGTGCGGTAGGAGTCGATCTTCAATCCGCGTTCGGGGAACAGCCACAGTTCTGGCCGAAGCACGAGTAGGACGCGCATCAGCCACTCGAGCACGCAGTCATGGTCCCCGTCCGGCACTGCTTTCGCCCCCAGCTTCCCCTCGACGTACTCGAGCCGAACACCCTCCGAGACACGACCGGCGGCCCGAGCAAGTTCTTCGAACTCCCCGGTCGTCATGAGCGGCTCAGGCGCTGCGGTCATGGCACAACGATACCCAGGCGGGATGAAGTTTGTAACTGCCGCCGACATCGTGTACGGGATGCCACGACACGGACGCGGAACGGGCCGCCTCGGAGAGCTTCCGGGGCGGCCCGTTCGGGTTCTGGTTACAGCGGCAGGACGTGGTGCTTGCGGGGATTGCGCTGGATCTTCTTGTCCTGGAGCAGCTTCAGGGCCCGGCGCAGTTCGAGGCGGGTGGTGGCCGGTTCGATGATGGCGTCGATGAAGCCTCGTTCGGCCGCTACCCACGGGGTGGCTACGTTTTCGTTGTAGAAGTTGATCAGGTTCTGGCGGATCGCGGCGCGCTGGTCTTCGGGAGCGGCGGCGATCTGGGCGGCGCCCAGGAGGCTGACGGCGCCCTCAGCGCCCATGACGGCGATGCGGGCGGTGGGCCAGGCGAGGTTGATGTCGGCGCCGAGCTGCTTGGAGCCCATCACCGCGTAGCCGCCGCCGTAGGACTTGCGGACCACCAGGGTGATCTTGGGGACCGAAGCCTCGACATAGGAGAACAGGAAGCGGCCGCCGCGCTTGATGACGCCGACCTTCTCCTGTTCGACACCGGGCAGGAAGCCGGGGGTGTCGACGACGAAGATCAGCGGGATCTCGAAGGCATCGCACAGTCGGACGAAGTGCGAGGCCTTGTCGGAGGCGCGGGCGTCGAGGGCGCCTGCCGCGGCCATCGGCTGGTTGGCGACGACACCGACGGTGCGGCCGTCGATACGGGCGTAACCGGTGATGATGTTCTGGCCGGTGTCGGCGCTGATCTCCTTGAACTCACCGTCGTCGAAGATGCGCAGCAGGATGTCGTACATGTCGTAGCCGGCGTTGTCGGAATCCGGCATGAACGTGTTCAGCTCGCGGTCGGAATCGGTGATCTCCGGCTCGAGACCGGGGTTCACCACCGGCGGCAGTTCCTGGCAGCTGCTCGGCATGTAACCCAGGTACTCGCGCACCCAGGTGAAAGCCGCTTCCTCGTCCTTGGCGACGTGGTGGATGTTGCCGTACTGGGCCTGCGTGCGCGCACCGCCGAGCTCCTCGAGGCTCACGTCCTCGCCGGTGACCTCTTTGATGATCTTCGGGCCGGTGACGAACATGTGCGCAGACTCGGTCGCGACCACCACATCGGTGCAGATCGGCTCGTACACCGCACCACCGGCGCAGTTACCGAGGATCACCGACACCAGCGGAACCATGCCCGACAGCGGCTCGAGATTGGTCGCCATCCAGGCGTACCAGGCCAGCGAGCTGATCGCTTCCTGCACGCGCGCGCCACCGGAATCGTTGATGCCGACCAGCGGGATGCCGACCTTCGACGCGTACTGCATCAGACCGCACAGCTTGCGACCGAACGCCTCACCGACCGAACCGCCGTACACGGTCTGATCATGGGAGAACACCGCCACCGGGCGACCCTCGACCTTGCCGTGGCCGACGACGACACCGTCACCGTAGAGGGCGGTCGGGTCGCCGGGCTTGCGCACCAGCGCGCCGATCTCGACGAAGGTGCCGGGATCGAGCAGCTGGTTGATCCGGTCGCGGGCACTGGGAATGCCCTTGTGCGCCCGCTTCGCGATGCCCTTCTCACCAGCGGGCTCTTTGGCGAGCTCGAGCCGCTCGTGTAGATCGGCAAGCTTTTCGGCGGTCGTGCTCACTTACTTATTCTCCCTTAGCGGAAATCGCGGCCAGTTTGGCAGCGAGGTCGGCACCGATCTGGCCGATCCGCGGTTCGTCGACAATCTGCAGGTGGTCGCCCGGAATGTGGACGATCTCCAGGTTCGGAACGTACTCGTCCCAGCCGCCGTTGGGCTTGCGGTCAGCGAATCGAGGCTCGAGTTCGATCGCGCCGTCGTGGTAGCGGTCGGCAAGGTAAAGGACCACATCGCCCTCGTACTTGCGCGGCTGCACTTGCTGCAACGCGCGGTTCTCGATCCAGGAGGTGCGCTGGTGTTCGAGCACGCCGCCGGGGATCTTCGCACCGGAAAGCTTGATCAGATCGCTGATCATCGAGAACTGCTCCGCATCGGAAGCCGCTGCCAGTTCCTCGATCTGGTCACGGTCGAGCTCGGCGGGGACGTTGTAGGTCTTCTTGGCGAAGGCCTGGTAGCGCTCGAGGCGACGCACGCGCTCCTCGGGGCTGTTGTCCTCGTCTTCGACTGTCATCGCCAGATCGATCAGGCCGACATAGCGCACATCGGCGCCTTCTTCACGCAGCAGCTGACCCACCTGCATCGCCAGCACCGCGCCCAGCGACCAGCCGTACAGCACGTACGGGCCGTCGCCCTGGAGCTTGCGCAGTTCCGGCAGGTACTGACGAGCTCGTTCCTCGATGGAACCGTCGACCCGCTCGATGCCGTACATCGGAGTGTCGGCGGGCAGACGCTTCAGCAGCGGCTCGTAGACCAGGGTGTTGCCACCGGCGGGATGGAACACGAACACCGGCGTGGCATCCGAACCATCGACGCGGGCACGCAGTGGGCGGATGAATCCGTCCACATCAGCGCCGCTGTCCTGCAGGTTGCGCACGATCTCCGAGAGCTGCTCGATGGTCTCGCAGTCCAGCACATCGTCGACGGTGATCTCGGCACCCACCCGCTCAGTGAGGCGGGCGGCCATCTTCTCGGCTAGTTCCTCTTCGAGGATCGGCAGGGTGTTGAAGACACCGCCGGGCGAAGCGCCGGTGACGACGGCCCAGGTGGCGTAGGCGAGACGCTCGGCCGCGTCGCGCGGGGGAACGTTGTCCTCGTCGCCCGCAGGGGCGGAGTAGTCGACATCAGGAACGATCGGCTGCGCCGCAACGACATTCGGTGCGGCATCAGCTGTTGCCGAGCCGTTGTCGTCAGCGACGGACGAGACCGGCCCTTCGGCTGAAGCATCCGAAACCGGCTCGGCCGCAGCAGCTTCCGACGACAGCTCGGCTTCGGCCTTCTTCGCCACCGCCAACGGATCCTCACCCGCGGCGATCGCGGCCCGAGCCGCCTCGACGAAGTTGGCGTCGACACCCAGCTCGACATCTTCACCGGCGGCCTTGGCGGCAGCCTGCTTCTCCGCCATCGCCGCGACCTCGTCGCGATGCTCGATCGCGTAGCGCAGCACCTTCGACACCTCGTTGAGGCTGGCGTCGCGTACCGCGGAGATCTGCAGCTGCGGGATGTCGAATTCGTATTCGACGCGGTTCTTGATGCGCATGGCCATCAGCGAATCGAGGCCGAGCTCCATCAGCGGGATCTCCATCGGGAGGTCCTCGACGGCGTAGCCCATGGATTCGGCGACGATGACGCACAGCCGCTGCTCGATGGTCTCGCCGCTGTCGGCGCTCCAGCGGTCACCGGTGGCGATGGCGATCTCGGCGGCGGTGGGCTCTGCGGCCGCGGCCGGAACCGCAACGGCGGCAACCGGTTCGGGCAGCGCCGCACCGGAGGTGACGACCGCATCGAACAGCAGGGAGAACCCGGCGCCGGACTTGGCGTGCACCTGGACCGACGCGCCACCGAGGTGGGGAGTCAGCGTGGTGGTCAGCGTGCCGGCGGTGGGCAGCGCCGCGTGCGGATGGGACACCGAGACCGCGACATCGGAAAGAACCTGGGCGGCAGCGGCTTTCACCAGCGCGGCCAGGTCGCTCACCGACGAGGCCTGGATCTCCCAGGCGTGACGGCCGTCCGGCATCGCCACGTGCGCGCCGGGCACACGAGTGTTGCCACCGCCCGAGGACATCGAGACCTTGGGCCAGTACTCCTTGCGCACGAACGCGGTTCGCGGCACGTCGGCGTAATCACCTTCGGGCAGCAGCGAACTCAGGTTCACGGCATGGCCGTGCACGTAGAGCTGGGCGAGCGCGCCGATCACACCGGCGGACTCGTCTTCCTTGCGCTTGAGCGTGGGGATGAGCTGCGCGTCGTGCACGCCCGCAGCGAACGTGGTGCCCAGAACCTGCATCAGCGCAACAGAATTGGGGGCCAGTTCGAGGAACGTGGTGTGCCCGGAGTCGACGGCGGCCTTCACCGCGTTGGTGAACCACACGCTGTGGCGCAGGTTCTTCACCCAGTAGGGCTCGTCGTGGATCGGATCGGAACCGGGCTTGAAGTACAGCCCCTCGTGCACGGTGGAGTACAGACCGGTCTTCAGCGAGGTCGGCTCGATGCCCGCCAGTTCCGCGGCGAGTTCGCCGAGCAGCGGGTCCATCTGGGAGGTGTGGCCCGCGCCGCGGGTCGGCAGGATGCGGGCGAACTTGCCCATCGCCTCGACCTCGGCGACGATCTGCTCGACCTGCTCACGCGGACCGCCGATGACGGTGTTGGTCGGCGCGGCGTACACCGCGCACTCCACATCGGGGTACTTCGGCAGCAGCAGCGCCACGTCGTGGGCGCTGAGTTCGACCAGTGCCATATTGCGCACTTCGTCATCGGTGAGCATCTGCTCGCCCTCGCCCATCAGGCGCGAGCGGGCGCAGATCACGCGCACCGCGTCTTCGATCGACAGGCCACCGGCGATGTAGGAGCCGGCCACCTCGCCCATCGAATGACCAACCACCGCAGCCGGTTCCGCGCCGTGCGCGCGCAACAACGCGGCGAGGCCGAGCTGGATGGTGAAGATGCCGACCTGGCAGGTGCCGACGTCGTAGTCCTGCTCGTCGTCGAGGAACATCTCGCGGATCGAGTAACCCGCTTCGTCCTGCACCAGCTCGTCGACCTCGTCGACGGTCTTGCGGAAGATCGCGTTCTCGCCGTAGAGCTGCTTGGCCATCTTGCGGTGCTGGGAACCGAAACCGGAGAACACCCAGATCGGACCGTTGGACGCGGGCGAATCGGCGGTGAACACACCGGCACCCGGCTTGCCCTCGGCGATGGCGCGCAAGCCCGCGACAGCTTCTTCGCGGGTCTTGGCCACCACCACACCGCGCGAACGCTGGTGGCTGCGCTTGGCCAGCGAGCGGGCGACATCGGTCAGCGGGACATCGGCGCCCGCGCCTTCCAGCCAGTCGGCCAGCTCGGCGGCGGCGCGCTTACGACGCGACGGCAGGTAGGCGGAAACGGCCAGGACCACCGGCAGCGGCTCGTCGCGCTCACCGTCCCACTCGACGAACGGCGGCACCGGCTCGACAGCGGCCTCGGTGATCGCGACGGCCTCGGCGACCACATCGGTGGTCTCCTCACCCTCGATCTCCTCGGCGGCGACCTGCTCGGGGGTGACGTCCTCGACGACCGGGGCCGTCGGCACGTACTCCTGGAGCACCACGTGCGCGTTGGTGCCACCGAAACCGAAACCGGAGATGCCGACCGTCGCGACGCCGCTGTAGCGCGGGTACTCGGTCGCCTCGTCGACGACCTTGAGGTTGGCCTGCTCGAACGGGATGTACGGGCTCGGACCCGCGTAGTTGATATTCGGCGGAATCACGTTGTGCTGGAACGACATCAGCACCTTCGCGAGAGCCGGCACGCCCGCGCCCGACTCGAGGTGGCCGAAGTTGGTCTTGGCCGAACCGAGCAGGGCGGGCTTGTCCGCGTCACGGCCGCGACCGATCACACGAGCCAGCGCCTCGGCTTCGATCGGGTCGCCGATCGGCGTGCCGGTGCCGTGCGCCTCGATGTAGTCGACGGTGTTGGGGACGATGCCCGCGTCGCGGTAGGCGGCGCGCAGAACATCGGCCTGCGCGTCGGGGTTGGGCGCGAACAGACCGTTGGAGCGGCCGTCGGAATTCACCGCGGAACCCTTGATGACGCCCAGGATGTTGTCGCCGTCACGCTCGGCGTCGGCCAGGCGCTTGAGCACGACCATGCCCGCGCCCTCGGAGCGAACCATACCGTCGGCGTCGGACGAGAACGCCTTGATGTGCCCGTCCTTGGCGACGGCCCCGTTCTGGTCGAAACCGAGAGTGATGACCGGAGCCAGGATCAGGTTCACGCCACCGGCGAGCGCCACCTCGGCCTCGCCGCTGCGCAGCGCGCGCACGGCCTGGTGTACGGCCACGATGGTCGACGAGCAGGCGGTGTCGACGGTGACCGACGGGCCACGGAAGTCGTAGAAGTAGGAGACGCGGTTGGCGATGATGCCGGTCGAGCCGCCGAGCAGCGCGTATCCGCGCGATGAGGCAGGCGCATCGGGATCGGTGTCGCCGAGACCGAGTGAGGCGATCATCTGGAAATCGTTGGTGGACGAGCCGACGAACACGCCGACCTGACCGCCCTTGAGATCGCTGGCCGGGATGCGCGCGTGCTCGAGTGCCTCCCAGGTGAGCTCCATCATCAACCGCTGCTGCGGGTCGACCTGCTCGACCTCGATCGGCGACATCGCGAAGAACTCGGCGTCGAAACCCTTGATGACGTCCTGGTCCAGGTAGCCGCCGAGGGTGTTGGCCTGGTCGATGGACTTGGCCACGGACGGGTCGGTCAGGAACTCCGACCAGCGACCCTCGGGCAGCTCACGGATCGCGTCACCGCGCCCGATGATGAACTCCCAGGTCGACTCGGGCGTGGTGCCCGCACCCGGCAGACGCGTGGACAGACCGACCACCGCGACGTCGTGCGCCTCGGAAGGCGCGAACGCGGCCGTGTACTCCGAGGAATCCTCGGCGGGCGGCTCCGGCTCACCGTGCACGATGACCTCGGCCAGCGAGGCGATCGTCGGGTGCTGGTAGACCACCGTCGGGGTCAGCACCACACCGGTGAGGTCCTCGATGTCGCCACCGAGAGCGAGAGCGTCGCGCGAAGCGAGCCCGAACTCCTCCATCGGCCGGTCGACGGTGATCGCGTCGACCGACTGCCCGGTCGCATCGGCGACCCAGCGGCGCAGCCATTCGCGCAGCTCGGCTACCGAGAGCTCACCGCCGGTCGCGGGGGTCTCGGGCGTGCCGTCGTTGTCACCGGAGGAGGTCATCGCACGGTCTTCATTCTGGGCGCCATCGTTGTCACCGGAAGCGGTCGTCCTGGGACGATCGCTGTTCTGGGAGCCATCGTTATGAACCATCAGTCCTCAAGCTACCTGTCTGTGTGCAGGGCGCGCCGTGGAACTCCACGCCCGGCGTGCACAGGGCACGCCGGGCGTCGTCTCCGTGTCGGGCCAATTACTCTTCCGGTGCATCGGGGAAAGCCTGCTGGGTGTAACCACCGCGCAGCGTTCCCTCGAGGTAGGCGGCCTTGCAGGCGCGCCGGGCGATCTTGCCGCTGGAGGTCCGCGGGATGGAACCCGCGGGGACCAGCAGGATGTCACGAGCGGTCACGCCATGACGCGTCGAGACCGCGGCACGCACCGCGTCGGCGATCGGGCCGGGGTCGGCCTTACCGGCGCCGGGGCCACGTTCGGCCACGACCACCAGCTGCTCGGACGCGTCGTCGACGTCGAACTTCAGGCCGGAATGGCTGTCGGCGGCGAAGACCTCGGCGGGCAGCTGGTTGGCGGGCACCGCGAAGGCCGCGACGAAACCGGGACGCAGCGCCTTGGAGGCCTCCTGTGCGGAGTACTCCAGGTCCTGCGGGTAGTGGTTGCGTCCGTCGACGATCACCAGGTCCTTGACGCGACCGGTGATGTAGAGCTCGCCCTCGAAGTACACGCCGAAGTCGCCGGTGCGCATCCAGTCGGCATCGGGATCGGTGCCGTCGGTGTGCCCGCCTTCGATGGGCTCGGTGACCTTGTTGCGGAACGACTTGGTGGACTCGGCGGGGCGACCCCAGTAACCGATGCCCATGTTGTTGCCGTGCAGCCAGATCTCGCCGACCTGACCGTCGGGCAGCTCGCGGCCCTGCGCGGTGTCCGCCGATTCGGGATCGATGATCGCGGCCCACTGCGACAGCCCGACATAACCACACGACACCTGCGCGATGGCGGTCTCGGCGGACTGGTCGACGCGCACCATGCGGCCCGCGTTGAGCTCGTTGCGATCGACGTAGACGTACTTGGCCTCGTCCTCGGCGCGGGTGGCCGAGACGAACAGCGTGGCCTCCGCCATGCCGTAGCAGGGCTTGATCGCGGTCTTGGGCAGACCGTACGGCGCGAACGCCTCGTTGAACTTCTTCATCGAGGAGACCGTCACCGGCTCTGACCCGTTGATCAAGCCGATCACGTTCGACAGGTCCAGCGACTCGCCCGCCTTGGGCACACCACGCGCGGCGGCGTGCTCGAACGCGAAGTTCGGCGCGGCCGCGAACGTGCCGGCACCGTCGGAGACCGCGGCCAGCTCGTTGATCCAGCGCGACGGGCGACGCACGAACGCACTCGGCGACATGATGGTGATGAACTTGCCGCCGACCGCCGGCAGGATCACCGTGAGCAGGCCCATGTCGTGGAACAGCGGGAGCCAGGTGACACCGCGCGAGTTCTCGTTCATGTTCAGCGAGTTGATCATCTGCAGCAGGTTGGTGCCGACCGCGCGGTGGGTGATCTCCACACCGGCGGGCACCCGGGTGGAACCCGAGGTGTACTGCAGGTAGGCGATGTCGTCGATCGCGGTGTCGGGGCGCACCCAGGAGTCACCGAGGGTGTCCGGGATGGCGTCGACGGCGATGATGCGCGGGCGCTGGGCGGCGGGCAGCGAGCGGAAGAACTGGCGCACACCGGCGGCCGAGGAGGTCGCGGTGAGGATCGCCGAGGGCTCACAGTCACCGAGAACGGCGTGCAGGCGGTCGGTGTGACCCGGCTCGTCGGGATCGAACAGCGGCACCGAAATGGTGCCCGCGTAGATCGCCGCGAAGAAGGAGATCACGTAATCCAGGCCCTGCGGCGCGAGGATGGCGACCCGGTCGCCCGGGTTGGTCACCTGTTGGAGGCGAGCGGCCACCGCGCGCAGCCGTACTCCGAACTCCTGCCAGGTCAGCTCGTGCACCTCGCCGTCGCGTTCCCGCGAATAGTCGATGTAGCGGTACGCGAGCGTATTCGCATCGTTACGGGTGTGCTTCTCGACGTGATCGACCAGGGTCCGACCCTCGGGAATGATGATATTCCCGGTTTCGTCCAGGTAGTCGTCGAAAGTCTCTTCCATTCCTTCTTCTCCTTGCGAGGACGCGATGACAAGCTCTGCGGCCTCGACTCGCTATATCGCCACCGGCCGTCGAGCTCACACGAACGTGCGTCGACAACCTGCGGATTTTCGAGCGGTCTGCGCGGTGACCGCTATCGGCTAGATGTTCTCAAACCAGAGTCATGTTACAGAGAGCCCCCGCTCAGTCCTCCCGCAGCAGCGGAATGACAGGCGCGAATGCGTCCATCTGGGTGGGGAAGATGCCCACATACGACATCGAAGTGAGTTGCCGCACACGCTTGACCTGTTCGGCGATTTCCTCGAACGTGCCGATCGCGATGTAGGGCGAGCTCAGAATCTCCTCGACGGTCAGTTCGACGTCGACTTCGAGGTCGGGATGCAGGCCGCGTTCGATCGCGCGCAGCGCCATCTCGGCGGTCTTCTCCCGGTCGTCGGTGATGACGATGGCGGTGATGGCCCAGTTCAGTTCGATATCGGCGAACCGGTCACCGGCAGCGGCCTTGACGATGTTGACCTTCTCGATCGTCTTCTCGAGCGTAATGCCCGAGAGCAGGCCCTTGCCGTTCTTGGTGGTCTGCGGGACGACCGAGACGATATCGGCGTGCTTGGCCGCCAGCGCCAGCATCTTCGGACCGCCGCCACCGGTACACAGCGGCGGGCGCGGGCCCTGCCGAGGGCGCGGCGTGCCCTTGATGCCGCGCACCTGGTAGTGCTTGCCCTCGAAATTGCACTCCTGGCCACGCAGCAGCGTGTCCAGGATGGTCAGCGACTCGTCGAGCTTCTCCAGCCGGATGCCGGGACGCTCGAACGCGATACCCGCGTTGTCGAACTCTTCCTTGATCCAGCCCGCGCCGACGCCGACCTCGAGGCGCCCCTTGGACAGGACGTCGAGGGTGGCCAGCTCCTTGGCGACCACGACCGGATGACGTAAACCATTGGCCAGCACCGAGGTGCCGAGGCGGATCTTGGAGGTGGCCTGCGTGAGTGCGCCCAGCGCGGCGATCGGGCCGATCTGATCGCCCAGGTGATCAGGAACGAAGAAGGTGTCGTAACCCATCTCTTCGGCTTCCTGCGCCGTCTGAACGAACTTGCGCGCGCCACCTTCCTGCTTGTTGCCCTCTCCGGCCGCTCCGAAGCGGAACGGACGCAGCGGCGTACCCAGCGCGGTCAACTCACCGACGGGTGCGGCAGCTTCGGTCATGAACTCTTCGCTCCTGGCTGGTGTGTACTCGGGCGCAATTCCCAGCGCACTTTACAGCGTGTGAGCGATCCGGCGTGCGGATGTCACAGCGAGGCATGATCCATGGCAATCACGCCCCCACTGTGACTGTGACAACTCCGTCAGGAATGGGGCGGATGCGGCGCGTTCTCGATGAGCCCCGCAGCCCAATTCACCGTCCATTGAGTGGCCGTTGTGCCGTTGCCGTCCACCGTGTTCGAGGCGTACAGCGCGTGCACCGGGTTGCCCGCCGAGCGGATCAGCGCCGCGAGACTGCCCAGCGCGTTGGCCGGATTGAGCGCTTGGCGCGGCGCGTCGCAGATCATGTCGCCGGGCGCGCAGATGGAGTTCACCTTCGCCGCCAGCGTGCCGAAACCGCCGGGCCGGGGGCCGGTCATGCTGATGCCCGGCACGTTGACGCCCTTGAGCGCCACCTCGGCGCCCTCGCCGGTGGGCGGCGGATCACCGATCTCGGTGGGCTGGCCCGGGCCGGTCGCGGTGCGGCGGCCGTCGGCGATCACCGTCACGCCGAGCACGTTGGCCTCCGGGATCGGGCCGTTGCCCGCACCGATCTGGGCGGCCACGTCACCGGCGATCACCGCGCCCTGGGAGAAGCCCGCGATGACGAAGTTCGTCAACGGGCATTCCTTGTGGCGCTGAGCCAGCACGTCGGTAGCGCGCGCGGTGCCTTCGGTGCGGCTGTTGTTGTAGGAAGCCTGACCGTCGGGCGGGAACGCGATCGGGTTCGAGAACTGCGCCACGTACGGAACCGTGTACACCTCGAGCCGGTTGTCCGGGAACTGCGCGCGCAGTGGCCCGGACACGCTGAGCATCAACGAGATCGGGTTCGCCTGCGGGTTGTACGGATCGTCGGCGCTCGACGACTCCCAGGTGCCCGGGATCGAGAGCAGCATCACATCGGGGCAGTCGGCCGACTGCGACGTCGGCGGCGGCGGGCCGGGCGGCGTCGGCCCCGGCTCCTTCAACCGGCCCGCGAGCAGGTACCAGAGCAGCACGATGACGATGATCGCCAGCACGAGCAGCGCCAGCACGGTGAAGCACCCCGCAGGCCAGAACCTGCGGGAGCGTCGCGTCGGTCGGGGCGTCACTAGCAGTAGGTGGAGTTCGCGGCAGCGATGTAGATCTGTGCTGCCTTGTTGACGTCCATCTTCGACGCGTCGAAGGACGGGTCGGTGCCCGCCATCGCGGCGACGAAGGTGGCCACATCGGCGTCACTGGCACCGGTGCCCTTGGTGGAGCAGATGTAGGTCGCCGTGGTGAGCGCGGTCGTCTGGTCGCCCGGGGTGATCCCGTTCTTGGCCAGCTCGTCCAGGAACGCCTTGTCCTTGCCGGTCGCGGGCGCGGCGGCGCTGGTCTGCGGGAGGGGTGTCGGCTCCTCGGCGGACGCACTGGTCTCCGGCGCGGTGCTCGACGGGGCCTCGGCCGGCGGTTCGATGACCACGGGCGGCGTCGTCGTCGACTTCGCGGCCGCGCTGGTGGACAGGGTGGGCGTCTGCGACGCGGTCGAGTCGTTGCCGCCACAGGCGGACAACAGGGCGACGGCAGCCAGGGCCGCGACCGATCCGGCTACCGTGCCAGGGATCCGATGCATGAAGATGTCTTTCCTCGATCGTTCGTCAGGGAAGCGGTCGCAGACCAGGCTAGCCGGAGGATCGGCACTGCCGGGCACTGCGCGGCGAAGCTCAGAGAGTTCTCAGCCCGAGCTCACACCCCGTGGACTTCGGATTTGCCGTCTCGCACCACGATGAACCCGGTCTGAAAGTTCTGCTGGATTCCGCCGGGAACCACGAACTCGTCGCTCACCGGATACCCGAGCCTGCCGTTCTCGAACCCCTGCGCGCCCCAGGCGTCGGCGAGCGCGCCGTTGCGCACCGACCAGGCGCCCGAGAGCGGGCTCCAATAGATGTTGCCGCCCTCGAACCGGCTGAAGCGGCCGAGATCCTTCAGCGGCGCCTCCTCGGCGACCGGGAAGCCGAGCGGGCTGTTCTCGAAGCCGAGCTGGCTGTACTTGTCCAGGACGAAGCCCTGCACCCGGTGTGCGCCGGTGGCCGGGCTGTAGAACATCGGACCGTGTTCGAAGGCCTGTACCGAGCCGTCACGGCTGGGTGTGCGCGCCTCGGCGGCCACCGGGTAGCCGGCGGGACCACCCTCGAAACCCTGCTTGCCCCACTCCTCGAGGAACGCGCCTCGCATCACCTGCGCGCCGGTCTGCGGGGTCCAGTAGATCGAGCCGCCTTCGAACGTCTGCATGCGCCCACGCCCGTCGGGCAGGCCGTGTTCGCCGCCGGTGGGCATGCCGAGCGGCGAGGACGGTCCGCCGACACCGGCGTAGGTACCGCCGATGCGCCCGGCCACCGCGTGCGTGCCCGCCGCCGCGGAATGGAACACCCTGCCGTTCGGGAAGTCCTGCACCATTCCGGTGCCCGCCGGGTATTCGGCGGTGAGGCAGTTACCCAGCCAGTTGGCCGCCTGCGCGACCCCGGCGATCGCCCCACCCAGCGTGCAGGTGGCGCCGCCGGGATCGGTCCCGAGCGCCGCGGCGGCCTGCGACCACGACTGACGCATCTCGAAATCCCAGTACGGCCAGGTATGTGTGCCCGCGGGCCGGTAGTTCGCCTGCACCGGGATCGCCAGCTTCTCCAGCTTGGCGACGAAATTCTGGGTCGACAGGCGCGAGAGGATCTCCAGGCCGGTGCCCGCCCAGTTCTCGCTCATCAACGGCACTTCGCCGAGCTGATCGTGCGAGCCGGCCAGGCCGCTGCCGCTGGAGACGTACATGCTCACACCTTTGAGCTTGTCGGCCAGCAGGTACGGGTCGTGCGCCTCCCATTCGGGACTGCCGGGCGGGCCCCACATCGCGCCCGCGTCGAAACCGCCCGCGTCCTTGTTGGCGAAGGTGATCGCCTGCGGCATCCCGAGTGTCGTCGTGGTGAGCAGGCCCGAGTACGAGGCCACGTATTTCATCAGCCCCGGATTGCGGCCGGCGAGGTTCATCGCCGCCGTGCCGCCCATCGAAAGTCCTTGTACGCCACGCACATCCGTGGTTCGCCAATCGCGTTCCAGGATCGGCGGGAGTTCCTTGGTCAGGAAGGTCTCCCACTTGTAGGTGAAGCCGTTGTCGGGCGCGAGCCAGTCGGAGTACCAGCTCGACTGACCACCCACCGGCAGCACCACGTTGACGTTCTTGTCGGCGTAGAAACCCTCGGCGTCGGCGTCTTTGGTCCAGCCGTTCTCGTCGTCCTGCGCGCGCAGACCGTCGAGCATGAGCATCATCGGGAACTTCGCGTCGGGGCGCACATTCCAGTCCCGCGCCAACAGCATCTGCACCTGGATCGGGGTCTTCATGGCGGCCGAGTAGACCCACAGCGCCACCCGCCGATCCGAGAGCCAGTCCACCCGCTGCACCGCCGACACCGCGGGTTGCGCCTGCGCCGGCACGGTGACCGTCGGCGCGAGCAGCGCCGCCGCCATGGCCGCGATGCCGAGGATCCGCCGCATCGGCGCTGAAACACTATGAACCGAGACACGATGTTTCATCACACGCGACCCTCCTCATCCCGGAATTGGGACACAGCATCACCGTCGGTTGTACCGCAATAATGAGCGATAACTGGGGAGGACACGCGAGCCGTGTGCACAGCAAAAAGACCGGCCCACCCTGGGGGTGAGCCGGTCTTCGAGTTGTTGCTGAGCGGAAACTACTAGGCGCCCAGTGCATTCAGGATGTGCGGACGCGCCTTCCACAGCTCGTCTTCCCAGTACTTCCACGAGTGGGTACCGGCGGCACCGACGTCGTAGACGGCGTTGATGCCGAGGGTGTTGAGGCGACGCTGGAACGCGAGCGTGCTCACGAACGAGATGGCCTCGATGCCCATCGCGTTGGCGGTGTTGTAGGCACCGCCGAGGCCGGCGGGCTTGTCGTGCTGGGCGGGCAGGCCGTTGGCCGAGGAGATGAACATCGGCAGGCCGCGCAGCTCGGGCGCGAACACCATCGGGTCCATCCGCAGCCACGCCGAGCTCCACGGCGCGGCCATGGCGTCGACGTTGAAACGGCCCGCGTCGAGCATCATCACGCGGATGGCCTCACGCATGCCGGGAGCGCCCCAGTTCAGCGGGCCCGAGAGCGAGGACGCGTGCTTGAACTGATCGCGGTTCAGCGCGGCGAGGCGCAGCGCGGCCGGACCCGACATCGACAGGCCGAGCACCGCGTTGTTCGAGCGGGACACGCCGTAGCCCTCGAGGAAGGCCGGGAGCTCTTCGGTCAGGAAGGTCTCCCACTTGTAGGTGGTCTTCTGGCCGTTGGTGTTGCTGGCGGCGGTCCAGTCGGCATACCAGCTGGACTGGCCACCGACCGGCATCACCAGGGTGACGTTGTCGTTGCTGAACTGCTGCATCGCGTTGGTCTCGAACGACCAGGCGTTGCGGTCGTCCCGGGCGCGAAGGCCGTCGAGCAGGTAGAGCGCGGCGTTGCCGCCGTTGCGCGCCCACTGCACCTGGACCTTCACCGGGCCCATCTTCGAGGGCACCATGAGTTCTTCGTAGCCACCGGCCGGTGCGCGCAACACGGGTGCCGACACCGACGGTGCGGCAAGCGCGGTCGGGGCCGCTCCCGCGGCGATCGGCAGCACAAGGGCTGCAGCGCCGACAGCTAGAATTCGATTACGCCAACCACGAGATGCCGGCGCGACGGCCTTGCCGAAACGCATGTGAATTCCGCTCTCTTTCTGCTGTTATGGCATGCCAGTCTCGTCTGCCGTCCTCGACGCGGCCCCGACAGCCCGGTCGATCAGACGGATGAAACAACGATCTGGTCACACTTACGCTCGCTGGAGGATATTCGACCCGCCAATTAACCGCAAGGCCAACAGAACTCAGCTGTGAAATGCCCGTATGGGCGGCGTGTCGGGCAGGGTTGGTCAACCCAGGTAGACCTGGGTGGCGAGGGGCCGACGGGAGAAATTAAACGCCCGGCGCAGTTATGCGCCGGGCGTTTGTGAAGATCAGATCGGCTAGCCGATGTTGTTCGACAAATCCGGGATCATCCGCAGTGCTTCGTCATTCCAGTTGTTCCAGGCGTGGATGCCGAAGGCCGGGAAAGAGTAGGTGACGTTACGGGCGCCCAGAGTCGCCATCCTGACTTCGAAAGCCTTGGTGTTGGCCAGCGCCAAGGCTTCCAGCGCCATCCCGTTGACGGTGCCCATGTTCGGGCCGTCGGTACTGGTCGGCAAGCCTGAGCCCGCCGCTATCCACAGCCGGGTGTTGTTGCCTACCAGGTTGGGGGCGAACACGAACGGGTCCATCCGCAGCCACTGTGGGCCCCACGGCGGTGCCATGGAGTCCACGTTGTAGCCGCCCGCGTCGAGCATCGCGAGCCGGATGGCCTCGCGCATGCCGGGCGCCGAGATGTTCAGGTACCCCGAATACGCACCGGCGAAGGAGAACTGGTCCGGGTGGTAGGCGGCCAGCGTCAGCGCGGCCGAGCCGCCCATCGACAGGCCGAACACGCCGTTGCGGAAGCGGTTGAAGCCGAGGCGGTCGGCGAGAGCGTTGCGCAGTTCGCCGGTGAGGAACGATTCCCACTGGTAGCGGTAGCTCTTGCCCGGCCCACCGGCCAGCGCGTTGCCCGCGCCGGAACCCGACGACGGCGCGCCGTTGCCCGCGATACCGAAGAAATCGCTCGGCGCGTTCCAGTCGGCGTAGAAGCTCGACATGCCGCCGACGGGCATCACCACATTGATATTCGCGGCGGCGAGCGCGTTGGGGATATCGGTTTCGATCTCCCAGCCGTTGAGAGTCTCCGGTGCGCGCATGCCGTCGAGAACGTAGACGACCCGGTTGGTATTGCCGTCGGCGGCGCGCAGCACGCGCGACTTGATCGGACCCATCCCGGAATCGACCCAGAAATCGAAGGCATTGCCGTTGAAGCCGGCCGAGGCGGGAGCGATCCCTCCGGTGACGGCCGTCGCGATCGGAACGAGCAGAGCCATGGATACGCCCGCGGCCCAGCGCCGAGCCCACGAACCAGGGGCGGCGGTCTTCACGGGCCTACGCTTGCGGCGCAGTGTTCGCATTCGACTAGACCTTTCTCGCAGACCGAACGCGCAAATCCCGAGCTACGCAGTCGGATCCCTCATCGGACGTCGAGAGAAACCAATCCAGGGCAAAACGGACGATTCAACCTCGACGCATGCTCACTGTGTATAAATCGGCGACGAATGGTCTACATGTTGCTGGAAAGTGACCCAGAGCACAACTCCCGGTGATCTGTCGCACATGATTCGTCACCGCCTGTGGCTCGGATCGTGACGAAAACGAAGAAAACCGCCCGGCGCTGACGAGGCACCGGGCGGTTTTCGGGTCGAGCTGGAGTGACTAGCCGATGTTCGCGGACAGGTCCGGGATCATGCGGTTGACTTCGGTCTCCCAGTTGCGCCAGTTGTGCACGCCGGTGATCGGGAAGTCGAAGTGGGCGTTGCCGCCACCGAGGGTGGCCATCCGGACCTGGAACGCGCGGCTGTTCACCATCGCGAGCAGCTCCAGCGGGACGCCCTGGACGATCTCCATCGGGTTGGACACGTCACCGGCGCCGGGGATACCGCTGGCCGCGGAGACCCAGATGCGGGTGCCGTTGCCGACCAGGCGCGGGGCGAAGACGAACGGGTCCATGTGGAACCACTGCTGGCCCCACGGCGGCGCCATCGCGTCGATGTTGAACGCGCCCGCCGAGACCATCGCCACGCGCATGGCTTCACGCATACCGGGCGCCGAGATGTTCAGGTACCCGGAGAACGAGCCCGCGAAGCTGAACTGGTCGGGGTGGTAGGCGGCCAGCGTCAGCGCGGCGGAGCCACCCATCGACAGACCGAACACGCCGTTGTTGTTGGGGTTGAAGCCCAAGCGCGCCGACAGCGCGTTGCGCAGGTGGCTCGTGAGGAAGGTTTCCCACTTGTAGGTGTTCTTCTTGCCTGCCACCTGGGTGGGCGCGACCGACGAACCGGTCATCGCCGAACCGGTGGCCGCCGAACCGGTGGAGCTACCACCCGAACCGGCGTCGAGGCCGAAGAAGCTGCTCGGCGCGTTCCAGTCGGCGTAGAAGCTGGACTGGCCGCCGACCGGCATCACGACGTTGATGTTGGCGTCCATCAACGCGCGGGCGACATTGGTGTCTTTCTCCCAGCCGCTGAGGTCGTCGCCTGCGCGCATACCGTCGAGCGCGTACACGACCCGATTGGTGTTGCCATCGGCCGCGCGGAAGATCCGCGACTTGATCGGGCCCATCTCCGAGTCGACCCAGAAGTCGAAACCTGTGGGATCGAAGGCCGCCGTCGCGGTGCCGGTGGGACCGGCCACAGCCGCACCGATCGGCAGCACTACAGCCAGGGAGAGAAGCACCGATCGTTTGAGCCAGCCGGCTCCCCGGGCTCTGAGACGTCCGCCACGCATTCTGTTATGGGCCTTTCCTCATGCGGTTCGCGCGGAACCGCGGTTGCAATGACCGCCGACTAGTTACCGGCACACCAGTGCGCCGACGGGCCGTTCCTCCAGTGACCATATCGCTACATACATAGCTTGGCGTTACCGAAAAGTGATTTAGCGGCGAACACCACTAAATAAGGCCTGGCCAGCCGGTGTGTGTCATAGGTCGACGGGTGTCGATACCGACCGGCCGGGCCGATTCAGCGTGGGGGCTCCGGGAAAGGATCAACCAGCCCACAACGCTGGATTTCGTACTTGGGGACCCGGTCGATCCGGTACTTCGAGAAGGCGAGGGCATTGCGGAAGTTGTGCTTGAACCGGTCCAAGGTGAGCGGTTCGCGCACAGAGATCATCAGCGCCTGGGTCTGCGGGCACGACATCGCCGTGCGCGCCTGGGTGACCCATTTCTCGTCCATGTACCAGGGCATCCACGGGTGGATGTCGACCATGCCCGAGTCCGCCACGACCCAGTCCGGCAGCAGGCTCTTGTCGTGGCCGATGCGGCCGTCGGCGAGCCGGTCCGAGTGCGCGGCCAGCGGGTAGGCCAGGCCCATCGGGTCGATCACGCGGACGTCCAGCGGCACGTTCATGCTCGTCATGCCCAGGTTCAGGAAGTAGACCGTGTGCCCGGAACCCTCCTCGGGGATCGGCTCCGGCGGCGGGTCGAGGTACCAGAACGTGAACGCGGGCGAGTTCAGCAGCAGGCCGCCCTTGGGGTTGGCGGCGATGTCGTTGACCATGGCCCGCATGCGCGGGTAGTCGAGGTAGTCCTCGGCCAGGATCGGGTGGTCGTGGCCGGTGTTGAGGACGTAGTAGATGCGCTCGTCGACGATGCCCGACGAGCGGATCTTGGTGCCGGTCGTGATCGCCGTCGTGTTCGACGCGTACAGCGACCAGCCCGCGGTGCCCAGCAGCGCGATCAACAGCAGTGCGACAGACCAGTCGCTGCGCCGCGATCGCACCGGAATCGGGACCACGGCCACCGGCAACAGCAGCAGGAACAGCTGGGTGAGCAGCATCCGGCCGTGCATGAAGTCTCCGCCGACGCGCACCGCGTACACGGTGAGCAGCAGACCGCTGCCGAGCACCATCACCACGACCGCGCTCGGCGAACGCAACCACGCACGCAGGCCCGCCACCGAGAACTGCGGCAGCGCGAAGCCACGCGCGACCCCGGCCACCACACCGGCGATCAGCAGCACGAGCAGCGGAATCCACAGGTAGTACGGTCCGACCAGGTCCCACAGGTAGATGGCGCCCTGCCCCCACTTGGCCCCGCCCGCGTCCTTGGCGACCGCCGTGTTCGGGTAGGGCAGGCCGTAGTAACCCATCCGCCAGATCTGGTACCCCACCGGCACGATCCCGGCGACGAACACGATCAGCGCCCGCAGCGCGATCGGCCCGAACCGGAACGCGGGCATCGGCGCCAGGAAGATCATCCCGAGCGCGAGCACGCCGATCAGCGTGGCCTCGGGACGAACCAGCGGCGCGAGCCCGGCCAGGAACACCAGGCCCAGCAGGCTCGGCACGCGGACGACGGCGGCCTGACTCCAGCGGATCATCAACCACCACAGCAGCCCGACCCAGCAGATCACCAGGCCGCTCTCCAGCCCGGAGGTCGCGTAGTCACGCGCGGGCGGCAGCGCGATGTAGACCAGCACACCGGCCGGAATCAGCAGCTGACCGCTGGTTCCGCCCCACAGCCGCGCGGTGCCGAGCATCGCGAACACCACCGCGAGCACCGAGACCACCAGCGCCACCCCGAGCACCACGTACTCGAGGCGGGCCTGGGTGAGCCAGGAGAAGAACCAGACCAGGTAGGTCCACGCGGTGCTGGTGTTCGCCTCGACCCGCTCGTCGGCATTGAAGACCGGGCCGTTGCCCGCGAGCAGGTTGCGGACCGTGCGCAGCACGATCAGGCCGTCATCGGCGATCCAGCGCCGCTGCCACGCACCCACCGTGAACAGCGCGGCGGTGGCGACCACCCCACCGACGAAGATGGCGCGGGACAGAACCGGAAAGCGCGCGTCAGGACGCGGCGACTCGTCGTCGCGTAGCTGCTCGTCTTCGGTTGAATCCTGCTCCGCTACCAACATCTCGTCAGGTGAGATAGACAGCGACACCTACCGCTCCGATCCAGGCAATAGCGAGGAACTGCAGGATGCGGTCCCCCAACGCGATCTCTTCGGGTTCACCGGCCTCGCCACCATCGACGTCGACCGCGTAACGCAGGATTGCGATGGTAAACGGGATCATCGAGATCGAGTACCACTGGGTGTCTCGAGCCGAGTCCTGCTGGAAAGCCCAGAGGCCGTAGAAGACCACGACCGCGGTGGCCGCGAGCGTCCAGATGAAGCGCAGGTAGGTCGGGGTGTAGTACTCGAGCGACTTGCGGATCTTGGCGCCGGTGTCGAGCGCGATCGCCAGTTCGGCGTACCGCTTACCCGCGGCCATGAACAGCGAGCCGAACGCCATGATCAGCAGGAACCACTGCGACAGCGCGATTCCGGCCGCCGCGCCACCGGCGACGGCGCGCAGCAGGAAGCCCGAGGACACGATGCAGATATCGAGCACGGCCTGGTGCTTGAGCCCGAGGCAGTAGGCCAGCTGGATGCCGATGTAGATCGCCATCACCACGGCCAGGTGCCACGATGCCAGGAACGAACCGGCGATCGAACCGACCAGCAGCACCGCCGACAGCGCGTAAGCCAGGTTGACAGGAACGACGCCCGCCGCGATCGGCCGGAACCGCTTGGTCGGGTGCGCCCGGTCGGCGTCGACGTCGAGCGAGTCGTTGACCAGGTAGATGCCCGAGGCCGCCATGCAGAACACGATGAACGCGATCGCGACATGCACGAGCACGCCCGCGTCGCCGACCGCTTCCGGCCCGACGGCGAGCGGTGCGGCGAGCACCAGGACGTTCTTGACCCACTGACGTGGGCGCATGGCCTTGATGACACCACCGAGCAGCGTCTTCGGCGGGCCCTTCACAGCACCCTCGTCAAGGACGGCGGCGGACGGTTCTTCGCTCATCTGGGCCAAAGTTCTTTCAGTTGCGGTCACTGTCGGAGTCTCTTTTCGGCGGCTAGCACGGCAGCAGCCGACGCGGCCCCCAAAGCGGAACCGGCGATCACGTCGGAAGGGTAATGCACCCCGAGCACAACTCGGGACAGCAGCATCGGTGGGACGATCACCGCTGGCAAGGGTAGCCCGGTCAGCCGCCCGAGCAACACCGCCGCGGCCGTGGTGGACGTGGCGTGCGAGGACGGGAAGCTCAGCTTGCTCGGCGTCGACACGTTGACCTGCACCGACGGATCGTTGGGGCGCGGACGGCGAACGATCCGCTTGATCACGATGGACGCGGCGTGCGCGCCGACCGCGCCGACCGCGACACCGGCCCACTGGCGGCGGCGCGGCTTGTCGACCAGCCAGCCCGCGGCGGCGATGCCGACCCAGCCGAGCGCGTGCTCGCCGAAGTGCGACATGCCGCGCGCGGCGGAGACGACGGCCGGGCTGCTGCCGATGGTGCCCTGCACGGCGTTGAGGATCGCGACCTCGACCGGGACCTCCACGTAGTCGCCGCTGCAATCGCAGCCGCCGCAGCAGCCTTCCTCGGCCATCTCGAGCTCGGGCAGTTCGGTGTCGGTCACTTCTCGGTTCCGTTCAGGCCGAAGGTCTTCTCCCACGCCGCCGTGCTGGTGAGCTCGGCGTGCGCGGCCCGGTAGCGCTGCTGCATCTCCGGGAAGCGGGCGGTGAGTTCCTTGCGCAGGCGCATGGCTTCCTTGAGCAGGTCGCGGGCCTGGCGCGGGTCGCGCTTGCGGTAGACGACGCCGCGGCCGTCAGCGGTGGTCACGGTGACGCCGTCGACCTGCGAGAGCAGGTACCAGCGCGCGTCCAGTGTCGGCACGTTGAGCTGCGGCGTCTCGTAGGCGGCCGGATCGGCCTTGCGGAAGTTGTGCACCACACCCTTGGCCAGGCGCGCGACCTTGGCGATGGGGTTGCCCGGTTCGCCGACCGCGCCGACGCCGTGGCGGTTGGCCAGCGGCAGTTCGGTGGACGAGGGCACGACCACGGCGTCCGGGAACTCCTTGCGCATGCCGTGGATCTTGCCCAGCGCGGTGGGCAGCAGGTCGAACAGACCCTCTGGACCGGCCAGGAAGTCGCGGATCGCCTCGTTCTGGATGGCGACCGTGGAGTACTCCAGGCACAGCAGGTGCTTGAGGGTGGCCTTGATCGTGTTCACGATCATCGGCTTGCCGTCGCCGGGCAGGTGCAGGGACGCGACCACGAGGCGGTTGCGCAGGTGGAAGTAGGCCTGCCAGTCGATGGCGTCGTCCTTGTCGGACCAGGCCATGTGCCAGACGGCCGCACCCGGCAGGGTGATGGTCGGGTAGCCGGCTTCGCGGGCGCGCAGGCCGTACTCGACGTCGTCCCACTTGAGAAACAGCGGCAGCGGCTGACCGATCTGTTCGGCGACCTGACGCGGGATCACGCAGGTCCACCAGCCGTTGAAGTCGACGTCGATGCGCCGGTGCAGCAGCTTGGAGTTGTCGCGGTCCTTGAGCGGGTACTTCGAGAAGTCGTGGTCGTATTCGACATTGGGCGCCGAGGACCACATGAAGATCCCGTGGTCGACGACCTCACCCATGCTGTGCAGGTGCGAACGCTCCTGCAGGTTCAGCATCTGCCCACCGACCAGCAGCGGCGACTTCGCGAACCGGGAGAACGCGAGCGCACGCAGAATCGAGTCGGGTTCGATCTCGATGTCGTCGTCCATGTAGACGATGTACTCGGCGTCGGTCTTGAGCGCCTCGTACATGACCCGGCTGTATCCGCCGGAACCACCGAGGTTGGGCTGATCGCAGATCGAGAGCCGGTCGCCGAGAGTCGCGGCGGCTTCGGTGAAACCGGGCTCGTCGACCACCTTGCGGTTGCCCTGGTCCGCGACGATCACCGCGGCGATGTTGTCGAGCACCAACGGATCCGAGCCGAGCGCGCCGAGCGTCTTGACCAGGTCGGTCGGCCGGTTGAAGGTGGGCATGCCGACCGCGATCGACCCGGTGCCCGCCGCTTGCTGCGGTGCGTACCAGCCGCCGGCCAGCAGCGTGACGGCCGTGTCGGTGGTGATGTCGAACCAGATCCAGCCACCGTCTTCGAACGGGCCGAGATCGGTTTCGAACTCCACGACCACCGAGTCCGCGCCCTGCGCGACGGCGAACTCCTTGCCCTGCACGTGAATTCGCGAACCGTCAGCCTTGGACCGGTAGACGTCGGCGCGGCCGTGCCCGGCCAGTTCCAGGCGAAGGACCACCGACTTCAGCACGCTCCAGCGACGCCAGTAGCTGGCGGGCAGCGCGTTGAAGTAGGTGCAGAACGACACCTCCGACTCCGCGCCGATCGACAGCGCGGTGCGGCTGGTGGCGTGCGCGCGACGGGCGTTGGTGGTGGACTCCTCCAGGTAGAGGGTCCGCACGTCGAGGGGCTCACCCGGCCGCGGCAGGATGACCCGCTGCAGCAGCGAGATGGCGCGAGTTTCGGCGGTCACGTCTTCGAGCATCGCTGTGGTCATGCCTCGTCCACCAGCGGCGCGCCGGACTCCAGGTGCGGACGCAGCACGTTCTCGAACATGCTCAGCGCCGAACCGATCGCCATGTGCATGTCCAGGTACTGGTAGGTACCCAGACGGCCGCCGAACAGCACCTTCTTCTCGGCGGTCTCCTGCTTGGCCCGCTCGCGGTAGGCCAGCAGCTTGGCGCGGTCCTCGGGGGTGTTGATCGGGTAGTACGGCTCGTCGCCGGTCTGCGCGAAGCGGGAGAACTCGCGCATGATGACCGTCTTGTCGGTCGGGTAGTCGCGCTCGGGGTGGAAGTGGCGCGGCTCGATGATGCGGGTGAACGGGACGTCGGCGTCGTTGTAGTTCATGACGCTGGTGCCCTGGTAGTCACCGGTCTCGAGGACTTCGGTCTCGAAGTCGATGGTGCGCCAGCCCAATTCGCCCTCGGCGTAGTCGAAGTAGTGGTCCAGCGGGCCGGTGTAGACGACGGGCGCTTCCGGGTTCGCCGCGACGAGCTCGTCACGCACGTCGAACCAGTCGGTGTTCACCCTGACCTCGATGAGGTCGGAGGCGGCCATGTTCTCCAGCCACTTCGTGTAGCCGTTCTTGGGCAGACCCTCGTAGGTGTCGTTGAAGTAGCGGTTGTCGAAGGTGTAGCGCACCGGCAGGCGGGTGATGTTGCCCGCGGGCAGTTCCTTCGGGTCGGTCTGCCACTGCTTGGCGGTGTAGTCGCGGATGAACGCCTCGTAGAGCGGGCGCCCGATCAGCGAGATCGCCTTCTCCTCGAGGTTCTGCGCGTCGGCGGATTCGACCTCGGCGGCCTGCTCGGCGATGAGCTTGCGGGCCTCTTCCGGGGTGAAGTAGCGGCCGAAGAACTGCGAGATCATGCCGAGGCCCATCGGCAGCGGGTACGCCTGACCCTTGTGCAGCCCGAACACCCGGTGCTGGTACCCGGTGAACTCGGTGAACTGGGTGACGTAGTCCCAGACCTTCTTGTTCGACGTGTGGAACAGGTGGGCGCCGTACTTGTGGATCTCGATACCGGTTTCCGGTTCGGGTTCGGAGTAGGCGTTGCCACCCAGGTGGTAGCGGCGGTCGATCACCAATACCCGCTTGCCCAGCACGTTCGCTGCACGCTCGGCGACGGTCAGCCCGAAGAAACCGGAGCCGACCACGATCAGGTCGTACTGGTTTGCCGGGGCATTGGAATCTGCGTTGACGGAGTTACCCGAGGACGATGCGGCGGTCACGGGTGCCCAGCGTATCGGAAGACCACAGTTTGTCCCGGCGGAGTCTCCGACCACGCCTTGACCAGGGCCGATCCATCCCTCCGGAAAACGACCGACCCAGCAGACGCTGTCAGTACCCCTGCGGCGGGTATGCGCCGGGCCGCCCGGCCCGGATCCAGCGGCCCGTGGACGGTGCGGCGGCCAGGAGCAGGATCAGGAGGGGGATGATGCTAGTGATGATGCCGCCGATCAGGGTGACCGCAGGCTCTTCCGACCCGCTCGAGACCGCCGCCGCGATCGATATCGCGCTGAAGATCAGGGCAAGCGTGGACAGCAGGATGAGGATCACCCGGCCCGCGGTCTTGCGACGGAACAGCAGAATCGCGCCGAGCAACCACAGCAGGCCCACCGCGGCCCCGACCAGCAGGCTGACGGTCGCCGCGGATCGAACCTCGTCCCCGGCGGCGCTCCCGGTGTTCTCGCCGAACAGGATCACCGCGGCGATACCGAGGCCGGCCAGTGCGAGCAGCGACAGCAGCAGTGAGATGACCGCGGCGGTGATCGCCGTGCCGCCGCCCGCTCGCGGCTCACCGTAGCCCGGCGCGTACGGATAGGGCGCGGCGCCGTAAGCCGGTGCGCCATAACCATTCTGGACGGGTGCGCCGTAGGGCTGCGGATAGCCCGGCTGACCGCCGTACGGGTCGGGTCCGTAGCCAGGCTGCGCATACCCCTGCCCCGCGTACGGGTCATAGCCTTGCTGTGGGCCGTACGGATACCCCATGGTGTTCCCCCTCCTGGCGAGCTGTCCCTCTAGCCGCTATCTCGTTTCCCGGCCCCCGAGGCAATGCTGACCTGCTGAAACTATACGTTCGGTCCGACAACATCGTCCGGGCGAGCGAGTGTGTAGGCCGCGGTCCACGGCAGCGCCGCGGACAACAGCACGAGCCCAGCGAACAGCGCGCCCGAAAGTGCCGCCGCCCAACTGTGATTCACAATCGCCGTCACCGCGCCGGGTACCCCGCCGAGGCCGGTCGAAATCGAGCGGATGACGGGTTCGTCGGCGAACCAGTGGATTCCGTACCCGGAGTCGTAGTTCACGAGCGTGGCGAGCAGGCCGAGCACCCCGAGGGCGAGCTGCGCGCCGGCGGCGACCACGATCACCCAGCGCCCGGTGTCGTCCCTGCGCGCCAGAAGCAGGCCGCCGTAAGCGAACGCGAACATCGACACCAGCGCGCCGAGCGTGGCGAACAGCGTGAGCGAGTCGTCGAGTTCGCCGGGATCGCTCAGGAACGACCGCACGAGAACCACCGCACCCACCAGATTCGCCGCGGCGGCGATCCCCGCGAGGCACACAGCGACGATCGCCGCCACCTCACCGCTCTTCGACTTCGTCTCCAGCACGACCATCCCCCGACCGTAGCGCCATCAGCCGCGGCGTACCGAGTTCGAGAACCACGCGCGTCGAGCCGACCGCCACCGCCACGGCCTATCGCGTGATGGTCCAGCGCCGCGTCGGCTCACTCAGGCTGAGCGCGAGGATCACCACGTTGAGCGCCAGCCACGCGTCCAGCGGCCCGAACCGCCAGCCATGACTGGCCCCGTTGAGTACGACGACCAGCAACGTCGCCCCCGCCATCACCGCGGCCATGGTGAGCAGCATGCGCCTGCCGAGCATTCGCCGCCGCAACAGCAGCACCGCCCCGAGCAGATACACCACCCCCAGCCCGCCGACGATCCCCGCGCCCACGTAGTCGAGGTCGATCTCGCGCCCGAGCACGCGGAGTACGGCGGTCGCCGTGCCGACGAAGATTCCCGCCGCGCCGACCAGCACCCCGAGCCAGCCCGCGATCAGCGCGGTCACCGCACGCGAAGGCCGCTCCGGCCGCACCTGTTCCACCACTGCCCCCGCTGTTTCTCGACGTCGCCGTCAGTTATACGGCGCGACGCCCGATCGAGCACTGTGTGGGCGATTGTCACCTCACTACCCGATCGTGCGCCCGTCAACCGCTCAGGCGGGATGAGCTGCGACGTAAGCGCGGAAGGCTTCGAGGATGTACTCGGCCACGCCTTCGCCGTGCACGTCGTAGTTGCCCCGGAAGCGGGGGTCGGCGACGTACATTTCGCCGAGGCCGAGCAGGTATTCGTTCGATACCGCCTTGCCCTGCGTGCCGACGCCGAGCCAGGCGCGATGCCGGGTGACGATCGCCTGGACGACGTCACCTTCCACGGGAAGTCCTGCGGTGAAGGCCTTTCCGAAGTCGGTGGCGATGTCGAGCTGGGTCTGCTGGAAGCCCTTCTTCTCGGCCTCGGTCAGCGAACGCCACCAGCGATCGCCGCTCTCGTAGGCCTCCTTACCCCAGCGCTCGGTGACTTCGTCCTTGTATTGCGTGTGGTCGAAACCATCGAAAACCTCGGCGGCCATGAGTGGTTCACCTCTTTCCGTCTTGTGCAGAGTGGTCGACACCGATTCGATCTGTCGCGCCACCCGATCCTGCAGCTGTCGAAGCAGTTCCAGATGGGTGCGCAGCGCACCGGCGGTGTCCTGTTCCCCGGCGAGGACCTCGGCGATCACGGGAAGGCCGAGGCCGAGTTCGCGCAGCAGCAGAATTCGCTGTAGCCGAACAAGGGAGGTCTGGTCGTAGTAGCGATAGCCGTTGGCCCCGATCCGGCTCGGCTCCAACAGCCCGAGCTGCCCGTAGTGGCGCAACGTACGACTGGTGGTTCCCGCGGCTTTCGCGAGGTCCTGAATGGACCATTCACCCACCATGACCTGCTCCTTTCTCGTCGGTACCTCCACTCTGCAAGTTGACGCTACGTCAATGTCAAGAGGCGAAACCGACCTCGACCTCGACCGTGTCGCGCTCGGTGTACATCTGCCACAACCGCGCGCCGAGCTCGGCATTGCCGATCCGCGGCAGTACCAGCCCGGCGGGCACGAGGTCGGGGTCGGCGTCGATGACCGACTGGACCGCGCTGTTCTCGATGAGCGAGCCGATGGCGAACAGCCCGACATAGACGCCGCTGCCTTCCACTTCGCGTGCCAGCTGCCGCACGTAGGCGCGCTGGGCCCCCAGCGCGACCCCGACATTGGCCAGGTAGGGCTGCAAATACTCCTCGGAGGCGCCGGAGGTGAACAGCAACGTGCCACTGCCGCGGGCGAGCATCGCGGGCAGCAGAGCGCGGGTGAGAAGGATCGGCGAGTGCACCTTGAGCGCGATCGGCAGCGCGAGGGACGGCAGGTCGACGTCGATGGTCGTGGCGCTGCGGACCGACATATCGGCGGCCGCCGAATGCAGCGCGACATCGATCGGCCCCAGCTTCTCCTCGACCCGGCCGATCACGTCGAGCACTTGCGCGGGATCGGTGACGTCGGCGATGAACGGTTCGGCGTCGATGCCCTCCGCACGCAGGGCCGCGGCCCGTTCTACCGGGTCGCGGCCGATCACCGCGATCCGAAAACCGTTGCGGCCGAAGTGTCGTGCTGTCCCGGCGCCGAGTCCTGGTCCGTAGCCGAAGATCGCGAGCGTGCTCATCCGATACCCTTAAGTTGAGTGTTGGTTCAAGTTATGCCGAACGTAGCACTGAGTTGAACCCATGCTCAAGATATTTCGGCCATCGGATTTGTAGGATCAGCGGATGCCCGAGGACAAGCCGTTGCGCAGCGACGCCGAACGCAACCGCGTCGCGCTGGTGACGGCAGCCCGCGAGATCTTCGAAGAACGCGGGCTCGACGCCCCGCTCAAGGACATCGCCGCCCGCGCGGGCGTCGCGATCGGCACCCTCTACAACCGCTTCCCCACCCGCGACGCACTGATCGCCGCCGCCGTCGCCGACCGGCTGGAAGCGGGCGGCCGGGTCGCCGAACAAGCACTCGACATCACCGACCCGTGGGAGTCGTTCGTCTTTCTGGTCGAGAAGATCTGCGAACTCCAGGCGTCCGACCGCATTCTCGGCGACCTCGCCCTGCGAAATCCCCCCAGCGCCGCCGTCGAGCACGCACGCGAATACGGCCACAGCCTCATGCGCCGCATCATCGTCCGTGCCCAGGAAGCCGGTGCCCTTCGCCCGGACTGGACCCTCGAGGACATCGCCTTCATCACCTGGTCCCACATCAGCGTTCTCGCCGCCACCAGCACCGTCGCCCCCGACCTCTGGCGGCGCAACCTCGCCCTCATCTTCGACGGCCTACGCGCGAAAGCCGCGCACCCCCTGCCGGTTCCGGCCCTCACCGAGGACCAGTTGATGCAGGCGATGCGCGGCTGACCCGATCAGCGCTCAGACCCGAACTGTCGCCGAAACCAGCTCCGGTGCACCCGAATTCACGGTCGGCTCGGCATCAGTGCGCCACTCGGCCGGATCCGGCGCCACACCCGCAGGCGAATCCTGTTCTCCCGCCACATCTGCGACGGGGCCGTCGACAGACTTCGACGGCATCTGCCCGAAGACGGTAGCCGCGAGCGCGACACCGAGGCCGAGGATCTGCAGCCCGGTCAGCGCCTGACCCAGCGCGATCCAGCCGATCACCGCGGCCGACACCGGACTGAGCAGACCGAGGAAGGACACCGAAGTCGCCGGCACCCGCGAGATTCCGCGGACCCACAGCCAGTAGGCCAGCGCGGTGCCGATGATGCCGAGGTACAGGTAGCCGCCGACGGCCTCTCCGTCGAGCGCGGGCGGCGCGCCTTCGATGAGCAGGGCGAGCGGCGCGATGAACAGCCCGCCCGCGGTGAGCTGCCACCCGGTCATCGCCAGCGGGCCGACACCGTCGGGACGTCCCCACTTCTTGGTGAGCACGGTTCCCGCGCCCATCGAGGCCGCACCGGCGAGACCGGCGACCACACCGAGGAGATCGAGTTCGACGCTGCCACGGAGTACGACCAGCGAGACGCCGAACACCCCGACGACGCCCGCGATCACCTTGCGCCGCGTCGGCGCTTCGGCCAGCAGCACCGCCGCGAATCCGAGCGCGAACATCGGCGCCACCGCGCCGAGTACCCCGGCGACACCACCGGGCAGCCGATATGCGGCCAGGAACAGCAGCGGGAAGAACGCGCCGATATTGAGCACGCCGAGTACCGCGGCCCGACCGAGCCACTTGCCGTGCGGCAGCACCCTGGTGAGCGCGAGCAAGATCAATCCGGCGGGGAGCGCGCGCATGAGCGCCGTGAACAGCGGCCGGTCCGGGGGCAGGTATTCCGTGGTCACCGCGTAGGTGGAGCCCCACACGATCGGGGTGAGAGCCGTGAGCGCGAGGGTGCCCGCGTAGCCGGTGGAGCGGGTTGCGGTCGTCATGTTCACTCCTGATTGATAATCTCAACGTTGAAATATCTACTCGCCTAGGTATCTCTGCGTCAAGTAGATGAACATTAAGAGTTTCAACCGAGAGGAAAAAGCAATGCGCGACGCGGTCGACCTGATCACCGAGCACTGGAACATCGAGCGCCCGGATGTCGACGTGTCACCGATGGCGATCGTCGGCCGGATCACCCGGCTCTCGCGTGTCCTCGAACAGGATCTGAAACGCTTCTTCGCAGGTCACGGCCTGGAATTCTGGGAGTTCGACGTGCTGGCCACGCTGCGTCGCTCCGGCGGCGAGACCGGCCTCACCGCCGGTGCGCTCAACCGTGCCGCCATGGTCACCTCGGGGGCCATCACCAACCGGATCGACCGCCTGGCCGCGAAGAACCTGGTCCGGCGCGTCCCCTCCCCCGACGATCGCCGCTCGGTCTTCGTGCGGCTCACCGCCGAGGGCCGCGAACTCGTCGACCGGCTGCTGCCGCTGCATGTGGCCAACGAGCAGCGCCTGCTCTCCGCCCTCGGCGCCACGGACCGCGAGCAGCTCGCCGACCTGTTGCGCACCCTGGCCGTCGCGCTGGACGACACGACGCTCGACTGACCCACGCAGAGCGGCCCAGCGTTTGCGGCTGTCTACTCCCCGTCGTGCACGCCGGGGACGGCGACCGGCCCGTGCGGTACCCCATCAACGGCCGGGCTGCGTGGTACCCCGATATGTGCGCCGGGCGCAGCGGGATTCACCGGACCGTGTACCGGCTCGCCCCTGACCTCGGCATCCGAGGGGAACTGCACGCCTTGCGGATTGCCCGGTGAAACGACCTGGGGGACAGTGCCTTCCGGCATCGTCAGTGTGGGCCGGCCCGAAGCCGTCGCGGGCAACTGGTCACCCGCGTCCGGAACGAGCTGGAGCAGCGTGGAGAAGTCGACGACCTGCGCGCCGAGCGTCTTCGTCGCGACGATCACGCCGTTGGTGTACAGCCGATACGTGCCCGCCCGTTGCGGCAGCAGCATTTCCGGACCGATCGGCTCGCCCACCGAACTGCTCGCACCGCCGATCCGCCGGTACTCGGTGTCGATCACCGACTCACCCGCCAGTGCCTCGATGGTCAGATCCGGCTGGGCGGGTGCCGCGGGAACCACTGGGGCGGGGGCGGATTCGACGAGTTCACTGGGCGCCGGTCCGACCTCGAAGGTCTGGATATCGGCCGGCCTGCCGCCATCCGGCGCCGCCGAGTATTCCGAGCGCAGGATCTGCCCGTCACGCAGTAACACCGTGCCCGTGGTGGCGGCGACGGCCTCGGTACTGCGCGAATCCTCCTTCACCGTACCGGGATACGCCTGACAGTCGGTGGTGTCGCAGGTCTGCGCGTAGGCGTAGCGACTCTCGGCGAGCGCGTAGGAGCGAGCCGCGATCGCTTGCGCGCGTAGGGCTTCGAAGGCGCCCTGGTCTGCCCAGTTGGCCTGCATTTCCGCGGGTAGTACGCCGGCTAAATAGTCGTCTAGGTCCACCTGGTTGACGGTGCGGAAGGACTCGCCTTCGAGCGCCACCCCGAGCGCGCCGCGGTAGGCGGTGCCGCCGCAGAGGGTCAGATGTTCGTCGGCGGGTCTGCCCGCACCGGCGCCGACCGGGTAGACGAACGGATCGTCGGTCGCGGCCTGCCACAGAACTTCGCCGTCGCAGCCCGCGGTCACCACCACGTTCGCCCCGCCGTCGGGCAGGGGCGTGAGATGGGCCGCGTCGCCGGGTCCGATCGTGCGACCGGCGACCTGCGCACCGGCGGCGGCGAAGGTGTCGAGGGTGGCGTCGTCCTGCGCCTGGAGCCGGACACCGATCGTTGTCGGGCCGATTTGCCCGAGATCAGCCCCGGGGTAGTAGTGCCCGAGAATCTCCTCGGCCGTCCAGCCCGCCCGCGCGTTGTCGAAGGCCCCGACCTGACTCATGCCGCGACCGTGTCCGGCGCCGACGGTAGGCGTGATCTGCCCCGGCACGATCTGCCACAGCCCGATCGCCCCGGCCATCGCCAGCACAGTTCCGCTGACCAGCACCGGCAACGGCACGGTCCGGATCATCGGCACGGCCCGGCGACGGGTGCCACGGCCGGTACTGCGGGTGATCTTGGTGTCCGCTCTCATACTGCGCTCCCACGGTTTCGCGGTTCGACCGGCGGAGCTCGCGTCGGCATGTCGTCGTCGCCTAGCGGGATCCGAGGGCTACATTCGAGCAATCACATAAGTCTCGAGTTGAGGTTGAGATGTGTGACGTATGTTAACTAGTGTGATGCGTGAGGTTAGAGGAAGCAAGCATCACATGCGCGGAAAAACACGAGCTCGACCCGATAGGAGTCGCACGTGCGATACCGAAAGCCGAAACGTTCCTACGTGCTCCCGGTGGTCACGACCCTTGTTGTCGCCGCACCGATCGGCGCGTTCGCCCTCAGCGACTCGACCGACTACCGCAGCGCGAACGATTCCCAGGTCGCGGCCGTGCCGACGCAGCTGGCCGAGGTCGCGCTGACCTCGGCTCCCGACATCACGGTCCCGCTGCGTGACCTGACCGGCCTCGACCTGCCCGACCTGCACCTCTCGGACCTGCGCATGTTGCAGCTGCCGAGCTCGATCCCGATCCCCCCGGGATTGCCGGTGCCCCCGGGCGTGGCGCTGCCCACGGAGATCCAGCTGCCGCAGCTGCCGACGAAGCCGCAGCCGACCCCGACGCAGCAGGCCACGCCGGGCGCCGCGGCACCTGGGGCCGCAACGCCTGCGCGCCCACCGGTCCCGAGCACGTCGGTCCCGACCGCACCGCCTGCGCCGCCTGCGCCGCCTGCGCCGCCTGCGCCGGCCGCGACACCCCAAGCCCAACCTCCCGCGCCGGGCGCGCCCGCTCCGGGCGCACCCGAAGCTCCCGCCGGAGCCACGCCGACCTCGGCCACACCGGCGCCCGCCGCCCAGCCTCCGGCCGCGCCCGCGACCGGCGCCCCGGTGTCCCGAAGCCGTTCCGGTGGAGCCGAGTTCATCGCCGACCCGGAAAACCTCGAACCCGGCACGACCCCCGACACTCCCGCCCTCTCGCCGGGCGCGGTCGGCGCGGACGTCATCGACCAGGTGGGCGCGCAGGTCAAGGAACTCACCCAGGACACCCCGTTCAGCATGGTCGCCGTCACCGCCCGCGACATGGCGAACACCACCACCAAGCTGCGAGCTCGCCAGCTCGACGGCAACTGGGGCCCCTGGTACAACGCCGATCCGGTCGATACCAGGGCCACCGATCAGACCCCGGCCGACGCACCCACCGGCACCGAACCGATCTACGTCGGCGAGACCACCGCGGTGCAGATGCTGGTCACCCGCAAGCCCACCGCGGGCCCGGACCACGACCCGGCCCACCTCACCGAGGCCGCGCTCAAGGCCGTCCTGATCAATCCGGGGCGGGCCGCGATCGATGCCGCGCTCAACGACGTCGCCGCGGCGCTGCCCGGTGGCGGACCGAGGGTCATCACCCGCGCGCAGTGGGGTGCCGACGAGTCGATCCGCTGCGAGGAACCCACCTACGATGACGGCGTCGGCGGCATCACCGTGCACCACACGGCCGGTCGCAACGACTACAGCCGCTCCGAGTCCGCGGGCATCGTCCGCGCGATCTACGCCTATCACGCCGAGACGCTCGGCTGGTGCGACGTCGGCTACAACGCCTTGGTCGACCAGTACGGCCAGATCTTCGAGGGCCGCTACGGTGGCCTCGACCGCGCGGTCCAGGGCGCGCACGCGGGCGGATTCAACGAGAACACCGCGGGTGTGGCGCTGATGGGTAACTACGAGACCGAGGAGCCGAGCAACGAGGCGATCAACGCGATCGGCAAGTTCATCGGCTGGCGGGCCAAGCTCGCCGGGATCGATCCCAAGGGCACGACCACGATGTACTCCGAGGGCACCGAGTTCACGCCGTACGCCCAGGACGAAGCGGTCGATCTGCCGGTGGTGTTCGCCCACCGCGATGTCGGCAACACCGACTGCCCCGGAGACGCCGCCTACGCGCTGATGGATCGCATCCGCGGGATCGCGGCGGGCAATTCCGGCACCTACACCTCGCCCCCGACGGTGAACCGTCCGCCGAGCCAGCAAGCCCGTGCGCCGCAGGGCAATATGGCCGAACTGGGCGCGATGGTGGACAAGTTCCTCGGCCTGTCCGTCGACAACGCGATCGCCAAGCACTGGGTCGCCAAGGGCGGGGTCGACGGTCCGCTCGGCGCACCGCAGTCGGACCTGATCTCGGGCGCGCAGGGCCGCCAGTACGCGAAGTTCGCCAACGGTTTCGTCTATTCGGGCGAGGGCGGTCAGGTATTCGAGGTGGTCGGCGCGATTCTCGACAAGTATCTGAGCCTGGGCGCCGATTCGGGCGTCCTCGGCCTGCCGACCGCGAGTTCCTATCTCGTCCCGAACGGTCTACGCACCGACTTCCAGCACGGTTCACTGGTGCTCAACGAGCTCACGGGCATCGTCACGACGTTCTGGAAGACCTACGACGAGACCTACAAGCAGGAGATGAACGGTCAGCCGAAGCCGGGTCAGGCCCCCACCGCCCCGACGCTCGGACTGGCGGTTCCGGCGCCGGCACCGGCCGACCCACAGGTCCCCGCGGAACCGCAGGCCCCACCTGTACCCGCTGAACAGATCCCCCTCGAGCAGGCTCCGGCAGACCCGCCGGCTCCCGAACCCGCCCCGATCGGCTAACCCCCGGTCACGGCGAAGAACGGCCGGTGCACCCTCCGAGCGAGGGGCACCGGCCGTTTTATCGGCGTGCTGGCGCTAGCGCCACCAGCGTTCGAGGACCATCGCCACACCGTGGTCGATATTGCTGCCGGTCACCTCGTCGGCCGCCGCCCGGGCCTCGGGATGGGCGTTGCCCATCGCGACGCCGTGCCCGGCCATCGCCAGCATCGGTACGTCGTTGGGCATGTCGCCGAAGGCGACGATCGACGAATGTTCGGCGCCGATCCGGCGCGCGACCTCGGCCAGCCCGGACGCCTTCGTCACCTGCGGCACCGCCAGCTCGATCAGCCCGCTCTCGGTGGAGTAGGTGATCTCGGCGCGGTCGCCGATCAGCGGAGCCAGCGCCGCGCGCATGTCGGAACTGCGGGCCGAACTGAGCCGGATGAGCATTTTGATCGCGGGTGAGTCGATCACCTCGGCGTGTGAGACGACGGTGTCGTCGGGGTTGAGCCAGGCGTGTTCGTAGGTCGGTGAGCTGACGAACTGCGGGGTAACGGCGTCGTGCGCGCTGGCCCCGACCCGCTCGGTGGCCAGGCCGCAACCCGGCAGCGCGTGCTCGGCGATGTCTGCCAGCCAGCTCAGGGTCTCGACGTCGAGGGTGTGGCTCGACAGCACCCGATCGGTGGCGCTGTCGTAGATGACCGCGCCGTTTCCGCAGATGGCGAGCGGTGCGTACCCGAGTTCGCTGACGACCGGGTCGATCCAGCGCGGCGGGCGGCCGGTGGCGAGCACGAAGGTGGCGCCGTCGGCGACGAGGGCCCCGACGGCCGCTTTGGTGCGCGCCGAGATCTTGTCGGAATCGTCGATCAAGGTGCCGTCGACGTCGCTGGCCACCAGCAGCGGTTTCGGGTGCAGGTGCGTCATCCCATCTATCCTGCCGCACGTCGCCACGCGGGGACGCCGGACTGTCCCTATGATCAGGGCCTGATTACCCGATCCAGAGGGGACTGATGACCGGCTTCTTGTTGCGGCGCACACTCAACTACGTTGTGCTCCTTCTGCTGGCATCATTTCTGACGTTCAGCCTCGCATCACTCACGTTCAACCCGCTCGAGAGTCTCGAGCAGCGCAACCCACGCCCGCCGCAGTCGGTGATCGAGGCGAAGGCCGACCAGCTGCATCTCGACGAGCCGATCCCACAGCGCTATCTCACCTGGCTCGGCGGCGTCGTGCAAGGAGATTTCGGGACCACCCTGGCCGGGCAGCCGGTGAGCGAGGAACTGGGCAGGCGGGTGGCGGTGAGTCTGCGGCTGCTGATTCTCGGTTCCGTCATCGGCACCGTGCTCGGCGTGCTGATCGGCGCGGCGGGGGCGATCCGGCAGTACAAGTTCAGCGACTATTTCTCGACGGTGCTGTCGCTGCTGATCATCTCGACACCGATCTTCTTGCTGGCGACACTGCTGAAATACGGTGCGCTACAGATCAATACGATGACCGGTTCACAGATCTTCCTCTACACCGGCGAGACGTCGGCCACTCAGGTCAATGGTTTCTGGAACGAAATGGTCGACCGCGCACAACATCTGGTGCTGCCGACCCTGGCTCTGGCGCTCTACGGCATGGCCGGCTACAGCCGCTACCAGCGCAACGCCATGCTCGACGTACTGCAGAGCGACTTCATCCGAACAGCGAGAGCCAAGGGCCTCAGCCGTAATCGGGCCCTCTACAAACACGGCCTGCGCACCGCGCTGATTCCGATGGCCACCCTGTTCGCCTACAGCCTCGGCGGCCTGATCACCGGTGCCACCTTCGTCGAGAAGATCTTCGGCTGGCACGGTGTCGGCGAATGGCTGGTCGATTCGATCAATGCCCAGGACCTGTACGTCGTGGTGACGGTGACGGCGTTCGCCGGCCTGGTGGTGCTGGTGTCGGGCCTGCTCTCCGATGTCGTCCTTGCCCTGCTCGACCCGAGGGTGCGTGTCTCATGACCGAAACCGAACTCATCGCCGTCGGCGCACCCGAGGTCGCCGCCGCCGGGCGTCGCAAACTCGTGTGGCGCCGTTTCCTGCGCAACAAGCCCGCTGTGGTCGGCGCGGTGATCCTGGTGGTGCTGCTGGTCGCCAGTTTCGCGCTGCCGCCACTGCTGCCGTGGGACTACCAGCAGATGGACTACAAGGCGCTGCTGAAACCGCCGAGCCTCGAGCACCCGTTCGGCACCACCCAGATCGGTCAGGACGTGCTCGCCCAGACCATGCGCGGCCTGCAGAAGTCACTGATCATCGGCTTCTGTGTGGCGATCTGTTCCAGCGTCATCGCCGCGACAGCGGGTGCGGTGGCCGGGCTGCTCGGCGGCTGGACCGACCGCGCGATCATGTGGTTCGTCGATCTGCTGCTGGTGGTCCCCAGTTTCATCATCATCGCGCTGTTCGCGCCGCGCACCAAGGGATCCGGATCGATCGCGATCCTGATCGTGCTGCTGAGCGTCTTCGGCTGGATGATCGCCGCGCGCATCGTCCGCGGCCTCACCTTGAGTCTGCGTGACCGCGAATTCGTCCGCGCCGCGCGGTATATGGGCGCACCGACTCGCACGGTGATCCTCAGTCACATCGTCCCGAACATCGCCTCGATCCTGATCATCGACACCACCCTGGCCGTCGGCGCGGCGATCGGCGCCGAAACCGGTTTGAGCTTCCTGGGTTTCGGTGTGCAGCCGCCGGACGTCTCGCTGGGTTCACTCATCGCGGCGGGCACCAAATCGGCGCTCACCTATCCGTGGCTGTTCCTGTTCGCCGGTGGCCTGCTGATCACGATCGTGTTGTCCGCCAACCTGGTCGGCGACGGCCTGCGTGACGCGTTCGACCCCGGTGCCCGCGGTGCGCGCAAGTCGCGCAAGGAGGTCGCCGAGCACAAGGACCAGGCGCAGGTGGAGTTGAAGAAAGCCGAGAAGCGATGACCGCGTCGACCGCACCCCTGCTCGAGGTCACCGACCTGCGGGTCTCGTTCCCCGGCGAGGAAGGCCGCGTCGAGGCGGTGCGCGGGGTGAACTACACCGTCGCCGACGGCGAGGTGCTCGCCATCGTCGGCGAGTCCGGTTCGGGCAAGTCGGTGTCCTCCCTCGCGGTGATCGGCCTGCTGCCCGACCAGGCACGGGTGCAGGGATCAGTGCGCCTGCGCGGCCGCGAACTGCTGGGCCTGGGCGACAAGCAGATGTCGAAGCTGCGCGGTTCCTCGATCAGCATGGTCTTCCAGGATCCGCTCTCCGCACTGACACCGGTGTACCGGATCGGTGATCAGATCGCGGAAGCTCTGCTCGCGCACGGCGAGATGAGCCGCAAGGACGCGGGCGAGCGGGCCGTCGAGCTGCTCGAGCTCGTCGGCATCACCGATGCCAGGGCCCGTTCCAGGGCGTTCCCGCACGAGTTCTCCGGCGGTATGCGACAGCGCGTGGTGATCGCCATGGCCATCGCCAACGATCCCGCGCTGATCATCTGCGACGAACCGACCACCGCGCTCGACGTGACGGTGCAGGCCCAGATCCTCGCACTGCTGCGCAAGGCGCGCGATATCACCGGCGCGGGCGTCATCATGATCACCCACGACATGGGCATCGCGGCCACCGTCGCCGACCGGGTTGCCGTGATGTACGCGGGCAAGGTCGTCGAAACCGCACCGGTCGCAGAGCTTTTCGCGGCGCCGCGCATGCCGTACACCGTCGGCCTGCTCGGCTCCATCCCGCGCATGGACGGCCCGCCGCGCACCCCGCTGATCCCGATTCTCGGCGCCCCGCCCGCCATGCACGCCCTGCCGCCCGGTTGCTCGTTCGCGCCACGGTGCCCGGTCTCGATCGGCGACTGCACCGCCGCCGAACCTCCGCTGGAGAAGGTGAGCCCCGGTCACTCGGTCGCCTGCATCCGCACCGCCGAGGTCGGCACGCACCAGCTCTTCGAGGCCTACCGCAAGGAGATCCCGGCCCCGGCGCACCCCGACCGCACCGACGACGACGTGGTCCTGCGCGTCACCGACCTGGTGAAAACCTTCCCCCTCACCTCCGGGGTGCTGCTGCGCCGCCGCACCGGCGAGGTCCGCGCGGTCGACGGCATCAGCTTCTCCGTGCGCGCCGGCCGCACCCTGGCGCTGGTCGGCGAATCCGGTTCGGGCAAGTCGACCACCCTGTCGCAGATCATGGACCTGGCGCCCCCGCAGTCGGGCAGCATCGAGGTGCTCGGCAACGACGTCGCCACCCTCACCAAGGCGCGCACCCGCGAGATCCGCCGCAAGATGCAGATCGTCTTCCAGGACCCCAGCTCGTCGCTGGACCCGCGCCTGCCGATCTTCGACGTCCTCGCCGAGCCACTGCGCATCGACGGCCGGTCCCGAGAAGAGGTCAACCGGCGAGTGCCGGAGCTGTTGCGGCAGGTCGGGTTACGTCCCGAGCATGCCGATCGCTACCCCTCGGATTTCTCCGGCGGCCAGAAGCAGCGCATCAGCATCGCCCGCGCGCTGGCCCTCGACACCCAGCTGCTGGTCCTCGACGAACCCGTCTCGTCGCTGGACGTGTCGATCCAGGCCGGTGTCCTCAACCTGCTGCGCGACCTACAGGCCGAGCACGGACTGTCCTACCTGTTCGTCTCCCACGACCTGTCGGTGGTGCGCAACCTCGCCCACGACATCGCGGTGATGCTGCAGGGCAAGATCGTCGAATCCGGTCCGGCCGAGCAGATCTTCGCCGATCCTCAGCACGAATACACGCGCTCGCTCATCGCGGCCGTACCGGAACCCGTCGTCAGCGGCTGAGAACGTCGGTCCAGCCGAAAGAGGAGGCGCCATGAGAACCCGTCGAATGCAAGCAGGGCGTAGTGCTCGATTGCGATGTGCTGCCGTGGTGGTGGCTGCCGGGATGATCGTGGCGGGTTGTGGGGGTGGTGGCGACGAGTCTGCGACCGGGCTGAGTGACGCGATCGGATCCACCAGCGACATCAACCCGAAAAGCGTCGATGAGCTGCGCGAGGGCGGCAATCTACGCCTCGCGACCACCGACTACCCCGCCAACTGGAACATCCTGTCCAATGACGGCAACAACGGCGAGATCGGCTACATCGTGCGCGCGATGCTGCCGCGGTCCTACGAGATCGACGCCGCGGGTCAGCTCAGCATCGATACCGATTTCTTCACCGATATCCAGTTGACCAGCACCGATCCGATGCAGGTGACGTATTCGATCAATCCGAAGGCGGTCTGGTCGGACGGTTCGCCGATCACCTGGGAGGATCTGGCCTCCCAGGCGCACGCGCTGAGCGGGCGCGACAAGAGCTATCTGATCGCGATCACCAACGGTTTCGAATTCGTCGACAAGGTAGAGCGAGGTGCCGACGACCAGCAGGCCGTCCTCACCTTCAGCAAGCCCTACGCCGACTGGCGCGGCCAGTTCTCCGGCAACTCTGCCCTCTACCCGAAGTCGGTGACCAGCACGCCAGAGGCGTTCAACACCAGCCTCGCCGAGGCGATCACGCTCACCGCCGGGCCGTTCACCGTCAGCGCCACCGACCGTGGCCAGGGCCGAATCACCCTGGGCCGCAACCCCAAATGGTGGGGCGACAAACCCGTTCTCGACACCATCACCTACAGCGTTCTCGACGCTACGTCGTGGGTCCAGGCATTGCAGAACAACGAAATCGACCTCATTCGCCTGACCACCCTCGACGACGTGAAAACAGTGCGCGGCACCGAGGGACTCGTGGTGCGCCGCGCACCCGGTAATCGCTGGCGCCACATCACCTTCAACGGCGCGCCCGGCTCGATCCTGGCCGAAGAGGGTGTACGCGTTGCCATCTCGAAGGCCATCGATCGCCAGGGCATCGTCAACGCGATGCAGAACGGACTGGTCGAGGACCCGAAACCGCTGAACAACCACATCTTCCTCCAGGGCCAAAAGGGCTACCAGGACAACAGTCTCGGCTTCGACCCTGCCGCCGCGGCGCAGCAACTCGACGACCTCGGCTGGAAACTCAACGGTGAAGTGCGCGAGAAGGACGGCCGCAAACTGGTGATCCGCGACGTCATGTACAACGACCCCACCTGGGTCCAGATCGCCCAGATCATCCAGCAGAACCTGGCTGCCATCGGCGTTCAGCTCAACATCGACACCAAGCCCGCCGCCGGTCTTTTCACCGACGTCATCCAGCCCGGAGACTTCGACGCCGCCCAGTACGTCTACGAGGGCGACCCCTTCCCACTGAGCAGCATCCGCCAGATCTACTACTACGACCCCACCGACCTCCAGTCCAACTACGGACGCATCGGCTCCCCCGAACTCAACGCCCTCATCGAGCAAACCCTCACCGAACTGGACCCCCAGAAGTCCATCGCCCTCGCAAACCAGGTCGACCGCAAGGTATTCGAAGAAGGTCACTCCCTCCCCCTGATGCAGTCCGACGGCAGCTTCGGCGCCCGCACCACCCTCGCCAACATCGGCTCCCCCGGATTGGCAACGTACGACTACACGAAGATCGGATTCACGAAATGACCACAGCAACGTACGCCAGGCGGCTCCGCCAGGCAGGTTTCCGCATCGCGGTGCCCGTTTTCGCTATGACGTTGGCGATTGGTGGTTGTGCGTCCGATGACAGTTCGCAGCTCGGCGCAGATTCCATCGGTGCCGTGAACGACATCAATCCCAAGGATGTCAGTGAAGTCCAGGACGGTGGCAACTTCCGCCTGGCGCTGACTGCTTTCCCTGAAACCTTCAATTCGGACCACGTGGACGCGAGTGCCGATGTCTCGGCAGTCGTCGGATGGACGCTGCCGGGCACGGTCACGTCGAACGCGGCGGGTGAGCTGTCGGTCGACCACGATTACTTCACCGATATCCAACTCACCGGCACCGCGCCGCAACAGGTGACCTACACCATCAATCCGAAAGCAGTATGGTCTGACGGCACTCCCATCACCTGGGAGGACATGCGCTCCCAGGCGCAGGCACTGAGCGGCAAGGACGTCGCGTTCCAGGTCCGCGGCACCGACGGATTCGACAGGGTGGAGAAGGTCGAGCGCGGCGTCGACGATCGCCAGGCCGTGGTCACCTTCGCCAAGCATTACGCCGAGTGGAAAGGCATGTTCAACCCGCTCTATCCGAAGGCATCCACCGAATCACCTGCCACGTTCGAAAACTGGGCACGTAATAGTCTGCCCGTATCCGCAGGTCCCTTTATGGTCGGCGCGATCGACCGCGCACAACAGCGCATCACGCTGAATCGCAACCCCAAGTGGTGGGGCAATACGCCCAAGCTCGACACGATCACCTTCGCCGTGCTCGACTACTCCGCGCGCATGGCAGCTCTGCAGAACAACGAACTCGACGCGGCTTCCGTTTCCGGCATCGAGGAAGTGAAGACTGCGGCCGGTTCGCCGGGGCTGGTTGTGCGGCGCGCGCCATCGACGACCTACTCGCACTTCACCTTCAACGGTGCCCCGGGTGCGATTCTCGAGGATCCGCAATTGCGGGTTGCGATCTCGAAGGCGATCGACCGACAGACAATCGCGAACGCACGCCAGAACGGCTTGGTAGAGAAGCCGGAGCCGCTGAACAACCACATCTTCATGAAGGGCCAGAAGGGCTACCAGGACAACTCCGCTCCATTGTCCTACGACCCTGCGGCAGCCGCCAAGATGCTGGACGACCTGGGCTGGAAGCTCAATGGTGAGGTCAGGGAGAAGGACGGGCGAAAGCTCGAGCTGACCGACGTCATGTACCAGCAGGACGCCTGGGTGCAGATCGCCACGATCGCTCAGCAGAATCTGGCCGCGGTGGGTGTGAAGCTGAATATCCGCACCGTGCCGGGCAATGGTCTGTTCAAAGATGTCGTCGACCCGGGCAACTTCGATATCGTCCAGTTCAGCTGGTCCGGTGGCATTCTGCCGCTCGGCGTACTACCGCAGATCTACGCCTACGATCCGAACAACCGGCTGAGCAACAAGGGTCGAATCGGAACCCCTGAACTCAATGCGCTGATCGAAGAGACCATCGCCGAGCTCGACCCGGAAAAGGCCATCGAGCTCGCCAACAAGGCCGACCGGATGATCTTCGATATCGGGTTCTCACTCCCCATCGTGCAGTCCCCCGGCGCGATTGCGGTGCGTTCTACGGTAGCCAACTACGGTGCCTTCGGTCTCGCATCGACAGATGCGACCAAGGTCGGCTTCGTCAAGTAACTCTCCGCCACGCGCGGAAAGGAAGGATCACCATGCGAATTCGCTCGCTGGGTACCAAGTTCGCCATTCCGTGCGTGGCGGTCGGCCTGATCCTGTCAGGCTGTTCCTCCGACAACGCCGTAACACCGGGCACCGCCACGATCGGCAGCACCAACGACATCAACCCCCACGATGTGGCGGACCTGCGTGATGGCGGCAATCTGCGGCTGGTGTTGAGCTCATTCCCGGAGTCGTTCAACTATCTGCAGGTCGACGGCGGCACCGAGAGCACCGGTGACGTAATCGAACCGACGTTGCCAGTGGCATACACCAGCAATGCGGCCGGGGAACTGGCGATCAACCACGACTACTTCACCGATATCCAGCTCACCGGCAACAACCCGCAGCAGGTCACCTACACGATCAACCCCAAGGCGGTGTGGACCGACGGAACGCCGATCACCTGGGAGGACATGCGTTCGCAGGCGGCGGCGCTGAGTGGACGTGACACGACCTATCTGATGACAGCCACCAGCGGCTTCGAGCGGGTGGAGAAGGTCGAGCGCGGGGTCGACGACCGGCAGGCGATCGTCACCTTCTCCCAGCCCTATGCCGAATGGCAGGGTCAGTTCAGTCCGCTGTATCCGAAGGCCACCACCGAGTCCGCCGCCGCGTTCAACGACCGCGATCGCAACGGGCTCGCGGTGAGCGCGGGCCCGTTCCAGATCAGCACGATCGATCGTGGACAGAACCGAATCACGTTGACCCGCAATCCGGCATGGTGGGGCGCGACCCCTAAGCTCGACACCATCACTTTCAGCGTGCTCGACAGTTCGGCGTGGCTGCCCGCGATTCAGAACAACGAACTCGACATCGCCTACATGTCCGGCATCGAGAATGTCACCGGCGCGAAGCAGGCCGCCGGCGTAGTGCTGCGGCGCACGCCGGAGCCCAGCTGGTCGCACATCACGTTCAACGGCGCTCCGGGTTCACTGCTCGAAGATCCGCAGGTGCGAATCGCTATCTCCAAAGCGATTGACCGTCAGGGCATCGTCAACGCGTCCCAGAATGGCGTAGTCGACGATCCGAAGCCGCTCAACAACCACATCTTCATGAACGGGCAGAAGGGGTACCAGGACAATTCTGCACCCATCTCCTTCGACCCGACCGCGGCCGCGAAAATGCTCGACGACCTGGGTTGGAAGCTCAACGGCGACGTGCGTGAGAAGAACGGCCGCCGCCTCGAGATCCGCGATGTGATGTACCAGCAGGACGGTTGGGTCCAGACCGCACAGATCGTCCAGCAGAATCTGGCACAGATCGGGGTGAAGCTGAACATCCAAACTGTGCCGGGTAGTGGACTTTTCAAGGATGTGATCGACCCGGGAAATTTCGAGCTGGCGCAATTCAGCTGGGGCGGTAGTTATCTCCCGCTCGGCGCGTTGCCGCAGATCTACGCCTACGATCCGAACAACTTGCAGTCCAACAAGGCACGGATCGGTTCGCCGGAGCTCAATGCCCTGATCGAGCGGACCATCGCCGAACTCGACCCCGACAAGGCGCGCGAACTCGCCAATCAGTGCGATCAGATGATCTTCGCCGAAGGCTATTCGATTCCGCTGAACCAGGCTTCGGGTACGTATGCGGTGCGGGAGAATCTCGCGAACTACGGCGCGTTCGGGCTTGCCACCGCCGACTACACCAAGGTCGGCTTCCTGAAGTGAGCGACGGCCCGGCGCGCGCACTCACCTATCCGCTGCTCGTCACGAGCGGCACCCTCGTGGTGATCGCCGCGTGGGTGCCGTTCGCGGATGTCGATCAGCTGAGTGCGCTCGCCGTGGTCGCTCTCGCCGTACTCGCCTATACCGCGTATCAAGGCGGACTTGCCTTCGGGGTTTTCCCGACGGGGCTGGTTGCGACAGGGACTGTGCGCGGTAGGCGGGTTCGGCAGCAGTATCGGCTGGTCAGCCGGTCGTGGCTGGAGATCAGCAGTGGTGATCGGATGGTGTGGCAGCCGGTGTTCTATGAGCCGTCGCTGTCGGTGCTCACTCCGGCCGAGCTGGAGCTGACCGATCGATCCATTCATGAGGGGGACACGCGATTCTTCCCCTCGGGGCGTGTGCGCACCACCGAGCCGGCGGGCAAGCTCGTGGACAATCCCTCCCGGCCCATCGATCCGCCCACGTTCGGGATCGCCCGCCGTCTGGTCCTCGACCTTCAGCAGGCGGTCGGCGCTCCCCTCGTCGGCCTGCTGTGGGTCTATGTCATGAACGGCGGAATCGGCGCGTTCGTCGCCACCACGACAGTCGCCGCCGCCGCCTTCACCTGGCTTTCCGCCATTCGGGGCTCCGACCCCAGCTGACCGCTTCTTTCTCCTGCGTGTCTATTGTTCCGGTATGTTCATTCCGAATGAACATCGCCAGGAAGTGAACCCAGTACGGGTCCAGCCCGCCGAAATCACTCCACGAACCGCTGTTCGTGCTCGCCCAGAACTCCACTGATCATCGCGATGAGTCGCTGGTGTGACCTATCGAAGACACCACGCATGTCGCCTGCCAGGCGGACCTGCAGTTGAGGATCCTGGACCAGCGCTCTGACCTGAGCGAGTTCAGATAGATCGAGGAGGGCCGCGATGGCATTGCCAATCCTGTGGGCGCCCGCCAGCGCAGTGTCGTAGTCATACATCTCGACCAGGTCGAAATGGCTCACGTAGAGCTCCTCGAGGAGCTGTGCCGTATCACTCCATTCGAGCATCGTCCTGAGGTCGACCGCGTCCTTCGCGCTGGTCCAATGCCGGTCATACCATGCGACCAGTTTCAGCAGCACCTGCGCGGCGATCGAAGGGATGCGAACCATCAGTTGGTCAGGGAGCAAGACCATTCGGCAGACCCGAAGGCTTCACGAAATCCCAGCGTGTTCATCGTGAAATCGCCAGGCCGGGTGACGGTCCGGTCGGCGCGTTCGATCGCGCCACAGGGAATGATATCGACTGGAATGCCGCCGATGGCGATCCGATGCGAATGCCGACCTCGGGCACCGAACATCGACCCGAGCCGCCACACTTCGTCCCAATCGGCAACGCCGACGGCGATGTCCACGTCATGGGTTGCCCTTTCGGGAGTCGCACCGGTAATACTGTGCGCCAACATATTCCGTGCCGTAGCGCCGACGACTAGGAATTCGACCCCGGTCCGGCTTGCGACAGCGTCCAATTCTCGAAGGACTGTTGCAGCCGAGTTGATCTCAGGATCTGTCGATTTCGACAAGTCGAGGGTCACCGCTTCTGATCCTTTCAGCATGAGCGCGTTGGCGAGGATCGCCAGATGTCCACATGTCGGCATAGATCAAAGTACTGGGCACCAATGGATCGAGCGGTTCAGTGGGCCTCCAAAATCGCTGTCGAATAATCACATTCGGCTCGCCATCGACTCGACGCCATCGACGCTCGGCGGCCAGCGCTCGGGGCAGAGCGTCCACATAGAGGATGCCTGTCGTCGAGCTAAGCTCGGAATCCAGTTGCGAGCCCGCCGCTTCACCTCCTAATTGCGCCCTCTCGTCGACAAGGGCAGACCTCGCTTCCAGCCACCAGGTATTGGAGTTGTCGGCGAAATCCGCCAGGCTGATCCGTGGCACGACTGCAGTAGAAAACGCCTCTGTCCAGCGGTCCAGCAGCTCGCGCCCGTTCAGAAGCTGCCGTTGACCGCCGACCGTCACCACGTAGCCACTGCGTTCCAGCTCGCTCACGACGATCTGTGTGGTACCGAGAGATACCTCGCTGCGCTCGGCGATGGAACGCAAGGGCGTGTAGATCGCATCGCCCCAGCTGAGAAGTGTGAACAGCACCTTTGTCCCGGTGGGACTGAACGCTCGAGGAGCGCGCGCGGAGGCTGGTCTCGCCGTGGATCGCCCGGAATTGCCCACGACGGACACATACAGCGATGGCCACGCGAGAGTCATATTGCCGACCGTGTCTACGAAGTCGATCTCGCGGTCCTGCAGAACTTCGGCCGCCTCGCGCGAAATGTGCGGCGCTACCAGGAGCAGTGGTAGCTCGGTCGAACGCAGCGCACGAGCGACCGAACTGGTGATGCGTCCGCGGATTTCAACGACATACGTTCGATCACCGCGAGAGCCCGCATCGAGTCGTGCGATCAGATCGGAACCGGAGCCAGGCCGCTCGGTGGTTTCCAACGTCTCGAAGGAAACTCCACGGGCATCGAGATGGCTCCTGGCCGCGTCAAGGATGTTCATCATTCCTTGACGTTCATTCAAGGTGAACATGGGTAAATAATGAACGTTCATGACGCGACGCACAAGACCCCGCGCCACTCGGGATGGTGGACACCAAACTGGTCTGACCACTTGACCTCTTACCGCCGAGGGCGCATCATCGGGGTATGGCATGGACTCCCGTGGTGAAGCGCTCGGTTTCCGGTGATGTGTTCGAGCAGATCGCCGCCGAGGTGCTGGGCGGGGAGCTGGCGGCGGGAAGCACGCTGCCGAGTGAGCGGCAGCTGGCCGAGGCGCTGGGGGTGTCGCGGCCCGCGGTGCGGGAGGCGTTGCAGCGGTTGGCCGCGGCGGGACTGGTGGCCGTTCGGCAAGGCGAGGCGACGACGGTGCTCGACTATCGGCGCAGCGCCGGGCTGGAAGTGCTTCCGCGACTGCTGCTTCGGGGTGATTCGATCGATCCCGCGGTCGCTCGCAGCATTCTCGAGGCGCGGCTGCACAACGGGCCGAAGATCGCCGAGCTGGCCGCCGCGCGGGTTCGATCGCGAGGGGCGGACGATCCGCGCGTCGCGAGCGACCTGGCGCTGTTGGGCGACTCCGTCGATTCCCTTGTCGCCGAATCGGATCCACTCACCCAGCAAAGAATCGCCCTCGAATTCTGGGACCACATCCTCGACCTCGCCGATTCGATCGCCTTCCGGCTGATGTATTCCATGCTGCGCGCCGCCTACGAACCCGCCTTGGCCGCGCTGGCGCCGATCATGTCCGCCGAGGTGGGCAATGGCGTCGCCTATCGAGACCTGGCCGCCGCGATCGCCGCGGGCGAGCCGGAACGGGCCGCCGACACTGCCCGAGCACTGCTCGGGCCGGCGACCACCGCCCTGATCCATGCCCTCGACGGGGCATGATCCACCCGAGGAATGACATGACCGATCACCGTCCGACAACGACGTCGCACGATTCCGACGAATCCCGTGCGACCGAAACCCGCCGAACCCCTGACCGTGGCTCGCCACGGTCGATCCGGCGCAGCATGCCCCTGAGCGAGGCGGCCCGCGAATTCCTCCGGCATCCGTCACCCTGGATGATCGCCGCGGTCTTCGTGGTCGCGGCGAGTACCCGCATCGCCATCGGTGACTGGCAGCTCACCGATGCCCTTGTCCCCGTGGTGATTCTGGCCGTGTTCCCGCTCATCGAGTGGATCATCCACGTCACCGTGCTGCACTGGCGTCCACGGCATCTCGGCCCGCTGACTCTCGACAGCGAGCTGGCCCGCAAACACCGCGAGCACCACGTCGACCCGCGTGACATCCCGCTGATCTTCATTCCGCCGAAGTCGCTGCTGCTCACGATCGTCGCTCTGGTCGCGATCGCCCTGCTCGCCTTCCCCCGCACCGGCCTCGGCCTCACCTTCCTGCTGACCATCACCACACTCGGCCTGCTCTACGAGTGGACGCACTACCTGATCCACACCGACTACAAGCCGAAACACGCCCTGTACCGAGCGGTTTGGCGTAACCACCGCCACCACCACTACAAGAACGAGCACTACTGGTTCACCGTGACCACCTCCGGCACCGCCGACCGCCTCCTGGGCACCGCCCCCGACCCGGCCACGACACCGACCTCCCCCACGGCGCGCAACCTCCACGCCGGCTAGATCCCAGGCAACACCTCGGGGCAGCACTCGGACCCGGCTCGCACCATCAGGCGAGCCGGGTTTTTGCTTGACACATTAATACCCTAGGGGGGTATGGTACCGAGCACGGGACGCACTCCGCTCGAAAGGACGAAAGTCGTGACTACGCAATCGCAATCCACCAGGAAGTGGTGGGCGCTGGCGGTGATCGCCGCCGCGCAGTTCATGGTCATCATGGACACCTCGATCATCGGGATCGCGCTGCCCAAGATGCAGGCCGAACTCGGTTTCACGCCGGGCAATCTGACGTGGGTGTTCAACGCCTACGTGATCGCGTTCGGCGGTCTGCTGCTACTCGGCGGCAGGCTCTCCGATCTACTCGGCGCTCGCCGGGTATTCGCCGCGGGCTGGGTGGTGCTCGGCCTCGGCTCCGTCATCGCCGGTGCCGCGGGCAATGTCGGCGTCGAGCTGGCCGGTCGGGCGATTCAGGGTGGTGGTGCGGCGCTGATCGCGCCTTCCGCACTCACGCTGCTGATGATGCTGTTCGGCGGCTCGCCCCAGGAGCTCACCAAGGCGCTCGCCGTGTATGGCGCGGCCGCGCCCGCCGGCGGTACCGCGGGCGTATTCCTCGGTGGCGTGATCACCGAATACATCAGCTGGCCTTGGGTTTTCTACATCAACATTCCGATCGCCGTGCTGGCGCTGATCGCCGTGCCGCTGCTGATGCCCGCCGCTCCGGCGCGCAAGGGGTCCATCGATATCGCCGGATCCGTCACTGTGACAGCCGGTTTGGCGGCCGCGGTGTACGCGATCGTGCAGGCACCGGAGGTCGGTTGGGCCTCGGGTGAGACCTGGGGTGTGCTGGCGCTGGCCGCCGCGCTGCTGGCCGGCTTCGTCGCCATCCAGTCCCGGCGTGGCGAGCCGCTCATGCGGCTGAGCATCTTCCGCGCACCGAACCTGGCCGCCGCCAACTTCGCCCAGTTCGCGCTGGCCGCCGCGTGGGTACCGATGTGGTTCTTCCTCAACCTGTACCTGCAGCAGGTGCTCGGGTACAGCGCGTTCCCGTCGGGTGCGGCACTACTGCCGATGACCACGCTGATCATGCTCGGCATGGTGGTGCTCGCCCCGAAGGCGATGCAGCGTTTCGGTGCGAAACCGATGATCGTGACCGGCCTGATCGTGCTCGGCCTCGGCCTCGGGGTGATGTCGCTGGTGCGGCCGACCGGCAACTTCTGGATCGACGTGCTGCCCGCCTCGCTGATAGCCGCAGGGGGTATGTCGCTGGCCTTCATTCCCTCGCTCGGCACCGCCATCTCGGCGGCACGACCCGAGGAAGGCGGGCTGGCCTCGGGCATCGTCAACGTCAGCTACCAGGTGGGTTCGGCGCTCGGCCTGGCCGCGATGACGGCGGTGGCCGCCGCGTTCGGCGCGAGCGAGCTCGGCGACGCCTCGGCACTGACCGACGGCTATTCCGCGGCCTTCCTGGGGGCGGGCGTGCTCGCCCTGGCAGGCGCGGGAATCACCGCGGCGACCATGCGGACCCCGGCCGCCGACAAGGCCGGCGCGACTGTTTGACAAAGTACCCTAGGGGGGTATGGTAATGATCGAGAGCGAAACGAGGAGAGTTCCATGAGCACCACCACTGTCACCGTCACCGGCATGACCTGCGGCTGCTGCGTCAACAAGGTCCGCGACAAGGTCGGCGCCCTGCCCGGCGTCACCGGTGTCGATGTCGACCTGGCCGCAGGCTCGGTAACCATCGACGGCACCGAGCCCGAACGCACCGCCCTCGCCGACGCCGTAGCCGCGGCCGGCTTCCAGCTCGCAGACTGAACGGATACGGAGCATCCCGATGAACGCAACAGGCAAGTTCGCCGGATTCACCCTCGGCCTCGCGGCGGTCTTCGGGATCGCTCTGGGCGCAGGTGCCCTGGTCGGTCCGCAACCTTCCGAACCGGCCGGGCACGGCGAGCACTCGACCGCGGCGGCACCGTCCACCGATCTCCCCGGCGGGCTGCTCGCGACCGACCAGGGCTACACGCTGGCCCTGGACAAGCCGAACACCACCACCGCACCGCAGTCGCCCACAAGTTTTCGCATCCTCGACGCGAACGGCGCACCGGTGACGAAGTACGTGAACAGCCATGACAAAGACCTGCACCTGATCGTGGTCCGACGCGACATGGCGGGCTTCCAGCACGTCCACCCGGTCCTCGATCCGGCCGGAACCTGGACAGTCCCGCTGAACCTCAGCCGGGGCGGCGACTACCGCGTCTACGCCGACTTCACCCCCGAGGGTGGGTCGAACCTGACGCTCGGCGCCGATCTGCGGGTCGCGGGCAACTACGACGTGCAGGCACTGCCCGCCCCCGCCGCCACCGCGCAGGTCGGTGAGTACACGGTCGCGCTGAACGGCACGGTCGCCCCCGGCGCCGCGTCGAAGGTGACGCTGTCGGTCAGCCGCAACGGCACCCCGGTCACCGACCTGCAGCCCTACCTCGGGGCCTACGGTCACCTGGTAGCCCTGCGCGCCGCCGACCTCGCCTACCTGCACGTTCATCCCGAGGGCACGCCCGGCGACGGAGTCACCCCCGCCGGACCCGGCATCGACTTCATCGTGAACGCACCGAGCGCCGGCGACTATCGCCTGTTCCTCGACTTCCAGCACCAGGGCGTGGTGCGCACCGCCGAGTTCACGGTGCGGGTCGCCGCGCCGAACGCCACCGGTGCGAGCAACCCCGCCCCGACCAGCGCGCCCGCCGACCACGGCACCCCCGGCCACGGCCACTGACCCCACCTGTTTCACCCGTGATCGCTCAGCAAGAATTGCTATCAGGAACGAAGGAGCACCCCATGACCGCCGTGACACACCCACCGGGCACCGGCCAGGTAGAACTGGTGATCGGTGGCATGACCTGCGCTTCCTGCGCGAACCGGATCGAGAAGAAGCTCAACAAGCTCGACGGGGTCACCGCCACGGTCAACTACGCGACCGAGAAGGCGCGCGTCGACTTCACCGGTGACGTCTCCCCCGAGGCGCTGATCGCCACCGTCGAGCAGGCCGGCTACACCGCGGCACTCCCCGCGCCGAAGAAGCCCGAGACCGACGAAACGCCGGTCGCCGACGCGGACCCGACGGCCTCGCTGCGCACCCGGCTGATCGTGTCGGCGCTGCTCACCGTGCCGGTGATCGCGATGGCGATGATCCCGGCGCTGCAGTTCACCAACTGGCAGTGGCTCTCGCTCACGCTGGCCGCACCGGTAGTGATATGGGGCGCGCTGCCCTTCCACAAAGCCGCGTGGACCAACCTGAAGCACGGCACCGCCACCATGGACACCCTGGTCTCGATGGGCACGCTCGCCGCGTTCGGCTGGTCGCTGTACGCGCTGTTCTGGGGCACGGCGGGCACGCCGGGAATGAAGCACCCATTCGAGTTCACCATCGCGCGGATGGACGGCACCGGCAGCATCTACCTCGAAGCCGCGGCGGGCGTGACCACGTTCATCCTGGCCGGGAGGTATTTCGAGGCACGGTCGAAGCGACGGGCGGGCGCGGCACTGAGGGCCCTGCTCGAACTCGGCGCGAAAGACGTCGCGGTTCTTCGCGGCGGCGTCGAGACGCGAATTCCGGTGGAACAGCTGGCCGTCGGTGACGAGTTCATCGTGCGGCCGGGCGAGAAGATCGCCACCGACGGTGTGATCACCGAGGGGACGTCGGCGGTCGACGCGTCCATGCTCACCGGCGAGTCGGTGCCGGTCGAGGTCGGCGTCGACGATGGCGTCACCGGCGCCACCGTGAACGTCGGCGGACGACTCGTCGTGCGCGCCACCAGGATCGGCGCCGACACTCAGCTCGCCCAGATGGCACAGCTCGTCGAGGACGCGCAGACCGGCAAGGCGCAGGCACAGCGGCTGGCCGACCGGATCTCCGGCATCTTCGTCCCGATCGTCATCGCGCTCGCCGTGGCCACCCTCGGATTCTGGCTCGGCACAGGCGGATCCATCGCCGCCGCCTTCACAGCGGGCGTGGCGGTGCTGATCATCGCCTGCCCCTGCGCCCTCGGCCTGGCCACCCCGACCGCGCTGATGGTCGGCACCGGACGCGGCGCGCAGCTGGGCATCCTGATCAAGGGACCCGAGGTGCTCGAATCGACCCGCAAGGTCGACACCATCGTGCTGGACAAGACCGGCACCGTCACCACCGGCAAGATGACGCTGCTCGACGTGATCCCCGCCGAGGGCGAACTCGGCAGCAAGGTACTGGAACTCGCTGGTGCGCTGGAGGATTCGTCGGAGCACCCGATCGCGCAGGCCATCGCCAAGGGCGCACGCGACGAGTTCGGCACCCTGCTGCCGGTGGAGGGTTTCGCCAATGTCGAAGGCCTCGGCGTGCAGGGCGTGGTCGACGGTCACGCGGTGATCGTCGGCCGGGCGCGACTGCTGGCCGACTGGTCACAGCCGCTCGACGAGACGCTGGAAACCGCACTGGCGGAAGCGGAATCGGCGGGCAAGACCGCGGTCGCGATCGGCTGGGATGGCAGAGCGCGCGGCGTGCTGGTTGTCGCCGACGCGGTGAAGCCGAGCTCGGCGCAGGCCATCGCGCAGTTCCGCGAGCTCGGGCTGACGCCGATCCTGCTCACCGGTGACAATGCCCGCGCGGCCCGCACCATCGGCGACGAAGTGGGCATCGACGAGGTCATCGCCGAGGTGCTGCCGCAGGACAAGGTCGACACCGTCAAGCGGCTGCAGGCCGAGGGCAAGGTCGTCGCCATGGTCGGTGACGGCGTCAACGACGCGGCCGCCCTGGCCCAGGCCGACCTCGGCCTGTCGATGGGCACCGGCACCGACGTCGCCATCGAGGCCAGCGACCTCACCCTCGTCCGCGGCGACCTCCGCGCCGCCGCCGACGCGATCCGCCTGTCGCGGCGCACCCTGGCCACGATCAAGGGCAACCTGTTCTGGGCCTTCGCCTACAACGTGGCCGCCATCCCCCTGGCCATGGCGGGCCTGCTCAACCCGATGCTGGCCGGCGCCGCTATGGCGTTCAGCTCGGTCTTCGTGGTGAGCAACAGCCTGCGCCTGCGCCGGTTCAGGTCGACCGCGCAGTAGGCCCTCGGCCAGAGGCGAGGTCCGTGGATCTACGGACCTCGCCTTGTCAGAACAGGTACTGCTGGTCTGCCGAGATGAAGAAGCCGTGACCGCCGGCGTCGCAGCGGACGCCCTGCTGGGTGGAGGTGCAGGCGGCGCCGCGGACGATGATGGTGTCGCCGTAGTTCAGGGTCTTTCCGCCGCCCTTGTTGGTGCCGTCCACCGGCTCGCCGACGAAGAAGCCCTGGTTGGTACACAGGAATTCCGCTGTGCCGCCGTAGATGTGGGCGGCGACCTTGCGGGCCGGCGAGTTGTCGCAGGTGGGGAGTTCGGGCGGGATCACGTGTGTATCGGCCAGCTGGCAGCCGACGCCGAGGGTGCCCTCTTCGACGAAGCCGCACAGGATGTTGCCGGTGGGCGACTGGAAGTAGAAGTTGTTGCGCTGCTGGTAGTCGCGGGCGTCGACGGTGGCGTCGTCGCGGGTGGGCAGGTCGGCCGGACTCGGGCCGGTGCCGGGCGCGGTGGGTGGCTCGTTGGAGGCGGGCGCGACGGTCGAAGCGTTGCCCTGATCCGCGGGCTGGGTGGTCACCGGAACGCGCGATTGCGTGGACGCACCGTCACACGCGGCGAGCCCACCGGCGAGCACCGCCAGCGCGGCCACCGCGATTACTGATCTCATGATCTCTCCCCTCGATGTCCGACCCCATTCGAAGGAAGAATCGACAGCAGGAGCGGATTCGTTTCCTTCGCTCATGAACCGTGACCCACCCGAGGTGAGCCCGTGACGACAGCTCAGCACGTCTGGTACGCCGCGTACGGCTCCAACATGCACGCCCGGCGGTTCGCCTACTACCGCGAGGGCGGCACCCCGCCCGGAACCGACCACACCTATCCGGGGTTCCGTGACCGGTCCGCACCGGCCGCCGTCGCACCGCTCGACCTACCGGGAAGCCTGTATTTCGCCTGGCAGAGCCCCGTGTGGACGGGCGGAGTCGGGTTCTATGCCGCGCGCCCGGCGGCGGGCTGGCCGATCGGCGCGGCGGCCCGGGGGTACTTGCTGACCGTCGGTCAGTTCGGCGACCTGCTGGCGCAGGAGATGTATCGAAGCCCGGCGATCGACTTCGATCCGGCGCCGGTTCTCGCCGACGGTGCGGTGCGGCTCGGGCCGGGGCGGTACGAGACGGTGGTGCACGCGGGGACGCACGACGGGATTCCCGTCCTCACCTTCACCTCACCGTGGGACCCGGAAACCGTTGCGCTGCGACGGCCCTCGGCCCGATATCTGACGATGATCGGCGCCGGGCTGCGCGAATCACACGGCTGGGAGCCCGATCGCGTCGTCGAGTACCTGCGGGTTCGGCCCGGAATCGCCGGGCACTGGACCGAAGCCGACCTGCGCGGCGCGCTACTCGGCGGCACCGGACTCGAGCCGCCCTAGATTTTCGTCGCGCCGATCGCGGGTACTCCCCTGGTGCGGGACGTCGACCACCGGGAGCACACGCATGGAGTGGTTCACGGCACCGGAGTACTGGCAGGGCAGGCTGATCTTCCAGCGTGGCCTGGCGGTGATCTACGCCCTCGCCTTCCTGACGGCGGCGCTGCAGTTCCGCGCGCTCCTCGGTGAGCGCGGGATGCTGCCCATCCCGCGATACCTGGCCCGGACGCCGTTCCGCCGTTCACCCAGCCTGTTCCACCTGCGCTACTCCGATCGGTTCTACGCGGGCATCGCCTGGTTCGGTGCGGTGCTCGCGGCGGCGGTCGCGCTCGGCCTCGCCGATCTGGTGCCGCTGTGGGCGGCCATGGCGCTGTGGTCGCTGCTGTGGGCGCTGTATCTGTCGATCGTCAATGTGGGGCAGACCTGGTACTCGTTCGGCTGGGAATCACTGCTGCTCGAGGCGGGGTTCCTGGCGATCTTCCTCGGCAACGACACCGTCGCGCCGCCGCTGCTGGTGTTGTTCGCCGCGCGCTGGCTGCTGTTCCGGGTGGAGTTCGGGGCCGGGCTGATCAAGATGCGCGGCGATCGGTGCTGGCGCGACCTCACCTGCCTGTACTACCACCACGAGACCCAGCCGATGCCCGGTCCGCTGAGCTGGTTCTTCCACCATCTGCCCCGGCCGCTGCACCGGGTGGAGGTCGCCGCCAATCATGTCGCGCAGCTGATCGTGCCGTTCGGGCTGTTCGCGCCGCAGCCGGTGGCGAGCGTCGCGGCGGGCATCATCATCGTCACGCAGTCGTGGCTGGTGGTCTCCGGCAATTTCGCCTGGCTGAACTGGGTGACTCTGCTGCTGGCCACCACCGCCGTCAGCGCGTACCCGGTACTGCCGGACGCGCCGCCGGTGGCCGAGCCGCCCGGATGGTTCCTCGGCGCCGTCGTCGCCTTCGTCGCGATGGTGGTGGTGCTGAGCTTCTGGCCGGTGCGCAACCTCCTCTCCGCACAACAGGCGATGAACGCCTCGTTCGACCCGTTGCACCTGGTCAACACCTATGGCGCGTTCGGCAGCATCACCAGGGTTCGCCAGGAGATCGTGCTCGAGGGCACCGATGCCACCCACCTCACGCCGGACACGGTGTGGCGCGAATACGAGTTCAAGGGCAAACCGGGCGACCCCCGGTACCGCCCACGCCAGTGGGCGCCCTATCACCTGCGGCTGGACTGGTTGATGTGGTTCGCCGCGCTGTCGCCGGCCTACGCGCGATCGTGGGCACTGCCGCTGACGATCCGGCTGCTCGACAACGACCCCGATACCCTGCGCCTGCTGCGGCGCTGCCCCTTCCCCGGCGCACCGCCGCACTACGTGCGCGCCCGGCTGTACGAGTACCACTTCAGTACGCCCGCCGAACTGTTCCGCGAACGGATCTGGTGGCGCCGAACCCTGATCGGCGAGTTCCTGCCGCCGCTGAGTCACGCACGCCTCGACCGGCACCGGGAATGAGAAAAGCCCGGCACGATGGCCGGGCTTTTCGTTGAGCGGATGACGAGATTCGAACTCGCGACCCTCACCTTGGCAAGGTGATGCGCTACCACTGCGCCACATCCGCGTGCCTTCCGAAACCGATCCGGCGAGCGCCGGTGACTTCGTCGTGCGAGTACGAACTTTAGCGCGAAACTCCCGAACTACGAAATCCGGGCTCACTCAGCACCCGGGTCGGCGGTGAGGACCCGCGTCGGCGGACACCGTTAAGCAGGTCACAAGGATGCGGAAAAGGCTGCGGGGGAAGGTCTTTCGCAGGCGGTCCTGACCGCGTGAATCATGGGAGGAACGGCAATGAAGTCTCTGGGGATGATCGCGGCGGGTGTTGCGATGACGGCGCTGACCGTGTTGGGGGCCGGACCGGCGCACGCCGACTTCACCGACCCGGTGGAGTACACCGACAGCGGGGAGAACGTGGAGGACGAAGGGTTCGGGGAGTACGCGGTCAACCGTTCCGACCCGAACTCGTGCCTGGTGGTGCAGAACCACACCGGCGGGCAGGTGACGGTTCGGTTGAACTACCCGACCAGCGGCGGAAAGTGGCTGTTCAACCACGATCAGGTCGGTGTGCTGATGCGCAACGGCAAGGTGGTCACCTCACCGTCCGGGAATTGGAATGTGCGGACGAACCCGCCGATCAGGTTCAACTGGGTCTACGACGGCAATATGAACACCCGCAGGGGCTGCAACGGGTCGTGGGTGCTGACGATGAACTGAGCCGCAGGGGTCCGGTGCGCCGCCACGCACCGGACCCGCCCGGTCAGCTCGGCTTCGACGCGCCGCCTGCGACGACGGGGGCGAAGGCGGCGCGGTGGTCGGCGGCCCAGGCGGCGTAGCCGCGAGGTGGTCTGCCGAGGACGCGCTCGATGTCGTCGGTGATGAGTTCGTTGTGGCCGCCGCGGATGAAGGCCTGGCCGGTCAGTGAGCCTTCCACGAAAGTGGGCGGAAGACCCGCGGCGACCATGAACGCGCGGGCGTCGGCTTCGGCGATGTCGGTGACGGCAATCGGGCGGTCGAGAACCCGCGCGAGAACGTCGGCCTGGTCGCGGGCGGTGTGCAGGTCGGGGCCGGTCAGTGTGTAGATGCGGCCGTGGTGGTCGTTCGAGCGCAGCGCCGCCGCGGCGACCGCCGAGACATCGCGTGGGTCGACTACGGCCTGCCTGCCGTCGCCGGTGAGGTTCGGGACGGGGTGGCCGTTGCCGAGCGGTTCGATCCAGCTGAACGTATTCGACGCGAAAGTGTTGGGGCGCAAGATCGTCCACTCCAAGCCGGAGTCACGCACGGCCTGCTCCCCTGGCACATGCCAGGAACCCGGCACGCCGAGACGTGGGTCGCCGGTGCCGACCGCGGACAGCTTCACCACTCGCCGCACACCGGCCTTTCGCGCGGCAGCCACCAGTGCGGCATCGGTGCCGGTGCCGTCCGGGCCGGGGATCCCGACGAGGAACGCGGCCTCTACGCCCGTCATGGCGGGCCCGAACGTCGCCGGATCGCGGTAGTCCACCCGCACCACCTCGACTCCGGCGGGGAACCCTGCCCGCGCCGGGTCGCGGGTCGCCGCCCGGACCGCGACGCCCTCGGCTGCCAGCTGTCGGACGATGTCGCTTCCGATGGTGCCTGTCGCACCGGTGATGAGGATCATGGAACGAGCATGGCCGCCGGGCTGCCTGCGGATATAGGAGAAATCGGCACGGACATCCCGCCGCGTGCCGCCTACAGTCGACCAGGTGGAGTATCTGACCCCGGCGCACATCGAGACGCCCGTGACGACACCGGAATCGTTGCGCCCGTGGCTCACCGAACTCACCAGCACGCCGCTGTTCGACGACCTCGCTCAGCCGTTCGCCCATCCGCCCGTCTCGACGACCACGGTCGTCCTGCGCACCGAAAAGTCCGGTCGCGGTAGCGCGTTCGTCGTCGGCGCGCAGACGAAGGCGTCCTACTCGACACCCGAGGAGCCCGCCGGGTGCGTGCGGCTGCGCCTGGAACCGGGCGTGACCCGCCAGCTGCTCGGCGTGACCGCGGGCGAACTCACCGACCGCGTCGTTCGCCTCGACGAATTGCCGGGTCCGCTGGGCGGTTTCGCGACGGAACTGACGGGCGTGCCCACCGCACACGCGATCACCCATCTAGAAGATCTACTGCCGCACAGTATCTCGGAGTCGGATACCGATCGGGCGCACCGGATCGTGCTGCGCGAGGCGATCTCGGCGCTCACCGCCGACAACGCCCCCGCACTCTCCGAACTCACCGCGCGCCTCGCTGTCAGCGAGCGCCAGCTGCGCAACCTGTTCACCACGGGAATCGGCCTGTCCCCCAAGCATTTCGCTCGCATTCAACGCCTGCGCCGGGTCCTCGCCTACGCGGGCGACACCCCATGGTCACACCTCGCGGCGAGTACCGGCTACTACGATCAGTCCCACCTCACCGCCGACTTCCGCACCCTCATGGGCGTCCCACCCGCCGCCTACCTTCGCGGCAAGCTGCCGGCACCGACGCGCTGCCGGATTCCGCGCTGAGTCAACCCTCGGCGGGCATCCACCACACCGCCGAACGGGCACGGCGGCGATCACGACGCGGGCGCGGTCACCACCCTGATCGTGGGCGGATGTCGCAGGCTCTGACCGACCACGCAATAACGCTCGGTGAGTTCGCCGAGCTTGACCAAGGTGGCCTCGTCGACGGCATCCGAGGTGGTGACGGTGATCGTCACGGCGATCGGTGAAACCCCGACCTCCGCGGTCCGATCGATGCCCAACGTGCCGGTGGCGTCGAAGGAAGCTGCCGCCTCCACGTCGGCGCCCGTGATCGGCAGGCCCATCGCGGTGGCGACGCTGCGGCAGGTCACCCCGGCGCAGGCCGCCACCGCCTCGAGCAGCATGTCACCCGAGCAGGCGTCGGCGCCGTCACCGCCGGTGGCGCGGTGCAGCCCGGCACGGACCGGGCCCGCGAAGGTCCGCACCGTGCAGGTGATGCCGGGTTCGGTGAACGAACCAGCGGCGCGCAGGGCGGTGACCGCGGCGGCCGGGTCGTCCCGGTAGCGCTGTTTCACCGGAGCTTGCAGGGCCTTCAACTCCGCCGCGGTGGTCATCTCCCGAGCGTATGCCCGCCCGAGGCCGAAATGTCAGCCCTCGGTGTCCTGCGTTTTCTCTGCCTTGCGGGCGAAACGTTCGGCCGCTTCGGCTTCGTCGAGGGCGGTGGCCTCTTCGAGGGAAGGGGCACTGCCACCGAGCCGTTTCGGGACCCAGTAGGCGCCGGGCTCGTGCTCATAGGATTCTTGCAGGTCGGCGAGCATTTCCTGCATGGTGGAGCGAAGCTGGGCGGTGAGGTCGGCGGCGGGTTCGTAGGGCTGGATGGGGGTACCGACGGCGATCGAGATGGGGGTGTTGGTGCGGCCGAGCCGCTTGGGGAAGCCCTTGGTCCAGACGCGCTGGGCGCCCCAGATGGTGATCGGGATGATCGGGACGCCCGCCTCCAGTGCCATGCGGGCCGCGCCGGACTTGAATTCCTTGATCTCGAAGCTGCGGCTGATCGTGGCCTCGGGGTACACGCCGACGAGCTCGCCGTCGCGCAGGTACTGCACCGCCGATTGGTAGGAGTCGGCGCCCGCGGTGCGGTCGACCGGAATGTGCTTGAGAGTGCGCATGATCGGGCCGGAGATCTTGTTGTCGAACACTTCCTGCTTGGCCATGAACCTGATGTAGCGACGGGGGGTGCGCACAGGCAGACCCGCGTAGGTGAAGTCCATGTAACCGGTGTGGTTGACCGCCAGCACGGCGCCGCCGGTGGCGGGGATGTTTTCCGCCCCCTTGACGGTGAACTTCAGACCTTCGAGGAAGAACAGGGTTCGGGCCACGCCGATGATCGAGAAGTAGAGGGGTTCCACAAGTACGCAAGCGTAGTCGTAGATCCCCGCATCGGCAGGGGTGCCATCGGCGCGGGCGGCCACCGTAGAATCGCGGCGTTCGCCCGCGCAGCGAATCCGCTTCGCGCACACCGGTCTACACCCCGGCGAGTCCGCTCGCCCCGACAGTCACTCCCCCGCCGTCGTCACAGGCGGGTGCCACGACCTAGGAATCGAGGAACGTCGTAGTGGAACGCGCCCAGCTTGCCCAGACCCGCCCGCACCGCGCCTACGCGCTGGTCACGGGATTGACCGTCGCCGCGGCACTGGTCGCCGGGTGCGATTCGGTGTCGGGGATCCCGGGCGATCCGGTGGAAACGACCACTACCGCGTCGACCACGACCGCCGCGGCGCCGACGACCGCGACTCAGGCCATCGCACCCGGTGAACCGGCGCCCAACAGCCCACTGCCCGCCGACGCCCCCCAGGTCGGCGCGGTCGCAGGCCACGCCGACGCCGTCACCGCCGTGCGCCGCTGGGCCGCCGACCTACAAACCGGCACGGTGCAAGAACTCCAGGACAACTGCTGGACCATTCCGCCTGCCACCGTCGCCGAGATGTACGCCGACCCCCAGTCGGTGCTGGCTGCCCTCGCCACCCCGGGCACCGCGACCGCCGACACCGTGACCTGGCGTAACCGAACCGTCACCGTCACCGTCGACCGCGAGTCCGTGGCTTCCGGATATGCCTGCGGACGGGTGTCCGCCGCGGGCGTCGAGCCCGGTTACGACGACGCCGACGCGCGCCACGCCGTGCGCCGCTACCTCGCCCGCGCCACCGGCAAACCACTCAACGCGGCAGACATCGAAGCAGACCATCCGCTGACCTGCAAGGCCTCGCCCGCGAGCTGGGATCCCGAGGGCACCGGCAACCCCGTAGCAGCCCCCTTGACAGGCGACTCGGGCAAAGTAGGCAATGTCACCTCCTACACCGGCGAGGAGCTACGATCCGAGCAGGTTCGTGGCGACTACCTGGCAGTTCACGTCCCTGTGACCACCTCACCCGGGGGCACGCGGACGCGCACTTTCACGGTTGTCGCGACCGCTGAGGGCTATTGCATCGGTGACGTAACGATTTAGCCACTACCCTGGTTGGCTGGTACGCCGAAGCAGTCAGGGGGCCCGAGGCGGTAGCTCGCCATTGATCCGGCGAATCAGATCCTGGTAGGAGGAAACAGCTCGTGCAGATCACCAGCGTCGGACACGCCGGCTTCCATATCCGAACCGAGGCCGGCACGATCCTGTGCGATCCCTGGGTGAACCCCGCGTACTTCGCGTCGTGGTTCCCCTTCCCCGACAACTCCCAGCTCGACTGGGAGACCCTCGGCGATGTCGACTACCTGTACGTCTCGCACCTGCACCGCGATCACTTCGACGCCGCCCACCTGGCGAAGTACGTGAACAAGGACGCCACGATCCTGCTGCCCGACTACCCGGTGCTCGACCTGCGCCGTGAGCTCGAGGCGCTGGGGTTCACCAAGTTCTTCGAGACCGAGGACTCGGTCAAGCACACGATCACCGGGCCGAAGGGCTCCGTCGACATCATGATCGTCGCGTTGCGCGCGCCCGCCGACGGCCCGATCGGCGACTCCGGCATTCTCATCTCCGACGGTGAGACCACCTGTTTCAACATGAACGACGCCCGACCGGTGGACATGGACGTCATCCACGACGCGTTCGGCGATATCGACATCCACCTGCTGCAGTACTCGGGCGCCATCTGGTACCCGGCCGTGTACGACATCCCGGCGCGGACCAAGGCCAACTTCGGCAAGCAGAAGCGTCAGCGCGGGATGGATCGCGCGCGCTCCTACATCGAGCAGGTCGGCGCGACCTGGGTGGTGCCCTCGGCCGGTCCGCCGGTGTTCCTCGACTCCGAGCTGCGCTATCTCAACGACGATCGCGGCGACGAAGGCAACATCTTCCCTGATCAGATCGTGTTCCTCGATCAGATGAGCATCCACGGCAACCCCGGCGGGATCCTGATGATCCCCGGTTCGGTCGCCGATGTGCGCGGCAAGGAGCTCGACCTCACGCACCCGTTCGACCCGGATCGGATCTACGGCGACAAGGCCGCCTACATCGAGGAGATGGCGCAGCGTTTCGCGCCGGTGCTGGCCGCGGAGAAGGCGTCGTGGGAGACCGGCGAGGGTTCGCTGCTCGAGCCGCTGCGTGAGCTCTTCGAACCGATCATGAAGCAGAGCGCGCTGATCAGCGACGGCATCGGCTACCCCGTTGGCCTGGTGATCGGCGAGGAGACCATCGTCCTGGACTTCCCGCACCGCACCGTGCGCGCGCCGCTCGAAGGCGAAGGCCGCTACCGCTACGGCTTCCGCATCGCCCCCGAACTGGTGCGCACCGTGCTGCGCGACAACGAGCCGGACTGGGTGAACACGATCTTCCTGTCCACCCGCTTCCAGGCGTGGCGCATCGGCGGCTACAACGAGTTCCTCTACACCTTCTTCAAGTGCCTCACCGACGAGCGCATCGCCTACGCCGACGGCTGGTTCTCCGAGGCACACGACGACTCCGCCGTCACCGAACTCGACGGCTGGGAAGTCCAGCGCCGCTGCCCCCACCTCAAGGCCGACCTCTCCAAATTCGGTGTGGTGGAAGGCAACAACCTCACCTGCAACCTGCACGGCTGGCAGTGGGATCTGGAATCGGGTCGCTGCAAGACCTCGAAGGGTCACGAGCTGCGCTCGCGCAAGCTCTGAACCTTGAACCGGGGACGGCGGCCGGAGTAGCTTGAGTTCGGGGACCGTCGAGATCCACCCGCCCCGTCTCCACGATCACACACTGCGCTTGTTCGGCTCATTCCCTACCCGACCAGGGAGCGACGATGACCGGCACACAAGTATCGACCTTGCTCGACGCGATCCGCGGTGAGGTGATCACCGCGGACTCACCCGGCTACGACCAGGCGCGCTCGGTCTACAACGCGATGATCGACCGCCGACCCCTCGCGATCGTCCGCGCGGTCGACGTCGCCGACGTGCGGACCACCGTCGACGCCGCCCGCGAGAGCGGACTCGACCTCGCCATCCGCGCCGGCGCTCACAGCGTGCCCGGTTTCGGTACCGTCGACGACGGCATCGTCTTGGACCTGAGCGCCATGAAGGGCATCCGCATCGATCCCGAGCGGCGGATCGCCCGCGTACAGGGCGGCTGTAACTGGGGCGACTTCGACCACGCCGCGCACTCCTTCGGGCTCGCCACCACCGGCGGCATCATCTCGACCACCGGCGTCACCGGCCTCACCCTCGGCGGCGGTATCGGCTACCTCGCCCGCGCCTACGGTCTGTCCATCGACAACCTCCGGTCCGCCGATGTGGTGCTGGCCGACGGCACCTTCGTGACCGCGAACGCGACCGAGCACCCCGATCTGTACTGGGCGCTGCGCGGCGGCGGCGGCAACTTCGGTGTGGTCACCGAAATGGAGTTCGACCTGCACCCGGTGGACACGATCTACGGCGGACCCATGTTCTTCGAGCTCGACGTCGCCGAAGAGCTGCTGCGGACCTACCGCGACTGGATCGCGGCGGCACCGCGCGCGATGGGCGCCTTCCCCGGCTTCCAGATCGCGCCGCCACTGCCGTTCATTCCCGAGGAACGCGTCGGCGAACCGTTCGTCCTCCTGGTGTCCTGCTTCAACGGCACCGATCAAGAGGCCGAAGCCCTGCTCGCGGACCTGCGGGCGGTCGCGACACCGGTGGCCGAGCACGTCGGCCGGATGCCCTACCCGGCCCTCAACAGCGCGTTCGACGGTCTCCTTCCTCCCGGCCTGCAGCACTACTGGAAGGCGGCGTTCCAACCCGAACTCACCGACGGCGCCCTCGCCGCCCATCTCGAGTTCGGCCCGCGAGTGCCCGCGGTGCAGTCCACCATGCACCTCTACCCGATCGACGGCGCCGTGCAGGACGTCGCGGTGGACGACACCGCGTTCGCCTACCGCACCGCGAATTTCGCCCCCGTGATCGCCGGGATGTGGCCCGAGGCGAGCGACAACGACGCCAACATCAAGTGGGTGCGCGACTACCACGCCGCGCTGGAGCCGCACACCGCCGACGGCGGCTACATCAACTTCATGGCCTCCGACGACCAGGGCCGCATCCGCGCCAACTACGGCCCGCACTTCGACCGCCTGGCCGCCGTCAAGAAGACCTACGACCCGGCCAACCTGTTCCACCTCAACCAGAACATCGCACCGGCGCAGTAGTCGGCTACCGGCCGTTCCCACCATCGTGCTGCGGCTCTGCATGGAGGCGCTCGACGGAGCCGTCGGATCACACCTTCGGCTCGACTCGGTGCCGGTGGTCAAGAAGTGAGATCGGCGGGTTCGGCTACGTGGCGGGCGTATTCGAGAATTCGCAAGGTTTCCACGGCGTCGCGGGGGTCGACCGGGACCGGAGCTCCGTCGAGCAGGGCGGCGGCCATTCCCGCGTAGAAGGCGGGGTAGTTGCCGGGGAGGGTGGGGATCGGGCGTAGATCCTCGCCCGCGCCGAAGGTGCCCCACTTTTCGGGTGGGACTGTGCCCCAAAGTTTTCCGTCGTCCGGGCGGCGGCCTGCGCGCAGTTCGTCTTCCTGGGGGTCGAGGCCGGAGACGGTGTAGCCGTTGGTGGATCCGAGCACGCGCAGACGCGGACCCAGTTGCGGCGCAACGGCACTCATCCACAACTGCGACCGGGTGCCGTTGGCGTGGGTGAGGGCGATGAAGGCGTCGTCGTCGGCTTTGACATCAGGGCGGCGGCGGTCGAGTTCGGCGTAGACCTCGGTGACCGGGCCGAACAGCGTCAGCGCCTGGTCGACCAGGTGACTGCCCAGATCGAACAGGATGCCGGCACCGTCCTCTGCCTCGCCCACTTCACGCCAACCACCCTTGGGAACCGGCCGCCACCGCTCGAACCTGGACTCGAACCGGCGGACCTCACCCAGCTCACCGGCATCCATCAGCGCCCGTACGGTCAGAAAGTCGTTGTCCCAGCGACGATTCTGGAAAACACTCAGTGGCAGATCTGCCCGCGCGGCAGCGTCGACCACTTCGTCGGCTTCGGCCGCGGTCACCGCGAACGGCTTGTCCACCACTACCGGCAACCCAGCGGCCAGCGCCTGCAACGCCAGCGGCGCGTGCGAGCGATTCGGCGTGGCGATCACCGCGAGATCGACATCCTCGTCCTCGGCGAACATCTCCTGCGCCGACGCCCACACCCGCACCCCCGGATGCTCGGCCCGCGCCTGTGCGGCCCGCTCCTCCGATGAGGTCACCACCGCGGCCACCCGCATCCGCGGATCGGCGGCGACGAGCGGTGCGTGGAACACCGAACCGGCCAGGCCGTATCCGACTACCGCTACTCCGAGCTGGTCCATCGTTGCCCCTTCGTGGTGGTCTGCGGAATCGCAGTATTCACCGTAGCCGGGCCTGCCTCAGCGCTCGGGCAGTTTCCCGACCGCCTGTCGCAGCAGGGACGAGGCGATCGCGCAATAGTCGTCGCGGAATCCCTCGGTTCCGTGTACCGAGACCTCGATGGTCTCCTCCCCGGCATCCGGCATCAGGTAGGCGCGGGAGCAGATGGCCTTCGAACCGCCCTTGCCGAGATGGATCTGGACCCCGTCGACCGTGACGATCTCCAGGTCCTTGCCCTTGGTGCTCGTACTGGTGCTGACAAGCTCGAGGGTGACTCGCACGCGCCCGTCCCACCGGCAGGTGTGCGCGTCGGCGATCGTGGGCTCGGGTGGCAGGACGCCGATCTTCTCGGCGACGGCGTCGCGGTCGAGCAGGGCGCACGGTTCCAGCAGGGCCAGCGAGTCCTCACGGCCCTCGGCGCGCGGTGCGGTCGTCAGTGAACGGGCGAGGTTGGCCGCGACGTAGTCGAGACCCGCGCATTCCTTCACCCCGGACGGATTGTTGAGCATGATGACGATGCCGGACTCGCTCTCGGCGCCCGGGCTCGCGATGGCCCGCGTACACGCTGCCGCGCTGCCATCGATGATCGGAACCCCTTCTACCACCGTTTTGTTGGGCGTCAGGTATTCGTCCTCCCGTCCCAGATACAGATAGAAGGAGTAGCGGTTGGAACTGGCGGTACACCCCCAGCTCGGGGACGGACTCAGCTCCCATGTTTCCGCGGCCAGTGGCGTCGGCGCCACCGGCACGGAGTCGCCAAGAGCCGAGGTCAGCCAGGGGCAGGCATCGATCTGCCGCAACTGCGCCAGAGTCAGCCCGGTCACCGGCCCCGGCTCACTCTCTTCACGCGTCGCGAAGTAGGTGATCCCGGCGAGCGCCACGAGCAGAGCCGCCAGTCCGCCTGCCAGGCCGGTGCGTGCCCTCGGACTCGCCGCACTCCACCGAAGCCGCCCGGATTCCAGCGCACGCCTGCCGTTTTCGATGCTCGCTCGACCCGCCTCAGCCATGACCACCGAGAAAGGCCGTCCAGGTGCGGGTTCCGGTGCGGTGATCGCGGGCAAAGCGGCGAGCAGCGCCGAGATCTCGTGCTGCTGGCGTCCGATGTCATCGAGCACGGGGGCGGGCCATGGCGGCGGACCGCTCGGCTGGGCACCGAGATAGTCGAGGATCTGCCCTGGAGTCGGGCGGGCTGCCGGATCCTTGCGCAGGCAGGCGGCCAGCATCTCGAACAGCGGCTCCGGTACCCGGCTCAGATCGGGTTCACGCTGAGCGATGTTGAACAGCGTGTACGGCACCGACGGTGCGGCGAACGGTGCGACGCCGGAGGCCGCGAATGCCAGGACGGAACCGAGGGAGAACACATCCGAAGCCGGTGTCAGCGCATACCCGAGCGACTGTTCCGGTGACAGGAAGTCCGGCGTACCCATGGCCGTCGCGGTGGCGGTCCCGGCGGCCGGGGTGATGCCGACTTCACCGAGACGTCCACTGTCCCTGGCCAACAGCACCGTGTCGGCACGGATGCGCTGATGCACGAGGCCTGCGGCATGCACGGTCCGCAGCGCCGCGGCGAGGGCGGCGGCCAGGGCACGAACGGCAGGCACAGGCAGTGGCCCGTGTTCGGCTACGGCGGTGTCGAGGCGCATGCTCGGGACGAATACCGATGCCAACCAAGGCTTCTCAGCGTCTGCGTCGACGTCGATCACCGTCGTGTTGGCGGATCCGGAGACCCTCATGGCGGCAATCGCGCTGTGCCGCATTCTGATCCGGAACTCCGGCTCGTCGAGCAGTTCCGGTAGTGCCTGTCGCACGACGACCAACGAGTCATCGGGGCCGGTGGCGAGCACGGACCGGAATCCGGCCGCGGACTCGAGTGTGCCGAGCGCTCGGTAGCGCCCGATGGTGGGTGGATCGCCGGGGCCGAGGGGAATGATCGTCATGATGGGGGCAACTTCTCGAGTACGGGTTCGAGCAGATCGCCGGCAGTCTCACAGTTCCCACCGGCCCGCGCGGTGTTCGAGAAGTACTGGGCACGCACTTGCTCGGCCTGATCGTCTTTGGTCGGCATCACCATCACGATGAAGGTGCAGTATTCGGGACTGCTGCCGTCGAGATAGACCGTGTGATCGCCGATAGTGCTTGTTTGCCGGACCCTTCCGCCCGTAACACTGTCCGGCCGGGTGCGCTCGTTGATATCGAGCGAAAAGGAGCCGTCAGCGCCGGTCAACGCGCAGCTATGGGGAGTCGACGAGCGCACGGGATCACCGACCAACGAACGAGTGGCCGCGATGTCGATCAGCGAGCACGGGTCCAGTGGCAGCAGCGAGCCCTGCGGGAAGGTCCGCAGCGGCGGATTGACCGACAGACGACGGACCACCGCCGCGAGCGCGCGCTCGGACGCCGGACAGAGGTCGCCTGCGGGCGGATAGGTACTCGCGCCCATAGTCAGCGCCATCGGCAAACCGCTCTGGGTCACCACTATGCGGTCACAGGAAGCGGACTCTTTGTGAAGTCCGAGTACCGGCATCCAATTGATGGAGCTACCCATCGGCTGTCTGTCATCACGTACCTCGGCGACATTGTCGTTGTTACGCAGGCTGAAAGACACCGTGCGACCGGCCTGATCGCGATACCCGACGGTGCAACCGCCGATGGCGTTCGAGACGACTTCACTTGTCGCAGTGCCTAGTTCACCGAGCACTGACGGATCGAGCAACGCGCAGAGGTCGAGGCGGCGGGATTCGTCGTGGGTCAGCGCCAGTGGCGGATCATCCATCGCCACCGCGTTGCCCTCGACGCCGACGCCACAAATAGCGATGGAAGCCAGCACCAGTGCCGACACCGTCGCGGCAGCGAGAACCAGTCGCGCCCACTTCGGCTTCGGCTGTTCGGGTGCGATCGACGCTGTGGCAGCAGCGGTTCCGTCTGCCCAGCGACCCGCCTCGGCCTGGCAGTCGGCGATGCGTCTGCGGATCCGGACCGGCCAGACAGGTTCGGCGTCGATCCCGCTCACCGCGTCGAGCAACTGCTCGGGGGTCGGTCGCGCCGACGGGTCCTTGGCGAGGCAAGCATCGACCAGCGCGCGGATCTGCTCCGGAATTCCGGTGGTATCCGGGGAGCTGTAGAGCACGTTGTAGAGGACCTGCGGGGTGGAGGCCGCGTCGAACGGGCTCGCGCCGGTGGCCGCCATCGCGAGAACCGCACCGACGGCGAAAACATCGGAAGCTGTTGTCAAAGGGCGGCATTCGGCCTGTTCGGGTGACATATACGCGGGCGATCCGATCACCGCTCCGGTGGCGGTGAGGTTGACGTCGTCCTCGAGCGCCCTGGCGATGCCGAAGTCGATCACGCGTGGACCGTCGTTGGTGAGCAGGATGTTGCTCGGCTTGAGGTCGCGGTGCACCAGGCCGGTGCGGTGGATCTCGAGCAGCGCCATCGCCAAGCCGGTGGCCAGAAGTTTCAGCCCGTTCAGGTTCAGGCGGCCGAACTCGCCGATCATGTCCTGCAAGCCCGGGCCCGCGATGTATTCCGAAGCCAGCCATGGCTTTTCGGATTCCGCGTCGTGGTCGACCACGCCCGCGGTGTAGGCGCCCGTGACCTGCTGCGAAGCCAGCACCTCCCGCCGGAACCTGGCACGGAACTCCGGATTGCCGGTGAACTGGCGGTGGATCTGCTTCACCGCGACCAACCGGCCATCCTGGCCCTGGCCGAGCAGCACCTGTCCCATGCCGCCCCGGCCGATCACGGCCAGCAGGCGATAGCGGCCCAGCTGTTCGGGATCCTGCGAACCCAGCGGTTTCATCGCCGCGCCTCCCGTGTTCACCACGACCCGCTCAGTAGCGCGTGCTGCGCGACCGCCTGCTGCCGAATGTCGATTTCCTGGTTGCTGTAGAGGCGGACCACGAACTGGTTGTGGCGCACCAGGCAGGAGAACCGCCGGGCGGGAACCGACCTGTTGTCCGGCCTCGCCGCGCGGTAGCAGGAAACACCCGAGAGTCCCGGCGGACCCGCGATCGGCGTGTAATCGGCTGCCAGCGAATGCTTTTCCTCGATGTCGGCGTAGGTCTTCGCGGCTTCGCTGTCACGGGTGCGGTACAGGAACTTGTTGTACGACACCGCGATCGCGTCGATCGAGCTCTGTTCGAACTCGCGCAGGTTGATCGACGGGTCGTCGCGCAACAGGGCATAGGAACGAGGCCCGTAGACCATGAAATCCCACTTGTCGGGCCAGTAGTCGCCGGTCTTCACCACGTGGGTGAGCAACTTGTCGCTGTCGAGTTTCAGCTTCGGCACGTCGGCAGCGCGCGTCGGAACGAATGTGTCGAGCTCGGCCAGCTGTGCGCGGTAAGTCCGCGTGAGCAGATCGGTCAACAGTTTGGGACTGGGCTCGATGATCTTGGCGTACAACCTGATCACCAGGTTCTTCCACACCAGCCAGCTCCCGACCGTCGGCACACCGGGTCGCCAATGGGACAGTGCGGCAGGATATTCCGGGAGAGGCAGGGGAGCGTTCTCGGTGTTCGCGGTGAAATCCGCGGCCGCCATCGCCTGCGCGGCCGCCATCGCCTGGGCCTCGTCGGGGAGGGACAGGATCGTGATCGACAGCAGCTTGTGCTTCGATTCGTTGTCCGACTGGCCGTTGCTCGCGATCGCGCCGTAGCCGGCCAGCACGTCGAACGGCCCCAGTGCGGTTCGCTGTACGCCCGAGAGCAGATTGTCGACGCCGTGTACCCCGACGACCAGGCCGCCACCGTTGCCGAAGGTCAGCTGCGGGTCGATACGGTCGGCGAACAGCAACCGCTCGCCGATGCGCACGGATTCCACCAGCGTTCCGCGCACCGTGTTCGGGGCGTCGTCGTAGTCGCCCGCCACCGGCTCGAGGGCGTAGTCACCGTGATCGGGTGCGGCGTTGTCACCGCATGCCGCGGCGAGCAGGGTGAGCGACAACAACGGCGCCAGCCAACGCAACCGATTACGCACGTACATTTCCCCTCCGACCGCAGCGTCGAACGCCAGGCCCCTCCCGAACTCTGCCGTGAAACTATCACCTGCGAGTTCGGCGCCGCTACCGCGCGGGCAACCGTCCGACCGCCTGCTTCACGAGCGGATCGGCGATCGCGCAGAGTTGTCCATCGCGCTGGTTCGGGTTGCTGACCGACACTTCGACATCCTCGCGGAAGGTCTCGCCGACCTTGCGGAACTGATACACCCGGCGGCATTCGTTCGACCCCAGCATGACGCTGCCGAGATCCTCGACCAGCACACCGTCGCCGATATCGATCACCTTCTCCTCCATCGAGGTCGCTCGGCGCCGTGGCTGCGACAACGTGATCCGCACGGTGGAATCACCCAACCACTCGCAGGAGTGCGCGGATTTCGCGACGGCGGGGCCGAGGGCAGCGAAGGCCGAATTGTCCACCAGGGCGCAGGGATCCACCGATGACAGCGACTTCTGCGCGGCGGCGTCGGGACGCAGTTCGCCGAGCGAGGCGGTGAGCCGCTCGAGGACGTGGTCGGCGAGGCCGCATTCGGTGCGCGCGAAGGTGTCGACGATGATCCCCCAGCGCGCGGCTTGCTCGCCGCCCTCGATGGCGAACGCGCAGTCGTCGCCGCGGCGGGCGATCGCGTAACCGTTGACCACCTGCTTGCCGACTTCGAATCCGTCCAGCGCGGCACCGATCTCGACGGCGATGCGCGCGCCACCCGAGTTGCCGTCGCATCCCCAACTCGACGTCGCCTGCCAGCGCCAGGACGAGACATCCGGCGAGGCTTTCGCGGCGACCTCGGTGGGCAGGGTCTGTCCGAGCGCCTGCGGCACCCAGGTGCACGCATCGGTGCCACGTAGCTGGTCCAGGCCGGGGAGCGTCGCGGTCGGTATCGCCTGCGGCGTGTTCTCAGGCGTTGTCGCGGAGTCGTTGCCGCGCAGGACAACCGCGGTGAGCGCGCTGGCGATCACCACCGCGATCGCCGCGACGATTCCCAGCCGAAGTGCGGTCCGGCGCTTCTCAGCAGGCACCTCGGCGGGTGGCGGTGAGCTCGGCGTGTACGCCGGAATGATCTGGGTCGCTTCGGGGTCCGAGGTCAGCGCGACCAGTTTCTGTGTCTGAGCCGCGATTTCGGCATGGACGGGCGCGGGCCACGGCTGCGCTTGAACGGGCAGGACTCCCAGGTAGTCCAAGATCTGCGCGGGTGTCGGTCTGGCCCTCGGGTCCTTGCGCAGACAACCCGCGATCAGGTCGCGCAGCGGCGCGGGGACATCGTCGAGTTGCGGTTCGCTGTGGACGATGTTGAACAGGGTGTAGGGAGCGGAGGACGCCGCGAACGGTGCCGTTCCCGTCGCGGCCATGCACAGCAGCGAGCCGAGGGAGAAGACGTCGCTCGCGGAGGTCACCGGTTCGCCGTTCGCCTGTTCCGGTGACATGTACGCGGGCGAGCCGACCACGGCACCCACTTCGGTGAGCGCGGCCCCGGTGCCGACCGCCTGCGCGATACCGAAGTCGATCACGCGTGGTCCGTCCGCAGCCAGAATCACGTTGGCGGGCTTGAGATCTCGATGCACCAGGCCGGTGCTGTGGATCGAGTGCAGCGCGGACGCCATGCCGGAAGCCAGGGTGCGCAACGCGGGGACCGGCAGTGGGCCCAGCTCACGCACCGCTTTGTCCAGCTCGACCCCTGCGATGAATACCGATGCGAGCCACGGTGTTTCGCCGGTTGTCTCGAAATCGACCACTGCGGCGGTGAATGCCCCCGACACCCGGGCGGAGATGGCGACTTCACGTTCGAACCGCGCCCGGAATTCACGATCGTCGAGCAGATGCGAATGAATCTGCTTGATCGCGACGAAGCGCCCGTCGGGGCCCGTCGCCAGGACGACCCGGCCCATCCCGCCCGCACCGAGCACACCGCGCACCCGATAGCGCCCGATCATCGGCGCGTCACTCGTCGACAGCGGCTCGATCAATTCGGTACTCCCCCAACTCGCTTCTCCGCCGCACCGGGCGGAACGGCCGAGATTCCAGCCGCACTTCGCCAGAAACCTAGCATTTCGGCGTCTGGGTCAGCGACTGCTGCGGCTCGCCACCACCACCGCCGCCAGCACGATCACACAGCTCACGACGGTGGTGAGCGACAGTCTCGCGTCGGCGGCGTCGAGCACCATTGCCGCGACCAGCTGGCCCGCCACCGAGGTGAGTCCGAGCAGCAGAACGCCGATCAAGCCGACTGTCACGGCGGCCAGGGCGATGAACGCGACGCCGATCAAGCCGCCGGTGTAGAGCCAGAGGTCGGTGGGGAATTCGGTGGGCAGGCCCGTGGTGGCGAGGGTGTACAGGTCGAGCAGGAGCAGCGCGGTGAGACCTACACCGAAGTTGAGCAGGGTGGCGGTGAAGGGGCCGCCGGTGGCGCCGACCCGGCCGTTGACCGCCTGTTGCCAGGCCAGACCGATGCCCGCGAGGGCGGGCAGGACGATGAGCAGGGCGGGGATGTCCGGGACGCCGGTGCTGACGGTGGCCGGGGCGGCACTGCCGCCTGCCGAGAGCACGACCCCGGTGATGCCGAGGGCGGCCGCGACGAGGCGCCACGGGGTGATCGGGGTTCGGCCGTTCGGGGCGAGGCCGAGTCGGTCGACGACGAGGCTGCTCAGGAGTTGGCCCGCGACCACCGCGACAGTGAACGCGGTGACGCCGATCGCCGCGACGGTGAGTCCCTGTGCCGCTACGAAGAACGCGCCGCACAATCCGCCGAGCAACTGCCAGGGCGCCAACCTGCCCTCCGACACCGCCGCGCGCACCTCGGTGACACCCGCTCGCAGCGCCGGGCTGACAGCGAACGCGATCAGCAGCGCGATGAGCCCGGTGCCGAAGCTGATGGTGGCCGCCGCGATCCCGTCGGCCAGCCGCGCACCCAGCGCGCCGTTGATCCGCCCCTGTACCGCGACTCCCGCCCCGATGGCGAACCCGAACACGAGCCCGACGGTCTTCCGTCTGCCAGCGAAGCTCGTCGCTCGTCCGGGACCTCGACGGTTGGCAGTCGGCGTCACGTAATGGGCGTCCTTGGTGCGAGGTGGGCGGGAGGCTACCCGGGTTCTCCCCCTTGATCAGGGGTTGCGTTCTCAGTCCTACCACGCTCGGTGCCGTGACGCGGCGGCAGCCAGGTCGGCGTCAACGTGGCGGCGACCAGCAACACCGAACCGAGGAGCGCGATAGTCGTCGACATCGCGAGCCACTGCGTCGCGACCGCGACGAACGCGAACACACCCAGCGCGACGATCTCGGAGAGCAGCCCGGACACCGAGGTGACGGTGGCCCTGGCCGGGCCCTCGATCGCATCCTGGAGCCGCGCGCCCGCGATGACCTCGGCGTTGAAGTCGATGCCGTAGGCGATGCCGATGCCGATGAATCCCACCCAGACCAGCGCAGGGCCCGCCGCCACCCCGACCGCCAACGCGCCCGCGATGAACAGGATTCCGGCGACGAACAGCGCGATGGCCAACGTGCGGGACGACACGACCTCGGTGCGGCCCGCCAGCAGCGAACCGATCAGCGAACCCGCGACGGTGACGCCGACCAGCAGCGCCGAGGTGCTGGTCGACGCGCCGCCGGACACCGCGAGCAAGCCGAAGTATTCGTCGAAGGCGGTGACGCCGTAGAGGAGTGCGCCGAGCAGCACGCCTCGACGCACCCTGCGGACGTGCAGTGCTTCGGAGAGGCCGGTTTTGAGCATGGCGAGGTAGCGCGACGAGGTGGAACCGTCCGAACTCGCCTGCGGCGCCACCGCTCCCGGTTTGACGTGCGGGCCGACCGGTCCGGGTGCGGGCTCGTCGTCGAGATCGTCGACAGCGGTGGCGGAGATGGCGACGGGCGCGTTGGGCAGAGCCAGCGCGGTCAGCGTGTGCAGGAGGCCGACACCGACGCTGACCCAGCCGACCAGCGCATAACCGCCGACGGCGAACAACGGTGCGGCGGCGACGATCGCCACGAGCACGGTGCTCTCCTGCGCGCCGCGGGTCCACCCCATGATTCGCGCATAGGCCGACGGCTCACCACGCGCGACCAGATCGTCGTAGATCAACGCATCGAAAGTTCCCGATTCCAGTGCGCCCGCGATACCCCAGACCAGGAAGCCGAGCGCGAAGCCGACGAACGACGGCACCAGCATCCAGAGGATGAAACACGCGGCCTGCAACACACAGCTCAGGACGAGCAGACGTCGGCGCGACACCGTGTCGGCCCACGCACCCGACGGAACCTCGAGCAGGAACGCGGTCACCGACCAGATCGCCAGCAGCAGCGAGATCTGTGCGGTACTCAGCCCGTGATCGGCGAAGAGAACGCCGTAGAGGGCATAGATCGGTAGCAGGTCGCGGGTGCCCTTGAACAGGACCGCGCGCACCGTGAGGTCGCGGACACCGGTCGGCTCACGCCTCAACCAGGCCACCGCGTGCCGGAGCGGGGAAGATCAACAGCCGTAGACGAGCATCCGCATGGGCTCTATCGTTCGCGTCACGACCGGTCGGGTCAAGCGATTATCCGAGCGGGATCCAGCCGTTGGCGGCGAGGGAATCGTCCTCGTCGGTGGCGCTCACCAGCGGCCGGCCGTCGTTGAGATCGTTGATGAGCTCCGAGACCGGGTGCGAGTCGCTGTAGTGGTAGCCCTGGGCCAGGGCGAAGCCGAGTTCGGTGAGGACGGCAGCCTGGTATTCGGTTTCCACGCCCTCGGCGATGACCTGCAGGTCGAGCGATTTGCTGAGCGCGGCGATAACGCTCAACAGCGGTGGGGCCGGGGAATCGGAGCGGATGGCGGCGACGAAGGACTGGTCGACCTTGAGGATGTCGCTGGGGATGGTGGCCAGGCGGCTCAGCGAGGAGTAGCCGGTGCCGAAATCGTCGATGGCGATGCGCACGCCACGGTCGCGCAGGGTGTGCAGGTTGGTGATCGCGGTCTGGGATTCGGCGGCGAGTTCGCTCTCGGTCACCTCGAGGACGAGCTGGTCTGCGGGCCAGCCGGTATCGGACAGGATGGTCGCGACCCGCTCGGCGTATTCGGTTTCGGCCAGTTCGAGGCCGGAGACGTTCACGTTGAGGGTGAGGTTCAGCGACGCGAAGCTCTCCTGCAGACGGGCGGCGTCGGCGCAGGCGCGGCGCAGAACCAGCTCGTCCAGGTCGGAGATGAGGTCGTATTCCTCGGCGACGCGGATCAGGCCCTCGGTGGTGACCTCGGGCTGCGCGCTCGACGACCAGCGCAGCAGCGCCTCGACGCCGACCGCCTGGCCGCCGTCCTCGGTGAGGCTGACAATCGGCTGGTAGTGCACGTCGAGCGCACCGCGGTCGATGGCCTCGCGCAGTTCCACCGCCAGCGGGAGCTGACGCGACGATTCCAGCACCGTGCGGTTGCGGCCCGCCTGCTTGGCCCGGTACAGGCCCACGTCGGCACGGCTGACCAGCAGCGAACCGGACTCGCCCGGCTGCCAGGAGGTGACACCGGCCGAGCAGCCCATGGTCACCGCGGCCCGCAGTTGTTCGGTGAGCAGGATCGCGGCCTGCTCGGTGGTCCCGGGCAACAGCAGCGCGAACACGTCGCCGCCGAAGCGGGCCAGCACCTGGCCGGGCGCGAGCAGGTCGAGCCAGGTATCGGCGACCCGCTGCAGGACGGCGTCGCCCGCGCGGTGGCCGAGGTGATCGTTGATCTTCTGGAATCGGTCGAGGTCGACCAGCACCAGGGCCATGCCCTGACCGCCGCGACCGGCCGCGTCGATCGCCGGGTTGAGCTGCTTCTCGAAACCGCGCCGGTTGAGCAGGCCGGTGAGCACGTCGATATCGGCTTCGGACGCCATCCTGGTCAGGATGCCGACCACCACGCCGGCGCCGAAGGTGACACCGGCCGGGATGAGCCCGGACCACCACGGCAACCCGCGCGCGGGCAACACCAGCAGGCACAGCACCATCGCGAAACCGATGTGCGCGGCGGCCTGGGTCCAGGCGAAGAACAGCGCCGCGTCGCAGGCGACGAAGACGAAGAACGAGGCCAGCGTGATGGCGCCGACCAGGTTGGGGAAGTCGTAGACCGCGATGGCGACGAGCACCGCCGCGGTGGCGAGGTAGGCGTGGTGCAGGCCGTGCGGCATCCGCGGGCCCCACGCGAGCAGCGTGAGGCCGAGCACCACCGAGATCGCCGCCGCGGTGCCGACCACGGCGCGATTGCCGTCGTCGCCCGGCGCGACGGCAGTGATCATCAGGCCGAGGACACCACCGAGAACGTAGAACGCCCCCGTTGTCCTGGCCATGACTTTTGCCGTCGCCAACGCCGATGCCGCCCGCACCCGGGTTCGGGTATCGCCGCGCGCCCCGATTCCTCGCACGTGCACCAGCCTAGATGTTGATGGGTCAGGGTGTTTGCCACATCCGACAAATGGGTCGCCAGCAAACACTGAGCATCTTACGGCTTCAGGATATCGGTACCCACGAATGGGACCAGCGCCTCGGGCACCCGCACCGAACCGTCGGCCTGCTGGTGGTTCTCCAGGATCGCCACGATCCAGCGCGTAGTGGCCAAAGTGCCGTTCAACGTGGCCGCGATCTGCGCTTTCCCGTTCTCGTCGCGGTAGCGGACCGAGAGCCTGCGCGCCTGGAAGGTGGTGCAGTTCGAGGTGGAGGTGAGTTCGCGGTAGGTCTGCTGAGTGGGCACCCAGGCCTCGCAGTCGAATTTGCGCGCCGCCGAGCTACCCAGGTCGCCACCCGCCACGTCGATCACCCGGTAGGGCACATCGATGGCGGCCAGCATCTCGCGCTCCCAGGCCAGCAGCCGCTGATGCTCGGCATCGGCCTGCTCAGGGGTGGTGTAGACGAACATCTCGACCTTGTCGAACTGGTGCACGCGGATGATGCCGCGGGTGTCCTTGCCGTAGCTACCGGCCTCGCGGCGGAAGCACGACGACCAGCCCGCATAGCGCTTCGGGCCCACGCTCAGATCGAGGATCTCGTCGGAGTGGTAGCCGGCCAGCGGCACCTCCGAGGTCCCGACGAGGTAGAGGTCGTCCTCCTCGAGGTGGTAGACCTCGGCCGAGTGCTGACCGAGGAACCCGGTTCCCGCCATGATCTCCGGTCGCACGAGCACCGGCGGGATCATCATGGTGAACCCGTTGGCCACGGCTTTCTGCGCGGCCAGCTGCAGCAGACCCATCTGCAGCAACGCGCCGTAGCCGGTCATGAAGTAGAACCGCGAGCCCGACACCTTGGCGCCACGTTCCATGTCGAACAGGTGCAGCGACTCGCCGAGCTCGAGATGATCCTTGGGCTCGAAGTCGAAAACCGGTGGGGTGCCGACGGTTTCGAGCACGACATAGTCGTCCTCGCCGCCCGCGGGCGCGCCGTCCTGCACGACATTGGAGATGGCGCGCTGCGCCGCGTCGAGTTCGGCGTCGGCGGCGTTCTCGGCGAGTTCGGCCTCTTTGACCTTGGTGGACATGTCGGTGGCGGCGGCCAGCAGCGCGGGGCGCTCATCTTTGCTCGCCTTGCCGATCACCTTGCCCATGGCCTTGTGTTCGGCGCGCAGGTTGTCGGCGGTGGCCACGGCGGCCCGGCGCGCGGCGTCGGCTTCGAGCAGGGCGTCGACGAGCGCGGGGTCCTCACCGCGGGTCCGCTGCGAGGCACGGACGGCTTCCGGGTTCTCGCGCAGGAATCGGAGGTCGATCATGAGAAAACAGCCTAGTTGAAGTGCCAATCGGGCAGCACAGGGGCATAGTTGCGGTGTGAGTACCTCTTTCGACACCGCCGTCATCGATACCGCGCTCGCCGATCTCACCCAAGGGGAAAAGACCTGGGCCGCGACCGACCTGCGTCGCCGCCGCGAACTGCTCGACGAACTGCACGCGCTCACCGCCCGCGACGCCGAGGCCTGGGTCGCCGCCGCCCGCACCATCAAGAAACTCGACGCCGACAGCCCGCTGCTCGGCGAGGAGTGGATGTCGGGCCCGATGACGATGCTCGCGGGCGCGCAGGCGCTGAGCGAGTCGATGGCGGCGCTCGAGAAGGGCGCGAGCCCGATCGACGGTGTCGACCTCACCACCGCCCCCGGCGGCCGGGTGGCGGTGCCCGCGCTGCCGCACGGCGTCTACGACAAGCTGCTGCTGAGCGGGTTCAGCGCCGACGTGTGGCTCAAGCCCGGCGTCGATGCCGCGACCGCGCGCCGCAAGGCCGGACTGGCCCAGCGCGACCCCGCCAAGACCAACGGTGTGGGCGCGGTGCTGGGCGCGGGCAACATCATGTCGATCGCGCCGCTGGACACCCTCTACGAGCTCTACGCCAACAACCGCGTCGTGGCGCTCAAGCTCAACCCGATCACCGATCCGCTGCTGCCGGTGTTCCAGGCGATCTTCGCGCCGTTCATCGAGCTCGGGGTGGTCCGCATCCTCACCGGCGGAGCCCCCGAGGGCGGCTACCTGGTGAACCATCCGCTGGTCGCGCACGTGCACATGACCGGCGGCGCGCCGACCCACGACGCGATCGTCTGGGGTCAGAGCGCCGACAAGTCCGGCGAACCCATCCTGGACAAGCCGATCACCAGCGAGCTCGGCGGTGTCGCGCCGTGCATCGTGGTACCCGGTGAGTGGTCGGCCGCCGACCTGAAGTTCCAGGCCGAGCACGTGGCCACCCAGCGCCTGCACAACGGCGGCTACAACTGCGTCGCCGCGCAGACCGTGGTGCTCGCCGCGGACTGGCCGCTCAAGGAGCAGTTCCTCACCGAACTGCGCGCCGCGATCGACAACGCTCCCGCACGCACCGCCTACTACCCGGGCAGCGACAACCGCGTGGCGGGCGCGCTGGCGAGCTACCCCGACGCCGCTCGCGCCAACGGCCGCCTCCTGGTCGAGAACCTGCCCGCCGGCGACACTCCGCTGCTGCGCACCGAGTACTTCTCGCCGGTGCTCGGCGTGGTCGAGCTCCCCGGCGCCGGGGCCGAGTTCCTCGGCAACGCGGTCGACTTCGCCAATGAGGAGCTGATGGGCACGCTCGGCGCCAACATCATCGCCGACCCCGCGACCATCACCGAGCTCGGCACGACACTCGACACCGCGATCGAGAACCTGCGCTACGGCACCGTCGCGCTCAACGCCTGGACCGGTCTCGCGTTCCTGACGCCGCGCGCCAGCTGGGGCGCCTACCCCGGCCACACCATCGACGACATCCAGAGCGGCATCGGCGTCGTACACAACGCCTTCCTCCTCGACGATGTCGAACGCACCGTGGTCCGCGGCCCCTTCCGCCCCGCTCCGCGTTCGATTCTGCGCGGTGAATTCGCCCTCACCCCGAAGCCGCCGTGGTTCGTCTCGAACAAGACCGGCACCTCCACCGGCCGCAAGCTGACCGATTTCTACGGCGACGGCAAACTGCGTCGCATACCGGGCATCTTCGTGTCGGCTCTGCGGGGCTGACCCGGCAGTCCGCCGCGACAAATACACTCGTCGACGATGTCGAAGAAGCAGAGCAACCCAGCCGAGGGACCCGCCGCGCCCAGTCGCGGCGGCGCCCTGCACCTGTCCGCGACAAAACTGCGTTGGGGGCTGCTGATAGGCGCCCTCGGAGCGATCATCGCGGCCATGGTCACCATGGCCGTGACAGGCTTCGACACCGACAAGGTGGAAGCGCACCAACCCGGCGCCGAACCGGTGGTGCGTGACAAAGAGTTCAGCAGCGCGGCGCAGGGCGACTGCCTGACCTGGTCCAAACCCGACCGCAGCGACCTCGTGAAGGTGGGCTGCGGCGACAAGCACCTCTTCGAGGTGGCGGGTGTCATCGACCTCAGCGCCTATCCGGGGCGTGAGTTCGCCGAGGGCACCCGTCACCCCGATTCGCTGCGCATGACCGAGCTGCGCGACGAGCACTGCGTGACCGCCGTCCAGAAATACCTGGGCGGCCGGTTCGACCCGCGCGGCAAGTTCATGGTGAATGTGATGTCGCCGAGCCCGGCCGGTTGGCAGCACGGCGACCGGACTCTGCGCTGCGGTGTCCAGGTCGCGGCCACCGCCACGAGCCCGGCCACCACCGGCAGCCTCGCCGAGAGTGATCAGTCCAAGATCCATGCCACCGGCACCTGCCTCGGCATCAATCAGAACCTGCCCACCGACCCGGTCGACTGCGCCCAGCCGCACTCGGTGGAGATCGTCGGCACCGTCGACCTGGCCACCGCCTTCACCGGCGGACCGCCGTCGGAAGCCGATCAGGACAAGTTCGTCGAGGCCGAATGCAATCGGCTCTCGGGCGACTACCTCGGCAGCCCCGATGCCATCCGCAACAAGACACTCACCCTGTTCTTCGACTATCTGGAGCCCGCCAGCTGGCTCGCCGGCAGCCACAAATTGGACTGCTGGCTCGGAAAAGGCGCCGACCGTGAGGGTTTCGCGCCCATCGTCGGCTCGGCCCGCGGCGAGATCCTGATCGACGGACAGGCCCCGGTGCCCCCGCCCAACACCGGACGTTCCACCCCGGCGCCGCTGCCGGGCGCCGCGCCGCTGCCGCCGCAGCCCCAGCCGAGGTGACGTTGTCCGAGCGGATGCCGGAGCGGCGTTTCGAGGAGTTGGTCGGTGACGCCCTCGACCAGATCCCGGCGGAACTGTCCAGTGCCATAGACAATGTTGTGGTGCTGGTAGAGCCCCGAAACGACGAGGAACCGTCGCTGCTCGGGCTGTACCACGGCATCGCCCTCACCGAGCGCGACAGCTACTACGCCGGATCGTTGCCGGATACGATCACGATCTATCGAGAAGCTATTCTCGACATCTGCAACAGCGACGACGAGGTGGTCGAAGAAGTCGCGATCACCGTGATCCATGAAATAGCACACCATTTCGGGATTGACGACGACCGGTTGCATGAGCTGGGATGGGGTTAGCGAAACTGGGTGGGGAATCGATGGAACCGAATGAACCGCTCTCGCGTCCTAGTACTCGTAGGGGGAATTCTCGTGGTTCCCGATAGCCGCCACCAGAAGGAGTCGGGTCATGGTTGGACACGTTCTCGTTGCACCTGAAATCGTCCTCGCCGCATCCGCGGAGTTGGATCTGCTCGCCGAGCGCCTCGCCATCGCGGCCGGGCTCGCCGGGCCGACCACGCACGTGCTGCCTTCCGGCGCCGAAGAGGTATCGCTGCTCGCGGCGACCCACTTCAACACCGCGGCGGGCAAGCACGACGGTTCGGTCGCCCAGGCGATCCTCGAGCTGCACCACGCGGCCGCGACCCTGCGCTCGCAGCTGACCACTCATATCGGGGAAGACGTGGCTCGCGCGGCGACGATCAACGCCGTCCAGGTGTAGTCGCACCGATCCTGTCGACGATCATTTACTCAGGGGAGAAACAAGCATGACCGCAGGGATCACCGGGGTGTTCTGGCTGCCTCGTATGGCCGAAGTCAACTCCACCACCCTCAACGCGGGCGCACACGCGATCCCGATCAGCGCCGCCGCCACCTCGTGGGGCACGCTGGCGGCCGCGTGGGGCGACGCCGCCTTCACCATCACGCGCGTGATCGCCGAAGTCGGGGTCGGCCTCCAGGGTGTCAACGGCATCGCCGTGCTCGCTCGTCTGGCGCCGTTCGCGGGCTGGGCCAGCCAGCAGGGCATCGCGTCCGCGGCGATCAGTGCGAAGTGCGCGGCCAACGCCACCGCGTACACCGTCGCGTCGATCGCGATGCCGAGCCTGCCCGAGATCGTCGGCACCAACGCCGCGGTGGCCGCGTCGGCCAACCCGCCCGGTGTCGTCTCCGGCGCCTTCGAGGTCGCCGAAGTCGCGCGCCATGCCATGGACATCCGCGCCGCGCTGGTGATGGAGACCTACGAGGCCGCCACGTCGGCCACCGTCGCCATCCCCAGCGAGTTCACCATGCCGCCTGCCATCGCCAGCGGTGCGGGCTCCGCCTCGCAGGGCGACTTCGGTGGCGGCGATCCGCTGCAGACCGCGGCGGCCGCGGCGCAGGCCTTCGTCACCAACCCCGGTGTGGTCAGCGCGGCCACCCAGGCGGCCAACACCGCGGGTGGCGTACTCACCGGCGGCGTCAGCACGGTCGGCAACATCGGCGCTTCCGCGATCTCGGCGGCCACGGCCACCGTGCCCGCGGGCACCGCCGCCGCGCCCGTCATGACGGGTGTGGGGGCCGCCGGCGCCGCGGTGGGTGGCATGGCCACCACCTCGGCCGGTCTCGGTGGCGTCAGCGCGGGGTCGCTGAAGCTGCCCGAGGGCTGGGGTGCGCCCGCCGCGAACGCGTCAGCGAGCGCGCCGGTCTCGGAGTCGGTCGTCAACCGGGTCGAAAGCGCCCCCGTGCGCAATGCCAACAGCGGCGCCAACCCGCTGATGGGCAACCGGCAGAAGGGCGAGGAAGACGACGAGCACGATGGCGTCGACTACGTGCGCTCCGACGAGTTCACCGACGGTCGCTACGCGGCCGAAGGCGTGATCGGCGCCGACCTCGCCGGAACGGCCAAGTGACGGTTCTCGGCACGGGCAGCGGAGGTTCGCTGCTCGGCGCCGTCGTGCTCTCGCTCGACGACATGCAGTTCCTCCTGGAGAAACTGGAGTTCGACGAGATGCCCGTGGTGCTCGACGCCATGGGCCGCTATGACAACGTCACCGCGCACGACGCCGCCATGAATGTGGCACAGGCCGCCCTGGCCGAACGCGAGCTGCTGTTCGGCCAGGTGGTGGCACCCGAGCTCGCCGAACGGCTGCGGGTGCTCTACCGGCCGCAGTGGATCATCGCGCTGCGGTGGGTGGTGGCCGGCCAGGTCAACCGATTCTGTCTGGCGCAGGGCGACGACCGCGCGGTCGTCGCCCTGCGCGGGCCGCAGTCCTACGTCATCGACGACGCCGGGCTCGATCTGCCCGGCGCGGTGCTGCAGGCGCTCGGGCCGGTCGAAGCGCTCGAGCTGTACGGGATGAACGCTCCCACCGACCAATTGGCGCCGATCTTCGGCGACACCGGCGACGCGGCCGCCACGACGAAACGCCTGGCCGAGGTGGGCAATCCGGCCACCGACGCACAGGTACTGGCCTCGGCACTGGTGGAGATCCACTCCTACGCCGAGATCGTCGGCGTGGCCTACGGCGACGGCACCCGCGATATCCAGGACAACCACATCGCCGTCTTCAACACGCGCGCAGGCAGATTCATCATCACCGCCAGCGTCGCCGACGACGGCGTGAAGTGGTCGTCCATCGCCAGCGGCACCAACGCCCGCCTCCGCACCGCGGTAGCCGACCTCATCGAGTCCCTCCCGGTCCGCACCGAATTCCCTACCGCGGCAGCCGCTAACCCGGCGTAAGCCCACCCACCGCGACCGCCCCCACCAAACGCCCCCACAACTCAGCCGTAAACCGTAGGCGCAGCCGGAGCGTTTAACCCATGGGGTCGTCGGCGGAGGAGTCGGCTTTGATGGTGAACGGTGGGGTGAATTTGCCCCAGCGTAGGCATTCCCAGCCGCCGTCTTCGGTGGGGAGCAGTTCGATGGTCTCGGTGTTGTCGAGGTGGTTGTTCGTTGTGAACGGCGGCGCCACCCCGGCCAGCGCCTTGCCGACCAGGCGCATGGCGGCGCCGTGGTTCACCACCACTACGTCAGCGTCGGCGTCGGGGGTCAGGAATTCCTCGCGCAGGCCGTCGAGGACGGGCAGGATGCGGGCCAGCACTTCGTGGCCGGATTCGCCGCCGGGGGCTCTCACGTCGAGTTCGCCGAGGTGCCAGCCGCGATAGATCTGCTGGAAGAGTTCGTGCGCTTCCCGGTCGGAGCGGCCGTGCAGATCGCCCACCTGCACCTCGTACAGGCCGTCGAGGACGTAAGCCGGTGTGCCGGTGGCTTCTTCGATATGGCTCGCGGTCTGTCGGGCGCGCAACGCGTCCGACGACACCAGCACCTGGGGCGCGCGCTCCAGGCCCGCGCCGAACGCTTTCGCCTGCGCCACACCACGTTCGGTCAGCGGCAGGCCGGGCACGGCGGTGTCGAGGATCTTCGCGACATTGCCCTCGGTCTCGCCGTGGCGCACCAGAATCAGTTTCGCGCGGGTAGTCATAGGTCCGCGACCCCCTTTCGCAATTGCGTCAACCATTCTGCCGCCGGTTCGTCCGACGGCGGAGGCGTGCCGACTGCCGCTGTCGCGGGCCATGATCCGAGGAAGCGGACATGGGTCGTGCGATGCAGGGCCTTCAGAGTTTCCGCTACCGCCGGGTCGTCGATGTGTCCGACACAGTCGAGATAGAACCGGTAGGTGCCCATGCCGGTGCGGGTCGGACGCGATTCGATGCGCGTGAGATCGACCCCGCGCGTGGCGAATTCGGCGAACGCGCGCATCAGCGAACCGGGCTCGTTGGGCAGTTCGAGAACAACGGAGGTTCGGTCGGCACCGGTGGCGGCGGGGGCGATGCCCGGCTGGGTGACCAGCACGAAGCGGGTGATGGCCTGGTCGTGGTCGGCCACGCCCGCGGCCAGGGTCTGCAGGCCGAGTCGTTCGCCCGCCAGCGCGGTCGAGATCGCGGCGTCCGCGGTGCCCGCGGCCACGTCTTCGGCGGCGGCCGCGTTGGACGCCGAGGTGAACGGGCGCGCCTGCGGCATGTTCCGGGCCACCCACTCCCTGACCTGCGCCGCCGCCACGGGATAGGCGGCGAGTGTGCGCACATCCGCCAGCGAGGTGCCGGGTCGCGCCAGGATCGTGAAGGTGACCTCGAGCTCGGTTTCGGCCATGATCTGCAAGCGCGGTCCGATGGCGAGGGAATCCAGGGTCGCCGGGATCGAGCCCTCGACCGAACTCTCGATCGGCACCACTGCCCCGTCGACCTCGCCGGTCCGGATCAGGTCGAGCGCCGCCCCTTGACTGGGCGCGGCAATCCGCTCGACCGGCCCGTCGAAGGCCCCCAAGTTCTCGAACTTGACCAAAGCCATCTCGGTGAAGGTCCCGGACGGCCCGAAATACGCTATAGACGGCACACAGAAAGATTAGCTGGACTGCCGCCGTGGGCGGCCCGCCTCAGGAATCCAGGACGCGCAGGGCTTCGGCGACGGCCTGTTCGTCGGGGGTTTCGATGGCCAGCAGGACGGTGCGGGTGGCCTCGATAGCGGCGGGTTTCAGGGATTTGAGGAAGGGGAGGTCGGGGGTGCTGAGGGCGGTGGGGATGTCTTCGCCGCAGAGGGCGGCCACGGTGCCCGCGACGATCGCCAGGGCGCGGGGGCCGCTGGTGGTGCGGGCGACGAAGCCGTGGTCGGCGTGGGCGATGCCGGCCAGGAAGGCGGTGAGGTCGGGGTCGGGGATGTCGACGTCCACGGGGGTGGGGGAACTGCCGTCGGGCCGGACCAGGTCGGCCACGAGGCTGCGGCGGGCGGGGGCCGACAGGTTCAGCAGGACGGGTTCGGCGGGGGCGGAATGGTCGTCGCCGTGGTCGTCGTGCGTCATCCGTCCACCGTATCGGCTCGATTCATCGGGGTGTCCTCTTGCGTGTCGGGCGTTTGTAACTTAGCTTAGGTTTACCTAATCAAACGTTCGCGGAGGTTGTCATGTCGAGCCCCACCACGATCCTCGCGCCGACCACCGCCGAGCGGGTGCGAAGTGCGTGCGCTCATGCCGAGACTGCGGTGCTCGCGCTCCCCGGGATCGACCCGGTTCCCACCACGCTGCATCACCTGCGCCGTTGCGGCGACGCGGTGATCGCGGTGCCCGGGTCCTCACTCGCGGCCGCGCTGGCCGCCACGGCCAACGAGACCTCGGCGGTCCTCGAACTCACCGATCACGCTCCCCTGCCGCTGCGCGAGCCGGTCAGGGCGCTGGTGTGGTTGCGCGGTTGGGTGCGCCAGGTACCGGAGCAGGCGCAGCGCGCGCTCGCCATCGAAATCGCCAAGGAGTACCCGCATCCAGGTCTGCTCGATGTCGGGCACGGCGTCACGCTGCTGCGGATCGTGGTGAACTCGGCGGTACTGGCCGACACCGCCGGCGCCGAATCCGTCGACCACGCCGACCTGCGCGCCGCCACGGCAGATCCGTTCTGCGAGCTGGAAAGCGCCTGGCTGCAACACATGTCCGAGGATCACGCCGACGTGGTCGCCCAGCTGGCCCGCCACCTGCCGACTCGGCTGCGGGGCGGGCTGGTGCATCCACTGGCCATCGACCGCTACGGGCTCACGCTCCGGGTCGAGAGCAACGACGGCGACCACGATGTCCGGCTGCCCTTCCCCACCCCGGCCGACGACATCGAGTCGCTGAGCCGCGCGGTGCGCGTGCTGGCCGGCTGCCCGTTCTTGAATGGTCTGCGCCGCATCTGATTTGTGATTTTGGAGCGCTGGCGCGCTCGAGCGGGGCCCTGGAGGCTCCTTTGGTAGAGACACATCAGGATCACCCGGCCCAGGCTGTGTGGGGTTCTGCGTTGGGGCTCGGGGTGGGGGTGCGTCTCACTTCGGGTTGCCGGGCTCGGCGGGAACCTGCTGCGACGCGTTCGCTGCTTACACTGCGCGCATGCGTGTCGATCCTCCCCAGGCCCCGCTGAGCGAACGGGACAGGTTCGGGCTGCGAGTCGAGATCGCGATCGTTCTGCTCGTGACCTTCGGGTTGAGTGGGATCAGTGCCGGTCTGTCCCTGCTCGATTCGGCGTTGTCGCCGGGTGGGGTCGGCGGACGCACGGTCGCGTTGAACGCGTCGCGGTCGAACAACTCGTTCCTCGATCTGCTGTTCCAGCTCGTCGGGGTGACCCGGCTGCTGGCGTGGGCCGCGCTGGGACTGTATCTGTTGTGGCGCAGCGGGATCGGGCCGAAAATGATCGGGCTGGCGCGGATCCGGCGCGGCGATGTCGTGGCGGGTCTGGTGCTGGCCGCGGTGATCGGGGTGCCGGGGCTCGCGCTGTATCTGATCGCGCACGCGATGGGGGTGAGCGTCACCATCGTGCCGAGTTCGCTGTCGGAGCACTGGTGGCGGCTGCCGGTGCTGGTCCTGTCGGCCTGTGCGAATTCCGTGGCCGAGGAAGTGCTGGTCGTGGGTTATCTGATCACCCGGCTGCGCAGGCTCGGCTGGTCGGAGAACTCGTCGCTGGCCGCCTCGGCGCTGTTGCGCGGCAGCTATCACCTGTACCAGGGGATCGGCGGCGGCCTCGGCAATATCGTGATGGGCCTGATCTTCGGCCGCTACTGGCAGCGGACCAACCGCCTGTGGCCGCTGATCCTGGCCCACGCGACGATCGACGCTGTCGCCTACCTCGGCTACAACGTGCTGCGCGGACGCGTCGGCTGGCTGCCGTGAGACGCACCGGCAACGTGCCCGTTCACTGATGCGGACGGCGTGTCGCGGCGAGTTTCACCACATCACCGCGTTTCGCGCTAACAGTGGCCCGCCGACGGGGTATCCCAGTAGTAACCGAGCGCGCAGAACCGACTCGCGCTCTCCACGATCAGTAGAGTTTGACGGTGATGAACGGCGACGATCCCCGCGAGGACCCCCGTAGACGCCGGGTGCCGCCGGCGTCCGGCCGCCCCGCGGTGCCCCCACCAGGTCGTCCTGTGCCGCCGCCCGGCCGCGCGATGCCGCCCGATCCGCGCTATGGCCGTCCGCCCGGCGGCGATCGCCGCCCGAATCCCGAGGACGGGCCGACTGTGCGCTACAACCCGGCGCCCCGCCGCGGCGCATCGCACGTGGAACCCACCCAGGTGCTGCACCGCGGCAACTCCGGCGACCAGCCGCTGGCCTACTCGCAGATGCCGTACGAGCGCGAGAAGCCGCGTCAGCCACCACCGCCGCCACCACGTCGTGAGCAGGTCAGACACGCGCCGACCCAGCGGCCGGTCCCCCATCACGACGCGCTGCCACCCCGCCGCACTCCCCCGCCGATCGACGCGGGCAGGCAGCCGCGGCCGCCGCGGCGCAGGCGCAAACGTCATCCGTTCCGGTGGTTCACGCTGATCGTCGTGCTGCTGATCGTCGGCCTCATCGCCGCGGTCGTGCACCTGGACAACTCGCTGACCCGCATCACCGCACTGCCCTCCTACAGCGACCGCGTCAGCAATACCCCGGGCACCAACTGGCTGCTCGTCGGCTCCGACGGCCGCGGTGACCTCTCGACCGAGCAGGAACAGGAACTCGCGACCGGCGGCGACACCGGGCCCGAACGTACCGACACGATCATGATGGTGCACATCCCGTCCTCCGGCCCGACCACGATGGTGAGCCTCCCGCGCGACTCCTACGTGAACATTCCCGGCCACGGCAAGGACAAGCTGAACGCGTCATTCGCGCTCGGCGGCGCTCCGCTGCTGGTCCAGACGGTGGAGGAAGCCACGGGAGTCCGAATCGACCACTACGCGCAGATCGGTTTCGGTGGTTTCGCGAGCGTGGTCGACGCGATCGGCGGGATCGAGATGTGCCTGGACGAGCCGATCGACGACCCGCTGGCCGGGCTCGACCTGGCCGCGGGTTGCCAGAAACTGTCCGGCCCGCAGGCCCTCGGATTCGTGCGCACCCGCGCGACCCCGACCGCCGATGTCGACCGGATGAACCGCCAGCGGATGTTCATGGCGGCGCTGCTGAAGAAGGCGACGGGCATGGGCACCCTCGCCAATCCGTTCGCCTTGTGGCCGATGGCAACCGGGGTCGCGGGTTCGCTGAAGGTCGACGATGGTGACCACATCTGGAACCTGGCCGCGCTCGGCTGGGCGATGCGCGGCGACACCGTCACCACCAGCGTCCCGATCGGCGGATTCGACGACACCGACGTGGGCAATGTGTTGCTCTGGGACAAGTCGAAGGCCTCCGGGTTCTTCGAGGCGCTCGCCACCGATCAGCAGATCCCGGAGGAGCTGCTGACGCGGTAACGTCGAGGTATGCCCGAGAACCTGTCGTTCACCGAACTCTTGCGCGACCAGGTCAGAGCCGGTCTGACCACGGCTCATCAGTATCTGGCCGCCGCCGTCTATTTCGACGCGCAGGATTTACCCGAGCTGGCCGGGCAGACCTACGCGCGTTCGACGGCCAACCACGGGCACGCGATGCGCATGGTGCAGTACCTCCTCGACCGCGACGTGCCGATCAGCATCGGCGGGCTCGACGAAGTGCGTTCGGAATTCGATTCCCCGCGCGCCGCGATCGCCTTTCTGCTCGACCGTGAACGGGTCACCACCGCGCAGATCAGCGCGCTCGCAGCGGCCGCGCGTGACACCAATGATTTTCTCGGCGAGCAATTCATGCAGTGGTTCCTGGGCGAGCAAGTCGACGATGTCGCCGGAATGACCACGCTGCTCACTGTGCTCGACCGGCAGGACAACCTGTTCGACGTCGAGGAATTCATCCGCCGTGAACTGCGCGGCGCGGTACGCGTCGACACCACGGCACCCCGAATGGCAGGCGCGAGTACGGGATAGCCTCGCCTGCGCGGCGGCCGTGCGCTGCCCAGAAATGGCTGCACATCGGCGTTTATTAGGAAATACTTGGTTAGGGAATACTGCCCTCAATAAGGCTGCACTTGGATGACAACCCCCTATGACCAGCATTAATGTTGCCGCCATGTCGATTCATCCGGAAGCCCCGCGAAGCAAGTTCCATACTCTGCTCCAAGACCAGATCCGGCATGAGTTCAATGCCGAGCACCAGTACATCGCGATCGCGGTGTGGTTCGACAACAACGACCTGCCGCAGCTGGCCAAGCGTTTCTACGCACAGTCGGTGGAAGAACGAAATCACGCGATGATGATCGTGCAGTATTTCGTCGACCGCGACATCTCCGTGGAGATCTCGGGCATCGACGCGGCGAAGTCGAAGTTCGAGTCCGCGCGTGAGCCGATCGAACTGGCACTGGCCCAGGAGAAGACGGTCACCGACCAGATCGTGCAGCTGGCGAGCACCGCCCGCGAAGAGGGCGACTACCTCGGCGAGCAGTTCATGCAGTGGTTCCTGAAGGAACAGGTCGAGGAAGTGGCGCACATGACCACGCTGCTCAACATCGCCGATCGCGCCGGGTCGAACCTGTTCGATCTGGAGGCGTTCATGTGGCGTGAGCTGAGCACCCCGAAGGACGCGTCCGGCGCACCGTCGGTGGCCGGCGGCAGCGTCTAGCTCGAACGCGGAAGGATTCGGCTCGCGGGCAGCGAGCCGAATCCTTCGCGTGCGCTTTACCAGCCGGAGCCGGAGCCGCCCGAGCCGGTGTTGGCCAGCACGGTGCCGATCAAGATCTGGGCGAGACCGGCGATAGATCCGAGAAATTCCACGATGCCTCTTACTTTCCTTGTCACCGATTGTCCGGTTCAGTCGTGAACCTAGCCGACCGAATCTGTGAAAGAGGCATGTTTCATTAAGTTCAGCGCAGGGTGACCTGACGCGACCGCAAACCGTCGCGCGAACGACGCTCTTCGCTGGTCATCGGCGCGTCGGAGGCCAGCGCCTCGGCCAGGCGAGCACCGAATTCACGTGCCGGGGCCTCCCATTCGGCCGGGTGCCGCTCGGGATCGAGGTCGAACACCGGCACCAGCAGACCGTGCGTGCGGAACGAACCGGCGAAGCGCGAACCCTCACCCAGGTGCAGACCACCGGTGGCGTGCACGCGAGCCAGCGCCAGCATCAGCGCGTCCTCGTCCTCGGGACGCACCCAGCGCACATGCGCCTTCTCGCCCGCGTCGACCCACCAGGCCGCGCCGACGGAATCCGGGCCGAGGTCCAGCCGCGCCGACGGCATGATGGCCTGCTTGGCCTGCTCGATCGTCGCCGCCACCTGCGGATCCGGGGTGACGCCCTCGGGCACCCACCAGTCGAAGTCCTGGTGCACAGTGAGCTCGAGATCGGCGCCGGGATCGATGACATCGGCCAGGCGCGGACCGCCGTCGGCAGCCTCGGCGGAGTTCAGCGACTCACCGGGCTCGGCCGACTGGGTCCACAGGATCGCCGCCGCGATATCGGCCGACGGGTCCTCGCCACGGAACTGCATCTGCGTGCCGACGAAGCCGACCGGCTCGTCGCCCGCCCGCACGAGCGCGGCCACCGCGCCGGGCAGCACCGTCGCCAGGGTGACCTCACGCTGCGCGGCCACACCGGGCGCGAGCTTCAAGGTCGCGGTCGCCGACGGCACGAACTCCCGCAGCGCCACCAGATCACATTCGGCGGCAAGACCCTCGAACGGCCGTGTCACGGCCGCGGATGCCTGCTCCTGCGCCGCACGCCGCTGCGCGAGACGCTGAGCCCGATTACTGTCGGGCTTCGGACTGTTCCGCTTGCTTTTACCCACGCGTGGAGTTTATGGCCGAGCGGCAAGTTCGCTTACCGCGCCCCCTGCCCAGGCCGTGTCCGGTCAGACTCCGGCGAGTAGCGCCTTGGTACGACCGGGGTGGTTGGTCGCAACCCAGCTGACGCCCAGGTCGGCGCACAACGTCACGTCCTCGGGATCGTCGACGGTCCAGCAGTAGGTGGCCCGCCCCGCCGCGGCGGCCTTGTCGACGAGTTCGGGATGCTCACGCAGGGTTTTCACCGACGGCCCCACCGCGGTAGCGCCGACCGTGGTGGCCGCGCCGCCGCCGAGGAACCGCGACGATTCGCCGAGCAGCACCGTCGGCAGAAGTGGTGCGGCGCGGCGGATCCGCCAGACCGCGGTCGCCGCGAACGACATCACCACTGCGCGGGAATGATCGGCCGAGGCGGGTGTGGCGATGCCGAAGCGCTGCAGTTCGGCGAGCACCTTGTTCTCCACCAGGGCGCCGTAGCGCACCGGGTGTTTGGTCTCGATGAACAGTTTCGTCGGGCGGGTGCGCCAATCGAGGACGAGTCCGATCAGATCGCTGAGCGCGAGCACGCCCTGCGGTGCTTCGTCGGTGCCGAAGTTCATGTCGCGCAGCTCGTCCAGCGTCAGCTCGCTGACCAGGCCGGTGGCATCGGCGGTGCGGTCGACGGTGCGGTCGTGCACGCAGACCAGGTGGCCGTCGCGGGTGAGCCGGACATCGCATTCCACACCGTCGGCCCCCTCCTGCAGGGCTAGCTCGTACGCGGCGAGGGTGTGCTCGGGTCGTGCCGCCGACGCGCCACGATGCGCCACCACGAAGGGTGGGCGATTGTTCTGGCTCACTTGGCCACGACCTCCTCCTGCGTATTCTCGCCTGCCCGGACAGCATCCGCGCGTTCGACCTCATCGTGCCCGGCGTCGTCGCGCGCCGCGACAGCGCCCGGCTCGACGGGCGCGATGACGACCTGCGCGGGGTCGGCCGCCATCACCCAGCGGTGCGCGGACCTGATGTCGCCGCGCAGGTCGCGACCTTCCAGCGTGCGCACCATCCAGAGCGTGAGCATCGCGAACCCGGCAGCGCACAGGTTGGTGAAACCGGTGAACGAGACACCGTCGGCCTCGGCCTGCAGGGTCGACGCGTCGCGCCACAGCGTCGCCGCGATCAGCAGCAGCCCGCTGAACACCCAAGCGGCCCACCAGATCCGCACGGCCCGCCACGAGCGCGGATCGGGGTCGGCGCCGAGGAGTTCGGTGAGGAACACGCCCGGCCAGATCAGATTGACGCCCGGCACAAGGCATCCCGCGATCAGCGACCAGCGTTTGCGTGGGTCTCGCTTGCCGTAGGCGGTGAACACGATCGTGCGCGCCTCGATCAGCCAGGCGACCAGCGCCACCGCGGTCACCAGCGCGTAGATCGGCGCGATGACGCCGAACACCAGCACCGTCGCGTCGGAGATCGACAGCAGCCAGCCGGGGATGAGCCGGGCGCGGTTCTGCAACAGGATCAGGTAGCGGCCGTACTCGGCCAGCCCGGCGAGCAGGAAGACGATCGTGGTACCGAGCAGCAGCCGGTCGCGGTGGGCGGCGATGCCGCGCAGCGGGCGTTCGGGCGTGCGAGCCGGCGACGGCGGCGGGTCGAGCAGGCCCCAGCGCGGGGTCTGGGTGTAGCTCGGGGTCGGCCCGAGCGGGGCCGAGGTGGTGGCGCCCGCCTTACGGGTGCGGTGGTCGGGTCGGCGCGCGACCCAGCGGTAGTTGCGCTGGGTGGCGGGCGCGTCGACTTTGCCGGGCGAGAGCAGCACCCCTCGGCAGCGCGGGCACCAGTGCATCGGCGCGCCCTGCACGGCCCACCGCGCACCACAGCGTGCACATGGTTGCACCACCGAACTCACCCGCGCACCCCGCTTCCGGCTAGTAGATCTTGGCTTCGTGGTCGCCGTCGGCGACCACGGGGCGGCCGGTCCGCTGCCAGGCCACCATGCCCCCCGCGACGTTGACCGCTTCGTACCCGATGTGGGCGAGATACCGGACGACCTCGATGGACCGGCCGCCCTGTCGGCACACGACGTAGAGCTCGGCGTCGATGTCGAGCTCGTCGAGGCGGGCGGGCACGTCGACCATCGGGATGTGGATCGCGCCCGGCGCGTGCCCGAGGTTCCATTCGTCGGGTTCGCGCACGTCGAGCAGCTGCGCACCCGGCGCGGGGTCCGCGTGGTCGAACGCGGCGGGTACCGCACCCACCGGCACGGCGGGGACATCGGAGCTCGTCACGCCTCGATCCTGCCATGCCGCGCGCGTTGCCGGGCGAGCCTGTGCGAGGACGAGGTGCCGCGCGGGCCTCAGCTATCGGTCAGCACACGGCCAACGGGAACCGGCTGCCGACAACGCCGACAGCCGGGTGGAACCAGCCGGGAACGACCGATCCGGGACTCCCCTCCATGTCATCCCGGAGCGGTCGTTCGCCGCTGACGTCGGGATTCGTGGAGTGTGTTCTGTCCCGACATCTACTTGGACGCAAGCGGGACCGATTCGGTTCCATAAAAACGAGAACACTAGAGAAAATCTTAAATCCTGGGATCTGGGCGGCCAGATCGGTAGCCTGGGCGCATGAACGTGAGCAGGGGGCTACTCGACAGTTTCGACATCAACGGCTTGAATACCGCTTTGTCCGAATCCACGTGTCTAGGGGTAGAAGTGGATGCCGCGGCGGGCCGGCTGCAACTCGCTCTGGAGGTGCTGACGCTACCCACGGATGGACCCGCGCCGATCGACACGAAAGTTCTGCTCACCTTCACCGGAGTCACCCGCGTCGCGGCCTCCCTGCGCATCCAGCGCTGGGACGATGTCGACGCCCGTGTGCTTCCCCTGAGCCTCGACCAGCTCGACGAGGCCATCGAGAGCTTCGGCGGCGGCGGGTTGCACGGCTGGGAATTCATCGACCTCGACGACAGCGGCTGGACGCTGTGGAGCGAGTTGCTCAGCTTCGACACGGTCCTCGATCAGCGGATCGCCGCGCACGTCATCGAGTTCTCCCAGGAAGAAGGCATCGACCCGCGCGAGCTCGACGTCCGCGTGTGGTTCGACAAGATCTCCGTCACCGACACCGCGGGGCGCGAGATTCCGATGAACGAGTTCATCGACGGTGGGCGGCGCTGGTGGGACGCGCACGCCACCGGCGACGCCAGGACCACAAAAGCCGACATCGCACCGCCGCTGTAGTATTCGCGGCCCGCGACCGCGGGCCACGCCCGCGAAGTTTCCATCTCCGTGATCGCAAGGGAATGCGGAACCGCGTGTGCGGGGTTGCAGCGAGCGGGTATACGAATGATGGTTGGTGTTGTCGTCCGAACTGGGCGCACACAGCCCGACACACGGAAAGGGACATCGTGGCCGTCTACACGCTGCCGGAACTGGATTACGACTTCGGCGCACTGGAGCCTCACATCTCCGGTGAGATCAACGAGATCCACTACACCAAGCACCACGCCGCCTACGTCGCAGGCGCGAACAAGGCACTCGAGCAGCTCGAGGAAGCCCGTGAGTCCGGCGACCTGGCTGCCATCCTGCTGCTGGAGAAGAACCTGGCCTTCCACCTCGGTGGCCACTACAACCACTCCGTCTGGTGGAAGAACCTCTCCCCCAACGGCGGCGACCAGCCGGACGGCGACCTGGCCGCGGCCATCGCCGACCAGTTCGGTTCGTTCGACAAGTTCCGCGCGCAGTTCACCGCTGCCGCCAACGGGCTGCAGGGCTCCGGCTGGGCCGTCCTGGGTTACGACACCCTGGGCCAGAAGCTGCTGACCTTCCAGCTGTACGACCAGCAGGCCAACGTGCCCACCGGCATCATCCCGCTGCTGCAGGTGGACATGTGGGAGCACGCGTTCTACCTGCAGTACAAGAACGTCAAGGCCGATTACGTGACCGCGTTCTGGAACGTCGTCAACTGGGCCGACGTGCAGGACCGCTTCGCCCGGGCCGTCGGCCAGGGCAAGGGCCTCATCTTCGGCTGATCCGCCTCAGGTGTAGCGCGAAAGACCTCCCAGTCATTGGCTGGGAGGTCTTTTGCGTAGATTGCCCGTTCTGGCACTCACTGGTACTTGTGTGCCAGACGGGTTTGGGGTTATTCCTGTCATACGGGCACAGTCGCCCCCGTTAGTCGGGAGGCCATCATGAATACACAGGGTCCGATCGGGATCACGCCGTTTCAGGCGCGGGGACGATTGAGCGGGTTCGTGGTGTCGGGGCGGTGGCCGGATACCACCAAGGAATGGGCACAGGTGCTGGTGCTGGCCGTGCGGGTGGCGTCGATGCCGGGCTTGCTGGTGACCAGCACAGTGTTCGGGGTGCGCGAGGAGCTACCCGACGACCCGGAACCGGGCACGGTGGGCCTGGTGATGGCCGAGGGGCCGGTACTGGGCGATCAAGCGATCGAACCCGGCCGGTTCGCCGCGCACACCCCGCCGGCGCTGCTGATGCTGCACCCACCGTCGGAGACCCGTCCGTCGCTGCCCGAATGCGCGGGCGCGGCCTCGGGCTGTGTGTTGCTGCCCGGCGTGCCGCACCTCGGTTTGGAGCATCGCGCGGCGTGGGCCGAGGCCGAACTCGACGGCACGATCACCTCGCTGGTGAGCCGGGTCGGGATGGATCTGATCAGCGATCCCGATACCGCCGTGCTCGCAATGCTGCTGGCGGCCTGAGTCTTTCGCCCGCGACGGGCGGGCGAATGTCTGGCAACGGGTCTGCGTGCCACTGAAATCAGGGAAACCGAACTATCACCGCCGCACACCCAAACTTATTGTGCCCATTGAGATTTGGATTACCAGGACTTGGCATACCGGGAGCAACCGGTCTAGAGTGGTGGACAGCGAAGGGGAGTAGCCCGCAATCGCCCAGTCGACATACTGATCGCCGCCGAATTCGGCGCGGTCCGGCTGCGTGAACCGGTGACCACCGGTGGGCGAGACCTTCGGCCACGAACCGATCCGTCGACCGGTGTGGCTGAAGGCGCACCCGTCTTTCAGCCGCAGGCCGGAGTATTTCCTGGGAGCTGACTTCATGATCGCCACGATCCTGCTGAGCTTCGGCGTGCTCTTCCTCGCCGAACTCGGCGACAAATCCCAACTCATGGCACTGACCTTCTCGCTGCGCTACCGCTGGTGGGTGGTGCTGGCAGGCATCAGCGTCGCCAGCGTCGCCGTGAACCTCATCGCCGCGGGTGTCGGGCACTTCCTCGGCACCGCCCTGCCCGCGAACGCCATCGCCGTCGTCACCGCGCTCACCCTGCTGGTGGTCGGCCTCTGGACCCTGCGCGACGCGCTGAGCAGCGACAACGACTCCGAAGAAGCCCCGGAGCCGCCGAGCGCCCGCAACGCCTTCCTGGTGGTCATCTCGGCCTTCACCCTCGCCGAACTCGGCGACCGCACCATGTTCGCCGCCGCCGCCCTCGCCTCCAGCAACAACTGGCTGGCCGTCTGGATCGGCTCGGTCGCCGGCATGGTCGCCGCGGGCGGACTGGCGATCCTGGTCGGCAAGTTCGCGGGCAAGCACCTCCCCGAACGCGGCATCGCCACCGCCTCGGGCCTGCTGTTCCTGTTCTTCGCGGGCAAAACCGTCCTCGACGCGTTCGTGCCCGCGCTCAGCGGTTGGGGTTCGGCGGGCCTCGCCCTGATCGTGCCCGCGGTACTCGGCCTCGGCGTCCTGGTGTGGCGCAAGCGCGGGCTGTCCGCGGCGCGGGCGAGCGAGCCGGCCGGCGTCCGGAGCCGAGCTCTCGAAAAGGGCGTCCTCGAAAAGGGCTAGGCGAAGGCGTTGCCGTAGAGGGTGCCGGAGCGGCGGGCCAGGGCGATCAGCTGGTCCTTGATGCCACGCAGGCTTTCCGGGTCGTCGGCGGCGATGCGGCCGGTGACCATGGCGCCGATGGCGGCAGCCAGGGTCGCGCAGGCGAATCGCTGGTCCTCGGATTCGGCGCCGAGCATGGTGGAGACCACCTCGACGAATCGATGCTGCAGGGCCATCCGCGCCTCGATGGCCGACGGGCCGACCGCGTAGACCTCCACGAGGAACAGCCGGGCCGAGGCCGGGTCGTCGATCATGTGGTCGAAGTAGGCGGTGAGGATGCGGTCCATTCTGGTGAGCGCGTCGGTGTCGGCGCAGTCGGCGATCACCGTTTGGAGCTTCTCGGCCAGTGCGCTCGACACCCGGTCGAAGGCCGCGTTGAAGCAGTCCTCCTTCGACCGGAACAGCTCGTAGAACGTTTCCCGTGAAACCCCGGCGCGCTTGAGCACGGCCGCCACCGGCGTGCCGACATAGCCGCCCACGGTCATCGCCTCCCCCATCGCGACGAGAATGCGCTCACGCTGAGAGGCGATCACTTCTTCGCGCGACAGATGGTGGCGTCCACGCGGAAGTTGTTGCCGCAGGGTCGAATCGCTCATGACTGCCGTTCCATTCTGCGGGGCCGGGCCGGCTGTTCGGTGGTGAAGGGGACGTCCTCGGTGCGGGCGATGTCGATGGCGCGGGCCAGGCGGTCGCCCTGCACGCGCTGCACGACCAGTTGGGCCAGCAGCCGGAACGGCCGGACCAACGCTACCCACCAGGGAGAGACCACGGTCTTGCGTCGTCGGGCGATGGCGCGTTCCAGGGCTTCGACAGCGGGCCCGACGGGTGAGCTCCCGGTGAGGCTGGTCTCCCCCAGCACGGTGTGCGCGGCGGCCGTACCGAATCCACGCGCCGTCATGTCGGTGTCGATCCCGGCGAAATAGCTGACCCCCACCTTGGCCCCGGTCGACCGGAGTTCCGCGCGCAGCGTGGCGCCGAGCGAGGCGACCGCCGCCGCCGAGGCGCTGTAGGCCCCGCCGAGCGGCAACTGTACGGCGGTGGAGATCGACGACATCATCAGCACATACCCGCCCGGATGCGAAAGATGCGCGCCCGCCGCCGACACCGTGTAGGCGACCCCGAGCACGTTCACCGCGAGGGTTTCCTCCAGCACCGACGGATCTCCGCCGATCATCGCCATCTGCTTGGCGACTCCCGCGTTGGCCACCAGCACATCGAGTCCGCCGAGTTCGGCGACCAGCACCTCGACCACCCGCTCGACCTGCCCCCGGTCGGCCACATCGCAATACCGCCACGGCACATCGCCGCATTCCGCGGCCACTTCGGCCAGCAGTTCCGGCTCCAGCCCGAGCAAGGCGACGTGGGCCCCGCGCGCGGCCAGCCTGCGGGCGAGCGCGGCACCGATCCCACGAGCGGCCCCGGTGATCAGGACCCTGCGTCCGGCTACCGACGGACCGGCGAACGATCTCATGACGGCACGCTACCACCGGTAAACACCGGTGTTCACGACGATTTCCCCAGCACTCCGGATGCGTGTTCCAGACCACACCCGGTTCACGCTAGGGTGCCACTATTGGCAAGCGGCACAATAAGCCGCCATTCAATACAGGAGGATTTGTCGTGGAGATTTCGGGTTCCGCTGCCATCGTTACGGGAGGCGCGTCCGGTCTCGGTGCCGCCACCGCCAAGCGCCTCGCCGACGCGGGCGCCACTGTGTTCGGGCTTGACGTTCCCGCGTCCATCGAGCGCGCGGGCGACAACGTGCCCGCCGGCGTCACCTTGATCGCGGCCGACGTGACCAGCGGTGACGAGGTCGCCGCCGCGATCGCCCAGATCACCGAGGGCCCGGCGCCGCTGCGCATCGTGGTGAACTGTGCCGGTGTCGGCTGGGCGGGTCGCATCCTGTCCAAGAACGGCCCGCACGACCTGGAGCTGTTCCGCACCGTCATCACCGTCAACCTGCTCGGCACGTTCAACGTGATGCGCCTGGCCGCCGACGCCATCGCCAAGACCGAACCGGTCGACGAGTACGGCCAGCGCGGCGTGGTGATCAACACCGCCTCGGTCGCGGCCTTCGAGGGCCAGGTCGGCCAGATCGCCTACTCCGCGTCCAAGGGTGGCGTGCACGGCATGACCGTCCCCGCCGCGCGCGACCTCGCCCAGTTCGGCATCCGCGTCAACACCATCGCCCCCGGCATCATCGACACCCCGATGCTCGCCGGCGTCACCCCCGAATACCGCGCGGGCCTCGAAGCCGGCGTCCCGTTCCCGTCGCGTCTCGGCCGTCCCGACGAGTACGCCCAGCTGGTGGAGTACATCGCGGCCCACGACTACCTCAACGGCGAGACCATCCGCATGGATGGTGCGCTGCGTATGGCCCCGCGCTAGTCACGCGGCACACCCACCCGGCGCTCTGCCCACCCCGGGCAGGGCGCCGTCGGCGTCTCAGGGTGCGGTGCCGATGCCGAAGAGGGCGGTGGTGCGCAGCGGGGTGTTCGGGCGGTAGGTGACGGTGAGGTGGGCGATGGCCGCTTCGCTGCGGCGCTGCCATTCCTGCTCGCCCACTTCGTCTCTCACGACAGCCAGCGGCGCGCTGCTGCGCGACACCGATTCCCACAGGGCGGCGGCGTCCGGGTAGCGGAGTTCGGCGGTGTGCTGCTGGATCCGCACGTCGAGCAGGCCCGCCGCGCGCATCTCCGCGTCGAACACTCTGGGATTCTGGAGGCTGCGCGAATCCGGCTGCGGGAGTGTGGCCGTCGGGTCCGCTGCGGTCAGCGCGCCGAACAACGCTCGCATCAGGGAGGATTCGGCCGCGGGCGCCCAGGCGGCGACCACCGCGGTGCCGCCGGGACGCAGGACGCGGCACAGCTCGGCGAAGCCCGCGGGCCGGTCGGGGAAGAACATCAGCCCGAACAGGGAGAAGCCCGCGTCGAATCGGTTGTCTTCGTAGGGCAGGGCCTGTCCGTCGCCGACCTGCGCGGTGATCGTGGGGTGGTCGGCGGCCGCCGCGACCAGCTGGTCGATCATCGACGGCGAGAGATCGATGGCCTGCACCCGGGCGCCGAGCTCGGCCGCGGCGATGCTCAGCAACCCGGTACCCGCCGCGACGTCGACGATCTCCGATTCCGAGCTGAGAGTGACGTATTCGAGTGCGTGCGCGGCGAAGGGCGCGAGCACGGTCGCACCGGTCTCTGCGTATCCCTCGGCGACGAGGTCCCACGGACGAACATCGGAGGACAACTGTTCTGACATAACAACATTCATACCGGGCGGGAGAAGGTGATCAAGGCACGGCCGGGGCCGTTGTAGTCCGGGACGGGACCTGCGACCGCGAAACCGAGGCTGCGGTGGAAGTCGATCGAGGTGTAATTGGCGGGCGAGGTTATCGCGGTGACGGTGGTGCGGTTGTCGGAGCGGGCGATGGTGAAGAACGCTTCGTAGAGGGTTCTGCCCAGGCCTGCTTTGCGGGCGTCCGGGCGGACGGCGACGAAGTGGATGTAGGCGGTGTAGGGGTCGGAGGGTGAGCCGAAACCCACCAGGAAACCGGAGATTCCGTTGTCGTCGGAGGCGATCAGGCTGGTGCGATGGAAGTGGTCGAGGAACATGCGGGGAAGGTTGTGGACGGCCGCTCTCCCCCACCAGTTGTCGACCACGCCGATGATGCTGTCGTAGTCGTCGGGTCTTGCGCGACGAATCTCGTGCCCCACCATCACTCCATGGTGACCCTGATGTGCCCGCTCAGCACCAGAATTGCCGGTGAACAAAACTGCCCGCCACCGAAACGGCAGCGGGCAGTTCAGGATTTCGCAGATCAGACGGTGCGGGTCAGGCGTTCGGTCAGCAGCTGGGCGAAGCGGGCGGGGTCTTTGAGTTCGCCGCCCTCGGCGAGAACCGCCGTGCCGTAGAGGAGCTCGGCGGTTTCGGCGAGTTCGGGGACCTTGCCCTCGTCCGCGTCGGACTTGCGGGCGTCGTAGGCGTCGCGCAGGCCCGTCACCAGGGGGTGGGTCGGGTTGAGCTCGAGGATGCGCTTGGACTCCGGCAGGGCCTGGCCCGAGGCGCGGTACATGCGCTCGAGCATGGGGGTGAAGTCGTAGACGTCACCGACCAGGCAGGCGGGCGAGGTGGTGAGACGGTTGGTGAGGCGGACTTCCTTGGCGACGTCGGTCAGCGTGCCGCCGAGCCAGGTGAGCAGGTCACCGAAATCCTTGTCCTGCTGTTCGCGCAGGGCTTCGGTTTCCTTCTTCTCGTCCTCGGTTTCCAGGTCGACCTCGCCCTTGGCGATGGACTGGAACGTCTTGCCCTGGAATTCCGGTACCGAACCGACCCACATCTCGTCGACCGGATCGGTGAGGATCAGTACCTCGCGGCCCTTGGCCGTGAAGGCTTCCAGGTGCGGCGAATTCTCCACCTGCGCACGGCTTTCGCCGGTCATGTAGTAGATCGAGTCCTGCCCGTCCTTCATCCGCTCCACGTACTGCGCGAGCGTGGTGAGCTCGGATTCGGAGGCGGTGGAGGCGAAAGACGAGACGGTGAGCAGGGTTTCGCGGTTGTCGGTATCGGAGAGCAAACCCTCCTTGAGGACTCGGCCGAACTGCGCCCAGAACGTCTGGTACTTGGTCTGATCCTCGGCGCCCTGCATATCCTTGACCGTGGACAGCACCTTCTTCACCAGGCGCTTGCGGATCATCTGGATCTGGCGGTCCTGCTGCAGGATCTCGCGGGAGACATTGAGCGAGAGGTCCTGGGCGTCGACGACGCCCTTGACGAAACGCAGGTACTCCGGCATCAGTTCTTCGCAGTTGTCCATGATGAACACGCGACGCACGTAGAGCTGCACACCGCGCTTGTGCTCGCGGGTGAACAGGTCGAACGGCGCGATCGACGGAATGAACAGCAGCGCTTGATATTCGAAGGTGCCCTCGGCCTTCATCGGGATGATCTCGAGCGGCTCGTCCCAGGCGTGGCTGACGTGGTGGTAGAACTCCTTGTACTCCTCCTCGCTCACCTCGCTGCGCGGCCGCGTCCACAACGCCTTCTGCGAGTTGAGGATCTGGTCCTCGACGATGGTCTTCTCGACCTTGTCCTCGCCCTCGCCCTCGGTCACCGTGCGCTCGACCTGCATGCGGATCGGCCAGGCGATGAAGTCGGAGTACTTGCGGACGATCTCGCGCAGCTTCCATTCCTGCGTGTAATCGAAGAGGTGATCGTCTTCGTCGGCGGGCTTGAGCTCGAGGGTCACCGAGGTGCCCTGAGGTGCGTCGGCGACGGTATCGATGGAGTAGGTGGAGCTACCCGCGGCGGCTTCCCAGCGGGTGCCTTCGGTCTCGCCCGCCTTGCGGGTGGTGAGGACGACCTTGTCGGCGACCATGAAGGTGGAGTAGAAGCCGATACCGAACTGGCCGATCAGCTCCTCGGCGGCGGCGTCGGACTTGGCCTCGGTGAGCTTGCGGCGCAGGTCGGCGGTGCCGGATTTGGCGAGGGTACCGATCAGGTCGATCACTTCGGCGCGGGACATGCCGATGCCGTTGTCGCGGACGGTCAGGACTCGCTTGTCCTGGTCGACCTCCAGCTCGATGTGCAGGTCGGAGGTGTCTGCGCCCAGGTCTTTGTCCTGGTAAGCGGCAAGTTTGAGCTTGTCCAGCGCATCGGAAGCGTTCGAGATCAGCTCCCGCAGGAAGGTGTCTTTGTTGGAGTAGACCGAGTGGATCATCAGCTCGAGGAGCTGGTGGGTCTCGGCCTGGAACTCGAGGGTTTCGACGTGCTGCTCAGTCACGCCCCCGATGGTATTACCGACCGAAATCGGCCAGTGAGGGAACCTCGTCTACGGCCCGCGTCGACATCCAATCGCGCAGCACCTGGGTGGCGCGGACATCGTCTTCGTTGTAGACGAACAGCCGGGTGCGCTGTGACATGTCGATGGCATCGTCGTAGCCGACGGCACGGCGGTACCAGCCCATCGATGCCTCGCCGCCCGCTTCCGGATCACGCCAGCCGAACCCGGCGACCGGCGCGATCTTCTTGAGCCCCTTGCCGTTCGGGCAGATGAACTGCTCGGTGACGGCCTGGAACATGTCGACCCATTCCTTGGAGTCGACGAACGCGCGCACTTCCTCGTGGGTCGGCACGCCGGGGCGGCCGGCGAACCGGCGGGCCGATTCGTAGAGCCACTTGTCCTCGGCGGTTCGCGAATAGCAGTAGGCCGCAAAGGTTTTGCCCTGGGCGTGGGCTTCGGCGCGCCGCTCCATCAGCCAGGTCCAGAACTCACCGAACGAGCGGCCCTCGTCCTCGGTGGGCAGCGGATCCCAGGTGACGAACGGGCGGTAGACGTCGTCGAGCAGGGTGCCCCACAGGTAGGCGCCGTCTTCCTGGTAACTCTCCAGGTCGACGTCGATCTCCACATCGGCCCGACGCACGCTGACCTGCTCGAACCGGCGCACCAGCGGGGCGCCGTCGATCCAGGCGCGGGCGGTGACGACGGTTTCGGCGAACGGTCCGTGCTGCCAGTCGTCGGGATCGTCGCCCTCCCAGGCGGCCAGTTCGTCGACCGTTTCGATCCCGTGCAGGCGCAGCACATCAGCCCGCGAACCCGGCGCGACCAGGCTCACATCCCGCATCTGCGCCAGCGTGGCCTCACAACTGGGTTCAGCTGTGCCTGACTGCTGCGGGTCGGGCCCGCGCAACCACCACGGGCACTGCCTGCACTCGGGCACCTTCGACGGTTGGGTCGGCAGTTCGCCGCGCACCACCGCGATCCGGTCGGCGTAGCGCTGGTCGTAATCGGCCAGCACGTTCGTCAGATCGTGCACCAGGATGCGGTCGCTGACCAGGCCGATCGCGCCGCCGATCAGGGCGGGGCTGGCCATTCCGTAGCGCTGCAACATGCGGTACAGGTGGGCGAGGCGCTGCTGGTCGCGCGGCTGCGGGCGCAGTTTCACGTGTTTGTCGCGGCGGGGCTGCCAGCGGAACAGGTCCGAGGTCAGCGGGTGGAAATCGGCCGGGTCGGGCCTGCGCGGGTCGGTGACCTTGTGGTTGACCACGATGATCGGGATATACCCGCCACGATCGTCGTCGCGCAGCAGGATCTCGACACCGCCGCGTCGCCCGGTATCGGCTTCCTGGGGCAGCAGCCCGCCCCAGATGCGCGGGGCGCCCGCCTCGATCGCGGCCATCGTCGCCGCGGCCTTGGCGGCGCCACGCAGGTCCGGGTCGATCACCACCCAGTCGGCGGGGGCGGCCGCGACCAGTTCGTCGCGGACCTTGATGCGATGGGCGGTGGCGGCGTCGCGCCGCTGCTGCACGCCCGGATCCTCGCGGACCTCGGCGAGCACGCCCGGATTCTCGGCATCGAGGCGCAGGCGATGCCTGCATCCGATCAGTGAACGCGCGTCCAGGAAGGCGGTGCGGAAATCCGCAGCGGAAGCGGGGACCGGGCTACGCACCGGCCCGCCGTCGAAGTCGTCCTCGGCTGCACGCACGCAAGCAGTATGGGCCTTACCCCCGACACAATGCCCAATCGCTACCCTCATCCCACTACGCTACGAAGAACGGCAGGCCGCTTGCAGGCGGTCCTGCCTCATGACTTGGCGAGCATGACGGAGGGCCTGATCCCATGGGGTTGTTCAGCAAGCGGAAGCGGCGGCCGAGCCGACGCGCTGAGGCGAAAGCACTCAAGCACAAAGCCGCGGTGGAGGCGAAGCTGAGCGCCAAGAACGAGCGCAAGGCGGCCAAGGCGGGCGAGCGCGTCACCCGGCGCGCGGCCAAGGCTCAGGCACGCACGGCCGACAAGGTGGCCAAGGCGCAGATCGCGACCCTGCAGGCCGAGGAGAAGGCCGCGCAGAAGGCGGCCGCGAAGGCCGATCGCGAACTGTTCAGCGCGAGCCAGATCCGCAAGTACATCGGCGTGGCCCGGGTGCTGATCCCCGTACTCGCCCCGCTGGCCTATCGCGGCGCGACGATGGTGCGCGGGCAGCTCGACGCGCGCAAGGCCCAGCAGCTCGGTATCGGCATGGACCAGCTGAGCGAGTTCAGCGGCCACGGTGCGCGCCTGCAGGCCCGCATCACCAATACCGAGGAAGCCCTCGACAAGATCGCCGCCGACAAGACAGGCGATGCCGACACCACGAAGTTCGTCGAAGCGGCCCGCTCGCGCATGGCCGATCTGAACGTGGCCGTGCGCACGGCCGAGCAGATGCCGGCCGCGCGTCGCAAGGCCGTGCACGCGTCGATCTCGGCCGAGCTGTCCGTGCTGGAGAACGACGTGCTCGCCCGCCTCGGCGTCCGCTGATTCTGTCGTGACAACGCCGCAGCTCACCTCCCGCTTGCGCGGTGGTGGCTGCGGCGTACTTGTGGGCGGGCTGGCGGTGGCCGCCCACGGGGCAGGCGGCGGCGGGGTGCCGCGGTCGTCGGAAATCGCACTGCTGCTGCTGGTTTCGCTGGCCGCCGGGATGTTCGCCCATGGCACCGGGCCACGCGGGCACTCGTCCCGATTCGCGCAGGCCGCGACGATGCGCACGGCCACCGCGTTGATCGGTGGTCAGTGGGCCGGGCACTTCGCGCTGTCGGCGACACTCGACCATCACGGGCTACTGCATCTGCCGAGCCTGTCGATGATCGCCGCGCACCTGGTGGCAGCGTGTGCCTGTGCCGCCCTGATTCTCGTCGCCGAGCGGCTGTATCTGGTTGCGTCGAGCGTGATTCGGGCGGTACTCGGCAGTCCCTTCGCTGTTGTCCACCCGGCCGTTCGCTGGTTCGGCCCGCTCGCCGTCGCGCGCGGGGCTCGTCCGAGGGGTGCGCGATGTCCGCGCGCACCGCCGTTGTTCGCCTGATTCGCGACCACCTCAGAATTCTTCGGACGACAAGGCATTCCATGCACAACTTCATCACCCGCGGCACCGGCACCGTCGCTCTCGCGGCGGGCCTGGTCCTCGCTGCCTGCGGTTCGGCGGCCGCACACGTCACCGTCGACGCTCCGGGCGCCGCCCAGGGCAAGTACACCGTCGCCACCTTCAAGGTGCCGACCGAATCCGATACCGCGTCCACCACCGCGCTGCGCGTCACCGTGCCGAACCTGAAAAGTGTTCGGACCGAGCCGATGCCGGGCTGGACGTCGAACGTCGAGCGCAACGACAAGGGCGAGACGGTAGCCGTGGCGTGGTCCGCCGATCCGGGTAATCCCGGTATCGGACCCGGCCAGTTCCAGCGGTTCGTGCTCTCGCTCGGCCCGCTGCCGACGCAGGACACCGTGAACTTCCCGACCCAGCAGACCTACAGCGACGGCAAGGTCGTGGCCTGGGACCAGCCGAGCACCGGCGGCGCCGAGCCCGAGCACCCCGCGCCGACGATCACGCTGACCGCGAAGGGCGGCGCCGAGGGCGGCGATCACCAGGTCGCCTCCGGTGAATCGACCCAGTCGGAGACCGACGATGTCGCCCGCTGGATGGGTGGCATCGGCCTGGCTCTCGGCCTGTTCGCCGCCGCGCTCGGCCTCGGCCTCGTCTTTCGCTCCCGGCGGTCGTCGTGATGCGCAAGATGCTCGTCGGCCTGCTCGCGGTGCTGTTCGCCTGCGCCTTCGCGGCGGCAGGCACGGCGAGTGCGCATTCCGGCGCGGTGAGCAGCGTGCCCGAGAACGGTTCGACGGTCGAGGTCGGACCGGCACGGGCCAGCGTCACCTTCAACGAGGAACTGCAGCAGAACTTTCCGTCGCTGACCGTGGTCGGGCCGGATGGCAGGCTGTGGTCGAAGGGCAAGGCGCTGGTCGAAGGACGCAGTGTGAGTGTGGAACTGGGTGAGCTGGGGCCGGTCGGCGAGTACACGATCGCGTTCCGGGTCACCTCGGCCGACGGTCATCCCGTGAGCGGCACGAGGACTTTCACGCTGAGCAAGGCCGGCACCGGCACGCCGGGCGCCCGTCCGGGTGAGGACACGGCCGACGACGGCGGCGACGGCGGTGTGCCCGTGTGGGTGTTCATCGCCGGTGGCGTGGTGCTGTTCGGCGCGGGCCTCGCGGTGGCGTTGCTCGGCGGCCGGTCCGGCCGCAAGAAGTAGTCGACGATGACGACCGGTCGCCGGGTGCCCGGTGCCGTGCTGCGGCAGTGGCGTGTCCTGGTGCCGGTCGTGGTCGCCGCGCTGCTCGGGGTGGTGCTGGCCTGGATATTGCGCAGCTCCGGCGGGTTCGCGTGGGTGGCGTTCGCGCGCGTGCTCGCCGATGGCGTGGGGGCGGCCGTGATCGGCCTCGCCGCGCTGCCCCGGCTCAACGACCGGCTCACGGTCACCTGGCGACCGCTGGCCGCGCTGGCCGGTGTCTGGTTCGCCGCCGAGTTCACCGTGCTGGTGTGTGAGGCCGCCGAGATCGTCGGCGTGCCCGTGACCCAGCTCGACGCGGGCGATTTCATCACCTTCCTCGGCAGGCTCAGCGGCGGCCAGATCGGGATCGCGATCCTGTTCTGCACCGGCGCGATCGCCTGCTACTCGGCACTGGCCTTCCGCAGACCCGACACCGCGTCGGCGGATCTGGTGCTCGTGTTCGCGGCGGTCGCGCTGTCGCTGCGGCCGATCACCGGGCACATGTCCCAGCAGATGTTCGGCTCGGTACTCGCCGCGGTCCACGCACTCGCCGCCGCCTTGTGGCTCGGCCTGCTGCTCGCGATGGTCCTGGTGCTGCGCACCCGGGGCGAATGGGCCGCGACGCTGCCGCACTACTCGCGGCTCGCCGCGCCCCTGGTCGTTGTCGTCGCGGTCACCGGCCTGATCAACGGCCTGGTCCGCCTCGGCGGCGTCACCTCGCTGCTGACCAGCGGCTACGGACGGATTCTGCTGGCGAAGCTCATCATCCTGTGCGCGCTCGTCGCGCTGGGCTGGTGGTGGCGTCGATCCTGGGTCCGCAAGGCCGCCGACCACCGCGTCACCGCCGAGGTCTCCCTGCGCAAAGCGGCGACCGAGGTACTGGTGATGGCGGTGGCATTCGGCCTGGCAGCGACGCTGGCGGTGACCGGGTAGTCACCTCGATCACGTTCGGCGCCGAGTGCCGTTCGACGTCGATTCCACCGATTAGAGTGGCCGGTATGACCGAAGTGAGGATTGCCGAAGATTGCGCCGCGCCCGCCGAAGCGGCGTTCGCGTTCATGAACGACTACCGCAATCTGCCGAAGTTCTGGTACGGCATCGAATCCTTCACACCCCTCACCGCGCAGACCGACGGCCTCGGCGCGACGTTCGACGGGAAGATGAAGCTGGGCCCCGCGTCGCTGACCTCGCGTGTCGAGGTCGTCGGCTGGGAAGAGGGCCGCTTGATCGCCACCAAGTCGATCAAGGGCATCGAGATCGTCGCGACCTTCAGGTTCATCCCCAAGGGTGACATCGCGTGCACAGTGGACGCGGACATCGATTTCTCCGTCGGCGGCGGCATCACGGGCAAGATGCTCAGCAAGACGATCGAGCCGTTCGTGAAGATCGCGGTTCAGCACACCACCGACGCGCTCATTCGCGAGATCGAGAAATCACACAGCGAGCAGGTCTGAGAGCCTACGAATGGCGCGGCCGGGCGGGCCTGACACAATCTGATCCATGACCGAATCAGCGAATGTTGTGGCCACCGCCGATCTGGCCGACGAGATCGGCCCCGAGATCCGTAGCTGCGATACGCAGTTCATCCAGTTCGGCGGCCGCGCCGAATTCTCGGGCCGGATCACCACGATCCGCTGCTTCCAGGACAACCTGCTGGTCAAGCAGACGCTGAGCGGGCCGGGCGAGGGCAAGGTGCTCGTCGTCGACGGCGGCGCGAGCGTGCACACCGCGCTGGTGGGCGACATCATCGCCGGCCGTGGCGTGGACAACGGCTGGGCGGGCGTGATCGTGAACGGCGCCGTGCGCGACTCCGCGATCCTGCGCACCCTCGACATCGGGGTGAAGGCGCTGGGCACCAATCCGCGCAAGAGCACCCAGACCGGCAGCGGCGAGCAGGACGTGCCCGTCGAGTTCGGCGGCATCACCTTCGTGCCGGGCGAGATGCTCTACAGCGACTCCGACGGCGTGGTCGTTCGCGCCGAGGACTGAGGGCGACGCGGGTGTTCGAGGATCAGCCCTCGGACACCCGTACCTTGTTTCCGGCGAGGATCACGATGTCGCCGATCTGCAGTTGCCTGCCGCGGCGTAGCTCCACTTCGTCGTTGACGCGCACCAAGCCCTGCGCGATCACCGTCTTGGCCTCGGAACCCGAATCGATCAGGTTGGCCAGTTTCAGGAATTGCCCGAGCCGGATGACAACGTCATCGATCGGCACATCAACTGGTTCCGACATGCGCTAATACTTACCCGGTCGCGCGAAACCGGTCGCCACCGGCCCCAGCGTTGCGGACGGTGACGAACACGCCGCAGCCACCGCCACCCGGATCCGGCTCGATTGGACGCACACTGGATCGGTGACTCCCACGCAGGCCGAGCAGCACCCCATCGTCGAGGACCGCACGCCGGTGCCCCATCGCGCGCACGGCAAGTTGTCCGAGGTACCGCACATCGCCGGATTGGTCCTCGGTGTGTTCGCCGTGCTGCTGTTCTTGTGGAGTGTTTCGCCCAGCCTGCGGATCCTCACGCAGGTGCCGCGGCACTACGTGGACACCTACTATTTCGATGCCCCCGACACCAGCCTCGTGTGGGCGTTGATCGTCGGCCTGCTCGCCGGGGCGACCGCGGCCCGCAAGCGGATCGCCTGGTGGCTGCTGGTCGTGTACCTGCTGCTGTACGCGATAGCGAACATCCTGGACTTCTTCGCTGACGACGATGTGGACGCGCTGGTCGCCTTCGTCGTGCATATGGTGGTCATCGCGATACTGCTGGCCGCGCGTAAGGAGTTCTACACCCGGGTTCGGCCCGGCGCGCTGTGGAAGGCGCTGGGCGTGCTGGTGTCCGGGCTCGCGCTCGGCTGCCTGCTCGGCTGGGGCCTGGTCGAACTGTTCCCCGGTTCGCTGCCCGCGGGTGTGCAGCGTCCGCTGTGGGCGGTATATCGAGTCACCGCCGCAGTGCTGGTGAACAACGAGCATTTCGACGGGCATCCGCGAGCCTGGGTGAACTTCCTGCTCGGCCTGTTCGGCGCGCTCGCGCTGCTGGCCGCGGTGGTCGTGCTGTTGCGTTCGCAGCGCGCCGACAACGCGATGACCGCGCTGGACGAGTCGGCGATCCGCGGCCTGCTCGCGAGCAGCGATGTCGAGGACTCACTCGGCTACTTCGCGACCCGTCGTGACAAGGCGGTGGTGTTCGCGCCGAACGGCAAGGCGGCGATCACCTATCGCGTCGAGCTGGGTGTGTGCCTGGCCAGTGGTGATCCGATCGGCCCGAAACAGGCGTGGCCACAGGCGATTCAGGCGTGGCTCGAGCAGGCCGACCGGTTCGGCTGGCAGCCCGCGGTGATGGGCGCCGGCGAACTCGGCGCCACCGCGTACCGCAAGGCGGGCCTGTCGGCGCTGCGGCTGGGTGACGAGGCGATCCTCGACACCCGCACGTTCTCGCTGGCGGGCCCGGAGATGAAGCAGGTGCGTCAGGCCGCGAACCGGTTGCGCAAGAACGGCCTCGAGGTGCGGATCCGCAGGCACCGCGACATCCCCGCCGCCGAGTTCACCGAGATCGTCGCGCGGGCGGACGCCTGGCGCGATACCGAGACCGAACGCGGCTTCTCGATGGCGCTGGGCCGCCTCGGCGACCCACTCGACGGCGACTGCCTGCTGGTCGAAGCGGTGGACCACGACGACCGCGTGCACGGCATGCTCTCGCTGGTCCCGTGGGGGCGCACCGGCGTCTCGCTGGAACTGATGCGGCGCGACCCGCAGAGCCCGAACGGCGTGATGGAGCTGATGATCTCGCAGCTCGCCCTGAACTCCGACCAGTACGGCATCACCAAGGTGTCGCTGAACTTCGCGGTGTTCCGATCGGTGTTCGAAGAAGGCGGCCGGATCGGTGCCGGGCCGATCCTGCGGGCCTGGCGCGGAGTGCTGCTGTTCTTCTCGCGCTGGTGGCAGCTCGAGGCGCTGTACCGGTCGAACGTGAAATATCACCCGCGCTGGGTGCCACGGTTCTTCCTGTTCGAGGAACGCAGGCAGTTGCCGCGGGTGGCCACGGCGAGCGGGCTGGCCGAAGGGTTCCTGCCGCGCATCGGCAAGGCGCCCGACGCGGGCGTGCACACCGGCACGAAGGCCGCGGTCCCCGCGACGGTCACCGGCCTGCACGCCGACGGCAGCGCACCGGACGCACCGGAGGGCGCCGACGCCGAACAGGGTCCACGCAGGCCCGAACAGGTGCGGGTGCGCCTGGACAAACTCGACCGGCTCACCGCTTCGGGCATCGATGCCTATCCGGTCGCCTACCCGCCGACCCACGACATCGCCGAGGCCAGACGCTGCCCCAAGGGCACCACCGTGCGTATCGCGGGCAGGCTCTTGCGGATTCGCGACTACGGCGGCGTGATCTTCGCGCTGGTCCGCGATTGGACCGGCGAGATCCAGCTGGTGATCGATCGCGAACGGGTGGGCGCCGATCGCAGCGACGAGTTCACCGAATTCTTCGACCTGGGCGATCTCATCGAGGTGAGCGGGCAGATCGGCGCCAGCCGCAACGGTGAGCTGTCACTGCTCGCGCAGGACTGGAGGATGAACGGCAAATGCCTGCATCCGCTGCCCGACAAGTGGCGTGGGCTGGCCGATCAGGAAGCCAAGGTCCGGCAGCGCTATGTGGACATGGCGATCAACCCCGAGGCCCGCGAGGTGATGGCCAAGCGCAGCGCGGTCCTGCACTCGCTGCGCGATTCGCTCCATGCCTGGGGCTTTCTCGAGGTGGAGACGCCGATCCTGCAGCAGGTGCACGGCGGCGCCAACGCCACTCCGTTCCGCACCCACATCAACGCCTACGACCTCGACCTGTACCTGCGCATCGCCCCCGAGCTCTACCTCAAACGGCTGTGCGTCGGTGGCATGGAGAAGGTGTTCGAGATCGGCCGCACCTTCCGCAACGAAGGCGTCGACTTCAGCCACAATCCCGAGTTCACGATCCTGGAAGCCTATGAGGCGCACAGCGATTATCAGCAGATGATGCACCTGTGCCGCAGGCTGATCCAGCACGCGGCGATGGCCGCCAACGGTGCCGAGGTGGCGTTGCGGCCCAACGACGACGGCGGCTTCGACACCGTCGACATCTCCGGCGAGTGGCGGGTGAAGACCGTGCACGGCGCGGTCTCCGAGGCGATCGGCACCGAGGTGACCGCGCGTACCGAGCTGGCCCGGCTGCGCGAGCTGTGCGACGAAGCGGGCGTGGCCTACCAACACGGTTGGGACGCGGGCCAAGTGGTGCTGGAGATGTACGAGCACCTGGTGGAATCGCAGACCACCTACCCCACCTTCTACCTGGACTTCCCCACCTCGGTCTCCCCGCTCACCCGCTCGCACCGCAGCATCGAGGGGGTTGCCGAGCGCTGGGATCTGGTGGCCTGGGGCGTCGAGCTGGGCACGGCATACAGCGAACTCACCGACCCGGTGGACCAGCGGCGCAGGCTCACCGAGCAGTCGATGCTGGCCGCCGGTGGCGATCCCGAGGCGATGGAACTCGACGAGGACTTCCTGACCGCGCTCGAACACGCGATGCCGCCCACCGGCGGACTCGGGATGGGCGTCGACCGGGTGGTCATGCTGATCACCGGACGCAGCATCCGTGAGACGCTGCCCTTCCCCTTGGTGAAACCACGGTGAAATCGGGTACAGGTGTATACGGATCGCGGCGCGTTCGCGATCAACACATGCTCTGTGTGGCGCTTGCGAGGCTTTCTAACCGAAAGCCACAGTGAGACCGTTACTCTCGGAGTTCCGGCACCGGGAGGATGTCGGGCCACCAACACATCGGGATGGGATTTCATGTATCTGGACTTGCTGACCACAGCCGCACTCGTCGATCCGCACATGCTCACCAGCAGCTTCGACACCCTGGCGAGTTCGGACGCAGTCAACACCGCGATGGAACTCGCGGCCAAGAAGAAAAAGAAGAACAGCTCCGGCCTGATCATCGGCGGCATCTGCTGCCTGATCATCGTGGTGCTCATCGTCGGCGGCATCTTCCTGCTCAAGAACAAGAAGAAGGGCGACCAGCCGCCGTACAACGGTGGTCAGCCGCCGTACAACGGCCCGCAGGGTGATCAGCCGCCCTACGGCCAGCCGCCCTACGGCCAGTCCTGACCTGACCGGAGGACTCGCGGCGATACCCTCGGTCGATGACGAGGGATCCCCGCGAGTCCTCCAACGACCACCCGTTCGCCAAGGGCTCTCCGCCCCGGGATGACATCGCCGGCCGCGAGGAGATCGACCCGCAGCCCTGGTCCCCGGCGAATAGGGCAGAGTGTTGATCGTGCAGCTGATACTCGTGCGTCATGCCCAACCCGAACGCGTGGTCGGCGACACCACCGCCGCCGACCCCGGCCTCACCGACATCGGCAAGCTCCAAGCCGAACGCGTCCCCGCCGCGCTCGCACCCCACGACATCGCTCGCATCGTCAGCAGCCCGCAGCGCCGCGCCCGCGACACCGCGCTCCCCACCGCGACCGCCCGCGACCTACCGGTCGACGTCATCGACGACCTCGCCGAATACGACCGCGACCTGCCCGCCTACATCCCGATCGAAGACGCGAAAACCGAATTCGCCGACGCCTACGCCCGCATCAAGGCGGGCCACCTCCCCGACCAGATCGACGGCCCCGCCTTCACCACGCGAGTCCTCACCGCCGTCGAAACCCTGGTCGCCACCACAGCTCCCGGCGACACCGTCGTAGCCTTCGCCCACGGCGGCGTCATCAACGTCCTCCTGGCCGACATCCTCGCTCTCCCCCGCCCCCTCACCTTCCCGATCGACTACTGCTCGATCACCCGAATCCTCTACTCCCGCACCGGCACCCGCACCGCCGCAACCATCAACGAAAACGGCCACGTCTGGAACCTGCTCCCCAGGGCCCTGTCGCGAACCACACCCTGATCCGCGGTCGCGGACATACGAAAGAGCCCGGCACCGCCGAAGCGATGCCGGGCTCTGCGCGAACGACTCAGGCCTGCTGAGCGATCCAGTTGTGCATCCAGGTGATAGCGGTCTGCCCGCCACCCACCGAGTAGCTGCCGTACAGCGTGTGCGCCTGCGAGCGGTAGAACTGCTCCAGGTCCTTGGCCCGCTTCTGGTTGGCCGCGTCGGTCAGCTGCGCCCCCAGCGTCGGGATGCCGCCGAACGACATCAGGTCGCTGACGATCGCCCCGGCCTCGAGCTGGTAGCGCCACAGGTTGGCCGGGTTCGCGTCCGAGCTCTGGGCGAGGAAGCCGGCGAACCGCGTCACGAAGTCGTCGGTGGCGGTCGCGCAGTACAGATCGTCGACCGCGCAGATCGTGCGGGTGCGGTCGCTCAGCCAACCGAAACCACCCGGCCGAGCGCCACCGGCACCGGCGCCCGCGGCGTGCGGGCCGACCTGGATATCGGTCGGCGAACGACGGGGATCGGAGATGAGGCCGACAGCGGCGACCCGGTCCTGCGGGATCGGGCTGATGCCCGTGCCGATCTCGGCGGCCAGATCGCCTGCGGCGTCGGCACCCTGGCTGTAGCCGACGATCGCGGCCTTGGTGTTACCGCAGGAGGCCAGCTTCTCGCTGATCAGCCCGCGGGCGGCGTCGACCGCCTGCTTCTTGGAGTTGCCGTAGACATCGCCCTCCCAGGGGAACGCGGTCGCGGCGTAGGTGACGTAGTCGACGTCGGTGTTTCTCGGTAGGCCGTTGGTGACGCCGGCGAGCATGCCGGGGCCGGGGGCCTTCTCGTGGCCGGTTTCCCAGGTGCCGGGAATGGCGACGACATAAAGACTCGGGCAGGCGGGCGCCGCGCTCGCGCTCGTGCTGCCGACAACAATTCCGGACATCATCGCCGCGGACGCTCCCAGAGCCGCGACAACCTTCTTCAACTGCATACCGCTCCAGTTCACCCTTGCTCGTCGATGTGAGAGCAAACCCCGAATACTGACGTTGTGGCCCCAGACCTCGCCGCGAATCACAATAGGCGTACGAGCCATCCCGTGCCACACGACCTCTCGATTTTATGGCCGGAAACACCGGCGGATCGAGCAGGGCCACGCACCGGAGTGATGGGATGCCGGCGGCACGTCACCGCCGACACGCCCCCCGTTCACGAAACTCACACCTCCAGGTCTTCTTCGATGCCCTTGAGCTTGTGCCGCGCCAGCGCCAGATTGGCGCGGCCGCGATCCAGTGCGAGGTAGAGGAACAACCCTTTGGACTTGCGACCGGTCATCGGGCGGATGATGTGGTATTGCGTGCCCAGGGTGATGAGGATGTCCTCGATGTCCTCGTTGAGGCCGAGCTGTTCGATGGTGCGCATCTTCGCCCGCACCACCTCGGTGTTGCCCGCCGCGGCGACCTGCAGGTCGAGCGACTTGGTGCTGCTGAGCATTCCGAGGGCCATGCCACTGCTGTAGTCGACGATCGCGGCGCCGATCGCGCCCTCGATCACCATCATGTCCTTCAGAGCCAGATCCATATTCGACATGTTGTGCCTTTCAATCGTTGTGCGCCGCCGCCAGATGGCCGGCGATCGCGCGAGCTACCGGTCGCGACTCCAGGTGGAGCCGGCCGACATTCACTTCGGGTCCGGCGAGCACGGTCAGCGAGGTGCGCCCGGCGGCGTAGATCACCACCTGCCCCTCGGTGCCGTGCACGACGACCTCGCTGAACCCGCCGCCGTGCGCGGTGTTCGCCAGCCGGTACGACAGCGACAACTGCGCGGCCGACAGCGCGGCCAGGCCGGCGGGTTCGAGATGGGCGGGGAGGTCGTGCTCGATGAGCAGCCCGTCGCTGGAGGCCACCAGCGACCCGGTGAGCTGAGGTAGCCGTTCGCGCAACGACTGCAGTTCGGCCTGCACAGCCGGGTAGTTCTGGGGCGCTGTGTGTTCGGGCACCCTGGGTTCGGGCGTGGTCATCGCCACCTTGGTCAACCTTCCCCTCCATTCACCGAGCAGCTTCTTCCGCACGGTCACGCAAGCTCCTCCAACGCCGCCCTGAGCCGGATGAGTGTTTCGCGGTCGACCTGCTGCCAGCGTTCGGGTTCCCCTGCGCCGGCCGGTTTTCCGCGGTGTCGGGCGGTCGCGGTCGCTTCCTCGTCGATCGCGTGCCTGCCCTGTCGTGCACCCGTCTCCTGCTGGGGGCGGGTCGGTCCCGCGCTGCCCGGAACACGTCGGGGCAGCGTGGGCACGGTTGTTGCCGACCGAGTCGAGCTCCGGTGGTCGGCCGGGTCCGGTGCGAGGGCGAGGTGGCGCCCGCGCTGTGGTTGTTCGATCGAGACGGGTTCCGGCGCTTCGATCAGGCCCGCTGTGGTCAGATCGCGGACCGCGACGAGGCAGCCGTAGGTGGTGCGGCCCAGGTCGCGGGCGATGTCGGCGATGCTGCGGCGGGTGTCGGCGGCGGCGAGGACTTCGGCCTGACTTCCGGTGAGTACCACCTGGTTCCGCTTGATCCGGCGGGCGGGGACCACCGGAACCAGGGTGACGAGGTCGGCGGTCCACGGGCCGTACTCGTTGTCGGTGCGGCGTTCGCATTCGTGAACAAGCGCGCGGGGTGCGATGTGGCAGACCGGCGCCAGCCAGTGTTCGGTTGTCGGACGGAATTCCGGCTCACCCGCGGAGGCCAGCAAAAAATAGGCGGCGTCGAACACCGACAGCAGCGCGAGGGTTTCCAGTTGCGGCTGGTCCAGCAGTGGACCCGGGTCGCCCGCACCGGCGCGACGCCAATCCTCCGCCGTTGCTACGCCCGCTTCGACTACCAATCTGTCGAGACCGATGGTTCGCCCGCAGCCGACCGAGGCGATAGTTCCACGCACCAAGTGGAATTCGCCGTCGCCTGCGCGCAATACTCCGGTCGAGCCTTCTTCGCCGAGCCGATGCAATTCATCGGCGAGCGCGACACTCATCGATCCCCGCCCGTCAATTCTTCCAGTGCCGACCTGAGCTGATAGCGGGCCATCCCGAGATTGCCGGTGTCGCCGTCGAAGACGACATGCATGAACAACCTGCCGTCGAAATCGCCGTCGACCAGGTGAAGGAGGTGAAATCCCCTGGTCCGGCACACCACGATCTCGGTGAGGTCGTCGTCGGAGCTCCCGAGGGCAGGACACGCGAGCGCGGCCCGCACCACATCGGTGGTCCCCGCCGCGTCCTCGTGCTCGTCGACGCCTCGGCGCTCGCCCGCACCGGCGACGGCCAACCCGCTCGCCCCGTCCACCAGCGTCACACTGCGCGCCCCGGGAATATCCATGATGCGTTTCAGACACCCATCAAGAGAATTCACCGAGCCCCCGAACCGTCATCGACTATTGATCGAGACGAGACGTTATACCCCTCCGCTATTCCTCGCATCTCGAACGCCGGAAAATTGCTGCCGCACAATATGTTTGCTGATGGTTGCTGGAAAACCGCTCGGTATCAATACTTTTGAGTAACTTCGGTGCCCATTCGCTGCGGACCGCTATAACCGGTGATCACTCGCCTATTCCATCCGCCAGCGATCTTCGCGTAAACATCGAAAATTGTGTCTTCGCAGACCTCGCCGACCTACCCGCACACCGGTCCCCAACGATGTGCTCGAAGTGTGCGATCAGCCGGCGGCGCGGCGGTACCAGGTTTCCGCTTCGCGGTGGGCGCCTTGGGATTCCAGCAGGGCGGCGAGGTTGGCCATGGCTCGGGGGTGGCCGAGATCGGCCGCGCGCCGGAAGCAGCGACGGGCCTCGGTGGTGGCGCCGCGGTGGCACAGCAGGATGCCGAGGTTGTTCACGGCGTCGATGTCGCCGTGGTCGGCGGCCTCGCCGAACCAGGCTTCGGCGTCGTCGAGGCGGTCCTGATCCTCGAAGAGGCGCGCGAGGTTGTACATGGCGTCGACATGGCCCGCCATCGCGGCGTGGTGGTACCAGGTCTCGGCGTCCCGGCGGTCACCGCACTGGTAGAGCATGGTGGCCAGATTGAACATGGCGTTGGCATTGCCCGCGGCAGCCGCACGGCGGTACCAGGACTCGGCCTCGTCGAGTTCACCGAACTGGTCGAGCAACACGGCCAGGTTGTTCATCGAGCGCGTGTGCCCCGCGGCGGCAGCGCGCCGGAACCAGTACTCGGCGGCTTCGAAATCGCTGTGGTCGTGGTAGAAGTGAGCGAGATTGTGCATGGCGGTACCGTCACCACGCTCTGCGGCGCGGCGAAGGTTCGCCAACGCTTCCGGCGGCAACGGCACAGCTCCCCCTCGGATCTCCCGTACACCTCGACACGGAAAGTCTATGTGCTGCAGGGAAGATCAGCCACGTCGTTTGCTCGCCTACCGAACCCCTTGCACCCCTTCCACGTTCACCCCCCTACGCACATTCCCCGCAAACCCGCAGGTATCCGGCAAGGCGCCCGGATCCGCCGGGCCACCTGCCTCGTGTGGGGGGAATGACAAAAAAAGACGCCCGCGGGCTCGAAAGCCTGCGGGCGCCTTGCTGGTTCAGCGGCTAGCGCTGGGCGACAGCCGTCGGGGGGATCGGCGCGGGCAGCGCGGTCTCGCCCTCGAGGAACTTGTCGACGGCCGACGCGGCGGCGCGGCCCTCGGCGATGGCCCAGACGATCAGCGACTGGCCACGGCCCATGTCACCGGCCACGAAGACGCCGGGGATGTTGGTGGCCCAGCTCTTGTCGCGCTGGACGTTGCCGCGACCGTCGTAGCCGACACCGAGATCGGTGAGCAGGCCCGGCTTCTGGGGACCGACGAAGCCCATGGCCAGCAGGACCAGGTCGGCTTCGAGGGTGAAGTCGGTGCCCTCGACCTTTTCGAAACGGCCGTTGACCATCTTGACCTCGTGCGCGTCGAGACCGGTCACCTTGCCGTCCTTGCCGACGAAACGCTCGGTGTTCACCGAGAACAGACGTTCGCCGCCCTCTTCGTGTGCCGAGGCGACCCGGTACATCAGCGGGTAGGTCGGCCACGGGGTCGAGCCCGCGCGCTCCTCGGGGGGACGCGGCATGATCTCGAACTGGTGCACCGACTCGGCGCCGTGACGGTGCGAGGTGCCGAGGCAGTCGGCGCCGGTGTCGCCACCGCCGATGATGATGACCTTCTTGCCCTTGGCGTGGATCGGCGGCAGGCCGTCCTCGTCGGCGATGTCGTCACCGAGCTGCACCCGGTTGGACAGCGGCAGGAACTCCATCGCCTGGTGGATGCCGTCGAGCTCGCGGCCCGGGATCGGCAGATCGCGGGCGATGGTGGCGCCACCGGCCAGCACGATCGCGTCGAAACGCTCACGCAGCTGCTCGGCGGTGATGTCGACACCCACGTTGACGCCCGCCTTGAAGATGGTGCCTTCGGCTTCCATCTGGGCCAGACGACGGTCGATGACCGACTTCTCCATCTTGAATTCCGGGATGCCGTAGCGCATCAGGCCGCCGATGCGGTCGTCACGCTCGAACACGGTCACGGTGTGACCGGCGCGGGTGAGCTGCTGGGCGGCGGCCAGACCGGCCGGGCCCGAGCCGACGACGGCGATCTTCTTGCCGGTGAGGCGGGTCGGGTACACCGGGGTGACCCAGCCCTCGTCGAAGGCGTTCTCGATGAGCTCGACCTCGACCTGCTTGATCGTGACCGGCTCCTGGTTGATGCCGAGCACGCAGGACGCCTCACACGGAGCCGGGCACAGGCGGCCGGTGAACTCCGGGAAGTTGTTGGTGGCGTGCAGGCGATCGATGCCTTCGCGCCACGCACCCTTGTAGACCAGGTCGTTCCATTCGGGAATCAGGTTCCCGAGCGGACAGCCGTTGTGACAGAAGGGGATACCGCAGTCCATGCAGCGGCTGGCCTGGGTCTTCAAGGTGTCCTGGGAGAACTTCTTCTCCTCGTAGACCTCTTTCCAGTCGAGCAGACGCAGCTCGACCGGACGACGGGCCGGGGTTTCCCTCGAGGTGTGCTTCAAAAATCCCTGTGGGTCAGCCACGAGCCGCCTCCATGATCGCGGTGTCGACATCCTTGCCGGCCTTCTCGGCCTCGGAGATGGCGAGCAGAACCTTCTTGTATTCGCGGGGCATGACCTTCACGAAGTGGTTCACCTGCTGGGACCAGTCGCTCAGGATGCGTTCGGCCACAGCCGATCCCGTTTCGTCGCGGTGGATCGCGATGATGTCGCGCAGCCAGGTGAAGTCGTCACCGGAGAGCTGCTCGATCGCGTCGACCTGATCCGGGTTGACCCGGCCGGGCAGCTTGCCCTCGGGGTCGTAGAAGTAGGCGACACCACCGGACATACCGGCACCGAGGTTGCGGCCGGTGTCACCGAGGATGACCACGCGGCCACCGGTCATGTACTCGAGCGCGTGGTCGCCCACACCCTCGACGACCGCGGTGGCGCCGGAGTTACGCACGCCGAAGCGCTCGCCCGCGACACCGTTGATCAGGATGCGACCGCTGGTGGCGCCGAACATGATCACGTTGCCCGCGATGATGTTGTCTTCGGCGACGAAGGCTTCCGGAGCCGAAGCCGACGGGCGGACCACGATGCGGCCACCCGACAGACCCTTGCCGACGTAGTCGTTGGCGTCACCGAAGACCCGCAGCGTGATGCCGGCCGGGACGAACGCGCCGAAGCTGTTGCCCGCCGAACCGGTGAAGGTGATGTCGATGGTGTCGTCGGGCAGGCCCGCGCCACCGTAGAGCTTGGTCACCTCGTGGCCGAGCATGGTGCCGACCGTGCGGTTCACGTTGGTGATCTTGGTTTCGATCTTGACCGCCTGGCCACGCTCGAGCGCGGGAGCGCTCTGCGCGATCAGCTCGTTGTCCAGCGCCTTGTCCAGACCGTGGTCCTGGGTACCGGTGCACCGGGTGTTCTGGTTCATGAACGCCGTCTCCGGCATGTCCAGGATCGGCGACAGGTCCAGCTTGGCGGCCTTGTAGTGCTGCTTGGCCTTGGCGGTGTCGAGCAGGTCGACCCGGCCGACGGCCTCGTCGAGGGTGCGGAAGCCCAGCTCGGCGAGCAGCTCACGCACCTCCTCGGCGATGAACATCATGAAGTTCTCGACGAATTCCGGCTTGCCGGTGAAGCGCTCGCGCAGCACCGGGTTCTGGGTGGCGATGCCGACCGGACAGGTGTCGAGGTGACACACGCGCATCATGACGCAACCCGAGACCACCAGGGGCGCGGTCGCGAAACCGAACTCCTCGGCGCCGAGCAGGGCGGCGATCATCACGTCGCGGCCGGTCTTCATCTGACCGTCGACCTGGACGACGATGCGATCACGCAGGCCGTTGAGCAGCAGGGTCTGCTGGGTCTCGGCCAAGCCGAGCTCCCAGGGTCCACCCGCGTGCTTGAGCGAGGTCAGCGGCGACGCGCCGGTGCCGCCGTCGTGGCCCGAGATGAGCACGACGTCGGCGTGTGCCTTGGACACACCGGTGGCGACGGTGCCGACACCCGGCTCCGCGACAAGTTTCACGTGAATCCGAGCCTGCGGGTTCGCGTTCTTCAGATCGTGGATCAGCTGCGCCAGATCCTCGATCGAGTAGATGTCGTGGTGCGGCGGCGGCGAGATCAAGCCGACGCCCGGCGTGGAGTGACGCACCTCGGCGACCCACGGGTACACCTTGTGCGCGGGCAGCTGGCCGCCCTCGCCCGGCTTGGCGCCCTGGGCCATCTTGATCTGGATGTCGGTGGCGTTGGTCAGGTAGTGCGCGGTGACGCCGAAGCGACCCGACGCGACCTGCTTGATCGCCGAACGACGCCAGTCGCCGTTCTCCTCGACCTCGAAGCGAGCGGGGCTCTCGCCGCCCTCACCGGAGTTCGAGCGGGCGCCGATGCGGTTCATCGCGATGGCGAGTGCCTCGTGCGCCTCAGCCGAGATGGAGCCGTAGCTCATCGCACCGGTCGAGAAACGCTTCACGATCTCGCTCGCGGGCTCGACCTCGTCGATGGAGATCGACGCGCGCTGGTTCGACTTGAACTTGAACAGACCACGCAGCGCGGCCAAGCGCTCGGACTGATCGTCGACCAGCTTGGTGTACTCCTTGAAGATCGAGTACTGACCGGTGCGGGTCGCGTGCTGGAGCTTGAACACCGTGTCCGGGTTGAACAGGTGGTACTCGCCCTCACGACGCCACTGGTACTCGCCGCCGACCTCGAGCTCGCGGTGCGCGCGCTCGTTGCGGTTCTCCAGGAACGCGACGCGGTGGCGGATGGCCACCTCTTCGGCGATCTCGTCGAGACCGATGCCGCCCAGCGGGGAGCGCAGGCCGGTGAAGTACTCGTCGACCAGGTCCTGGGCCAGGCCGATGACCTGGTACAGCTGGGCGCCGTTGTAGGAGGCCAGGGTGGAGATGCCCATCTTCGACATCACCTTGAGCACGCCGTTGCTGGCCGCGGTGCAGTAGTTCGCGACGGCCTTGCGGAAGTCGGCGCCCAGATCGCCGGTGCTGCCCGGAATCTGCAGCGAGCCGCGCTCGAGCATGTCCTCGATGGTCTCGAAGGCCATGTACGGGTTGATCGCGGCGGCACCGAAACCGATCAGCAGGGCCATGTGGTGCACCTCGCGGGCGTCACCGGCCTCCACGACCAGGCCGACCATGGTGCGGGTCCGCTCGCGCACCAGGTGGTGGTGCACCGACGAGGTGAGCAGCAGCGACGGAATCGGCGCCAGCTTCTCGTTGGACTCACGGTCCGACAGCACGATGATGCGCGCACCACCGTCGATGGCGGCCGAGACCTGGGTGTTGATGGCTTCCAGCGCCCGGCGCAGACCCTCGCCGCCCTCGGCGACCGGGTACAGACCGCGCACGACCACCGAGCGCAGGCCCGGCTGGCTGCCGTCGTCGTTGATGTGGACGAGCTTGGCCAGCTCGTCGTTGTCCAGAATGGGCTGTTCGAGCGCGATCATGCGACAGGAGTCGGGGCCCGGATGCAGCAGATCGGCCTCGGGGCCGAGGTTGCGCTTGAGGCTGGTGACGACCTTCTCGCGGATCGCGTCGAGCGGCGGGTTGGTAACCTGCGCGAACAGCTGCGAGAAGTAGTCGAACAGCAGACGCGACCGGTTCGACAGCACCGCGATCGGCGTATCGGTACCCATCGAGCCCAGTGCCTCGCCGCCGGTCTTGGCCATCGGCGTGATCAGCAGGTTCAGGTCCTCGGTGGTGTAACCGAAGATCTGCTGACGGATCAGCACGCGGTCGTGCGACATGTGCACGTGCGGGCGGTCGGGCAGGTCGGCCAGGCGGCTGACGCCCTCGTCGAGCCACTGCTGGTACGGCTGCGCCGCGGCCAGCTCCGACTTGACCTCTTCGTCGGTGACGATGCGGCCCTTCTCGGTGTCGACCAGGAACATCTTGCCCGGCTGCAGGCGGATCTTCTGGACCACGGTGGCGGGGTCGATGTCGAGCACGCCGACCTCGGAGGCGAGCACGACGAGGCCGTCCTCGGTGACCCAGATGCGGCCGGGGCGCAGACCGTTGCGGTCGAGCACGGCGCCGATCTTGGTGCCGTCGGAGAAGCACACCGCCGCCGGGCCGTCCCACGGCTCCATCAGCATCGAGTGGTACTCGTAGAACGCGCGCCGGTCGGGGTCGAGGTTCTCGTTACGCTCCCACGCCTCGGGAATCATCATCATGATGGCGTGGTGCAGTTCGCGACCGCCCAGGTGCAGCAGTTCGAGCACCTCGTCGAAACGCGCGGTGTCGGAGGCGCCGGGGGTGCAGACGGGGAAGATCTTCTGCAGCCGGTCCTTGCCCGCTTCGTCCTTGCCGAACACGTCGCTGCGCAGCAGCGCCTCACGGGCGCGCATCCAGTTCTCGTTACCGGTGACGGTGTTGATCTCACCGTTGTGGGCGACCCGGCGGAACGGGTGCGCCAGCGGCCACGAGGGGAAGGTGTTGGTGGAGAAGCGCGAGTGCACGATGCCGATGGCCGACTCGACGCGCTCGTCCTGCAGGTCCAGGTAGAACGCACGCAGCTGGGGCGTGGTGAACATGCCCTTGTAGATGAAGGTCTGGCCGGACAGGCTCGGGAAGTACACCGATTCCTTGCCGACGGTGCCCTCGCCGGGGCCTGCCTTGCCGAGCTCGTGCTCGATCCGCTTGCGGATCACGTAGGCGCGACGCTCCAGGTCCATGCCCGAGAGCTGCTCGGCGGAGTTCTTCGGCGAGCCGATGAAGATCTGCCGGAAGGTCGGCATGGCGTCGCGGGCCAGCGCGCCGAGCGAGGACTCGTCGATCGGCACCTCGCGCCAGCCGAGCACGGCCAGGCCCTCTTCGGTGACGATCTTCTCGACGCCGTAGGCGGCCCGCGCGGCTTCGCGGCGGGCCTGCGGCAGGAAGGCGATACCGGAGGCGTAGGAGCCTTCCGGGGGCAACTCGAAAGCGGCACCTTCTTCGGCGAGGATCGCACGGAAGAACTTGTCCGGGAGCTGCAGCAGGACGCCCGCGCCGTCGCCGGAGTTCGGCTCGGCACCCGCAGCACCGCGGTGCTCCAGGTTCAGGAGGGCCGTGATGGCCTTGTCGACGATGTCTCGACTGCGTCGTCCATGCATGTCGGCAACGAACGCGACGCCGCAGGCGTCGTGTTCGAATGCCGGATCGTAGAGCCCGGTGACTCCGGGTGACCTGTGGCCAGGAAGTTGCGTCATGCCTCTGCCTTCAAGAAAGTCGGCTGTCGATGTCGGCCACCCAGCAAGCTGAGCGTGGGCCCTTCGTCGTTTCGCCTCCGTCAAGACTGCGTCCGTACGATCCGAAACCAGCGACGGTGGTGGTTTGCGGCGTTGACGTAGTTGGGGTGCTCAGAGGTAACGGGATGCTTACTTCTCCCTTACCTCTGCGCGGGGTTTCACCCGCTACTCTTGGCCCGGTTTCACCGGACCTCGAACAGGTGGTTGTGCCGAACTGGGTGCGTTCGGCGTAAGAGCAAACGATAAGTCAGACCGCAGACCCAACCAACTAAGGTTGTGCTAAGTAACCCGTCTAGCTGGGGTTTGTAACGGCTGCTTGCATCGTCGCGCGCGTCGTCCAGTGTAAAGCAGACCGGGGACCGGATCGATCCCGGACAACCCCCGCCTACCTGCGTGAACACTGCCGACGAGCAGACTCGGTTCCACCGTCGGCCGGGGGCCGAAAGCTGAACTCACCTGCACCGCAGCAGATTTCCCTGCAGATGCCCTGGTCAAACCTCCCACCTCCGCTAACCGGGGGTGGGGACTGTGAGATATTCCCGACACGGGCCCCCACAAGCGCTCCAGTCAGCCGACCGTACGGTCTGTATTGCGAAATGTGCGCCACAGCACACCGCTGGCAAACTTCTGGCAGTGTCGTTCGACACAAATCGGGCATGGAAGGCGGTGCGGCCCGGCTCGCCGCGCACGACACGCCGAGGTCGGCACAGAAATATTCCGGTCAGCGCGATGAATGGACCTATTCGACTGTGAGGCTGACCACAAGCAGTACCTCGGCACTCGGTGTGTCGGTCTCCGGCCTGTCACGCTGACACAACGAATCCATGCCAGTTTCGCCTTACCTACCAGTTTCGCCATGCCCAGTGGAGCGCACGACCCGGGGAGAACTCATGACCGGCTTACTCACCTGGCTCGGCGGAGGCCTCGCCTCGCCACGGCGCCGGGACCACGAATCGGGCGCCGACCTGGCTTTCAGCCATGAACAGGGCCGCTATCTCGTCACCGGTGCCGCCGTGACGCTGTTCGCCGTGATCGCCGGTCTCGTCGCGTTGTCCGCACTGCTCGCCGCCGACGCGGGCGTGCTCGTCGCGGTGCTGTTCGCGCTGGTCATCACCGTCGCCGCGGGTGCCCTCGGCCGGGCGCTGGCGACCACACGGCCCGGTGGTGACGACGACCGGTTCGGTATCGCGGCCCGGATCGGGGTCGGGGTGCTGGCCGGGGTCTTCGTCGCCGAACTCGCCGCCACCGTGCTGCTCGGCGGGACCGTCGACCGGGAACTGGATGTGCGCGCCCAGGCGAGCGCCGAGAACGCGCCGGCCGTGGTCGCCGCCCGCACCTCGTTCGACCTCGCCACCGCCGACCGTGCCGCGCTCGATCTGAGCATCGCCAAGTCGCAGGCCGACATCGACCGCGCACTGGTGATCGCCCGCTGCGAGTACAACCCCACCGCGGAATGCCCGCAGACCAGAATCACCGGGGTACCGGGTCGCGGTCCGGAAACGCAGACCGCCAACGACATGCTCGACGACGCCCGCAAACAGCTCGCCACGGCGCAGGGCCGCATCGAGGGCCTCGACCAGCGGGTCCGCGCCGAATCCGCCGCGCTCGCCACCGCGCGGACCAGCGCGTTCGCCGACGGCGACCGTGGCTTGGGCGCCCGCTGGCTGGCCATGAACAGCTACACCGCGTCACACGCGGGCGCCGCCGCGCTGCGCCTGCTCATCCTGCTCGCGGGCGTAGTCGTGGCCCTGCTGCCGCTGCTGCTGCGCTGGTGGCGCGGGGAGACCTCGCTCGACCGCCGGGTCGACGCGGCGGAGGTGGCCGATCGGGCCCAGCGCGAGGCCGACGCCGCCATCGCGGTGAAACGCGCCGAAGTGCGCACCGAGACGGCCGCCTTGCGCGCCGAACACGAGCTCACCACCGCGCAACTGGCCATCGAAGCCGATACCGTGATCGATCGAGAACGTCAGCGCACCAGGATCATCGCCGCGATCGGCGGTTTCGAGCTCGGGTTCACCGAGCCGCATCGAAAGGACGACTCCGTGTCTCTGGAGCCGAACGTCACATCGCAGCTGCCCGCGGGGTACGTCCAGCACGCGCTGCCCGCCGGCACCGCCGGGGCTCTCGTTCCCGCCCACCAGGCGCCCACGCAGCAGCCGCCCGCGCAGGCGCCGACCGGCGGTGGCGGTTTGGAGTTGCCGATCATCGGGACGGTGCCGTTCACCGACACCGCCGCCCGCTGGATCCGTCCGCTGGTACCGGCTTTCGTGGCCAATGCCTTCGACTCGGCCACCCACCCGATGCGGACCGCACGGCAGGCGTTCGAAGAGGTCGAAGAGGTGACGTTCACGCTGCGCCGCACGCGCAAGGTCACCGTCGACACCCAGGATTCCGCGCAGCAACAGCAGGTCCCCGCCGGATATCAGTTGCAGGGTCAGCCCGCGCAGGGTTTCCTGCCGCCGGGCGCCTACCCGCAGCAGCAGTACCAGCAGCCGTACCAGCCCTACGCCCAGCAGATCGCCTCGAATGTGGTCGACGCGCCGTCGAGCCGCTTCCACCCGGACCCGCGTCAGTACCCCTCGGCGCCGAACTACACCGCGCTGCCCGCTGGTCAGGGCAACGGCCTGCCCGAGGCCGGCGGCCACGGCGAGCTCGCAGGCGGCAACGCCAACGAGCTCCCCGGCAACCGGCGTCAGCTGCCGCCCGCCCGCTGAGCCGGAGGTGGCCGACAGCCCGCTGTC
>NZ_JBHURA010000012.1:0-187094 GCF_042674185.1 Nocardia sp. NPDC056952 | reverse complement strand
GTGCGTAGGCGACGAAGGAGCAAGCACCGGTGCCTGACCGGCGGCCCCTCAGGGCCGCGGACACGCGCGCGCCAGCGCGCCAACAACACAGCGTTCACCGTTCTGGGACTACCGAACCCCCGAATCCCCGCACGCCCCGACCACTCCACCACCCAGCACCAAAACCCTGTCGGACCCCCATGACATCATGCGAGCACCATGGAACTACGCAAGGGTGCGCACGCGCCGGTACCGACATCGCTTCTCGCCGTGGTCGTTTCATGGCGGTCGGCGCATACCGTAGACGCGCATGCCCTGCTGGTCACCGAGTCGGGCCTGGTCCGCGCCGACCGGGATTTCGTCTTCTTCAACGCGCCCCGGCACGCCTCCCAGGCGGTGACCCTCGACCAGGAACCCGCCCCCGGCACCGCGCGGCTGAGCATCTCACTGCCCCGCACCGAACCCGAGGTGGCGCGCATCGTCATCAGCGCGTCCCTCGACGACGCCACCTTCGACCAGCTCTGCGACCTCACCTTGACCGTGCACGCCGCCGACGGCCCGATCGCCCAGTTCACCATCGACGGTATCGAAGACGTCCAGGCGATGATGTTCGGCGAGTTCTATCGCCGCGACGGCCAGTGGCGGTTCCGCGCGATCGGCCAGGGTTGGTCGGGCGGGCTGGCCGGACTCGCCAGTGAATTCGGGGTCACGGTCGACGAGCCGGCCACCGGACGTCCCAGCATCACGCCCGACGACAGCTCGCGGGTACCCGCGCGACCGAATGGGGCCGCCGCTGACGCCGCCGCGCGCTCCGTCGATCGCGCACGATTCGCGAGTGTGCCGTCACGGCACGACGCGTCTTCTGCCGATCTGCCCGACGCCGATCACCGGGCGAACTGGTCGTCCCCCGAGTCTCCGAATCCCGCCGCAGCCCGACACGACGGACCGACGTCGACGCGCCCACCGGCCCTGTCCCGCCGCGTCATCGACGTACCGCCCCCGCCACCGGCCGACCCGGAGGTCGCCGACTGGCACCCGGACCCGGAAACCCCCGATCAACTCCGCTGGTGGGACGGCGACGAGTGGACCTCGAGCGTCCACCCGCACATCCACGATCACCGAACCCGCTGTACCCGCTGTGGTAGCCCGCTGCGGCGCAAGCTGTTCGGTGGGCACGGACCGTGCAAGAACTGCGCCGCCGAAATCGAGGAGTTCCTCACGCACTGGCGCAACCGGGCCAGGCGCGTCCTCGCGGGTCCCGGCACGATGTCGGTGGAATGGACCGAGGTGTGGGCCGCTCTGCGCTTCCAGCGCATCGACGAGGAGCGCGGCCGAACACTGCTGCGCGAGGCGGGTCTGACCCAGGTCGAGCGGATGGTCGCCTTCGCCTTCGCCGACGGTGAGGTGTTCGCCGAGGAACTGGACGCCTTCGAACACGTGGTCAGCGAGCTGGCGCTGTCCGGCGGCATCGTCGACGATCTGCGTCGCCGAATGCATCGCGGCCGCACCCTGTCCCGCTTGCGCGCCGGCGAACTGCCCACCGTCAACACCCCCGGTCTGCACCTGGACCCCGACGAACGCGTGCACCTCGATCTGCCCGCCGTCCACGTCCGCATGCTCGCGCGCGGCCCACGCAACACCGAGGGTCGCCTGATCGGCAGTTCCAAGAAGCTGCGTTTCGTCGGCCACGGCACCGGCATCGAGCTGCCGTGGAACCGGGTGGTGTCGGTGCACCCCGAGCACGGCACCGTCGTGCTCGCGGCGACCTCGGCGCGCGGCGGCGCGACCTTCGGCGTCGCCGACCCCGACTATGTGGCGGCAGCATTGGAAGGCGCACTGCGCGTATCGAAACGTCTGGTCCTGACGCCGGGCCAGCTCGACAGCCGCAGCATCCCCCAGGATGTGAAAGCCCAGGTGTGGCAGCGCGACGGTGGCGCGTGCGTCGAATGCGGTGACGGCCACTACCTGGAGTTCGACCACATCATCCCGCTCAGCCGCGGTGGTGCGACGAGCGTGACGAACCTGCAGATCCTGTGCCGGGCCTGCAATCGCGCCAAGGGCGCGCGGATCTAACCGAGAATCGCGTTCATGATGGTGCCGCCACTGGTGGCGACGACGCCGCCGATCATCGCGCCCGCGATCATCTTCGGCGACTCCATCGCACTACCGTTCCACTTCTCCCAGGCGAACTTTCCACCGGCGACAGTGATGGCGAGCACACCCGACAGAATCATGAACCAGGTCAGGTACTGAACCATTTTCATGATCTTGTCCGACAGCGGAGGCGCTTCCGGCGAGGGATTGCCGATCTGCGCATACGTGGTGATGGTGTCGGCCATCGACGTCAGAATGATGCTCATAGCCTGCTCCCCTATCGCGTGACGCGAACTGCGTTCCAGCCCTGCCGTATTCGATCGTGGTCCAGGATACGGGCGCGAACCCCCTGCACACCAACAAAACCGATCGGTTCGGTCGGATGGGCACCGACACGGTGACAGATGACCGGATACCATCAGTGCAGAGTTCATCGTCGTCCCGTTCCTCCGAGATACCGAGTGAGACCCCATGCTCCTGGCCGCCGTCACCGATACCTTGGCGCAGATCGGCAATCCGACCCCCGAAGCACCGCCTCTGGCGGACAAGATCATGCAGCTGGTCAGGTACCTGACCTGGTTCATCTTGTTGTCCGGCATCATCGCCATCACTGTCGCGGGCGGAAAATTCGCCTGGGAGAAGTGGACCGGCAGCTCCATGGAGTCACCGAAGATGGTCGCGGGCGCGATGATCGGCGGCGTCGTCGCCACCAGCGCGGGCACCATCATGAACGCGATGCTCTAGGTTCCTGCTCCGCTCGGGACGGTCCGGGATCAGCCCGGGCCGACTCGACCGGCCAGAAACGCTTCGACCCGAGTTCTGTTGGGGTTCAACAGAACTCGGGTCAGCTGAACTCTCGAGTGTCGGCGCACAGCATCTACCTCCTGTCGTTCGGTGGTTCGGGTCGGCTAGGTGTAGAGCCGGTCCACGAAGGCGTTCAGGTTTTCCACCACTCGCTGGGCCTTCTCCTCCGGGGTCAGATCCTCGCGATACCGGCTGCCCATCGACGGCCGCTTCTTGTTGCGCGCGTACAGCGAGCAGGCCAGATCGGTGCACATGTAGCTACCGACCGTGTTGCCTTTACGCCCCGACTCGCCCGTCTTGCTCGCGGTCATCAGCGAAACGCCGCCGCCGGAGTGCGTGGTGAGGCAGATCGTGCACATCTGTGTCTTGCCCGACCCGCCGGTCTCGTGCCGCAACGCGACGCTGACCAGCCCGTCCTCCCGCGGCACCGAGATATAACAGCGCCCCGCGTACGAGGGGTCGGTCCAGCCGAGGAAGTCGAGATCCTCCCAGGGGCGTTCGACCAGGTCACGCGGCACATTCAAGCGCTTGGCGTCGCCCTTCGAACAGTTGACGAACGACGACCTGATATCGCGTTCGGTAATGGGTTCCATGCGTTGCTCCTTCCAGTCTGCGTACTGCAAACGGTAGACACGCTAACGATCCCCACCTGCGGAGACAACCTGTTTTCCGGCCGCCGGTGACGAGCATCCCCGCCGATGGCCCGGCTGTCAGCGGAGGATCCCCGCGGCCCGCGCGGCGCGCAGCCAGTCGGGGAACTCACCGAGCAGCCTCCCGTACAGCTCGGCGTCGCTGATCTGGTCGATGTCGTCGAGGGCGAAGAAGCCCGCGTTGTCCACGACGCGGCCGTCGAGTTCGTCGAGGGTGCGCAGGACACCGAAGTTGGCTGTGCCGAGGCCGATGAACTGCCAGAAGGCGGGCAGGTGGGCGGCCTCGCGCATCAGGGCCGCGATCTCGCGCTTCTTCGCGAAGCCACCGTCGGTGAAGAACAGGACGAGGGTGGGCTCGGCGAGGGTGTCGATGACCGCCCGCATGATCGGCAGTTCGTCGTTGCGGCCGCCGATGGCGTTGTAGTCGACGCCCTGGTGCGTGCCCTTGAGATGAAGATAGGTGTGCGCCCACTGCTCCCCGCCCTCGACGGTGATATCGGGCAGTTTCACGTAGCTGAGCGCGTAGAGGTAGGCCTCGAGTACGCCGTCGTCATCGAGTTGCGTGGCGACCGGGATCATTCGCTCGACGACCCGATGCACCGTCCCGGCGCGATACATCTTCTCCATGCTGCCGGTCTTGTCGATCACCAGCACCACCCGCGCCCTGGCGCCGAACGCGCTCTTGTCGAGCAGCACCTTCGCGACTTCGCGCTTGCGCATGTCCAGCCGCTGCCGCTTCTCGAACGACAGCGCCGCCTCGCCGGGAACCGTCCGAACTTCCACTACCGCTTCCGGCTCGTCGACGCTCACCCCGTGGTCGGTGACCAGGTCGGCGAATCCGCCCGCGTAGCCTTGTCCGACGGCACGGACTTTCCACTGGTCACCCCGGCGATACAGCTCGAGCGCGATCACCACCGACTCACGACCGAGTCCGTCGATCACATACTCGTGCAGCACATTCCCCGCGCGGTCGGCGACCGAGGCCACCGGCGACGTGGCGCCGCCGAACGTATCCCCCTCTGCCGCGACAGTGATCACGGCGCGAATCTGCGCGATCTCGACCGGTACGGCGCCGAGTGACACCTCGAGCCCGGCACCGTGGAGCCGAACACCCGGCGCCTGCGGCTGATTGAAGAAGACGAAGTCCGCGTCCGAACGCACCTTTCCCGCGTCGGTCACCAGCAGTGCCGAGAGGTCGGCGGCCACGCCGCCGCGAACCGACAGCACCACCTCCCCCGAAGCCAAGCCCGCATTCTGTCCCTTGACCAGCGCAGCAGCCATCGCCATCCCTCTCATCGCACCGTAATGCCCCACACCCTAGGCGAATACGGGCTAGATCCAGCCCTTCTCGCGCGCTTTGAGGGCGGCTTCGTAGCGATTGGACACCCCGAGCTTGGTCATCGCCGAGGACAGGTAGTTGCGGGTGGTACCCGGGGACAGGTGTGCGCGTTTGGCGATGTCCTCCACGGAGGCGCCGTCGGCGGCGAATTCGAGGACGTCGGCCTCGCGGGCGGTGAGGACGGTGTCGCCCGCGCTGATGGCTTCGGCCGCGAGCTCGGGATCGACATATCGGCCACCGTTGTGCACCGACCGGATCACCTCGGCCAGCGTCGCCGCGGAGGTCGTCTTGGGCAGGAATCCGCGCACACCGGCCGCGAGAGCGCGCTTGAGATAACCGGGCCTGCCATGACTGGTGACGATCAAAGTGCCCGCACCAGGAGTGATTCGGAGCAGTTCGACGGCGGTGTCGATGCCGTCGATGCCCGGCATCTGCAGATCGATGACCGCGACCGCGCCCGGTTCGCCGTCCTCGGCCCTGCGGCGCCACGCGGCGACGAGTTCCGCACCGGAGCCGACGTGGGCGACGACCTCCAGATCGGGCTCCAGGCCGAGCATCGTCGCCATGGCGGCGCGGATGAGGGTCTCGTCGTCGGCGAGGAATACGGGAATCACTGCTTCTCCCAATGGATTTCGAGGGCGAATTCGTCGCCGGAGGTGGCGACGTCGAGGGTCGCGCCGACAGCGGCGAGTCGTTCGCCGAGGCCGCGCAGCCCGGATCGTTCACCGATCGCGCCCTGCGGTCGGTCGTTGCGCAGCGACATACCGGACCCGCCGAGTGCGAGGGTCGCGGTGGTCGCGGCCGAGTGTTCGACGATATTGGTTGTGCCTTCCCGGACCACCCAGGCCGCGACTTCATGAAACGCCGCGGGCACCTTGGCCGCGTCACCCTCCACGACGAGTGCGCAACCCGCCGCCGACAGCAGTGATCGCGCCCCGGCCACCTCCCCGCGCAGGTCGATATTGCGGTAGCCGCGCACCAGGGTGCGCATCTGCCCCATCGATTCGACCGCCAGTGTTCTGACCTCGTCCATTTCCGCGGTCGCTCGATCGATGTCGCCTGCCCGTGACAGTGCCACCGCCAGTTCGCTTTTCACCGCGATGGCCGAGAAGCCGCGTCCCACGACATCGTGGAGATCGCGCGAGAAGCGCAGCCGTTCCTCGGCGACCTGCAGTTGCGCCTCGACACCTTTGGTTCGCTCCAACTCGTCGATGATTCCCAGACCCCACACGGTGAGCCGCGTCAACACGATCGCGAAGACCCCGGTGCACAGAAACGCCGCCGCGCCTCGAAGGCCCGCGCCCAGTGGCGTGCCGAAGACCACCAGCGGAGTGGCCGCGCTGAGAACGACCAGGATCCACCACTTGTGACGAGTGAACGGGATGACGGAGAAGATCGCCATGAACACCGCGGACACACCCACCGTGCGCGCGCTGAGGACGGTCGCCTCGTCGGTGGCCACGCGGGCGACGAGCCCGCTGATCGCCCACAGCGCGACCAGCATCACGATGGCGACGGGCAACATCCGCGGCCTTGCCACCACACCGGGAACGGTGGCGAAAGCGGGTTGTGCCTCCAACGCGAACCCCGCCGCGATGCCACCGGCGACGATCCCGAGCACCGATGGCACCGACTCGGCACTGATCGCCAGCGCGACGACGAGCACGGCGATCACCGCCTGGAACGAGAGCCGGGTGTAGAGCCGGAACTTGGCGGCTCCCGACAGCTCATGCCACCAGGCGGTCGCGCGCGTCACCCGCGGTCGTCCCAGCGGAAGCTCTTGCGGGTCAGCACGAGCGCCAGCACGGTCCATAGCGCCAGTGTCGCAAACGGCCGGCCGGATTCGGTGACGGTGTCGGCGAAGCCGAGCGCGGCGTCGGATTCGGCGAACGACGACAGCGTGCCCGAGGTGCCGAGGGAGATGAGGTCGGAGACGGCGGCGAACGGGGTCCAGTCGGCCGCCTGCGCCAGCCGATCGGGCAGCACACCGCGGATCGAGGACATGCCGAGCATCGCGATGATCATCACCGGCAGTGAGGTGATCTGCGCGGCCTCGGCGTTCTTGGTGTACGCGCTGGTCGCCAGGGCGAGCAGTGAGAACAGCACTGTCCCGCCGACGAGTGCTACCACGATCGCCAGTGGGTTGACGGGCGCGGGGGCGCCGGTGCCGTAGACCACCGCGGTGATGACGGCGGTGCACGCGAGCGTCATGATGGCGCCTGGGACGGCCGGAGCGAGCCAGTCGGCGGCCTCGCCCGTGCGCAACCGTTTCAGGACGCCTTCGCTACGGCGGGTGGTCACCATCGACAGCACCGAGTAGTACTGCACGAACAGCAGGGTGAGCAGCGCCAGCAATTCGAAGGTCACCGCCGCCATCGCCGCTGTGGGCTCGGCGTCTTTGCGGGCGATGAAGTAGCTGGCCAGCGGAATTCCGATCGGGAAGACCGTCGCCATGTAGACGAGAGTCTTGTTGCGCCGGAACTGCAGCCACTCCGCCGTGGCGAGCGCGGTGAGTGGTCGACGGCGAAATCCGGCGGCGGGCAGGGCGGTGGTCATCGTGCTCCGATCAAGGTGGGAGTGGTTGCCTCGGCGATATCGAGAAAGACCGATTCCAGGGATGCGGCGCGCGCTTCGAGTCCGGTCAGGCGCACGCCCGCTTCGCGGGCCCAGCCGAGCAGCTCGAACAGGTGACCTTGGAGATCGTTGGTGCTGATGGTGACTCGCGCTTGCGCGTCGACGCGGGCGCCGCGCAACTGCGGTACGGGCAGGCCGGGGTGATCGAAGGCGATCCGCGCCGGATGGTCGTCGACGATGTCGCGCAGCGTGCCCCTGCGGGCGATCGCGCCCTTGTGCATGATCGCGATCTGATCGGCGAGCGCTTCGGCCTCGTCCAGGTAGTGCGTGGTGAGGACCATCGTCACCCCCGACGCTTTGAGGTCGGCGAGCAATTGCCATGTCCCCCGCCGGCTTTCCGGATCGAGGCCGGTGGTCGGTTCGTCGAGGAACAGCAGGCGCGGCTGTCCGAGCAGGGCGCAGGCCAGGTCGACGCGGCGCTGCTCACCACCCGACAGCGAGCCGACCCGTACCCCGGATCGGTCGGTCAGGCCGACCTGCGCCAAGACCGCCTCGGCGGTGGTCGGTGCGGTACACGTTCCGCGCCACATTTCGAGCGTCTCGGCGACGGTCAGCTCGGCGGGCAACCCGCCCGACTGCAACATGATGCCGACCCTCGGGCGCACCTGGTCGCGGTGCCGGAGCGGGTCGAGGCCGAAGACTTCGACCTCGCCCGCCGAGGGGGCGATGAGCCCCTCCAGCATGTCGAGGGTGGAAGTCTTTCCCGCGCCGTTGGTTCCGAGCAGGGCGAACACCTCCCCTTCGCGCACCTCGAGGTCCACGCCTTTGACGGCTTCGAACGCGTCGTCGCCGCGGCCGTAGGTTCGGCGCAGCCCGCGTGCGGTGATGACGTCTGTGTTTCTCATGCCTTCTACGGTGGTCGACGCGGGGCATCGCCAGTAGTAAGCGCAGTCACCGATCCCCGATGGGATTCACATGGGTAAGCCATGACATAAGTCATCGGACTGCGGCTGTGCGTAGGAGCGCCACGCCGTAGGCGATGAACCAGGCCGACCACAGCAGCCAGCCGGACAGGCCGATGAGACCGAGCGGGCCGTCGTGGTCGATGATCAGGGGCGTGATGGTCGCCGCGGTGAATTGCAGTGCGGCGGCGAGGAATCCGATGGCCGCGTGCCATGGCTTGACGAGCCCGCCGAGCCGGCCCGCGACCGTCAGGCCGACCAGTGCTGTCGCGAGGAAGGTGCCGTTCAGCGCGAGCAGGGCATCGTGCAGCGCCCACAGTGCGCCACCTTCCCCGCTCGAAGTGCCTAGGGCATAACGAATTCCGACGATCACTGTGAAAGTCGCGTTCTGCAACAGCAATCCGGCGAAGCCGACCAGCGACCATCCGGTCCCCGCCGTCCGCTCGGCCGGTCGCAGGGCCGCCAGTGCACCGGCGCCGAACAACACGGCACAGAACCAGCCCAGCGGTACCGGTGCCATCGCCAGCGCCACGAGGTCGCGGTGGTCGACGAAGAACGTGACGGCCGTGCGCGAGTCGGTACCGGGCTTCGGCAACCCGGCAGGTGCCAAGATCAGATTGGCGCCCAGGATGACCAGCGCGAACCCGATACCGGCGATCCCCGCGACCTGCTGGAACCGCGCACCGCTCGACAGATTAGATTTATCATTCATATTTTGAATATAGGTACCGTAAACTGAAAGGGGAACCCATGGCCACCGACCCACCCCGCCGCCGCTACGACTCCCTTCGCCGCACCCTGCAAGCTCAGGCGACCAGCACCGAGATCGCCCAGGCCGCCCGCAGGCTGTTCGTGGAGCAGGGCTGGGCCGCCACCACGGTCCGCGACGTGGCCCGCGAAGCCGGCGTCTCCGTTCCCACCGTCTACTCCGCCTACGGCAACAAGACCGGGCTCATCCAGGCAATAGTCGACGCCGCCGATCTCTCCGCCGACGCCCCACGGATGCTCGACACCCTGGAGGCCGCCGCAGGCGACCCCCGAGCCCAGCTGGCCGCCATGGCCGGCTACGACCGTCGCCTCTACGAACGCGCCGCCGACGTCATCGGCCTGATCCGCGAAGCGGGCCGCACCGAACCGGCCCTGGCCACCACCTACCTCGACGCCCGCCACCGCGCCGACCGAACCCGCATCGAGGTCTTCACCTCCTGGCCTCCCGGCACCCTCCGCGAGGACCTCCCCACCTCGGTCGACATCTACGCCGCCCTGTGCACCATCGACGTCTACACCACCCTCACCACCGAACGAGGCTGGTCTCCCGACCGAGTCGAAACCTGGTGGACCACCACCCTCGCCCGCGAACTCCTCGCTTGACGATTCGCCCTCGGCCGACCGGAAACTTGTCTACTATCGATCGTAGTAGAACGAACACTGGAGGGGCAGTGAGTGATCCGAACAAGACCGATCCCGGCCGTGGCGCCGAGAGGTCATCGATGGCACGGCTGGTGGAATCGTGCTCCCGATTCGCGTCCAAGCGCGGCATCTACCTGGGCCGCCGATCGACGAAACTCCATGTGGCCCTGTACCGCTGGACCAACGGCCGGGTGGGCGGGCACCTGCCCGCCTGGTCCGGCGCCCGAATCCTGCTCCTCGACCACGTCGGCGCCAGAACCGGCACCCACCGAACCTCGCCCCTGATGTACCACGCCGACGGCGACACCATCGCCCTTGCCGCGTCCAAAGCCGGCCAACCGACTCACCCCGCCTGGTTCCACAACCTGAAAGCCAACCCGGACACCACGATCCGGATCGGCGACCGGTCGCACCCCGTCCGGGCTCGCGTAGCCACCGACGCGGAACGAAACCTGCTGTGGCCGAAGTTCATCGAGTTCTTCCCGAGCTACGACTTCTACCAACGTCACGCAGGCGACCGCAAGATCCCGATCGTGATCCTCACCCCGCGCACCTAGATGTCACCCGACCAGCATCGCCGGTCGGTCTCCTCCGCTGCCGTACGCCGATCCACTGGCGACCGGCGGGGACTTCGGCTGGCGCACAGGTAATTTCCCAGCCATTTGCTGAATCCGCGACGCTGTCGACAGGCATCATCAAGGGATGAGTTTTACGGTGGCCTACCTGCAGTACGCCGGATCGGGTCCGATGCGGCACGAGGAGAAGCTCCTCACCGAGGGACTCGCAAGAATCGACGTCCCCGTCCGTCACTACAGCCTGAAGCGTATTCAACGCAGGCAGTTGGCGTTGGGGCCCGGCATTTTCATCGCCGGGGACATGGATGCGATGCACGGCGCGATGCGCCAATTGGGCATCCCGATACCGCAACCCGACGACTATCCCGACGTGCTTCGCGGCTTCCTCGGACGGAAGGTGTGGGCATCGACACTGGGTGAGATCGAGCGCTCGATGGACGGCGGCTCCTCCCCACCGGTTTTCGTCAAACCCGCGGACCGCCGAAAGGCCTTCACGGGCTCGGTCTGCTACTCGGAACACGATTTCGCCGCATGGGGGAATACCAGTCGGCGCCAGCGCGTCTGGTGCTCCGAGGTCGTCACCTGGGTGTCGGAATACCGCGTCTACGTCATCGGCGGGCAGATCGTGGCCGTCGACCACTACGAGGGTGACAACTCCGTGCCGCTGAACATGGAAGCGGTCGAATCAGCGGTCAGTGCCTACTACCGTTCCGGAACCGCCCCCACGGCCTACGCCATCGATTTCGGCGTACTGGCCAACGGTGAAACGACGCTCGTCGAGGCCAACGACGGCTACGCCCTCGGCGCCTACGACATCACCGCCGACCAGTACACCGCGCTGCTGATGAACCGATGGCGCGATCTCCTCACGTCCGAGGCGCGGCCGGCACGCACCACGAGATTCTAGCGTCAACTCATCGACGACGCAGGGACGCGTCCAGCAGAGATGGTGGGGTGTCGTGCTTTTCGTGGGGGGCGAGGTCGGCGCCAGGGGCCACGATGGCATCGATGGCGTCGAGGATCTCGGGTGACAGGACGGTGTCGGCGGCGGCCAGCTGGGCGTGCAGGTGGTTCATGGTCCGGGGGCCGATGATGGCGCTGGTGACGGCGGGATGGGCCGTGACGAAACCCAGGGCGAGTTGGATCAGAGTCAGGCCCGCCTGGTCTGCCAGTGCCGCGAGTTGTTCGACGGCGGCCAGCTTGGCGCGGTTGGCCGGGATGGTGGTGTCGAACCGGTCGGGCATGAATGCCGAACGGCTGGTGGTTATCTCGCGGTCGGCGCGGATGGCGCCCGAGAGCCATCCCGAGGCCAGCGGGCTCCAGGCGAGCACGCCGAGACCGTATTCCTCGGTGACCGGCAGGACGTGAGTTTCGATGCCGCGCTGCAGGATCGAATAGCTGGGCTGCTCGGCGACATAGCGGCTCAGATGGTGTTCTTTGGCCGCCCACTGCGCCTGCACGATGCGGTAGGCGGGGAAAGTCGAGGATCCGAAGTAGCGGATCTTGCCCGCACGCTGAAGATCGGTGAGCGCCGAGAGGGTTTCCTCATCGCTGGTTTCGGGGTCCCAGCGGTGGATCTGATAGAGATCGACGTGGTCGACGTCGAGTCGGCGCAGGCTGTCGTCGAGGGCGGTGGTGAGCCAGCGGCGTGAACCGCCGCGATGATTGCGCTCCTCGCCCATCGGCATGGTCGCCTTCGTGGCCAGCACGATGTCGTCGCGGCGACCGGCGACGGCCTTGCCGACCAGCTCCTCCGATTCGCCCTGGCCGTACATGTCGGCGGTGTCGATGAGGTTGACGCCGCCGTCGATGGCGACGTCGATCATGGCGGTGACCTCGTCCTGCGTGGAATTTCCCAGCTTGCCGAAGTTCATCGCGCCGAGCACGAGCGTGCTGACCTGTACGCCGGTACGGCCCAGAGTGCGGTACTGCATGGCGGTTCCTCCCAGATGGGCTTGGTTCGGCTCGCCGACTCTGGCATCCTCAACCAAGCGGAACAGTGTTCCGTTAATCAACATACGGAACACTGTTCCGTTTAACAAGAGGGAGGTCTCGTGGCCGACAACCCGACCGAGCCGCCGAGCCGCCGAGCCGACGCCCGGCGCAACCAGCAGGCCCTGCTCGACGCGGCCGCGGCCGCCTTCATCGCCTCGGGCGTCGATGTCCCCGTCCGCGAGATCGCGACCCGAGCCGGCGTCGGCGTAGGCACCATCTATCGACACTTCCCGACCCGGGCCGACCTCATCGTCGCCGTCTACCGCCACCAGGTCGAAGCGTGCGCCGAGGCGGGCCCCACGCTCCTGGCCGCCCTCGCTTCCCCCCACGCCGCACTGGGCGAATGGATGACCCTGTTCGTCGACTTCCTGACCACCAAACACGGCCTGGCAGAAGCACTTCAATCCGACGCCGCCACCTTCGAAACCCTCCACACCTACTTCCTCGACCGCCTCGTCCCCACCTGCGAAACCCTCCTCACCGCCGCCGCCGGCGCAGGCGAAATCCCCCCCGGCACCGACCCCTACGAACTCCTGCGCGCCGTCGGCAACCTCTGCATCGGCGGCAACACCCCCCGCTACCACCCCCGCCGAATGGTCGCCCTCCTCATCTCAGGGCTGGGCGTTAAGTAGGCGACCAAAGCGCAGGCCAAGAACCTCGCGCGCCGACATACCTGGGCGGCGGTGAGCAGGTGGTTGTCGTCGGCACCAATGCGCAGGTGGGCCGAGCGATGCCGGCGGCCGCCGCCGAGATCGGGGCGGAGCAGCGTGTCGCGTTCATCCAGGCGGACCTGCGCCTGGTAGCCGAGAAGTGGCCGGTCATCCTCGACCTGCCCGGCCCTGGCGGCGACCCGTCCCGAATCCACTGGGAGAAACCGCAGTTCAGGAGGGGAAAGTGGGGCGGGTGGGGCTCGAACCCACGACCAGCGGATTATGAGTCCGCGGCTCTAACCGACTGAGCTACCGCCCCTCGCCGCGGGGGTCTCCGCGGGCGAGTCGCATGGTACCCGGCGGAGTGCGGGGTTGACCACTCGACGCGGTGGTCGTGTCGAGTCGGCAGGTACGAGAACGGCGACCGGGTCGCGGCTTCCGAGGAAGACGCGGCGACCGATCGCCGTGGTGGTGCTGCACCCGGGGGTAGGGGTTTACGAGCGTTCAGCTCGCTGGCCTCCCCGCGCTCGTACATCGCGTTCGCGACGTTCGATGTTGCCCCCTGGGTTGCTGGCCAACTTGATGACTCCAACTACCAACAACAGAACCGCAGCTATCACTGCGATGATTATCAGTCCCTGCACGGAACATAACTTAACGTGTATTCCGTTGCAGCGCACAATAAGTTACAATGACGCGCCGACCGTCAACAAGGTACGGCCGAGGGCGGAACGGCTCTCGATCGCGGAGTGAGCCTGCCGCACCTGATCGATCGGGAAGGTTTGCCCGATCACAACTTCCAGCGCACCCTCGGCGACCGCTTCCTGAGCGCGGGCAGTGATGCCCACCCAGCCCACGTCCTGGCCGACGATATCGAACAGACCGAGCACCGTGACACCGCGCGCAACAGCGGCATCGGTGTCGCCCGTCGCGAAATCACCTGCGGCGGAGCCATATCCGAGAAAGAGTCCGGCGTCGGCGGCGGCAGTCAGGGCCGCGCCACCGATGTCGCCACCCGCACCGTCGAACACGACCGCCGCTCCCCCGCCGGTGATCTCACGTGCTCGGTCCGCCCAGCCGTCGACGGAGTAGTCGACGACCGCGGTCGCACCCAATCGCGTTGCGAGCGCGAGCTTTTCCGGTCCGCCCGCCGCGGCGACAACCCGCGCGCCCGCCGCGATCGACAGCTGGATGAGCAGCGTGCCGAGGCCGCCCGCGGCGGCGGTGATCAATACCCACGAATTCGGCTGCACGGCAGCCCTGTCGAAGACAGCCAGCGCGGTCCGGCCGTCGTGGGCGAGACCTACGGCCTGCTCGGTGGTGAGCCCGTCGGGGATCTCGGTCAGCGTGGCAGCCTTGGCGAGCGACTTCTCGGCGTAACCGCCGGTGGGCAGGCCGCCGCCGATGCCGCTGGCGGCAGTCTGGGTGACAACGCGCTTACCGAGCCAGCGGGGGTCGACCTCGGTGCCGATCGCACTCACCACGCCGCCGATCGCACCACCGGGGACGTAGGGCAGGCTCAGCGGGAAGTAGTCCTGACCCCACCCGCTGCGCAGCCGGGTATCGAGGAACATCACGTCGGCGACCTCGACGTCGACGACCACTTCGACCGAATCCGGTTGTGGCGTGGGAACTTCCACCAGGTTCAGAACCTCGGGCCCACCGAATTCTTTGACCTGCACTGCGCGCATCGCGACTCCTTCGTGGTGTTGACCGAACGAGTCAAGGATGAAACCTGAAGTCGAGTTCAGGTCAAGCGCACTGGGACGCAGGTCACACGATCAGGACCCGCCGCCACAGCTGCTACTGCTGCCACCTCCACAGCTGCTGCTACTCCCACCGGAACAACTGCTGCTGCTTCCACCGCTACAGCTACTGCTGCTCCCGCCACCGCAGCCGCTCCCCCCGCCGCAACCGCTGTTCGAGCCGCCACCGCAGCCACCGGACGGGCTGCCCGGATCCCACGGCTGCCCCGAGGTCCCGTCGACATACGCGGTCATCCCGGCCGACCCGGCCACCCATCGGCGATCCAGCGGGCGCGCGTTCTGCGGCTGAGTCGACTTCTGGATCAGCCACACGACGGTCGTCACCACCGCGCCGATACACACCGCCAGGAAACCGAGCACGATCACGAGCGTCAACACCATGTTCGCAGGCTAACGCCAGAACCCGGCCACAGCATCCCCACCGTCAGTGGCCTTACAGTGAATTGTGGCGTTCTCCTTCTCCCGGACCGGCAGACGGCAAGTCGACCTTCCCACCGTCGACCGCACCGTCGCCGCCCTGGTCTTCCCCGAAGCGATCTTCAAAACCTCGCCCTGGCAGCCTCGCGAACTCGTGGAAACCGGTCTGCGCCAATGGTTGCGGTGCTGCGGTGCCGCCCTTCGCGACGACCAGGTGATCGGGATGCCCTCGCACGCGGTCGACGAGGCGTGGCACGGTTTCATCCTCTGCACCCAGCTCTACGCGAGGTTCTGCGAGCAGGCTTACGGACGTTTCCTGCATCATTTCCCCGAGGGCGTCGGGGAGAGCACGCAGAATCACGGCACCATGGTCGAACAGCTGGGCCGCACCGTGGTCGCCTGGTCGCTGGTCGCGCGACCCGATGAAGAGTGCGTGCTGTGGGACCTGGACCGCAAGGTCGGCGTCGAGAACGCGTGGGGCGTGGACGCCCGGCACGTTGCCGCCGTAGAGGAGCAACTGCGCCGGGCGTAGCCGATCTAGACCAGCTTCATCCGGCGTGCCGCGAACCGCACCGCGCCGGGCGCGATCCGGTTGATCCGGTACTGCACCCACGACTCCGGCGTCACCGGCACGATGTCGCGCCCGGTCCGCACGGCCTTCACGATCTGCGCCGCCACCCGGTCGGGGGTGTAGCCGCGTCGCTCGTACAGCTTGTCGAACTTCTGCTGCGCGGCGGCCTCCTCGGCGGCGGAAACGCCCGAGATGCGGGTGGTGGCAACGATATTCGTGTGCACGATGCCCGGGCACACGGTCGACACCGAAATGCCACGGTCGGCCAGTTCGGCACGCAGGCAATCGGAGAACATGAAGACCGCCGACTTGCTGGTGGCGTAGGCCGCCATGTCGCGCTGCGGACTGTAGGCGGCCATGCTGGACAGGTTCACGATGTGCCCGCCGAGCCCGCGATCGGCCATCGCCGCGCCGAAGGCCCGGCAGCCGTTGACGACACCGCCGAGGTTGATCCGCAGTACGCGGTCGAACTCCTCCGACGGAGTATCGAGGAATCCGCCTGCCTGGCCGACACCGGCGTTGTTCACCAGCACATCGGGCACGCCGTGCGCGGCGATCACCGTGTCGGCGTGCGCGCGCACCGCGTCCTCGTTCGACACATCGAGTGGATAGGAGTGCGCCACACCACCTTCGGATGCGACGAGCTCCGCGGTGGCCTTGGCGGCGAGCTCGTTGACATCGGAGACCACCACTTCGGCGCCGAGGCGCGCGAAAGCCAGCGCGGTCTCCCGGCCGATGCCGCTGCCCGCACCGGTGACGACAACCAGCTTGTGTTCGAATTTCCTTCGCGCAGCGCCCACTTCGGCCCTGGCCAGTCCGCGCGAGACGCCGGCGCCGTCGAGTGCGTCGATGAGCTCGGTGGTCGCGGTCGCGAGGAGTTCCGGATGCGAGAACGGCATCCAGTGCCCGGCAGGGACGTCGCGACGCCACAGCCGGTCGGTCCACTTGCCCGAATCGTCGTAGCCCGCGGGCCGCACGGCGACATCGCGTCCTGCCACGATCAACTGCACCGGCACCTCGGTGCGACGCTCACGCGGGGAGAGCATGCGCGCCACGATGTTCGCGCGATAGATGAGCAGCCCGTCGACCATGTCGCGGCGGAAGGTGGGGCCGAGCTTCACATTGGCGGCGGGGGTGTCGTTCATGATCGACACCGCACGCTGCCACAGCTTTTCGGTACCGATGGCGTTGAACGTCGCGCGCGGCAGCCCGGGAGTCATGAAGAAGAAGGTGTAGGCCGAGGAGGCCAGCTGGGTCATCGGCTGCCACACATTGCGCAGGGTGGGCCGGGAGAGGCGGTCACGCACCCAGGAGGCGAGGTGGTCGAGGTTGGGGCCCGAGACCGAGGTGAACGAGGCGACGCGCTCGGTGGCCTGCGGTTCACACACCGCCTCCCACACCTGCACCGAACCCCAGTCGTGGGCGAGCACGTGCACGGGACGATCGGGGCTCACCACGTCGATCACGGCGTAGAAATCGCGCGCGAGTTCGTCGAGGCGGAAATCGCCGGTGCGCTGGGTGCGGGTGGACTCGCCGTGGCCACGGGTGTCGTAGGCGACCACGTGGAAACGCTCGGTGAGCAGCGGAATCACCCTGTCCCACAGGTGGTGGGTGTCGGGCCAGCCGTGCACGAGCACGACGGTATCGGCGGCCGGGTCGCCGTATTCGAACACGGCGATGTCGAAATCACCGCTGCGGACGGTGCGCTGGTTCGCGGGCTGGGGGCTGTCGTTCGTCATGATCTTTCGGACTCCTTGTCCAGCGGAGAAATCACAGGTCGAGCACCAAACGCTCACCGCGAGAACGGGATACGCAGGCCAGCATGGCGCCCTCGGCGTGGTCGGCAGCGGACAGCGTGGTCTCGCGATGGTCGGGTTCGCCCGAGCGAACCCGCACCACGCAGGTGCCACAGAAGCCTTGCCGGCACGAGTAGGGCTGGTCGGGACGGGAATCGAGGATCGTGTCCAGCACGGTGCGGTCGGCTTCGACCGTCACCACCGCACCACTGGACGCGAATTCGATCTCGAACGGGGTGCCGTCGACGATCGGCGGCGGCGAGAACCGCTCGAAATGCAGTTCCACGTCGGCCATCTCGCGCACCGCGGCGACGATCGACGAGGTCATCGGGGTCGGGCCACACGCGTAGACCGCGGTGCCGGGCCCGACATCGGGCAGCAGGTCCATCGCGGCGGGGAGACCGTGCTCGTCATCGGTGCGCACCACGACGTTCGCGCCGAAGCCTTCGATCTCGTCCAGGAATGGGATGGTGTCGCGGCTGCGTCCGCTGTAGACCAGGGTCCACGGCACGCCGAGCCGGTGCGCGAGCCTGGCCATCGGCAGGATCGGGGTGATGCCGATCCCGCCGGCCACGAAATGCAGGCGCTGCGACGGTGATCCGTGGCCGGGCACGGCGAACGGGAAGGCGTTGCGCGGGCCGCGCACCACCAGCCCGGAGCCGACGGGCAGTGCGTCGTGCACCTCGATCGAGCCGCCGCCGCCACCGGGGATGCGGCGCACAGCGATGCGGTACGCGCGCTCGTCGGCGGGATCGCCACACAGCGAATACTGGCGCAGCCGACCCGACGGTAGTTCCAGGTCCAGGTGCGCCCCGGGCCACCAGCGCGGTAGCACGCGCCCGTCGGGTGCTTCGAGGCGAAGACTCACCACGTCCTGGTCGTGCGCTTCGATCCGGCGATCGGTCACCACCACGGCCAGGCGGCGATCATCGACGCGTGGGCGCAGATCACCGCGGTTGACCAGCGCGCTCCAGCGCAACCGGGTGGCCGAGATGGCGTCGATGACCTTCATCGCCGGATCGTGGCGGTACCTGCCGTAGAGATCGGCGGGGAGGTCGCGCGTGGTCACGACGCTGCCGCGCGGGCGCCGGGCGAGGCGGCCAGATACGCGATCGCCTGCGCCGTCGAGCCGACCGATTGCGGGTTGTAGCCGGGCTGGAAGGTCGACAGCGCACTGGCCAGCAGCGACGGCACGCCGGGCAGCGCACCTCGCCACATCGCGCCGAACACGCCGGCGAGCAGCCGTGCGTAGCCCTGATCCGGCAGCTGCGGATCCTGCTGGACGAGGAAGCGCGCACCGCGCACCAGCACGATGAGGAAGATCGGGAACACCAGCGTCATCGACGCGCAGCGCCGCACGTAGCCGACCCCGAAGTACTCGGCGACATCGTGGGCGACATTGCGGTGTTCGACCTCTTCGGCGCCGTGCCAGCGGAACAGGTCCGCCATCCGCGGGTCGGCGCCGAACTTCTCGAGGTCGGCGTTGAGCACCCAGTCCCCGAGCCAGGCGAAGAAGTGCTCGAGACAGGCGATGAAGGCGAGCCGCTCGACCAGCATCTGGCGGCCGGCGCGATCGTCGCCGCCGCGCGGGCCGAGCGAGATACGGAACAGGTATTCCATCTGCGCCAGGTAGGGACTCGCGTCGACGCCGTGGGCGGTGAAGACGTCGTCGAGCACCTTCCCGTGGGTCTGCGCGTGCATGGCCTCCTGCCCGATGAAGCCGAGCATGTCCTCGCGCAGCTTCTCGTCCTTGACGTAGGGCAATGCCTCGCGATAGGTCTCGATGAACATGCGCTCGCCCTCGGGCAGCAGCATGTTCAGCGCGCTGATCAGGTGACCGGCGATCGGTTCCGCCGACATCCACTGGAGGTCGACACCCGACCAGTCGAAGCTGACATTGCGCGCGTGCAATGCCACCACGCCCGGATCGATCTCCGGGCTTTCTCTTCCCCAAGGAAATAGCTTCATCGGTACTCCTCGATCAACCGCGCACGAGCATCCGTGCACCAGGTCGCGACGTTGCGTCCTGCTCGGTAGTTCCGATGATACAACTATCCATAACTGTACGTAACACCTAAATGTGTCAGTTGGCCGCACCAAAGATCGCCAGCGCGACCGGCGCCGCCACCAGCAACCCACACATCACGGCGTTGATCGCCTTGTGTTCGGCCAGAATCCCGACGTATTCGCGCAGGACAGCGCTGGGCAGGTAGTAGCGCGCGGTCGGCGCGCCGACGGCCTGGGCGTCGATCCCGACCGAACGGGCGAGCAACGCGGTGCGCAGCACATGGAAATTGCTCGTGACCAGCAGGATGCGGCTGTTGATCCCCTGTCTGGCGAGCAGTTCCCGGCTGAACAGCAGGTTCTCGCGGGTGGTCGTCGAGCGATCCTCCCGCAGGATCTCGTCGTCGCGCACGCCGTGTTCGACGAGGTAGGCGGCCATCGCCGTGCTCTCGGCGACCTTCTCGTCGGAACCCTTGCCGCCGCTGGTCACCAACAGCGGCGCGGGGCCGTGCGCGCGGTCGGCACGCCAGATCTGCAGCGCGCGGTCGAGCCTGCTCGCCAGCAGCGGCGGGACCCGGTCTCCGAGCAGGCCGGAGCCGTGCACCACGATCGCGACGGCATCGTCGGTGCGGGTCACCCCGCCGTAGACGACCGAATAGAGCAGGAACGCGACCAGCACGAAGCCGAGGTAGGCGGCGACGAGCACCACCGCGAGCAGCAACACCCCGAGAACCGCCCACTCGGCGATCACCGCCATCACCAGCAGCGCGTACGGAACCAGCAGCGCCATGCCGAGACCGAAGGAGAGCAGGTTGGCCGGACGCACGCCCTCGCGGCGCAGCATCACCACACCGTTGAGCATCAGCAGTCCGGCCAGGACCAGCACGAGCAGCGGCGACAGCGCCAGGGCGAAGAAGACCAGTATTTCGGGCCCCGATCCTTCGGCGCCCGAACCGATCAGCGCGGCGCCGACACACAGAACTCCGAGCAGCAACAACACCGCGTTGCTGAACCGGCGCCGCTCCTGACGGAAACACAGCGCGAACACCCCGAGCAGAACCACACCTATCGCCAGCAAGATCACCCGGCCACCCTAACCGCAGCACCGGCGAATCAGATCGCCGAGCTATTGCTGACGCCTACCGGACAACCTCGATATCTGCGAGTGAAAAACCATTTCACCTGCGACTATGACGGCCGGATGATTCCTTCATCCGCAACAGCTGAGCGGTAACTGATAGGGGCGGAAGGAAGGTGAACGATCACGGTCATCGTTTGCTTCCCGAGGTCGGCCAGGATGATCTTCGACTTCTTCGTCTGATCCGAAGACACAAACCGCGAAGGCGCGGGCTCGGATCCCAGTCGCGGGCCCGCCCTCGCGTCAGTGGATAGCACGCGAAGCCGATCAACGCCGCACCCGCGTGGCCCACGTCGGTGAACGTGCGGTCCAGGAATACCGGCGGCACACAGACCGCCAGCACACCGAGCACGTACAGCACCCGCCACGGCAGCAACACACGGTAGGCGAGGACGGCGGCTACACCGGCCAGCCCGTAACTGACTCCCACATCGAGCGCGAACGCCGCACGCTCCGGGGCTCTGTCGTGGCGAATCGCCCAGAGCAGCACGCCCTGGCTGAGATACGTGGCGCCGACATGCGCGAGGACGACCACGACCAGCCAGCGCAACGTCCCGAGCCACCGTTCGGCGTTGGCGTGCACGAGGCTGAACAGCACCGCGTAGACCAGCCACCCGCCGCCGTCGGTCCAGAACGCGCTGCCGATCAGCACCCGGATCGGGTCGTCGCCGAGACGATCGATATTGGTCGAGCGGTGCCCGAGCCAGACTCTGGCTTCCTCCGGCGTGAGCCGCTGCTGAATCGCGGTGGTCACACCCAGCGCCGCCAGCCACACATAGGTGCCGGGGGCGCTGCGAATCCACCGCCACGCCGAGGCGGCGGCCGCCCGCACGCTGCCCGAGGCGCTCACCACGCCAGTGTGCCAGTCCTCGATCACGGTTCAGGTCATCCTCGCCGGGCGGTTGTTTCCCCGACCGATCCCCGGGTAGGCGGCAACCAGACCCGTCCACCGACCGGAACGGAGCATGTGATGCCTCAGCAAGCCTGGAGTGACAAGCGCGAACGGCAGTACAAAGACATCAAGAAGTCCGAGCGCGACCGCGGCCGCAGTGAGGGCAGGGCCGAGGAGATCGCCGCGCGGACGGTCAACAAGACGCGCGCCCAGCACGGCGAGACCAAGGGGTCGAGCAAGTCGTCGCGATCCAGCGGTTCCTCACAGCGCAGCGGCGGCCAGCGGGCACAGGGCGGCGGCAAGACCCGCGATCAGCTCTACAACGAGGCCCGCCGCCGCAATATCGACGGCCGTTCCAAGATGAACAAGCAGGAACTGGCCAACGCCCTCGGCCGTAGCTGACCCACTGCGAAAGGTTCGCCATGCAGCTCGGATTCAAACTGGCGGCCGAGGCTTTCGGCCCGAAAGAGCTTGTTCGACAGGCAGTTCGGGCCGAATCGGCCGGTTTCGATTTCGTCGAGATGAGCGACCACTTCCACCCGTGGCTCGACGAGCAGGGCCACTCACCCTTCGCCTGGACGGTCCTGGGCACGATCGCGGCGAGCACCACCGACATCGGGCTCGCCACCGGCGTGACCTGTCCGATCATCCGCTATCACCCCGCCATCATCGCCCAGGCCGCCGCCACCACCGCCCTGGTCTCGGATGGGCGGTTCACCCTGGGTATCGGTTCGGGCGAGCGGCTCAACGAGCACGTCGTCGGCCACGAGTTCCCGCCGGTGCTGATCCGTCAGCGGATGTTGCGCGAGGCGCTCGAGATCATCCGGTTGCTGTGGCGCGGCGGCTATCACAACTATTACGGCGAGTTTCTGGAGCTGTCGGACGCGCGGGTGTTCGATCTGCCGGAGACACCGCCGGTGATCGCGGTGGCCGCGGGCGGGCCGAGCGCCGCGGCGATCGCCGCCGAACTCGGCGACGGACTGTTCGCCACCGAACCCGATCCCGAACTCGTGCGGACCTTTCACGACAAGGGTGGCTCCGGTCCGCGCTACGTCGAAGTGGGGGTCGCCTTCGCCGAGGACGATCGCGCGGGCGCCGAAGCGGCACTGTCGACCAACCGGTGGTCGACCGGTGGCTGGAAGGTGATGAGCGAACTGCCCAATCCGGCGAACTTCGCCGCCGCGTCGAGCACCGTGCGAGTGGACGACATGCTCGAATCCTTTGTCTGCGGCAATGATCCGAAGCGCTACGTCGAGGCGGTGCGCAAGGCCGCCGACGCGGGTTTCGACCATGTGGTGCTGATGAACGCGGGACCCGACATGGACGCGTTCCTCGACTTCTACAGCAGCGAACTCGCGCCCCTGCTGCGCGCGGAGATCTGACGGCCCGCGCTGCGGAGGGAAGCCGAAATGACCATGTACGTCGGCACTTCCGGCTGGCAGTACCGCGACTGGCGGGGCGTGCTGTATCCGCCGGGGCTGCCCGTCCGGCAGTGGCTCGAGCACTATGCGCGGGCGTTCGCGACGGTGGAGTCGAACAACGCGTTCTATCGCTTGCCGAGCAGGGAGAACTTCGCCGCTTGGCGCGAGCGCACGCCCGCCGGCTTCGTGATGGCGGTGAAGGCGAGTCGCTACCTGACCCATATCAAGCGATTGCGCGACCCCGCCGAACCCGTGCAGCGCCTGCTCGACCGGACCGAGGGACTGGGTGATCGGCTCGGACCGATCCTGCTCCAGCTGCCGCCGACCCTGCGCGCGGACCCCGATCTGCTCGACAACTGTCTGCGCTGCTTCCCCGACACGGTGCGAGTGGCGGTGGAACCGCGCCACGATTCGTGGTGGACAGACGAGATCGGTGACGTCCTGCGATCCCGTGGCGCGGCATTGACCTGGGCGGACCGTGATTCGCACCCGATCACGCCCCTGTGGCGCACCACCGACTGGGCCTATCTGCGCCTGCACGCGGGCCGCGCCGCTCCCCTGCCGTCCTACGGCAAGCAGGCATTGAATGGCTGGGCGCATCGGCTGCTCGACACCTGGTCCCCCGACGCCGACAGCTACGTCTATTTCAACAACGATCACGGTGGTGCGGCGGTCCGAGACGCGGCCACCTTCGCCCACCTCGCGGCGGCCGCGGGCGCGGATGCGACGCGGGTACCCGATGCGCGCGCGACCGCGGGCTGATCAGCGAGCCGATGGGGACAGGATCAGGCCGAATCCGGTCTCGGCAAGACGGCGAACCCCGCCCCCGATGCCGCGCGATCGATGATCGGCGCGAGATCGGAGGCGGGGTGAACCAGCGCTCACCAGCCGGGATCGGTGTCCAGGGGGACGTTGATCCAGCTCGGGCGGGACGGATCGAGCTCGAGGTGCTGGGTGCGCAGGCCGCTTTCGTTCAGCAACGGCCGCAGCGGGATTCCACTGGGGAAGTTGCCGGCGAAGACGTCGACGCGCAGGCGGTGACCCGGCAGCAGGACACCGTCGGTGGCACGGACGCCGATGTCGATCGTCGTCGGCTCGCCGGGCACGATCGGCTGACGGGTATCCAGGGTGAGGTACGGATACGGGTCGGTGTAGTCGCCGTTCGGCGAGCGGGTCGCCTTGCCCTCGTCGACCGTGCGCAGGGATGCCATCAGCTGCCCCTGAGACCAGACCGTCGACGTGCCGTCGGGGGCGACATCGTTCACCGTCACCGTCCAGTACCCGTCGGTCGCGTCGAGCACGGTGTTCAGGTGGGCGGCGATCGGCCCGGAGATCCTCGTCGGCGCGGCCACCGGAGCCGTGGTGAAGGTGAGCGCGGCGCCCTCACTGATCCGGGCGTCCTTGGCACAGATGTCGGGCAGCGGGACCAGGCCGGCCGTGCCCTGCGCGGCATCACGCGAGCAGATGGTGGTCAGGCTCGGATCCACCGAAACGCGTTGCGCGGCACCGGGGGCAGTGCGCAGGCTGCCGTCGTGGCGGGCGCCCGGCGCGGTGCCGGAGGAGGCGGCGTCGAGATACATCCGCCGGTACTGCATGCCCGGCCGCGGGAACGCGACGTCGGCGGTCCACTGCCCACTACCCTGCTGCCACAACGTGACCGGGTCGTAGCGGTCGATACCGTTGTCGATTCCCTTGAGCCACTTGTCGAACCACGCGCGCTGCAACGAATCCGCCGGCGCGGGCGCACCCGGCTGGCCGAGTCCCGAGCTCACCGTCACGTGGTAGACGTCGTCCATGACGAGCTTCTTCTGCTCGGCGGGCACGTTCACCGCGTTGTAGATGCGCGGGGTGGAGTAGGTGAAGATGTCGTGCCAGCCGCCGTAGAGGAAGGTCGGCACCCGCACCTGATCGGGCGAGCCCACCCAGGCCGTCCGCAGCGCGCTCTCGTCGTCGAGGATCGACGCCATCTCCGGCGGGATCTGCTCCACGTTCGGAGTGGTCAGCGCGGCGATGAGCACGTTGAAGAAGGTGAACGGATCGGTCACCCGGTCGCGCAGCCAGACCCAGTCGAATTTGCCGTTCAGCATCGACATCAGGTCGGGCAGCAGCTTCGCGCCGTCGACGGCGAGCAGCCAGGCCGGGATGAACCCGATCCCGAGCGCGCCACCGGGGGCAGCGACATCGCGGATCAGGTCGCTACCGGGCACGATCGGGAAGATCGCCTTGAGCGCCTCGGGGTGCCGCTGCGCGGTCTGCAGCTGGTTGATCGCCGAGTAGGAGATGCCGCTCATCCCGATCTTGCCGTCGGACCAGCCCTGTTTCGCGGCCCAGTCGACGATTTCCACACCGTCGAGCTGCTCGCGTTCACCGAAGACCTGCCAGGTGCCCTGGGAGAAGCCGGTGCCGCGCACGTCGACGACCACCTGGGTGTACCCACCGCGGATCAGATTCCGGTCGACGCCGAAGGTGCGGGCCGCGCCTCCTGGCAGTGCGTTCATCATGTCGCTGAGGCTGCTGAAACCGAACGGCGAGAAGTCCAGGTTCTGCAGCACCGGCATCAGCAGGTCCGACAGGCCGGGGACCGCGAGCGCCGAGTCGGCGACGTTGGTGACCAGCTTGGTGTAGGGCGTCATGTTGACGATCGTGGGCGTCGGCTCGGCGACGGGCTGACCGTCCGCACGGGCCGGGTGATAGACATTCGCTTTCAATACGGTGCCGTCACTCATGGTGATCGGCACATCCCACTCGATGAAGACGTTGGGGTACTGCTGCGGCCCGTTATGGGTGGCGACGAACTGCGCGTCGAGACCCTCGGCATTCGGCGATGCTTGTCCGACCGGTGCGGATGCGACGGCGCCTGCCATTACGACGACGGATGCGACCAGCGCAGCCAGCCGCCCACGATGTGTGATCATGCTTCGGTTCAGCCCTCCACCATCGGGAACTACGACGTTCCCGTACCGGGAAGTAACGTAGCGTGGGTCACGTCCGATCGCAAGAACATGTTCTGGGCAATCCTCGTTCAGCGCCCGCGCGCGCCCCACCACGGTCACCTGACAGAATTGGCGTTGTGACAGCGTCCGAACTCGATGACGGCCGCCGGTACCGCGGGGCCGCCCCTGGGCAACGTCAGCAGGAACGCCGCGCCCGGTTGCTCGAGGCGGCCACGGACGCCTTCGGCATCGACGGCTACCGCAACACCACAGTCACCACGATCTGCGCGGCGGCCGGCGTCGGCAAACGCTACTTCTACGAATCCTTCACCGACAGTGAGGATCTGCTGCTCGAGGTGTATCGCGAGACAGCCGCCAGGATGATCGAGGCGATCCATACCGGCCTGCGCGAGGCCGAGGCCGTCGACGCTCAGGTGCGTGTCGGCTTGACCGCCTACTTCCAGCTCATCCTCGACGACCCCCGGGTCCCTCGGATCGCGTTCTTCGAGATCCTCGGCGTGAGTCCCGCGGTCGACCGGGCCTACCACGATGTTCTCGACGCCTTGGTCGATATCTGCCTGGCTCTGATCACCCCGCATGTCGACCTGGAAACCCACCCCGCTGTCAGCGTGCGCACCGTGCTGTTCGGCCTGGTCGGCGCCATCGTGATCATCGCCCAGAAGTGGGTGCTCGACGCCTACCGCCAGCCGATGGCCGATGTGGTGGACAGCGCGTGCCTGGTGGTCAACGCGGTGCTGGCGCGGATCGGACCGGACGGCGACCGACAGTGACGCCGGAACTGCGGCACCTGCGCTATCTGGCCGCTGTCGCCGAACACGGGAACTTCACCCGGGCCGCGGAGCAGCTCCACATCTCGCAACCGACGCTGTCGCACCAGATCAAGCAGCTCGAGCGCGCCGTCGGGGCGGTGTTGCTCGACCGGGCAGGGCGCAGTGTGCGGCTCACCGACGCGGGGGCGGCCTATCTCGCGCATGCCCGCCGAGCTGTCGACGAGGTCGCCGCGGCGCAGCGGGCCGTGCACGACGTCACCGATCTCAGTCGCGGCCTGCTCCGCTTCGCCACCACTCCCACCTTCACGCCCTATCTGGTCGGCCCGCTGATCGCGGCGTTCCGGGCCCGCCATCCGGGGATTACCGTCGAGTTCGGCGAGTTGTCCCAGGACGCCATGGAGTCCGAACTGCTCGACGACCGCCTCGACCTCGGCATCGCGTTCGCTCCACCGCGCCTGCCCGGCATCACGGCCGAAGCGCTGTACGAGGAGACGATGGCCGCCGTACTCGGCATCGCCGCGCACCCCGCGCTACCAGCGGCCATGACACCCGACGATCTGGTCGGCCACGATCTCGCCCTGCTCAATTCGACGTTCGCGACCCGCCACCACATCGACAACTATCTCCACGACCACGGCGTTTCGCCACGAATCGCGGTGGAAGTCAATTCCATTCAGGCGCTGCTGGAGGTGGTATCCGCCTCGGACCTGATGACGATCCTGCCCGAGTCGGTCACCGACACTCATCCCCCACTCGCCCGGATTCCGCTGCGGCCCAGCATGCCCCGGAGAGCCGTCACGCTGCTGTACGCGGCCGAGGGGCACCGCAGCGCCGCCGCGACAGCGTTCGCCGAATCAGTCCGCGAACAGACGCGCTGAGCGCCTCGGCACGCCCGCTCAGCGCAGCAGTGCCACGATCGCGTCCTGGTGGAGACGTTCGGCGTTCTGAAGCGCGGTGCGGCCTTCGGCGTCGCGGATCCGCGGGTCGGCGCCCGCGGCGAGCAGCGCGGTGACGGTTTCCTGGTAGCGCTGCGAGCCGTCGCCGTAGACGACCGCCTCCTGCAATGCCGTCCACTGCGGCGTGTTCACATGGTTGACGTCGACTCCCGCGGCGATCAGCATCCGCACGGTGCTCACATGCGCGTGCTCGCTCGCCGGGATGAGTGCCGTACCGCCGTAACGGTTCACGCTGCGCAGGTCCGCGCCGTGGCGCAGGGTCGCGGCGAGGATCTCGTCGAGGCCCTCGGCTCCGGCGTACAGGTAGGCGGAGTCCCGGAGGTCGTCCGCAGCGTTCACGTCGGCGCCCGCCTCGATCAGGGCCAATGCGGCCGCCGTCGCCGTGTTCTTGGTGGCGGCGACCAGTGGTGTGCGCCCGTTGTCACCACGCGTCTCCATGTCGGCGCCGCGGGCGATGAGGTCACGGACCCGGGCGGCATCGTCGGCGACCGCCGCGTCGTAGAGGTCGCCGTCCAGGGCGTGGTCGAGCTGCCTGGTCGGCGGTGCGGCAGCGGAAGTCGTGACCGAGGTCTCGGGTGTCGCCGAGGCGGCGGCGGTTTCCGGCGTGCCCGGGTCGGCGGAGCAGGCACCGACGCCCACCGCGAGAACCGCGAGCGCGAGCACGGCCGCGCGGGGGCCACGAACTGCCGGGCGAGCCGGATTCATAGGTATCTCCTCTGGTCAGGTCACGCTCCACCGTGCCCATCCCGTCCCCTCACGTCCAGGACGCAGCGCCGATCGCCACCATCGACACCGTCTATGCGCCGCCGTCAGAACGCGATGCGGTGAACTGGGCGATCTCTGGTTTCGACGAAAAGTAGGCGCCGACCCGTTGATCGACGGTATCGCCGGGTACCCCCGGAATATGACTACTCACGAGAACCGCCAACTCGACGAGGTCATCGAGCGGTTGATCATCCGGTACCCGACCATCGCACCCGCTGAGCTCGCCGACATCGTGCACAACGTCTACGACGCGTTCGGGAAGGTGCACATCCGCAACTATGTCCCGCTGCTCGTCGAGCACCACGTGCGAGAAGAACTCGGCAGTCCGACAGGTGAGATCCCACCCATCCCGCATTGACCGGGCGAGCGGCCCCGCTAGCGTTGGCGTAGACCCACGCCAACCATGAGGAGGTCCGCATGCCAGACACCGTCCGCGGAGTCATCGCCCGCGCGAAGGATGCGCCGGTCGAAACCGTCGACATCGTGATTCCCGACCCGGGACCGCACGATGTCGTCGTCCGTGTCCAGGCCTGCGGGGTGTGCCACACCGACCTGCACTATCGCGACGGCGGCATCAACGACGAGTTCCCGTTCCTGCTCGGGCACGAAGCCGCCGGTGTGGTCGAGTCCGTCGGCGCGGCCGTGACCCATGTGGCCGAGGGCGATTTCGTCGTCCTCAACTGGCGCGCGGTGTGTGGCGAATGCCGAGCGTGTCGGCGCGGACGCCCCTGGTACTGCTTCGACACCCACAACGCCAGCGTCCCGATGACGCTCACCGACGGCACCCCGCTCACCCCGGCCCTAGGCGTCGGCGCCTTCGCCGACAAGACCCTCGTGCACGAAAAGCAGTGCACCAAGGTCGATTCCGAGACCGACCCCGCCGTCGCCGGCCTGCTCGGGTGTGGCGTGATGGCCGGGATCGGCGCCGCCGTGAACACCGGCAACGTCTCGCGCGGTGACAGCGTCGCGGTGATCGGCTGCGGCGGCGTCGGTGACGCCGCCATCGCCGGTGCGCGCCTCGCCGGTGCGGGCACGATCATCGCGATCGACCGCGATCAGCGAAAACTGGACTGGGCCAAGGACTTCGGCGCCACCCACACCATCGACGCGACCAGCGAGGACGTGGTCGAGCGGATCAAGGAACTCACCGACGGTTTCGGTGCCGACGTGGTGATCGACGCGGTCGGCCGCCCGGAGACCTGGCAGCAGGCGTTCTACGGGCGCGACCTGGCGGGCACGGTCGTTCTCGTCGGCGTCCCGACGCCCGACATGACGTTGGAGATGCCGCTGATCGACTTCTTCTCGCACGGCGGTGCGCTGAAATCCTCCTGGTACGGCGACTGCCTGCCCGAGCGCGACTTCCCGATGCTCATCGATCTCTACCGGCAGGGCAGGCTGCCGCTGGACCGGTTCGTCACCGAGCGGATCGGCATCGACGGGGTAGAGCAGGCGTTCGCCGCGATGGCGCAGGGCCGGGTGCTGCGTTCGGTGGTGGTCTGGTGACCCGCGTCGAAAGAGTCGTCACCTCGGGAACTTTCGCGCTCGACGGTGGCACCTGGGATGTCGACAACAATGTGTGGCTCATCGGTGACGACACCGAGGTGCTCGTCATCGACGCCGCCCACGACGCCGATGCCATCGCCGCCGCGGTCGGCGACCGGCACGTCACCGCGATCCTGTGCACACACGGCCACAACGACCACGTGACCGTCGCGCCGGAACTCGCGAAGCGCCTCGATGCCCCCGTCCTGCTGCATCCCGGCGACGAGCCACTCTGGCGCATGACCCACCCGGCCGCCGACTACCACTCGCTGGCGGACACCACCCGAATCACGGTGGCGGGCACCGATATCGACATCCTGCACACCCCCGGCCACTCCCCCGGCTCGGTCTCGCTGCACGTGCCCGACCTCGCTGCCCTGTTCACCGGTGACACCCTGTTCGCGGGGGGCCCGGGCGCCACCGGCCGCTCGTTCTCCGACTTCGACACGATCATCGACTCGATCCGAGACCGATTGCTCACGCTCCCCGAGGAGACCACGGTCCACACCGGCCACGGCGACACCACCACCATCGGCACGGAGCGGCCCGCGCTCGCGGACTGGATCGCCCGCGGACACTGACCGTGTGCCCACCGCCGATCAGCGGTGGGCACGCCGGTAGGCGCGGGTACCGAGGGCGACGGCCACCAGGCCGAGGAAGATCGCGATCGCCGCGCCGACGATGCCGTTTCCGGTGCCGGGGCCGCCGTCCGCGGTCGCGAATCCGATCACTCCCACGATCGCCGCGACCGCGCCTGCCCCGATCGCGAGAAACGATCGGGCGGGATTTCCGGCGCGCGAGACTGCCCAACCACCCACGAGCACGGCGGCCAGACCGAGGAACGCGGCCGATGTCGCGACGAGGCGGTCTGTCGTCATGCCGTAGGAGTCGGCGAGTGTGGTGGTTGCCGCGGTGGCGGGTGCGGCGCAGATGAGGGTGAACGCTGTGGTGACAGCGGCTGTGGTGAGTGGGCGGATGGACATCGGGGTACTCCTCGTCGTGCGTTCTGTAGGGGACGGACCTATCGTCGGCGACGTACGGATGTTCGGTCATCGCGCGGCGGTAGACAATTCGAGGTGACGCGGCCGCGGTATCGACTACCGCCGAGGCGTCAGGAGCTGCGCGGATACCGCAGCCGTAGTAGTCGGTGGATCATCCGTGCGCGGGATTCGCCCGGGACCCGAGCGGGCTAGGGTTGGCGCATGGGCAGAACCGTCGACGGGGTGATCGCCGTCGGCGTGGCCGCGGTGCTGCTGGTCACCGGGCTGAGCCGCGAGCACTCCACCGATCTCGACTGGCTCGGCTACGCGTTGCTGGTCGCGGGCGGGCTGGCACTCGCCGCGCAACGCCGGGCACCGGTGGCGGTGCTGGTCGTGACCGGCGTGTGCGCGCTGGGTTACCAGGCGCTCGGTTTCGACGTGCCGGCGGTCGCCTTCCTGTTCGCGGTGTATTTCACGGTCCGCGCGGGCCATCGGATGGTCGCCGTGCTGACGTCGGTGGCGGTGCTCGCCGCGCTACCGCTCGCGGCGCTGGTCTCGCTGCACGACACGACCCAGGCGCTCGCCCGCGCCCGCGACGCGCTCGAGATCGCCTGGCTCATCGCGGCGGGCGCCGCGGGTGAAGCGCTGCGCCAAGCCGAGCGGCGAGCCGACGAGGCCGAACGCACCAGGGAGGAAACCGCGCGACGGCGGGCCGACGAGGAGCGCCTGCACATCGCGCGCGAGCTGCACGATTCGCTCACCCACCAGATCTCGGTGATCAAGGTGCAGTCCGAAGCCGCCGTCCATGTGGCCCGCAAGCGGGGCGAAGAGGTCCCGGCGGCACTGCTGGCCATCCGCGAAGCCGGTCGCGAGGCGGCCCGCGAATTGCGCGCGACCCTGGAAGCGCTGCGCGACGACGACACCTCCCCGCGCCCCGGTCTCGCCCACGTCCCCGATCTGGTGGAGCGCGTGCGCGCCAACGGCTTGGACACCACTCTCACGATCGAGGGCGCGCACCAGAATGTGCCGGTCGCGGTCGACCGAACCGTCTACCGGATCGTGCAGGAGTCACTCACCAATATCACCCGCCACGCCGCCGCCGCGACCGCCACCGTCCACATCGACTACCGCACGGACACTCTCGTCATCGAGGTCGAGGACGACGGCACCGCGAACCCCTCGACCGCACCGGTCCCGGGCGTCGGACTACTCGGTATGCGCGAGCGCGTCACCGCCCTCGGCGGCCACCTCCATGCCGCGCCACGCAGCAACGGCGGCTTCGCCGTGCACGCCGAATTACCGGTGGACAGAACATGATTCGCGTCCTGCTCGTCGACGACCAGCCTCTCATCCGCAGCGGTTTTCGCGCGCTGCTCGAGATCGAGGACGACATCGAGGTGGTCGCCGAAGCCGCGGACGGCCGCGACGGCGTCGAGCTGGCCCGGACCCATCTGCCCGACATCGCGCTCATCGACATCCAGATGCCGGTGGTCGACGGCATCGAAGCCACTCGCCGCATCGCCGCCGATCCGGCGCTGTCGGGCGTTCACGTCGTCATCCTGACCAATTACGGCCTCGACGAATACGTCTTCGACGCCTTGCGAGCGGGCGCCGCGGGCTTTCTCGTCAAAGACATCGAACCGGAGGACTTCCTGCACGCCATCCGCGTGGCCGCCCGTGGCGACGCTCTGCTCGCACCCTCGATCACCCGCAGGCTGATCCATCGCTACGTCACCCAGCCCCGCACACCGACCCCGGGCGCGGGCCTGGACGAACTGACCACCCGCGAACGCGAGGCCGTGGTTCTCGTCGCGCAGGGTCTGTCCAACGACGAGATCGCCGTCCACATGGTGATCAGCCCGCATACCGCGAAAACCCACATCAACCGGGCGATGACCAAACTCCACGCCCGCGACCGAGCCCAATTGGTCGTGCTCGCCTACGAATCCGGCGTGGTGATTCCTCGAACCCGGTGAACCTCAGTCGCGAAGATCGATGAGGGACTCCTGGTAGGCCACTGCCGCCCGAGCGAAGTAAGACGAGCACGTCCCCTCCGTTGTGATCGCGCTGCGCGCAACCCGTGAATCCGGCACCTCCCTGCGCGATCGTGGAAGCATGACTTCCACCGCCGCGCCATCGACCACCGATTCCGAGCTGGACGCCATCTTCGCCCCGATCTTCGACCGGATCGCCGCGGGCGCGGTCGAACGGGAGGTCGATCGGCGACTGCCGTTCGACGAGGTGGGCTGGTTGAAGGAGGCCAAGTTCGGGGCGTTGCGGGTGCCGGTCGAGTTCGGCGGGTACGGCGTGAGTGTGCGACAGCTGTTCCGGTTGCTCATCGACCTGGCGGCGGCCGAGTCGAATCTGCCGCAGGCACTGCGGGTGCACTGGTCGTTCGTCGAGGATCAGCTCCTGGCGGAGGCGGGACCGGCGCGGGAGCGATGGTTGCGGGCGGTCGCGGCGGGCACGCTGGTCGGCAATGCGATCACCGAACCGGGGGTCGGTGCGGTGGACCGGTATCGCACTCGGCTGACCCGCGACGGTGACCGGCTGCTGCTCAACGGCGTGAAGTACTACAGCACCGGATCGCTGTTCGCCGATCACATCCTCGTCGCGGCCGACAGCGACGGTGAGCGGCTCGGCGTGCTGGTCGACTCGGACGCCGACGGTGTTGTGCAACACGATGACTGGGACGGTTTCGGGCAGCGGCTCACCGCGAGCGGCACCACCGAGTTCACCGATGTCGTGGTGGCCGAGGACCGCGTCCTCGGACCCGGCTACGGTGTCGCTGGCCCCACCTACGGCACCGCCTACCTGCAACTGGTGCAGCTGGCGGTGCTCGCGGGGATCGCCGCGCGCGCCGAACGTGATGCCAGGGAATGGGTCAGCGCGCGCACCCGCACCTACACCCACGCCGCCGCCGATCTGCCGCGCGAAGACCCCCTCGTCCAGCAGGTGATCGGCAAGCTGTCGGCGGCGGCGTTCACCGCGCGTGCGGCAGTGCTCGCCGTGGCGGATGTGCTCGACGGGGTACTCGACGCCGGGGCGAAGGACGAGCAGGCTCTCGTGGCAGCCGAATTGGCCGCCGCCCAGGCACAACTCGGGGTGATCGACATCGTGCTCGACGCCACCACAAGACTGTTCGAACTCGGCGGAGCCTCGATCGTGTCCGAACAGCTGCGCCTGGATCGGCATTGGCGCAACGCCCGCACCATCTCGGTGCACAATCCCGCGATCTTCAAAGCTCGCGCCGTCGGCGACTATCTGCTCAACGGCACCGACCTGCCCTTCGGGTGGAGCGCGGGCGAGCGGAACACCGGCACACCAGCTTCCACGAATGCGAGCACCGTGCACCCCGAGGCGGCGACGCGATGAGCAGGCCGATCCGGTTCAACGCCTTCGACATGAACTGTGTCGCCCACCAATCACCGGGGCTGTGGCGTCATCCCGACGACCGGTCGCATCGCTACACCGATATCGGCTACTGGACCGAGCTGGCGAAACTCCTCGAACGCGGGCGGTTCGACGGGATCTTCATCGCCGACGTCCTCGGCACCTACGACGTGTACGGCGGCAACGACATCGCCGCGCTGCGCCAGGGCGCGCAGACGCCGGTCGCCGATCCGCTGCTGCTGGTGTCGGCGATGGCGGCGGTGACCGAGCACCTCGGTTTCGGGATCACGACCGGCACCGGTTTCGAACATCCGTTTCCGTTCGCGCGCCGCCTGTCCACCCTCGACCACCTCACGAACGGGCGGCTCGGCTGGAACGTGGTGACCGGCTATCTGCCCTCCGCGGCAAGGAATTTCGGTGCGGCCGATCAACTCGACCACGACGAACGGTACAACCAGGCCGACGAATACATCGAGGTGCTCTACAAGCTCTGGGAGGGTTCGTGGGAGGACGACGCGGTGGTGCGCGATACCGAACACGGCATCTACACCGATCCGTCGAAGGTGCACCACATCGGCCACTACGGCAAGCACTACACCGTGCCGGGGATCCACGTCTGCGAACCGTCGCCGCAGCGGACGCCGGTGATCTATCAGGCGGGCGCTTCCCCACGCGGTGTGCGGTTCGCGGCCGAGAACGCCGAGGCGATCTTCATCGCCGGCCCCTCGAAACGAATTTTGGCGCAGACAGTGTCGCGTGTTCGTGACGCGCTCGAGGCCGCGGGCCGTGACCGGTACGCGGCCAGGATCTACGCGCTGGCCACCATCATCACCGACGAGACCGACACCGCCGCACGGGCCAAACGCGACGAATACCTGTCCTACGCGAGCATCGAAGGCGGACTGGTGTTCATGTCCGGCTGGATGGGAATCGATTTGTCGCAGTACGACCTCGACGACCCGATCGGCGATGTGCAGAGCAACGCCATCCAGTCGGCGGTCGCGGCGTTCCAGGAATTCGACGACGACGGCCGTGAATGGACGGTGCGCGACATCGGCCGTTGGGCCGGCATCGGCGGCATGGGCCCGGTGTTCACCGGATCCGGCGAAACAGTCGCCGATCTGCTGCAGGAGTGGGTCGCCGACACCGACCTGGACGGATTCAATCTCGCCTACGCGATCACGCCGGGGACGTTCGAAGACATAGTGCGCCACGTTGTTCCCGTCTTGACCGAGCGCGGCGTCTACCGGACCGACTACGAGCCGGGCACGTTGCGCAACGCGCTGTTCGGTGCCGGTGATCGGCTCCCGCCGGAGCATCGCGGCGCCGGGTATCGCGTCGGCGGTCCGCGATCCACCGTATTGTCACCCGAGCAGTCGCGTCCCGGACCGGTGGAGGCACTCGCCCGCCCATAGCGTGGCGTCAGTCGTCGATCAGCGTCAGGACGCACTCGCCCTGGCGCGATCGGCGTGCGCTCATGTCCATATCCGTTGGGGTGCACAGTATTCGGATCGATTCCCGCTGATCGCAACACTCATCATCGGGCGAAGGTGAGCGCACCATTCCGGTATGACATCGCAGACACCCGTTTCCCGTTCCCCTCGTTCGGCCGCGGTAATCGGCGCCGGCCAAACCGGCGTCACTGCGGCGCTAGGTCTACTCGACGCCGGTTTCACCGTGACCCTCTACAGCGACCGAGATCAACGCTCACTCCGTGACGACGTCCCCGCCACCGGCACCGCCCTCGAATTCGGCGAGACCCAGCAGGCCGAGGCGGCGCTCGGGCTCGACAGTTACACCGGGCGCGCGCCCCGCCACACCGGGCTCAGCGTGCGCATCGCCGGACCCGAGAATGCCGAGCTGATCGCCTTCGACGGCACCTTCGACGGTTATGTCGGCGTCGCCGTCGACACCCGGCTCAAGGCCGATGAGCGCCTCACGGCCTTCCTCGAACGCGGCGGGGATTTCGTCGTCGGACCGGTCACCCCCGAATCCCTCGACGCCATCGCCGCCGCCAACGACCTCACCCTGGTCGCGACCGGCCGCGGCGGGCTGGCCGACCTGTTCCCGATCGACGAGGAACGCACTGTCTACGACAAGCCGCAGCGCTCGCTGCTCACGGTCACCGTCACCGGTCTCGACTTCGACCCCGGGGTCTTCGCGCACCGTAGCCCCGCGGGCGGCGCGCACAGCCTGTTCTCCATTCTCGCCGAGCAGGGCGAGGCGTGGTGGGGTCCGTACCTGCACAAGGACGCGGGCCCGAGCTGGGCGTTCCTGGGTTGGGCCCGACCGGGCAGCGACTGGGAAACCCGTTTCGCCGCAGCCGATTCCGCCGAATCGGCGTTGCAGATCGTGAAGGACCTCTACCGCGACTACATCGACTGGGATCTGCCGGAAGTGCAGGCCACCCAGGTGATTCCCGAGGACCCGCACTCCTGGCTCAAGGGCGCGGTCCGGCCGGTCGTGCGGGTCGGGGTGGGACGCACCGCGGGCGGCCATCCGGTCGCCGCTCTCGGTGACACCGCGGTCGCCTACGACCCGGTCGCGGGCCAAGGCGCGCAGAGCGGGCTGATCCAGGCGCAGCGCCTGGTCGCGGCCGCCGCCGTACACGACGGACCGTTCGACGAACAGTGGATCACCGACCAGTACGCCGCGTTCCTCGCCGCCCGCAGCGACGCCGCCGCCAAGGTGACCCGCCTGTTCCTCAGCGACCCCGAATTCGGCGACATCGGCGGCCAGTTCTTCGCCACCGCCGCCGTGAACCCGAAGTTCGCTTCGGCGTTGGTCGGCCTGCTGCACCGTCCGCAGTCGTTCCTGCCGATCGATTCCCCCGCCGACGCCGCCGCCTACATCACCGAGGTCACCGGCACGGACGCGGCCGAACTGCTGGCGAAGTTCGCCCCCGCGGGCCGCTTCGAACGCTCGACGTTCGCCCCGGCCGCCGTCGGGTAAGCGTGCGATCCGGGCGGCCGCGGGCATCTCCGCCCGCGGCCGCCCGCTCTTTCCCGCGCCGGCTACACCGAAGCCCCGGGGCCGGTGATCTCCCAGGCCGCCTCGATCATCCGGAAGATCTCGTCTACCGCGGTTTCCGGATCGGCGGCCTCCCGGCCCAGCGCATAGGCGTCGATCACGAACCTCGCGATCGCCGCGCTCTCCGTCGCGGTCCGCGCCAGCGCGGGATCGGCAGCGATGGCCGCTGCCAGCGCCTGCGCATGGCGCACCCGCATCGACTCCCCGTACCTGCGCAACGCGGGGGATTCGTCGATCATGCGCCAGATCGGGGCGGCGCTGTCCGCCGAGCAATGTCGCACCATCGAATGGATTTCGCGCCGCAGCGCGGGGATGAGCGGTTCGTGAGCCGCACGGTCGGTGACCGCCCGTACGAGTCCCTGTTCGAAGTCTTCATCCCGCTCGAACACCAGGGCCTCTTTGGCGGCGAAGTGGGCGAACAGTGTCGTGACGGCCACGTCGGCCTCAGCGGCGACGTCGCGGATGCCCACCTCGTCGTACCCGCGTTCCAGGAAGAGCCGCAGGGCGGTATCGGCGATCTTCTGGCGGGTCGCGGCCTTTTTGCGTTCACGACGTCCGGTAGGCACGGTCATGCCAGGAGGCTACCAGTTAGGAATCTGTATCAGTTATGAACTCATATCCGTTTCAAAATACTAACCGTTAGTGTTACGTTCGAGGCATGAAAAAAGTGAGCTTCGCCGAGTTCGGCGGTCCGGACGTCCTGCAACTCATCGATGCCGAGGAGCCCCATGCGGGCCCCGGCCGGATTCGCATCGCGGTGCGCGCGGCGGGCGTCAACCCGGTGGACTGGCGGCTGCGCGAAGGCCAGGTGCTCGGGGCTCATCCGATCGCCTTGCCCGCCGGTGTCGGGCTGGACGCGGCCGGGGTGGTGGACGAGGTCGGCGCGGGCGTCGACGGAGTCGAGGTCGGCGACCCGGTGTTCGGCGAAGGCTCGAGCACCTACGCCGAGTTCGCCGTGCTGACGGCCTGGGCCCGCATGCCGGAAAGCCTGACGTTCGAGGAAGCCGCCGGGTATCCGTCCGTGGTGGAGACCGCGCTGCGCGTCATCGGCGAGGTCGGTGTGCGGGCCGGGCAGACGCTGCTGGTCAGCGGCGCGTCCGGGGGTGTCGGATCGGCGGTGCTGCAGATCGCGCGCGAGCGTGGCATCACGGTGATCGGCACCGCGGGGGCCGCGAACCAGGACTATCTCCGAAGCCTCGGCGCCCTCCCCACGACGTACGGCGAGGGGTGGGTCGAGCGGGTGCGCCGGTTCGGGCCGGTCGACGCGGCCCTCGATCTGGCGGGCTCGGGGGTGATCGGCGAGCTGGTCGAGCTGACCGGGGATCCACAGCGGGTGCTCACCATCGCCGATCTCGGTGCGCCGGCGCTCGGGGTCCGATTCTCCGGCGTGGCCGGGAGCGTGCCGGACGCGCTCGCCGAGGCCGCCGCCCTCATCTCACAGGGCACACTGCGTATCCCGGTCGAGAAGTCGTACTCGCTGGCCGACGCCGCCGCGGCGCACATCGACAGCCAGGCCGGTCACTCACGCGGACGCCGGGTCATCGTCATCTGAGTTGTTCACGCGCGATCGCACCGAGGCCGCGGTGGCCCACACCCAGGGGTGGACAGCGGCCACCCCCGGGTTCGCTGGGTGATACCTGCGGGCACTATCCGGACCGCCACAGAGAGCGGATAGTCATAGTCACCCCCTATGACTTTCTCCCCTGTGAAGGAAAGGCCACATGCAGCCCAGCTACGTGCACCACGTCAGGCAGCAGGTTCGCGTCTATGGCGAGACCCGCTCCTACATCTACCTGCGTGAGGCGGGGCGCGAGCTCGTCGAGGAGGTCGTCACCTACCGCGATCTCGATCGCGATGCCAGGGCGCTCGCCGCGTGGCTGGCCGATCGCCCGGAATCGACGGAACCCGTCGTTCTGCTCTACCACGACGGTATGGCTTTCCTGCGCGCCTTCCTCGGCTGCCTCTACGCCGGCGTCATCGCAGTGCCCGCGCCCCTGCCGCACGACGAGCGCAGCACCCGGCGCGTAGCGGGCATCATCGCCGACTCCGGCGCCCGCCTGGTTCTCACCACCGCCAACTTCCAGCCGATGGTCGCCGCGGCCACCACCGCGGCCGTGGTGGCCACCGACGAACAGCTCGGCGACCCCGACGCGTGGCGCCTGCCCGACATCGACACCGGGACCATCGCGTTCCTGCAGTACACGTCCGGCTCGACCGGCACACCCAAGGGTGTCGTCGTCACCCACGGCAACCTCCTGCACAACGAAGCCGCGATCTCCGCCGCGATCGGGAGCGACGACACCTCGACCGGCGTCACCTGGATCCCGCAATTTCACGACATGGGCCTGATCGGCTCGCTGCTCGCCTCGATCTACGTCGGCGCGAATCTGGTGTTCATGTCGCCCACCACCTTCCTCAAGCGTCCCGTGCGCTGGCTGCAGGCGATCGACAAGTACCGCGCCACCTGCACCGCCGCCCCGAACTTCGCCTATGAACTGATCGCCAAGCGCGTCACCGGCGAACAATTGGCCACCCTCGACCTGTCCTCCCTCGAGGTGGCGTTGTGCGGCGCCGAGCCGGTCCGCGAACGCACCATCACCGCGATGCGCGAACGGTTCGCACCCGCGGGGTGGCGACCGACCGCACTGCTGCCCGCCTACGGCCTGGCCGAGGCGACGCTGCTCGTCACCTCCGGGCCGGTCGATGCACAGCCCGTCGTCACCGAAGGGCCCGACAGCATGCTGGTCGGTTGCGGACAACCGGCGCGCGGTCTCACCGTCCGCGTCGTCGACCCGCACACCGGGCAGCAGGTCACCGACGACACCGTCGGCGAGATCTGGGTTCGCGGCGACAGCGTGGCAGCCGGCTATTGGAATCGGCCCGAGGAGACCCGGCACACCTTCGACGCGCATCTCGGCGACGAAGGGCCCTTCCTGCGCACCGGCGACCTCGGAATGTTGCGCGACGGCGAACTGTTCGTCACCGGGCGGCTCAAGGACCTGCTGATCATCAACGGCCGAAACCTCTACCCGCAGGATGTCGAGGAACTGGTGGAGGCGTTGCATCCCGCGCTCACCACCGGCGTGGCCGTCTCCGTCGAAGCAGGCGCCCGGGAACGGCTCGTCGTCGTGCAGGGCATCAAGACAGCGCTGCTGCGCGGTACCACCCTCGCCGAGCTGACCTCGACGATCAAGATCGCGGTCGCCCGCGGTTTCGATGTCCCCGCACCGAGCGTCGTCCTGATCGAGAGCCGCTCCGTGCACCGCACCACCAGCGGCAAAGTCCAACGGGCCTCGATGCGCGAGGCCTTCGTCGACAACAGCATCTCGACCGTCCTGCACGAAGACCTCGAACCGGCCCTGAGCCGATCCTCGACCGCCACCCACTGAGGAGCCGAAACATGTTCGCCACCATCACCACTCACGCCACGACGACCCAGGACTGGCTCATCGAGCGCGTCGCCGACTACACCGAACGCGCACCGCACCAGGTGGACCCGACGATCCCGCTCGCCGAACTCGGCATGGACTCGGTGTCGGCAGTGGCCCTGTGCGGCGAGATCGAAGACCGGTGGATGCTCGACATCGACCCGACCCTGGTCTTCGAATACCCCACCATCGCGGCCATCGCCACCTACCTCACCGCCGAAATCGCCGTCGCGGCATGACCGATATCGCTGTCGTCGGCCTCGACTGCCGCTTCCCGCACGCCGCCGACCCGGCGCGGTTGTGGCAGTTGCTGATCGAGGGCCGCGACGCGATCTCCGAAGTCCCGTCGAGCCGCTGGAACGCCGACGACTTCCACGACCCGGCGGGCGCGCCCGGCACCATCAACACCCGCAGCGGCGGATTCATCGACGACGCCGACGCGTTCGACGCCGAATTCTTCGGCATCACCGCACACGAGGCCGAGTCGATGGACCCGCAACAACGACTGCTGTTGCAGGCCACCTGGCGAGCCTTCGAGGACGCCACCCTCGACCCCCGGGCACAGGCGGGCTCACGGACCGGGGTCTATGTCGGCGTGATGGCCAACGAGTGGGCCAACCTGCAGATGAGCGACTACGCCGCGATCACGCCGCAGCACGGATCCGGCAACGGCTACTTCATGACCGCGAATCGGCTGTCCTACCAGTTCGACCTCGAAGGGCCGAGCATCGCGGTCGACACGGCGTGCTCGTCGTCGCTGGTCGCGGTCCATCTCGCGTGCAACGCCCTGGCGGCGGGCGATTGCGACCAGGCCGTCGCGGGGGGCGTCAATCTCGTGCTGACCCCGGCCGTCGGCGTGTTCTACACCCAGGCGGGTCTGTCGGCGCCGGACGCGCGGTGTAAACCGTTCAGCGGCAACGCCGACGGGATCGTGCGCGGTGAAGGCGTGGCGGTGCTCGTCCTGCGCCGCCTGGCGGACGCCGAGGCCGCGGGGCTGCCGATCTACGCGGTGATCAAAGGCAGCGCGGTCAACTCCGACGGGCGCAGCAACGGCATCACCGCGCCGAACCGATGGGCGCAACAGAAGGTGATCGGCGAGGCCTACCGGCGAGCGGGCGTACGGCCCGACGACATCGACTTCATCGAGGCACACGGCACCGGAACGGTTCTCGGCGACATGATCGAGGTCAAGGCGCTCGGCAAGCTGCACGGGAGCGATCGGGCGCGGCCCTGCGGGATCGGGTCGATCAAGGGCAACCTCGGCCACACCGAGGGCGCCGCGGGCGTGGCCGGACTCATCAAAGCCGTCCTCAGCCTGCACCACGGTGTGGTCCCGCCATCGAGGTTCGCCGACCAGGAGAACCCTCGCCTGCAGATGGCGCGGCACGGCCTGCGCCTGCTCGACGATCTGATGCCGCTCGACGGACGCGCGCACGGTGGGGTGAGCAGCTTCGGGCTCGGCGGGACGAATGTGCACATGGTGCTGGCGAGCGCCACCACCGCATCGCCCGTGGCATCCGCACCCTCCGAGACGCCCACGGCATCCGGAGCGAAGGTGATCACCCTGTCGTCGGACAGCGAGGATGGACTGCGACGCAACGCGATCCGAATGTCGGAGGCGTTGGCATCGGTGACCGACGACCACTTCGCCCAGTTCTGCTGGACGAGCAATCAGGTCAAGTCGTCGGGTCGGCACCGGCTCGCCGTCGTCGCCCGCCACCGCGACGAGGCAATCGCGCAGTTGCGCCCCGATGACGGCACAGGCGAAGACGTGAGCCGGCGCCACGGTCTCGCGCAGCCGGTGCGCGCCGGCTGGATGTTCACCGGCCAGGGCTCGCAATTCCCCGGGATGGGGCGGACTCTGCACGAGACGAGCCAGGGGTTCCGGCGAGCACTCGAACTCGTCGACACCGCCATGGCCCCCCACCTCGGCCGATCGATCCGAGATCTGCTGCTCGACGAAGACGCCGACCTCGATCCCACCGCCCTCGCGCAACCGGCGATCTTCGCCATGGAATACGCCATCGCCAAGACGCTGGCCGACCTCGGCATCCGACCGGCCTGGCTGATCGGGCACAGCATCGGCGAATTCGCGGCCGCGGCGGTGGCGGGTGTCTTCGATCTCGACGACGCCTGCAAGCTGGTCACCGCCCGGGGACGGCTGATGCAACGACTGCCGACCGGTGGCGCGATGCTGGCCGTACGCGCCGCCACCGAGCGGATCGCCGACCTGCTCACCGGCGAACCCGCCGTTGTGGTCGCCGCTGTCAACGGTCCGGAGGATCTCGTCCTCTCCGGCGACGCCGAGGCGCTGCACCGTATCGCCGCGGCGCTGCGCACCCGGTCGGTGGTCGCGAAGCCACTCACCGTGTCGCACGCGTTCCACAGTCCGCTGATGGCGCCGATGCTCGCCGAGTTCGACACCATCGCCAGTACCTGCTCCTACCGCGCCGCCGCCCTGCCGATCTACTCGACCGTGCACGGCAGGCTTCTCGATCCCGAGGAGGTGATGGACGCCGAATACTGGACCGAACACGTCCGCGCCACAGTCCGTTTCGGCGACGCCGTCCACGCCGCGCTCGGCACCGACCCGACGCACCTCGTCGAGGTCGGCCCCCGGCGCGTACTCGCCGCGGCGGTGCGTAGGGTCGATCCCGGGCTCGGCGCGCGCTGCCTGTCCCCGAGTCCCGGCCCCGGCGCGACCGGCGACGACCTCGCTGCCACCGTCGCCGCGCTCTACCGCGACGGTCTCGACCCCGTGTGGAACGAACTCTACGAACCCGCGCAGCGCGTCCGTCACCGTCTGCCGGTGTACGAGTTCTCCGGCGCGCACCGGTTCTGGGTGGAACCACCCACAGTCGGCGAAGCCGGCGCATCGGCACCCGCACCCCACTCCGCACCTACCGAGGAAACGACGATGGACTCACTGATCGCGCTCTTCCGTGAACAGAACGCGGTACTGGCAGGCCTGCTGGCGACACCCGGCCGGGCACCCGGCACACCCCTCGACACCGGCTCCGGCTCCGGCTCCGGCTCCGGCTCCGTGCGCCACGATCACGCCCCGGACGCCGCCGCGATCGTCCGCGCGGAAGTGGCCAGGGTGAGCGGATTTCCCGCCGACCGGCTGGAGGACAGCCGAACACTCGGCGACAGCCTGGGCTTCGACTCGCTCATGCTCACCGACCTGTTCACCGGTCTGGTCCGCAAGATCCCCGGCACGACCGTCGACCCGGCCCTGGTCACGGGAACAACGACGCTCGGCGATGTCATCGCCCACTTCACCGGTCGACGCTCCGATCCGCCCGCCGCACCGAACACGTCGGTCGAGACATCCGAAACCCCCTCCACCGCAGCCGAAGCCAGGCAGGCAGGCGTCGCCCCCGAATACCGGATCTCCGACTTCGCCGAGGTGCGGGCCATCACCGACCGGCTCGCGGGCGGCGAAGCACTGGGCCTGGCCAACCCCTACTTCCTGATCAACGACGGCGTCACCCGAGACACCTCGTTCATCGGCGGCACGGAGGTGGTCAACTTCTCCAGCTACAACTACCTGGGGATGTCGGGTCACCCCGCCGTCGTCGCCGCCGTGCAAGACGCCGTGGCCCGCTACGGCAGTTCGGTCTCGGCCAGCCGCCTGCTCTCCGGCGAGAAGCCGATCCATCGTGAACTCGAGGCCGAACTGGCCGCCCTGCTCGGTACCGAGGACGCGATCGCGCTGGTGGGCGGTCACTCGACGAACGTGACGATCATCGGCCATCTGGTCGGCCCCGAGGATCTGGTGATCCACGACAGCCTGGCGCACGACTCCATCCTGCAGGGCTGCCGGCTGTCCGGTGCGACCCGCAGACCGTTCCCGCACAACGACCACGCCGCTCTCGACGCGTTGCTGACCGAGATCCGGCACCAGTACCGCCGGGTCCTGATCCTCATCGAAGGCGTGTACAGCCAGGACGGTGACATCCCCGATCTGCCCGCGATCATCGAGATCAAGAAGAAGCACCAGGCCCTGCTGATGATCGACGAGGCGCACAGCGTCGGCGTGCTCGGCGAGAACGGCGGTGGCATCGGCGAATATTTCGATGTCGACCGCCGTGATGTCGAGCTGTGGTCCGGCACGATGTCGAAGGCGCTCGCGGGCTGCGGTGGCTATGTGGCGGGCAGCGCGGAGCTGGTCCAATTCCTGAAATACACCACCCCGGGCTTCGTCTACAGCGTCGGCATGACACCGATGAACGCGGCCGCGTCCTTGGCCGCGATGCGGCTGTTGCGGGCCGACCACTCGCCGCTCGACCGCCTTCGGCACAATGCGGAACTGTTTCTTCGCCTTGCCCGCGAGGCGGGCATCAACACCGGCGACAGCCACGACACTCCGATCATCCCGTGCATCGTCGGCGACTCGATGAAGACGCTGAAACTGTCCACCGCGCTGCTGCATCGCGCGATCAACGTCAACCCGATCATCTATCCGGCCGTGCCGGAAGACCTGGCCCGGCTCCGCTTCTTCGTCACCTCCTGCCACACCGAAGACCAGATCCGCGACACCGTCGCCGCCCTCGCCGAAGAACTCGCCCGGATTTCCGCCGACGACCTCGTCGACCACTAGCCCCGGCAGTCAGCTGGTCCAGTCGACTCGATCGGCCATGGCGAGGAGTTTGTCGCGGCGGTGCGGGCTGGTCTCGCCGATCCACGAGATCAGGCCGTACACGTGGGCGCGGAAGTCGTTGTGCTCGTCGATGTTAGGCGTGGAAGCACCGGTGCGCGCACAGTTGTGCAGCAGGGCAAGGACGGCGTCGTAGCGGTCGCGGGGTGCGGCCGGGGAATAACCGCAGGCCGTGAACACCGCGCGACCGTGATCGTCGGGAAGAAGTCGCGAAGATCGTGTCTGATCACGAGCGCGGAGCCGGCATGCGGAGTGGCGAAAGCTGCTGCGCTGCAACTCTTCTCGAATCCGTGACACGCCGGATGAGCGGGGACGCCCGCGAGAATCCGACGCAGGATCCGGCGCTGGATCTCGCGTAGTCGCACCTTCGGCGCCTCGACGACCCGCACCCCCGTCGCTTTGGGCAATCGCCGATATCGGTAGTGCGACAACGGTTGTGACCACGCGCGGCGCAACCGGCCGCCCCGATCGGCGAACCATTCGAGCCCGATCGGGCAGCTCGACGACCAGGCGGCCGAGCTATGACCCGGAGCGAGCCCAGCGCGCCGTCTGCCACAGCCGTGCCCAGTCGAAGGCCGCGGCGGCGGGACGAACTCCCGGTCGGGTTCTGGGTACTCGCACGCGCAGAGCCGCCGGTTGGATGGTGCACCGGACCGGGGTGTCGAGGAGCATGGATTCGCCGTCGATGCCAGCCGGGATCTCGGGGGTGTCGGCGTCGACGATCAACTCGATCGCGGTTTCCTGCGACAGGCCGCGAAGCCGGGTGCGGCGCAGCAGCCCGACCGCTTCCCTCGTGCTGGTGACAGACAGGGTGACCGCGCCGAGGACACCGCGATCGAGGCGGACGCGACGGCTCAGGCCCGCGAGATCATTGCTGCCGTAGGGATTGTTGCTCACCAGGATTGCCTGTGGCCCGTCCACCACGAGTTCCCCGATCCGGGCGACCAGTCTCGGGCCCCGATGTCCGTTGAGCAGATCGGGAAGCAGCGCCAGCACCGTCGCGGTCTTGTCGTCGCGGTATGCCGGACTGCGCACGATCTCGGCGTAGACCCCGAACGAGGCGTTGTTGACGAAGGGCCGTCCGTTGACGGTGCCGAGATCGACGCGCAACTCCACCCCGTCGCGCAGTGCGTCGAGCGAGCGGGTGGGGTCGGCGCGATCGAGTCCGAGATCCATGGCGAAGTGATTGCGGGTGCCGGCACTGATCACCAGGAACGGCAGATCGTGTTCGACCGCCACCGCCGCGACCAGGGCCTGAGTCCCGTCACCGCCCGCGACCCCGAGCAGATCAGCGCCGTCGGCGACCGCCCGCTGGGCCAGCGCGGTGACGTCGATTTCCTCGGGCCCTTCGAGTAGAGCGACCTGCGCGCCCAGTTCCTCGGCTTTGCGCTCGAGGTCGAACTTCGACACCTTCCCGCCACCGGAGCGCGGATTCATGATCAGGAACGGGCGCTCCGGTGCTGGAGCGGAGTATTCGGGCATCGTCGTCTCCGCACCGCTGCCGCGCAGGGCGATGCGGGCGGCGCCGATGGTCACCAGCGCGAGCGCACCCGACACCAGGACGACCCACAGCAGATTCGCCCGCACGAACGAGACCACCACGATGACCGGTGCGAGCAGCGCCACCGCCAGTGCCATCCACCGCAGGATTCCGAACCGGGTGATGAACGTGTAGAGCGCCGCCACGGCGACCACGACACCGCCGGTGCCGACGATCAGCAACGCCACGGCGCCGAGCACTCCGGCGGCGAGCACAGGCACCACCGCGGCCGCGGCAGCGCAGACGAACGCCAGCCGCGCCCACCAGCGGCGAGCGCGGCTACCGGTGGTGTCCGGGGAGGTCATGGAGCCGGTTCACTTGGCGGTAGTCTTGCGCGCCCGGGGTCGGCGCGCGGACTTGGCCGGTTTCGGTGCCGCTTTCCTTGCCGGTGCGGCTTTCGTCGCCGGTGCGGCTTTCGTCGCCGTCGCCGGTGCCGGTGCCGGTGCCGGTGCCGGTGCCGGTTTCGCGTCGGCCCCTGTCTCGGCGGCCGGATCGTCGTGCCACTTGATCTCTATTTCGATTTCGGTCTCGTCGCCGTCGACTTCGATCTCGAATTCCCAGTGGAGGCGGTCGGCGACGACGATCTCGATCGAGTCGTCACCGGTCTTCAGTTCCACTTCGGAGCCGTGGGCGAGGGCCCGTCCGATCATGATGAGCCGCTCGCCTACCTCTTTGCGGGAGAGCTCTGTTTTCCTCTTGATCTCCAACTTCGGCACGGCAACTCCTGACTGGATTCAGCGTGGACGTTCCTCCACCGTAGCCACGGCGGCGAGCCGGACGGATCACCCTTTTCGGATGAGCTGCGCCTGCCGCCGGGGCTTTCGAAACCCCAGCTCAGCCTGCCCGGTCGATGCGGGAGATGCAGTAGCCGTTCGCGGCGTGATCGAGGGTGAGGTCGACCGCTGATGCCGCACCGTCCGCACTGCTCACCGGCGCGTTGATGGTTACGACCGAGCCTGTCGAGCCGCGGACCGTGAGTGCCGTGTCCTCGAATCGCCGCACCCCGGACAGGGCGGTGCCCGCCTGCGCGCCGTTGCACAGCAGCGGATAGTCCGGTTCCACGTCGGCCGGGTTCACCGGATCGCCGACCACCCGGCTCAGGTAGCGCTCGACGGTGTAGCGAGCCTGCTCGTCGGTGAGGCCGGTCTTCCATCGCTCGCTCACGGTCGGGCAGCCGTATTCGGATCGCAACTCGCTGGGGCGCAAGCTGACCACGAGGTCCTCGTTCTGCCAGTAAGGCCCGAATTGGCCGAGCACCCCCGGGCGCTGCACCGCATCGATGATCGGCAGGACGTCGCCGTACATCCGGGGGATCTCGGCGGGCGACTGGGTCCAGCATTTGCGGATCAGGGCGCTCATGTCACCGGCGAGGACATCGTCGAGCCAAGGACGCAGAACCGCCGCCGCCTTCGGGCTGTTCGGAACGGCACCGATCCGCGCGGCCTGCGGCGTGGCGGGCGAGTTGGAGGCACCCCTGTCCTGGGCGGTCAGCACGGCGAACGCGGTCACCGCGGCCACCACCGCCGCGCCACCGACACCGAGCAGGACTTTCCTGGTCCGCGACCAGCCAGGAGCCCGCGGCGTGTCCCGCCGCAGCACAGCGGTAGCCCCCACCACCGGTGCGCCGGTGAGAGCGGAGACCGCGGCGTCGGCGAGCTCACCGCAGCTGGCGTACCGGTCGCCCGGATTCTTCGCCATCGCCCGCGCGATCACCCCGTCCAGGGCAGGCGGCAGCCCCGGATTGCCGACCGACGGACGCGGCGGCGGCTCGATCAGATGCGCGCTGATCAACGCGGCCGGACTCTCCCGCTGAAACGGCACGAACCCGGTGAGCAGCTCGTAGAGGGTGCCGCCGAGGGCGTACACATCGGTGCGCACATCCAGCGGTTGCCCCTCGAGCTGTTCGGGCGCCGCGTACGCGAGCGTGCCGAGCACCGATCCCGCGGAGGTGAGACTCGTCGTCTCCCCCATGCTCCGAGCGATCCCGAAGTCGGTGACCATCACCTCGTCGGTACCGTCGTCGGCACGCGCGATCAGCAGGTTCGCCGGTTTGATATCGCGATGCAGCAACCCCTGCCGATGCGCGTAGTCCAGTCCCTTCGCCGCCTCGGCGACAATGCGTACCGCCCGCTGGGGCGTGAGCACCGACAGCCCCTGGCGCAGCAGCTGTGCCGCGTCGAGCCCGTCCACGAACTGCATCGCGATCCACAACCGATCGCCGTCGACGCCCCGATCGAAGATCTGCACGACATTCGGATGACGCAGCCGCGCGGCCAGATCGGCCTCACGCTCGAACCGGGCCCGAAACGTCGGCTCCACCGCGAGCCGCACATCGAGCACCTTCACGGCGTCGCGGCGCGGCAGCCGAGGATGCCGGGCCAGATACACCGTCCCCATTCCCCCGCCGCCGAGCCTGCGCTCGATGCGGTATCCCGCAAGGATCGCCTCCGGCCCGAACTCCATCACCACTCCTTCGCGCGACCACCCACGTGACTGCGCTCAGGTTATCCGGCACGGGCCACCCCTGCCGCAACTCGGATTCGGCTGCACGGGTTCAGGTCTCCGCGCGCTCGCTCCATTTCGCCATCCAGCTCGCGTTCTCCATCGAGAAGGTGTTCTCGCAGTCCGCGACGAATTCCGCCCACCGCACCCGATCGGTGGGTGATCCGTCGGCGCGCCACCGATCGAGCCGCCGTCGCAGGCGATCCGCGGTGGCGAGATAGGTCATCACCAGGAAGTCGTACCGCTTGCCCGCGAGGTAGGCCAGCAACGATCCGCTCAGCGTGGTCATGACCGCGACCCACGGAGCGATCCGGCCCGACGATTCCGCGCCGACGCCGGTGTTGATCGCGGCGACGATCGTGGCCGCGAGGCCGAGTCCGATGGCCGCGCGGCGCAACCTGGTCGCGCGGGCGCCGTAGCAGCGGGCCGTCGGCAGGTAGTAGTCGTCGATCTGTGCCCGTACCCGATCGCGGACGTACTCGTCGGGCCGCATCGATCGCGGCGCCTGGACGGCGTCGTCGCCGGGCGCGAGCAGCGGCAGCAGGTCTTCGGCGGCCTGTTCGATGCCTTCGATCTCGGCCTGCAATCGCTCGGTCTGTTGTGCGTCGCCGATGGCGCGGAAGGTGAGAATTCTCTGCTTGATGCCTTCGGAGACCGCCCGCGCCCGGGTCCAGCGGCGGGTCGACTCCGCGGTGAGGTACTGGGCGGTGAGGAACGTCGCCACCGCCAGCGCCACCGCACCCGACAGCGCCACGACGCGGGTCGCGGTGCCGGCCGAGCGCAGGATCGTCGTGGTCGAGGCCGTGGCGATCGCACCCCAGCTGCCGAGGAACAGGACGGTGAGCCGCACTCGATCCAACCGGCGCTTCATCCGGGTAGCGGTGGCCGACCAGCGAGTTCGCCGCTGCCAGAGAGTGTTCAGCAGATCGTCGTCGTACATCGGCTACTCCTCCTCGCCGGCGATCGGAAGTCCCGGGCACAGCTCGATGTAGTCGATCTCCGAAGACACCCAGGTCCGCCACATCTCCCGGCTCATGTTGTGCGTCATCTTGGCGCAGAGTTGCTCGGGCGAGGCGGTCGGCACGGGCCACATCCGGATGGTCTCGTCGACACTCGCCGACACGATCCCCGAACCATCGGGCAGGAAATCGACAGCGGTGACGGGGGCGCCGTGACCGACCAGCGCGGGTCCGATCTGGCGGTGCGTTCCCACATCCCACAGCCGCAACACGTTATCGGTACCGACGGTGACCAGTGTGCGGCCGTCCCGAGAGAATTGGACTCTGGTGGCGGGGCCGTCCTGCACCATCGGTGCGCCGATTTCCTGGCCGGTGTCGGTGCTCCAGATGCGAATCGTCTTGTCTTCGTAGCCGACAGCGAGCAGGCGGCCGTCCGGGCTGAAGCTGGTGCTCTTGACCCACCCGTTCCCGACCATCGGCTCGCCGACCGGCTGACCGGTGTCCGCGTCCCACAACCGCACCGCGTAGTCGGTCGCGCCGGTGGCGACGCGGCGTCCGGCGTTGTCGATCGACACCATCTGCACCGAGCCGTCGTCGTGTCGCAGTTCGGATCCGATCGGCCGCATACTCGCCATGTCTCGAATCTGGGCATTGCCGTCGCTGGTGATCACCAGCCTGCGCCGACCAGGATCGTGCGCGAAAACAGCCGTTTCGGGCGGCAGCGAGATCGGCGGCCCGACCGCGGCGCCCGATGCGGCATCCCAGAACCGGATTTCGGTCCAGGTGAGGGATTCGGGGCTGAACCCGGCGGCCTCCAGCTGTGTGCCTTCTGCTGTGTATTCCGCGAGCTGGAAAAGGCCCTCTTCGCCTCGGATCAGGGGACCTACCTGCGCACCGGTGCCGGTATCCCACTGCCGAACGGTGCCGTCCGCACCGCCGGTGACGATATGGCGGCCGTCCGGGCTCACGTCCGCGCCCAACACCCTGGCGCCGTTGTGGATGGTTCGCCCACCACCCACATCCCATTCTCGGACGGTGGAATCCATACTCCCGGAAAGGATTCGACCGGAGCCGGGATGCAGCGCGACGCTGGACACGATGAGCTCGTGACCCTCCAGCGGCTCTCCGATCGGCCGGCCCGTCGCAGAATCCCACAGCCGGATCTTCTTGTCATCGCCCGCCGAAGCGATCTGAGTACTGTCGCGGCTGTAAACGACCTGCTCCACCGCCGCGGTGTGCCCACGAAGCGGCTCCCCGATCGGCCTGCGAGTTCTGGTATCCCATTGCTGGAGATCGAATCCCGCGACCACCAGCCGGTCGCCAGTGCGGTCGAAGGCAAGGCTGTTCACCGCGCTGCCGGTGTACACAGTCAGCGGATCGCCCGCGGGCCGCCCGGTCCGGGCGTCCCACAGATAGACGGTGCCGCCGACGTCGCCCGAGGCGATCAGCCCACCCCCACCGAATGCCACCGAGGTCACCGGCATGGTGTGCCCGGTCATCTCGACGACCTGCTCGTGCCTGTCGGCATCCCAGAGCCGGACGGTCTTGTCCGAGCTCGCCGACACGATCGTGCGGCCGTCCGGGCTGAACGCGACGCCGACGACCACACCGGTGTGGCCGCGCATGTCGGCCCCGATCTGCTTGTGGGACTCGACATCCCAGAGCCGAACAGTTCGATCTCGACCTGCGGACACCAGCCGGGCACCGTCCGGACTGAACGCGATGCGAGTGACTTCGGACGCGTGACCGGACAGCGGAGCGCCGATCGGGGTCCACGTCGTGGCGTCGAGGAGCTGGATCGTGTTGCCACGAGTCGTGGCGATGAGTTCACCGTTCGGGCTGTAGCTGACGCTGGAGACATCGGCCTCGTCCATGTGGGCGATCTTGCGGATTTTGCCTTGCTGGTGAATTGCGTTGAGCAGGGCGAACTCCCGCCCGTCCCCCTCGCCGAGACGGTACGCGGCGACCGCCATCTGCATACCCAGGATGTCGTCGCTCTTGCCCGGCCACCTGCCCGAGAGCATGAGCTGCGAATTCGCCGACAACGCCAGCACTGTCGCGCGTCGGCTCTCGGCGACGGCTCGTTCCTGCGCCCGGTCCGCGCGCACCCACAGCAAACCCGCGACCAGCGCTGCCACCATGGTCACCGCCAGTGCCGCGCGCAGAATCCGCGACCGCCGGCGCAACGCCGTGGCGCTGCGCTGCGCGTCCTCCTTCGCCCGGCTCTCGGTGGCCGCCAACGTTTCCGCTGCCTGCTGACGTTCCCTGGCGGCCCGCAGCTCGTCCTCCCGGTGCCGGCGTTCCTCGGCGAGGCGCTCGTCCTCGGCCTGCCGTGAGGCCAGCAGCAATCCCCGGACCGGGTTGAGCCGTTCACGGAATCCTGGTGCGGTGGCCAGTGATTCGGCATCGGTGAGCCGTGACCCCGACAGCAGCCATTCCTCGCGCCGCCCGTTCTGCTCCCACGCCTGCGCGGCCCGCTCGAGGTTGTCGGCGGCCTCGAGCTCGGCAGCCTGCACCCGCAGCCAGTCGGCGAGGGTGTCCCATTGGCGCAGCAGGCTTTCCAACGCGACCTCGACGACCACGGCGCCGTCGCGCTCATCTTTGACCAACAGCCTGCGTGCGACGAACTCCTCGAGCAGCGGATGGCTCTCCGGCGGCAGATCGAACCAGCGGGCCGGGCGGCGCATCGGCTGGTCGTTGCCGGAATTGATCGTCGCCAGCCACGGCACGAAAGCCCGCCGCAGGATCGCCAACTGCCCCGCCCGGACCTGGGGATCGGCATCGAGAAGCTCGTCGACCTCCCGCTGGACCACCCGCCGCAATCCGCCGAGGGATTCGTAGTGCGCGAGGGTGATCTCCCCGTCCCCGTAGTCCCGGTACAGCCGGGCGAGGGTGAGCGAGAGCAGCGGCAGGGTGTCGGCGCCGCGCGACCAGTCGTCGAGCAGACGCTCCACCAGGTCCGGGGCGAACGACAACGCCGCGCCGGCTTCTCTCGCCCGCCGTGCGGGCCCGACGATGACCTCTTTGAACTGGGCCTGCGGCATCGGTTTCAGATCGTCGAACGGCCGCACCGCGACCGACGCGAGCATGGGTGCGGTCTGGAGCGGTTCGTAGCGGTCGGAGCGGATGGTGGCGACCGCGATCATCGCGATCCCACGCTCGCGGTCGAGCAGTCCGCCGAGGAGAGTGAGCAGCACGCCCGCCTGCTCCCCCGCCTCGGGGCCGAACAGCTCCTCGGCCTGGTCGATCGGCAGAATCAGTGTCGGCGCCGGGTCGTCGTCGGAGTCCAGGACGCGATCGCGCGCGGCCTGCTGCGCTTCGATCAGCCAGGCCCGCACCTGTTCGATGTCACGGACGCCGTCCTCGATCTCGGTGAGGCAGGGTCGGCGCAGCCCGACGCCGACGCGCAACGCGTGGATCGATCGCGCGAATCCGGCGTCGCCGGTGAGCGCTCTGCGGTGCGGCCGCACGATGTCCATGGTGCGGAAGTGGCGGTCGTCGCGGGCCAGCCGGGGCAGCAACCCGGCGCGCACGAACGACGACTTGCCGACGCCGGAGGGACCGAGGACAACGAACAGATGGCCGCCGCCGAGCCCACGCAGGCCGCGCACGGTGTCCATCGCTCGCCCGATCTGCGCGTCGCGGCCGAAATATACTGCGGCATCCACTGATTCGAGCGGTTCCCACCCTCGGTAGGGTGCGCGTCCCGGGTCGCCGGGCGGTGGCCAGCCGAAGGTGTCGGCGCCGATACCGGCCGCCCGCAGACCGTGACGTAGTCGCTGCAACCCCTCGGTCAGGAACTCGACCTTTTCCCCGTTCACCGAGATCGTGGTCTTCGGTCCGTCCCCGAACAGGTCGCAGCGCTGCCACTCGCTGGTCATGTCGCGCCCGGTCAGCGGTTCGAGCCGGACCGTGAAGATCGGCTTGTTCAGGGTCTCGGCATGACGGTATTCGACCTTGCACTCATGAGAACTGTCCCAGTTGTCCGACAGCAGGCAGATGACCGCCTCGCAGCGGTCGCCTGCCCGGCGCAACGCGTCCTTCCAGCGCACGCCTGCCGGAATCCCGGTGTCCGGGTCGAGATCGAGGAAGATCTCACCCGCCAGACCGGGTTCCGCCTCGATCAGCCATGCCCGCAGTGCGACCGCTTCGCGGCTGTCCCGGCTCGAATGGCTGAGGAACAGCCTGGCCTTCATGGCAGCTACACCCGCGAACGGTCGATACCCGCTTCGACCAACGCCGAGCGCGCCACGTCCTTCGCGCAGGCGGTGAGCGCACCGAACGCGCTGATCCGGCTGAACGTCTGTCCGGTGTGGACGACGTTGTCGTTTTCGTCGTCGCCGTCCACGATCGGCACAGCACCCGCCAGCAGCCATTTGCGAACATCGGCGACCGACGGCAACGTCCCGGCCACCCGCAGATGGAATTGCTGAACCAGCAGCACGACGCCGGCGACCACGGGCGTGGCCTGACTGGTGCCGTGCTGGATCGACTCGCCACTGTCGTTGCGGATCCCCGACGAGGTCGTCGGGGCGCCGGGCGCGAAGATATCGGTCGCGCAGGCGCCACCCACACTCGAGTGCAGGCGCTGTGAGAACGGGGTGATCCGATCCGGCGCCGTCGAAAGGGCGGTCGCCCCGGAGCCGTAGCTGAACGAGCCCTCGTCGGCGTCGTAGACCGCGCCGACACTGATCGTCTGGCGGAAGATCGCCGGGTAGCTCATGCCTTGGCCACTGTTGTGGGCGAAGTAGTCGTTACCCGCCGCGACACAGCAGGCGACGCCGGCGTCGGTGAGTCTCCGCATCACCTCGCCGATGCCGTCGCCGGCGAACTCCGCGTCCGAGGTGTTGTTGTCGGATGCGCCGAGCGACATACACACCGCGGAGATGCCCAACGATGCCCGATTGGCCAGCACCCAGTGCAGTGCGTCACGGATCGCCTCGAAGCTACCGCCGCCGGTGTTGCCGAGGACCTTGACGGGCACGATGTTCGCGCGCGGCGCCATCCCGGTGTGCACCCCGCCGGCACAGATGATCCCCGCGACGTTGGTGCCGTGACCCTGTCCGTCGCTCGGATCGGTGGGCGAACCGTTGTTGTCGGCAGTGAAGTTCCGGCCTGCCCGAACCCGGCCCGCGAAATCGACGTGCGTGGTACGGAGCCCGGTATCGAGGACGGCGACCGTCATGCCGGATCCGTCGACGTTGAACTTGGTGCGCGCCTCCGCCGCGCGCACCAGCAGATCGACCTCGAGCAGTTCGGGCATCACCGTCAGGTCGGTCTGCAACGGCTTCTCCACGGGGACAACGAATTCGTAGGCGACGTCGGCGACCGATTCGGCAGAGATGGTGTCGGACATGATGATTCCTTTCCTACAGAGCCGAGTACGCGACGATGAAGTCGTAGACGTCGCGGGTCATCCGCCGTCCGAAGTTGGGCTTGCTGTTGTCGCCGATCGCGCCGGCGGCACCGCGCAGCACGCCTACGACGTAGGGCCATCCGTCGGTGCCGTACACGTAGAGGCCCGAACCGCTGTCGCCGTACCACGCGTCCATGAAGAAGTTGATGTACTGACCGTTGAGAACGCCGTTGCCCTCGTTGCCCCAGATCTGGGGTTGGAACTTGTCGCTCGGATGGCCGTAGAGGTGCATCCGGTTGCCGGTCACGACGTTGTCGGGCGCGACCCACAGGCCCTTCCACCCCGACGCGCGACCGGGGAAGTCGCCGTATCCGGAGAATTCGATGACGGCGTAGTCGAACCGCGCGTCGCCGCCCGCGTTGTTGATCCAGCCGCCGGGGACCGTCACGTTGTAGCCGCCGTGGCTGCCGAAGGGCATCGGCGTGGGGTCTTCGCGGTCGGTGCCGGGCGCGACGGAGGGGAGCCGGAGCCAGCTCGTCCCGTTGTGCACCACGTGCGCGGCGGTGAGGGCGGTGGACGGCCCGATCATCGTCGCCGACCCCGAATATCCCCCGCTCGCGAGGGCGAGGTAGGCGACCGTGCTCATGGGATACACCGTGTTGTCGCGACGCACGACCCGGTTGTCCGAGCCGATGATTCCCGAAAACGCGTGCAGCGACGAGGAATCGACCTGTTCGGACGAGGAGCGTGGCAGCGCGGTGTAGGACGATGTGCGCCGTTCACCGTCCGCCCGCAGCAGCTCGACGAACGAGGTGGTCGGTGCGTCGACCGTGTATTCCTTACCCTCGTTGAAGATGACCGGCCGCAGCGCTTCGGCGAGCTCATAGTCCGACATCTCGAGGACAGGCCCGAGTTCGTCGCCGCCAGGCGGTTCGACGCGGGGGTACACCGAGTTCGGTGAGACCTTCGCGTCGCCGATCAGAGTCAGTGGTTGGCCTTTGGGCGATGTCAGCGTGGTGATTGCGGTAGACATCCGTACTCCTCGACACTCGCGCGGCTCAGATGTCCCAAACGCCGACGTCAGCCGCAGATTTTCAGGCTGATCTGAACGTACGAGGATGTGTCCGAACCCACACGAGTACCCGGCTACTCCAATTTTCGCGCAAGTACTACGCGCTCCGATCCGCCCCGAACTTCGGGGAGCTTTGTCGCCGTCGACTACCGGAAGCGGCGAGAGCGAGCGTCAGCTCTGGTCCGGGTCTTCGACAGCGGCCAGGAAGGTCGGCAGATGGTTGCCGGGGACCGGCTCGGCGGACTCCGCGCTCGCGTCGCCGAGATTCTGGGCGCTGAACAACGACACCGGTGCGGCGCCGGCGGCGTTCAGGTGCGGATCGGTCATGGTGGTCCCCCGTATATCGGTGTGACTGAGGTGAAGTTTCGCGGAGCCTGCGCGTCAGGAGGATTCGTCGGTTCGGACGCTCGTCCGCGCGCGCCGACAGAACGAGCGGACCCTACACCGCGACGGAACTCAGTTCAGCGACGCAGCTGGTTGTGTGGAATCAAGACCGTGGTGCGCTCGTCGATCGGCTCCATCGGCTCGAGCTTCGGCTGCGTGCTCAACTTGTCCGACAGCTTCTGCCGGCTCACCGACACCAGCTTCCTCGTCACCGGACTACCCGCGACCGCTCGCGAGGCCGCAGTGATCTGTTCGTAGCGTGCCCGACCGGCCTTCGTGCCCAGCACATAACCGGCCGCCACGCCGATGATCAACCGCAGCATCTCCTGGAGCTCCTCCCACGTCTGTGTGCGGGCTCCATCCTGCCCCAGCCGCCCCACCCCTGTCGATCCGGCCACCGTTCGGCACATCGTTATACGCCGCATGTCCGCAGTTAGCGCCCCGATTTGGGTTCCCGCGACACGATGCGCTAAAGTTTCATCTCGGTCAGCCCGCCAAGGCAGACCACCTGAGTCTAACCACCCAGGACAATCCCCTATAGCTCAATTGGCAGAGCAGCCGACTGTTAATCGGCAGGTTTCTGGTTCGAGTCCAGATGGGGGAGCATCTACCAGGGCAGACGTACGCGTTTGACCTGGTTTTCTGCTTTCTACAGTCGTCCACACGCTTTGACGTACGGAAGCCACACGTTTTCACGAATCCAAGCGGTCGAGCGCGGTGGTGAAGTCGGGGGCTTGGGTCGGTAGGTCGACGTAGTGGCGGCGGGTGACCGACTCGTTGGCGTGGCCGAGTTGGCGCGCGGCGGCCTGCAGGCCGAACTCGTCCGCGATGAGGGTGGCGACTGTCTTGTGAAAGGTCTTCGGGGTGACCCACGCGAACTTCTCGCCGCGTGCTCGGCGCCAGAGGCGGTTGAAGTTGAAGGGCCCCAGATTCCGCCGTCGCGGTTGGGGAAGACCAAGTCCAGCTTTGTTGGGAGTGGCTTCTGATTGGACGCGGCGAAGGGTGTTGGCCACGAACGCGGGGATCATGACCGTGCGGTATCCGGCGCCGGTTTTGGTGCGGGATTGGCGTATGAGCCTGTGTCCTCGAGCCGGACGATAGTGCCAGCGAAGGTGATCCGGGGGGAGTCAAGGTCGACATCGCTCCACCGCAGCGGAACAGCGTGGACCGGTAGCCTCAACTGCATCCTCGCCGCCGATATGGCCTGCGCTATATGAGAACTCAGCGTCCTCTTCTGCTGATTGCCGGATGTTCTGTCGGTACCAGATCGCGGGGTTGTTGCCGATGTCAGTTGACACCGCCATTCACCGGCAGCCAGCCCGCAGCGGGAACACGGACGTTGTTTTATGGAAATCACCCAAGGCGCCTCGAGTCACGGGATGCGGTCGGACCTCGGGATGTTTCTCGCTGGCGTCGTCTTTTGTGGCCGCATCGGATCCCCCAGGCAGATCGGCGCCACGCTGCTCGGCGCAGGTGTGCCGGTCAGGCGATGATAGGCGCGGGCCAGCGGGCGGCGGCGAGTACCGGGCGCGCCGGCCGTCTGGTCTCGACCTGCGACACGAATGGTGAGGTCATCGCCCGGAGCAGAGCGCCGTATCCGAGCCCGAACGCCAGTTCGTCGCCGACGGACACGGCGTGGTCGCCGACGTCGACCACCAGGTGATCGCTGCTCGTCCCGAGGATGGCGATTCCCGGCGGCGGGATCAGGCCGTCCACGTCGACATCCTGACAGCCCAGCGCGAGGATCGCCTGCCGGATGGTTCGGTCTCGTGTCGGTGCCAACTGGCGCACGACCGCGACCTGGTGGCCGAACGCTGTCTGGGCCCGATCACCCCACGGCCGGGCCGGTTTGACGGCGACCTCGATCACCTCGGCGACGAGACTGAACGCGTCGGGGTGCAGGCCAGGGAGCAGGGTCCGGTGCAGCGGCTCGGTCCCCAACAGGATTGCTTCGCCGATCCGGAGCTCGTTGACCCGACCGACATCGGACGTCGACAGCGCCCACGGCAGGTTGGCCGAGTTGCCACCGGACACGACGTCGAGCACGCCATGGCCACCGGATTCGACTTGGTCGACCAGCCTGCTCAGCTCTCCCATATTCCGGTCGTCCGGGACAACGCCGCTGCGGCAGGCGAGGTTCGTGCCGAGCCCCGACAGGCGCAACCGGCCGCGTTTGCGGGTGACCGCGGCCATAGCCGCGACGTCCTCGATCGCGATCCCCTCGCGGAGGTCGCCGAGCTCGACCATCAGGACGACGTCGTGGGTCCGCCGCTGACGACGGGCAGCGGCATCGAGCGCGTCGAGAACGGCCGTTCCGGTGTTCAGACTCGACGTCGCGGTACGCACGACCTGGTCGACCTGACTGAGCATCGGGGACCGGATCAACGTGCGTGACGCGCTCCGATCCCGAGCGCCTAGCCGGGCCAGATTCTGGATCCGGGAGTCGCCCAGCCCGGACGCGCCGCCGCGCACCATCGCCGCACCCACGGCCGGGGATCCGAGAGTCGCCTTGGTGATTCCGACGACGCGGATGCCGCGCGGGGTGAGCTGGTCCACCAGGTGCCGGGTGTTCGCTTCGATCTTGCCGAGGTCGACGTCGATCCGCGGCGAGGTCATTCGGCGATCGGCACCGGTCGCTTCGCGAGATGTGGCAGGGCTCGCAACACCATGTCGACCAGATCGGAGGCCGGGCGGGTGAGCGGATCGGTGACGGGCAGCCCGAGCTCGGACTGGTGCTCGGTAATGGCGACGCCGATCTCGTCCGGCTCCATCCGCTCGTGGTTGATCGTCACGCCGATGACTGTCGTGTCGGCGAATGCCTCGATCAGGGCGATTTCGCTTGCCACCGTCGGCATCGGCATCATCGGGAAGTCGCCGAGCACTGTTCGCTTCGGTGCGTGCTGCACGATCACGGCGACCGGTCGGCTGCCCCGCAGGATATGTCCCGACGTCAGATACGCGGGGTGACTCAACGCGCCCTGGCCCTCGACGACGATGACATCCGGGGCCTCACCCTCGAAAGCGGCCACGACCTGATGCTCGACCTCTCCGGAACAGAACTGAGGGACGAGCGCGTCGAGCGCGACGCCGTATTTGCCGCCCTGGATCAGCGTGGTCTGGCCGGTGCCGACCAGGACAGCCCTGATCCCATAGGCGTTCAGCGCCTGTACGACCAGTGTGGCGGTGGTGCGCTTGCCGATCGCGCCGTCGGTGCCCAGGACGGCGATCCTGGGGCATGTCACATCGAAGATCCGGCCCGAGAACAGGTGGAGGTCCCGGGCGGGCTTGGGCCGCCGGACATCGGTGATGGTGACCCCGGCCAGCTCGGCTGCGGCTGAGAACTCGGCATCGTCGGCGAGGAACTCGTGCAACCCGTTGATCACATGCATCCCGCGGGCGATACCTTCGAGCAGCACGACGCGCTGGGCCGCGGAGAGCAGGCCGTCGGCGGGGGCAACGCCGCAGATCAGGTAGTCCGGGACCCGCCCGGCATGCGCGATCGCCTCCGGCAGACCGGTCAGGATCGGGATGCCGCTCGGAGTGCCGTCCAGGAATTCACCGGCGTCGAGCCCGGCGCGACTGCTGTCGATCACGCTCAGGATCTCGTACTTCTCCGAGTGCCGGATCAGGCCGTTCGCGGTCTTCCCGTCCTGTTCACCGAACTGGTTCTCGCAGTAGACGATCGCGGTCGAACCGATGGGGAGCGCGACGAAAGACGGGGAATTGCTACCTGGCGAAAGCATGGAAATCCTCTGGGAAGTCTCAGAGGAGGCGACGGGCTCCGTGGTCGGGCGCGGGCCCGGCGATCGACAAGACGTCTGCCCTGAGTAGCGGCAAGATTGCCGACTGAGCCAGGATAGTCGCAGCACCCCCGCTCTCCGGCATTGGGGCCGAATGCAGCCATACGCTGCCGCAGATCCGCCGGCGAAGCCGGTGACGGTGCACCGGACCGACGTTCAGACGGTGTTCACCGCGACTCCCTGCCCGCCCCCGCGACTCCGACCGTGTGAACCGGCCACTGATCCTCGCTTGCAACGAATCCGGCTCCGCTGCAACAGTATTTAAGACCAAGCAGGCGTGATACTCGAACCGAGCTGTTTCTGTCCGCCCTCGAGCACATCAGCGACGTGTCGTCAACGGTACGTGGGAACTCACCAAGGTCGCGGTGCCGACCGGGTTGTCGAATTTCGCTGTAGAGAGTCGAGAGCGGTGCCGCTCCGCCGCGAATCCCGGTGAAGGACAGGAAATAATGCCCGACAGTGACGAACCCGCTGTGCGCTACTTCGCGTTGATCGATGACGAGAGAGGCTGGCCTGAGGGCTGGCGCGCGCGTCGGATCACCGGGCTTGTGCGCCGGACCGACACCCGACCTGTGCCGACCGACGAAGCGTTCGGCAGGGACTTCACATGGGGTCCTACCGACTACCTCCAGCGCTACAAGCCCGGAAGAGACGAGCCTCACGAGGAGATCTCCGCCGAGGTAGCCGAGCGGTTCATAGCGAGTTGGCGCGCCTCGAGGGCGAGCAGCGAGTCCGAACGCACGCACCCCGCGTCAAACCCACCCATCGATGACGCACAAGCCTGATCGGTTCCGCGCGGCGAGCAGGTCGTCAGGTTTCGGTGCTTCGACCGGCTCGCGACCTCTTGTTTCGTGCTGAAAGTTGGGATCGGTAGGCGGGGGTCGTGGCATGTACTTGCCGCATGACATCTTCTCAGCTTCCCTCGAACCAACCGCAGTCTGCCGGCCTGGACAAGAAGACCAGTGCGATCCTGTCCTACGCGCTGGGCTGGCTCACCGGAATCATCTTCCTCTTCGTGGGAAAGAACGATCCCGACGTGAAATTCCATGCTGCGCAATCGATCATCTTCTTCGCCGGGGTCTCGGTGCTCAATATTGTGCTGAGCATCGTCGGCTCGCTCCTCGGCGCCCTGGGGATCATCTTCAGTCTCGCCGGACTCGCCCTCGGGATCTTCGCGGTCGTCGTCTGGATCATGGCCATGGTCCAGGCGAACAACAGCGGTGGTGTCCGCGCGGAGCTTCCCCTTGTCGGAAAGTTCGTTGCCCCGTTCGCCGATCAGCTGGCCGGTTCGGTCAAGTAGCGACGTACCCGAAATCCCCGCACGGCGACCACGCCCAATACTCCGAAGATCAACGGCCCGAGACTGTCTCGGGCCGTTGACGCACGCCCGATCGTCGAGCCCGCAGGCTTCCTGACCAGTCTTGACGAATGGGCTTCGGTTCATGCTGTGAGTAGCGCTACTACGGGCAGTGCGGTGAGAACTACCAGCAGTGTCGCCACGATCTTGGCCAGTCGAATCCGGCTCGAGCCGGGTTCGACGACAAACGGCGCGGCGGCCGCGAGGACCGCCGCGGCGGGCAGGGCGAGCACGGTGCCGATGACGAGTTCGTAACCATGGGGATCTGTCAGCGGATCGGCTGACAGTCGGGAGTGGAGCACGATGTACACGCACCGCAGCCAGAAAAGTCCTGCCGCACAGGCGATGAGAAGGGCCGATGCGGCGACCGGTTTGCGCCATCGGGTGCCCGTCGCCTCCTCGGGTCTCATCACTGCCTCTCCGCTACTTCGGTGGCCGACCTGGGGTCCGCCCCGATCAGCATGCCTGGGCGGTCTGGTCGGGGTCACCGCCGGCGGCTAACTCTTTCTCACCCGCGCCGGTCATGCGGGCTACGAGCGCGGAACGCAGGCGCCAGATCCCGTCCGGCTGCGTCGGGTCGAGGCCGGTGATCTCGGCGATCTTGTTCAGTCGGTAGTCGACAGTGTTGGGGTGTACGTGCAGCACAAGCGCGGTGCGCAGACGAGTGGAGTGGGTCGCGAGGTGCGCTGTCAACGTCTCCAGCAGGACTGGATGTTCCTCGAGCGGGTCCAGTAGCGCGGCCAGATGCCTTCCTGCCGTGCCCGGCCGGGACAGCTGATACTCCAGCGACAGGTCGTCGAAGCGCTCGAGCCCGACTCGGCGCAGGCGGCGCATGATGTCGAGCACCGCGTGCGCGCGCTGGACCCCTTCGGGAATGCCGCCTGCCCCCACCGCCACGAACGCGGCGCGAACCTGCGTCTGCGCCGCGCCGGCGATCTGCTCGACGAACCGTTCGGCGGCGGCGGGATCGAAATGGTCTTGCGGAATCAGCAGGGTAGCTGTGTCTGTGCCCATCTGCATCAGCGCGTTGTCATCGCAGTGGTGCAGCACCTCGGCCCTGATTCGCCGAATTGTCCGGTGCGCGAGGGTATGTCGATTCTGGTGCGGCTCGTCCGCTCCACGGCGTGGCACGAACCCGACCGCGAAGACGTAATAGCTCTCGGCCAACCGGACCCCGCAGGCGCGCGCCATGGCCGGTGTCGCGTTCCCGGCGATCAGCGCGGCGGCCACGGCATCCGCTGCGTCGCTACCCGCCACCCGCCGTTCACGCAGGTACGCCTGTGAGATCGCAATGGCGAGCTCGCGGGAGAGGTGGACGAACATGTGCGCTGTTTCGATCAGTGCCACGTGATCCTCGTCGGCTCTCGCCCGTGCGGTGAGGTGGTCGAACACCGCCTGCGTGCCTACCCGCACGGCCTTGTGCATCGCGTCGATCGTGACGCCCTCGCGTGCCCATTCCATGACGTCGGCGCGCACCTCGGCCAGCGGTTCCGCAGTGTCGCCGCCGGTCAACATTCTGGCGGTGAGCTCGAGGCACGCGTTCACCAGCGCGGCGACATCGCGACGCAGGGCCGCCATGGGCACTCGGTCGGGTAGTTCACTGCCGACGATGAACAGACTCATGATCTTGCCCGAAATCGTTGACGCTGCGGGGAGCCGGTCGAGAATCGGCCGACCTACCGTCGTCGCGGTCCGGGCCGACAGGATGCTGTCGGGCATGCGCACATTTCCTACTTTCCGCTGTTTGCGCTTCATCGTGCGGCCTCACCACCCCGCGTTCCAATGGTGCTTCGCACCCAGATGAAACCATCGTTGTGCACTATGCACCACCGGGTACACATCGGGCGCTTCACCCGTACACCGAAACAGGGTCAGGAAGCAGGATTCGCAGCTGCGGTCGGCGCGGTTCCGCCCGGCGATTGCACGGTCTCCGCGCTTGGCAAATGTCGAAAAGGGCCATCTCAGCTGTATAAATACTACCCTTGCCCGCAATGACGGCGAGTGAGCCGACCCGGTGCGGAGCGCGATGGTCCCAGGATTCATCGCCGGCAGGCATCCGCTACGCCGGTCGAATTCGAGTGAACGCATGTGTACTATTTTGCCGTGAACAGCTCGGGCACACAGCCGCTACAGGGTTCGACCAGCCACGCTACTCCGCCAGGGTTCCTCCGATGACCACAGTCGTGATCACCGTGCTCGCGATCGTCGCCGCCGGTGAAGCCGTCGGCATACTCATCCTGTCGATCCTGCTGGTCCGGAGTCGGCGCAAGCGCCGGGCACCGCGTCGGTCGACGACGGGACAGCGGTTGGTGGTGAGCGGTCGCGAAGCGGTACGGACCGCCTGGCAGGCCGCTGATCTGGTGCGGGCCAAAGGTTTTCGTGCCGCCGTGCTCACCTCGATCGAAGACCTCGCGGGCTGGGCACGGGTCGAACGTCCCGACCTGGCCAGACTGGCGCCGGACGGCAACGTCGTCATCATGTTCTCCGACATCGAGCAATCGACCGCTCTCAACGAACAACTGGGCGACCGGGCCTGGGTCAAGCTGCTCGACCGCCACCATCGCCTGGTGGATCGATGCGTGCAGAACCACGGCGGCCATGTGGTCAAGAACCAAGGCGACGGGTACATGATCGCCTTCGCCGCTCCCGACCGGGCGGTCCGATGCGGCCTGGCCATTCAGGCGGCGCTGAGCAAGGACGCCGAAGCATCCCGGGGCGAGGCCGATTTCCGGGTCCGGATCGGTATCCACATGGGAAGTTCCGTCCGCCGGGGTGACGATTTGTTCGGACGCAATGTCGCCATGGCCGCGCGGGTCACCGCGCAGGCCGAGGGTGGCGAAGTCCTCCTCAGCGAGCCGGTGCTGGAGGCGATCGGAAGCAGTACCGATCTCACGATCGGAACCGGACGTGAAGCGACCCTCAAGGGCCTGCGGGGTACGCACCGCCTCACTCCGGTCTGCGCGCAGCGGTAATCAGAATTGGCTCAACTGGGCCGGGGAGTGTTCTGCCGCCAATACAACGCGTCCAATGCGACCGCGACATGCACGCCGTTCTCCGCCAGTGGACGTGGCAGCAACTCATCCGCGCGGGCGATCCTGCGCAAGATCGTGTTCCGATGGGTGAACAGGCGCGCCGCAGCGCGCGTGGCATTGCATTGCTCGTTGATGTAGACCAGGACTGATTCGCGCAGTTCGCTGTCGGCGTGTTCCAGATCGCCGAGGGTGTACTTGATGAATCGGTCTGCCTGAGCGCCGTTTTCGGTGATCAGCGAGGTCAGTTGCACCTCGCCGAAGGTGACCAGCCGTCGGGTGCTGTGCGGGCGGGCGAGGATTCGGTGCGCGGCCTGAGCGTCGAGGTGACTGGTCCGGAACCCGGCGAGGTCTCGGCCGGTCGAGCCGATGGCGATCCGCACGCCGGGGATATGGTCCAGCGCTTCGGTCAGTGCCGCGGTGTCGGGAGGAGTGGGTCCGGGCACCCACACCCACAAGGTGGCCGCGCTGGCGAGCACGCTCAGCGCCGTGGCCGCCCCGGCGGCTTGTGTGAGGGCCCTGGTCACCCGATGCGGTTCGTCGAGTTCGGCACCGGGAATGTCACTCCAGGCGATGGCCGCGGTGTGGGTGGCGTCGAGCCGGTAGCCGAGGCGGGTCGACGCACGCTCGATATTGGTCGGCTCCCCCTCGAGAATGAGCGAAATGACCTCGCGGCGTTCGGCATACGAGCCGCGGGCGAGTTCGTCGCGCTCCTGACCGATGACTTCGGTGATCGCCTCGATGGTGCCGTCCACGAATTCGGCGATCGAGGCGGCGGTGACCTCCAAGACCTCCTGCAGCTCGAACGGGTCCGGCGTGAGAATGAAGATGATGGTCATCCACCGTCGCCAGACGACATTTTGCCCTACGCGATAGGCCTGCAAAGCGGCCTCGTTCATGCCACGCCTTACCAGGTCGCGAACAATGGCGATCTGGTCCGCACCGAGATTGATCGGCACCGGCATTCCCGGATCGGCCACGTTGGCCGAGGCCCAGTGCAGCAGGTTGCCGCGATTGACGCGCCGGACAGCCTCGGCCAGCAGCGGATCCCCCGCGACAGCACGCAGGCTGGTTGTCAGGAGAGTGGCGTCATAGAGTTCGTCGAGCCATTCCTCCGGCGCGTTCAGCGCGATCTCGGCACCTTGGCGGATCACTTCTCGCGCGCGGTCGGACAGGCGTCGATCGAACAGACCATCACCGGAGTGCACCGCCTCATTATGCAACCTCCGATCCGAGTTCATCTGCGCCGAATTGCCCGTCTCCGGTGCCGCGCTCGGCGCCGGATCGGTTGTGCGTAGGCACCGCACCGTACGCGGTGGGCGCAATACAGTAGGCGCATGATTCGAATCCTGTTGTCGGCGGCCGCGACAGCCGTGGCAGCACTGACTTTGCCCACCCTCCCCACGGCGGCCGCCGACTCGGCCGCTCCCCCAGACGGCTGCGCGGAGGTCCGGGTCATCACCGTTCGCGGCACTCTGGAGCCACAGTTCGGCAGTCTGCTGCTCACCCCCCTCGCCTGGCGGATCGCCCAGGAATCCGGTCGCCACACCACAGTGACCGAGCTCGACTATCCGGCCTCGAGGGAATCGGACAGCGCCGTGCGCGGAACGGCGAACTTGACCGCCCTGCTGAACACGACCGCCGCCACGTGCCCCGACCAGCAGCTCGTGCTGCTGGGCTACTCGCAAGGCGCGAGCGTCATCGGCGCCACCTTGCGGGAACGAACCGCGTTGACAGCCCAGGCGGCCGCGCGCATCGACGCGATCGCACTGTTCGGCAGCCCACTGTTCAACGGCGCGGAGCCCTACAACCGCGGCAGCTACGATCCCGCGCTGTCGGGCACCCGTCCACTACGCACCGGCGCGCTGGTGGAATTCGCCGACCGCCTGCGCGACTACTGCAATACCGGAGACCGCGTCTGCCAGGGCGGCGACCCGGCCGCCGGTTTCGGGAACGCCCTGACCTATGGCCATGTCGCGTACTTCGTCAACGACACCCGCGACCAGGCCGCGGTGTTCGTCCACGAACAGCTCAGCCGGTAGCCGCGAAACTCGGAGGTGTCGCCGGGCGGTCGCTGGCATAGTGATTTCGTATGGGACGGACGTTCGAGGATTTGGTCGCCGAAGCGGCTTCGGCGCCGGTGGAAGGATGGGATTTCTCCTGGCTCGACGGGCGGGCCAGTGAAGCGCGTCCGTCGTGGGGTTATCAGCGGCTGATGAGCGATCAGCTGAAGACCGCTTCCGCTGCGCTGGATATTCAGACCGGTGGTGGCGAGGTTCTGGCCGAGGCGCAGGTGTTCCCGCAGACCATGGTCGCCACCGAGTCGTGGCCGCCGAACGTCGCCAAGGCGACCGCGTTGCTGCATCCTCGCGGCGTCGTTGTCGTCGCCGCACCCGACGAGCCGCCGTTGCCGTTCGCCGATGCGGCGTTCGATCTGGTCACCAGCCGACATCCGGCGACGATCTGGTGGGCCGAGATCGCGCGCGTTCTGCGTTCGGGGGGAACGTATTTCGCACAGCACGTCGGACCGGCGAGTGTGTTCGAGCTGGTCGAGTATTTCCTCGGTCCGCAGCCGGAGGCCCGTCGAGGGCGCCATCCCGACGATGAGGCCGCCGCCGCGCGGGCCGCCGGACTGACGATCACCGACCAGCGGACCGAGCGACTGCGCATCGAGTTCCACGACATCGGTGCCGTCGTGTACTTCCTGCGCAAGGTGATCTGGATGGTGCCCGGGTTCACCGTCGAGGCCTACCTCGACCAGCTGCGTCGGCTCCACGATCGAATCCGGCAGGAGGGGCCGTTCGTGGCGTACTCCACCCGCACTCTCACCGAAGCCACCAAACCGTGACTCACGGGTGGTGTCAGGCGCCGGCCGCGTAGCCCTCGTTGCCCATCGCCTGGGCCGCGAGGCTCTTGCGGTACTGCTCCAGCGCCACCAGGTCGCCGAACAGCGTCATATAGGTGTCGGGCTCCTCGCTGGCCGACAGCCGCTGTAGCCGCGATTTGAGCTCGGCGATCTGGCGGCCCACCCAGGCTTCCTGGACGCGGGCCAGGATGCCGGTGATGAAGCGGGGAGTGTCGTTCTGGGTGCGTACCGGGAGCTGCTCGTTGGCCAGTTCGGAGACCAGCGCGCGGATCATCAGGTCGTCGGTGTGGTCGGCCACGGCGGCGACCCATTCCGCACCGCTGAGCCCGGCAGCCGTGCCGCCGGCCTGGGCGATCATGATGCGCACGGCCACGTAGGCGGGGTGGGTGAAGGCGGCGGCGTCGATGGCGTCGAAGGACACGCCCGCGATGCCCGGGTATTGCAGTGCGGCGCTGAGGGTTTGGCGCTGCGCGTACAGCACCGGGTCGTTCGGTGCGGGCCGCACCGAGGAGCTCTCCTCGACGCGAGGCGCGGGGATCGCCGCGGCGCCGGACTTCAGATCGGGCGTGGTGCCACCCATCCGGTTCTTCTTCGCCTCTTCACCGACCCGGCGCACGACGAGCTGGATGTCGTCCCAGCCCACCCAGCCTGCCAGCTTGGTGGCGTACCCCTTGCGGGTGGCGTTGTCCTTGATCTGGGCCACCACGGGCACCGTACGGCGCAACGCCTCGACACGGCCCTCGACATCGTCGAGATTGTGTTCGGCGAGCAGTCCGCGAATCACAAACTCGTACAGCGGGGTTCGCCGCGCCACCAGATCACGCACGGCGCTGTCGCCGGAGTGCTGACGCAACTCGCACGGGTCCTGCCCGTCGGGCGCCACCGCGATGTAGGTCTGTCCGGCCAGCCGCTGATCGCCGCTGAACGCCTTCAACGCCGCGGCCTGCCCGGCCGCGTCACCGTCGAAGGTGTAGATGATCTCGCCGCGCCAGAAGTTGTCGTCCATCAGCAGCCTGCGCAGTACCTGCAGGTGTTCTTCGCCGAACGCGGTGCCGCAGGACGCGACCGCGGTTTTCACCCCGGCCAGATGCATGGCCATGACATCGGTGTAGCCCTCGACGACCACGGCCTGATGACCCTTGGAGATGTCGCGCTTGGCGTGGTCGAGACCGAACAGCACCTGAGACTTCTTGTACAGCAACGTTTCCGGCGTGTTCACGTACTTGCCGGGCATGGTGTCGTCGTCGAACAGCTTGCGCGCGCCGAAACCGATCACCTCGCCGCCGAGATTGCGGATCGGCCACAGCAGGCGGCGATGGAACCGGTCGATCGGACCGCGCTTGCCCTGCTTGGACAGTCCGGCCGCTTCCAGCTCCTTGAACTCGAAACCCAAGCGCTGTAGGTGCTTCGTCAGCCCGTCCCAGCCCGCGGGGGCGTACCCGCAGCCGAACTGCGCCCAGGATGCCTTGTCGAAGTTGCGGTCGGTCAGATACTTGCGCGCGGCCTCGGCCTCGGGTTCGTGCAGCAGGCCCATGTAGTACTCGTGCGCGGCGGCATTGGCGGCGACCAGGCGCGAGCGGGTGCCGCGGTCGCGCTGCACCGAGGTGCCGCCACCCTCGTAGTTGATCTGGTAGCCGATGCGATCGGCCATCTGCTCGACGGCCTCGACGAAACCGATGTGTTCCATCTGCTGCAGGAACTTGTAGACATCGCCGCCCTCACCACAGCCGAAGCAGTGGAACAGCCCGTGGTTGGGGCGCACATGGAACGACGGCGACTTCTCGTCGTGGAACGGGCACAGACCTTTGATCGAGTCGGCGCCCGCGCGCTTGAGCGCCACGTACTCACCGACTACATCTTCGATCCGGACACGTTCACGGATCGCCGCGATATCGCGATCTGGGATTCGTCCGGCCACGATGAGCGAGTCTAGTCGGGTCTGCTCAGCGGCAGTCCAGCGAGGCGGCGACGCGTTCGAAGCGGCTCTCGGTGTAGGACGCGATCTGGTCGATCACCACGCGCACGCGGGCGGCCTCGGTGGTGGCGGCGTTGAACCAGGGCAGCATCTGATCGTCGAGGTGGGCGGGCGCGGTGGTGAGCAGCCGGTCGGCGACGGCCTGCACGCGGTCGCGCTGGGTCTGCTGGCGGGCGAGGTGGCCGGGGTCGGAACGCACGTACCGCAGCGCCATGGTCTTGAGCACGGCCACCTCGGCGGCCACGATCGGCGGCACGATCAGATCGGCCTCGTAGCGGCTGAGCGGGCCTTCGCCGTAGCGCTCGTGGGTGGCCGAGATCGCGGCGGTGGCGAAGCGGCCGACCAGTTCGCTGGTGAGCCGTTTCAGGGCCACCGAGGCGCCGAAGCTGCCGTCGTAGTCCGCGGCGTCGGCCACGATGTCGAGTTCGGAGAGCCGTTGCGCGGCGGCGGCGAGTGCCTCGATCGACTGGTCGGGGTGCTGGCCGTGCCCCTGTTCGGCCAGCGCCGCCTGCTCGGCCGGGTCGGCCAGGGCGCGCAGGTCGATGCGGCCGACGATCACGCCGTCCTCCACGTCGTGCACCGAGTAGGCGACGTCGTCGGACCAGTCCATGATCTGGCATTCCAGGCTCTGCTTGCGGTCGGGCGCGTCTTTGCGCACCCAGGCCAGGCGCTCGAGATCGTCGTCGTAGGCGCCGAACTTGGTGCCGGAACCGCTTCTGCCCCAAGGGTATTTGAGGGTCGCGTCCAGGGCCGCCCGAGTGAGGTTGAGCCCGAAGCTCTCTCCGTCGGCGTCGAGGACCTTGGGTTCGAGGCGGGTCAGGATGCGCAGGTTCTGCGCGTTGCCTTCGAAACCGCCGTATTCGTCGGCGAATTCGTCGAGCGCGCGTTCACCGTTGTGGCCGTAGGGCGGGTGGCCGATGTCGTGGGCCAGGCCGGCCAGGTCGACCAGGTCGGGGTCGGCGCCGACACCGTCGGCGATGCTGCGCCCGATCTGGGCCACTTCGAGCGAGTGGGTCAGCCGGGTGCGCGGGGTGTCGCCCTCGCGCGGGCCCATGACCTGGGTCTTGTCGGCGAGGCGACGCAGCGCGGCGGAGTGCAGCACGCGGGCACGATCGCGGGAGAACTCACTGCGATGTCCCTTGCCCGCGGCGCCGGGCCATGCGGTCTTACCGGGCTCGTGGACCATGCGTTCCTGGTCGTGCGGGGTATAGGTCCCTGTCATCTCACTGTCCCGCCTCGTAAGGAAAATCTGCCGAGAAATGAGTGAGCTGATACCAGAGCAGCGCGCCGGTTTCGCGGGCGATGCCGTGGAATTGCGACTCCCTCGTGTAGACGGCGGGCCCGGTGCGAGTGGGTGCGGTCCACGCTTCCAGGCCTGCGTCGCGAGCCATCGTCCTGGTTCGCAGTGAATGCCACGGATCGCTCACGAGTACGGCCGATGACATATCGCGCTCCCCCATCGCCGACGCCACCGCCTCGATGCTGCGCAGTGTGTCGGAACCGGTTTCGACGGCGACGATGTTCTCGCTGGGGACGCCCTTGTCCTCCAGATACCGTTTGCCCGAGGCGGCTTCGGTATACAGGTCGCCCTCCTGCTTGCCGCCGACGGTGATCACGGTGGGCGCCACCCCGGCTTCGTAGAGTCGCCACGCCTGATATAGCCGCGCCTCGAAAACCGACGACGGCGTTCCCGAATACTGGGCCGCGCCGAGCACCACGATCGCGTTCGCGGGGGTGTAGTCGTCGATCCGCGCGACCTGCCAGACCCGGACCGCTGTCCCGGCGACCAGCACCAACCCCATCAGCACCGCTCCGGCGATCAACCGGACGAACCACACCGAGACCGTCGACACCAGCCCGCGCGGATGCCTGCCATCCGGGGCGGGCGTGACCGTTCGCGAGAAACCCGATTTCACCTTCGTCAGTCTGCCAGGTCGGTCCGACGCGCCGTGGGGTCAGCGGTCACCACCGGATTCCGTTCCGGTGAACGGACGACCGCCGCTCCCGCGGACTACCAGGCGATCGCTGCGGCGACGTCGACGAACGAGCGGATCAGCGGGCTGTGTGCCGCGCTGGTCCAGGCCAGCACGAGGCTGCTCGGCGGCTTGTCGGCGAGTGGGACCACCACGAGACCGTCCGGGACCGGGTGCCCCAGCGGCGTGAGGCCGACGGTGCCGTTCCACAGGACGGTTTGCTGACATTCGTGGACGGTGCGCACCACCGGGCCGGTGTCCGGATCGGTCGGATGCGACCAGTAGCTCCGCCAGATCGGATCGGTGTCGGCGGGCAGCTGGAACCACTGTCGATCGGCCAGCTCGCGCAGGTGCACAGTCGCGCGATCGGCCAGGCGATCGTCGGCGCGAAGGACGACACCCACCGGGTCGGTGCGCAAAACCTGTGTGGTGATGCCGGTTTCGTCGAAGGGCGTGCGGGTGAGGGCGGCGGAGGACACCGCGCGCTATGCCGCGAGCCGTGCAGTGCCGTCACCGCTGCTCGCGGTGTACGCCTCGGGCGTCGCCATGCTCGCCGCGGGAACGAGCGTGCTGCTCGGAGCCTGGGGCGATCTCGGATCGCTTGTCCTGGTGGTATTCCTGGTGCCGACGGCCTTCCTGATGCATTCCTTCTGGAAGGAGACCGACGCCGAGACCAAGCAACACGAGATGGTCCACTTCAACAAGGACCTCGCCCTGGCCGGCGCGGCACTGGTGTTCTTCGCGGTCTTCGCCTACACCGCCGACCTGGGGCTCACCCTCACCGCACCGGCCTTCAGGCTGCGCTGACCGGACCGGAGGTCACCAACCCCGCGCACGCCATTCGGGCAGATTCGCGCGGTCGGCGCCGAGGGTGGTGTCGTCGCCGTGACCCGGGTAGACGACGGTGTCGTCGGGGTAGCGGTCGAAGAGTTTGGTGGTGACGTCGGTGAGAAGCGTGTCGAAGTCGGCGGGACTGTGCGTTTTCCCCACTCCACCTGGGAAAAGGGAGTCGCCGGTGAAGAGGTGGGTGTGGCCTGCGTTGTCGGTGAGGGCGAGGGCGATCGAGCCGGGGGTGTGGCCGCGCAGGTGGATGACGTGGAGGGCGAGGTCGCCGAATTCGATGGTGTCGCCGTCTTCGAGCAGGCGGTCGGGGCGGACCGGGAGGTGGTCGGCGTCGAGGGTGTGGGCGGCGGTGGGGACGTCGAGGGACTTGGTGACCTCGGTCAGTGCCTGCCAGTGATCGGGGTGGCAGTGGGTGGTGACGAGCTGGTCGATCTGGCCGGGGGTCTCGAGCGCGGTCAGTTCGATGATGCGCTCGGCGTCGTTGGCGGCGTCGATCAGCACGGCGGCGCCGGTGGTGGCGCTCTGGATCAGGTAGGTGTTGTTGTCCATCGGACCGACGGACATCTTCACGATGCGGGCGCCGGGGACGTCGCGCTGCTGGGCGTCCTCGCCCGCGGTGACGTGACCTGTGTACTGGCGAGCGACTGTGACCATGCCCCCGATCGTAGAAGCCACGGGCCGCGCTGTCGTGCCGGTGTCGGTATCGACCGTTAGATTCGACACATGCCGCTGTCGAGTTCGGCCCCACGATCGGTTTCCGTGCTCTGCGCGGTGTTCGCCGTATTGAGCCTGCTGTGCGCGCCGAGTGCGGTCGCCGAACCGCCCGCGCGGATGGGTCCGCAGGTGGTCGATACCGCGAATGTGCTCAGTGCGGGCGACGAAGCACGCGTGCTCGACGCGGTCGATACCCTCTACCGCGATCACCAGGTGAAGCTGTGGGTGAACTATGTGCGCACCTTCGGGTCGATGGCGCCGCGCGACTGGGCTGCCCGCACGTCCGACCTGTCCGGCTTCAGCGATCACGATCTGCTGCTGGCGGTGGCCGTCGACGACCGCGGCTACTGGCTCGACGGCACCCTCCCCGAAGGGGTGAGCGACGCCGAACTGGACTCGCTGCTCGCGGGTTCGGTGGAACCCGATCTGCGCGACCAGAAGTGGGCACAGGCCGCGGTCGACACCGCCGAGGGAATCGGTTCGGCGATGCGGGGCGGCGGGGTGCCGTGGGGTGTGCTGATCCTCATCGGGCTGGCCGTGATCGTGGTGGCCGGCGGTTTGATGCTGTTCTCGCGCAAGCGCCGTGGCGACCGGGATCGTGCCGAGCTGACCACCGCGCGCGAGGTGGATCCGACCGATTCCGCGGCGCTGGCGCGATTGTCGCTGCCGACCTTGCACGCGCTCTCCCGCGAGCGACTGGTCGAGATCGACGATGCCGTGCGGACCAGCGCCGAGGAATTGACCCTGGCCACCAGCGAATTCGGTGATACCGCGGTGACGCCGTTCCGCTCCGCGCTCGATGCCGCCCGCGCCGCCACCGCGAAGGCGTTCACGATTCGTCAGCAACTCGACGACGCGATTCCGGAGACGCCGGACCAGCAGCGCGCCATGCTCATCGAGCTGATCGCCACGGCGGGTAAGGCCGATCGCGAACTCGACTCGCAGGTCGCCGATTTCGACGCCATGCGCGATCTGCTCATCGACGCGCCCGCTCGGCTGGACACGCTCACCCGCGACATCGTCGAGCTGACCGCGCGTATGCCGGGCTCCGAAGCCGAACTCGCCCGCCTGGGCTCGACCTATCCGTCCTCGGTCATCGCGCCGATCCACGACAACGTGCGGATGGCGCAGGAGCGGATCACGTTCGCCGAGAACAACATCGATTCCGCTCGCACTGCCCTCACCCAGCCTGTCGGGCAGCAGGGTGGTGCGGTCGCGGCGATCCGAGCGGCCGAAGGCGCGATCGGGCAGGCAAGGACGCTGCTCGATGCCGTCGACCAGGCCGCGACGAATATCCAGCAGGCGCGCGATGGTCTTCCGGCCGCCCTCGACGAACTGCGCGCCGACCTGAGCTCGGCCAAGAGCCTCGCCGAGTTCGGCGGCGCCGACCTGGCCGCCGCGGTCTCGTCCGCCACCGCTGCCCTCAACACCCCGAACGCCGACAGTGATCCCCTCGGTACCTTCCACACCGCGGTCACCGCTGATGCCGAACTGGACCGTGCGATCGCGGCGGCCTCGGATCGCAAACTGGCCGTGGAGGATCTACGACGCCGACTCGATCGCACCCTCACCGACGCGTCCGCCCGCATCGATGCGGCGTCGTCGTTCATCACCACCCGGCGTGGCGGCGTCGACGCGGAGGCACGTACCCGGCTCTCCGAAGCACAACGCCACCTCGCCGAGGCACGCGGACTCGCGGGCAGTGACCCCGAGCGCGCACTCGTCAGCGCGCAGACCGCCGCCGACCTCGGCGGCCGGGCCATGCAGCAGGCGCAGGCCAGCGTGCAGGCGTGGGAGACGCGTCAGCCGATGTCGGGCGGTGGCTCCCAGACCGGTGCGGTGCTGGGCGGAATCCTCCTGAACGAACTACTCCGCGGCGCGATGAGCGGCGGTTCGCACCGTGGTGGCTACGGCGGAGGCGGAGGTGGTTACCGTCCGGGCTCCTACGGCGGCTCGTCGGGATCACGAAGGGTCAGCCGGGGCGGCAGATTCTGAGCCCGGCGCGGGGAGGTCTGACGGCGCCGAGCCGAGGTCGTCAGGTTGCGCTTGACTCTCCCACTGTGTGAGGCCGTACACCGGAAGGCGTCATGTTCAGTATCGGAGATTTCGCCAGGCACGGTCAGGTGTCGGTGCGCATGCTGCGCCACTACGACGCGGTGGGCTTGCTGCCGCCTGCCAGGGTCGACGCGGCCACCGGGTACCGCTTCTATACGGCGGCGCAGCTGGCCCGGCTCAATCGGCTCATCGCACTGAAAGAGCTCGGGTTCACGCTGGAACAGGTGGGCAGAATGCTCGAGCCGGGGCCTGACGCGGCAGAACTGCGCGGCATGCTCACCTTGCGCCGCGCCGAGCTGGAACAGCGGATCGCGGCCGACCGTTCGCGGTTGACCGAAGTCGAAGCGAGACTCCGAATCATCGAAAAGGAGGGCGTCATGCCCGATCAGGATGTGGTGATCAAGTCGGTGCCCGCGGTGCGGGTGGCCGAATCATCCAGCTGGGCTTCGGGATTCGAACCCCAGGCGATCAGCCCGGTGATCGGGCCGCTGTTCAGCGAACTGTCCGATCGGCTGGCCAAGGCCGGGATCACGATCGCCGGTCCCGCGATCGCCTACTACGACGCGCGTGACGACGGAACGGTCGGCGTGCACGCGTGCGTGCCGGTCAATGTGGAACCCGCTGCGGCACCGGACTTCTCGATCGTCGATCTGCCCGCGCTCGAACATGCGGCGACCACCGTCTATCGCGGGAACGTGAGCGGGATCGGTGCGGCGTGGCAGGCACTCGGTCGCTGGGTGGAGGACAACGGGCATCGCACCGGCGCACCCGTCCGCGAAGTCACCCTGGAGTGGACCCCCGATCCCGACGGCTGGGTCACCGAACTACAGGAGCCTCTCGCCCCGCGGTGATGCAAGGTCGGCGGTCGGCACGTGCTCGCCTGACTTCAAGCGGTCGCGGCTTCCTGATCGGTGGACGCCCAGGACAGCTCGGATGCCACGGCATCCAGCAGTTCAGCGGCGAGCGCGCCGCCGCCCAACCGGCCGATGGTCAACCTGCCGAGGTAGGTGTAGACGAGGAAGGTGACCGCCGCGGACGCCCCCGTCGACGGGCGGGGGTGTGCGGAGAGGTAGACGATCTCGTAGTCGTCGAGAATCAGCCCGGCGGGGGCGCGGAACGTGGGCACCGTCCCGGTGTTGGTGAGCGCGATATGCCCTGCGGTGGAGTGGATTCGATCGGGACCGAAGAAGTCGGGGAAGTGCAGAACGGACTGTTCGATCACCCCGTCGGCCAGGTCGTCGTGCAGGCTGGTGCCGATCCGGCGAGCGAGCACGATGAGGTCCGCGGTGTCGGCGGCATCGGTGGCGAACGCGGCCAGGCCGGACAGGTTGGTGCCCGCTTCCGCGGCGACCGCCGGGTCGAGGCGCCTGCGCAGGTCGACCGGATACACACACGACACGCGGTCCGCGCCCGAGAGATCGCTGTACGCCCGCAACGCCGCGGCGGTGACCAACCCGTTGACGCTCACCGCGTGCGCGCGAGCCGTCTCGAGCACCCGAGCGGTCGCAACGGTATCCAGCTGAATCCGCGCGGGCCGGGCCAACGTGGCCGGTGCGGCTTCCGACCACTCGGCCCCGCTCATCGAATCGGCGACGACGAGCGGACGCGCCACCGTCTCGAGTCCCGATCGCCGCCCACGCCGGATCCCCCGCTGCGCCAGCAGCACCTCGAGTGACGCCGGATACTCCCGCGTCCCCTCGGCTGCGGTCTCCGACTCGGCGACCACGGCTGCCGAGTCCGCGATCTTCCCGGTCTCCACAAAGTCGGTGTAGTAGCCCCACAGCCGCGCGAACAGTTCGACACAATGCCCCGCGTCGGCCACGCTGTGGTGCACGAACAACGTGACCCGAGCCCGATCCTCTTCGGCGAGAACCACATCCAGATAGGCCAATTGGGCCCCGGGATCCATGGACTCGGCCGGAATCCGCACCTCGTCGGGATCGCCGAAACTCACCCACGCGCCGACGGCCTCGATATGCCCGGGACGCAATAGGATTCCGTTCTCGTCGGCGTCCTCGACGATCCGGCACACCAGAATCGGAAACCGCCGCTGCAATGCCGCGAAGGCCGCGCCGAGCCCGGCCGCGTCCAGTTCCCCGAGCACGGTGACCGACCGTCCGGTGAAAGTCGCGTGCCGCACGAATCGTTGTTCCGACGGGTCGAGCGCCCGCATCACGTCTTCCGGTTCCCACAGCACAACGAAGATCGTGAGGCAAGCGCCCACCCAACGCAAACCGTCAGCTACGCAGTGTGATCAACCGCCCAGCGCGCGGATGCGAAAGAACCCGCACCGACTTGCCGGTGCGGGCTCCCTCGACCTGACGTATCAGGCGCCGATCAGTCGCGCTGCCAGGTAGGACTCGACCTTGTCCAGGGCGATGCGCTCCTGGGCCATCGAGTCGCGCTCGCGGATCGTCACCGCGTGGTCGTCGATGGTGTCGAAGTCGACCGTGATGCAGAACGGGGTACCGATCTCGTCCTGACGACGGTAACGACGGCCGATGGCACCCGCGTCGTCGAAGTCGACGTTCCAGTTGCGGCGCAGCTGGGCGGCGAGGTCCTTGGCCTTCGGGGTCAGGTCGGCGTTGCGCGAGAGCGGCAGCACCGCGGCCTTGACCGGCGCGAGGCGCGGATCCAGACGCAGGCTGATCCGCTCTTCGGTCGTGCCCTTCGCGGTCGGCACCTGGTCGACGGTGTAGGCGTCGACCAGGAAGGCCATCAGCGAACGGGTCAGACCGGCGGCCGGCTCGATGACGTACGGCGTGTAGCGCTCACCGCTCGCCTGATCGCGGTAGCTCAGGTCGACGTTCGAGTGCTCCGAGTGCGTCTTGAGGTCGTAGTCGGTGCGGTTGGCGATGCCCTCGAGCTCGCCCCATTCGCTGCCCTGGAAGCGGAAGCGGTACTCGATGTCGGTGGTGCCCGCCGAGTAGTGCGACAGCTTTTCCTTGGGGTGCTCGAACAGGCGCAGGTTCTCGGGGTCGATGCCGAGGTCGGTGTACCAGGACAGACGGGTGTCGATCCAATACTTGTGCCACTCCACGTCCTCGCCCGGCTTGACGAAGAACTCCATCTCCATCTGCTCGAACTCACGCGTGCGGAAGATGAAGTTGCCCGGCGTGATCTCGTTGCGGAAGCTCTTGCCGATCTGGGCGATGCCGAACGGCGGCTTCTTGCGCGCGGTCTCCTGGACGTTCTTGAAGTTGACGAAGATGCCCTGTGCGGTTTCGGGACGCAGGTAGTGCATGCCCTCTTCGTCGTCGACCGGGCCGAGGAAGGTCTTGAGCAGGCCGGAGAAGTTGCGCGGTTCGGTCCACTTGCCGGGCTGGCCGGTGTCGGGGTCGTTGATGTCGGCCAGGCCGTTGGCGGGCGGGTGGCCGTGCTTGGCCTCGTAGGCCTCGATGAGATGGTCGGCGCGGTAACGCTTGTGCGTGTGCAGCGACTCGACCAGCGGATCGGAGAAGGTGGCCACGTGGCCCGAGGCCTCCCAGACCTGGCGCGGCAGGATCACCGAGGAGTCGAGACCGACGACATCGTCGCGGCTGGTGACCATGGTCCGCCACCACTGCCGCTTGATGTTGTCCTTCAGTTCGACGCCGAGCGGACCGTAGTCCCACGCCGACTTGGTGCCTCCGTAGATCTCACCGCACGGGTAGACCAGACCCCGGCGCTTGGCGAGGTTGGCAACGGTGTCCACCTTCGACTTGGGTGCCACGCGAGATTTCTCCATCCACTGCGAGTCGGAATTGTTCGGCATGCCGTACCGGTGTTCGGTGCGGCCTACCGTACGTAAGTGGGTCCAGCGTATCGGGACGCGTCCAGTGGGTTTGCAGCAGCCGAGGTGTCCGCGCGGCGCGTCATTTGACATGCGCAATTATGCATATCAAAATGGAATCTGTTTCCATTAAGGAGTTGGTTGATGACCACCGAGGCCGCGCCCGCGCACCCGCACAACCCGTATCACTCCCCCGCCCCCGCCGCCGTGCCGTCGCGCACGGTACTGGAGGACGCGGGCGAGCTGCTACGGGCACTGGCCGCGCCGGTACGCATCGCCATCGTGCTGCAGTTGCGTGAGTCGCCGCGCTGCGTGCACGAGCTGGTCGACGCGCTCGGCGTCACCCAGCCGCTGGTCAGCCAGCATCTGCGCATTCTCAAATCGGCGGGCGTCGTGCACGGCGAACGCTCGGGCCGCGAGGTGCTCTACGAACTCGTCGACGACCATCTGGCGCATATCGTGGTCGATGCCGTCGCCCATGCCGAGGAAGGGTAATCCGTTGGCAGACAACACCTCAGCGAAGCAGGTCGGGGTCCGCAGCACCCGTCAGCGCAGTGCCATCTCGGCCCTGCTCAGCAACATCGACGAGTTCCGGTCGGCGCAGGAATTGCACGACGAGCTCCGTAAACGCGGCGAGGGCATCGGCCTGACCACCGTCTACCGGACCCTCCAGTCCCTGGCCGACGCGGGCATGGTCGACGTGCTGCGCACCGACACCGGCGAATCCGTCTACCGCCAGTGCTCGAGCGGCCACCATCACCACCTGGTGTGCCGCCATTGCGGGCGCACCGTCGAGGTCGAGGGCCCGACGGTCGAGGCGTGGGCCGAGACCATCGCGAGCGAACACGGCTTCACCGAAGTGAGCCACACACTCGAGATCTTCGGCACCTGCCGCGAGTGCGTGCGCAGCCGAGCCGATGCGGAGAGGGACGAACCCGCATCGGTGTGACTCACCTCACATGATGGAACCTTCGCTTCGCGAGCCCCGTCCAACCTTCACGAAGGGACCGGCCCGCACGGGCGCGTAGTCCTCTCGGCAGCGAAGGAGGGGGCATCGTGAGTGGGACCCTGGGCGTCGAGCCCGATCAGTTGACGACGATGGCGACGACCTGGCGTCGGGAGGCGGCCGAAGTCGACGCGCTGAGCTGGACGGCCGCGAGCGAAGCGACCGGCGTCGGCAGTGACGTACTGGCGGCCGTGCGCGGGCTGTCCGACCCGGCTTCGCAGGCCATGGACTCGATCGCGACCCGATACACGACGCTGGCCGACCTCGTCGACAAGTTCTCCGCCGATATCCAGGCAAAAGACGCCGAGACCGCGGGCGACATCGGGAAGCTCGGTCCTCGCTGATGCGGCCGACCATCCCCCAACTCGACACCTGGAACCTCGAAGGCCTGCACCGCGCCGGGGAAGCCGCCCGCGCCAACGCCGACATCCTCTCGACCTCGGTCGACGACTGCTCGCGCGCGCTCTCGGCCGCGGGTAGCTGGTACGGGCAGACCAAAGACGCGGCCTCGCGGCGCATCGACGAGGAAGTCGATCACGGCTACGAGGTCCGCACCGTGCTGCTCCGCGTGGCCGACGACGCCGAAGACGCCTACCAGGGCCTCGAGCATGCCAAAACCTATGTGCTGGAACAGAAGAACCTCGCCGTCGGGCAAGGTTTCGTGGTCGCGCCCGACGGCCGGGTGACCCATTCCGATCCGGAAGAGGAAGGCGCCGCAGGAGTTTTCCAGCTCAACCTGCTCAGTGGGCTGGACGAGCTCGAACGCCTCGACAACCTGTTCGGCGCCAGGCTGCGGGAATCGATGGGCGACCTCGGGGCGATGCGCGACGGGCAGCCCGACATCACCCTCGCCGACGGTTCGATGCGGGATCCGGACGCGGTCGCGATCCAGCTGGCGTCGATGTCGCCGGACGATCGGGCGGCCTTCCTGGCCGGGTTGAGTCCCGAAGCGCAACGTCAGCTGGTGATCGCGGCGCCGGAGAAGCTGGGCAATCTGAACGGAGTGCCGTTCGTCATGCGGATCGAGGCCAACGAGATCAATGTCCGCAATGCGCTGACGTCGGAGAAAGCCAAGCCGAATCGGGACGAATCGCGGGTGAAGCAGCTGGAAGCGATGCTCGCGCCCATTCCGAATCCCGAAGGTGCGGGCACGCTCGCCGCCGCCGCCGCCGCGACCGGCGAGACAGCGACACCGCAGCTGGGCATGGTCGACCGCAAGTTCGTCATGTTCAGCACCGAGGGCAACGGGCGGATGATCGAGATGGTCGGCGAGATGACGTCGGGTGCGCCTGGTGTGGGGGTATATGTGCCCGGCACCAGCACGAATCTCAACGGCTCGGGGTCCAATCACGTAGCCGCATGGAATCTCGCCGATCAGACGGGCGGCCCCATCTTCCTGTACATGGAGGGCGACTTCCCGCAGAGTCTGACCAGCCTTTCCGACGGGGCGCCCAGCCCGAAATTCGCGGCCGATATGGCGCCGAAGCTGGTCGACTTCGGACGGGAAGTCGACCGGGAGGTCGCCGCCGGCGCACCGGGCACACCTGTGTCCTATGTGGGGCATTCCTATGGTGGTTCGGTCGTCGGTTCCGCCGAGCAATGGGGTCTGCGGGCCGACCGGGTCCTCCATGCTTCGTCGGCGGGAACCGGTGTGTTCGAAGGTGGTTGGAACAACCCGAACCCGGATGTCCAGCGCTACTCGATGACCGCGCCCGGCGATTTGATCGGTGTCGTGCAGTCCTATCCGGACAGCGGGCTGACCCTGCCCGGTGGGCTCCACCTTCCCGGTAATCCGCATGCGTCGGAAGTTCTCGGCAGTGATCCCGATGAGGTTCCCGGCGTGACCCGGCTCGACACCGGGTTCTATGGCGGCAACACCGGCGAGCACAGCGCCAACGAGGTCGTCTTCGGCAGCGACGGACACGGCAAATACTGGGACGACCCCAAATCGACCGCGTTCCAGAACATCGTCGGCGTCATCGCCGGAACGGATGCGACCGCATACGTCGAACGCGGGATCGAAACCCGTTGGGTGGACGTGGGTCTCGGCGACAACGGCAACGGCGGTAAGGAAGCGTTCGACGCGGGCCGCGCCGCGACAGTGAAAGAACTGTTCGGGGTCGAGCACCCCTACTCGAACCCTCGCGTCACCGACAACCCGCAACGGGGCGAACGGATAGATATCCCATGAGAAGGCTCGTCACAATCTGCGCGATCCTCGTGATGCCTGCCTGCTCGGCGTTCGTCGACGAGGGTACGTCGACCGATGAGGTCCTGAACTCCACTGGTCTGCGCGTTCCGGAAGCATCACAGATCGTCGCCGACAACTTCGCGCTGATCTCGCCGAGAACGCGTTCGGTCGACGCGGGCTCGGTGAAACTGGGCAACGGATGCCGCACCGACCCGAACACGCTGAAGAGCTACGGTCCGCCGTGGGCACCGAGTTACCAAGAGGCTGAACGGAATCCGTCACAGGAGCACATCGACAAGGCGCTGGCGAACCTCGAGGCGATGACCGCACGTGGTTTCACGCGACAGGAAGGCATCCCCGGCGACGACCCGGCGAGCCGGGTGTATCGCGATTCACGAGGGTTCGCCGTGTACAGCATCCGAGACAAGACCGTTCGCGGCGAGGTCGAGTTCACCTTGTTCTCCTCCTCCCCCTGCGCAGCGGAGTAGGCGTGACCTTTCGCGATGCGCATCAGCGTGACTACGATCTTCGGAGCGGGGACGTCATGAACGAGCACCGGTCTGTGGGAGGGACGAAGACATGGCAGTTCGAGGTGCGGCGGCGAGGGTGTTCGGCGTTGTCGCGGTGGCGGGGTTGGCTGTCGCGGGGTGCGGGGAGCAGGGGACGGCTACTCCGCAGACGAGCAGTGTGAGTGTGGCCGCGAGTCCTACTTCGGTGGATGCCGAGGCGAAGGTGTGGGATCCGTGTTCGTTGCCGGATTCAGCTGTCAGCGGGGCCGGCCTGAACGTCAGCAGCCGGAAGAACGAGGTTGCCGGGGTCGACTTCACAGGATGGAAGACATGCAGCTGGCAGGACTCCGCGAAGCAGTACACGTTCTCGGTCCTGTCGTCGGAACACGCGCTCGCTGAATCCCGAGCACGAAAAGACTTCACGGATTTCACCGAGACAACCGTGGGATCACACAAGGCAATTCAGCTTCGAACGACAGGGTCGACACATGACCTGGGTTGTACTGTCGCCGTTGAGATCCCGAACGGGTCGGTCCTCTTCAGGCTCTTGAACCGCGTCAGCGCGTCCTCGCCGCCTGCGCCATGCCCGGAGGTACGCAGACTCACCGACAGCTTCGCTCAGTACCTTCCCGAGAGCTAGTGGGTGACCAATGCTTTTGAGCATCGACCCCGGCGAGTGGAGTCAACTCTTGGTCCAGGCAGAAGCCGGTCAACTCTCACTCGACCCCGAAGTCGGCAAGGATCTGGACAGGGTTTGCGACGACCACTTGGATCGGCTGGAAGAGGTTTATGCCCAGGTCGACCAGGTCCGCAATATCTCCGGCTTCGGATCGTTCAACTCGAGCCAGACGCTGGAGCGGAAATTCTCATTGACCGCATCCGGAGGTGACCGTCCACTGGACGAAGTCCTCAAGAAGCATATCGAGGCCGTGCAGACCGCCAAAGAGGTTGTGGCCAAAGCGATTGCGAACTTCGTCGCCCAGGACGAAGCGACCGGTGCCGAGATCTCCGCGACAGGAGAACACCTGTGACCTACGAGGACTACAAGAGCAAGGTGATCGCAGCTCAGGAGCAGTGGAATACCGAGCGGGCCAAGATCTACGACCGCCAGCTCGCCGGCAATTACGCCACGATCTTCGGCGGCGACATCCAACCCCCGCACATCACCACCCCTGACAACTACGACAGCATGACGCTCGAGCAGATGCAGGCGGCGGTCGCGGCGATGAAACCACAGCTGGTCGATGACGCGGTCACCGCGTGGGCGAATATCGGTGGTGCGCTGATGGGCACCTTCACCGGGTTCAACCAGCAGTTCGCCCGTACCGTCACCGGCGCCGGCGGCCACAGCGGATGGACGGGGGCGGCAGCTTCCGCCGCCGTCGCGGCCGTGAACAACTATGCGCAGCAATCGATTCCACTCTCCCAGGCCGCGACTGCGATCAGCCTCAAACTGACCGAGATGCGCACCGGGATCGAGCAGACCCAAGCGTTGATGCCCGGCCTCACCGAGCGCACCAACGTCACCGGCAAGTCGCTGCCCGCCGACGGTGTGATGAAGGTCGACGATCACAACCGCGACGAAGCCACCCAGGAGGGCAGGCGGATCCTGCGTTCGGTGTACAGCCAGGTCGCCGGCCAAACCGACAACGGCGTTCCCTTCTTGCCGACCGCGCCGACCATCGCCGACGGCGGTGGACCCGGCAGCAACAGCGATACGACTGCCATTGACAATCAGGGTGATTCGACCGCAGCCGACAACGAATCCGGAGACCCGGCAGCGGGAACGCCCGGCGACAGCGCGACACTCGAGGGGTCCGGTACCGGATCGTCCGCCACCACAACCTCTTCGACAGACGCGGGCTCGACCACGCCCCAGAGCACCACCACCACACCGCAATCCACCGCCCCCACCACAACACCGAACACCACTGCACCGACCAGCGCTGGTGCCACAGCACCAGGCGTCGGCACACCCGGCGCCGGCACCCCGGGCACCGGCGCTCCCGGCTCCGGCGCCCCCGTCTCCGGCAGACCCACCGGTAGCGGGCCCGGTGGGACGGGCACCCAGCGCGGCAGCGGCACCCCGACCAGTTCCGCCCCCGGCCGAAGCACCCCTGGCAACCCGTCTCCCGCTGCCGCGACCGCGACCGGAACCCGCGCGGGCACCTCCGCCGCCGGCGGTCGCGGCGCAGCGGGCGTGGGCGGCATGGGCGCGCCGGGCGCAGGTCGCGGCAACTCCGACGACGAACGAACCAAGGGCATCCCCGACTACCTGATCACCCAGGAAAACGGTGACCTCCTGCTCGGCGCGGACCAGATCAGGACCGTGCCCCCGGTGATCGGCGGAGACGACGACAGTGCACCGCGCTGAATTCACCGGCATCGAATTCGAGATCCTGTGGTCCGGCTACGGCCGTGACCGCCTTCCTTATCCTCTCCAATACCGCACCGATATCGCCGAATTCGACGAACTGAAGCAGCACCGGGAAGCCGCGGTGGACGCCCTCCTCCGCAAATACGACCCGGCGGTGGAACGCGCTCTCGCTGTCCTGCTCGATCCCGAGGCCAGGGTCGAATCCAAAGGCTATGTGGGACAGGACAACGCGAACATCATCCGTTTCCACGGCGCGATCCGCGGCGCGGTCGGCGCCACCCTGCAACAGGCGCCGGGCACCGCGGAGGACACCGGCGCCGACGTCACCCTCACCTACTGCACGCCCAGCCAGGTAGCAGCCCTGACAGTCGCTGCCCTCCCCCGCACGAAGCCGGGCAAGAAAGCGCCGGTCGAGGTCCGCCGAGACCAGCTGTCCGCCGAAGAAGACCACTTCGAATACCGCGCGGGCCGCCTCAGCTCGGCCGACCAGCTCAACCGCATGTTCCACCGCCCCCGCCGAGCCTTCGGCGAGATCTCGGCCCTCTCCGGCCCCGCCCTCGACTCGCGCCCCACCCCCGCCCGCACCTTCTGGTGGATGGACTACCCCGACGGCCGCTACTACGTGAAAACCGGCGACCCCATCGTCGCCGAGCCCCTGCCCACCGACCGCATGATCGCCGGCATCTACCGCATGCTCACCCGAGCCCAGCGCTACCACCAAGAATTCGGCACCGACGACTACCGCACCGGGTAACCGCACAGTGCACGATGCAGCGATTACCCGCCTATTCGCTTCAAATTATGCAGCGAATAGGCGGTAATATCGCTGCATGACGAACCGTGGGTACATCTGGGAGGCGACGAACTGGCCTCGCTTCACCTACGACGCCGTTCTGCTCGCCAAACCGACGGCAGAGGTCGCGCTCGCACAGGGGCGCCTGCACGGTCGACTCACCCACGCCGACGACGCCACACAGGAACGCGCGGGGTTGGAAGCGCTTACCACTGACGTCGTGCAGTCGAGCGCCATCGAAGGCGAGTTACTCGATGCGGCGTCGGTCCGGTCGTCCATCGCTCGCAGGCTCGGTGTCGATATCGGCGCGACAACACCCACCGACCGCCGGGTCGACGGTGTCGTCGATATGGTCTTCGACGCCACCCGCCATCACGACCAACCGGTGACTGCGGAGCGTCTGTTCGGCTGGCACGCCGGACTCTTTCCCACGGGCTACTCCGGCATCTCACGAATCCGGGTGGGCGGCTGGCGAACCGATGAGACCGGACCGATGGAGGTGATCTCGGGACCATACGGTCGGCAGCGAGTCCACTTCGAGGCCCCACCCGCCTCGCGCCTCGATGACGACATGTACCGCTTCCTGATGTGGCTCGACGCGGAAACCCCCGAACCCGCGGTGCTGAAGGCCGGCCTGGCACACCTATGGTTCGTGACAATTCATCCCTTCGATGACGGAAACGGCAGAATCGCACGCGCGATAGGCGATCTCGCCTTGGCTCGTTCCGAACACAGCCCTCGCCGGTTCTACAGCCTGTCCGCCCAGATCCAGCGCGACCGCAAAAACTACTACGCGATCCTCGAAAGCACCCAACGCGGCGACCTCGATGTCACAGCCTGGCTGCTCTGGTTCCTCGATGCGCTACTCCAGTCCATCAACAACGCCGACCGAACCATCGACGCAGCGCTCGCGAAAGCCCGCTTCTGGCGCACGTGGCACACCACGGCGATGAACCCCCGTCAGATCGAAATGCTCCACCGAATCCTGGACGGTTTCAACGGCAACCTGACAACCCGCAAATGGGCGATCATCACCAATACGTCCCAGGCCTCCGCCCTCCGCGACATCAACGAACTCATCGAGCTCGGCGCCTTGCGACGCTCCGACTCGAGCGGCCGAAGCACATCCTACGAACTGACGGAAATCGCCGAGCTGAACAAGGAGTAGCTGCCGAATCTCCGCAGTCACAAGCTCCGCTCGACATCAGAGCCAAAACGCTCCGCACGAGAGTTGGTCGTGCGGAGCGTTTTCGCGGGAGGGTCAGGCGGGTACCGCCACCGGTTCGGGAGATGCGGTAGGCGTGGTCAGCTGGCGGGAGCGGAGGGCGCCGAGGCCGAGCAGGGCGACTCCGCCTGCGGCCCAGGCGAGTAGGACGGCGAGGGGGGCGAGGGCGCCGGCACCGTCGAAGTAGGCGACCGAGCGGAGCAGGGAGGCAGCGGCGCCCGGGGGGAGCAACTGGCCGATGGTGCCCCAGGGCTGGGGCAGGAGTTCGGGGGCCGAGGTGGCGGCGGAGAACGGGTTGCCGACCAGCAGCATGGTGAGGGCGCCCAGTCCGATGCCAGGGCGCCCGATGGCGGCGGCCAGGCCGACGATGACGGCGGCGACGGTAAAGGAGGCCAAGCCCGCGATGGCGGCCAGTTCGAGATAGGAGCCGGGCAGGATCGAGAGCCAGGTGTGGAAGATCAGGGTGCTCAGGAGCCCGCCCGCGATACCGAAGGCGGCCAGTCCGGCGAGCCGGGACCCGAAGGCGGGGACCAGCAGGGTGAGCAGGATGCCCGCGGCCATGCCGGACATGACCAGCGGCAGGACCATCGAGCCGAAGCCCGCGCCGCGCTGATCGTCGGAATCGATGGCGATCACGTCCTCGACGGGAGCGACGGGGATACCGCTGAGTTGCTGCGCGACGGCGGTGAGCTGTTGGGCGACGGCGGGCGAGGCGGCGGAGGCGACCAGGACCTGCGGTGCGCCGTTGCCGGTGATGATGGCGCCGTAGATCTCGTTGTCGGCCATCGCGTTTCGCGCCTGCTGCGCGTCGGTGACGGTGGTGATCTCGAAGGCCTCGGGATCGCGCTGCCGCAGTTGCTGGGCGACCTGGGCTGAGGCGGGACCCGCGACGGCGACCGGCAGATCACGCGGGCCGATATTGACGGCGGGCCAGGCGAAGGCGATGAGCATCAGGGCCTGGATCGCGGTGGCCGCGAGGCCGAGAGCTACTGCTCGGCGGGTGATCGTCATGCGGTTTCTCCCCTTAAAAGCGAATGTTCGTTCTTTTTGATGTTCCTACCGTGACACCGCCCACCTCGCTTGTCAAGAACGGACATTCGTTTTACTTTTGACTCATGCCCAGAGTCAGCGAAGAACACCTGGAACGCCGCAGGCAGCAGATCCTCGACGCCGCGCAGCTGTGCTTCGCCAGGAAGGGCTTCCACGAGACCTCGATGCAGGACGTATTCGCCGAATCGCAGATGTCGGCGGGTGCGGTCTACCGGTACTTCACCAGCAAGAACGAGATCATCGCCGCGCTCGTGAACCGCACGATGGGGCCGCTGCGCGAGCGGCTCGCCGAGATCATCCGCACCGAGACCCCGCCTCCCCCGGCGGAGGTCATCCGACTGCTGACCACCGAGATCGTTAAACGCAGTGGGCCCGAGGGACCGCTGCGACTCGCCCCACAGGCGTGGGCGCTCGCGCTGGTCTCGGACGAGGCGGCCGTCCCGGTACGCGCGGCCATCGCGTCCATGCGCGCGCTGTGGTTCGAGTACGCGGACCGGTTGTGCGAGTCCGGCTGGCTGCCGCCGGGCACCGATTCCGACGCGATCGCCAAAACGCTCATCGGGCTGCTGCCCGGCTTCATCCTGCAACACCTCCTGCTCGCCGACGTCGCCCCGGAGGATTTCGCCCGCGGTCTCGAGGTCATGCTGCCGGGACCTCCGCACCATCCCAGGTGAGCAAGGCCACTGTTGCCACCGTCGCCGAACGGGTAGGTTCGGGTGCGGCACCGGAGGGGGTCCCGAGCGCCGGACATCGTTGAATACCGATCCGACCAGGGAGTTTCCTGTGACTTTGCACCGTCGAACCCTTCGATCACGCGGCTTGACCGCACTGGCAGCCGTGACCGTTGTGGCCGCGCTGCCCGCGGCGATGGCAGGTACCGCGCAGGCCAGGATGATCGGCGGATTCGAGGTGGGCGGCGCGATCGAGACCGAATACGACCAGGCGGGCGGCCCGGCGCTGGGCGAGCCCACCTCCCCGGAAGCCGACGCGGCGGCCGGCGGCAAGTATCAGACCTTCGCCAACAACGCGGCCATCTACTGGCATCCCGACACCAACGCCAACACCGTCGCGGGTCAGATCCGGGACAAGTTCGCCGAGACGGGCAACGAGTCGGGCAAGCTCGGCTACCCGACCACCCGCGAGCAGTCCACCCCGTCGGGCAGCGGCCGGTACAACCACTTCCAGAAAGGCTCGATCTACTGGTCCGTCGGCACCGGCGCACACCAGATCAGCGGTCCGATCCGCGACAAGTGGGCGGCGTTGGGCTGGGAATCGAGCCCGCTGGGCTTCCCGCTCACCGACGTGTCCGCGGCGGGCAAGGGCGACGGACAGTTCACCATGTTCCCGACCGGCGCCATCTACTGGACGTCGAAGACCGGCGCGCACGCGGTGTGGGGCAGCATCCAGGCCGACTGGATCCGCGCGGGCGGCGAAAACGGCCGCTACGGCTACCCCACCAGCGACGAATACGACTACCAGGGCGGCAAGGCCCAGGATTTCACGGGCGGCAAGATCACCTGGAAGCCCGAGCGCTGAGCTACAACCAGCCCTGACGCTGCGCCGCCAGGATCGCCTCCGCGCGGTTGCGGGTGCCGGTCTTGCCGATCGCGGCCGAAAGATGGTTGCGCACAGTCCCTTCCGAGAGGTGTAAGCGCTCGGCGATGGCCCCGGCCGCCGAACCGTCGGCGGCCGCGGCGAGCACTTGACGTTCCCTGGCCGTGAGCGGAGACGTTCCGGCAGTGAGGGTCTCGGTCGCCAGCGCCGGGTCGACGACGCGTAGTCCCAGATGTACCCGGCGGACCGCGTCGGCCAATTCCCGTGCGGGAGTGTCCTTCACGACGAACCCACTCGCGCCCGCATCGATGGCGCGGCGTAGGTAGCCGGGTCGACCGAACGTGGTGACCATGAGGATCCGCACGCGCGGGTGTGCGGCGTGCAGGCGGGCGGCGACCTCGATGCCGTCCAGGCCGGGCATGTCGATGTCGAGCAGTGCCACGTCGGGGCTGGTGCGGGTCACCGCGGCCAGGACTTCGTCGCCACGGCCGACTTCGGCGACCACCTCGAGGTCGGATTCCAGACCGAGCAGGGCGACCAGCGCGCCGCGCACCAGTGCCTGGTCGTCGGCGAGCAGCAGCCGGATCATCGGACACTCCCTTCCGCGGGAACCGTCGCCAGCAGGCCGACGCCACCGCCCGTCGGCGTGGACATGGTCAGCGTGCCACCGGCCGCGCGCAGTCGCTCGGCCAGCCCGCGCAAACCCGAGCCGGACGATGCGGTGACGTCGCAGCCACGGCCGTCGTCGGTGATCTCGATGCTGTTCTCGGTGACGACCACGGTGCAGTGTTCGGCCGCACTGTGACGCACGACGTTGGTCACCGCCTCGCGCAGCACCCAGCCGAACAGCTCACTGTGCCGAGTGTCCACCATCGTCGAATCGGGCAGTACAGCAACGATCTCGGCCGCGGTCAGCGCGGTGTGCGCGGTGGCGAGTTCTCGGCGCAAACTCACCTCACGCAGACCACCCACGGTGTCGCGCACCCCGGCGAGCGCCTCGCGGGCCAAGCGTTCCACATCGGCGAGTTCGGTCTTGGCGCGCGCCACGTCGACATCGATAAGGCGTTGCGCGAGTTCGGTTTTGATGGTGATCACCGTGAGGGAATGGCCGAGGATGTCGTGCACATCGCGGGCGACCCGATTGCGCTCGGCCTCGATCGCCAGGTCGGCGCGCTGACTGCGGGTAATCGCCTGTAGTCGCCTGCCGCGCAGGCCGATCTCCCTGGCGAGCCAGATCACCGGCGGAATCACCGCGAGCACCAGCGCCGTGCCACCGAGCCACCGGCCCGGCGCGAACACGGGCATCGCCACCATCGTCGCCGATACCGCCACCACCACGACCAACGAGAGCCGGGTGGGCAGCGAGAATATCGCGACCGCGGCGATGTAGAGCACGGTCGGGAGCGCGGCCGCGCCGAGCAGCGCCATCATCACCACTGACAACGCGGCCATGCCTACGAGCAGCGGCCAGATCCGCGGATCGACAGACCGCGGATCGTCCTGCTCGTCCCAGTCGAGCCGGCGGAAGACGACGAACGCCGTCACGATCAGCCCGCCGAACGCCAGCACGGCTACCGTCGCACCGACCGCCCGCACCGTGCCGTGCTCGACCCAGCTGTCGTGGATCTGCGGTACCAGGTACAGCAACCATCCCGCCGCGAGCGCGGCACCGAACCACCCGCGGCGCATGCCGCTGGTATCGGTCGCCCCGGTGCCGAACACCCGGTCGACGAAGTCACCCGAACTCACGAGCATTCCCTTCTCACAGCACTTGCGCAGCCACGCGGGCCGACCCGGCGAGTACCGACGGTACCCACGAATCGGCCCGCGTGATCGTTCGTTCAACGGGCGGTGTCCCGGCGGAACAGCGCGGCCGCGCCCACCACGAACACCGCGGTCCACGCGACGACATTCACCACGGCCAGCGCGATGGTGCCCGCACCGGTATCACCGAACGGGGTACGCACCAGGGTGGCGACCCCGTAGGTCGGCAATACCTTCGACACAGCGGCGAACCACCCGTGGATCGGGAAGAACAGCCCGCCCGCGAACGACAGCATCGCCAGTCCCGGGCCGAGCAGTTGCATGACGTTCTCCGAGGGCAACAGGTAGCCCATGAGCAGACCGAAGGCCGCGAACACCAGCGAGCAGATCCAGGCGAGCAGGAAGCAGGCCACCCAGGCCACCGGTGTCAGAGCGGCACCGCAGAACGCGCCGACGACGAACACCGTCGCCACCGCCACCAGCCCCAGCGACATCGCGACCGCGACCTTCGTCGCCACGTAGGCCACCGGCCGCAGCGGTGTCAGCCGTAGCTGGCGGGTCCAGCCGTGGGCACGTTCGACCGCTACCATCGCGCCGCCGCTGGTAGTCGCGAGCAGGGCCCCGTAGAGCGCCATCGACACCATGATGTAGCCGGTGATGTTGCCCGAACCGAAGGACTCGTCCCGGTTTCCACCCTGTAGACCGAAGATCACGAAGAACACCGGCGGCATGATCAGGGTGAAGATCAGGGTGCGCCGGTTGCGGAGCATGCGGCGCAGTTCGAGCGAGAGGAAGGCCGCGCTGAAGCCGCCGAGGCGAGGTGTGCGCGCCGGTTTTGTCGCGGTGCGGGTTGTCTCGATCATGTCAGCGCTCGCCTTCGGGTGCGGAGGTCAGCGCGAGGAACGCCGATTCCAGGTTGTGGGTGGTGATTTCGATGTCGTGGGCCGCGGTGTGGGTGAGCAGATAACGGGCGATGTCATCGGAGTCCCTGGCCTGCACCAGGATTCGATCGCCGCGCAGCTCCACCTGCTCGACGCCGGGCAGCGCGGACAGGTGGGCCGGGTCGGCGCCGGGCAGGGTGGCCGCCACGGTCCGGCCGACGGTCAGGTTCTTGATCTGGGCGGCGCTGCCGTCGGCGACGATACGACCGGCACGCACCAGCACGATCCGGTCGGCGTAGGCATCGGCTTCGTCGAGGTAGTGGGTGGCGAACAGCACGGTGCGGCCACTCACCGCGTCCTCGCGCATGGCCGCCCAGAAATCGCGCCTGCCCGACACGTCCATGCCGGTGGTGGGTTCGTCCAGCACGATCAGGTCCGGGTCGGGCAGCAGTGCCAGCGCGAACCGCAGCCGCTGCTGCTGGCCACCCGAGCACTTTCCGACGAGGCGGTCGGCGATATCGGCGATGCCTGCCCGCTCGAGGACTTCCGGCGCCGGCCGCGGCCGGGCGTGCAGGGCGGCGACCAAGCGAACGGTTTCGCCGACGGTGAGGTCGGGCAGCAGCCCACCCGACTGCAGCACCGCGGCCACCCGACCGGCCCGCACGGCATCCTCCGGCGCTTCGCCGAAGACCGCGACCGTGCCCGAATCGGGAGCGGTCAGGCCGAGGAGCAGGTCGATCGTGGTCGACTTACCCGCGCCGTTGGGGCCGAGGAAGGCGACGATCTCTCCCGGCGCCACGGTCAGGTCGAGACCGTCGACGGCGCGGACCGGACCCGTGGTTCCGGGAAAGGATTTACGCAGGTCGCGCAGCTCGATGGCCGCGCGGGTCGTTCGTGGTGAAGGCATGGTTCAAGATTCGCGCGGACGAGGCCGCGAAACCTGAGCCGACTGTCACCATTCGCCCATGACAGGTGTCACGGATTACGGCGCGAGCAACCCCTGCCGGGCTCGGCTCGCACCGGACAGCGCGAGCAGCAGCATGGTGGTGAGGGCTCCGTCGTCCAGGCCTTCGGCGGGGAAGGTGTAGCGCAGAATGACGTCGCCCAGCTGACCACGGGCGATCAGCGTGACCGAACCGAACTGGATCTCGTTGTTGCGTTCGGCGACGCGCTTGTGCAGCGCCGTCTTGAGCGGGCGATCCCACGCCAGCACGCTGGTCAGCGACAGCACGGTGAGGCCGGGCGCGAGGGTGACGGCGCGGATCGAGCACAGGGCGCCGTCGTATTCGAAGCCCAGCGACCCGTCCGAGTCCACCCGGACATCGACGTCCTGCATCTGCAGGCAGGCGCCGGTGCGCGCCTGCAGGTCGATTTCGGGTGAGACCGTGGTATCCATCTCGGCTCCGTCGTCACTCATTTGGCGCCACCGAAGCGGCGATCGCGCTTGGCGTATTCCAGGCACGCGTCCCACAGGTTACGCCGGTCGAAGTCGGGGAAAAGCGTGTCCTGGTAAACGAATTCGGCGTAGGCCGCCTGCCAGATCAAGAAGTTCGAGCTGCGGAACTCGCCGGAGGGGCGAAGGAACAGGTCGACATCGGGCATATCGGGTTCGTCGAGATACTTCGCGACGGTGGCCTCGTCGACCTTCTCCGGGTCGATCTCACCCGCGGCCACCCGGCGCGCGATTTCCCTTGCGGCGTCGGCGATTTCGGCACGGCCACCGTAGTTGACGCACATGGTCAGCGTCATCACGTCGTTGTCCTTGGTGAGCTCTTCGGCCACCTCGAGTTCCTTGATCACGCTGCGCCACAGGCGGGGCCGGCGCCCGGCCCAGCGCACCCGCACGCCCATCTCGTGCATCTCGTCGCGGCGGCGGCGGATCACGTCGCGGTTGAAGCCCATCAGGAAGCGCACTTCGTCGGGGCTGCGTCGCCAGTTCTCGGTGGAGAAGGCGTAGGCCGAGAGCCACTTCACGCCGATCTCGATGCAACCTTCGACGGAGTCCATCAGCACGGCCTCGCCGCGTTCGTGTCCGGCGGTACGTGGCAGGCCACGCTCCTGGGCCCAGCGCCCGTTGCCGTCCATCACCAGCGCGACGTGGTTGGGGACGAGCTCGGGCGGGATCGCGGGCGGACGCGCGCCGGAGGGATGCTGGGACGGCGGCCGCACGGTGCGGGTGCCGTCCTTGCTCGCGGGAGAGGAGTCACGACGCAGGATCACGGCGTCCATCCTGCCTGATCGCCGGGTACGAGCTGCACGGGCTCCGGCTTCGCGCCGTTTGCTCAGCCGACCCGGCCGACGACAGCGGCGTCTGGCCGGTCCGCGGGATCGATGCGGGATCGCTCGATCAGCGGGAGCGTGCGCAGCTGGCGCTCCAGATGCCACTGCAGGTGGGCGGCGACGAGACCACTGGCCTGGCGGCGGACGTTGTCGGGAACGCTGTCGATGTAGGCCCACTCCCCCTTCAACAGGGCGACGAGCAGATCGAGCACCCCGGTGATGGGCGTGCTCGCGCCCGGCGGACGGCAGTGCACACAGACCGCACCGCCCGCGGCCACATGGAAAGCGCGGTGCGGGCCGGGGGTCGCGCAGCGGGCACATTCGTCCAGCGCGGGCGCCCACCCGGCGAAACCCATGGCGCGCAACAGGTATGCGTCCAAGATCAGTTCGTGGGGGCGCTGTTTGGCGGCGATCGCGCGCAGGGCACCCGCGGTGAGTACGTGCAGTTTCGGGGCGGGTGCGCGTTCTTCGCCCGCGAGACGCTCGGCGGTTTCGAGGATCGCGCACGCGGTGGTGTAGCGGCCGTAGTCGTCGATGATGTCGGCGGCGAACGCCTCCACGGTGATGACCTGGGTGACGATGTCGAGCGTGCGCCCGGGGTGCAACTGCACATCGATATAGGAGAACGGCTCGAGCCGCGCCCCGAACTTCGATTTGGTGCGCCGCACCCCCTTCGCCACCGCCCGGACGAGCCCGTGTTGCCTGGTCAGGAGCGTGACGATGCGATCGGCCTCGCCCAGCTTGTGCTGGCGAACCACTACCGCCTCATCCCGATACAACCGCACGCGCCCAGTCTTGCATGTGCGCCCGACACCGCGGTCACGGACACGGATCAGGACTGGAGCAGACCGGCGATGAGTAGCAGCAGCGATTGCTGGGTGTCGATGCGAGCACGGTCGGGGTCATCGGCGTGGGCGACGATGAGCGAGGCTTCGGTGATGGCGCTGAGCAGTAGTTGCGCGAGTACCGGAACGGGGGCGACCGGGATCAGGCCCGCGTCGGTGGCACGTTGCAGTTCGTCGGTGATGAGGCCGAGTCCGTGGCGAGCTTCGAATTCGCGGAAAGCGGGCCAGCCGAGGACGGTCGGGGCGTCCATCAACACGATGCGCAGCATTTCCGGGCGGGCGCAGATGTCGAGAAAACGCGCCAGACCCGCGGTCATGCCGCCGATGATGTCGGCACGGTCGACTGCGGCGACGGCGCTCGCGATCTCCTCGGTGGCCTCGGTCTCGACCTGTTCGAGAACCGCGAGGAACAGTCCGCGTTTGTCGCCGTAGTGATGGTGCAGAGCGCCACGGGTGACACCGGCTGCGGCCACCAACTGCTCGGCCGATGTACCGGCGAAGCCGCGCTCGGCGAACAGGCGACGGCCTGCCTGCTCGAGCGCGGCTCGGGTGACGCGGGAGCGATCCTCCTGACTACGGCGCTGCATGCAGCCGAGTGAACTCCACGATCAGTTCGGTGAGCAACTCCGGCCGGTCCTCGGGGATGAAAGTGTAGGAATTGTCGAGGGTGCGCAGGCTCGCCCGCGGTAGATCGGCGACCAGCCGTTCGGCCAGCGCCATCGGGAACAGTTTGTCCTCGGTCGACCAGACCACCAGCACCGGGACATCGACCGTGCCGAAGTGTTCGGCGGCGGCCACGGTGCATCGCTTGTCGACACCGGCGGCGAAGCGGCGCAGGTCGTCGCGGATGGCGGCGTCGCGCCGGGCAGACCCCAAATAGGACTGCGCGATCTCTTGCGGCAGTTCATGTTTGGTGACCAGCCCGAATCCGAGTGGCAGGCGCTGCATGAACCCGAAGCGCATCGGCGCCAGCAGCGGGCGGATCATGCCGGGAATCTTCGCCACCTTCAGCAAGCCCGCGAAAGGCTGCGGCGGGAACACTTCGTAGCAGTCGACGGCGGCCAGGACGACGCGGCCGATCCGTTCCGGTCGGCGGGTCATCAGGATCTGGGTGAGCGCACCACCGGTGTCGTTGGCGACGATCGTGACGTCGGTGAGGTCGAGCGCGTCGAGGAACTCGGCGATCAGGTCCGCGATGCCGGTGGGGCTGAGGTCGGCGTCGGGCATCGGGATGGTGTGGGATCCGAGCGGCCAGTCGGGCGTGAGGCAGCGGTGGCCGGCGGCCGCGAGACCGGGCACGATCCCGCGCCAGATATCGGCGTTGACGAGCAATCCGTGGACGAAGACGACCGGCGATCCGGAGCCGGTGTCGTGGTAGCGGATGCGGCCGGACGACAGGGCGATCTCGCGTGCCGGGCCGAGTGCTGAGCTGATTCCCATGGGGTCCTCCCCTGGTCGAATGCTGGGCACGTCCACTGTTACATACATCCCGTATGTATGTCTATACCCACCCTAGGGGATGTGGACGGGTGACCAGGTTCGCGTTACGGTCGAGCCACGCACCTGCAGAGACGGAGCTCACATGTCCGCGCCCGACCACCTCGCGCCGAATTCCTCGGCCGATCTCGGCCTCACCGAGCTGTCCTCGGCCGTGGCCGACGGCAGTATTTCCTCGGTCGTCGCCGTCGCCGACGCGCTCGACCGGATCGAGGCGTCGCAGCCGACGCTCAACGCGTTCCGGGTCGTCCGTCGCGACGCCGCGCTGCGGGAGGCGGCCGAGGCGGACGCGCGGTTGGCGACGGGTGTGCGGCTGCCGCTGCTGGGTGTGCCGATCGCGGTCAAGGACGACACCGACATCAGCGGCGAGGTCACCGCGTTCGGGTGTGGTGGGGAGTTCACGCCGAAATCCGCGGATGCCGAATCGGTGCGCCGGTTGCGCGCGGCGGGTGCGGTGATCGTCGGCAAGACCAATACCTGCGAGCTGGGACAGCTGCCTTTCACCAGTGGTGACGCGTTCGGCCACACCCGCAATCCGTGGGATCGCACGCGCACGCCGGGTGGGTCGTCGGGTGGGTCCGCGGCGGCGGTCGCGGCCGGATTGGTCCCCGCCGCGCTGGGTTCCGACGGCGCGGGGTCGGTGCGTATCCCGGCCTCGTGGACCAACCTGATCGGGATCAAGCCGCAGCGGGGGCGCATCTCCACCTGGCCGCTGGCGGAGGCGTTCAACGGGCTCACCGTCAACGGACCGCTCGCGCGCACTGTGCGGGACGCGGCGCTGCTGCTCGACATCGCCGCCGGACCGCACGACGGTGACCGGCACAAGCCCGCGCCCATCGAGGCGAGCGCGGCCGTCGGGCGCGATCCGGGCACGCTCAGAATCGCGCTCTCCCTGAGCATTCCGTACACCGCGACCAAAGCCGCGCTCGATCCGCAGATCGCGGCCGCCGTGCACGCACTGGCCGCCACCCTGCGCACGCTCGGCCATACCGTCACGGTGACAGACCTGCACTACGGGTTGATGATCGGCGCGTCCTTCCTGCCGCGCTCGCTGGCGGGGATCAGCCGGGTCCACCGGGATATGCCGGGCGCGGTCGTCGACCCGAGGACCACCACCAATTCGCGCATCGGCCGCGTGCTCAGCGGACCCGCACTCACCGCCGCGCGGCTCGCGGAACCCTTGCTGCACAAGCGTATCGGCTCGTTCTTCGACGACTACGACTTGGTGCTGGCGCCGACCACCGCGACCCCTCCCCCACAGGTGGAAGAGATCGATGGCATCGGCTTCGGTGCGACGAACAATCTGATCACCGCCGCGTGCCCGTACACCTGGCCGTGGAACGTACTCGGCTGGCCGAGCGTGAACGTGCCTGCCGGATTCACCGACGCCGGACTGCCGATCGGTGCGCAACTGATGGGCACCGCCGGCAGCGAACCACTGCTGATCTCGCTGGCGGCCCAGCTGGAATCGGACCTGCACTGGGAACGGCACCGCCCCGCCCAGTGGTGGTGACAGTTCCTATCGGCCCGGTTCCGTCCACCCTTCGAGGTCGCTCTTCGTACCCGACGGACAGCCGTCCTGGCCGGTCTGCCGGGGAAACATCATCAGGCAGCGCTGTGGTCCCGCGCCGCCGACCGCGGTGGTGACCAGGACGGCGATCGACGAGCCGTCGGCGACGCGGCTGGTCGAGAAGCCGAGAGTGCCGGTGACGCCGCGATAGTCGGACTCGCGCAACTGGACCGCGATGGCGGTTCGGTTCGGCGGGAGGTCGGCCAGTACGCCACGGCTGTTGCGCACCGCCTGAACGAACAGGCCGCTCACGTCGAAGGCCAGACCGGTACGGTCACCCGCCCAGGTGGGCCGGTAGTCGGTGAGATCGGGATAGCCACGAAGGTCTCCGATCAACCCCGCCAGTTCGGTACACAGCTGCTCGTGTTCGAACGGCACCGGCTGGTCGCCGAGCTTGCCGATGCCGCTGACGCAATCGGCGCCGCCCAGCATGACCGGCGATGCCTTGGACACGTAGCGCACGGTGAGGTTGGCCGGGAGCGCGGCGGTGGCTTTCGGATCGGTGATCAGCCTGGTCACCGCGTCGTTGCCGAGAATCGCCGGGCCCGCGCCACTGAGGCAGCCGCGACTCACCGATTTGGCGAAGGTCGGGAAGTCGTCGTTGCGGCCGGCGAAGAACAGCAGGGTGCGGCGGTCGAATCCGGCGGTCTCGCACGGTGCGGGAAAGCGGTAGAGCTGCTGCTGTTCGCGCCAGCTCATGCTCTGTTGCGCCACACCGCGTTTGGCGAGCTCCTTCTGCAGATCCTCGACCAGGGTGGTCACGTACAGATCACCGGCGGCCTCGGGGTGATAGATCGCCACCTTGTCGTAGCGGGGTGTGCCGTTGAGGTCACGGGCGCCCTGCACATAGTCGGCGACCAGACGTGCCTGGACGGTATTGCTCGGTGCCGCTTGGAAATACAGCGGCGATGCCTGCTCCAGACCATCGGCGGACAGGGTCGTGGCCACCGCGGGCACACCGAGTTCACCGAGACGCGTGATGGCCTTGCGGGTCTCGTCGTTGCTGCGATCGATTCCCACCACGCCGAGCACGCTGGGGTCGTCGGCCACGAGCTCGCGCAGCGGATTGTCGACCACCCACCCGGCCTGGCGCATATCGGAGCCGCCGTTGGCGATGATGATGCGCAGCAACGGTTCCGATTCATCGGAGGCCAGCAACGCGCGACGCTGCTGCACCGCCAGTCCGGCCAGCTCCTCGACCTGGGCGTGCGGGTAGCGCACATTGGTGTCGACGTAGCTGAGGCCGGCGAAGTACACCAGCGAGATCAGAGGTCTGTTCGGATTGTTCTCGCGCGCGTCGGCCGCGGCCACATTGAGCCGGAACACTTCTCGCTGCATCGCCGACAGCTCGGGGTCATCGGCGAAGGTCTGGCGGGGGTTGTCGCTGTAGCCGACGCATTCACCGTCGCGCAAACTCACCGAGACACCGTCGGTCCACGGCCAGTGCGAACATTCGGCGCCGCGCAGCGGTGGGAAGTAGACCAGCGTCGCGGCCACGGCCAGCACGATCGGGATCAGCACGCACAGACCGACGAACCAGCTGCGCGCGGCGAGTGGCGGCGCGGGCGGCAGTGCCAGACCGCGGAATCGGGCATCGCCGACGCGCGGGGTCGTGTCGGGCGGCAGGATCGCGCGCAACGGGAGGAACCAGGCGTCGGCCTGACGATGGGTGCGCCGGTTGTCGATCTCGCGCACCCACTCCTGCAGCGGATCGGGCGGCTGCGGGGTCGGCGCGTCGGCGAGGCTTTCCAGGGTGCGCAGCGGCCGGAGGTCGCTGATGTGCGAGAGCTCGCCGACCTCACGGCTCGGCCCTTCGTCGCGCAGCGCCACCACGACCAGCGGATCGAAAAGACCGGTCTCGTTCCGGATTTCGTTGATCCAGGTGAGGATGCGCGCGCCGTCGCTGCCCTCGGCCAGACCACCGAGCAACGCCACCGGATAGGCGGTGCGCCGCCAGCTCGACGGGCGCCAGATGCGGCGCCGGTAAGCGTCGCGCAGGTCCTCGAGAAACGCGTGTACGAGGAGCTTGGCAACCTGCTCCTCGTTCTCGTCGACCCGATGTGACGCGGTGAGCCGGGACGCGAAACCGAGGAAACTGCCCGACAATTCAGGCGCCAGGTAGCGCTGGTGCAGAAACCACCGCGTCACCTTCGACATACCGGGAATGCGCCCCGACACCCACAGCCACAACCGCAGCACCGGCCACAGCGCCAGCACACCGAAGACCACACGCGAAATCGTGTCGCCCGCAACACCTTCGGCGGTGTCGGAACGGCTCGTCGGCGAACCGCTACGCAACAGTTTGGGCAGTCTGCGACGCAGCTCGTCGGGTGCCTCGGATTCGTCGGAGGTCACCCGCTGCCGGGTCAGCCAGTCGGCGGTGCGGTAGCGCGGGAACTTGATCGCGCCCATCGCGGTGTCGTCGGCGGCGAAACCCGCCACCAGCTGCTGGACGATCGGCAGGCAGTGGCCGGGGATCTCCTGATCATTGGCGTGCGGACCCGCGTCGATCGCGTTGAGGTCTGGGGTGAGCAGCGTGCGCGGCAGGTCGGGCGCGTGCAGGTCGATCTTGACGCGCGGAGTCGCCCGCCTGCCCCCGGATTCGCTGAGCCAACTGTAGATTTCGCCGACCAGCGCGGTGTGCCCGGCAACGCCGACGACTTCGATGATCGGGCGGGGCAGCGCGCGCCGCCCGTGGACCAATGTGCGCAGCACGCGCGGGCGGGCATCGGGAATCTCGAGCGCCCGCAGCAGCTCCAGCAGCTTGCCGACATCATTGGCATCGGGCACTTCCACGGCCTCCCCGGACGATCAGCGAAGCACGCCGAACGAACCGGCGTGTTCGCCGAACGATACCCCGAACCGCCGACAGTCAAACGGTCAAAAGCCCAGCTTCCCCAGCTGTTTCGGATCGCGCTGCCAATCCTTGGCGACCTTCACGTGCAGGTTCAGGTAGATGCGGGTGCCCAGAATGTGCTCGATCTGCTTGCGGGCATTGGTGCCGACCTCCTTGAGGCGGGCGCCGTTCTTACCGATGATGATCGCCTTCTGACTCGGCCGTTCGACGTACAGCAGGGCATGCACTTCGAGCATGTCCTCGTTCGCCTCGTACGGCTCGATGTCCTCGATCACCACGGCCAGCGAGTGCGGCAGTTCGTCGCGCACGCCTTCCAGGGCGGCCTCGCGGATCAGCTCGGCCATGAGGGTTTCCTCCGGCTCGTCGGTGATCTCACCGTCGGGATAGAACGCCGGGCCCTCTTGCATCTGCGAGGCGATCACGTCGACGAGCACCTCGACCTGCTCGCCCTTCACGGCCGAGACCGGAACGACCTCGGCTTCGGGGCCGAGCAGCTTCGACAGCGCCATCAGCTGGTGGGCGATCTCGTCGCGACCCACCTTGTCGATCTTGGTGACCACGCCGAGGATCTTGGTCTTGGGCGCCATCATCCTGATCTGCTCGACGATCCAGCGGTCACCGGGGCCGATCTTCTCGTCGGCCGGGATGCACAACGCGATCAGGTCGACCTCGGAATAGGTATCGCGGACCAGATCATTGAGACGCTGGCCGAGCAGGGTGCGCGGACGGTGCAGGCCGGGGGTGTCGACCAGGATCAGCTGGGCGTTCTCGCGGTGCACGATGCCGCGGATGGTGTGGCGGGTGGTCTGCGGGCGCGAGGAGGTGATCGCGATCTTGGTGCCGACCAGTGCGTTGGTGAGCGTCGACTTGCCGGTGTTGGGGCGGCCGACGAAACAGACGAAGCCGGAACGGAATTCCTTGCCGGACTCAGCCACCGTGCACCTCGCTCAGCACGGCGCCGGTGCGATCGGTGCGGATGACCGCAGCCGACGGCGAGACCTCGCGCACGGCGTCGATGCCCGCGTCCTCGGCGTCACCCCCGACGACGACCGCCGCCTCGAAGCCCTCGGCACCGCTCGAGATCGCGGCGGCCACGGCGGCCTGCAGCGCGGTCAAGCGCAGCGCGGTCAGCCCGACCTCGCCCGCGGCGTAGGTGCGGCCGTCGGTGTCGCGCACCGCGGCGCCGCTCGCACCCCCGGTGCGGCCCAGCGCGCCACGCGCCAGTACCAGCAGTTTGTTGTCCTCTGCGTTCAGTTCACTCATGGTGTTCTCCGTTGTCGTCGGGCACGCGCACCGGATCGGTGTCGGCGGTTGCCTCGTCGGTCGTGCCCTTGCGGGGCTTGTCGGTCTTCTTCTCAGGCTTGTCGGCCTTGTCCGCGGCCCGGCGCACCAGCACGGTGTTGACCCGCATCCGCCCGCGCGCGTCGGCGCCACCCTCGCCGCGCAGCACCAGCCCGTAGACGGTCACCTTGGAGCCGGGCAGCGGGACGCGGCCCAGCTCGTGAGCGAGCAGCCCGCCCACCGTGTCCACGTCGTCGTCCTCGATGTCGAGGCCGTACAGCTCCCCCAGGTCTTCCACCGACAGCCGCGACGAGACGCGGTAGCGCCCGTCGCCGAGGTCCTCCACGGGCGGGGTCTCGTCGGTGTCGTATTCGTCGGCGATCTCACCGACGATCTCCTCGAGCACGTCCTCGATGGTCACCAGGCCCGCGATACCGCCGTACTCGTCGACCAGCAGCGCCATGTGATTGCGGCGCCGCTGCATCTCGTCGAGCAGTTCGTCGAGCGGCTTGGAATCGGGGACGAAGTTCGCGGGCCGCATGACATCGCCCACCGACACCTTGCGGGCGCGATCGGCGTAGGGCACAAGGTCTTTCAGGTAGACCACGCCGCGGATATCGTCGACGTTCTCGCCGATCACCGGAATCCGGGAATGGCCCGATCGCACCGCCAGTGACATCGCCTGGGCGGCGGTCTTGTCGTCCTCGATCCACACCATCTCGGTGCGCGGCACCATCACCGCGCGAGCCGGAGTGTCGCCGAGTTCGAAGACCGACTGGATCATCCGGCGTTCGTCGTCGGCCACCACGCCGCGCTCGCGGGCCATGTCGACCACCTCGCGCAGCTCGATCTCGGAAGCGAAGGGGCCGTTGCGAAATCCCTTACCGGGGGTGATCGCGTTGCCGAGCAGAATCAGCAGGCGGCTGACCGGGCTGAGCACCGCGCCGATGATCTGCAACGGCACGGCGGCGGCCAACGCGATCGAATAGGCGTGCTGGCGGCCGAGAGTACGCGGGCCGACGCCGATCACGACGTAGGAGACAACGACCATCAGCGCGGCGGTGACCAGCAGCGCCGTGGTCTCGTTCCACAGGTCGAGCGTCGCCGCCGCCAGCAGCACCGTGGCAGTGATCTCGCACAGAATACGCAGCAGGACAACGAGATTCACATAGCGCGGACGGTCGTCGACGATCTTGCGCAGTCGCGCGGCGCCGGGGCGCTCCTCGCGGACCATGTCGTCGAGCCTGGCCCGTGACACCGTGTTCAGTGCCGAGTCCACGCCCGCGAACACCCCGCCGATACCGATCAACACGATCGCCAGCGGGATCAGGGTCAGTGCTGTCACGCGGGGCCTTCACCGGGTGCGGTGAAACCTGCCTTGCCGAGTAGACGGTCGTCACGCTCGGCCAGCTCGGCGCGGCGCTGTTCCTCGCGCAGGCTCACGTACCACTCCTCGAGCAGCTGGGCCTGCAACGCGAACATCTCCTTCTCCTCCTCCGGCTCGGCATGGTCGTAGCCGAGCAGGTGGAGCACGCCGTGCACGGTGAGCAGGGCCAGCTCGTGATCGAGCGAATGGTCCGCCTTCTGCGCCTGACCCATCGCGAACTCAGGGCACAGCACGATGTCACCGAGCATGGACGGGCCGGGCTCCGGGCTGTCGGGACGACCGCCGGGCTCGAGCTCGTCCATCGGGAACGACATCACGTCGGTGGGGCCGGGCAGGTCCATCCAGCGCACGTGCAGGTCGGCCATGGTGTCGAGATCGACGAGCACCATCGACAGTTCGGCGGCAGGATGGACGTCCATCCGGCCGATCACGAAGCGTGCGACGCTGACCAGGTCTTCTTCGGGAACGTCCATGCCCGATTCGTTGGCGATCTCGATGCTCACCTGTTCAGGGTACGGTGCTGGCCCGACGCCGCCGGGAGCGGCATCGGGCCAGCTCGATCGTGTCCCGCCCCGATTCTGGACTGACCAGAGGGTGCGACCCGGTCGGCACATGGGCACTGAGCACGTCAGCGCCGGTCGCTGCGACCTGCGGCCCTGCGCTGGGCGCGATTGCCCGGGTAGTGCGGGCCCGGCACCGCGCGGGTCTCGGATTCGAAGCGGTCGTAGGCGTCGACGATGTCGGAGACCAGCCGGTGACGGACCACGTCGGCGCTGGTGAGCTCCGAGAAGTGGATGTCGTCGATATCGGTGAGGATCTCCGCGGCCGCTCGCAGGCCCGAGCGCTGCCCGTTGGGCAGGTCGACCTGCGAGATGTCACCGGTGACCACCATCCGCGATCCGAAGCCGAGGCGGGTGAGGAACATCTTCATCTGCTCGGCCGTGGTGTTCTGCGCCTCGTCGAGAATGATGAACGAATCGTTGAGGCTGCGACCACGCATGTACGCCAGCGGCGCGACCTCGATGACACCGGACGCCATCAGCTTGGGAATGGCTTCGGGGTCCATCATGTCGTGCAGGGCGTCGTAGAGCGGGCGCAGGTACGGGTCGATCTTGTCGTTGAGGGTGCCCGGCAGGAAGCCGAGCCGCTCGCCCGCCTCGACCGCGGGCCTGGTCAGGATGATGCGGGTGACCTGCTTGGACTGCAGGGCCTGCACCGCCTTGGCCATGGCCAGGTAGGTCTTGCCGGTGCCCGCGGGGCCGATGCCGAACACGATGGTGTTGTCATCGATCGCGTCGACATAGCGCTTCTGGTTCAGCGTCTTGGGGCGGATGATCTTGCCCCGCCGCGACAGGATGTCCAGGCTCAGCACCTCGGCGGGCGATTCGGACACGCCCTCGTCGGTGAGCATCGAGATGGTGTGGCGAACCGCCTCGGGCGTGATCACCCGGTTGCGGCCGGTCAGCGCCACGAGCTGCTCGATGACCCGCTCGGCCAGCGCCACATCGCCCGCCTTGCCGGTGATGGTGACGGTGTTGCCGCGGACATGGATGTCGGCGGGGAGGAGTTTCTCCAGCTGCCGCAGGTTCTGGTCGGCCGAGCCGAGGAAACCGAAAACCGACTCCGGGGCGAGCTCGATGCTGGAACGCACGGTCCGCGCGGCGGGACCAGCATTGTTACCGCCTGCGCCGATGTCTGATACGGGATTGCCGATCTCGCCTGAGTTCTTCAAAAGTGGCTACAGCCTGCTTCCGGTTTCGACCTGGTGTTCGATGAGATCAGTTTACCGCCGGGCACTGACACCGCACAGTGGTTAAAAATGTGCCCGTGGTATGCCGTTCGCGACCACGTCGGAATACCCGATTCCGGTCGGCCCACTCCTGCCTCACCAGCGTGAGGTCAGCGCCCCCAGCGCACCGAGCGCGACGGCCGCCGCGGTGGAGGTGCGCAGGACGGTCGGGCCGAGGAGCACGATGTCGGCTCCCGCCTCCGCGAGCGCGGCCAGCTCGGCATCGTCGAGGCCGCCTTCGGGGCCGACGATCAGCACCACTTCGCTCGTCTCGGCCAGCGGCAGTTCGGTGAATCTGCCCGCGCCGGATTCGTGCAGGGCCGCGACGATCGCGCCGTCCGCCTTGGCTTTTCGCACCAGTTCCACCAGGTCGCGGGTGCGGTGCAGGCCGGCGATCTCGGGAATGTAGGCGCGACGGGATTGGCGGGCCGCGGATTTCGCCGCCGCACGCCACTTCTCGATGCCCTTGGCGGCCTTGGCTTCCCAGTTCGCGACGCAGCGTGCGGCCTGCCACGGGACGATCAGGTCTGCGCCGGCCTCGGTCATCAATTCGACGGCCAGCTCGGAGCGATCCGACTTGGGCAGCGCCTGCACCACGGTCACCGCCGGGGTGGGCGGCGCGGCGATCCGACGGTCACGGACCGCCAGTTCGAGCCGGTCCTTCTGGGCCGCGACGACTTCCGAGTCGGCCAGCACACCGTGCCCATCGGACAGGGTGATCGGTTCACCGACCTTGATCCGGCGCACGGTCGCGGCATGGCGGCCTTCGGGGCCGTCCAGCACCGCGACAGCGCCCGGCTCGGGGACCTCGTCGAGGTAGAAGACCGTGGCGGCCACGGGCTCAGCGCCCGCTGAACGACGCGCGCAGCCGGGCGAACAGACCGCTGTTGTGCTCGGACTGGGTCGACATCACCTCGGCGCGATCCTTGTCCCGCATGCCCTTGAACTTGCGCAGCAGATCGGTCTGCCTGCCGTCGAGCTTGTTCGGTACGACGATGTCGAGGTGAGCGAGCAGGTCACCGCGCGCACCCGAACGCAGGCGCGGCATGCCGTGCGCCCGCAGCTGGATGACCTCGCCGGGCTGGGTGCCCGCCGCGATGGTGAGTTCGGTGGGGCCGTCGAGGATGGTGTCGACGACCACGGTGGTCCCGAGGATCGCGTCGACCATCGGCACCCGGACGGTGCAGTGCAGGTCGTCGCCGTCGCGCACGAAGGTGTCGTGCGGCTGCTCGACGACCTCGACGTAGAGGTCACCGGCATGGCCGCCACCGGGGCCCACCTCGCCCTGCGCCGCCAGGCGAACCCGCATGCCGCTGGCGACACCGGCCGGGATGGGCGCGGCGATCTCGCGACGGGCGCGCACGCGGCCGTCGCCACCGCACTTGTTGCAGGGGTCGGGGATGGTCTCGCCCGCGCCACGGCAGGTGGGGCAGGGCCGCGAGGTGAGCACCTGGCCGAGGAACGAGCGCTGCACCGACTGCACCTCGCCCGCGCCGTCGCAGGTCTCACAGCGCACCGGCTTGGAGTTGCCGTTGGTGCCCGAGCCCACGCAGACATCGCAGAGGATCGCGGTGTCGACGGTCAGGTGCTTGGTGACGCCGACCGCGCATTCGGCCAGGCTCAGCCGGGTGCGGATCAGCGAGTCGGCGCCGGGCTGCACGCGGCCGCGCGGCTTGCGCTGGCCACCGCCCTGGCCGCTCATCCCGCCGAAGAACGCCTCGAAGACGTCGCCGAGGCCGCCGAAGCCCGCACCGTTGAATCCTGCTCCGCCGCCGCCGTTTTCGAGCGGGTCACCGCCGAGGTCGACGATCCGGCGCTTCTCGGGGTCGGTCAGCACCTCGTAGGCGGTGGAGACTTCCTTGAAGCGGGCCTGCGCGCCCTCGTCTGGGTTCACATCGGGGTGCAGTTCGCGGGCCAGCTTGCGGTAAGCGCGCTTGAGCTCCTGGTCGGTGGCGTTCTTGCCGACGCCGAGCAGTCCGTAGTAATCCCGTGCCACGTGAGTTCTCTAGTCCTTGGTCGGTGTGGGCCGGCCGAGCGCCGGGCGCATCCTTTAGTCGAATCCACTCAACTTTACCGGCCGAAGTATCGACCTTAACAGTCCGGTTGTCGTGGATCCCGAGCTGGCTTCACCTTTCGGCGAGCACCTCGCCGATGTAGCGGGCGACCGTCGCGACGGATGCCATGGTGCCGGGGTAGTCCATGCGGGTCGGGCCGAGCACACCCATACCGCCCAGCACGGCGCCCGCCGCACCGTAGCCGGTGGAGACGACGGAGGTGCCGCGCATCTGCTCGACCTGGGTCTCCTCGCCGATCTGCACCATCACCTGGCCCGGCTGCTGGGCCGCGGCGAGCAATTTGAGCACGATGACCTGTTCTTCCAGGGCTTCCAGCACAGTGCGCAGGGAGCCGGGGAAGCCGAAATCGGCGACATTGCGGGTGAGATTGGCCGTGCCGCCGAGGACCAGGCGTTCTTCGGGGTGCTCGACCAGCGTCTCCACCAGGACGGTCGAGACCCGGACCAGCACGTCGCGGATCTTGGCCGGTGCGCGCTCCGGCACACCGGCCACCGACGCGCTGGCCACCGACAGCAGCTTGCCGTCCATGGCCCCGCCGAGCAGGCCGCGCACGGCGGCCAGGTCTTCGTCGGAGATCACCGCGCCCAGGTCGACGATGCGCTGGTCGACGCGGCCGGTGTCGGTGATCACCACGAGTAACAGCCGGGCAGGGTTGAGCGCGACGACCTCGATGTGGCGCACGATCGAGGCCGAGACGGTGGGGTACTGCACCACAGCGACCTGGCGGGTGAGCTGGGCCAGCAGGCGCACGCCGCGACGCAAGACGTCGTCGAGGTCGACCCCGGATTCGAGGAATTCCATGATCGCCCGGCGTTCGGCGCCCGAGAGCGGTTTCACCTCGGCGATCCGGTCGACGAACTCGCGGTAGCCCTTGTCGGTGGGAATACGGCCCGAGCTCGTGTGCGGCTGGGTGATGTAGCCCTCGGCCTCCAGCACCGCCATGTCGTTGCGGATGGTGGCGCTGGAAACGCCGAGGTGGTGCCGTTCCACGAGGGACTTGGAACCGATCGGTTCCTTGGTGGCGACGTAGTCCGCGACGATCGCTCGCAGGACCTCGAAACGTCGATCCTCGGTACTCGACGCCATCGACCCCACCTTCCTCGCTCGTGCCTGGTACATCACGCCTACCCGTGCTGCGTTCGCACAGGGTCGCACGCCGACGCTCGCAGCGTCTTGTTGTCCAGTCTAATTGTCTTGTCGCCGATCCCTGGATCGCACGGCGGTCCGGCATCGAACCGTCATGCGGGGATATCCGGCTTCGGGGGCGGTGTTCGCCTGTCGGCTCGGTCGAGCCCCGCGCCAGGGTTGTCCACAGGCCCGAGTTATCCACAGTTGCGGTTTCGAGGGTTGTCGGGCTCGAGCGCCGGGCGTAGATTTCGGGACTGAATCAGGGGGTCTACCAGCTGTTTTCAGCTGACTACAGAGTGCACGGGAGGGGAACTGTGGTGTATCCGGGTGGGGTCGGCGAAGCGGGGCAAGTCGGTTCGAGCGCGGTCGCGGTGCGGCCGGCGGAGTTCGCCCGGATCGACGGTGCGTGTGTGGAATTTCTGCGGGCGATCGCGCGGATACGGGCACTTGCCGTGGAAATCGGCGATCAGGAGCGCTGGGGGCTGGGCGAGGGCGACGCGCGGTTGGTGTCCGGGCGCACGTTGGTCGCGCGATTGCGTTCCGTCGCGGCGGCGAACGAGAACAGCGTCACTGCCGTATTGGACGCGCATTCACAGATCGTGGACGACATTCGGCAATCTTTCCGGGCTGCGCGCGATCTGATGGTAGTTGCCGACGAAGAGTGGGCTGATCGACTTCGGTTGTCGGAAACCTCTGCGGGACAACATATTTCTTCGGTGTCAGCGTGACAGGCCCCGAGCCGAGCGGCATTCGTAGCGAGAACACATATCCGGACTATTCGAGCGACGCCACGAAATCGGGTGTTCCCGGCGGCGGGGAGAACACGCATTCTTGGCGACATCGGGAGATCGTCGCGGCATTCGGGGCGCTCGAGGTGACCGACGCGTTGGCGCAAGCGGACAGGTTCGAGCAGATCGCGCGGTGGTGGGACGAGGGTCTACGCGCATTCCGGCACGCAGTGGATGGGTCGCTGGCGTCGGCTTGGTCGGGCGCGGGTGCCGCCGCGGCCGGATCCGCGGTCGACGACTATGTCGCGCGAGCGCACGATCTGACTGCCGAGCTGGCGGATTTGCCGGGCGTGATTCGAGCGGCTGCCGAGGCGATCGTGGCGACCAAGTACGCGGTCGGGTCACCGGTTGCCGAGGAAATCGGCGGCGTGGCGTGGTCGGCGAGTGGGGCGGTACACGCCATGGGCTCAGCATCGGCGCACGGTGCTGCTTCGGCCGCGGAGGAGGATGCGCGAGCGGCGATGCGGCAGCGATACGTGTTGCCGTTCGCGGAGTTGGTCGCTCGCATTCCGGTGCTGCCCATGCCACTTCGGTCGTTCGACTCCGGCGAGCCGAGCGATCGGCAATTGCTGATCGGCACCGTGGGGCAGTCTCGAGACGAGCGGCGCGCGCTGTCGCCGGTCGAGGTTTCCGCCGGTAGCGGCCAGAACTTGTCCGCCGCGTCCGGGGAGAGTTCGGCCGTGCACGCAGCGATCGGCGACTCGGAGAAGGTGGGGCGCGATGGTCGCGGCACGGGAGTTCCGATCGACGGTCAAGACCTGCTCGACGGCAGATCGGTGGAATCCGGTGACCGCACGGCACGCCCAGGCAGCGCTACGGCGGTGACCTCGGCTTCGTCTGGTGCCACCGGCGCGGCAGCGCCGAGCGGTACGGATGCGTTGACGGCACCTGTCGGCGCGGGGTTGCGCACAGCGCCCGCGGGGGCTTCTGCGGCGACTGTCGACCCTGGGGTGATCTCGGCGGGCCGCACTCCCGCTGCCGGCCCAGCGGCTGGGCGCATGGGGCCGAGCGGCAGCACGAGCGGAGGCGGTGACCGGATATGGGGTGGGGCACCGCGGTACCGACCGCCCGGCCGGCACGACGCGTCGAGGGCGGGTATCGGGCAGAGCGTTCCAGGATCGACGGGCCCGGCCATCGGCGTCGATCCGCCGTCGGGGCACACGACAGCCAGGTCGGTCGATCGCTACTTCCATTGCGGAGGAGGACCGCCGGCGGCGCCCGCGCCGGGCATCGACGCCGTGCGCGGACTGCCGGAGTACTTGATCACGCTCGCGAACACCGCGGAACTACTCGGTGCGCCACGACCGGCGATAGCCGGTGGGGTGATCGGTGGTGGCGATGACTACTCGCCGGTCGAGCAGCGCTCAACGACGACTCGGGGCTGACGGCGATGTCAGCGCGTCGACGAAGGCGTCGGCAGTGGCCGCCCGAGCCGGGCGGCCGGTGCCGGATCAGACTCGGGCAGCAGCGCCGCAGCGAGCGGCGGAGTCGGGCGCGCCGACCTGCTTGCCCGCGAGGGCGTCGAGACCCAACATCGCCAGCAGCGACGTGCAATCTTCGGCGTCGTTCGAGTGCGAAGCGACCGTCCGCGCGGCGACCGCGCATTGACGAGCGTTCTCCGCCTTCTCAGCGGAGCGCGCTTCAGCGAATTCGCTCTGCTCGTGGACGAGGGTGATGTGCCGTTCGGTGGACATATAACTCCCTAGGATCGAGCCGAAGCCTACGCCCCTAATCGTTATCTTCCACCCCGAACCCACCGAACATACCCTTAGAGCACCCCACTGTTCCGGGCCTCTCACCAGGTGTGCATTGGTGGATTACACCAGGATGACCGGGCAATCTTTGGATGCGATCCCAAGCCAGGGAAATCTCGAAATTCAGATCACGATGACATCACCACTCGCGCGATTCTCCGACTGGTTCAGCAGCCCGTCGATCAGCCGAGAATGGCTCCCGCGACCCCTGAAGTGGTCAGGTGAGGAGGTCGCGGACGATGCCGTCGGCGAGGAGGCGGCCACGGTCGGTGAGGACCAGGTTGTCGCCGGTGACGCGGGCCAGGCCGTCGGCCAGGATGCGGTCGAGGGCCGAGCTTGCCGAGGGGGCTAGATCCGCGAGCGGCAAGCCAGTGCGGAGGCGGACGGTGAGCATGAGGTGTTCGGTGTAGCGCTCGTCGTCGGTGAGGGCCTCCCAGCCTGCGGCGGGGAGACCGCCGAGGGCCACGCGGTCGGCGTAGCGGGCGGGGTGCTTGACGTTCCACCAGCGAACGCCGCCGACATGGCTGTGCGCGCCGGGGCCGGCGCCGAGCCAGTCACCACCGTCCCAGTAGCCCAGGTTGTGCTGACAGCGGGCGGCATCGCTCGCGGCCCAATTGGAGACCTCGTACCAGGTCAGACCGGCGTCGGCGAGGCGGGCATCGATGCGTTCGTAGCGGGCGGCGAGGACATCGTCGTCGGGTGCGGGCAGTTCACCACGGCGGACCTTGCGTGCCAGCGCGGTTCCGTCCTCGACGATCAGGGAGTAGGCGGAGACATGATCGACACCGGCGGCCAGCACCGCGTCCAGACTCAGATCCAGATCGGCATCGGTCTCGCCCGGGGTGCCGTAGATCAGATCGAGGTTCACGTGATCGAACCCGGCCGCGCGCGCCTCTTTCGCCGCGGCGACCGCGCGGCCCGGCGTGTGCGTGCGGTCGAGCACCTTCAGCACGTGCTGTGCGGCGGACTGCATGCCGAGCGAGATCCGGGTGTAGCCCGCCGCGCGGAGCCGATCGAAGAACTCGGGCGAGGTGGATTCCGGGTTGGATTCGGTGGTCACCTCGGCGTCGGCGGCCAGGGTGAAGTTCGCCCGCACGGCATCGAGAACCGATGCCAGCCCGTCACCACCGAGCAGCGACGGTGTCCCGCCGCCGACGAAGATCGTCGACACCGCGGGCGTCGCGCTCGGCAGGGCGCCGAACTCGGCCGCGGCGGTCGCGAGCTCGCCGCGCAACGCCTCCAGCCACGACTGCGGCGACGCCGAAGTACCGAGCTCCCCCGCCGTATAGGTGTTGAAGTCGCAGTACCCGCAACGCGTGGCACAGAACGGCACGTGCACGTACACCCCGAACGCGCCGCTTCCGAAATCGCGCAGCACCGGCCGATCGGCATCGGCCGGTGTCACGCCGGGAACCCCGGAAGCAGCGCTGGTAGTCACCCCTCCAGTCTGCCGGGCCCTGGTAGCGCGCCCCGCCCGGCCCCTCGCACGTCAGTCCGTCACGACGGGCGTGTTCTGGTTGGCGGTGAGCACCCAGGCGCCGTCTTCCTTGGTCATCACGTACATCGGCGTGCCCTGCCCGGACAACTCGCCGTCGAGGGTGAAGTAGCTCTGGCGGATCTTGACGGCGGCGACATCGGGCCGCAGGAACAGCACGTGCTCGACCTCGTAGGTCGCGGTGCCGTGCGTCGTGGCCCCTGGCAACACCTGCGCCGTGAACTCGGCGATGGCCGGGCGCCCGAACAGCCGCTTGCCGTGACCGGTGGTCCAGATGGCGTCCTCCCGGAAGACAGCGACGAACTCCTCGGCCAGTTCGTTGGCCTGGGCGTGCGCGATGGTGTCCACGACGGCGCGGATGGCAGTGAGTTCGGTAGCGAGATCGGCGGGGGTCTGACCGGCGGCGGTGGCGTCATTGCTCATGGCACTACTGTGCAACCTCGAGCGCAATCCAGGTCAACCGCGCTGTGCGGCACCGCACACCTGCCCGCGCGGGCGTATCACAGGCCGGTTCCGGGCGGCGGGCTATGACCCCCATCACAGAACAGGACGGCCGTCCAGGGAATTTCCCCCAAAAGTGCGGGAAATATCTCCTTGCGGTCGGAACGACCAGGCTGACGTGGCACAATAGGCACATGCACGCAACTGGAGTACGACTCGTGGCCCGTCGCCACGTCGACTTCCAGCGTGTCTGCAGCGCCTGTTGTCGGCCCGGTTTCCACCGGTAGCGCAGCGGCGTCCACGCCCGGGTATCCCCCGGTGCCTTCGACTTTCATCGGCCCGCTGACTCCCCTGACGCGAGCCAGCCCCTCGCGCCTTCAGCACGGATGTCCCAACACCCCCGCAGGAGCGACCACCCATGACGTCGAGCACCGACGCCGGTTCGACCGAACAGTCGACGGCGCAGGCCCGCACTGAGCGTTCAGCTGCCCAGCGCCCGGCCCGCCCGAGCACCGATGCCCCGGTCGCACCGCGCGCCCGCACCGGCAAGCCGGTCCGCCGCCGGTCCGAAGGCCAGTGGGCCCTCGGCTACCGCGAGCCGCTGAACCCGAACGAGCAGTCCAAGAAGGACGACAACCCGCTCAACGTGCGTTCGCGCATCGAGAACATCTACGCCAAGGGCGGCTTCGACTCGATCGACAAAGCCGACCTGCGTGGCCGTTTCCGCTGGTGGGGTCTCTACACCCAGCGTGAAGAGGGCTACGACGGCACCTTCACCGACGACGACAACATCGACCTGCTGGAAGCCAAGTACTTCATGATGCGGGTGCGGTGCGACGGCGGTGCGCTCTCCGCCGCCCAGCTGCGCACGGTCGGCCAGATCTCCACCGAGTTCGGCCGCGACACCGCCGACCTGTCCGACCGCGAGAACGTCCAGTACCACTGGATCGAGGTCGAGAACGTCCCGGAGATCTGGCGCCGGCTCGAGTCGGTCGGGCTGCACACCACCGAGGCGTGCGGCGACTGCCCGCGCGTGGTGCTCGGTTCGCCGCTCGCCGGCGAGTCGCTCGACGAGATCATCGACCCCACCTGGGCGATCGACGAGATCGTCAAGCGCTACATCGGGAAGAAGGAGTACTCGAACCTTCCCCGCAAGTTCAAGACCGCGATCTCGGGCCAGCAGGACGTGGTGCACGAGATCAACGACATCGCCTTCGTCGGTGTGAACCACCCCGAGCACGGCCCCGGCCTCGATCTCTGGGTCGGCGGCGGCCTGTCCACCAACCCGATGCTGGCTCAGCGCGTCGGCGCTTTCGTGCCCCTCGAAGAGGTCCCCGATGTGTGGGAAGCGGTCGTCTCGCTCTACCGCGACTACGGCTACCGCCGCCTGCGCACCAAGGCCCGCCTGAAGTTCCTGATCAAGGACTGGGGCATCGAGAAGTTCCGTCAGGTGCTCGAGGACGAGTACCTCGAGCGCAAGCTCATCGACGGTCCCGCACCCGCGCAGCCGGCCAAGCCCATCGACCACGTCGGTGTCCAGAAGCTGCGCAACGGCCTGAACTCCGTCGGCTTCTCCCCCATCGCCGGTCGCGTCTCGGGCACCATCCTGAGCAAGGTCGCCGACGCCGCCGAGAAGTACGGCTCGGATCGCATCCGCTTCACCCCGTACCAGAAGCTGATCGTCCTCGACATCCCGGACGACCAGGTCGACGCGCTGATCGACGAACTCGAACCGCTCGGCCTGCAGGCCCGCCCCTCGGTCTGGCGTCGAAACCTCCTCGCCTGCAGTGGCATCGAGTTCTGCAAGCTGTCCTTCGTCGAGACCCGTAAGCGCTCGCAGGTGCTCGCACCCGAACTCGAGCAGCGCCTGGCCGACATCAACGCCGAACTCGACGTGCCGATCACCATCAACATCAACGGTTGCCCGAACTCGTGCGGCCGGTCCCAGATCGCCGACATCGGCTTCAAGGGCCAGCTCGTCGACGACGGCACCGGGAATCAGGTGGAGGGTTTCCAGGTTCATCTCGGTGGCAGCCTCGGCCTGGACAGCGCGTTCGGCCGGAAGTTGCGTCAGCACAAGGTGACCAGCGTCGAGCTCGGTGACTACATCGATCGCGTCGTCCGCAACTTCGTCAAGAACCGGGAATCCGGGGAACGCTTCGCGGTGTGGGCTGTGCGCGCCGACGAGGCCGACCTCCGATAGTCGATGAGGAGATCCCCACTGTGACCACGAATCTCGCGGCCAAACTGTCCGAGGCCGAATTGCGCGCGCTCGCCGAGCAGGGTGCGGCCGAGCTGGGCCCCGATGCCTCGCCCACCGACCTGATCGCCTGGACCGACAAGGTCTTCGGCAACGGCTACATCGTCGCCTCGAACATGCAGGACGGTGTGCTGGTCCACCTGGCCGCGCAGACCCGTCCCGGTGTGGACGTGCTGTTCCTCGACACCGGCTACCACTTCGCCGAGACCATCGGCACCCGCGACGCGGTCGAGGCCGTGTACGGGGTGAACGTGGTGAACGTGCGCCCCGAGGCGAGCGTCGCCGAGCAGGACGAACTGCTCGGCAAGGATCTGTTCGCCCGTGACGCCGCCGAATGCTGCCGGCTGCGCAAGGTGGTCCCGCTGAAGAAGTCGCTGAGCGGCTACAACGCGTGGATCACCGGCATCCGCCGCGTCGAGGCGCCCACCCGCGCCAACGCGCCGCTGATCTCGTTCGACGAAGCCTTCGGCCTGGTGAAGATCAACCCGATCGCACCGTGGTCCGACGACGAGATGCAGGCCTACATCGAGGCCAACGGCATTCTCGTCAATCCCCTGGTGGAGGAGGGTTACCCGTCCATCGGCTGCGCGCCGTGCACGCGCAAGCCCGAGCCGGGGTCCGATCCGCGCAGCGGCCGCTGGGCCGGTATCGCCAAGACCGAATGCGGATTGCACCAATCATGACCATCACCACCACCGGGAGTGAGCCTGTGAGTACCAACACCACCGAACGCGAACTCGGCCTCACCGAGTTCGACACCCTCGCGGCGCTGGAATCCGAGGCGATCCACATCTTCCGTGAGGTCGCGGGCGAGTTCGAGCGTCCCGTGATCCTGTTCTCCGGCGGCAAGGACTCCACCGTCCTGCTGCACCTGGCGCTCAAGGCCTTCTGGCCCGCGCCGCTGCCGTTCACACTGCTGCACGTGGACACCGGCCACAACCTCGACGAGGTGCTCGAATTCCGCGACAAGGTGGTCGAGCGCTACGGTCTGCGCCTGCACGTGGCCTCGGTCGAGGAGTACCTGGCCGACGGCCGCCTGACCGAGCGTCCCGACGGCATCCGTAACCCGCTGCAGACCGTGCCGCTGCTCGACGCCATCACCGAGCACCGCTTCGACGCGGTCTTCGGCGGCGGTCGTCGCGACGAGGAGCGCTCGCGCGCCAAGGAGCGGATCTTCTCGCTGCGCAACGCCTTCGGGCAGTGGGATCCGAAGCGTCAGCGCCCCGAGCTGTGGAACCTCTACAACGGCAAGCACGCGCCGGGTGAGCACGTGCGGGTGTTCCCGCTGAGCAACTGGACCGAGCTCGACATCTGGCGCTACATCGCCCGCGAGGACATCGACCTGGCGTCGATCTACTACGCGCACGAACGTCCGGTGTACTCCCGCGACGGCATGTGGATGACGCCCGGCGTGTGGGGTGGCCCGAACGAGAACGAGGTCCTCGAGACCCGTTCGGTGCGCTACCGCACCGTCGGCGACGGTTCCACCACCGGCGCCATCATCTCCGACGCCGCCGACAACCAGGCCATCCTGGCCGAGGTCGCGGCGTCACGACTGACCGAACGCGGTGCTACTCGCGGTGACGACCGTGTGTCCGAAGCCGCCATGGAAGACCGCAAGCGAGAGGGTTATTTCTGATGTCCGACCTATTGAGGCTGGCCACCGCCGGTTCTGTCGACGATGGCAAGTCCACGCTGGTCGGACGGCTGCTCTACGACACGAAGTCCGTGCTGGCCGATCAGATCGACGCGGTCACCCGCGCCTCGGTCGACCGTGGACTGTCCACACCGGACCTATCACTGCTCGTCGACGGCCTGCGCGCCGAGCGTGAGCAGGGCATCACCATCGACGTGGCGTACCGCTACTTCGCCACGCCCAAGCGGTCTTTCGTGCTGGCCGATACGCCGGGGCACGTGCAGTACACCCGCAACACGGTGTCGGGCGCGTCCACCGCGCAGCTGGTGATCCTGCTGACCGACGCGCGCAAGGGCGTCATCGAGCAGACCCGTCGCCATGCGGCCGTGCTGGCACTGCTCGGTGTGCCGCGTCTGGTGCTCGCGGTGAACAAGATCGACCTCGTCGACAATCCGGCCGAGGTGTTCGCCGAGATCTCCGCCGAGTTCAACGAGCTCACCTCGAAGCTGGGCTGGGCTTCCGAGGACGTCATCGAGATTCCGGTCTCGGCGCTGCACGGCGACAATATCGCCAGCCGCTCCGAGAACACCCCGTACTACGACGGCCCGTCTCTGATCGAGCACCTCGAGTCCGTTCCGGTGGACGCTGATTCGACCGGCACGCACGCGCTGGGTCTGCGTTTCCCGGTGCAGTACGTGATCCGTCCACGCACCGCCGAATACCCCGACTACCGGGGCTACGCCGGTCAGATCGCGGCCGGTTCGGTGTCGCCCGGCGACGAGATCGTGGTGCTGCCCTCGGGCAAGAAGACCACCGTCGAGCGCATCGACACCCCGGACGGCGAACTCGCCGTCGCGCAGGTCGGGCGCAGCGTGACGCTGATCCTGGCCGACGAGGTCGACATCTCGCGCGGCGACATCATCGCCTCGGTGCACGACGCGCCGGAGTCGATCGACACCTTCGACGCGACTGTGTGCTGGCTCGGTGACAAGGGTCTGCGTCCCGGCGCCCGGCTGCTGCTCAAGCACGGCGCCAAGACCACCCAGGCCATCGTCGGCGCGCTCGTGGAGCGGTTCGACGAGCAGACGCTCACCGCACAGCCCAGCCCGGAGTCGCTGGAGCTCAACGACATCGGTCGCGTCTCGCTGCGCTTGGCCGAGCCGATCCCGGCCGACGACTACCGCACCAACCGGTACACCGGGTCGTTCCTGCTGATCGACCCTGCCGGTGGCAACACGCTCGCGGCCGGCCTGGTCGGCGACGTGCTGACCTCGGTCGAGGTCGGTACCGCGGTCTGATGTATCGCCTGCCCGCTCCGCCGCGTGGTGCCGTTCCGGTGCCGCGCGGCGCAGGCGGGCCCGCGTTGATCGCGGTTGCCCACGGCAGCCGCGATCCGCGTTCGGCGGCGACCATGGCGGCCGTGGTCGCCGACGTTGCCGCTGCCCGGCCCGACATCCCGGTCCGGCTGGCTTTTCTGGATCTCAGCACACCCACGGTGGACGAGGTGGTCGACGACCTCGCCGCCCAGGGCCACACCGACGTGATCGTCGTTCCGCTCCTGCTGGGCAACGCTTTTCACGCGCGGGTCGACCTTCCGGCGCTACTGGCCGAGGCCGGCCGCCGTCATCCCCGGCTGCGACTCACCCAGGCAGCGGTACTCGGCCCCGATCCACTGCTCATGGCCGCGGTGGCTGACCGAGTCGCACTCTCGTGCCGTCTTCCCCTGCTCCCCGCCCTGGTCACACCGTTGGTCCCCGCTGTTCCCGGTGCGTTCGCTGCCGCAACCGATCCGTTGCGTGATACTCCGGTCGGAATCGCCGTCGCCGCTGTCGGTTCGCGCGATGCCGCGGCCAATCGGCGGACCGCGGTGGTGGCTAGACGACTGGCCGCCGTGACCGGCTGCCCTACTGAAATGTGCTTCGCGACAGTCGAACCCGGTATCGAGCGTGCCGTGGATCAGCTGCGGGCGCGCGGAGCCGAACGCATCGTCGTCGCGCCGTGGTTTCTGGCGCCGGGGCTGCTCACCGACCGGCTGGTCGCGGCCGCGCCCGAGGTCGTGCATGCCGATGTCATCGGAGCGCACTCCGCGCTGGTCGACGTGATCTGGGCTCGATACGACACTGCCGTCGCCACCGAGCTCGTACTCTCCGCCTGAGCCCAGCGGATCCGGGCCGCTTGGTCGCGCCCCCGAACGGGTAGCCGTCGCACTGCCCTCGATTCAGCGCGAGCCCACTCCGCCCGGTTCGGGACGTGAACGCGAGGTTCGCGCTGCCCACATCCGCACCCGCGACAATCGTCGCCTTCAGCCCGCCACCACCTACACGGCCAGCAGTTCGCCTGTATCGCGTCTCTCGACACAACCGGATTCGGCATCCACGGTGGCACAGCTCACAGGGCTTTCACTCTTTACCACATACCCCCCAGGGGTATATGTTCGTATCAACGCACAGCGAACTGGAGAGGCGAAACGATGACCACCAACGCCCACGCCGGACACACCACACACGTCGACCCCGCAGCCCAGCCCGGTCACATCGAACAGGGCACCGCGCACGGCGGACACGCGGAACACGGCGGTGGTGCGCACGCCCTGCACAGCGGTCACGCGCCGCAGGGTGGCGCCCATGAAGGACACGAAGCCCACACCGAGCACGGCGGTGGCGCACACGCCGGACACGGCACACACACAGCCGGGCACGATGCGGGTCTGCCCGGGGGCCTGCGGATTACGCAGGACGGGTACACCCTCGACCTCGAGACCACGATCGCCGAGCCCGGCAAGATCGACTTCCGATTCCGGATTCTCGGCCCGGACGGGTCGGCAGTGACCGAGTTCGACGCGATTCACGATCGCGAACTGCACCTGATCGTGGCGCGTCGCGAGCTGACGGGGTTCTGGCACGTACACCCGCGGCGGGAAGCAGACGGCACGTGGGCGATTCAGCTGGACCTCCCCGAAGCCGGGGCCTATCGGGTGTTCACCGATATCGCACCGCGCGCACTCGGCCGCACCATCACCCTCGGCGCCGATCTGGCGATCGCGGGACACTATGCGCCACAGCCGGTTCCGGCGGTGAACCGCGCCATCGACGTCGACGGCTACCAGGTGACCGTGGCCGGTGAGTTGCGTGCCGAGGGCGATCTGCTGACGCTCACCGTGCGCAAGAACGGCAAGGCCGTGACGGATCTGCAGCCGTACCTGGCGGCTTTCGGCCACCTCGTCATCCTGCGCGCGGGAGACCTCGCGTACGTCCACGTCCACCCCAACGGCGAACCCGGCGACGGCACCACGCCCTCGGGCCCCGAAGTCACCTTCCACACGGCGGTTCCGGGCCCCGGGACCTACCGCCTGTTCCTGGACTTCAAGCACGCCGATGTCGTCCGTACCGCCGCATTCACCCTCACCACGACACCCCAGCCGAAGAAGGAACACCAGCACTGATCCGAGGCCGCGACCTCCTAGCCAACGACCTCGACTCACCGGACACCAGCGCCACTACCAACACCGGTAGCGGCGCTGTCCGCGTATTCAGGCCAGACCCGGATGACACACCGGACCGCAGCGGCCCTGGCCGGAGCGCTGGGATCTCGTCGCATCAGACGTGAGTACGCGCCCGGCAGGCCGCCCGACTAGAGCCGACCAGGCTGAATTTCGCTCGGCGCTTCCGACAACAAGCGGGTCGCGATGGTACGGGCCGCTTCGACACGGGCCGAATCACCGGTCTGGCGAGCGACATTGGCGGCGCTCACGATCGCGTCCAGTTCGAAGACCAGCAGATCGGGGTCGGCGTCGGCGAGTTCGCCCATGGCCTGAGCCTTCCGGACCTCGTCGGCCAGGAAGGACAGCCAGTAGTCGTGATCGGCGACGACGGCGTCGCGCACGGGGCCGGGCTTGCTGCTGAATTCGGTGAGGGTGGCCACCCGGAAACAGCCGCCGGGGAAGGGCGGATTCTCGATGTGCGCGAACCAGCCGTCGATCATCGCGCGCACCCGGGTTCCACCGCGTGGCACGCGCAGGCCGGGCGCGATGACTCGTTCGATGAAGATGTCACGCCCCGCCTGGACGGCGGCGAGTTGGAGCGCCTCCTTGGTGCCGAAGAGGGTGGCGATGCCGCTCTTGCTGATGCCGAGGTCGGTGGCGAGCCTGCCGATACTGAGGCCGTCGAGACCCTCGACGGAGGCGAGTTCGGCGGCGCGCCGGGCGATGGTGGCGCGCGCACGGGCGCCCTTGGCCAACCGCTGATCGCTCGGTTCCGTCAACTGGGTCATGCGCATCATTGTTCCACCGCGGGGTTGCGAAGGCGAACGATCGGTCGTACTTTTATTTACGAACGATCGTACGTTCTTATTTCTCCCCTCGAAGGACTCCGCATGACCGACGTGTCAGCTCGGCCCGAAGATCCGCTCAGCACAGCTACTCCCGACAGCAGCGCCGCGGGCCGCACCCTCGTCGTCGCCTCTGGCGCGGCATTCATCGCCTTCCTCGACCTCTCCGTCGTCAACATCGCGTTCCCGACGATCGCCCTGAGCTACCCCGGCACCCCCACCGGGACGTTGACCTGGATCGTCAGCGGCTACGCGATCGCGTTCGCGGCGCTGCTCACCCCGGCCGGGCGCATCGCCGACGCGCTGGGTCGCCGTCGCCTGTTCGCGCTGGCACTGGCCGGATTCGCCATCACCTCGCTGCTGTGCGGGCTGGCGCCCGGCGCGGGCTGGCTCATCGCCGGTCGGGTCCTGCAGGGCATCGCGGCGGCGTTCATGGTGCCCGCGGCACTCGGGCTGGTGCTGGAGGCCACGCCACGAGCGAAGATCGGCGCCGCCATCGGCGCCTGGTCGGCCGCCGGTGGTTTCGCGGCGGTGGTCGGCCCGGCGCTGGGTGGCGCGTTGGTCGAGGCGTTCGGCTGGCGTGCGGTGTTCCTGATCAATGTGCCGATCGCGTTGGCGCTGATCGTGCCGGGACTGCGGCTGCCCGGCGGCGACCAGGGCTCCCGCGAGACGACGCTGCCCGATCCGCTCGGCACGCTCGCCGTCGCGATCGGGCTCGGTGCGATCGTCGCGGCCGTCACCGAAGGCCAGTCGTGGGGTTGGGCCGCACCGGGCACGCTCGTCGCGTTGCTCGGCGGTCTCGCGCTGACCGTGTTCGCGCTGATTCGCTCCCGTCGGCACGTCAATCCCGCTGTCGCCGTAGCACTGTGGCGTGATCGGCAATTCGCCATGGCGAATGCGGGTTCGTTCTTGTTCGGCGCCTCGATGTTCGCGTGGCTGCTGGCCGGTCCGCTGTTCCTCGATGCCGTCTGGGGCTATTCCGTCCTCGAATCGGCGGCGGCGCTGACCGTCGGCGCGGTGGCCTCGATGGTGACCGCCGTTGTCACCGGGCGGATTACGACACCGGCAGGCCAGCGGTGGGTAGGTGTGCTCGGTGCGCTGATGTCGACCGCGGCGCTGGTCTGGATGAGCACCGACGCCTTCGGGCCCGAACCCGCGCTGTGGACAGCGTGGATTCCGGCGGGCGTGCTCGGCGGCGGCGGAATCGGCATCGTCGTCACGGTGTTCGGCACCGCGGCAGCGAGTTCTGTTCCACCGCAACAGTTCGCGGCCGGGATCGGGATGAACGTCACCGCCCGGCAGGTGGGCGGAGCACTCGGCATCGCCGTACTGGCGGCCATCTTCTCGTCGACCTCCGACGACCCGCTTCGCGGCTTCCACCTGCTGTTCGCCGTGTGCGCGGCCATCAACCTCGCTGTCGCACTGCTGCTCGCCGCGCCGTCGCGCGCTCGTTCGACCGACTGAACCAGAGGAGATCGACATGCCTTCCAGTCCACCACTATCCGTGCAGTTCTCCGCCGAGGCCGATGATCCGCTGGTACTCGCGCCGGAGCAGGCCGCCGCGTTGCTCGCGGGGGCACCGTGGCAGCGTTTCGCGGTACTCGGCGATTCGATCGCCGCGGGGACGGGTGACCCCAGTCCCGGGTACGCTCCCACCGGCTGGGCCGATCGGGTCGCAGCACACCTCACTTCGGTGAATCCCACACTGGCCTATCGCAATACGGGCCGGATCGGCGCGACCAGCGGTCAGGTCATCGACCGCCAGCTCGCCGAAATCCTGGAGTTCGCACCGGATCTCGTGCACCTCAGTTGCGGCGGCAACGACCTGTTCACCGCAGGCGGTGACGTCGATCAGCTGCGCACGAATCTGTCGACGATCCTCACCGCGCTGGCCGCCACCGGGGCACAGCTGTCGATTTTCACCGTGGCCGACGTGTGGTCCGTCGAGCGGATGGCCCCGATGCGAGCCATGCGGCCGCAGATGATCGCGTTCAACGAGGTGGTGCGGGCGGTGGCCGCCGAATTCGATGTGGTGCTCACCGAATTCTGGAACCATCCGCTGCGGTCGAGACCCGAGCTGATGAGCGCGGACCTCATCCACTTCACCACGAGTGGGCACGCGGTGGTGGCCGGTGAGGTGGTCAGGTCGCTGGCCTCGCTCATCGACAGGTCGTAGTGGGGGCGGGGCGGTCGAAGCAGGACCGCCCCGCACAGACCCCGTTGCTCAGTCGGCAACGACCTGTCCGCCGATGCGGCTCTCACCTGTTGTCGTGCACCAATCGAGTGCCGAGTGCGACCAGTTCGGATCTCACCTCGGCAGGACCGACCACCTCCACGTCGCCGCCCCAGCCCGCCAGCTGCCGGGCGACCATCTTCGCGGTATCGGCGGTGATCTGTGCTCGCACCCGGCCGTCGGGTGCCGGGCCGAGCAGAGTGCAGTTGCGGCCCTGCTGATCGGCCAGGATGGGGGCGAGCTCGGCGGAGACGAGAACCGTCGCGGAAACGGCGGCGCGCCGGCCCTCCATCCGTTCGACGATCTGAGCCCATTCCGCGTGAAGATCGAAATCCGCTGGTCGCTCGGCTGTTTCGTCGAGAGTGATGGCCCCGGCGATACGGTCGAGGCGGAAGGTTCGCTGCCCGCGGTCGGTGCCCGCGATGAGATACCAGACCGTCTCCTTCTCGACCAGGCCCCACGGATCGATCGTGCGGACCGTGCGTTCCCCCTTGCGCAGGTATTCGATGCGCACGCGGCGGCGATCCACCACCGAGCGGCGCAGCGTATCGAGTACCGCGGGTGCTTGCGGATCGGGACGACCCCACCGCGCCGGATCGACCACCACCGCGTCGGCCGCGGCGGCCGCATCGGCGCGGAAAGTGTGCGGTAGGGCGCGGACCAGTTTGCGAAGGGCCGACTTCAGTTCGGGGGCGGCCTGGGCCGCCGGACCCGCGAGCAAGAACAGCGCCCTGGTCTCCCCCGCCGTCAGTCCGGACAGGTCGGTGCGGGCGCCCCCGATCAGCGACCACCCGCCCCCGCGACCCGATTGCGGATAGACCGGGATGCCCGCGGCCGACAAGGCCTCCAGGTCACGGCGGGCCGTCGCCACCGAGACTTCGAGCTCGGCCGCGACCTCGGCGGCCGTCACCCGCCCGCGTGCCTGCATCAACAACAGGGTGGCTACCAATCTGTCCGCTCGCATACTCGGCAATTCTGCCGAACAAAGTGCTCATTCGGTGAGCACTTTGGCTGGCAAAGTCGTTGTCACACCGAAGCGACAACCGAATGGAGCAGACATGCTGCGCGGAATGGCCACCACCACCTACTACGCCGACGACCTCACCGCCGCCAAGGACTGGTACAGCGAATTCCTCGGCATCGCGCCGTATTACGAGGTACCCGGCGGGTACTACGAGTTTCGGCTCGGGCCGTTGCAAGCCGAGCTGGGAATCATCAACCGCGCGTATGCCCCGGCAGGCGCGCGCAATGCACCGGGCGGGGGCGGAGTCGTGTTCTGGCAGGTCGACGACCTCGCGGCCACCTTCACCCGGTTGCTCGAGCTCGGCGCCACCGAGTACGAGCCGATCACCGAACGCGGCGAAGGCGCCGGGTTCGCGACCGCGGCGGTGCTGGATCCGTTCGGCAATGTGCTCGGCATCATGGCGAACCCCCACTATGTGGCGATGACCGCGTCGGTGTCGACCTAGGGCCCACGTTCAGGCTGTGGCACCGGTGGCGACAACCGCACTCAGGTGAACCAGCGCTCGAGGACGGTGGCCACTCCGTCCTCGCTGACGTCACCGGTCACCTCGTCGGCGAGGGCGAGCACCGCGTCGGGCGATCCTGCCATCGCTACCGAATGTGCCGCCCAGCGCAACATCTCCCGGTCGTTGAAGCCGTCGCCGATGGCCAGAGTCGCGTCGGCCTCGACGCCGAGGAGGAGCCGAAGTTGTTCCAGTGCCCAGCCTTTGGACACACCACGCCGCGAAACCGTGAGCCATGGACCGTATTCGCCGTGCACCCAGGACGCCTCGGGCACATCGAACGTTTCCAGTAGGCGCAGCATCTCGTCGGGGCTGCCGTCGGGCCACCAGCCGTTGAGGCGCGGGGTCGGCACACTGCTCAGCGTGCGGTGGTCGACCAATTGGAAGTCGCCGATCGAGAACTCCCCCGGCCCGTGCCCCGTCGCCCAGGTACCGACGCCCACCTGTTCCGCGGCGAAGATCATCGCTGGGAACAGCGTGCGCAGCGCGAGCACGGCAGGTCCCGGATCGAACGACTGAACCGCGACCGGCTCGCCACGCGCCACGTCGATGTGCACAGCACCGTTGGAACACAACGCATGCCCCTCGGCGAGTCCGAGCTCGCTCAGCACCGGACGCGTGGTGAGCACCGTTCGCCCGGTGGTCACCACCACATGCGCGCCCGCCGACACCGCCGCCCGCACCGCCGCTCCCACCCGCGCGCTGATATCGACCCCCTTCGCCAGCAGGGTCCCATCCACATCGAGCGCAATCAGCTTCGGCGCTCCCCCAGCTAAACCCACCGCCCCATTGTGCCCGCACCCACCGACACCCACCCCGGTTTCAGTACCGGCGCTCCGGCCGCCCCGAACCGCAAAGAACCCACCGCGGTGGCAGCGAACCGCGCCACCGACTCTCGTGGCAAGACCTGCTCGAGTCGCGGCGAGACCGCGACATGGGCTGTGCGGATGAGGGATGGGCGAGTTCTTCGATCGCCGGCACCGTCGCGGTATGCGCCTCGCGCGTGCTGCGCTCAGTGTCTTTCGGTGTCACCGTCGGCCGCGTGAACGAAGCTGTGAGCTTCCAGTTCTCGCGGCCGACGTCACTCGCCTATCCGATGTACATCCCACGGGCGAGGCGGGGCCGACCCGTCAGCAGTAAGACCCGCTGATGTCGCGGCGAAGCCACAACGGGCGTGGCCGATGGTCAGCGGCGTGAGCCGCCACCCCCGCCACCGCCGCCGCCACCCCCGCCACCGGTAGAGCCACCTGCTGATGCACCACCTTTGGAGCCGCCCGAGGAAGCACCAGCGGATGACGCACCACCAGCGGATGACGCACCCCCGGCGGACGCACCACCAGATGACGCACCGCTGTCGGATCCGCCACCGGAGGACGCACCACCAGATGCACCACCACCGGACGCACCGCCACCCGACGCACCACTACCGGAAGCACCACTGTCAGATCCACCGCCAGACGTACCACCACCGCCGGCACTGCCGCCGTTCGATGCACCGCCATCGGACGCGCCACCGCCGGTTGCACCACCGGAAGTGTTTGTGCCGCCAGATGTTTCACCACCCGCCGAGCCGCCTGCGTGACCTCCGTCAGTCGTACCGCCGGTCTGCGTTCCGCCCGAGGTGCCGCCAACCCCGCCGGTCGAAGTCCCGGGACTGGAAGGTGTTGTGCCGGTGCCGGTTCCACCGGTCGAGGCCGATCCTCCGACGTCGATCGTGACGCCGCCCGTGCTCGGCGTGGATGCGCCACCGGTCGGCGTGGACGTGCCGTCTGTCGGTGCCGTACCCGGTGATGGCGCGGTGCCTACCGCGGGAACAGTGCCGGACGAGGTCGGAGTGCCCGGTACTTCAGGGGTGCCGGGGCTCGAGATCGGGCCGCCGTGGGGAAGTTCGGGAGCGCCGGGGCTGGTCGGTGTGTTCTGGGGTTGGGCGGCCTGTTGGCCGAAGGGTAAGGGGTTGATGAAGCGGGCGGGGTCGCCGTATGTGGTGCGGGCAAGGATCGGCGACTTGCAGTCGTTGCCGACGTCCAGGCGGCCGGGGGCGCCGCGGTCGGCGCTTCCGCCGGGGCGTGAAGTGCCGCCGGGCGCGGTCGCGGGGGCGATGAAGTTCTCGTAGGCGCTGCGGGCCGCGGCTATGCTCGCCACCCGGATGCGGCCGTTGAGCGGGTCGACATCGCTGACCAGACCTGCGGTTCGGGCGGCGAGGAGGTCGGCGCTCATGTCGTAGAGCAACGCGTCGGCGGGAGCGCCAAGGACCGGGAACCGGTCGAGGACCGGCATCAGGCCGGGGTCGAAGGGGCTGCCGAACACGGTCATCGCCGACATGGCGAGCGCGGAAACGACTGCCGCGCTGGAGAACACCGCGACGTGCGGCACCGGGCCACCGGTTTGCTGCTCCGGCGCGAAGGTGCGAGCCGCCAAACCCGCAGCGCCCGAGGCGATCACCTGACCGGGGTCGGCGACGGTGACGAGCGGAACGCCGAGTTCGGCGAGGGTGCGGGCGACTTCGGGCGGGCGTGCGGCACCGCCGACCACGAGAATGCGCGACAGGTCCGCGAGCCGCAGCCCCGCCGCGGACACGCTCTTGCTGACCAGCGGGAAGGTGTCGCGGATGTGTTCGGCGCGCAGCGCGTCGATGTTCACCATGGAGGTGAGGGTCTGGGTCGCGCGGCCCGGACCCGGATCGCCCGCGTAGCGAGCGACCATCTCGCCGAGCGGCTTACCGCCGAAATCGGAGGACCGCGTGGGAGTTCCGACCATCGGGTGGTGCGGCCAGTCGGGACCGACGCGCAGCACGGTGAGGTCGAGGCTGGTGGCGCCCAGGTCGTAGACGAGCACGAAGCCCGGTTCCAGTGGGCCGCGATCGACCTCGAGCCATTCCGCGGCGGCGACCGGCTCCGGCACCAACAGGACCTCACCGGCGCCCGCGAGATGCAGCGCCTGGCCGAGTAACGAGACCTGTTTGTCGGTATAGACCGCCGGATAGGTCAATACGATCCCGGCGGGCGGTTCGGCCAGCTCGATCAGACCGGTGACCACCGCGGCGATCAGGTTGGTCGCCGAGTAGAACCGTCCGCCCATCACCATCGGCTCCGGCTCGCGGGTCAGATCCGCGAAATCCGTGATCGCCGAAGCGAATTCGTTGATCGCGCCGATACGGGGCCTACCCGCGTCGTCGAATGTCAGTGCGGTGCGTCGTGTGCGCACCGTCGGCTTGGCCGGATCGTCGGCGACTACCGCCGAAATCGCATTGACCGCACCGATACTCAAGCCCAGACCTCTGGTCATGTTTTTGCTATCCCGTCAACGCACCGTGACCACGTCCAGCACGCGAGCGCACCATGTGGCCGCGGTCGTCTTCCAAACAGCTCGCCTAGATTAACTGGCGCGTCCGCGAATTGCTGCCGGATTGATACGGAAACCGCAACCATGCGTCACCACAAGGCGATTCGCGCAGGTGAGATCGTTGAAGCCTAAATATCCACCCCCCTGAACACCCACCCCGCGATTCGCAGACGCCGAGAAGCAGCTACCTGCGAGTAATCGGACAGAGCGCCCACTGAATACATTCTTCGAGTTTGTTATCACGGACATTCAGCGCACTTACCGGCTGGTAACCAATTCATTTACTACCAACACGATTTCACTGGTAGCGAATTACATTCCCCCATTTCGAAGTTGGCCCGCTTTCACTGACACGTCAACGCAGCGACCGAATCCCGCCCGCGCGACCCCTGCGCACGCCGGTTGACCGAAAGGACGGAGAGACACCGACCGGATGTTCGAAAAACCAAGGGAAAGAAGGCACTACGCATGCCCACTCGATGCGCCGACCAGGTCGTACTCGTCAACGGCGCCGGCTCCGGCATCGCCAAGGCGGCCGCGCGCTGTTCGTCGCGACCGATGTCACCGTCGACGCCGATGTGCGCACGTGGCGCCGTATGTGGTCGCCGAGCACGCCGTCGTCGGACTCAGCCGGTCGCGCAGTAGGCACACGAAAGGCCCGCAACGTCTCCCAGTGACGTTGCGGGCCTTTCGCTTTTCGATCAGCTGCGAGCGAACAGCCGCTTCACCGAACGTTCCCTCTGCACCGCGGCGCCGCGGGCGACCGCCTGCGGGCGACGGGCGCGAACGAGACGGTCGAACTCGGCCGCGGCGCGGGTGGGCTCACGCAGCTTGCCGCTGTTGAAATCGTCGGCGAGCTGCTGCACGGTCTCCTGCGCACACGACTTGTTGGTCCCGATGAAACCGGTCGGGCCGCGCTTGATCCAGCCGGTCACATAGGTGCCGGGGAAGACCTCGCCACCGGGCGCGGTGAGCACCCGGCCCGCGTCGTTCGGGATCACCGCACGGGCGTCGTCGAACGGCAGATCCACGGTCGGGACCCCTCGGTAACCGACCGAGGTGAGCACGACACCCGCCTCGAGCAGTGTCGTATCACCGGTCGGCGTGGCGGCCACGCGACCTTCACCATCGGCGACGAGCTCGTTGCGCTCCACCCGTACCCCGGTCACCGTGTCGGTGCCGACGATCTCCACCGGCGAGGACAGGTAGCGGAACACGATGCGCTTGCGCTCGCCGAACGGGCGATTCGCGACGCTGTGCAGCAGGCGCAGCTTCTGCTCGACCTTGTAGGGCAGATCCGGCGTGATCGCGGGCAGCTCGCCGTCGATCGCGATGTCGATATCGGCGGCCAGCAGGCCGACGAACTCGGGCACCGTGAACGCCGACTCGGCCGGACCACGACGGCCCAGGATCACGACCTCTTCGATCTTGCTCTCGCGCAATGCCTTCAGCGCGTACGGCGCGATATCGGTGTCGGCGAGCAGCGCCGGATTCACGGTCAGGATGCGCGCGACGTCGAGCGCGACGTTGCCGTTGCCGACGATCACGACCCGCTTCTGGTTCAGGTCGAACCGATCCTCGGCGTGGTCGGGATGGCCGTTGTACCAGGCGACGAAATCGGTGGCCGACACATTGCCCGCCAAGCCTTCGCCGGGAATGTCCAGCTTGCGATCCGAGGACGCGCCGACGGCGTAGATCACGCCGTGGAAGTGCTCGAGCAGCTCGGCATGGCTGATGTGCTTGCCGATCTCGACATCGAGGTAGGTACCGAAGTCGTCCTGCTTCGACATGATGTCGAACAGGTCGGCGACCTTACGCGTGTGCTTGTGATCGGGCGCGACGCCCAGGCGCGCCAGACCGTAGGCCTGCGGCAGGCGGTCGAACATCGTGACCGCGACACCGGGCTGGGTGAGCAGCTCGTCGGCGGCGTACATCGCCGAGGGACCCGATCCCACGATGGCGACGCGCAGCGGGGAGCGCTGCGTGTCGATCGCGGGCGGCATCACCGGCGCGGCCAACGTCGGCCGATCCCGCTGCACGCGGTAGAAGTCGGCGTTGATCTCGATGAACGGCTTCTGCTCGTCGGTCAGCTTCTTCGACGAGGTGATGGCATCGACGGGGCATGCGGTGGCACAGGCACCACAGTCCACGCAGGCCGCCGGATCGACGTAGAGCATCTCTGCGGTACGGAAATCCGGCTCATCCGGGGTGGGATGAATGCAGTTGACCGGGCACGCGTAGACGCACGAGGCGTCACTACAGCATGACTGGGTGACAACGTATGGCATATTGCTATCGTCTCAGGCAGCGTGCTTCGCGGAGCGCTTGGGCTCCGAGCGGTACCGGCTGGACGGGCCGTCGATACCGAGCAGCTTCCACACCTTGCGGGCGACCGGGTTCATCAGACCGATCTCCTCGGCCAGCGCGCGCACGTCGACGTAGTAGTCGGCGAAGGTCCGCTTCGATTCCTTGGAACCGTAGAACAGATCCTTGCGGACCTCGGCGGGCATGTCGAACTGCTTGAAGAAGGTCTTCGGCGGCGTCGCGATGGCGCGGCCGAGGATGAACATCACGATCGGCATGGCGATCGAGAGCACAGCCTTGTTGAGCGCGGGCTGGGCCGGAACGTTCTTCTTCAGGAACTCGTGGGCGAAGGAGATGTGGCGAGCTTCCTCGGCCACGTGGATCGCCATCACGCCGCGCATGATCGGGTGGATGTCGTCACCCGAGCGCAGGATGTCCTTCTGGATGTGGTCGATCGGCTCTTCGCCGGCGAGCACGGCCATGAAGAAGAAGTTCGGGAACAGCGCACCGGCCGGGGCGGCCAGGTGACGCAGCTGACGCACGAGCGGGTTCATGCCCGGCACGTCGGCGACGCGGTTCACCATCTCCTGGAACATCAGAGTGTGGTTGTGCTCTTCGATCATCTCGTGCGAGCAGTACCGGAACTCCGGGTCGTTGTTCTTCAGGTTGAAGATGTGCTGCATCATGCCGATGATCAGGATCGCCTCGAACTGCAGGCCGACCTTGGCCACATTGGCCTGGCGGACCTTGCCGATCTCGATCTTCTTGTCCAGCGGCAGCGCCTGGTACCAGGGGTGGCGACCGATGGGGTCGGCCGAGGTGACCAGAACCCAGCGCTCGGGCTTGCAGTTCGGATCGAAGTCGGGGGCGTCCCAGTCGATGTCCTCGAACGGGTCGAAGTGGCGATCGACCGATGCCTCGGACAGCATCAGCAACTTCTCGGCGTACGCCTGAGCCTCTGCGACTACAGGATCGACGTCAGGGGTGGTGGGCGCAGACATCGTCGTCACTGCCTCTCCTCTAGGGACGTTTACTGTTTCCAATGGTTACACCTACACCGAGTCACGTCAACTCCATGCCATGCCGAATTTCTCGTGTCCGGCGTGGCGAAAGCCCTGTTGAGGAAGCTACTCGCCAGTAAAAATGCCTCTACCTGTGACACTGCGTCATGCACAGTCTTCGGGGGTCCGCGGCGAGACACGAAAAATAGTTGTCCGGCGAGCGCGTCGAACCGGCCTACGGACCGCCGGTACCGGTTAACCTGCGCCGATCCACATCAGTCGAACCGCGCACGGACCGCCGGCGAACCCCTCGACAACGCACCGAGGCCCCGCGACAGATGTCGCGGGGCCCCGGTTGTCGCTGGAGGATCAGGCCAGGGGAAGGTCCGGGATCCGGGTGGCACGGGCGTACACGGTCTCGCCCTCGGTCAGGTGCAGCGCCGCGGCATCACCGCGAGTGACCTGGGCGGCGAACTGGTCGCCGGTCGCGGCATTGCGCAATTCCAGGCGCACCTCGAAACCGAGGCGCACGATCCGCTCCACCGTGGCCCTGGTGACGCCCGCCGATTCGGCGGTGCCCTCGTGTTCGGCCATCGCCATGCTCGGATCACGCCCGACGCGGATGTCGTGCGGGCGGACCAGATGGCCGTTGAGCCGGGCGACCGCGCCGAGGAACGACATCACGAACTCGTTGGCGGGCCGGTCGTAGACCTCCTCGGGCGAACCGACCTGCTCGATGCGGCCCTTGTTCATCACCGCGATACGGTCGGCCACATCCAGCGCCTCCTCCTGGTCGTGGGTGACCAGGACGGTGGTCACGTGGACCTCGTCGTGCAGCCTGCGCAGCCACTGCCGCAGATCGGTGCGCACCTTCGCGTCGAGCGCGCCGAACGGCTCGTCCAGGAGCAGCACCTGCGGGTCGACGGCCAGCGCGCGGGCCAGTGCCATGCGCTGACGCTGACCGCCGGAGAGCTGCGCGGGATAGCGGTGCTGGAAACCGTCGAGTCCGACGATGCCGAGCAGCTCGTCGACGCGCTTGTCGATCTCCTTCTTCGGCCGCTTGCGGATGGTCAGGCCGAAAGCGACGTTGTCGCGCACGGTCATGTGCTTGAACGCGGCGTAGTGCTGGAACACGAAGCCGATATCGCGCTTCTGCGGCGCCACGTGGGTGACGTCGTTACCCGCGATCATCACCACGCCCGAGTCGAGCGATTCCAGCCCGGCGATCGAGCGCAGCAGCGTCGACTTGCCCGAACCGGACGGGCCGAGCAGAGCGGTGAGTTCGCCCGAGGGGATATCGATGCTGACATCGTCGAGGGCGGCGAAGGAACCGTAGTTCTTGCGCGCGTTGGTCACGGTGATCATTCGGTGCCCCGCTTGCGTTCGAGGAGAGTCATCAGGAGAAGGACGATCAGCGCCATACCCATCAGCAGGGTGGCCGCGCTGTAGGCGCCGAAGGTGTTGTGGTCGTTGATATAGCGGCCGTGCACCAGCAGGGTGAGCGTCTGGGACTTGCCGGGCAGCGCCGTGGAGACCATGATCACCGCACCGAATTCGCCCAGCGCGCGGGCCACGGTGAGCACGACGCCGTAGGTCAGGCCCCAGCGGATGGCGGGCAGGGTGATGCGCCAGAAGGTCTGCCAGCGCGAGGCGCCGAGGGTGGCCGCGGCCTGCTCCTGATCGTCACCGATCTCGTGCAGCACCGGCTCCACCTCACGCACCACGAACGGCAGCGTGACGAAGATGGTCGCGATCACCATGCCGGGCAGGCTGAAGATCACCTTGAAGCCGAGCGATTCCAGCCCACCGAACCAGCCGCCCGCGCCCCACAGCAGGATCAGCGACACACCGACGACCACCGGCGACACCGCGAACGGCAGGTCGACGATGCCCTGCATCAGACTGCGGCCCGGGAACTTGCTCCGGACCAGCGCCAGCGCCGTGACCACACCGAACACCACGTTCAGCGGCACCACGATGATCACGATGATCATCGACAGCTGGAACGCCGAGATGGCCGCGGGCGTGGTGATCGAGTCGATGAACGCGCCGATCCCCCGCTCGAACGTGCGCAGCAGGATGATCACCAGCGGCAGCACCAGCAAGATCAGCAGGTAGCCCAGCGCGATGGTGCGCAGCGAGATCCTGGTGAACGCGGACAGTTTCATCGGGCCGCCTCTTCTTTGCGCGAGGTGCGTTCGGCGAGAATCCGCAGCACGAGCAGGCTGACGAACGAGATCACCAGCAGCGCCACCGACACCGCGGCCGCGTTGACCGGCCGGTCGACCTCGATCTGCTGCTGGATGTACTGCGAGGTCATCTGCGTCTCGCGCGGGATATTTCCGCCGATCAGCACCACCGACCCGTACTCACCGATCGCCCTGGCGAAGGCGAGGCCACCGCCGGAGATGATCGCCGGCGCCAGGGTGGGCAGCACGATTCGCCGGAAGGTGATCCAGTTGCTCGCGCCCAGCGACAGCGACGCCTGCTCCACTTCCTTGTCGACCTCGATCAGCACCGGCTGCACCGAGCGCACCACGAACGGCAGCGTGACGAAGGCCAGCGCCACCACCAGACCGGGCTGGGTGGCGTTGAGGTGGATGTCGACCGGGCTGTTCGGGCCGTAGAGCGAGAGCAACACGATCGAGGCGACGATCGTGGGCAGCGCGAACGGAAGGTCGATCAGCGCGTTGACGATGCCCTTGCCCGGGAACTCGTCACGAACCAGCACCCAGGCGATCAGCGTGCCCATCACGACATTGATCACGGCGACGATCACCGAGACGCCGATCGTCACCTTCAGCGAGTCGAGCGCCGAGGGCGCGGTGACCGCGTCCCAGAAGCCGGACCAGCCGTCTTCGAAGGAGCTGACGGTGAGCGCCGCCAGCGGCAGCAGCACGATGAGGCTGAGCCACAGCACGGCGACACCGATGCCGAACGGGCCCACCGACCCGGTGACGCGCAGCCAGGCCCAGCGAGGTCCGCGCGAGGTCGGCGGCTTCTTGTCCAGTTTCACGGCGCCGCCGGGATCGGAGGTATCCCCGGTCCCGGCGGGCCCACTGCTGTCAGTCACAGTTGTCCAGTATCGCGTGTGAGCCGGGTCACGGCCTACTTGGTGGCCTTGTCGTAGATGACGGCGACCTTGCCGGTGCCCTGCGCGAACAGATCCTTGTCGACAGCCTTCCAGCCACCGAGGTCGTCGATGGTCCACAGCTTGGCCGGGGTCGGGAAGTCCTTGGCGAACTCGGCCGCGACCTTCGGGTCGACCGGGCGGAAGCCGGCCTGCGCCCAGGCCTTCTGGCCCTCGGCGGTGAACAGGAAGTCGCGGAACGCGGTGGCCTTGGCCAGGTTCTTCGAGTTCTTCAGCACCGCGACCGGGTTCTCGATCTTGAAGGTGGTGGGCGGGTTGATGTGCTCGATCGGGTCGCCGTTGCGCTCGGAGAAGATGGCCTCGTTCTCGTAGCTCAGCAGCACGTCGCCGGTGCCCTGCAGGAAGGTCTCGGTGGCTTCACGGCCCGACTTGGGCTGCACCTTCACGTGCTCAGGCGAGACCAGCTGCGACAGGTAGTCCAGACCGGCCTGCTGGTTCTTGCCGCCGTCGCTCTTGGCGGCGTAGGGCGCGAGCAGGTTCCACTTGGCCGAGCCCGAGCTGAACGGGTTCGGGGTGACGACCTCGACACCCGGCTTCAGCAGGTCGTCCCAGTCCTTGATGCCCTTGGGGTTGCCCTTACGCACCACCAGGGTGACGACCGAACCGAAGGGGATGCCCTTGGTGGCGTCGGCGTTCCAGGTGGACTCGACCAGACCGGCGTCGACCAGGCGGGTGATGTCGGGTTCGACGGAGAAGTTCACGACGTCGGCCTCGGCGCCGTCCTTGACCTTGCGCGACTGATCGCCCGAGGCGCCGTAGGAGGCCTGGACCTGTACACCCTTGCCCGCGTCGGTCTTGTTGAACTCGGGCACGACCTTGTCGAATCCCGGCTTCGGGACAGCGTAGGCGTAGAGGTTGAGGGTGCCCCCGCTGCCGTCGGCCACGGTAGCGCCGCCGTCGGTCGAGTCGCTGGCGCCACCGCCGCAGGCGGTCAGGGCGACCGCGGCGACAGCAGTGAGAGCGATGGCGGCGGCGCGACGGCGCGAGCCGATCCAGGTGTTGCGAGACATCGGGGTGTACCTTTCGGGAAAGGACCTGCGGCGCAACGATTTTCGTGGCGGCAGGGAAGATCGTGTCGATCGGTAGACCTGTCGTACGTGGATATACGACAGTTGGCGCGACTCGGGCCCAACGGCCCCCGGAGTGACGGACTACGACTGCGAAAGGAAAGCGCGCGCCAGTCTACTGGGCAAGAACGCGCAGCCGAGTCCGGTGGCCGATCATCGACAGAGAATGTCTGCGACCGCGAGGTTGCCGACAGCGATCAACGCCAACTCATGGCGGATCTGCGGGGCGACACTCGACGACACAGGCAGACTGTAGCAGATTGCGCCATGATGATCGCAATCGACGAGAGTTCTCTAACCAGGGGGGATTTCATCCTATGACCATGGCTCCAGACCGGGTTCGCACGCGTTTTCCGGAGATCAGCACGCGCGCTTGGGAACACCCGGCCGACCGCACCGCGCTCGTGGCGCTGCGCTCGCTGAGCGGCTTCGATACGGTGCTGCGGGCGCTGTCGGGATTGTTGCGGGAGCGCCAGCACCGGTTGATGTACCTGGCGACCGCCGTGCGGGTCGACGATCGGCAGTTCCGCACCCTGCACCAGTTGCGCGCGGACTGCGTCGGCGTGCTCGACGCGCAATCCACCCCGGAGATGTTCGTGCTCCAGGACCCTTCGGTGAACGCGTTCACCATCGGGATGGACAAGCCGTTCATCGTGCTCACCACCGGCCTGCTCGAACTGATGGACACCGAGGAACTGCGGTTCGTGGTCGGCCACGAACTCGGCCACGCGCTGTCCGGGCACGCGGTGTATCGCACGATGCTCATGCACCTGATGCGGCTGTCGGCCTCGGTCGGCTGGATGCCGGTGGGCGGCTGGGCGTTGCGCGCGATCGTGGCAGCGCTGATGGAATGGAGCCGCAAGTCGGAGCTGTCCGGCGACCGGGCGGGGCTGCTGTGCTGCCAGGACGTGGAGGCTTCGGTGCGCGTGCACATGAAGACCGCGGGCGGCGCGTGGCTGCACGAGATGAACCACGGCGCGTTCCTCGACCAGGCCGACGACTACATGCGCTCGGGCGACCTGCGCGACGGCGTGCTCAAGCTGCTCAACCTGGAACTGCAGTCGCACCCGTTCTCGGTGCTGCGCGCGGCCGAGCTGCGCCGCTGGATCCAGTCCGGCGAGTACGAGCGGGTGCTCGGCGGCAGCTATCCGCGTCGCGAGCAGGACAAGAACGCGCGGATTAGCGACGAGGTCAAGGAGGCGACCCGGCACTACCGCGAGTCGTTCGACCAGTCCGAGGACCTGCTGGTCCGCACGGTGCGCGACCTGGGCCGCGACGTGGGCTCGGCGGTGAACACGGTGGGTCAGGAAGTCGGCCGCACGGTATCCGACCTGGGCAAACGTTTCGACGACTGGCGCAAGAACTAGCCGCCGGGTCGGCGCGGGCTGGTGCTCGCGCCGACTAGCGCGTGAAGAACCACGCGATGACGACCAGGACCAAGAGGGCGATGAGCGCGAGCTGGACGCGAGAACGTGGCATCAGCGGGCACCGCTGCCGACGGTCGGGCGTTCGGCGAGGGTGACCGGCATCGGCGGTTCGATGCGATCGTCGCGGCGCAGCAGGCGGAAGGCCATGCGCAGGCTGCGGTCGAGCAGGAAGGCGATGGCGAAGCTGATCGGGACCATACCGACCAGCACCACGAGAAACTGCGGAATGAAGGGCAGCCCGGCTACCCAGAGTTCGAACCCGTCCCACCAACCTGCGATGCGTTGCACGCCGTCCAGCCTAGTCGGTCGCCGTGAACGCCCTCGCCGTCCGCACGGCCGCGGGCGAATTCCCGGCCGCGACCGGCCGATACGCCGAGATCGCCGCCCCGAGCGGTGGACGCGCGCCCACACCGCCGTGATGATGGGGTATGGAGTCTTCCAGCGCTGACAGCCTGCCGATTCTGAGTCCGGTGTCCTCCAGCGGCCGTCGCGGCGCGTTTCCCCCGATCGACGACTACGCCTTCCTGTCCGACTGTGAAACCAGCTGCCTGATCGCCAGCAGCGGTTCGGTGGAGTGGATGTGCGTGCCACGCCCGGACTCCCCCAGCATTTTCGGCGCGATCCTCGACCGCAGCGCCGGGCATTTCCGGATCGGCCCCTACGGAACGAACGTGCCCGCGGCGCGGCGCTACCTGCCGGGCGGAATGATCCTGGAAACCACCTGGCAGACCGAAACCGGCTGGCTGATCGTGCGCGACACACTGGTACTCGGCCCGTGGCACAACAACAACGCCCGGTCCAAGACCCACCGGCGCACCCCGATGGACTGGGACGCCGAACACATCCTGTTGCGCACCGTCAAGTGTGTGAGCGGCACCGTCGAGCTCGAAATGAGCTGCCAGCCCTCGTTCGACTATCACCAGAGCGGGGCCAAGTGGGAGTACACCGGCAAGGTCTACGAGCAGGCGACCGCGCGGGCGTCGAGCGATCCCGACAGTGGGCCGTCGCTGATTCTCACCACCGATCTGCGCCTCGGCCTGGAGGGTAGGGAGGCACGCGCCCGCACCAGGATGGCCGAGGGCGACCAGGTGTTCGTCGCGCTCACCTGGTCGGAGCTCCCCGCGCCCGCCACCTACGACGAGGCCGCGCAGAAGATGTGGGCGACCACCGAGTGCTGGCGGCGCTGGATCACCCAGGGTGATTTCCCCGACCATCCGTGGCGCAGCTACCTGCAGCGCAGCGCACTCACGCTCAAGGGGCTCACCTACGCGCCGACGGGCGCGCTCCTCGCCGCCGCCACCACCTCACTTCCGGAAACCCCTGGCGGAGAACGTAACTGGGACTACCGCTACACCTGGGTGCGCGATGCGAGTTTCGCGCTGTGGGGCCTGTACACCCTCGGCCTCGACCGCGAGGCCAACGACTTCTTCGCCTTCCTCGACGACGTCACCACCGGCGAGAACGGGGACGCGGTCCCCCTGCAGGTGCTCTACGGAATCGGCGGCGAACGGCAGATCACCGAATACGAGCTGCCGAATCTGTCCGGCTACGACGGCGCGCGCCCGGTCCGCGTCGGCAACGCCGCCTACGACCAGGACCAGCACGACATCTGGGGCACCATGCTCGACGCGGTGTACCTGCATGTGAAATCGCGCGGGCAGGTGCCGGAATCGCTGTGGCCGCTGCTCGAACGCACCGTGCACGCGGCGATCGCGAACTGGCGCAAACCCGATCGCGGGATCTGGGAGGTCCGCGGCGAACCGCAGGACTTCACCTCGTCGAAGGTGATGTGCTGGGTGGCGCTGGATCGCGGTGCCCGGCTGGCGGAGTTGCACGGCCAGCACGAGCGCGCGGCCGAGTGGTTCGAGATCGCCGAGGAGATTCGCGACGACGTCCTCGAATTCGGCGTCAGCCCGGAGGGCATCTTCACCCAGACCTATGGTGGCAACACGCTCGACGCCTCGCTGCTACTGGTGGTGCTGACCCGTTTCCTGCCGCCCGACGATCCGCGTATCCGCGCGACGGTGCTCGCCATCGCCGACCGCCTCACCGTCAACGGACTGGTGCTGCGCTACCGCACCGAGACCACCGACGACGGTCTGGAAGGTGAGGAGGGCACCTTCACGATCTGTTCGTTCTGGCTGGTCTCGGCGCTGGTGGAGATCGGCGAACTCGAACGGGCCACCAATCTGTGTGAGCGGCTGCTCGGACTGGCCAGCCCGCTGCGCCTCTACGCCGAGGAGATCGACTCACGCACCGGACGTCACCTGGGCAACTTCCCGCAGGCCTTCACCCACTTGGCGCTGATCAACGCCGTGACCCACGTGATCCGGGCCGAGGACCAGCGCAACGCGGGTCAGTTCCAGCCCGCGCACTCGCCTTCGCACCGATCATGAGACCGGAGTCGCCGACGTCTTCGCCCGGTGCCGGACACAGTGTTTCGGCCCACCCGGCGCCCGCTCAGTAGGCGAGGCGTTCGGCGCGGGCGCGTATCCCCGCCACCGTGCGCAGGCCCGCGTCGATCTCGGTGATACGCAGTTCCCGATGGTCGCCGTAGCGCAGGCCCGTCTCCTCGGCGGCGCGCAGGGCCTCGTCGGCGGTGCGGCCCACCTCGGCGGCGATCTCGGTGTAGTGGTCGCGCAGCACACGTTGCAGGGAGCGAAGGCGGTTACGCGATTCCTTGCCCACCTGGAAGATCACGTCGTCGGCCAGCCGCGCGACGGCCACCTTGGCCTCGGCCTGCCTGCGATGCTTGCGGTTCTTGCGGTCGTCCCACAGCGCGTTCACACCGAGCAGCACACCCGCGCCGGCGGAATACCAGTTCACCAGCGACATCCCGAGCAGGCTGGTGGCCAGACCGACCATCAGGATGCCGCCGTAGGAGCCACGCAGTGCGGTGAGCAGCTGCTGTCCCACACCGGCTTTGGCACTTTCGAGGGGTTCCAGCGGCTGCACCGGCTCGAGGACCTCGCCGGGGTTGGTCAGCCGCAGTTCGGGCAGCGGCGGGGTTCGGTTGTCGGGCGGGAACTTCGAGGCCACCTGCTCGGTGAGCTCGACGGCGCGGTAGTGCGCCATCACGAAGTTCTCCTCGACCGCCTCGCAGATCCGCGCGTCCAGTTCGGAGGCGAAATCGGACCACTTGCGGGCAGGGTCGGTGCGGGTGATCTCGGCCTCGGCCTCGCGGACCAAGGTGCGCAACCGGTGCCGCAGATCGTGTTCGATGTCGGCGCTGAGCTCGGAGCTGCCGTCGACGAGGGTGACCTGCCAGGTGGCGGTGCGCTGTCGCAGCTGATCGGCGGTCGTGCGCGCGGCGGCGAGGCGCTGGGTGATCTCGGCACGCCTGCGCGGGTCGCGCAGCGTGTCCGACTCGGCCCGCAGGGTGACGGTGAGCTGGTCGGTGATCAGCGCGATATCGCGCACCGCGGCCGTCACGGCCACCGAATCGGCCTGGGCGACAACGTATTCCCGCAGGTGATCGATGAGCTGGGGTACGCCTGACTCGGCATCACGCTGCTGGTCGCCGCGCTCGGCGGCCTCTCGATGCAGCAGACCGGAGACGGGAGCCACCGCGAAGTTCAGCCCGGCACCGTCGAGCAGCGCGCGATTGCGTCGCTGGGTGAGCGACCAGTGCGGGTTGCGGTCGATCTTGGTGAGTACGCAGACCACCGACGGGCACACCTGCTCGACCCGGCGCAGGTAGTCCAGCTGCGCCTCGGTGAGCTCGGCGGCGGAGTCGGCGGCGTAGAGCACGACATCGGCGGCGGCGATCATCGACCAGGCGGCCGCCTCATGCGCGGTCGAGCCGGGCGCGTCCATCACGACGAGACCATCGGCCAGCAGCCCACTCGGCTCGGCGAACTCGGCGCGCAACACACCGAGTGCGGTCAGGGCGGGAAGCGGATTCAGTGGGTCGACCGGCACCCGTTCGACGCGGCCACCCGGCGCCGACTTCACCAGCGTCGCCTTCGGCGCCTGGCCGTATTCGACGATCACCGGAACGCTCGGCTTGCCCTCGGTGGCACTGACCGGCGACCCGACCATGCTGTTGACCAGCGTGCTCATCCCCGCCTGCGGTTCGCCGACGACGACGATCCGGACCCGCGGATCGCTGAGCCTGGCCCGCACCATGCCGAGACGGGCATCGAGGTCGTTACGGCCGCCCGAGCGGACCAGTTCCCGCAGTTCGTCGACCAGCGCGACAACGGGAGCCATCACATCCGGATGCTTCACCGTCGCGGTCTGCAGTCCGGCTGCGGCAGACACCTGTTCCTCACTCTCGTCGCATCGACACGGCCGAAATCGTCGTGTCAGACCACGAAGTCATACCCGTGGTGCTCGATGGGAAACGCGGCTGCGTGCAAATCACCGCCACCCAAGCCCGTATCGAACAATCCGGCCGAAACGCCATGGTAGCCGCTGTCGTGCTGGTCGAACTCGGCGGCGATCGGCTTGGTCTCGATGACCGGGGGTTTTACCGGCGCGACGGTCGGCTGCACGGTGACCGGCGGCGGGGTGACCACCGTCGGCGGGTCGATGTCGACGGTCGGCTGCTTGGTCGGCGGATCGATGGTCGGCTGCTTCGTCGGCGCCGTCGGCTGCTGGGTGGGCACCGACGCACTCGTGTGCGGGGTGGTCTGGCTGGGCACATCGACGGTCGGCGTACTCCCCCCGGTCGAGGGGGTCGTCACACCGCCGGTGCTGGTCCCCGGCTTGGTGGTGAGGTCGTCGTCGGGAGTGGTCGGCTTGGTCGGAGCGGTCGAGCCGGTGTGGCCGGTCGGCGGCACGGTGATCGGCACCGTGGTGACGTCGGGCGCGGTCGGCGCCGTGACCGTGGGCACCTTCACCGTCGTCGGGGTGTCGAGGTCGACAGTCGGGACCTTGGAGGGAACCGTCACCGGCACGGTCGTCGGGGTGTGGCCGCCACCGGAGACTTCGGGCAGCACAACGGGTTTCGTCGGGGTGGGTGGGGTGAACAGCGCGGGCACCGAGGCCGCGGGCGCGGTCAGCGGCGACACGGCTTGATGACCGAACACATTCGCGATCGGGGTGGAGGCCGCGTCGGGCTGAATGGTGGTCTGCAACGGCGTGCTGACCACGGGGTTGACCGCCACCGGCGCGGGCGCGGCGGGGGCGACAGGCACGGGGGCGATCGGGGCAGGCGCGTGCGCGGGAGCCGCCGCGAACGGTGTCGCCGGGGCGGGTGCGGGAGCCGCGATGGCCGGTGCGGGCGCCGCGAGCGCCGGGGCGGGCGCAGCGGGCGCCGTCGTGCCGGGCAGGCCGACACCCGACGAGGACGAACCGGGCAGGCCGGGAGCGCCCGACGACGAGTTGCCCAGACCGGTTCCGCCGGACGAGGAAGTGCCGAGGCCGGACCCGGCCGGCGTGGTGCCTGCGGTGTCACCGGGGACCTTCAGCCCGTCACCGAGCCACTGGCCGTAGTCGTCGAGCTGATCGCCGACCTGGCCGACCTGCACGTCGACCTTCATCTGCGAGGTGGCCCACACGCCGTCGAGCCCGACGTGGACGTCGACCTGCCAGTCGGTGGTCACCATCGCGCCGACGCCGTCGAACATGCCACCGATACCGTCGAACGCCCCGCCGAGGTTGCCGATCCCGTCGAATATGCCGCCGGGCGCGCCGGCGCCGGCCGAATCGCCACTGGGCAACCCGACGCTGTCGTAGCCGGGGATGCCGACCCCGTTGCCGGGCAGACCGTCGTAGCCCGGAATGCCGATACCGCCGCCGGGCAGACCGTCGAAACCGGGCAGACCGTGGCCGGTGCCGGGTAGCTCGAACCCGGGAAGGTTGCCGTGGCCCGGCAGACCTTCGAAACCGGGCAGATCGAAGCCGGGATCCGGGGTGGTGCCGGGCAGCGGGTTCGGGGTGTCGTGGTACCCCGGTCCGGCGGGCGTGTGCCCGTAGCCCGGTATGCCGATACCGCTGGACGGCTCGTCGCTGCCGGGGATCCGGAATTCACGATCACCGTCGGAGCCGGGAACCTCTGGGCGCCGGGGGGATTCGTCCGTCGCCGCGACCATCGACACGTCGGGCTTGGGCGGCGCGGCGAATGCCGTGTGCGGAATCACCGGGGCAGGCGGGGGCTCGACGGCCAAGTCGGGGAAGGTCACGATCGGGCTCGGTGCGTCCGGGCTCGGATCGGTGGAGACGGTCTGCTGCGACCAGCCCGCGTACCTGCTGTCGGCATTGCTGGTGCCCGGCTCGCGCGTGGTCCCGTTGGCCGCAACCAACGCGCCACCGGTGACATAGGCGCCGGCCCTGGCCACCCGGGCTACGCCGTTGGCGATCCGGTAGGCCGTGTCCGACCCCTCCGACCCCTCTGCGCGCGCGGCACCGTCATCGAAAGGCAGATCACGCGTCATCAAAGCTCCAACACTCGCATCGCTGTGGTTCCCCACCACAAACAGCGGCGAAGTGAGGCCCATCCAACACTATTTCCCGGACATCGGCCTGTCATTTCGTGCAGGCCGGTTGGTACCCCGCTCACCTTATGGCGAGCAACATCTTTCGGCGAGCCCGGGGAATCAGGGGCGCGCACGATCCCAAGAGAACTCTAACGAATGCTCAACGGAGCGTGAAGATCGGAACCCTAGCGTCGGTGCGGTCGACCGAGAAGGTCGGTGAAACGCACAGTCAGGAGCCCGATCATGACCGCACTCTCCACCCGTCACCGCGTCAAGGCCGCCGCACTACTCGGCGGTGCCGCCGTGATCACCGCCACTGTGGCGGGTGTCGCGTCCGCCGATCCGGGCGAGCGCCCCGACGACGGCCGGGCAACCACGATCATCTGCACCGCGCCGGGCGGCGGGGACGTGCCCGGTCTACCCCCGCTGCCCGCCGAGCCCGGAATCCGTCTCGAACGCACCGTTCCCGGCGCGCCCGGCCAGGAAACCGGGCGGATCCACATCGAGCGCGCGGCCCCGGGCAGGCCCGCACCGTCGATGGACGGTCCCGTGGAATGTCAGCGGATCCACCCCGATGGTGAGCGCACCATCGTCCCCGCGCCCGGCGGCTTCGCCGACGTCGTCCCGGCCCCGGCGACCGGTTCTGCCGATACCCAGCCCGCACAACCGTTCTGACCAGCATAAACAGCGGAAAACACTAGGGTGAGTGCATGACGGGACAGCAGATCTTGGTCGTCGACGACGAGGTCCGCGTGCTCGCGTCGCTGCGGCGCGGCCTCGAGCTCTCAGGCTTCGAGGTGATCACCGCGCCCGACGGCGCTCGCGCACTCTCCCTGGTGGGAACCGCTGCTCCCGACGCCATGGTGCTCGACGTGAACATGCCCGAACTCGACGGCGTCGGGGTGGTCACCGCCCTGCGCGCGATGGGCAACGACATCCCCATCTGTGTACTCAGCGCGCGCAGCGCGGTCACCGACCGGATCGCCGCGCTCGAGCGTGGTGCCGACGACTATCTGACCAAGCCGTTCGATCTGGGCGAGCTGGTCGCGCGGCTGCGCGCGCTGTTGCGGCGCAGACCGGTCACCGCCGCCTCGTCGACCGACACGATCCAGGTCGGCGAGGTGATGATCGATCTGAGCGGACATCGGGTGCACGCGGGTTCGGCACCGGTCGAGCTCACCAAACGCGAGTTCGAGCTGCTCGCGATGCTGGCGCGCAATGCCGGAATCGTGCTCGGGCGCGAGCAGATCCTGTCGACCGTCTGGGGTTACGACTTCAGCACCGACACCAACGTGGTCGATGTGTTCGTCTCGTATCTGCGCCGCAAACTGGAGGCCGACGGTGTCGCGCGGGTGGTGCACACCGTGCGCGGGGTCGGGTTCGTGCTGCGGGATCAGCCGTGAAGGCCTCGTGGTCGTTGCGGGTTCGGGTCGCGCTGGTGTCGGCGGCGGTGGCCGCACTGGTCGCGGTCACCCTCGGACTGACCTACGCCGCGCTGCTGAAGGTGACGGGTACGAGCCAGCTCGATCAGACCGTGTCCAGCATGCGGGTACAGATCGCGCAGCGCTACGACGGCGCGCCCGCGGAGCCACCCGGACTTCAGGAACCCTGGACCCCGGTTCCGTTGCCCGCCACCGGGATACCGCGTGAGCGCACCCTCGTGGTCCCCGGCGCCCCACCCGATGACGCGCTCGCCCAGGTCCAGGGCGCCCCGGGAATGCTGGTCCGGCTCGATCCCGATCGCGACCTCGTCAACGCCGCCATCACCCGCAGCCAGCTGATCGGTCTCGGCATCGGGGTGGCCGGGGTGATCGTCGCCGCCGTATTGGGTTGGGTGCTGGCCGGATTCGCCGCCCGCCCGCTGCGCAGGCTCGCCACCGCCACCCACGAGATCGACACACTCGACGAGTTGCCGCCGCTGTCGGGGCGCGGCGCCAAGGAGGCCGAGGAACTCTCCGACGCGATCAACCGGATGCTGGCACGCCTCGAGACCGCACACGGCGAGACCCGGCAGGCACTGGCCAGTGCCCGCGACTTCGCTGCCGTCTGCGCCCACGAGCTCCGCACTCCGCTCACCGCCATGCGCACCGACCTGCAGGTGCTGTCCGGCACCGAACTGCCCGCCGACCAGCGCGGCATCGTCCTCGCCGATGTGCTGGCCGCCGAGGGCCAGATCGAGCGCACCCTCACCGATCTGGAACGCCTCGCCGTCGGCGATCTCACCGATCACGGCGCGTTCGAACCGTTCGAACTGTGCGAGACCCTCGACCGTGCGGTGCAGAACGCCCGCCGCGCGAATCCCGGCGTCGACGTCGCCCTCACCGCCTGCGATCCGGTCCCGGTACACGGGCTGCCCGGCGGGATCATGCTGATCGTGACCAACGCGGTCGCCAACGCGGTGCTGCACGGCCAGGCCACCGAGGTCGCCGTCGCCGCACGGACTACCGGCAGCGGCGCCGAGATCACCATCGACGACAACGGCACGGGCATACCGGCACACCTGTCCCCCACCGCTTTCGACCGCTTCGCCAAACGCCCCGGCTCTCCCGGCTCCGGTCTCGGCCTCGCACTGGTTCGCCAGCAGGCCGAGTTGCATTCCGGTACCGCCGAACTCGCCCACAGCCCGCTCGGCGGCGTCCGCCTGCGGGTGGAAATAGCTCAGGCGCCGGTGAGCACCGGCGCCTGAGCGGTCGTTCTGGGACTTACCTACTTCTTGGGCTTGTCCGAATCCGAGGACAGCGCCGCCACGAAGGCTTCCTGGGGGACCTCCACGCGACCGATGGTCTTCATGCGCTTCTTGCCCTCCTTCTGCTTCTCGAGGAGCTTGCGCTTGCGGCTGATGTCGCCGCCGTAGCACTTGGCGAGGACGTCCTTGCGGATCGCCCGGATGTTCTCGCGGGCAATGATCTTCGCGCCGATCGCGGCCTGGATCGGCACCTCGAACTGCTGACGCGGGATCAGTTCGCGCAGCTTGGTCGTCATCTTGTGCCCGTAGCCCTGCGCGGCGTCGCGGTGCACGATCGCGCTGAACGCGTCGACAGCCTCACCCTGGAGCAGGATGTCGACCTTCACCAGATCGGCTTCCTGCTCGCCCGCCTCTTCGTAGTCGAGGCTGGCGTAGCCGCGGGTGCGCGACTTCAGCAGGTCGAAGAAGTCGAAGATGATCTCGGCCATCGGCATGGTGTAGCGCAGCTCGACGCGGGTCTCGGACAGGTAGTCCATGCCGCCCAGCTCGCCGCGACGCTGCTGGCACAGCTCCATGATCGAGCCGATGAACTCGCTCGGCGAGATGACGGTGCACTTCACGATGGGTTCGTACACGTGCCGCGACTTGCCCTCCGGCCAGTACGACGGGTTGGTGACGACGTGTTCGGTGCCGTCCTCCATCTCCACCCGGTACACCACGTTGGGTGCGGTGGAGATGAGCTCGAGCCCGAACTCTCGCTGCAACCGCTCGCGCGTGATCTCCATGTGCAGCAGACCGAGGAAGCCACAGCGGAAGCCGAAGCCCAGCGCCACCGAGGTCTCCGGCTCGTAGGTGAGCGCGGCATCGTTGAGCTGCAGCTTGTCCAGCGCGTCACGCAGATCCGGATAGTCGGAGCCGTCGACCGGGTACAGACCGGAGTAGACCATCGGTCGCGGCTCGCGGTAGCCGGTGAGGGCTTCGGTGGCGCCGTTGCGGGCGCTGGTGACGGTATCGCCGACCTTCGACTGGCGCACGTCCTTCACGCCGGTGATCAGATAGCCGACCTCGCCGACGCCCAGCCCCTGGGTGGGCTTGGGTTCGGGCGAGACGATGCCGACTTCCAGCAGCTCGTGGGTCGCGCCGGTCGACATCATCTTGATCTTCTCGCGCGGGGAGATCTTGCCGTCGACCACGCGGATGTAGGTGACCACGCCCCGGTAGGTGTCGTAGACCGAGTCGAAGATCATCGCGCGGGCCGGTGCGTCGGCGTCGCCCACGGGGGCGGGCACGGCTTCGATCACCTTGTCCAGCAGTTCGGTCACGCCGACGCCGGTCTTACCCGAGACCCGCAGCACGTCGCCCGGCTCGCAGCCGACGATGTGGGCCAGCTCGGCGGCGTAGCGATCGGGATCCGCGGCGGGCAGGTCGATCTTGTTGAGCACGGGAATGATCGTGAGATCCTTCTCCAGCGCCAGATACAGGTTCGCGAGAGTCTGCGCCTCGATGCCCTGGGCGGCGTCGACCAGCAGGATCGCGCCCTCACAGGCCTCGAGCGCGCGGGAGACCTCGTAGGTGAAGTCGACGTGGCCCGGGGTGTCGATCAGGTGCAGGACGTACTCGGTGCCGTCGACCTGCCACGGCAACCGCACGTTCTGCGCCTTGATCGTGATGCCGCGCTCACGCTCGATGTCCATCCTGTCCAGGTACTGGGCACGCATGGCCCGCTCCTCGACCACACCGGTCAGCTGCAACATCCGATCGGCCAGGGTCGACTTGCCATGGTCGATGTGGGCGATGATGCAGAAGTTCCGGATCCGGGACGGATCGGTGAACGTCGTATCGGCAAAACTGGAAGCCACTCCACTCCTCGCGGGGTATAGGCGAACTGCGCCCATCGTCCCATGCGCCCAGCTACACCACTCGCACCGGTGCACCCGACCGTGAGTAGACCTCGTCATTCCGCCGAACCCGGGCCCTGTCACCGGTGCACCGAAGTGCGAGTCGGCGTTATATTTCACAGATGGCCAGCAGTTGGAACAGTCTCGGCAAGCAGCTCGGCGTCATCGCCAAGGAGCAGGGGCCCAAAATCGTGCGCAAGCAGGGGCCACGACTGCTCGAGAAGCTGGTGGACGCACTGGCGACCAAGCCGGGACCCGCCGTCGCGGTACGCCCGACGGCCTCGACCCCCGTGCCGACGGCGCATCGCGCCCGCCAGATCGTCTACTGCCCGCAGCTCGACGGACGCGCCGACCCCGGGGAGATCGTGTGGACCTGGGTGCCGTTCGAGGAAGACCCGACCAATGGCAAGGACCGGCCGGTGCTGGTGGTCGGGCGCGACCGCAAGACTCTGCTCGGACTGATGCTGTCGTCGAAGGCCGACCGAGCCCACGACCGCAACTGGGTGGGCATCGGCACCGGGCCGTGGGATCACGACGGCAGGCCGAGCTGGGTACGGCTGGACCGGGTACTCGACGTGCCGGAGGACGGCATCCGGCGCGAGGGCGCGATCGTCGAGCGCAAGACCTTCGACCTGGTCGCGCACCGGTTGGTAGCCGAATACAGCTGGAGCTGAACACCATCGAACCCCGATCCGGGCATCCGGATCGGGGTTCGATGGTGTTCGTAGCTAGGCGTGCACGTTCTTGGAGCGGCCGAAGATCAGGCCGTAGAGCAGTGCGCCCAGCGCCCCGCCGATCAGCGGGAACACGATGAACGCCCATATCTGCCCCATCGCCCCGTCCTGATACGGCGCGACACCCAAGCTGCGCGCCGGGTTCACCGAGGTGTTGTCGATCGGCAGCGAGACCAGGTAGATCACCGTGAGCGTGACGCCGATCGAGAGCCCGGCCAGCGGCACGTCGGAGATCTGATCGGTCGAGGCCAGCACCACGAATACCAGCAGCGCGGTGAGCATCACCTCGATGATGATGGTGGCCGCCAAGCCGTACCCGTTCTGCACCACCACCTCACCGAGCGGACCGGTCACCGCCGACGGACTGTGCGCACCCCAGCCGTTGGCGCCGAGACCGTCGACCGGGCGGTCGTAGGCGGGCAGGTTGTTCGCCAACGCGAACAACACGAGGCCGGCGAGGAACGCGCCGACCAGCTGGGCGATCACATAGCCGACCGCACCGATCGCGCTGATCCGCCCGAGCAACATGTGCCCGAGCGTCACAGCCGGGTTGACGTGGCAGCCCGAGATCGGCCCGATCGCGTAGACCAGGAACATCAGCGACAGGCCGAAGGCGAAGGCCACACCGAGCGGGCCCACCCGATCGCCCGTCAGCACCATCGTGCCGACGCCACAGATCACGAGGATGAAAGTGCCGAGCCCCTCGGCCGCCCACTTCTTCGGCTCCGGGACGACTTCGATTTCGACGAGTTCCTGTGCAGTGGGAGACATCGGCCGCCACCTCTCCGGGAGGAATCAACCCCGCGGCGAGCGGGGTCCGCACGAGCCTCTCGGACACTACGCGAGCCGGGTGACCTCCACAACGACCTCCAGGTCTGTCGAGCCGCCGCCGGAGAACACGCCTTTCAACGGCGGCACATCGGCGTAGTCACGACCCACGCCGACCGACACGTGCTGCTCGTTGACGGCGAGATTGTTGGTCGGGTCGTAGCCCCACCACTGCCCGGTCCACGCCTCGATCCACGCGTGCGACTGGCCCGCCACTGTTTCGCCGATCGCCGCACCCGGCTTCGGATGCAGGTAGCCGGACACGTAGCGACTGGGAATTCCCATGCTGCGCAACAACACCAGCGTCAGGTGGGCGTAGTCCTGGCACACACCGCGACGTTCGGCGAAGGCCTGCAGCGCCGAGGTGTGCACCGAGGTCGTGCCCGCGATGTAGTCCATCTCCTTGTGCACCCACTCGGCCGCGCGCACCACTGCCTTGGCCGGCTCCTCACCGCGCGATAGCTGACGCGCCACCGTCGACAGTTTGCGATCGCGCGGCACATAGGCGGTGGGACTGAGCATTTCGTCGAACCGGTCGACGACCCGCCCACCCTGCAGTTCGTCCCAGCTCAGTTCCTCGGTGGGCTCGGCGAACGGTTCGGTCTCGACCACCGAGGACCCGGTCACCTCGAGTTCGGTGTGCGGTGCGTGCAGGTCGAAGGCCGTGACCGCGGTGCCCCAGTAGTCGGTGTAGCGATAAGCCCTTGTGGCGGGCACGGTTTCGACGCGATTGAGGATCACGTTCTGCCTGCTGTCGGCGCGCGGGGTGAGCCTGGCCTCGTTGAACGAGCGCGTCACAGGCGCGTCGTAGACATAACCGGTGGTGTGCACCACCCTGATCCGCCAACTCATAGCTCTCCCTCTACCTGCACGCGGCTGTCCTGCTTGCTGCGCACGTCGGTCCACGCCACCCACGGGGCGGCATGGAAGTACTGGCGTGACACGGCTTCACTGAGCTCACGGCACGATTTCTGCAGGGCGAGCAGGCGGCTCTGCAGATCTTCCAACAACACTCCCGGCGGCAAGAACTCGAGTTCACTGCGCGCGCGTCCGAGCACTCGTTGCGCCTCGTGCCGCGCGCCGACGCGACTGCCCGGCCGCTGATCGAGCTCGGTCAGGCAGGCCTCGGCGACGCGCAGCGTGTGGAACACCGAACGCGGGAACAGGCGGTCGATCAGGATGAACTCGGCGACTCTGGCGGCGTCGAGGGCGCCGCGATGGGTGCGCAGGTAGGTGTCGTGCGCGCCCGCCGAGCGCAGCACCGTCACCCAGGCGGGCGAGGAGGTCTTGTCACCGGCGCGCGAAAGCAGCAGGCGCACCATCATGTCCACGCGTTCAATGGATCGCCCGAGCAGCAGGAAGCGGTAGCCGTCGTCACGACTCAGGGTCGAGTCGGTCAGTCCGGTGAACATCGCCGCCCTTCCCTTGATGTAGGAGAAGAACTCGTGTGGACCGAGGCCACGTGCCGCCCGCTCCGCCGCGGCCATGCCGTTGTAGGTGGCATTGAGGCACTCCCACATCTCACTCGAGGTGACTTCGCGTGCGCCGCGGGCGTTCTCGCGGGCTTTGGTGATGGAGTCACTGATCGAGACGCCGTGGTCGTGGCTGTAGGCGACGAGATCGGTGACCGACCACACGTCGAGGCGAAGGCCCTCGGGCGGTTCGATCCCGAGCACCTTCAGCAGCACGCGAGACGTGCGGTCCGCGTCGACGGTGGCGTCTTCGAGCAGTTGGTGCACCGCCACGTCCAGGATGCGCGCTGTGTCGTCGGCGCGCTCGACGTATCGGCCGATCCAGTAGAGGGATTCGGCGTTTCGAGCAAGCATGTCTCTATTCCCCGATCAACCGCTGTGTCTGCTGCTGTTGCTGCTGTTGCTGATTGGCCTGCGGCGTGCTGAGTTCGCGCCCGAGCTCGAACGAATCCGCTTGCGGCGGTTCACTGACCAGTTCGGGTCCGGCCAGTTCCCGGTCGACCGACCCCGCGCGCCCGGCCAGCACCCAGGTGTCCTTGCTGCCGCCGCCCTGACTCGAGTTCACCACCAGCGAGCCCTCCGGCAGCGCGACCCGGGTGAGACCGCCGGGCAGCACCCAGATGTCGTCTCCGTCGTTGACCGCGAACGGGCGCAGGTCCACGTGGCGGGGCGCGAGATCGTCACCGATCTTGGTCGGCACCGTCGAGAGCTGCACCACCGGCTGGGCGATCCAGCCGCGCGGGTCGGCCTTGATCTTGCGCTTGATCGCCTCCAGCTCGCGCGGCGAGGCGTCGGGCCCGATCACGATGCCGTAGCCACCGGAACCCTCGACCGGTTTGACCACCAGTTCACCCACCCGGTCGAGCACCTCCTCGCGTTCGTCGTCCAGCCAGCAGCGGAAGGTGTCGACGTTGGGCAGGATCGGCTTCTCGCCGAGGTAGTACTCGATGATCTTGGGCACGTAGGTGTAGATGAGCTTGTCGTCGCCGACACCGTTGCCCACCGCGCTCGAGATCACCACATTGCCCGCGCGGGCGGCGTTGAGCACGCCGGCGACGCCGAGCACGGAATCGGGGCGGAAGTGCATCGGGTCGAGGAAGGTGTCGTCGATGCGCCGGTAGATCACGTCGACCTGACGCTCTCCCGCCGTCGTGCGCATATAGACGACGTTGTCGCGGCAGAACAGGTCGCGACCCTCCACCAGCTCGACACCCATCTGCCGGGCCAGCAGCGAATGCTCGAAGTAGGCGGAGTTGTGCACGCCCGGCGTGAGCACCACCACGGTCGGGTCGACCTCGTTGGGCGCCGCGGAGGCCCGCAGCGCGCGCAGCAGGTGGCCCGGATAGTCGCCCACCGCGCGCACCCGATGCGAGGAGAACAGATCGGGGAAGACCCGGGCCATCGTGCGCCGGTTCTCCATCACATAGGACACCCCCGACGGCGACCGCAGGTTGTCCTCCAGCACCCGGAAGTCGCCCTTCTCGTCGCGGACCAGGTCGATGCCCGAGACGTGGATGCGCACGCCGTTGGGCGGGACCAGCCCGGCAGCCTCGCGGTGGAAGTGCTCGCACGAGGTGACCAGACGCTTGGGGATCACCTGATCACGCAGGATGTTCTGCTCGCCGTAGACGTCGGCCAGGAACAGCTCCATCGCGGTGACCCGCTGTTTGATGCCGCGTTCGAGCTTGGCCCACTCCGCGGCGGCGATCACCCGCGGCACCAGATCCAGCGGGAACGGGCGCTCCTGGCCCGACAGGGAGAAGGTGATGCCCTGGTCGATGAACGCGCGGTCCAGCGCGTCCGATCGTTTGGCCAGGTCATCGACGTCATTGGCCGCCATCGCGGCGTGGATGCCCTTGTAGGGCGCCCGGACCTTTCCCGACGCGTCGAACATCTCGTCGAACGCGTCGGCGAAGCGGCCGGGGCCATATCCCTCGAACAATCCGGTGTGGGTGGCTGCCGGATGGCCGTTCGTTCTCACCATCGCCGGTGATGCAGATCGAGCCGTACTCGGCGCAGTGGTGGAGGTCATGACAAAAACTGTGCATCACCCGGCAGCAGGGTCGTGTGTGACACAGGTAAATTCTTTGCATCACCTGAAACGGGTGAAATCGGCGTCGTCTCCCCGGTCGACCGGATGAGGGCCGATTTCGCCGGGGGGTGGCGAGCTGGTAACCTCGATCTTCGGCGCGGTGTTACCCGTAGTTCAGCACCATCTGCTGCATCGTGGGCGCGCGCCCGACGAGCTTTCAAGGAATACCACCCAGCGACAGGAAACCAGAGGATACAGGCGTGGCCAACATCAAGTCCCAGATGAAGCGGATCCGTACCAACGAGGAAGCGCGCAAGCGCAACCAGTCGGTCAAGTCCGCGCTGCGCACCGCGATCCGCAACTTCCGTGAAGCTGCCTCCAGCGGCGACAAGGAAAAGGCTGCTGAGCAGCTGCAGTTCGCGAGCCGCAAGCTCGACAAGGCCGCGTCCAAGGGCGTCATCCACGCCAACCAGGCGGCCAACAAGAAGTCCGCGCTCGCGCTGGCTCTGAACAAGATCTGATCGACGGCGAGCCTGGCGCTCGCTGGCATACTTCGCAAGACGCAGCCGCCGTGGCCTCGATGACCACGGCGGCTTTTGTCGTTCCCTTCCACCGGCTACCATTCGCGCCATGTTGACGGTGTACGCGAATCAGACGGTGGTACGAGGCGATGACCTGGCCGAGGTGATCCGCGCGGCGGAGATCCTGGGTATCGGTCTCAAGGTCGAAAACGTGATGGTGCCCGACGAGGACGGTGGCTACGGCGCCGCGTGGATCGTCACCCGTGAGGACGAGGTTCCCCTCTACGACGAGTGGGAGGGACGCTACGACGACCTCGACGACGACGAGGATGTCGACGTCTCGCTGGTCGTCGCCGGCGAGTAGTCAGTTCACGCAGGGCACCTGACCCGAGGTGATGTCGCTGCGGACCGGCCTGCCCGCGTCGGGAGTCTGTGGCTCCGACGCGGTCGTGCTGGTCTGCCAAGCGCCCGCTGTCGACTCCGACGACCAGGCGGCAGGCGGTTCCGTGCGTTGTCCGGTGCGTCTGGCCGTAGTGGAGGCCGGGACCGGCATACCGAAGGCCGCGGCCATCTCGCGGCGGATCGCCGACCGGTCGACGATGTTCACGTCCTGGCCGTTGATCACGTCGTAGCGCAGCACCGGCAAGGTGCGGAACTCGACCTCGGGATCCTCGGCGGCGCCCAGGGTACGGACGAATTCGGTCATGTTCCAGCCGTCCGACAGCACGATATTGCGATGCGCCACATCCATCAGTGCCGAGAGCTTGCCCGGGTCGGTGAGGGTGCCCGCGCTACGAAGCTGGCGGGCCACCGAGGTCAGGAACGCCTGCTGACGGTGGGTTCGATCCAGGTCGCCGTTCTCCAGCCCGTGGCGCTGCCGAACAAAGGCCAGCGCCTGCGCGGGATTCAGCTGCTGGCGCCCGGCGGGAAAATCGGCGCCGGAGAACTCGGAGTCCTGGACCGGCTTGTTCAGACACACTTCCACGCTGCCCAGCGCAGCGGCCAGATCGTAGAAGCCCGCCAGGGTCACCTCGGCGAACCTGTCGATCGGCACGCCTGTCAGATCCCGGACCGCGGCCACGGTAGAGGCCCGCCCCGCCTCCCTGCCCGCCTGTTCCAGCTTCCGCTGATCGGTGACGCCCCGCGCGATCAACTGGTCCTGCACGGCCGCCTTCTTCAACCCGTACGCCTCCTTGATCTTGGCGTGGGTGTAGCCCGGGATCCCGGTGACCGGCACATAGTCGTCGCGCGGTATCGACACCGCGACGATCTTGTCCATCGAGGCCGGAATATGCACCAGGATCAGGGTATTGGCGTTGTATCCGCCTTCGTCACCGTCGCCGGCGTGCAGTTGCTCGAGGACCTCGGCCGGGAGCTCGTTGCCGTTCTGATCGCGCCGGGTATCCAACCCGATCAGCAGGATGTTGAGATCGCCCCCGAGTGAGTGCGGGGCGTCGTCCCCGATCGCCCGCGACCGCAGGAACCCCGCATCGAAACTCCCCGCCGTCGACCACCCATATGCCGTGACCACCACCACCGCGGCCGACAACACCGCCGCGACCACCTGCACCACCCGCCGAGCTACCCGCCCCGCCGATCCCCGACCGCGTCGACCGCGCCCGCCTCGTCCATCCCGGCTACCACTCGGCTCAACCATCTCATGATCAACTGTGCCAGCCGTGAGAGCTACCGGACATCGCGATTGGATCCCGATTGGATGGCGGTGCGGCGCGCCTGCTCAGTGGGAGAGAATACCGACGGCCGGAGAAAATGCGCAGAGGTGACCCGCTGGGTCAGCCGGTGGCGCGGAGGTCGAGGATGCGGGCGAGGGCGTGTTCTACGGCGTAGGTGGCGTCGGCGGCGCCGCCTTTGACGTCGGCGTTGAGGGTGGCTACCACCTGTAGGGCGGTGCCGATGGTGGTGGGGTTCCAGCCGCGGGCTTGGGCTTGGGCCTTCTTGATCTTCCAGGGGGGCATGCCGAGCTTCTGCGCGAGGGCGAACGGGTCGCCGCGGCCTGCCGAGCCGACTTTGGCGATGGTATGGACCGAGTCGGCGAGCGCGTCGGCGAGCAGGACGTGGGGAACGCCGCGGTCGGTGGCCCAGCGCAGGGCTTCCATCGCGCCGGGGCGGTCGCCGGCGACAGCGAGGTCGGCGACGTCGAAGCCGGTGACCTCGGCTCGGCCGGAGTAGTAGCGACGGACCGCGTTCGCGTCGACCTTGCCACCGGTGTCGGACACCAATTGTGAACAGGCGGCGGCCAATTCACGCAGCTCCGAGCCGACGGATTCGAGCAGGGCCTGCACGACCTCGGTCGACACCTTGACCCCGAGGGCCCGGAACTCGCCCCGCACGAACTCCACGCGCTCAGCGCCCTTGTTGAGTTTGGTGCACTCGTGGACGGTCGCGCCCTTCTTGTGCAGTGCGGGTGCCAGCGCCTTGGCCCGTCCGCCGCCCGAGTGCAGAACCATGAGCACCACACCGTCGGGCGGATCGGCCGCGGCCTCGGTGATCACCGCGACCGCATCCTTGCCCGCTTCCGCGGCCGACTCGAGCACGATCACCCGGTCTTCGGCGAACAGCGAGGGGCTGAGCAACTCGGCCAATTCAGCGGTGCTGGCGTCACCGGCGCGCAATCGGTCGACGGGTACCGAATCCGGATCGGGCGCACAGGCCCGCACCTGCGCGGTCACCATCGCAACCGCACGTTCGACCAGCAGTTCCTCGTCGCCGAGGACCAGATGCACCGAGGCAGGGCGTTCGCTCACCAGGCGATCCTACGTACGCCCACCGACACCCCGGGGCGCCGACCTCGTGCATGTCGCCGAGCACCGTCGCTCTGCTGTGCCTGGCCCCAGATCGAGTTCCTCGATGCCATCGAGGCGTGGGTGTGTGCCGCGCCTGCCATGCACGTCGTCGAGACGTGACGGTCCGCAGATCGGCGGCCGCTCCCACGACCACGACGTCGCCGTCGAGGTCGGTCCGCGCGACGGTGGTGCCGAGCGCGGCCAGGGTCGTGGTCACCGTGGGGTGCGGATGACCGAAGGTGTTGTCCGACCCGGCACTGACCAACGCCAGGCGTGGGCCGACGGCACGCAGGAATTCCGGTGTGGTGGTGCGTGATCCGTGATGAGGCACCTTGAGAATGTCGGCCCGGACATCACCACCGCGCATGATCCGGGCCTGCGCCTCGGCCTCGATGTCACCGGTGAACAGGATCGTTCCGGCTGGAGTGCGTGCTCGCATCACCAGTGACCGATCGTTGGCCTCGTCGGCCGCCAGTGACGTCGGTATGTCCCTGCTCGGTGCCAGCACGCGTAATTCGACTGAGCCAAAGGTCATTTCGTGCCCCGTGTGCAGTTCCATCAACGGGATACCAGCCGCACCAGCCAGTTCCGTCACCCGCTCGACTCCCTCGGTGTCGTCACTGTGGCTATGCGATTCTCGTTGGAAAACAGTCTGTTCCGTGGACCGGCCATCACTTTTCGCCAGCCTCTCCCCCGGCGTCCCACGCGGGCACACGACATGATCATCTCCCGTCAGCCGCACCTCAGCGCGCACCGTCGACGATCGCTCCAGCGGATGTGAGGTTGCCGTCGGCTGCGGACTCCCTGGCACGGTCGGTGTCGCCGAGCGCGACGGTGTTCCGCCCGAGCCGTCCGGATGCAACGGCGGGACAGCCGAATCCACAGAGGGCACCTGCACGGCGACTACACCCGGTGCACGTGGTGACGATTCCACTGGTCGCGATGGGTATCCCGCGACTTCTGTCGGATGCGAAGGAGTTCCGTTCGACGGGGTGAGGCTGGGCGGGGTCGCCAATGTGGGCGGCGTCGGACCCGCGGTGCGGTCTGCGGCGGCACAGGTTTCGGCGATCGCTGAGCGGAGTTCACCCGGAGCGGTGGCTATGGCATCGACGGTGCGGTCTCGGAGAGCGCCGGCGAGTCCGTTGATGTGATCAGCATGGGGGTGAGTGAGGACCAGTAGCGGGATGTGGGTGATCTTCAGGCGGTCCAGGCAGGTCCGGATCGGGCGTGGGTCCGGGCCGACGTCCACGACGACCGCGGCACCGGGAGCAACAGACAGAGCCAGGCCGTCGCCCTGCCCAACGTCACACATCGCGAGCACCCAGCCCGACGGTGGCCATCCTGGCTGCAAGAAGCGCACCGGGAGCAGCACGATCGACACCCCCAGCACCACCACCGCGAGGAGTCTGCGGGTGTGCGACCAGCGCAGTGCCGCCACGACCACGACGACGATCACTGCCGCGACCGATCCTGCGACCACGCCGCCAGGCACCGTGATCGTGGCGCCCGGCACCGCAGCCGCACGATCGGCGACGCCGAGCAACCACCACATCGGTGGCCGCGCGCACCACAGCACCCATACCGCGGCATCACCCCGGACGCAGGCCACGGCCGCGCCCACCGCGCCGATCACCGTGATCAGCCCGACCACCGGTGCGACGAGCGCGTTCGCCACGATCGCCACCAGGCTCACCCGCCCCGACAGGGCAACCATCAGCGGCACGGTGACCACGAACGCGGCCGCCGACACCGCGACGATCTCCGCGGGTGCGCGCCACCAACCGTGCGCCCGCAACCAGTCCGCCCAGCTGGGCGCGAGCAAGATCAGCCCCGCGGTCGCGAGCACCGACAGTGCGAATCCCGCGCTCACCGCCAATTGCGGTGCCACGGCCAGCAATCCGATCACCGCCGCACACAGTGCCGGCAGCGCCTGCTTGCGTCTGCCGGTGAGCAGGGCGAGCACTGTCACCGAGCCCATCGCCGCCGCGCGCAGCACGCTCGGGTCGGGGCGGGCGATCACGACGAACAGCGCGACAGCCCCCGCCGCCGCAGCGGCACTGGTCCGCGGGCCGGCCGTGAGCAGGCGGGTGAACGCCAACAGGGCCGTCAACAGAATTGTGAAATTGGCTCCGCTGACCACACAGAGGTGCTGCAACCCGGCAATTTCGAATGCGTCACGCACTTGTTCCGGCAGCGCGACGGTGTCGCCGACAACGAGCGCGGGCAGCAACCCGGCCGCAGCAGGTGGCAGTGCCTTGGCGGACGCGTCCACCAGATCCGTTCGCATGCTCGCCGCGACCCGCTGCCACCACGGCGGCTCACCGATCCGCTTCGGCGCGTCGGCGGCGTGCAGGGTGGCGACGGTCAGATCGGCCCGGTTCGGCTCGCTGACCTCGGCCCGGAATCGCACCCATTGCCCGGGCGACAGCTCGGCCCACTCACTACCCTGCGCGAGCACCACAATCGAACCGCCGGCCTGCGTCCATACCGGGCCATGACCGAACTCCCGCAGACCCGCACGAACAATCCACCGCCGCTCACCGCCGAACCCACCGGCGCGCAGGGGTTTCGCGTCATCGGTGACCACCGCGAGCACGTTCACCGACCGGCCGAACGACTCTCGCAGCGGATGTGCCTGAACATGGTGCTCCTGCCACGCCCCGGCCGCCGCGAACCCCGCACCGAGCAGCATCGTCGCCAACCCGGTCACCGCGACAACCCGCCACCGCTCCCGCCGATGCACCATCGCCCACAGCAGCAAAACCCACAACCCGATCGCGACCACGACCGACGCAACAGCCAGCACCAACCCCGCGACCCACCCCGCGGTCACCGCGACAATCGTCGCCACCCAGCACCCGAACGCCGCAGGAACCAACCGCATATCGAGTACCTGCAGCTCTGGTTCCCCCTCGCCCGTCACTCCTTGTCGCCCCACGCCAACCCGGCGTCCCGGTCCCCGCACCACCCACTCCCAGAGCTCTGCTGCTCGCGTCCTTCGACGCCGACCCGACCGCTCCTGCGAAGCGCTGTCGCGTTCAGCCGTTCCTGGCCACCCACGCCGGTTCGAATCGCCCGGCATCTTCCCTACATGCTGAACGGCTGTCGTTCGCCGACGCTGCTCCTCCCGAACCGCTCCCTCGCCCGGCGCGTGGCTCATCCGCCTGCCGTGTCGTCAGGTCGGGGCGTACCGCTGCCCAGGTCAACCACATCGTCCGCAGAACAAGGATTTTCGCCCGATCCGAGTGGACATGTCAGTCGACGGAGCTCGCCTGATCCCGGCGCGCGGTCCTCCACCGTTTCGGTGGGCTGTTCTGTGGCGGGCCTGGTTCCGAGCCGTGCGCACGGCCACACTGGGCAGGTCACGCGATCACCTCCACGCAGGACGTCTTCGCGTGGGTCATGCCGTCACCAGGTCGCGGAGTCGAGCCAGCCGGGCGGGGCCGATGCCGTCTACCTCGCCGAGTTGAGCGACATCGGTGAAGCGTCCGTTGGTGGTGCGCCACGCGAGAATTGCCTTGGCGGTGACCGGTCCTACGCCGGGCAGTGCGTCCAGCTCGGCTTCGGTTGCGGTGTTCAGATCGATGCGCGAATTGCCGGACGAGACAGCGCCACTGAGGCCGGCGGTACTCGAGCCTCCTTGCTTCGAGCTCGCGGTGTTCGAGCCGCCGAGGCCGGGCGGGGTCACAGGCGCGCGACCAGCGCCGATCATGATGCTGCCGAGGCGTGGTTGACCGGATTGAGGATCCGTGGCTCCGACTATGACCTGGTCCCCGTCCGCCAGCCGTTGTGCCAGGTTCAGACCTGCCAGGTCGGCACCGTCACGAATCCCTCCTGCCTTCTCCAAGGCGTCGGCGATCCGAGAACCGTCCGGCAATCGGTGCAGCCCGGCTCGTTCGACCAAACCGACCACGCTGACGACGACATCGGCACTCGAGGCCGGGGCCGAACCGGACACGGCAGCGACGGCGGTGGTCGGGCCGGGCTGTACGGCAACGCTTTCCGCCCGCAGGACAGGCACCGGCGGAACCGCCCGCGCCACCGGTTGATCTCGCAGGACCATCACACCGGTGAGCACCACAGCGATGACCCCGACCAGCCCGAGTACCAGCGCGCCGCGACGACCCGGATCCAGCCGTGCGTCCCGGAAGCGCGCTGGTACCAGGCGGTTTCGCCGACCCGATCCACCATCGTCGAGCCACCCGGGTGGCCCCACTGGACCTGCCGGTCCGGCCTGCGGCGCGAGTTCGTCATCGTCCCACTGTCCTTCGCCGTCGTCAGAGAGCGCAGCACTGTTCCCTGCCTCCATCCCGGACGCGTGCAGCGGCTGACTACTCGATCGTGCTCGCTCGCGGACCGCGAGCCCGCCCAGCCGCTGCCGTACTCGCTCGTGCTCTTCGTGTCGTGACATGGCAACGACGCTAGGCCGACGACGACCTGACAAACCCCCGCCGACCTGGGCTTCGAAGAAACCTGTGGATAACTCCGCACCTGTGGACAACTCACCGGTCAGCGGGACTTCGCACCCGGGATCTCGTCTGCCCGAATGGATACCGTGCGCTCATGGCCGATTCGAAGTACTCAGGAAACCATGGAACTCGCACAACGATTCCGCGACTTCGCGCTCCTCGAAGCGCTCGGAAACTCCCCGCTCTATCACCGACGAGCGCTGGATATCAGCGTGGACGCGGAGGTGCTGGCGCTGATCGCTCAATTGCCCACGGACAAACAGCAACCCAACCTGATCCTGGCCGCCGCGCGAGTGCACGGCGCGACCGCGGATCCCTATCACGAGTTCCGCGACCAGCTGCGCGAGAACTGGCCGGCGATCTCCGCGACCGCACTGCGCAGACGTACACAGACGAACGAGGCGGGCCGGGCGGCAACCCTGCTGCCGGTGCTGGCCCGCCTGCCCGGCCCCCTGTCGCTCATCGAGGTCGGAGCATCGGCCGGACTGTGCCTGTACCCGGACCGTTTCAGTTATCGCTACAACACCGCCGCGCTGGATCCGGCCGACGGTCCGTCATCGGTTGTATTGACCTGCAAGACAACCGGAGCGGTACCGATCCCGGACCGGCTCCCCCGGGTCGTCCACCGCGCAGGAGTAGATCTGAACCCGCTCGATGCCGGCAACAGCGACGACCGGCGGTGGCTGTCCGCGCTGGTCTGGCCGGGTCAGGACGAGCGGCTGTCGCGCTTGCGTTCGGCCTGCGCGATCGCGGCAGCGGAACCACCGACGATCGTCACCGGCGACCTGAACGAGCAGGTCACCGAGCTCGTGCTCGCGGCACCACGCGCCAGCACCGTGGTGGTTTTCCACAGTGCTGTGCTGAGCTACCTCTCGCCTCAGGCGCGGACGGACTTCCGGGCGACGGTGCGGGACCTGCCCTGCCACTGGGTTTCGCAAGAGGGCACCGGGGTTCTCAGCACGCTGGCCGACCGGTTGCCCCCACGCGAGAGCACAGTGGCCCGGTTGGTGCTCGCCCTCGACGACGAGCCATTGGCTTTCGCCGGGCCGCACGGCCAGTCGCTGGACTGGTTCGGCCCGGCGTAGCGACCTCAGAGTCGGCGCATCACCGACACGACGCGGCCCAGGATGACGGCTTCGTCACCGTCGATCACGGAGTAGGCGGGGTTGCGCGGTTCGAGCTGGACGTGCCCGTTGCGGCGGCGGTACACCTTGACCGTGGCTTCCTCCCCGATCATCGCCGCGACGATATCGCCGGAGTTGGCCTCGCGCTGACTGCGGACCACCACGAGGTCGCCGTCGCAGATCGCGGCATCGATCATGGAGTCGCCACGCACTCGCAAGCCGAAAACCTCACCACGGCCGACCAGTTCACGCGGGAGGGTCATGACGTCGTCGGGGTTGTGCTCGGCCAGGATCGGAGTGCCGGCCGCGATGTCGCCGACGACGGGCACCGACACCGAGGCGTCGGAGTCGGTGGCGGACGCGCCACGCAGGAACAGGCGCACGTCGATGGGGCGGGTCATGGTGGCGGCACGGCGCAGGAACCCGTCCTCCTCCAACGCCTTCAGGTGTTGGGAGACCGTGGATGTGGAGCGCAGGCCCACCGCGTCGGCGATCTCCCGCGTGCTCGGCGCGTAGCCGTGGGCGAGCACCGAATCCCTGATCACGGCCAGGATGTGTTGTCTGCGGGGAGGCAGGCTCGCGGCGTCGAGGTGGTCGAAGTCGTCGTATCCGGTCATCGGGGAATCGTAGATCCCCCCGCGATCACCACTTCAGTCCAGGTTCCTCGCGAAACAGTTCGACTGCGGCAGGACGTGATATGGCGCGAACAGCGGAATCCGGTGATAGCCACTGCGCTCGTAGAAGCGCACCGCTTCCGGCTGCAGGTGCCCGGTCTGCAGGATCATCCGGGGCCGGCCGGCCGCGCGCACGGATGCTTCGGCGGCGTTCAACAGCGCGGTCGCGGTTCCGGTGCCACGGTAGGCGGGACGCACGAACATCCGCTTGAGTTCGAGGTCACCGGCGTTCCAGCGCACCGCGGCGTGCCCGACAGGCTCCGCGCCCACGTACGCGACGAACGTCTGGTGCACGGTCGCGTGGTCGACCGCGATCGGCGAAGGACCGCGCAGGGCGAGCTCGAGGTGGGCGTAGCGGGGACGGACCTCGGCCGACATCTCCGCACGCAGCGACTCGGCATCCGGGTCGTCCCACTCGACCACGAGCACTCGTGGCGAAACGTCGGTCTGTGGGGAAGTGTTGCCAACCATGACAACCACGGTAGGCACCGGATCATCGTCACCGGACTGTTTGCCCTCAGCGAGATTCTGAACCGGCAGAGATCAGACGCATCCGCCGGGCAACACCGCGACGCCGAGTGCGCCGACACCGAGGTGCACGCCGAGTGCGGGGCCGAACTCGGCGACGTAGAGCTCTTGCACCTCCGGCAGCTGCTCACGCAGTTGCGCCGCGATATTTTCGGCGGCATCGGGGGCACCGAGATGCTGGATGCCGAGGGCCGCACCATCGGATGCGGCCGCCTCCACCGCGGCAGCCACCAGCTTGGCGTAGGCGCGCGATCTGGTTCGCACCTTCTCGCGCATTTCGAGCTTGCCCTCTACCAGTTGCAGCAGTGGTTTCGTCACCAGTTCACTGCCGAAGAACGCTGCGGCGCTGCTCAGCCTGCCACCCTTGCGGAGTTGCTCGGTGCGGTTGACCAGGATGAACGTACGCGAACGGGTCGCGGCCGACACCGCGCGCTCGTAGACATCGTTCAATGCCTCGCCTGCCCTCGCCTTACGCGCGGCGGCCAGCACGGGCAGACCGGTCGCCAGGCCGGCCCCGAGCGAATCGACAACGCGCACACGATCTTCGGCGCCCATGTCGCGCACCGCCTGGCGGCCCGACTCCCACGTCGCCGACAATCGGCGCGACAGATGGACGGCCACGACACCGTCTCCGTCACTCTGGCTCAGCGCTCGTTCGTAGGCTTCGCGCAGTTCTCCGGGCGAGGCGGCCGACGTGGTGACCGAGTCGGCGGTGTAGTCGATCTCGATCGGGTCGACGCCTTCCCGGACCTCGTGCTCACCGACGAGCACGTGCAACGGCACCACTTCGATACCGAGCTCGGCGACGAGATCGGCGGACAACCCCGCCGCCGAATCGGTGACCACCACAACGGCCACGGCCTACCGGACCTCCTGCAGCGCCTTCGTCATCGCCGTCGCCACCGCCGCGTGCCCGGCCCAGCCCCAGTGGATGCCATCCGGGTTCGCCGATCCCGACTCGATGTCGTCGCGCACGGCCTCGCCGAGGTCGACGAGCGGCACCGACGTGCGGCCCGACCATGCCTGCAAGGCCTTGACCGCCCGCGCCCTGCCCCGATGGACCCGCCCGTAGGCATCGCACTTGTGGACCGATGGCAGCACCGCCACGACAGGCAGCTCCGGACGCAGATGGTTCAGCGCGGTCCGCGACTGCTCCAGGTAGTCCACACTCACCTTCGGCGGAAGGGCAACCGGGCGACCGAGTTTCGACAGCTTCGGCTGCAACCAGTTGTAGGACGCCCGCACGCCACGGCGCAGACGCGGCGGACGGATGTAGCGAATCATCTCCCGCAGCGCGGTGGGCAGCGGGGACGGCAGCGTGTCCATGCCGCCGACGGCGAACACGACCGCCCCGGCGCGCGGCACCGCGGCCCACACGCGAGGGTCTCCGATCAGCGCCCAGTAGGCATCGCGACAGGTCCAGCCGATCCGGGCGATCAGCTCGACATCCCAATCCAGTTCCGCGGCAACCATATTCGGCCAGATCCGTGGGTCATCGGCGGGCAGCCCGCCCTTCGGCCCGTAGTAGGCGAGCGAGTCCGCGATCACGAGCAGCACTGGACGCGGTGCGGCCGACTCGACCGGTCTGGGCGACACGGCTTCCTCGACGAGCAGCGAACCGACCGTCTCCGCAACGACCGATTCACCGTGCGAGACAGCAGGATTCGCGGACGCCTCGACTGCGGTATCCGCGACGGGGGTTGCCGAAGATGTCAGCAGGCTGTCCGCGGTATCGAGGTCCACGTCCGGAAGTGCGGCGGGAGGATCGACCTGCGCGTCAGCAGAACCGGTTTCGACGGCGGCCGTCACCTCAGCCGAAGAAACTTCGGGCGAGGTAGTGGCGTCGACCTGAACCGGATCAGTCGCCTCCGGTCGGAGTGGTTGCGGCGCAGCCGTATCCGTAGATCCGGCGGCATCCACGATCGACTCGGCGATGGCCGGGTCATCGACGGACTGCTCCGCGGACTTGTCGCTGCCGACAGCCGATACCGCATCCGCAGCAGCCGTGGCGATATCCGCAGTGGACTCGGCGGTATCGGTCTGTGCAGCACCGGAATCCGCATCGCCGAGTTCGTCTGTCGAACCGTCATCTGCGACAACGTCCACCGATGCCGTGGCACCGGAAGTCTCACTGTCTGCTTCCTGCACAGCGGAACTGGATGCGACGTCGACAGCGCCGCCGGCGACCTCGGCATCGTCACCGATCGAGGTCACCGCACTAACACTGCCGTCTGGGGAAACATCGGCGGCCGGGGACTCGGAATCCGCTGTCCCCGAGCCGGACTCGACGGCGTCCGCCGCCGAGTCGACCGGCTCGGGTTCTGCGACGACCGGCGGGGGCACCGGGCCGAACAGGGCATCGGGCAGCGATCGTGCGCTGCGCGCGGTGACCTGCTTGAAGAGCTCGTCCGGTACCGAACGGATCGGCTCCTCGCGCTCTGCGCGCGCGGGCCGAGCGGGTGGCGGACCGAATAGCGCGTCCGGCAATTGCCGTCCGGCTTTGGCCGTCACCTGCTGGAACATCTCATCAGGTACTGATCGGTCGGGCTCTTCATTGGACATCGGGAGCTACCTTCGCCGCTGCGTTCCACACATCGAGGCGCCAGCCGGGTCGATCGATGTCCGGGCCGTGGCTGGAAAGCTGCACCCAGCTGGTATTGGCCAGCCCACCCAGGGCAGGCCAGTTCTCCGGTGGCAGTTCCAGCAACGCGGCCGTCAGAGCAGCGATCAGCCCGCCGTGCGCAACCAGGATGATAGTCCGACCGGGCCAATCCTGCCGCTCGTTGTACAGTTCGCGCACCACAGGCAGGGACCGGGCACCCACCTCGAGCTTGCTCTCGCCGCCGGGCGGTGTGTAGGTGGCATCGAGACGCCACTGCACGCGCGCGCCGGGGTAGTCGGCGTCGACTTCGAGGTGAGTCAGGCCTTCCCAGTCGCCCAGGTTGGTTTCGCGCAGCCGCGGATCGGTGATGACAGGCAGATCGCTGATGTCACCGAGTGCCTGCGCGGTTTCCTTGGCGCGACGCAGATCGGAGGCGTGGATCGCGATGGCGTTGCGTGAACCCAGTTCACGCGCGGCCTCTTTGGCCTGCTGGCGACCGAGTTCGGTGAGATCGGTGTCGATCTGACCCTGCATCCGGTCGGCCGCGTTCCATTCGGTCTGCCCGTGCCGCAACAGGATCAGGTTGCGCACATGGGCGTACTTGCTCACTCGTTGATTCCCTCTACCTGCGCGTCGTCGTCCGCGGCCGGAGTCGGGAGTGCGGCGATGCCTTCGACGGGAACCGCCGGGCAGTCACGCCACAGGCGCTCGAGTGCGTAGAAGTTGCGCTCGTCGTTGTGCTGGACGTGCACGACGATATCGACGTAGTCGAGCAGCGCCCAGCGACCCTCACGGGTGCCTTCGCGACGGACCGGCTTGTGGCCGGCTTCGCGCAGCTTGTCCTCGATGTTGTCGACGATCGCGTTGACCTGGCGCTCGTTGGGCGCCGACGCGATGACGAAGCAGTCGGTGATCACCAGCTGCTCGGAGACGTCGAGGACGACGACATCGGTGGCCAGCTTGTCGTCGGCGGCGAGTGCGGCGACCGTGGCCATCTCGATCGCTTCGGTAGAGGCACTCATACGGTCTCCTCCTGCGGGGTCAGACCCTCGCTCATGTGGCTCAACGTCAGCTACCTTCCGTTCCTGCGGGCACGTAGAGGTGCCGCTTCGATATGTACTGCACCACGCCGTCGGGGACGAGGTACCAGACCGGCCGACCCTCCGCGGCGCGGCGGCGGCATTCGCTCGACGAGATGGCCAGCGCGGGAATCTCGACCATCGTCACGGCGTCGGCGGGAAGGTCCCGCAAATGCTCCTCGAGATGATCGGTGTTCAGTTCGTAACCCGGTCGGCTCACCCCGACGAACTTCGCCAGTTCGAACAGTTCGGTCCAATCCTGCCATGTCAGGATGTTGGCCAGCGCGTCCGCACCGGTGATGAAGTACAGCTCCGCGTCGGGATGCGCGTTTTGCATCTCGCGCAGGGTGTCCACCGTGTAGGTGACCTTGTTGCGTTCGATGTCGGCCCGGCTGACGGAAAACCTCGGGTTGGACGCGGTGGCGATGACCGTCATCAGATAGCGATCCTCGGCGGGGCTGACCTGCTTGTTGACCTTCTGCCACGGCTGGCCGGTCGGCACGAAGATCACTTCGTCGAGCTCGAACCGGTTCGCGACCTCGCTCGCCGCGACCAGGTGGCCGTGGTGGATCGGGTCGAAGGTGCCGCCCATGACGCCGAGCTTGCGGCGCGGCCGAGCTGTTTCGTGCATGAGGTCTGAGCTTAATCCGGCCCGTGGGATCGGGGCGGACCGGACTACTCCGCGCCATCGCGGCGCTCGCGAGGTCCCGACGCCTGCGCGCACATCTGCGCGAACTGGGCACGGGTGCGTTTCAGCTCTTCGACGAGGTGCGCCGCGGGCTCGGCGGCTACCCGGCGGTCCAGCTCGGTCAACAACACATCGATCGTTACCCACCAAGGCCCACGCACACGCCCCTGCGGTCCACGCAGTTGCAACCAGGCGGCGGCACGCAGGCAGCGGGCCCGCGGCACGATCTTGTCCTGTTCGCCCCACAGTCCCGCGGCGCGCAGGTAGCCGCCGAGCGCCTCGGTCTCCTGCCCACAGCACTCCCGGGCGACCGCGGCCGACCAGACCAGATCGGCATGGCGGCGGCGCAACGAGGGCGTACCGGCGATCAGCCGTGCCGCCTCGGTGAACTGCCAGGCGGCCTGGCGGTAGCGACCGACGTGGTTCAGCGATTCGGCGAACTGGGCGCGTACCAGCGCGAGCTCGGCAGATGGGTAGCCGACGGGGCCGGTGAGCAGTGGTCGGTCGAAGGCGACCACCGCTTCGCCGTGCCGCCCCGCACGATGCCAGGCTCGACCCGCGACCAGCCACAGGTGGACCGAGTCCGCACACGAGATCGGCTGCCAGCAGGCAGCGGCCGAGGCGGCGGCGCGGGCCACGTCGCGGTCACGGCCCGGCTGGGCGGCGACCGCGGTCACCAGCTGCGTGCGCATCGCGGCGAGTTCGCGCCCGGCCAGCTCACCCGCGCCGACAACCAGGGCCCGGCGCAGTTGCTCCTCCGCTGCCGAGGGAGCGTCCGCCAGCCGAGCGGCGGCGATACCGGCCAGCCGCCGCGCCGCCCGCGCCCCTGAACCCGGCGCGAGAGGACGGGCATCCGCGCCGAACGAACCTGCCGCGAGCGCCGTGGCCTGTCCTGCTCTGGCCGAACCCACCTCGAGGCCACCGGCAGGCGGAAGGTGAGGTTCTTCTTCTCCGAGCGCATCGTTCTCGTTCGCGAACGCATCGTTCACCGGGCGGAGCTCGCCGACCGCGCGAGCGCACAGCCCGGCAGAACCATCACTGCATCCGATATCCGTCGATCGGATCGCTCGTCGTCGCGCGACGCCCCTGCCAGCATGGGCGTGATCTTGGTAGCCGTGCCATGTGAGCCGCTTAACGTCGGCTGAAGTACTCAGGCAGTGGGGCGCTTCGACTTCGGGAGCTTGGCGACGACCGCGTCGTAGGAGGCGTCGATCAATTCGCATAGTTCGTCGTCCGGCACCGCGCCGCCGACGCGGATGCTGTTCCAGCCGTAGCGGCCGATATAGGCCGACACGGTGACGTCGTCGGGGTAGATGTCGACCAGCTCGTCGGCTTCGGTGCGGTCACGCCCGCACTTGAGCCCGATCGACGTGCCCGCGCCGAGGAACGCGAAGACTTTGTCGCCGACCTTGGCGACGGTGTCGCCCTCCCACGGCTCGTCTTCCCAGGCGCCCGGTTTGGCCAGGCAGTAAGCCAAGACGTCGACACTCATCGTCAGCTCCTTCAGACGGGCAACAATCGGGAGACCACCTCGGTGAGCTGCCGAGCTGATCGGCATTCGTGCATCTCGATCACCGAACCGTAGTCGCGCGCCGCTGAATCGCCTGTCCCCCACAGGTTCTTCGGTTCCGGATTCAGCCAGTGCGCGTGCCGGGCGGTGCCCACCAGTTCGCGCAGGGTGTCCAGCTGCGGGTTGCGGTAGTTGGTGCGGCCGTCGCCGAGAACCAGCAGTGAGCTGCGGCTGGTGACGGCCTCACCGAAGTTCTCGGCGAAGCTGGTCAGCGCGTAGCCGTAGTCGGAGTGCCCGTCGGCGTCGATGATGCGCGACTCGGTGAAGATCCGGGTCATCACATCGTCGAGACCCGCGTACGGCTCGAAGAAGCTCGTCACCTCGTCGGTGCGGTCGACGAACGCGAAGATCCGCACCCGGGAGAACTGCTCCCGCAGTGCGCTCACCAGCAACAGTGTGAAGTTGCTGAACCCGGCCACCGAGCCCGAGATATCGCACAGCAGCACCAGTTCCGGTCGACCGGGGCGCGGCTTGCGGTTCACCAGGTCGATCGGCACCCCACCGGTGGACATCGAGGCACGCAGAGTTTTGCGCAGATCGATTTCGCCGCGCCGCGCTCGTTTGCGCCGCACCGCCAGCCGGGAGGCCAGGATCCGGGCCAGTCGCTGGGTGCCGCGCCGCAGTTCGGTGAGCTCGCGTTCGGAAGCACGCAGGAAGTCGGCGTCCTCGGCCTGGCGCGCGACACCGTAGGTCGCGACGCGATCGCGGCCGATCTGCTCTGCCACGCGCCGATTGGTCTCGGCTTCCACGCTGGCCCGGAACCCCGCGATGCGTTCCCGCGCAACGCGGCGGGCAACCTCGGTGTCACGGTCGCTCGCGTCCGGTGGGAGGGACAGACCCGCGAGCACCTTGGCCAGCAAGGACTGGGGCGCCAGATCTTTGAGAGCCTGGTACGCGGAGAACGATGGTCCGCGCGCGGACTGGTACTGCCCGAGCTGCTCGACCACCTGTCCGGCCAGCATTTGTAACCGCTCGCCACCGTCCTCGGCGGCGAGCATTTCGGCGAGCTGCTCACGGAGGGCGGCCAGGTCGATCTGGCCGTCGGGGGTGCGTGGCAGGTCCGGGGTCTCGGCGGTGCGATCACCCACGGCAACGGGGAACCACAGATCGAACAAGCCGTCGAAGGTGGCGCGATGGGTGGGCCTGCGCAACAGCGCACAGGCCAGCCCCTCGCGCACCGCTTCGCGATCGAGCAGATCCAGCACGGTGAGTACCCGGCCCGCGTCGACGGTTTCCGAGGGTCCCACCGGCACGCCACGGGCGCGGAGCGCACCGACGAAACCGGCGACGTGGCCGCCGATTCCGTGGGGTGCTGGCGCGGTCACGATCAGGCCAGTTTCAGCTCGGCCAGCGCGCGCTGGTGATCGCTGCGGTGCTTGAGCACCACGCCGAGCGTGGCGCGCACGGTCGCGTCGTCGAGGTCGGCGGCGCCCAGCGCGAGCAAGGTGTTGCCCCAGTCGATCGTTTCGGCGACCGAGGGCAGCTTCTTGAGTTGCATGCCGCGCAATACGTGCACGACCCGCACCAGTTGCTCGGCCACGGTGCTCGGAAGTTCCGGCACGCGGCTGGCCAGGATGCGGCGCTCGAGATCTTCGTCGGGGAAGTCCAAGTGCAGGTACAGGCAGCGGCGTTTGAGCGCCTCCGACAGTTCCCTGGTGGCGTTCGAGGTGAGCACCACGAACGGCTTGCGGGTGGCGGTGATGGTGCCCAGTTCGGGGACGGTCACCGCGAAATCGCTGAGCACTTCGAGCAGCAGACCCTCGATCTCGACGTCGGCCTTGTCGGTCTCGTCGATCAGCAGCACCGTCGGCTCGGTGCGGCGGATGGCGGTGAGCAACGGGCGCGAGAGCAGGAACTCCTCGGTGAAGACGTCGGCTTTGGTTTCGGCCCAATCGTTTTCACTCGACGCCTGGATCCGCAGGATCTGCTTGGCGTGATTCCACTCGTAGAGCGCGCGAGCCTCGTCGACGCCTTCGTAGCACTGCAGGCGGACCAGTTCGGCATCGGCGACCTGGGCTACCGCCCGCGAGAGTTCGGTCTTGCCGACACCGGCCGGGCCCTCGATGAGCAGCGGTTTGCCCAGCCGATCGGCAAGGAAGACCGAGGTGGCCGTTGCCTTGTCGGCCAGGTATCCGGTGGTGGCGAGCCGGGAGATGACATCGTCTACCGACGTGAAGATCGGTTCCTGTACGAGAGTCACGATCACACCGGCCGAGTCTGGCCGTCGCCCCACACGATCCACTTCGTGGAGGTGAGTTCGGGCAGTGCCATCGGGCCGCGGGCGTGCAGTTTCTGGGTGGAGATGCCGATCTCGGCGCCGAAACCGAACTGCTCACCATCGGTGAACGCGGTGGACGCGTTCACCATCACCGCGGCGGCGTCCACGCGGGCCGTGAACTCGCGAGCGGCCGCCAGATCGGCGGTGACGATGGCCTCGGTGTGGCCGGTCCCCCAGGTGTTGATGTGGTCGACGGCGGCATCGAGGTCGCCGACCACCTTCAGCGCGATATCGAGGGTGAGGTACTCCTCACCCCAGTCGGCATCGGTGGCCGGGACCTGACCGGGCAGGTCGCCGTGGATGGTGACGCCCGCGTCCTCGAGCGCCTTGCTGAGCCGCGGCAGCGCGGTCTCGGCGACGGCGGCGTCGATGAGTACGGTCTCGGCGGCGTTGCAGACGCTGGGTCGGCGGGTCTTGGCATTGAGCACGATGGCCTCTGCCATGTCCAGATCGGCGGCCGAGTGCACGTAGACGTGGCAATTGCCGGTGCCGGTCTCGATCGTGGGCACCTGCGCGTCGCGGACGACGGCGTTGATCAGGCCCGCACCGCCGCGCGGGATCACCACGTCGACGAGACCGCGCGCCTGGATCAGGTGAGTGACGCTGGAGCGGTCGTTGCTGGGCAGCAGTTGCACGGCGTCGGCCGGAACGTCCTGGGCGACAAGGGCTTCGCGCAAGACCTCGACCAGTGCGGCGTTGGAGTTCGCCGCCGAGGACGACCCGCGCAGCAGCGCCGCGTTGCCCGATTTGAGAGCGAGACCGAACGCGTCGACGGTGACATTGGGCCGCGCCTCGTAGACCATGCCGACCACACCGAGCGGGACGCGGGTCTGGCGGATCTCGAGGCCGTTGGGCAGCGTGGAACCGCGCACGATGACACCCACCGGGTCGGGCAAGGTGGCGACCTGCCGCAGACCCGAGGCGATGCCGTCGATGCGGGCCTTGGTGAGCCGCAGCCGGTCGAGCAGATTCTCCTCGGTACCGGCGGCCTGCGTGGTCGCGATGTCCTCGGCGTTGGCCGCGAGTACGCGATCGGCGGCGGCGAGCAGGGCGTCGGCCGCCGCGTGCAGGGCGTCGTTCTTCTGCGCCGTGGTCAGCTGAGCCAGCACACGGGACGCGACGCGAGCCCTGCGGGCGGCGTCGTGCACCGCTGCGCGGATGTCCAGCTCGGGGGTCACTTCTACCGTCATGGATATCAGCCTACGCAGGCCGCCTCGCGCGCTCGACGCCACCCGGGACCCGGAATAGCCCTCCGACCGGCACCGGGACCGAGTTGTGCACAGGTTCGGCGACGCCGTCGACAAAGTTGTCCACAGCAACGCCGTCGCCGCTAGATTCGGCGTCATGGATCGCACCGGTTCGCCGACCGTCGTCGTGCTCGGCAGCGTCAACATGGACCTGGTCACGACGGTCCCGCGCAGGCCCGCGCCGGGTGAGACGGTGCTCGGGAGCGACTTCGCGACCGTGCCCGGCGGTAAGGGGGCGAACCAGGCGATCGCGGCCGCACGATCCGGGGCGCGGGTGCGATTTCTCGGGGCGATCGGCGACGACGCGTTCGGGACGGACCTGGCTGCCACACTGTCGGAGGCAGGCGTCGACATCACTTTGCTACGCAGGGTCGATGGCGCCAGCGGGATCGCCTCGATCGTTGTCGACGAGGCAGGCGAGAACAGCATCATCGTGGTGGCGGGGGCCAACGGGCGGGTGACCGATCTGACGGCAGCCGAACTCGCCGCGATCGCGCAAGCCGACATCCTGTTGTGCCAGTTGGAGATTCCGATCCACACGGTGCTCGCCGCAGCACAGCACGCCCGCGCGTCGGGCACCGTCGTCGCGCTCAATCCGTCCCCGTTTCAGCCGCTACCCGAGGAACTATGGGCGGCCGTCGACCTCGCGATCGTGAATTCCCTGGAGTCCGAGCAGTATTCGGACAAGCTGACGCACGTCGCGCATCTCGTGCGCACGCTCGGTGGGGACGGCGCGGTTTATCGCGACACCGACGGAAACGAGCGATCCGTAGGCGGTCGCACCGTCGAGGTTCTCGACACGACAGGCGCGGGCGACGCGTTCACCGGCGCGCTGGTCGCAACCTGGGATCGGGGCCTGCCTACCGCGCTGAGCTGGGCCAATACCGCCGGAGCTCTGGCGACCACCCGACTCGGAGCGAGCTCGGCGATCCCCAATCGCGAAGAGATCGCGGCAGCGCTGCACGCCCAGTGACCGAACAAGCCACCGCGATCAAGCTGCACCATTACGCAATCGCCAGCGCCGCGCCGAAACACTGGAAACCGTGCGGCCCAGCAGTTCGGCCGCTTCCGCCGACCCATCTCCAATACGACGCTGTCGTCAGCTGCTGTCCACCGTTTCCGCAGGGCGCCGTAACGCCCAGCTCTCTCCGGCGGCGGGGACCAACAAGCAACGCGAGCTGCGGCGATGCGCTTGCGCTCGACTCCTATGGCATCAGGCGAGTACCACGTCCATGCCGCGAGCCGCGCGGCAGCGTGATTGAGGACCATCACGTTGGCAACGCCATCCCGCCGATTCGGACGACAGCTCCGCTCCACCCCGCAGCCTTTTCGCACGGCGCGGCAGAAGAATTCCGCAGCTGACGGGCTGGCGGTTACAAAGCTTACGAATGGCTCGCCCTTCCGGGTGAATCCGATGGAACCATCACCATCCAAGAGTCCACGCAGGTAGTCGGCCTCCGAATATGGCGTCAGCGGCGGGCGAATCTCCGTAGCCTTGCGACCGACTGCAACCCCGAGCTCCGCGAACGCTCGCCTTGTGGCACGGTCTTAAAACCGCAGCGTGGCGGTTTCCGAGTGAGCCGCGAAATTCGTCGCCCTGGTTCGATGACCAATCGATGAGTAGCACGGAAGCGCTGCCGCTAGATGCGTCAGAACGCTCTCATCTCGGACAGCAAGCTCGAGCGAGATGCGCCCCTTCCCATTCAGATCTCCCTCGTGCGATCCATCGGTTTGGAGCAGGCCGATCGCATACGCGACTTCGGGTATTTCCGGGTTGAGTACTACTTCAACGACACCGGTACGGCTTGCCATACAAAGTCGATCGGGACACGGTCGTGTGTTGATTCATCGTCGGCAGAGGGTGCCCGCCACATCCGCGCCGACTAGCAGCAGCCCGACGACGAAGGCGTAGCCATGCGTTGATGCGAACCCGGCCGGCGCGCTGACCAGTAGGAGCGATAGCGCGACACGACCCTGCCGCGCCCCATCGTCTGTGTTGCCCATCGAACCTGTCGGAGGTGTACGGCACGATAGGCGCATGACCTCACCCGCAGGCAACGATGTGCTCGACCTGACGGCTCCTGACCTGCGCGAACGAGCCGAACAGCTGCTTCGCGAGCTCGCCGGACCCGATGCGCGGTTGCGGGAGGATCAGTGGATCGCGATCGAAGCGCTGGTGGTGCAGCGCAGGCGGGCGCTGGTCGTGCAGCGGACCGGGTGGGGTAAGTCGGCGGTGTACTTCATCGCGGCCAAGTTGCTGCGCGGGGCGGGGCGTGGGCCGACGGTGATCGTGTCGCCGTTGCTGGCGTTGATGCGCAACCAGGTGGCGGCCGCCGAGCGGGCCGGGGTGGTGGCGGCCACGATCAATTCGGGCAACGTCACCGAGTGGGACGAGATCCATCAGCAGGTGGCCGACGGTGCGGTCGACGTGCTGCTGGTGAGCCCGGAACGGTTGAACAACCCCGACTTTCGCGATCAGGTGCTGCCGCGCCTTGCTGCCGACGCCGGGCTCGTCGTCATCGATGAAGCGCACTGTGTGTCGGACTGGGGCCACGATTTCCGGCCCGACTACCGCCGCATCCGCACGCTGATCGCCGACCTCGGGTCGGAGGTGCCGGTCCTGGCGACCACCGCAACCGCCAACGACCGGGTGGTCACCGACGTGGCCGGACAGATCGGCACCGATACCTTGGTGCTGCGCGGCACTTTGGATCGTGAATCACTGCACCTGTCGGTGGTGCGGTTCGACGACGCGGTGCAACGCACGGCGTGGCTGGGCGAACAGCTGCATCGGATGCCGGGCTCGGGCATCATCTACTGCCTCACGGTCGCGGCGGCCAACGATCTGGCCGACCTGCTGAATTCACACGGCCACACCGTCGCCGCCTATACCGGCCAGACCGACCCGGCCGAACGCGAGGTGCTCGAGGCCGCGCTGCTGAACAACGAGGTGAAGGCGTTGATCGCGACGTCGGCGCTGGGCATGGGTTTCGACAAACCGGATCTCGGATTCGTCGTGCACGTCGGTGCGCCGTCCTCGCCGATCGCCTACTACCAGCAGGTCGGTCGTGCGGGTCGCGGTACCGAACGAGCCGAGGTCGTTCTGCTGCCCGGCCCCGAGGACGCGCGGATCTGGAGCTACTTCGCCTCCGTCGCCTTCCCGCGTGAACACATCGTGCGCTCGGTGCTCGCCGCGCTGGACACCGACCGGGCGATGTCGACGGTGGCGCTCGAACCGCTCGTCGAGCTGAACCGATCGCGTCTCGAGATGGTGCTGAAGGTGCTCGACGTCGACGGCGCCGTGCGCCGGGTGCGCGGCGGCTGGCTCTCGACCGGCCAGGACTGGACCTACGACACCGAGCGCTACGAGGGCCTGGCCGCGGCACGCGACGCCGAACAACAGGCGATGATCGATTATCAGTCGACGGCGTCGTGCCGGATGACCTTCCTGCGCCGCCAGCTCGACGACCCCGGCCTTGGCGGGCTCGCGACAGCGGATCTGGATTGCGGCCGCTGCGACAACTGCACCGGCACCCGCGCCGACACCACCGTCGACGACGCCGCGATCGCCGCGACCCGAGCCCGGCTCGACCGCCCCGGCCTCGACCTCGCCCCGCGCAAACAGTGGCCCAGCGGCATGGCGAAATTGGGGATCCCGTTGTCGGGCAAGATCTCCAGCGGTTCCGAGACCGGCCGTGTCCTCGGCCGACTCACCGACCTGGGCTGGGGTATGCGGCTGCGCGCCCTGCTCGACGCCCCCGACGCACCGGTCCCCGACGCGGTCTTCGACGCCTGCGTCGCGGTACTGCGCGACTGGACCTGGACCACCCGTCCCACCTCGGTGCTGGCTCTCGAATCCCCCCGATACCCCCAGCTCACCACCAGTCTCGCCGAACGCCTGGCCCAGATCGGCCGACTCGACAACCTCGGCACCCTCCGCACCAGACCCGACCGTCCCCCGGTCTCGGCGGCGAACTCGGCCCATCGGGTCGCCGGGCTGTTCGACTCCTGGGAGATCCCCGACCTCTCCGAGGTCGACGGACCGATCCTGCTCGTCGACACCCTCACCGACACCGGCTGGACCATGACCGTCGCCGCCCATGCCCTGCGCACCAGCGGCGCCGACGCGGTCCTCCCCTTCGCCCTGGCCACCCCGACCTGACCCGGCCGGAGCGACCCGACCCCGAGGATGGGCGTCCGGTCGCCGCTCGGGGCCGCGAACACGCGCGCCCGGCGCGCCGAAAACACCGCCCAACACGCCGCCCAGATTGTGGGCACCCATCACCACCAGTGCTTGAATGCGCCTATGACCAGGACCACATTTGCTCGAACCCTGATGGCCGTTGCCGCGGGCTGTGCGGCCGGATTCACCCTCTTGACCGTTCCCGCCCAGGCGTCGAACGAGAACCCGCTCGACTGCGCCGGCGTCCCCGGCGCCCAGGCCGCCGCCGACCGCGAGAGCGCGATCCGCGGCATCGCCATCACTCCGCTGTGCTTCAGCGGCGGCCTCTACAGCGGCGTCCACGCCGGCATCCCCTTGGCGGTGCTCAATCCGTTGACGATGCCGGGCACCGCGAGCGTGTGCGTCGCCGAACGCGAAACCGTCGAGGCGGCAGCGAGATTCGAATGGACCGACCGGGTTCACGTGATGCCGATGTGCATCCAGAATCGGGCGTTCGGCGTCTACGAGCTGTAGTTCCGCCCCGCACGCAGCGGTCCGCACGGAGTCGATCCGTGCGGACTTTTTTACCTCTTGCTCTATACGTATACATCTACTTATAGTGAGTCGGACGGAACGAGTACTGCTACCGCACAACTGAACACAGACCCACAACGACGGCCCGGAACACAGGGCACGCCGCTCGTATACCCATGCCCACATGCGCACTACCTTATCGAATCGGAGCAATCGATGACCATCGAACCCGCGTACGACACCGCCGTAGACACCACCGAGCCGAACACCGACAACGACGGCTTCGCCCCGGTCCTCGTCAAGGTCGGTCCAGGTGGCGGCCGCACCCAGCGCTTCACCGGCCGACAGGTCGGCCAGTCACGCCGGGTAACCCACAAGGCCATCGAAACGGTCCGCGTCTACCTGACCCGCAAGGGCAACTTCCTGGTGCACAAGCAGACCTCCGCGTGGTCGGACTACAACGAGCTCGGCGACTGGACCGTGGACTGGAAGAACTGGCGCTCGATCCTCGGCAAGGGCGAGCAGAGCTGGGGCGACTACACCACCGAGGTGGTCGATTCGCTCGACGCGCTGCGCCCACTGGTCTCCCCGAAGGTGCACCTGATGATCGTCGACCGCGTCCAGCACCCGCGCAACCACGACCTCGACATCTGACCGGCCGGGCCGGGAAAGGACCTACCAACATGTTCGCCAGACTGGGACGCGTCGTCGTCCACCATCCCTGGAAAGTGATCGGGCTGTGGGTGCTCGCGATCGTCGCCGTGTTGTCGACGGCGCCGACGCTCACCGCGACGACCGACCAATCCGAGTTCCTGCCTTCGCATTACGAGTCGATCCAGGCGATGAAGTTGCAGGAGCAAGCATTTCCGCAGCATTCCGCCCCCGCCGCGCTCATCGTGATGGTCCGCGCGGACGGCGCGGCACTCACCGATGACGACACGACTACGGTCAACGCGGCAGCGGCAGCGCTCACCGCACGCAATATCAAGGGGGTCACCGGCATTCAGGTGACACCACCGTCGGAGAATCGCCTGGTTCAGGTCGTCGCGGTGCAGATGACCAAGCTCACCGACGCCGCCGACAAGACGCAGGGGGAGGCGGTGAAGAGCCTGCGCGAACAGCTGAAGGAACAGGTGCGTGACACCGGGTTGAAGGCAGGCATCACCGGCACGGCGGCACAGACTCTCGATCAGACCGAGGAGGGCGAGAAGGGCATGGCGATCATCGGCATCGCCACGATCGTGCTGATCCTGGTGCTGCTGCTGATCATCTTCCGCAGCCCGGTCATCGCCCTGCTGCCGGTGCTCACCATCGGCGCGATCTCGAGCACCGTCAGCGGCCTGATCGCCATGGCGGCCAAGGCATTCGACCTCGACATCGACACCTCGATCAGCGCCATCCTGCTGGTCGTACTGTTCGGCGTCGGCACCGACTACATCCTGTTCCTGATGTTCCGCTACCGGGAACGGCTGCGAGCGGGCGACGATCCCAAGACCGCGATGATCAACGCTGTGGCCCGCGTCGGTGAGGCCATCACCTCGGCGGCAGCCGCCGTGATCATCGCGTTCATGGCGCTGACCCTGTCGAGCCTCGGCATGTTCCGGGCGATGGGCCCCGCGCTGGCGATCGCCGTCGCGGTGGCGCTGCTGGCCGGTCTCACGCTGGTACCCGCGATCGTCTCCCTGCTGGGCACCAAGGTGTTCTGGCCGTCGAAGGCGTGGCAGGTCGAGCCGAGAGGCGCACGGTTCGGCGCGATCGGCGCGGCGATGGGCAGGCGGCCCGGCGTGTTCGCCGTCGCCTCCGGCGCAGTGCTGGTGGCGCTCGGGGTGTTCGCGGTCGGCTTCAACCCGACCTTCGATCTGAGCTCGGGTTCCACCTCCGACGCCTCCGAGTCGGTGGTCTTCACCACCGAGCTGCTCAAGGGGATGCCCGCGGGCGCCACCCAGCCCTCCGACGTGCTGCTGCACTCGCCCGGCGGACCGCTGGGCGAGGACCAGCTCACGGCCTACCGAACGGCGTTGACCCAGGTCGATGGCGTCGGGCAGGTCGGGCAGGCGCAATTGTCACCGGATCGTACGATCGCGAACTTCCAGGTGACGCTCGCCAACGCACCGGAATCCGATGCCGCGCTCGACACGGTGGCCGGTCCGCTGCGTACGGTCGCCCACCAAGCGGCGCCCGTGGGGGCCACGGCGGCGGTCGGCGGCATGACCGCGGTGTTCGTGGACTTCAAGGACGCGATGAACCACGACTACGCGATCGTTTTCCCGGTGGCCGCGATCCTGATCATGCTCGTGCTGGCGCTGCTGCTGCGCAGTCTCGTCGCACCGTGGTACCTGATGGCCTCGGTGTTCCTCGGCTTCGCCGCGACCTTGGGCGCGACGGTGCTGGTGTTCCAGCAGATCCAGGGCGAGAACGGCCTGATCTTCACGCTGCCGGTGATCATGTACCTGTTCGTCGTCGCGCTGGGCACCGACTACAACATCCTGATGGTCGCCCGGTTGCGAGAGGAAGCCCGCGAGGGGCACACGCCACGCGAAGCGGCGGCGCTGGCCGTGCGGCACACCGGGCCGACCGTCGCGGCGGCCGGACTGATCCTGGCGGGCACCTTCGCCTCGATGATGCTGGCGGGCAACAGCACTCTGTCGCAGATGGGCTTCGCCATCTCGGTGGGCATCGCAATCGCCGCGTTCGTGATGGCGCTGTTCTTCACTCCCGCGGTGACCGCGCTGCTCGGGCGGCGCGCGTGGTGGCCCGGCCACGGTGGTGACAGCGACGCGGACGCGAAGTCCCGCTGGGCAGAGCACTCCTACGCCGAGAGCTACTACACCCCACCGACGGAGCACAGCCGCTGGTAACGGCCACACCGACGCAGGCTCGCTCCCCAGTGGGGGCGGGCCTGCTCGTCTATCGTTGGGCGGGTGGCCAAGTCTGCGGCGCCTGCGGTCGAACTACCGGTGGGTGAGCACACGGTGCGGGTCAGCAATCCCGACCGGGTGTATTTCCCCGAGCTCGGCGTGACCAAGCTCGACCTCGCGCAGTACTACCTGAGCGTCGGGGACGGGATCGTCAACGCCCTGCGGGATCGGCCCTGCATGCTGCACCGATTCCCCAAGGGACTGCCGGGCGGAAAGGTGCACCAGAAGCGGGTGCCCGCGGGCGCGCCGGACTGGCTCCCGACCGTGCGCGTGTATTTTCCGCGCTACGGCAGGCATGCCGACGAGCTCTGCGTGCACGAGCTCGCCGATGTGATCTGGGCGGTGCAGATGTCCACCGTGGAGTTCCATCCCTGGAATTCGCGGGCCTCCGATACCGAGTCGCCCGACGAATGGCGCATCGACCTCGATCCGATGCCCGACTGCCCGTGGTCGCGGGTGCAGCGGGTGGCCGGGGTGGTGCACGAGGTGCTCGACGAGCTCGGCGCGGTCGGCTGGCCGAAGACCTCCGGTGGGTCCGGACTGCACGTGTACGTGCGGATCGCGCCGGAGTACGGGTTTCAGGAGGTTCGCCGGGCCGCGCTCGCGTTCGCGCAGGAGATCGAACGGCGTGCGCCCGAGGATGTCACCACGGCCTGGTGGCGCAAGGACCGCGATCCCGCGCAGCTGTTCGTCGACTACAACCAGAACGCGCGCGACCACACCATCGCCGCCGCCTACTCCGTGCGCGGCGTGCCGGAGGCCACCGTGTCGACCCCGGTTCGCTGGACCGAGATCGACGACATCGTGCCCCGCGACTTCACCATCCAGACCGTGCCTGCCCGCTATGCCGAACTCGGCGACCTCCAGGCCGACATGGACAACGCCGTCTTCGATATCGCGCCCCTGCTGGAACTGGCCGACCGGCACGGCGTCGAGGAACTCGTCGACCTCGACGAATAGTGAGCAGTCCCGGACCACTTCGCGAGACCGGGAGGGTGCGGGGGCGCCGTCGACAGCGACGAGGAAGAATCAGAGTCCGGTACCGCGTGCGGTGCCCAGGACAGCGCTCGAGCCGCAGTGCGGCACCGGCAGCCGATCGACCCAGGAGGTCTCTGTGCAGGAATCCGCGACCACGATCGCGATCGCCCCGGATCAGCCGGCGCCGCGCTTGCTCGAGAAAGCGGTCGTCGGAGCGGGCGCTCGGGTGGGTGAGCTGGCGGAGGCCGACGCACTGATCTGGACCGGCAAACCCAGCGATTTTCCGGCGACCCTGCCGTCGTCGGTGCGCTGGGCGCAGTTGCCCGCCGCGGGGATCGAGGACTTCTTCGACGCGGGCGTGTTCACCGCGCATCCAGAGGTGGTGTTCACCTCCGCGGCAGGGGCGTTCTCGCACAGTGTCGCCGAACACGCGCTGATGCTGTTGCTGGCCGGTGTGCGGTACCTGCCCGAACAGTTGCGGGCGACGTCGTGGCAGCAGCGAGAGTTCTTCCCGCACGTCGGATCGTTGCGGGGCAAGACCGTGACGATCGTCGGCGCCGGCGGGATCGGTCGCGCGCTGATCCCGATGCTGGCGCCGCTGGGCGCCCATGTGATCGCGGTGAACCGGTCGGGACGTCCGGTGACCGGGCCCGGCATTCCCGCCGATGTCGAGACGGTGCCGACCGATCAGCTCGCACGGGTGTGGTCGCACACCGATCATGTGGTGGTCGCGGCACCGGCGACGGCACAGACCCGCCACCTCATCGGCGCCGACGAACTGTCCAGGCTCAAGCCGTCGTCGTGGGTGATCAATGTGGCCCGTGGCAGCCTGATCGACACCGATGCGCTGGTGGACGCGCTGACCGGTGGGGTGATCGGAGGCGCCGGACTCGACGTCACCGACCCGGAACCGCTGCCCGACGGGCACCCGCTGTGGACACTGCCGAACGCGATCATCACCCCGCACGATTCGAACCCACCGCAGTTGCGGTTGGCGGCGTTCGCCGATCATGTCGGCGCGAATGTGGCGCGGTTCGTCGCGGGCGAGCCGCTGGACGCGATCATCGACACCGCGCGCGGTTACTGAGAGGTCCGACCGCCCATGCCGCGATCGTAGAAGGGTTCTGCCGACCTCGACGTCCACCGAAATATTCATCCGAGGTACGCGGAGCGGGAAAAGATTCCGTTCGGAGGTATGAGGCTCGATCGGCACGCCGGAATCGGACAGCGCGGGTTAGGCTGTCCTCGTCCTGGTTCGGTAAGGATGGGATCGGCAATGGGATGGACCTTCACCGCTGACGAATTCGCGCACGTCTGGCGGGAATCGGGTCAGGATCGCATGCCGTTTCCGCTGCGCGTGCTCGAGTCGCCGCGCACCGAGAACGACGCGGCCCGATTGCGCGCGGGACTCGACGATCGACTACGTGGGGGCGACCCCGACCTCGCCGCCTGTCTGCGGATCATCGCCGAACCGCACGCCAGGATCGTGCTGGTCGGCGGCGCCCATACTCCCGGCAGCGAAATCCGGCTACTGGCCTGCGCGGTCTACGACCACGCGGTCCTGGTAGTGCAGGAACCCAGTACCCGGCCCGATTACGGTGGCAGCGTACGTGTTTCGATCGGGCACACCGCGGGAATCGGCGCACGCGTCACCGCCTGCCTGCCCGATACCCCACCCGGACGCGAACCCGCGCGCGAGGCCGCGACCGACGCGGTGCGCGACGAGGAAACCGTGCTCGCGACCCATCCCGCCGTGCCGCGCATCCAGCGATTATTGCGCAGACCGCACACCGCCGAGGGCCACATCCGCATCGAAACCGGGCTCGACCGTCCGGTGCCGAACCCACCGGTGCACTACAGCTGGATCGACGTGGCCAACGACGGCCGCTACCTGCTGCGAGCGGGCGAAACCGTGCACGTGGTGCCCGCATCCACTGGGCAACTGGCCGCGCAATTGCAGCGCAGATTGGTGCCGGCGCACAGTTCGCACAGCAGAAGGTCCGGCTAACCTGGACTCCACCGCATCATCTGGAGGGGAGACGCGATGACGATCGAGAGCAGCAGAGCCGAGATCTCCCGGTTCCGCAGCGCCGCCGTGGCGGGGACACTGACATTCGACCCCGATGCCGCGCGCCGGTGCGCCGACCTCTACGAACAGCAGGCCGAGCATCTCGCCCAGCTGCGACAGGGGCTCGAGAACGCTGCCGAGGCAGAGGGATTCGGCGGCTTCGTCTCCGCCCAGCAGTTGCAGGCGGGCTTCGCGCACAAGGCACGCGACGCCGCCGAACTGCTCGATCGCTACATCGAGGCGGCCTACCGGATGAAAGAGGCGTTCCTGCTCAGCGCGGGCCTCTACGAGGAAGCCGATGCCGCCGCGGCCGCCGCCCTGCGCGCCGTCGATACGAGGGTGCGCGGATGAGCACCGACCCCACCTACATCAGTGCGATGGAACATTTCGAATCCATGCCGCACGAACAGATCTACACGCGCGCCCAGCAGATCGACGCCGGTGCCATCCTCGGCGCATCGATGACCTGGCTGGAGACCGCCACCACCCTCACCACCTCGATGCCGCTGACCAAATCCGGCGCCGACCGGGTGATCAACGACACCGGCTGGTCCGGCGCCGCCGCCGATGCCGCCGCCGCGAGCACCCGCAGCTTCGCCGCCTCCATCGACGAACTGGCCGCGGTGATGGCCGAGGTCGGCGCCCGCCTCGGCGGTGTCGCCGCGGCCGCCGAAGCCGTGAAGCTGGCCGTCGTGGCGCCGGGCGGTTCAGGCCCGATCGGGGCGATCGCCCGCCTGCTGGAGAGCGCGCAGGTGATCGACGCGCAGATGGCGGCCGAGGCGCTACGCCAAGAAGCTGTCCTGGCGATGAACATGATCTACAAGCCGGCGTATTCGCTTGCCGGAACGGGCGTCCCAGCACTGCCCATCGCACCAGGGGAGACCGAATCGCCTTCGGGCCGAGGCGGTTCACCCTCGCCGGGCAACGGGTCGACCCCCAGCCCCGGCACGAGCCCCTCCGCGCCACAAGGCAATTCACCGGAATCGCCCCAGGAATCGGAATCTGGCGCGGAGCCCGGTGCTGCACCGGCACCCGGCGCCACTGTGACACCAGGCGAAGACCCCGAACCATCGGAAAGCCCTGCGCCCCAAGGCCAGAGCCCCACTCCACAGCCTCCGTCGCCTGAAACCCCCGCCCCCAGTTCCGAAGCGCCGGCGCCTTCGACCGAGGCGCCCGCACCCACCACCGAGCCGCCAGCGCCGTCTACCGAAGCACCCGCGCCGCCCACCGCCGAAGCGCCCGCTCCCACGACCGAGCCCCCAGCGCTGCCTGCCGAAACACCTACGCCCACTTCTGAAGCGCCCGCACCGCCAACCGAGGCACCAACGCCGTCTACCGAAGCCGCACCCACTTCAGAAGCGCCGGCGCCGCCAACCGAACAGCCGGCTCCGCAAACTCAGGGCCCGACAATTCCGCCGACGAGTTCCCCCAACGAGGCACCCGCACCGTCTACCGGAGCGCCCGCTCCCACGACCGAGCCGCCTGCACCCACCACCGAAGCGCCAGCGCCATCGACCGAACAACCCGCTCCACAGAGCCAAGGCCCGACCGTTCCGCCGACGAGTGCGCCCAGCGAGGCACCCGCTCCCCTGCCCACCCAGCCGAATCAGCTACCGACACAGCAGGATTCGAATCCACCGGCACCGAAGCCCCCAACCGTGGAAACCCCGCGGCCGACCGAAGCCCCCGCACCGACCTCGGAACAACCGGCCTCACCGGCACCACCCGGTCGCCAAGCGCCACAACCACTTCCGCTGCCAGGCATGCCGGACATGTCCGACCCAGGCGGCCAGCCCGGCGTCACCGGCCCGGTTCCCGGATCCGACGTGTCACCGTCACAGCCCGCCACACCCAAGTCGCCGCCCCCCGAAACCGATCAGCCAGGAGTAGTCCCGCCGCGGTAGATCACCATCACCGGTACGTCAGCGAGCCCCATCCCCGGAGTACCCAGGACCTCCCAGCCACCCACAAACCCCAGGCCAGCCATCCCCGCTGACCACCGACGCCCAGGGCCGGCCACCCGCATCACCAGCCATCCCCACATATTTTGACCGACCACCGCGCTACCAGCCACACCCGCCACCATGGGCCGACCACCCGCCCCACCAGCCACACCGTGGTCAAACTCCGAATCCGCCATGACCGCACTCCCACCCCCGCACCCGCGACCCTTAGGGAGCGGCGGCCACGAAGTGGCCGGTCCGCGGCCGGGCCGCCGGTCAGGCGCCGGTGCGTAGGCGACGAAGGAGCAAGCAC
>NZ_JBHURA010000011.1:139734-225670 GCF_042674185.1 Nocardia sp. NPDC056952 | reverse complement strand
TGGTACTGCACTCGACAGGGTGTGGGAGAGTAGGACACTGCCGGAACATCATTGCGAAAGGCCCTCCAACTTCGGTTGGAGGGCCTTTTTGCGTTCCCGGGAACCGCGGGGACCACTCTGTGCGATTCCTGTGTGGGCCAGGTCACCCTGGAGTATGTTGTCGAGAACAACATTCGCTCCAGCTCAACCGCCTACAGGCGGTGATTCCACGAAAGGCCCACGCTCATGCGTCAGGGGATCTTCGGCATCGCGGCCGTCTCGATCGCACTTCTCACTTCGCTCACCGCCTGCGGCGACGACACTTCGAACTCCTCGGGAGATGGCGGCGCCAAGATCGGCGTCATCCTGCCCGACAGCAAGACCTCGGCGCGGTGGGAGACGGCGGATCGCAAGTATCTTCAGCAGGCGTTCGACGCCGCGGGGATCAAGGCCGACATCCAGAATGCCCAGGGCGACAAGAACGCCTTCCAGACGATCGCCGATCAGATGATCACCAACGGCGCCTCCGTACTGATGATCACCAACCTCGACAGCGGTACCGGCAAGGCGGTCATCCAGAAGGCCAAAGCCCAGGGCGTGACCGTGATCGACTACGACCGGCTGACCCTCGGCGGCGGCGCGCCGTACTACGTGTCGTTCGACAACGTGAAAGTCGGACAGCTCATGGGCGACGGCCTGGCGAAGTGCCTGGCCGACAAGCAGGCCGCCAAGCCGGTCGTCGCCTACCTCAACGGCGGTCCGACGGACAACAACGCCGCCCTGTTCAAGAGCGGGTACGACGGCGCGCTGAAGCCGAAGTTCGACGCGGGCGAGTACGTGAAGGGGCCGGATCAGGCCGTCCCGGAATGGGACAACACCAAGGCGGGCACCATCTTCGAACAGATGCTCACCGGCACGCCGAACCTCGGCGGCACCGTCGCGGCCAACGACGGGCTGGCCAACGCGGCCATCGCGGTGCTGAAGAAGCAGAAGCTGAACGGGCAGATCCCGGTGACAGGTCAGGACGCCACGGTCCAGGGTCTGCAGAACGTCCTGGCCGGTGATCAGTGCATGACCGTGTACAAGGCGATCAAGCTCGAGGCCGCCGCCGGCGCGAAGCTGGCGATCGCGCTGGCCAACGGGGAGAAGGGCGAGGCGCCGAGCACCGTCGACGATCCCGAGGCGAAGTCGAAGGTGCCTGCGGTGCTGCTCGAGCCGAAGGCGATCTTCAAGAACAACGTGAACGACGTCGTCGCGGACGGCTTCGTCGACAAGGCCGAGCTGTGCACCGGTGAGTTCACCAAGCTCTGCGCGGACAACGGCGTCCGCTGATGACCGACACCCCGCTCATCGAATTACGCGGATTAGAGAAGAGTTTCGGTCCGGTCCATGTCCTGCACGATATCGACTTCTCCGCCTACCGCGGTGAGGTGACGGCTCTCGTCGGCGATAACGGCGCCGGCAAGTCGACCCTGGTCAAATGCATCGGCGGCACCCACGCGATCGATGCGGGCGAGGTGCTGTTCGACGGTGAGCCGGTGCAGATCGGCAATCCGAGAGACGCGGCCGAACTGGGGATCGAGATCGTCTACCAGGACCTCGCGCTCTGCGACAACCTCGACATCGTGCAGAACATGTTCCTCGGCCGGGAGAAGAAGCACGGCCTCGTGCTCGACGAATACGGCATGGAGGAGCTCGCGGGCGCGACCCTGGCCGGGCTGTCGGTGCGCACGGTGAAGTCCGTGCGTCAGAAGGTGGCCAGCCTGTCCGGCGGACAACGCCAGACCGTCGCCATCGCCAAGGCCGTGCTGTGGAACAGCAAGGTGGTGATTCTGGACGAGCCGACCGCGGCGCTCGGCGTCGCCCAGACTCAGCAGGTCCTCGAACTGGTGCGCCGCCTGGCCGACAAAGGTCTCGCGGTGGTGCTGATCTCGCACAACATGAACGACGTCTTCGCGGTCTCGGACCGGATCGCGGCGCTGTATCTGGGCCGGATGGCCGCACAGGTACGTACCGCCGACGTGACGCATTCGCAGGTCGTCGAACTGATCACCGCCGGCCGCAGCGGGAGTCTCGGAATCGGAGTGCAGGCATGAGCGCGGTTGTCACGGACAAGGCCACCGAGCCTGCCGCACCGGTGACCGAGCTGGTCACCGGCTATGTCGCGCGGATTCGTGGCGGCAACATGGGTGCGTTGCCCTCGGTCATCGCGCTGGTCGTGCTGTCGGTCGTCTTCTGGATCGCGCGGCCGGTGTTCATGACCCAGGGCAACATCGCGAACCTGCTCACCCAGGGCGCCGCCATCGCGGTGATCGCCATGGGCTTGATCTTCGTGCTGCTGCTCGGGGAAATCGATCTGTCGGCGGGCTTCACCAGCGGTGTGTGTGCCGCGGTGCTCGCGGTCCTGCTCACCGACAAGGGCTGGCCCTGGTACGCGGCGGTGTTCGTCTCGTTGCTCACCGGTGTGGTGATCGGGCTGACCATCGGCGCGATCGTGGTGAAGATCGGGGTGCCGTCGTTCGTCGTGACGCTGGCCGCGTTCCTGGCGTTGCAGGGCGTGGCACTGAAGATCATGGACAACGGCCGCAACATCTCCATCCACGACGAGACGATCCTGGCGATCGCCAACAAGAATGTGCCGCCGCTGCTCGGCTGGGTCATGTACCTGGTGCTGGTGGGCGGGTTCTCGTTGGTGCAGTACCGAAAGTTGCGGGCGCGCACGACGCTCGGGCTGACCGGTGAGACGGCACCGGTGGTCGCGTTGCGGATCGCCACGGTCGCGGTGGTCGCCGGGATAGCGGTGCTGGTGCTCAACGACGAGCGCAGCCGCAATCCGGAGGTCAACTCGCTACAGGGCATGCCGATCGTGGTGCCGATCATCATCGCGCTGTTGCTGTTGTGGACGTTCGTGCTCAATCGCACCTCGTTCGGAAGGCATGTCTACGCGGTTGGTGGCAGCGTGGAAGCGGCTCGGCGGGCGGGCATTCCGGTCGACCGGATCAAGATCAGCGCCTTCGTGCTGTGCTCGACGATGGCCGCTGTCGGCGGTTTGATCGCGGCCTCGCGGGCCAACTCGGTCGATCCGAACACCGGCGGTTCCGATGTCCTGCTCACCGCCGTCGGTGCGGCGGTGATCGGTGGGACCAGCCTGTTCGGTGGTCGTGGCCGGATGCTCGACGCGGTACTCGGTGCCGCGGTGGTCGCGGTGATCAACAACGGGATGGGCCTGATGGGCTACAGCGCGGGCACGAAATTCGTTGTGACAGGATTTGTCCTGCTGCTCGCGGCGGGGGTGGACGCGCTGTCGCGCAAGCGTTCGCTGCCAGGAAGTTGACCATCGACCGGGAAGGTAGGGCCGGATGAGGGCTGCACCCGCCCCGGACGAGATCCGAACACGCAATCTCGCCGTGCTGCTGCGCCACGTCCATCTGAGTGGCCCGGTCTCGCGGGCGGAGCTGGCCGAGCGAATGGGCCTGAACCGCAGCACAATTCTGGCCCTGACCACCGATCTGGCCGCCGCCGGACTGGTGAGTGAGGAACTGCCACGCCAGACCGGGAAGGCCGGACGGCCGTCGCTGGTGGTGCGGCCGGAGTCGGAGCGGGTGTTCGTGCTCGCGTTGGACGTCGGTGCGGACCGGCTCGCGGTAGCGCGGGTCGGTCTGGGCGGTGTGATTCTCGACCAGCGTGAAACACCGCGTGACAGTGCGGCTTTCGATCCCGACGAGGTGATCGAATCCCTGGCGGTGCTGGCCGAGACGATGATCGGCACGGCAGGACGCGACAGTGTCTGCGTGGGTGTGGGTCTCGCGTTCTGCGGGATGGTTCGCCAGGGCGACGGTGTGGTGCGGTACGGGCCGAACATCGGCTGGGTGGATGTGCCGGTGGGCGCGAAACTGTCCGAGCGGCTCGGCGTTCGGGTCGTGGTCGGCAACAACGCGAATCTGGGAGCCCTCGCCGAGCGTGAGCGTGGTGTCGGTGCGGGGGTGTCGGATCTGATCTACCTGCACGGTGAGGTCGGCATCGGTGGCGGCGTCATCATGGGTGGTGAGCTGCTCGGTGGTGAGGGTGGCTATGGCGGCGAGGTCGGGCACATGATCGTCAACCCCGGCGGGCGGACGTGCCGGTGTGGTTCACGTGGCTGCCTGGAGGCCGAGGCGGGGGAGCTGGCGTTGATCGCGCTGGCGGGGCGTGCCGGCCTCACCGGCCGGGCGGCGGTCGAGGCGATCGTCGACGCGGCGGCTCGCGGTGACGCGGTCGCCCGCGACGCGTTGCACCAGGTCGGGGACTGGCTCGGCTACGGGGTGGCCAATCTCGTCAATATCTTCAACCCGACCATGGTCGTGTTCGGTGGTGTCCTGCGCGAGATCTACCTCGCCTCGGCCGCGCAGGTCCGCAGCCGGTTGGCGGTGAACGGACTACTCGCCGTCCGCGAACGTGTTCGCCTGCGGACCTCCGCGCTGGCCGACGACGCTCCGCTGATCGGGGCCGCGGAACTGGCCTTTGCCGACGTGCTGACCGACCCGCTGCAGACACTGGCGCGTAGCTCCGGCAGGTGATCGATCGGCGCCGGTCTCGCGACTATCGTGAAGGAATGGCGACCACAAGGATCGGCACGCAGATCAATGCGCCGCGCTCGACCGTCTACCGCCTGATGCTGGACGCCGACGCGGTCGCGGCCTGGATGCCCCCGCCCGGGATAACGGCCGAAGTGCATCGGTTCGAGCCGAAGGAGGGCGGATCGTTCTCGATCACCCTCACCTATGACGAGCCGACGGCCACCGGCGAGACGCGGCCGCCGCACCGCGACGCCTGTTTCGGGACCTTCCGCACGCTGGTGCCGGACGAGCAGATCATCGAGGTGCTGGAATTCGTCACCGAGACCCCGGACATGACCGGTGCGCAGACGGTGACGTTCACCCTGACCGACGCCGACGGCGGCACCCACCTCGATACGGTGCACGAGGGGGTTCCGCCGGGACTGAGCCCCGCCGACAACGAGAGAACCTGGCACCAGTCGTTGTCGAAACTGACCGCACTGGCCGAGGGGGAATCGCGCGACTGACCGCGGACCGCGCGGAGACGTGCCCTTCAAATCATAGAAACGCTAATGGTGTTCGGGGGCGTTCGCGGTTGCTTGAATTCGTCTATGCACCGACCGAACACCTTTCGACCCGGCCTACGGGGCCGCGCCACCGCCGCACTCCTCGCGATGGCAACCGTTGCGACGCTCGGCCTGACCGGCTGCGCGCAGGGCAACGACGCACCGGTCGGCACCCCCGACGCGCCACTGCCGACCGAGGTTCCGCCGGGGACCACGCTCGTCGTCGCCGATCAGTCGGAACGCCTGCAATCGGCGCTGCGGCTGTCCGGCGAACTGGACAAGCTGCCGTTCAAGATCGAGTTCGCGAACTTCGTCGGCGGCCCGGCCATCCTCGAGGCCTTCCGGGCAGGCGCCGCCGACGTCGGTCAGGTCGGCGATGTGCCGCCGATCCACGCGCTGGCCGCGGGCCAGGACGTTCCGATCGTCGGCTCCTACCAGACCAACCCCCAGGCCCTGAAACTCGCTGTGGCGCCTGGTCGTTCGATCAGCAAGCTCACCGATCTGAAGGGCAAGAAGATCGCGTACGCCGAGGGCACCGCCCAGCAGGCGGCGGTGTTGAAGGCGCTCACCAAGGCGGGACTGAAGCCCACCGATGTGGAGCTGGTCCGGCTGCAGCTGGCCGAGTTCCCTGACGCGGTCCGCACCGCTCAGGTCGACGTCGCGCCGCTGATCGAACCCAACGTGACCCGGTTCCTCCGCACCGAGGGCGCCTCGCTGATCCCGGACTCGGAGACCACGGGCATCTACAGCGGCCTCGCCTACCTGTACGCGCGCCGGGCGGTGGTCCAGGATCCAGCGAAGGCCGCCGCGACCCGTGCTCTGGTCGGCGCGTTCGTGCGGGCCTGGCAGTGGACCAACACCCATCGCGAGGAATGGGCCACCCGCTACTACGTCGGAAGCCAGAAGGTCAGCGCCGACGACGCCAAGCGGATCGTCGAATCGCTGGGCACCTACACGTTCCCGCACCTGGACCAGCAGTTGATCGCCCGGCAGCAGACCACGATCGACGCGATCGACGCTGTGGGCGAGCTGCCGAAGAAGATCAAGGCCGTGGACGGTTTCGACCTGCGCTTCGATGCTGCGGTCACCGAGGCCGTCACTGCCAGCGGGGCCGCGTTCGCACCGGCGGCGAGCTGATGGCCACCATCGATGCCGGGGCACTGCGCAAACTCCGGACCAGTACGGCCCCGGTCGAAGCGCTCGCCCCGCGCGGGCGAGGCCGGCGCACACTGGGACCGGGCAAGCCGATCCCGTTCGGCTTCGCCCTCGGGCCGGTTCTGCTCATCGGCACCTGGGTTGTCGGCTCCGCGATCGGGGCCATCGACCCGGAGACCCTGCCCGCGCCGTGGACGGTCGCGCAGACCGCGGGTGAGCTGATCGCCGACGGCCGGTTGCAGTCCAACCTGCTGACCTCGTTGCAGCGTGCCGTCATCGGCCTCGTGCTCGGTGTGGCGATCGGCGTGGTGCTCGCGCTGGTCGCGGGGCTGAGCCGGATCGGTGAGGCCGTCGTCGACGGTCCCGTGCAGATCAAGCGGGCCATCCCGACGCTGGCACTGATCCCGCTGTTCATCGTCTGGTTCGGAATCGGCGAGCAGATGAAGCTGATCGTGATCACCACCAGCGTGCTCATTCCGATTTACATCAATACCCACGCCTACCTGCGCAGCGTCGACGCGCGCTATGTGGAACTGGCCGAGACCGTCGGGCTGTCGCGGTGGGGATTCCTGCGTCGCATCGCGTTGCCGGGCTCGTTGCCGGGCTTCTTCCTCGGGCTGCGGCTGGCGGTGACCATCTCCTGGTTGGCGCTGGTGGTGGTGGAACAGGTCAACGCGACCAGCGGCATCGGCTACCTGATGACCCAGGCGCGCACCTACGGCCAGATCGACGTGATCGTCGTCGGCCTGGTGATCTACGGGCTGCTCGGACTGTTCGGTGATCTCGCCGTGCGGGCAACGGAACGAAAGGTGCTGGCATGGCGACAGACACTGGGCGACTGAGCTCCGACGAGCGGGTCGTCGTACGCACCCGTGCCCTGACACGCGGCTTCGGCGAGCGAATCGTGTTGAACGGCATCGACATCGAGATTCGGCGCGGTGAGTTCGTCGCGCTGCTCGGACGCAGCGGTTCCGGCAAGAGCACACTGCTGCGGGCACTGGCCGAACTCGATTCCGAGGTGCCCGGATCCGGTGACCTGACGGTGCCGACGCAGCGCGCGGTGGTGTTCCAGGATTCGCGGCTGCTGCCATGGGCACGGGTGCTCGACAATGTAGTACTCGGGCTGACCGGGCGCGACGCGCAGCAGCGCGGGCGCTCCGCACTGGCCGAAGTGGGGCTGGCCGGACGCGAGAAGGCTTGGCCGCGTGAACTTTCCGGCGGTGAACAGCAGCGGGTGGCCTTGGCCAGGTCGCTGGTGCGTGAGCCGGAACTGCTCCTGGCCGACGAACCGTTCGGCGCGCTCGACGCGCTGACCCGGATTCGGATGCACGCCCTGTTGCAGGCGCTGTGCGAGCGGCACCGGCCCGCCGTGCTGCTGGTGACCCACGATGTGGACGAGGCCGTGCTGCTCGCTGATCGGGTGCTGGTTCTCGACGAGGGCCGGATCACGATCGACCAACGCATCGAGACCCCGCGCCCGCGCAGGCACGCGCACCCGGAGTTCGTCCGGCTGCGCGAGGTGCTGCTGAGCGGACTCGGTGTCGACACAACAGATTCAGAGAAAGTGAAACAGGCGTCATGAGTGCACCGCGTCAACTGAGTCTGAACGCGTTCATCTACCCGTCCGGGCACCATGAGGCCGCCTGGCGGCATCCCGACAGCAGGCCCGACCGCATCTACGACGTCTCCTACTACCAGGAGATCGGGCGCACCGCGGAGGCGGCGAAGCTCGACGCGGTGTTCTTCGCCGACGGTCCCGCCCTGCGCACCGATGTTCGTCACAATGCCGCGCCCGGCCTCGAGCCGATCACACTGCTCACCGCGATCGCCGCGGCGACAACACATCTCGGCCTGATCGCCACCGCCTCGACCACCTACTACGAGCCCTACAACCTGGCGCGGCTGTTCTCCTCGCTCGACCACATCTCCGGTGGACGCGCGGGCTGGAACATCGTCACCACCGGCACCGACCTGGCCGCGGCCAACTTCGGGCTCGAACGCCACCCGGACCACGCCGAACGCTACGCCCGCGCACGGGAATTCGTCGACGCGGTGGTCGGGCTGTGGGACAGCTGGGAGGACGACGCGATCGTGCTCGACCGCGCCGCCGGTGTGTACGCCGATCCGGACAAGATCCACCCGATCGACTTCGTCGGCGAACACCTCAGTGTGCGTGGACCGTTCAACTCCGCGCGGACACCACAGGGGCGTCCGGTGCTGGTGCAGGCGGGTGCCTCGAACGAGGGGCGCGCCTTCGCCGGCAAGTACGCGGAGGCCATCTTCACCGCGCATCAACGGCTTTCGGATGCGCAATCCTTCTACGCCGACATCAAGTCCAAGGCAGCCGAGTTCGGGCGCACCGCCGACGAGGTGAAGATCCTGCCGGGCATCAGCCCGTTCATCGCCGACACCGAAGCCGCCGCGCTGCGTTTGGAACGCGAGTTCAACGAGCTGACAGTGCCCGAATACGGGCTCAAGCAGCTGGAATCGATCACCGGCACGTCGCTGCGCGGCCTCGCGCTCGACGAGCCGGTGCCGGTGGAAGTGTTCGCGGGGGCGGGCGATGTCACCGACAACGCGCGCAGCAGATTGCAGGTGGTGGCGGGAATCGTCGAGCGGGAACGGCCGACCTTGCGTGGGCTGCTGCACCGGCTGGCAGGTGCGCGCGGGCACCGGGTGTTCGCGGGAACGCCCGAGCAAGTGGCCGACACCATCGAAGAGTGGTTCACCCAGGGCGCGGCGGACGGCTTCAACGTGATGCCGCCGTACTACCCCGGTGGGCTCGAGGTATTCGCCGAGACGGTGGTGCCGATCCTGCAGGAGCGCGGGCTGTTCCGCACCGAATACACCGGCACCACGCTGCGCGATCACTTCGGGCTCGCGCGCCCGGAGAGCCAGTTCACCCGTAACGCCGCGCTCGCCGGATGACAGAGGGCTGTCGCGACCGGCACGTCGTTCGCCGGTCGGTGGTCACGTCGTGACTCAGCTGCGGTCGATGGCGCTGGCGGTGTTCGTGCCGTCCGCCATCTACGGAATCGGCTCAGGCGCAGCGGCTCCCATGTTGCCGCTGCACGCGCTCGAACTCGGCGCTTCGGTCGGCACCGCGGGTGTGGTGGTCGCCATGATGGGCTTCGGGCTCATTCTGGGCGATCTGCCCGCGGGCTGGCTGGTGGCGCGTACCGGGGAGCGCAAGGCCATCGCTCTCGGCTCGTTCACCTGTGCTCTCGGGCTGCTCGTGGCCATCCTCGCGCCGAATATCGCCGTGTTCGCGGTCGGGCTGCTGATCAACGGGGCGTCGGGGGCGGTGTGGGGTCTGGCCAGGCAGACCTACATCGTGGCCGTCGTGCCGAGTGCCGATCGGGGACGGGCCTTTTCGGCGCTGGCCGGGTGGATGCGGTTCGGGTTCTTCGCCGGACCCTTCCTCGGCGCGGGCGCGGTGCACTGGCTCGGCCCGGTCGGCGGGCTGTGGATCCAGCTCGTCGCCATGCTCGTCGCGGGTGCTCTGGTGTTCGCCATGCCCGAGACCGAAGGTTCGCCGACAGTGGTGAGCGACAACACGATTCGTTCCGTGGTGGTCGAACATCGCAGGCTGCTCAGCACGCTCGGACTCGGCGCCCTGCTCATGGGTGCGGCACGGGCGGCACGGCAATCGCTGCTGCCGTTGTGGGCGGTGCACATCGGCGCCGACGCGGCGACCACCAGCATCGTGTTCGGCATCGCGGGCGCGGTGGACGTGCTGATGTCGTATCCGGCCGGGATCTGGCTGGATCGCTACGGCCGCAAGGCGATCGGCGTTCCCGCGATGATCGCCTTCGCCGGGGGGTACGCCACGTTGCCGTTCGCGGGGTCGGTGGCCGGACTCACCGCGGTCGCCGTGCTACTCGGCTTCGCCAACGGGCTGAGCAACGGCGTGATCATGACCGTCGGCGCCGATGTGGCGCCGCCCGGCCAGCGCGCGGAGTTCCTCGGTGCCTGGCGGCTCACCCACGACATCGGGATGTTCGCGGGCCCGATCGCGGTCGGCGCGATCAGCGCGGTAACGGTGCTCGGCGCGGCGGCGGGAGCGCTCGCGGTGGCGGGGCTCGGCGGAGCGGCCGCGATGTATCGCTGGTTCCCCGGACGCCCGGTCGCCGCGGTGACCGGGTCGAGTCAGCCGGCCGCGAGTCCGAACGAAACCAGGGAATCGGTGGAGAGCAGTTGACGATGCCGCCGGGGTGGCCAGCGGTGCCAGGACAGCCTAGGGCCAGGCGGGGTCGCGTCCGGTGAGGCCGAGGATGCGGTCGATCAGCGGGGCGGTGGCCGCGGGCCGCGGCCCAGTCGTCCGCGGTGAGATCGACAGCGGATCCGGCGGGCGCCACCGCTTCCTTGCGCGCGGCGCCGACCAGCGACGGTCCTCAGAACAGCAGGTGAGCGAGCAGTGCTGCGACGTCGAAGTGACAACCCGATCACGGGCCCGGCGTCGGTAGTGCACCGAGGTGGCTACTGCGCAGCGTTGCTCGCGACGGCGGCCGGAAGCGTTCGGATTCGACTGTCCCTACAGTGGAAGTATGTCGTCATTCGATCGGCATCCGTCCACCGTCGCGGACTTCGACGATGCGCGTCGGCGGGATCGGTTGCGCGAAACCCAGCTCGGACACACGTGGGGCAGTTGGCGCCGGACCAGACTGGTGCTGCTGCGAATTCTCGGGATCCTGCTGGTCGCGATGATCGTGTTCGGGCAGTACTGGGTTCACGATGTGGTTCCCGAACGTGAGCGGCTGGCACAGACCTCACCGGAGTTGCTGCCCGCGAATCTGCCTGCCGATGCCCGGGATTGGGATACCGCCGTGGTCGACATGGTCGGGCTCGGGGGAGTCAACGCGACGCCGACCGCCAAGGCACTGCCCGCGCTCAGTCGCCTCGGGGTGGTGTGGGCGGTGCGCTACGACAACGCCGGTATCGACACCAAGGTCATCGCCGACATGATCGTGCGGGCCGCACGCTACGGCAATGTGCGCAATATCGTGCTGGTCGGTCACAGCATGGGCGGAATCATCGCGCTGGAGGTGGCGCGGCACATCCACCTGGGCAGCGATCGGCGATTGGTGGCCGTTCTGCTCGACTGCACGCCGATGAATCTGGACGCGGTGCGCCCGGAGAGCCGTAGTCGCGGCGCCGATCTGGTGCGGTGGCTGGGCTGGTTGCCCGGTGCCAGGGAGAGCCGGATCCTGCGGTTCGTAGTCGAGATGTCGGCTCGGCGTGAACGTTTCGCGCAGCGCGACGGGCTGTTCCTCGACATCGACTGGCGCGCGATGCGTGAGGCGTCGGCGCAGGTGTTGCGCGACAAGATCTTCTCGCGCGATGCCGCCGGCAACGGGTTGATCGAGGCGCAGTTCCTGGCGATCGTCGCCGGTGGTGGTACCGCGGATCTGCGGGCGCTCGGCAAGCCGAACCCGGACAAGCGGAACCCGGCGATCGTGTTCATCCGGCCGCGTGACGCGGCCCGCGACGGCGTGGTGGACGTGGAGTATTCGCACGAGGTATTGATCGAACAGTCCGGCGGTGTCGACGGCACCCTGCTGGTGGTGCGGCCGAACCAGATCGAGCACGCGAATCCGATTCAGCGACCCGCCGAGTACAACGCGGTCATCGAAGCGCAGGTACTGCCGTTCGTGCGGCGCTACCAGGAAGCCAATCGCAACGACCCGCCCTGATCAGCGCACCCGGGTCCCGAGGATGGTGCGCACGCCCGCGATGAACAGCTGCAAGCCGAAGTCGAAGCGCGCGGTGGGGTCGGGAGTGTCGAGCAACGGCGTGTTGTCCTCGGGCAGCGCGCCGACGGAATCCATCTGCATGCGCGACTGCTCGTCGACGGTCTGGCCGAGCACGTAGTAGAGCAGGGTGTAGGCCGTGAGATCGGCTTCCTCCCTGGTCATTCCGGCACGGATCACAATGCCCGCCAGGCGTTCACGCGCCTTGCTGGTGGTCAGGCGCGAGGCGTAGGTGGCCGAGACCAGCTCGGCGCCGTCGCGATAGGCGAGCAGGCAGTCGCGCAGTCGATGCGCCAGCTCGGTGAGCTGCGCGGGCCATTCGGTGGCTGAGATCGGCTCGTCCATCGGTGCCAGAATCCGGTCGGCCACCGCGCCGAGCAGGGTCTGCTTGTCCTTGACGTGCCAGTACAACGCCCCCGGCTGCACCTGCAGCGAGCCCGCGAGCCGGCGCATCGTCAGATCGGCGAGCCCGTACTGATCGAGAATCGCGACGGCGGCATCGACCACATCCGTCTTCCGCAGTTGCACGCGCGTCCTTCCGACGATTTTGCGACCCGAGTGTCGTGGTTCACTCGTAGCCGCTACCCTATCCTGAACACCGTTCAAGTTGCACGGCCACGCCGGGTGGACCACACCCACGGCACGTGCGCACACCCCCGTCGAAGGGACATCACGTCGTGACGCAGGCACCCGTCCAGACCGATATTCTGGCTATCGCCCGTGAGCAGGTGCTCGAGCGCGGCGAGGGCCTCACCGAGCAGCAGGCCGTCGAGGTGCTCCGCCTGGGTGACGAACACCTGGAAGCGCTGCTCGAGCTCGCCCACGACGTGCGGATGAAGTGGTGTGGCCCCGAGGTCGAGGTCGAGGGCATTATCAGCCTCAAGACCGGCGGCTGCCCCGAGGACTGCCACTTCTGCTCGCAGTCGGGGCTGTTCCAGTCGCCCGTGCGCGCGGCCTGGCTCGACATTCCCAGCCTGGTCGAGGCGGCCAAGCAGACCGCCAAGACCGGCGCCACCGAGTTCTGCATCGTCGCCGCGGTGCGTGGTCCCGACGAGCGCCTGATGGCGCAGGTCGCGGCCGGTGTGGAGGCCATCCGCAACGAGGTGGACATCCAGGTCGCGTGCTCGCTGGGCATGCTGAACCAGGAGCAGGTCGACCAGCTCGCCGCGATGGGCGTGCACCGCTACAACCACAATCTCGAGACCGCCAAGTCGCACTTCCCCAAGGTGGTCACCACCCACTCCTACGAGGAGCGCTTCGAAACCCTGCGAATGGTGCGCGAAGCGGGCATGGAGGTGTGCTGCGGCGGCATCCTCGGCATGGGCGAGACCATCGAGCAGCGCGCCGAGTTCGCCGCGCAGCTGGCGTCGCTGAACCCCGACGAGGTCCCGTTGAACTTCCTCAACCCGCGTCCCGGCACCCCGTTCGGTGACCTGGAGGTGCTGCCCGCCGCCGACGCGCTGCGCGCGATCGCCACGTTCCGGCTCGCGATGCCGCGCACCATCCTGCGTTTCGCCGGTGGTCGCGAGATCACCCTCGGCGACCTGGGCGCCAAGCAGGGCATGCTCGGCGGCATCAACGCCGTCATCGTCGGCAACTACCTCACCACCCTCGGCCGTCCCGCCGAGTCCGACCTCGATCTGCTCGGTGAGCTGAGCATGCCGATCAAGGCGCTCAACGAAACCCTGTAAAACGCTGTGTACGATCGAGTATCGACCCAGGTCGGCAGGGATGGCGCGACCGTCGAGTCACACTTCACGGAGGCGGTAACCGCATTGGACGAGCGCTACAACCCGTTCACCGGCAAGCGGATCGTGGCCGGGATCGACGATGTCACGCCCGCGTCGGCGACGCTCGGTCTGGAACCACCGCGATTCTGCGAGCAGTGCGGCCGCCGGATGATCGTGCAGATCAGCCCGGATGGCTGGTGGGCCAAGTGCTCACGGCACGGCGTCATCGAATCGGCACAGTTGGAACGCCGGTAGTGCTCGGCCGCGGGGAGCGCCCCGAGGTGTTGCGGCGCGAGATCGCCGGCGTCGGGATCGTCATGGCCGTGGTGCTGGTGGCGAGTGCGGCGGCCGGAGTGGTGTGGGGTCTGCTCGCACCGACCGAGCGGTTGCGGGTGACTCAGCCCGGGCGCGCCGCGGTGCTCACCGGCGAGAGTCTGCACCTGTTCGACGCGGTCGGGATCTTCCTGTGCTTCGGCGCGGTGGTCGCGGTGCTGAGTGCGGTCGGGGCGTGGCGGGTTCGGACCACGCGCGGGCCCGCGCTCGTGCTCGGCATGCTGCTCGCCTCGGGGCTGGGCGCTGTGCTGATGATGTGGATCGGGGAATGGGTTGCGGGCGTGCGTCATCCGCGTCCCGACGATCCGGCGATCGGCCAGATCGTCGCGCTGCCGGCGGAAGTCGGGACCGATCTCGCGCTGCTGATCCAGCCGTTCCTGGCCGCCCTGGTGCTGTTGTTCCTCGCCGCGTTGCACCCGGCCGTCGATCTGCATTCCGGCGCGGCCGGGCTGCTCGGCGACCTGCGTCCGGCCGATTTCGGCGACGAGTCCGACGACTACCGCCTGCCCTACGGTGCCGAACAGTATCGGCCGAGCGGCGATTTCGATCCGAGTTCGCAACCACGCGGCTGAGCCGCCATACAGCGATACCATTTTCGCATAACAGCAGGTAGATACCGGCTGTCACGCGAGAGGAACGGTCGTGGGATTCATCGGTGGTGGTCCGGTCGTCGAGGAACTGGACGCGAAATTCTGGCGGCTCACCGAACCGCTCACCTACCAGGGCGCGGTCGAAACCTTCACCGTGCCTGCCGGATTCCGCACCGACTTCGCCTCGGTGCCGCGCGCTCTGGTGTGGCTCATCCCGCGCTACGGTGCCTACACCAGAGCCGCGATCCTGCACGACTATCTGTGCCGCACAGGCGAAGTCGGCCCCGCCGACGCCGACGGGATCTTCCGGCGCAGCCTGCACGAGGCCGGGGTTTCGGTGCCGCGACGCTGGATGATGTGGACGGCGGTGCGACTCGGCAGCCGGCTTCGTGGAGCGCGTGCGGTCGATGTGCTCGGGTGGGTGCTGATCGCGGTGCCGTCCCTGGTCTTTCTCGCGATCCCGGTGCTGGTGGTCACCGCGGCGCTGCTGGTGTTCTGGGTGGTCGAGCTAGGGTTCTGGGCCCTGGGGTGGATCACCCGCCGCACCGCGACGCCACCGCCGAAACCGCAGATGAAGACCGCCTGATCGCGGATCTCACCCGGAATGGGGGAGGTGGCGGCGTCTTCGCGTGGTTACCGTTCGGCGCATGTCCGAGCCGAGCACCGACACCGCACCTCCGGCCCCGCCGGTTCAATGGTCGATTCCACGCGGTCTGATCGTGCTCCTGTCGCTCGGAGCGGGTGTGGTCACCATCGGCGGTCTGAAGGCGTTCTCGGGCATCGTCGGACCGGTCTTCCTCGCCCTCATGCTCACCATCGCGGTACAACCGATCCAGAGTTGGGCGCGCCGCAAGGGCTGGCCTGCCTGGCTCGGCATGGCCGCGGCGCTGGTGGCGGTGATCGCGATCCTGTTCGGCATCGGTGGCGCACTGGCACTGTCGGCGGTGCAGCTGGCCTCGCTGCTGCCCGAATACGCCGACAAGCTCAACGAATTGCTCGACCACGGGCGCAACTGGCTGTCGGATCTCGGGGTGAGCTCCGACCAGATCCACAAGGCGCTCAGCGGCATCGACGTGGGTAAGGCCGCGAGTGTCATCGAGGAGCTGGTCGGCGGTGTGCTCGGAGTCTTCTCGAATCTGTTCTTCGTCGTGGCGCTGCTGCTGTTCATGGCCGTCGACGGGATGACGATGGACCGCCGGCTGGCGATCGTGGCTCGCGAGCGGCCCGCGATCGCGCAGGCACTGGAGAATTTCGTCACCGGGACACGCAAATACCTCATCGTGTCGACGGTGTTCGGCGCCATCGTGGCCGTGATCGATGGTGGGGCACTGTGGTTGATGGGGGTACCGCTGCCGATCCTGTGGGCGCTGCTGTCGTTCATCACCAACTACATCCCGAACGTCGGGTTCGTCATCGGCGTCATCCCGCCCGCGCTGCTGGCCCTGCTCGACAGCGGTCCGGTGCTGATGATCTGGGTGATCGTGGTCTATTCGGTGATCAACTTCGTGATCCAGTCGATCATTCAGCCCAAGTTCGTCGGTGACGCCGTGGGCCTCGGCGTCACCATCACGTTCCTGTCGCTGGTGTTCTGGGCGTGGGTGATCGGTGCGCTCGGCGCACTGCTGGCGATTCCGCTGACGCTGCTGGTGAAGGCGCTGCTGTTCGACATCGACCCGACAACGCGATGGGCGGATGTGCTGATCGGTGCGCCGATCGACCAGAAGCCGCCGCGCAAGGAATCAGGCAAGCCGACCGGGGCCCAGACGGCGGTGGACAAGCAATAGCGGGCGCCACGGATCGGTTCACCGAAAACCAGTGGAATGCGGTCGGACCCGCTCCCTATCCTGGCAGCATCGTATTTTCGGGGGAGGACCTTGATCATGAAGACCGCAGCCGGGCAATCCACCGAGCCGCCCGCCGAGCGACCCGATCTGGTCGCCTGGCGCCGCCGCCACGCCCTGCGCAGCTCGTCCGCTGCCACCGCGGTGCCCAGCGGACGAACCTACCGGCGTTCGCCGAAGCACCGCGATCGCCGCCAGGACGGCTGAACAGGACTTGTCAGGAATCGGTGGAATACCGGCGAATCGCGATGGGGACCGCGACCGCGAACAATGCGATCATCCAGGCGGTCGCCGCCGCGACGGGATGTTGCATCGGCCATGCGCTGCCGGCCGGGTCGGGCAGGCCGGCGCCGAGTAGCTCGCGCAGCGCCGCCACGAGACTGCTCACCGGATTCCATTCGGCGATCGCCGCGATCACCGTCGGCATCGACGACGTCGGTACGAAGACATTCGAGAACATCAACGTGCCGAAGATCAACGGCGCGGTCTGTTGCAGCATCTGCTCGTCGCGGACCGCCGCGCCGAGCGCGATGCCGAGCCAGGACAGCGCGCAGCGGAATGCGAGCAGTAGCACCAGCGCCGCCACGATCTCGCTAGGCGTCGCATCGATCCGCCAGCCCATCAGATAGCCGGCTCCCGCCATGAGTGCGATTGCCAAGGTACCGACGACGGTCTCGGCCAGCGCGAATCCTGCCGGTGCCGCCGCGGCCGACAACGGCAGGGCTCGGATCCGATCGGTGAAGCCGCTGTGCAGGTCGGCATTCGCGGTCATCGCGGTCGATGTCAGGCCCATGGCCGCGACCAGGACGAGCACCCCCGGCACCAGGTAGGAACGGTATTCGCTCGCATCGCCGCCGCTGGCCAGCGCACCGCCGAAGACGAAGCCGAACAGGAGCATCATGCCCAGTGGGGCGGCCAGCGTGATCGCGAACAGACCAGGGGAATTGCGGTAATTCGTCAGAACCCGCCGAAACAGCACCCACGCGCCCGTGAACAGGGACACCGCACGAGTGTCGGTGGCGCTCATGCCGTGATCCGATCACGACCGGTGAGCGCGAGGAACGCGTCGTCGAGCGTGGTGACGCGGGCACCGATATCGCGGACGGCGATGCCAGCGGCGTCGAGCGCGCGCAGGACCGGCAGCAGGCCGGGAGCTTCGCCGGAGAACATGAACGACAATCCGATCGGCGAATGCTGTTGGTCCGGTGGGGGATCCGTCGGTGAGCCGCCGAATCCGTCGAGCACCGACAGCACTTCGTGGTATCGGAGTGGATCTTCGATGACGACGTCGAGACCGGCGGGTACGGTCGCCAGAATCTGTTCTGGTGTGCCGGCCGCGATCACCCGACCCGCTTGCAGGATGGTGATGGCGTCAGCCAGGCGCTGCGCCTCGTCGAGATACTGGGTGGTGAGCAGCACCGTGGTGCCTTCGGCGACGAAATCCCGGACGTAGCCGTAGATCTCGTTGCGGCTGTGCGGGTCGAGACCGGTTGTGGGCTCGTCCAGGAACAGGACCGCGGGACGCACGATCATGCCCGCGATGATGTCGAGCCTGCGGCGCATGCCGCCGGAATAGGTGCTCACCACGCGATCGGCTGCCTCGGCCAGTTCGAATCGGTCGAGCAGCTCGTTCGCGTGCTTGCGCGCCTTCGCGGCGTGGAAGCCGTTGAGGCGGGCGAGCATCACGAGATTCTGACGTCCGGTCAGGCGCGGGTCGATGGCGTGGAACTGGCCGACCAGGCCGAGTTGTCGCTTCGCGTCGTTCGCCTGACGGACGGTGTCGAATCCCCGGATCGCGGCGCGGCCAGAGGTGGGACTCGACAGGGTCGCCAGCATGCGCACAGTGGTGGTCTTGCCCGAGCCGTTCGGGCCGAGCAGCGCGTGTACCTGGCCGGGGGGTACCTGCAGGTCTACGTGGTCGACGACGGTGTTCTTGCCATAGGTCTTGGTCAGTGCGGCCGATTCGATGGCGTGCACGGCGATCTCCCTCCATTGGGAACAGTGTTCGCAATGGAGCATACGCATCTGCTAACAGTGTTCGCAACTGTTGTTCTGCGGCATGCTGGCAGGTATGACGAAGACCGGAGCCTCGTTGTGGTCGCGCGCCGCGGCGCCAAGGCCGGGACCGCGCCCGGCGTACACGCTCGATCAGCTCGCCGACGCCTGTGTGCGGCGGGCTGATGCCGGCGGATTGCGCGCGGTCTCGATGCGCGGCGTGGCCGACGAACTCGGCACCGCCGCCGCGTCGTTGTATCGCTACGTCGACGGGAAGGACGACCTGATCGCGCTGATGGTGGACCGGGTCGCCGGCGAGTACGACTACCCGGAGCCGACCGGTGATGTGCGCACCGACGTGCTCACGCTGGCCGGACAATCCCGCACGCTGCACCGCCGGCACTCCTGGCTGGTGCAGGCCAAGCCGTCTGCCATGGGCCCGAACTCGGTGCGTTACCTCGATCGGATGGTCGGCGCGCTCGCACCGGCGGGGCTCGATGCGGGTGCGACCATGATGGGCGTGGCGATGCTGTCGGGCTGGGGTGCGAATTTCGGCGCGCAGGAAGCGGCGGGGCTGACGACCGGTGGCCTCGGTGCCGATCTCGCGTCCATGACCGGCGACTACCCGAATCTGCTCGCGCTGTTCGGTGCGGCGCCGACCGGGGAGACACCGCCTGACAACGACGCGGTGTTCGCCGCGGGTATCGACGCGCTGCTGCTCGGAATTCTGCCTCGCGCGTGAAGGGTGAGCCGTGGGCGGTCTAGCTCGGCGAGGTAGTTCTCGTCAGCACCACCAGCGGTAGCGGCTTGTCGACCTTGGCCTGGTATTCGGCCAGCAAGGAGTTCTCCGCCAGTGCCCATGCCGCGAACTCGTCGTAGCGCTCGCCGGTGAGCACGTCGGCCGTCGCCGCGAACTTCTCGCCGCCCAGTTCGATCGTCACCCGTGGGTCGGCTTTGGCGTTGTGATACCAGGCCGGGTACCGATCCTCGATGAACGAGCTCACATACATCAGGTCACCGCGATACAGCGCGCCGAGCGGAACCACATGCGGCTTACCGCTTTTGGCGCCCGTCGTCGTCAGCAACAGCAGGGTGGCACCCGCGTAGTCGCCCCCGACCCGACCCTGGTTCTCCCGGAACTCCGTGATCACCCCGTCGTTCCAGCCCGCCATCTCCTCCTCGGAGAACTCCTTGTTCCAGGGAGCATCCGGGTCGTCGTAGGAGGTGGTCTGCTTCGCGCCCGTCGCGTCGTTGTCCATGCTCGCAGTGTGGCACCGGCCACCGACAACTTCCGTCCGTCGACCGGCTGTCACCCCTGCGTGGTCTGCACGGTGATCCGGTAGCCGAGGGTGAGTCCTTTGCCGATGTGCGCGGCTCCGCCCAGATGCAGCCATCGGTCGGTGCCGCCGCGTGGATCGGCCAGATAGGCCGCGCGGACGTAGTCGACACCGGCGGGAAACCCGCCGGCGGCCGAGGACGCGGTGCTCATGACATACGCCTCGGCCCACACCTGGGGTTCGGGCTTGTTGTCCGGCAGGGGCGCGACGTGCGGGACGAACGCGCCGAACTCGTCGGCCGGTGCTCGATGGGACTGCAGGAACCGGCCCGTCATGGCGAGTCGCACGATGCCGCTGTAGACGGTGCAGATCGGGGTCAGCCGCAACGGCGGGGCGGGCTGGATATCGCACTGCAATTCGCTCATAGGTGCAGTGTGCACTTCGGTCAGGTCGGCGGACGGAGGGCGGCGAACTCGTCGGTCACTCGCAGGCCGGAGTCGGTGAAGCGGTAGAGCGCCGCGGGACGGCCGCCTGCCCGGCCGGACGGGGCGGTGTCGCCGGTGGGGGTGATCACCTTGCGGCGGGTGAGGACTCGCTGGAGGTTGGTGGTGTCCACGTCGTAGCCGAGTGCGGCGCAATAGATTTCGCGCAGGGTCGACATGGTGAAAGTGTCGGGGGCCAGGGCGTAGGCGATGTTGGTGTAGGACAGCTTGGCGGCCAGGCGGGTGCGGGCGTGGTCGACGACGGTGCGATGGTCGAAGGACATGTCGGGCAGATTCGAGACCGGGTGCCAGGTGGTGTCGGAGGGGAGTTCGGGTTCGGTCGTGAGGGGGACCAGGCCGAGGTAGGCCGAGGCGATGCGGCGCGGGGCGGGGACGCGGTCGGGATTGCTGAACACCGACACCTGCTCGAGGTGGTGGAGGTCGCGCACGTCGACCTTCTCGGCGAGCTGGCGCCGGGCGGAGGTGTCGAGGTCCTCGTCGTCGCGCAGGCGGCCGCCGGGTAGCGACCACGTGCCTTTCTGCGGATCGAGCGCGCGTTCCCACAGCAGAACCGCCAACTCCGGGTGCTTGGCGCCTCTACCTGCGGAAACGCTCGAGGGGAAGCGGCGAACCTGGAACACCGCGGTGAGCGATTCGTGGATGGTGTTACTATGGGGCACGTTTTCGATTGTAAGTCGAAAACCTGGTTTGGTGCGAATCGCGGCGATGGAGCCGCTCGCACGATGAAGGGAGCCACCATGGCGACGACGACTGCACAGCGGACGCTGATGGATTCGGTCTTCGACGGACCCACGGGCTACGCGGGTGTCGAAGCGACGCCGGAATGGGCGCAGGAGGTGCGCCGCCTGGCGCGCGAACGCAATGCGACCATCCTCGCGCACAACTACCAGCTGCCCGAGATCCAGGACGTGGCCGACCACGTCGGCGACTCGCTGGCCCTGTCGCGCATCGCGGCCGAGGCCGAAGAAGGCACCATCGTGTTCTGCGGCGTGCACTTCATGGCGGAGACGGCCAAGATCCTCAGCCCGGCCAAGACCGTGCTCATCCCGGACCAGCGCGCGGGCTGCTCGCTGGCCGACTCGATCTCCGCCGACGAACTGCGCGCCTGGAAAGCCGAGCACCCCGACGCGATGGTGGTGTCGTATGTGAACACCACCGCCGAGGTGAAGGCACTTACTGACATCTGCTGCACCTCCTCCAACGCCGTCGACGTGGTCGACTCGATCGACCCCGACCGCGAAGTGCTGTTCCTGCCGGACCAGTTCCTCGGCGCGCACGTCAAGCGTGAGACCAAGCGCGAGAACATGCACATCTGGGCGGGCGAATGCCACGTGCACGCCGGCATCAACGGCGACGAGCTCACCGAGCAGGCCCGCACCCACCCCGATGCCGAGCTGTTCGTGCACCCGGAGTGCGGTTGCGCCACTTCGGCGCTGTACCTGGCCGGCGAGGGCGCGTTCCCGGCCGAGCGGGTGCACATCCTGTCGACCGGCGGCATGATCGACGCGGCGAAGGCGTCGCACTCCAGCCAGGTGCTGGTGGCGACCGAGATCGGCATGCTGCACCAGCTGCGCAAGGCGGCCCCCGGGATCGACTTCCAGGCCGTCAACGATCGCGCGTCCTGCAAGTACATGAAGATGATCACCCCGGCCGCGCTGCTGCGCTGCCTGGTCGAGGGCGCCGACGAGGTGCACGTCGACCTGGCGATGGCCGAGGCCGGTCGCGCCTCGGTACAGCGGATGATCGCCATCGGCAACTCCGGCGGTGGCGAGTGACCGGCACAGCGCGGCCGAGTCGGTAACGACGATGACGGTTCCTGTTTCCTGGGAGGCCGAGGTCGACCTGGTCGTCATCGGCGGCGGCGTCGCCGGGCTCACCGCCGCGCGCACGGCCTCGTTGCGCGGGCTGCGGGTGCTCATCCTGAGCAAGGGAGGCCCGACCGACACGTCGACCCAGTACGCGCAGGGCGGCATCGCGGTCGTCGCTCCGCTCGGTGATTCGGTCGACTCGCACGTGCGCGACACGGTCGAAGCCGGTGCCGGGTTGTGCGAGGTCGACGCGGTGCGTTCGATCGTCGAGGGTGGACAGGCCGCGGTCGCGGCGCTGACCGACCTCGGCGCGGTATTCGACCTCGGTCGCGACGGGCAGATCTCGCGCACCCGCGAGGGCGGGCACAGCACGCGTCGCATCATCCACGCCGGTGGGGACGCGACCGGAGCCGAGGTGCAGCGCGCGCTCAACGCGGCGGGATTGCCTGTGCTGTTCGGTGCCGCCGCGCTGCGCGTGGTGACCGGTGCCGAGGGCGTACAGGGTGTGATCGCGGTGTCGGACAACGGGTTCGGCGTCGTGCACACGCCCGCTGTACTGCTGGCGACCGGTGGTCTGGGTCAGCTCTACGCGCTGAGTACGAATCCGCCGGGGGCGACCGGTGACGGTGTGGCGCTGGCACTGTGGGCCGGGGCCGCCGTGGCCGATCTCGAATTCGTGCAGTTCCATCCGACGGTGCTCTACACGCCCGGCGGGGTGGGCAGGCGACCGTTGATCAGCGAGGCGGTGCGTGGCGAAGGCGCGATACTCGTCGATTCCCAAGGGAACTCGGTGACGGCCGGGCACCCACGTGGCGATTTGGCGCCTCGTGATGTGGTGTCGCGGGCGATCGCGGAGCGGATGCGGACGCTCGGATCCGACCATGTCTTCCTCGACGCCCGCGCCATCGAAGGGTTCGCGCAGCGATTCCCAACCATCACCGCCTCGTGCCTGGCGGCGGGTATCGACCCTGTGGCGCAACTGATTCCGGTCGCGCCTGCCGCGCACTACCAGTGCGGTGGTGTTCTCACCGACACGCACGGGCGGACCGGTGTCGCCGGGCTCTACGCGGCGGGCGAGGTCGCCAGGACCGGGCTGCACGGTGCCAACCGATTGGCCTCCAACAGCTTGCTCGAAGGGCTCGTGGTGGGTGAGCGTGCCGGTGTGGCGGCCGCCGAGCGGGTGGGGGTTCGTGCTCGGGTCGAGGAGATCTCCTCGTGGACAGTGGAATTCGCCGATCGCCCGGTGGTGCAGCAGGCGATGACCGCGCATGCCTCCGTCGTTCGTGACGGTGACGGACTCGCGCGGGCGCGCAGGCGGATCGACGGTGCGATGTCGGCAGTGTCGTCGCTCGACTCGGCTCCTGCTGATTCACCGGCGGCGGCACAGCATCTGCGTCGTATCGAGGACGCGGCGCTCACCTTGACCGCGCGTGCGCTGCTCGACGCGGCGGCGGCGCGTACCGAGAGCCGAGGGTGCCACACGCGTGCGGAGTCGCCCGGCGCGGTCGAGGATCAGCGGCACAGCACGGCGATTCGGCTCCAGCCGGAGGGCACGCTCGAACTGTTCACCGTGCCCTCGGAATGCGGTGCGGTGCCCCTCGGCGTGCGTTGACCAGCGGCGTTGCCGGCCGAGTTCACTCGAATCGGGTGGGTCGCAGCTGGAAATCACAGTCGGACAAGCAATATCGGTGGAGTAGTGACCCGCTCCGCCGCTTCGACCGAGGCGCACTGTGCGCCCGAGAATTAGGAGTGCGGTGATGGCACTGGACGCCACTCTGGACCGTGACGAGCTGCTGGCGCTGATCGGCAACGCCCTCGACGAGGACCTGCGCTACGGGCCCGACGTCACCACGATCGCCACCGTTGCCGAGGACGCGGTGAGCAAAGCCTCGGTCGTCTCGCGCCAGCACGGCACCGTCGCGGGTCTGGACGTCGGGCTGCTCGTGCTCGACGAGGTCCTCGGCGCGGGCACCTACGAGATCACCGCGCGGGTCGCCGACGGCACCCGGGTGGAGCCGGGCACCTCGGTGCTGAGCATCGTCGCCCCCACCCGCGGCCTGCTCACCGCCGAACGAACCATGCTCAACCTGGTGTGTCACCTGTCCGGCATCGCCACCGCCACCGCCGCCTGGGTCGACGCCGTCGACGGCACCGGGTGCGAGATCCGCGACAGCCGCAAGACGCTGCCCGGCCTGCGCGCCCTGCAGAAGTACGCGGTCCGCGTCGGCGGCGGCGTCAACCACCGCATGGGGCTCGGCGATGCCGCCCTCATCAAGGACAACCACGTGGTGGCCGCCGGTTCGGTCGTCAATGCCCTGCGCGCGGTCCGCGCCTTGGCACCCGACATCGCCTGCGAGGTCGAGGTCGACAGCCTCGAACAACTCGATGCTGTCCTCGCCGAAAACGTCGAACTCGTCCTGCTGGACAACTTCCCCCTCTGGCAGACCCAGGCCGCCGTCCAGCGCCGCGATGCCGCGGCCCCCGCGACGAAACTCGAGTCCTCCGGCGGACTCTCACTCGACCAAGCCGCCGAATACGCGGGCACCGGCGTCGACTACCTCGCCATCGGCGCCCTCACCCACTCGGTCCGCGTACTCGACCTCGGCCTGGACATGTGAGGTCATCTCGAAGCGACGCAGACCTGCGGACGGCCTTCGTCAGTCAACCCCGCCGGGCACTGATCGGTCGCGGCGTGCCCTTGGCGGCCGCCTAGGTCATCAGCCGAATCCATTCGGGCTCTTCAGCATTCGCCGGACCATTGTGACGGACTCGTCTGCGCGGGTGGTGGGTGCGAAATGTGGGGTGCGGATGGGGAGCGTGCTGCTGTGGCAGGGTGGGTGGTGTGGTCGATGAGAGTCGTGGGGTGTTGGTGACCGGTGCTTCGCGGGGGATCGGGCGGGCAATCGCGGTGGCGTTCGCGGAGCAGGGGGATCGGGTCGCAGTGCATTATTCGTCGCGGCGCGCGGACGCGGCTGCGACGTTGGCGCGGTTGCCCGGCGTGGGGCATGTGTCGATCGGTGGTGATCTCGGGACCGCGGAGGGTGCGGCGTCGGTGGTCGATGCGGCGATCGAAGGCCTCGGGACGGTGCATGTGCTGGTGAACAATGCGGCGGTCAACATCGCGCATCCGCTGGCCGACACCAGTTATGAGGAATGGCAGCGGGCTTGGCGTCGAACGGTGGACGTGAATCTGCTCGGCACCGCGAACACGTCGTACTGTGCGGCCAGGCACATGATCGAGCGTGGAGTTGCCGGGCGCATCGTGAACATCGGATCGCGTGGCGCTTTTCGCGGCGAACCGGATCACCCCGCCTACGGGGCGAGCAAGGCCGGGGTGCACGCACTCGCACAGTCTTTGGCGGTATCGCTCGCACCGCACGGTATTTCGGTTGCCGCGGTCGCGCCCGGTTTCGTCGCGACCGAACGTGTTGCCGAGCGGGTGACCGAAGCGGTCAAGGCGCAGAGTCCGTTCGGCCGCGTCGGCACTCCCGAGGAGATCGCCGCGGCGGTGCGGTTCCTGGCATCGCCGGAGGCGACCTGGGCATCCGGGACTGTGCTCGACGTCAACGGTGCCTCGTATCTGCGCTGACCAGGGCCCGGCCCGTTCGTGCCGTCTTGTCCCGTTTCGACTAGGCGCTGCGCCGCATCGGCAGGATATTGCCGAGATAGTTGTCGGTTCAGGCGGTGAGTTCGCGTTGTAGTGGGGTCCGGAAGCGGGGGATGGCTCGGATGTCGCCGAACCAGGTTGTGGTGCGGTCTATTTCGGCGTCGATCAGTTTCTGGGTGTCGGTGTCCACGTCCTCGAGGAGGCGGGTGACCACTTCGCCGTCGGGGCGTTGGGCCCAGCCGCCTACTATGCGGCCGTCGGCCCAGATGGAGGGGCCGATGTTGCCGTTGGTGTCGAACAGGGCGGGGGCGTGGGGGCCGAGGAACCAGTCCCGGGATTGCCAGCCCATGGGGGTGGGGTCGAGGGCGGGGAGCAGGGCTGCCCAGGGTTCGGGGGTGGGGACGGGGGTGAGGTCGTCGGCGAGGATCAGGCCGGGGGTGCCGTCGAGGTCTACCTCGACTGTGTCGAGTTCGGCCAGGGCTTTCCGGACTTCACCGAGGGTCCAGCCGGTCCACCATTTCAGGTCGGTGATCGGGGCCGGGCCGAAGGCGTACAACCACTGACGTACCAGTTCGACGCGAGCCTCGGCGGCCGACAGCGGTGAAAACCCCTGGGGTAGCCAGGTTTCCACGGGCGCCCAGGTGTACTGGCTGCTGGTCCAGCTGCCGTTCGGGCGGCCGCGCACTATCCGGCCCTCGGCGCCGAGCACCACCAGCACCCAGGTGGTGATGCTCGTCGGTTTGGAATAGGACTTTCCGGGGGCGGTGTCGATCTGGGTGCGCAGCCGTGCCACATCTTTGCTCAGCTGGACACCGGTTGCCGCGCCACGGGTCAGCAGCGCCGCGTGCGTCTCGGCTTCTACCTCGGCCAGCCACGTCGAGATGTCACCGTCGACGACGCCCGCCTGCTCGATGAAGCGGCCGTAGGTGCGACGTTGCTTGTGGGCCAGCGCATCGCAGGTGGACGCCTGCAGAACCGGCAGCAACTCGGTCGGCGCGACGAACATCGTGCGGCGCATGGCCAGCATGCGAAGCAGTGCCCGGTCGTCGTACAGCGCCTTCTCGACATCGGCGGGAGTGAGGTCGATGCCCCGAGCACCGACCGACAGGTACACCGTCGCCGGATCGGTGGCATGCAGAACCACCATCGAACGGGCGATGTCCACGGGGTCGTTCGAACGGGCCGACGGCGCGAGGCGATGCCTGGTCGCGACTCGGGCGCGACGCTGCGCGGTATCGATCGAGAGCATGAGCGGATCGTAGGCGGGGGCACCGACAATCGCGGGGCAAGCCCGGTCGAGTGGGCAGTGATGGCCGAAGCGGGTTACGTCGGCGGTGGTGCGCAGGCGAGACCGTCGAGGAACGCCGCGGCCTCGCGCCGGGAGCCCAGCCGGACGAAGGTGAGATCCCGGAATGCCGGATCGTCCTGTGCCGCGAGGTAGCTGGCCCGGTTCTTCGCATGGGTCGTCCAGGCCCACATGATCACCGATCGTGCCGGGTCGAGCGAGATCATCTCGCGCCAGCGCTCCCGGTTGCCGTTCCACAGCTCGCGCCCGGTCAGCGCCCGGCCCACCGTCCGGCCGACGATCTGGCGCATGACCAGCGACCGGGGCAGATCGAACCAGGCCACCGTATCGGCACGTCGCCACACCAGATCACCGAGTTTGCCTCGGTAGTTGCCGTCGACCACCCAGGCATCGCCGGCGATCCGCTCGGCGACCACGGCCTGGAACTCGGGCGCGGCCATCGGTGTCCAGTTCGGCTGATGGTGGATCGCGTCGAGCTCGATGTGCGGGATGTCGAGCCGGTGCGAGATCTGTCGGGCCAGCGTGCTCTTGCCCGACCCCGAAGTCCCCACCACCACGATTCGTCGCATCACGGCCACCACGACATTATCCACGCCGGTTCGGCCTGGACCACGGGTTTATTCGGGCCGCCACGTGCGGACGAGGTCGAGGAGGCCGGGGAATCGGGCGTCGAGGTCGGCTACCCGGACCTGGCTGCGGCGTTCGAGGCCGTAGCGGTGCTGGCGGGTGATGCCTGCTTCGCGCAGGGCGCGGAAGTGGTGGGTGAGGGTCGACTTGGGGCGGTCGATGCCGAACCAGCCGCAGGGGCGGTCGAGGTCGGGGGATTCGGTGAGCAGCTTCCGCACGATGCCGAGGCGGAGCGGATCGCTGAGTGCGCCGAGGACGACATCGAGGCGCAGGTCGGCGCGTGCTGGTTCGGGAAGTCGTTCGGCTTCGGTCGTTGCCTGCATGGGACACCTTCAGGTCGGGGCTTGTACGAATCTTATCGTACTGAGTATGTTCGACTCCTGTCGTACTTGTACGAGATTAGTCGAACCAAGGAGTGGGCATGACGATCCAGGCAGCGGCGCCACGGGTGCGCGATCGGGCGATCTGGGCGGCGGCGTGGCCGGTCCTCGCGGTGTTCGTGCTCTCGAACGCCGCCACGCCGCTCTACGTCGTGTGGCAGCGGGAGATGGGATTCTCCTCGGGCACGCTCACCCTCGTCTTCGCCTGCTACATCGCGGGATTGCTCGGGGCGCTGACCGTCGCCGGCGTGGTCTCCGATCGGGTGGGGCGTAAGCCGGTGCTGCTGCCCGCGATCGTGCTGGCGATGGGGGCCTGCGTGCTGTTCGCCTGCGCCGGTTCGGTTCTCGTGCTCGCACTGGCGCGATTGCTCACCGGCGTCGCGGTGGGCTGCGCGGTCTCGGCGGGGATGGCGGCGGTGACCGATATCGCGGGCCGGGAGCGGTCGGCGAAAGGCGCGCTGGCGGCCTCGGTGGCCATGGTGCTGGGCGCCGGCCTGGGTCCGCTGCTGGCCGGGGTCTTGTCGGAGGCCGCGCCCGGTGCGACGGTGACTGTGTTCGCGGTCGAAATCGTGCTACTGGCAGTGGCTTTCGTAGTGGTGTTGCGAATGGATCTGCCGAGCGGTGCGGGCGGGCGCGGTCCGTGGATCCGGTTGCCCGCGGTACCGGCGCGGGGCAGGACAGCGGTGCTGCTCGGGATTGTCGCCTTCGCCCCCGGCATCACGGCCACGTCCTTCGTCCTGTCGCTGGGCCCGTCGGTTCTCGGGATGCTCGGCTCGGCGAATCGGGTCGTGGCGGGTGCGCAGGCCTTCGTGATGTTCCTCGCCGCGACGGGGATCCAGGTCACGATGCGGCGCAGGAGTATTCGCGTGATCCTGCTCGGCAGCTCGGTGGCGACGGTGGGGAGTGCGGTCGCGCTGATCGGCGCGGTCGCGACGACGGCGGTGCCGGTGTTCGGTGTGGCTGCCGTGCTGGCCGGGATGGGGCAGGGGCTCGGACAGCTCGGCGGTTTGACCGCGATCGGATCGGCGGTGCCGCCGGACCGGCTGGCCGAGGCCAACGCCGCGCAGAACGTGGGCGGTTATCTGCCCGCCGCGGTGTTGCCGCTGGCGACGGGTTTTCTCGGCGATGCGGCGGGGTTGGCCACGGCCACCACGGTTTTCGCGATCGTCGTCGCGGCCACCGCCTCAGCGGGCGCCACCTTCGCGCTGCGCCGGGGTGCGGAAGTGGATCGTGGGACAGCACAGCGGTGAGCGGCATCCGCGTAGTGTCCATTTTGTGCAGACTGCACGGTTGTCGATTTCGTCACCGGCCGTGAATCTCGTTGCTATCGTCCGCTCATGAACGCAGCGCCACCGGTTGTCACTGCGGCTGAGCTGGGGGTGGACGACGAGGAGCGGCCCGCGCGGGTGCTCTCCGGGTTCCCCGGTCGGCTGGTCGGCGGCGTCGCGCTCGGGCTCGCGCTGCTGTCGGTGTGGCAGGTGTTTCGGCCGTTGGCGCAGGGCAGCCAGTACTACCTGGTCATCTTTCTGGCTGTCGCGCTGCCGCTGGTGTACCTGAGCTATCGGTCGTGGTGGGGTCCGCTCGATCGGGCCGACGGGCCTTCCGTGCTCGACTGGGTGCTGGCGGCGATCACCCTGGTGGTGTGTCTGTATCCGGTGCTGCCGATGCGAATCGGTGACGCGGGTGGGGGATACGACGCGTTTCTCGATCGGCAAGGGATGCTCGCGCCGCTCGATGTCGTGATGGGCGGGTTGCTGCTGGTGCTCGTACTGGAGGCGTGCAGACGTACCACCGGGGTGATCCTGCCGGTGGTGTGTCTGGTGTTCCTGGGGTACGGGTACTACGGCGGTCTGCTGCCGCAGGACTGGTCGATCGCGCACGCGGGCCTCGACGTCGATCAGATCGTCGACGCGCTGTACAACTCCGGCAGCGGCTTCTACGGCACGCCCCTCGACGTCGCCGCCAGCTACATCGTGTTGTTCACGCTCTACGGTGCGGTACTCGAATTCTCCGGTGCGGCAAGGTTCTTCGTCGATCTGTCGGTGTCGCTGTTCCGGCGCTCGCACAGCGCGGCCGGGCGCACGGCAGTGGCGTCGGGATTTCTGCTCGGGACCGTCTCGGGCTCGGGAACCGCGACCGCGGTGAGCACCGGCGCGGTGACCTGGCCGATTCTGCGTAAGGCTGGTTACCGGCCCGAACAGGCGGGCGGGATGCTCGCGGCGGCGGGGGTGGGTGCGATTTTGTCGCCGCCCACGCTGGGAGTCGCGGCATTCATCGTCGCCGAATATCTCGACGTGTCGTATGTGACGGTGCTGGGGTGGGCCCTGATCCCGACGCTGCTGTACTACCTGGGCATTCTGCTGTCGGTCGAGATCGACGCGCGCCGGATCCACGCGGACGGGCGGGCGCCCGCGGATCTGGCCGACGGCCCGCTGCCGACGCCGTGGTGGAAGCTGCTGGGGCGCTTCGGGTATCACTTCTCATCGCTGATCGTGATCGTCGTGCTCTTGCTGGCAGGGGTGAGCGCGACCCGCGCGGTGGTGTACGCGACGGTGCTCGCGCTGCTGCTCGCGATCCCGGACCGGATGCTGCGCAGTGCCGCGGCGACCGATGCGTCCGCGGCCGCGCCCACCGACCTCACGAAAACGCCCGCTGAACAGAGCAAGACGGAATCGGCTGAGGGCGTCTCGGTGCGAGCGGAGCGGCATCGCTGGACACGCAAGAGCGTGGGGCAGTTCGTGATCGAAGCCTTGCGCTCGCTGTCGTACGGGATGCGCTCGGCGCTGCCGGTGGTCGCGGTGTGTGCGGCAGCGGGCGTGATCACCGCGATGACCACCAAGACCGGCCTCGGTGCGCAACTGGCCGCGCTGCTGGTCAAGGCCGGATCGGCGCTGTCCGACGATCCCGCCGTCGTGCTGGCGACCACCGCGGTGCTGGCGGCGATCGCGTTGTCGCTGCTGGGTCTGGCGGTCCCGGTGACGGCGTCGTTCGTCATCGGCTGGGTGATCATCGGGCCCGCGCTGCTCGACCTGCACGTCGCCGCACCCGCCGCCGCCATGTTCGTCTTCTACTTCTCGGTGCTCTCGGAGGTGACGCCGCCGACCGCGCTGGCCGCCGTCGGCGCGGCCGCGGTGACGGGTGCGAAGGCGATGCCGACGATGTGGCACGCCCTGCGGTACGCGCTGCCCGCGTTCCTGGTGCCGCTGATGTTCGTGCTCACCGACTCCGGGCAGCACCTGCTCGGACGCGGTGCGGTGCTCGACGTGCTGTGGGTCAGCGCGGCAGCCTGCGTCGGCGTCGCGGCGCTGGCGGCGGCGACCGGCGGGTGGCTGTTCGGGATCGGCGCGATCGGCCCGATCCCGCGCGTCATCGCCGCCGCCGCGGGACTGATTCTGCTGTACCCGAATCCGGTCGCCACCGGGATCGGGCTCGGCGTGCTGGTCGTCGCCGTGGCGGCGGGCCTTCTCGGCCGGGCGAACAGAACATCCACGGACACACCGTGATCCGCGGAATCGGCAGGCGGCCTGGCCGTCGACGGAAGGGGACCTGATGGTCAGAACAATTGTCGCCGTGGTCGCGGCCGCCGCGTTACTCACCGGCTGCGGTGGCCGGCAGGACACCCCGACCGCCGACGCGGGCGGCGAGGTGACCTGTGCGGTGAAGCAGGACACCAGGATCGGCATCGCCACCGGTAACGCGACCGGCGTGTACTTCGCGCTGGGCAACGCCTATGCCGAACAGATCTCCGCCGCCACCGGCGGGACCGTGAAGGCTACCGCGGCCGAGACCGGCGCGTCCGTGCAGAACATCCAGCAGGTGGTCGGCGGCACCTATCAGGTCGGCTTCTCGCTCGCCGACTCCGCGGCCGACGCGGTCGCGGGCACGGGCAGCTTCACCAGCGCGCAGCCGATCCGCGCACTGGCCCGGCTCTACGACAACTACACCCAGGTCATCGTGCGCACCGACGCCGGCATCAACTCCCTCGCCGACCTGCGCGGCAAACGGGTTTCCACCGGCTCGCCGAAATCGGGAACCGAGGTGATCGCCCAGCGCGTGCTGCAAGCCGCGGGCCTCGACCCCGACAGCGACGTCGCCGCCCAGCGCCTCGACCTGACCAAGACCGTCGACGGTCTCAAGGACGGCTCCATCGACGCGATGTTCTGGTCCGGTGGCCTGCCGACGCCGGGCATCACCGACTTGTTCACCACCGCCAAGGACAAGGTCCGCTTTCTCGACATCACCGGTGTGCTGCCGAAGCTGAAGGAGATCAACCCGGTCTACGAGACGGGCTCGATCCCGGCCGCCACTTACGGGCTGCCCGCCGACGCGCCGACCATCGTGGTGCCGAACCTGCTCGTGGTGCGCGACGATCTCGACGCGAACCTGGCCTGCGTGCTGACCAAGACGTTGCTGGATCGTAAACCCCAACTGGAGCAGGCGAATCCGGCAGCCAAGGGAATCAACGCCGACACCGCGAGCAAGACGGCGCCGGTGCTGTTGCATCGCGGGTCGGAGGTCGCACTGCGCTGACGTCACGGCGAACGGATCCACGCCGACACGGGGGTTCCGGCGGTCCTCGCGATCCCTACACCGTGGGGTTGCGAGGACCGTGCCATGTCGGCGTGGGAACGCGCGACGATGTGCTGGACCCCCGTCCACCGGTGGCGGACAATCGCGACATGAAGCGGGTCGGGGTCGTCGTGGCGGTGTGCGCGCTGCTGGTCGCGATATCGGCCGCGGTCGGGCCCGCCCTGCACGGGCAACCGCCGTGCGCACCGGGCGTCGACCTGCGACAGGTCGCGGTCACCGTGGACGGCGAGCGTGCGACCGGGCGCGTATACGAGCCGTTTCGCTGTGTCCCCGGCGATATCCCGGCCACGAAGCTGGTGGTCGCGGTGCACGGGCACGGTGGGTCGTCGGCCGATTTCGCCCCGTACATGTCCGCGCTCGCGCGCACGGGCGGGTCGCCGATTCTGCTCATGGACCTGCGCAGCGCCGACGGACCGTGGCGCACCGGCGACTGGAATCTGTGGGCGGGCTGGCGCGACCTGGTGGTGGCCACCCAGTGGTATCGCGGCGAGCATCCCGCTATCGCGTCCACCGTCCTGTGGGGGTGGAGTCAGGGCGGCATCACCAGCGGGCTCGCGGTGGCACACGGGCCGCCCGGGCTGTTCGACTACTGGGTCGACAACTACGGCCCCTCCGACGATTTCACGATGTGGGCGGCCGGCGGCTCGGCGGATCCCGCACTGCCACGCCAGATCGAACGTGACGCGGGCGGCTGCACGCCGATGATCTGCCCGCTCGCCTACATCGAGCGTTCGCCCGCGCTACTCGCCGACCGGCTGACCATGCGCCGGGCCTTCCTGATCCACGGCACCGCCGACACCATCGTGCCCTTCGCGACCAGTGTGGAACTGCGTGCGGCGCTGACCGCGGCAGGCAAACCGTTCTCCTTCTACACCGTGGTCAGCGGGCGTGACCTGACCGGCGCGATCGTCCCGGGCGATCACTCGGTCGGACCGGCGCTGTTCGAGGGCGGGTGTGTGGTGTTGCGCCTGCTCGCGGGAACCGAGCCGCTCGCGCCGCAGGTCATCGACTATGTCGTCGATGTCGAGCACGGTTCGGTCACCGCGCCCCCGGCCCCCGTGGGCGCGAAGTGCGCGGCCTGAGACACGCGGGAACAAGGTCCGGCGAACCACGGTTGTGCGAGAAGACACCGACCGGAACGAGGATGCGATGACCGACGTAGTGCCCGACGATCACGGCTGGCAGGGTGCCGAGCTCGATCTGGACGCCTATCTGTCCAGGATCGGCTACGACGGGCCACGCACGGCATCGGTCGACACCCTGCGCGCTGTGGTGCGCGCCCACACGACCACCATCCCGTTCGAGAATCTGGAGATCATCCTCGGCCGGGGCATCCCGCTGGATCTGAACTCCCTGCAGGACAAGCTGATCCGTCGCAGCCGCGGCGGTTACTGCTACGAGAATGTGGGGATCTTCGCCGCCGCACTCGAACGGTTCGGGTTCGGCGTCGCGGGACTCAGCGGCCGGGTCACCTACGGTGTGGCCGACACCGGCGTCCTGCGGCCCGCGACCCATGCCCTGCTGCGCGTGACCACGCCCGACGACGATCGCGTCTGGATCTGCGATGTCGGTTTCGGTTTCGGCCCGTTGGCGCCGTTCGAACTGGTCGACAGCGAAGGCGAATTCACGCTCGGCGACTGGCGCTACCGGCTGGAACGCCGGGCCGGTGACCTGTGGGTGCTGTTCCAGTTCAGCCGCGACGGCTGGATCGACCGCTACACCTTCACCGAGAACCCGCAGTTCCGCATCGACTACGCGGTCGGCAACCACTTCGTGTCGACCTCGCCACGTTCGCCGTTCACCACGCGACCCTTCCTGCAGCGATTCCTGCCCGATGTCCACCACGTGCTCGACGACCTGACGCTGAGCTCGGAATACCCCGACGGCACTGCCACTTCGCGTGATCTCGATCCCACCGAGCTGCCCAAGGTGCTGGCGGAAGTGTTCGACATCGACCTCGACGAAGACGACGCCGCCACCCTGACGACCACACCCTGGCGAACCGGATAACACCCTCCCCACACGGCACGGCGGTTTGCTTCCTGGGTGGCGCTACGGCAAATTGATGGTTACTTGCCGGGAAACAATTCCTTTGTGGGGGCCGATTCTGTGGGGTCGTTGGTGCCGAATGTTCGGACCGCATCGCCGGGTGCGGCGGTCCGTGGCACCGTCGAACGCCGCCGGGATCTGGACGGGCTGCGCGGGATAGCGATCGCGCTCGTGGTGGCGTTCCATGTGTGGGCCGGCCGCGTATCCGGCGGTGTCGATGTCTTTCTGGTGCTGTCGGGGTTCTTCTTCACCGGCGCCGTGGTGCGCGGGGTGGAGCGGCGCGGCGGGGTGTCCGCGGCGGAGACCGCGCGACGGACCGCGCGCAGGCTGATGCCGTCGTTGGTGGTGGTGTTAGCGGCGATTCTGCTCGCCACGGTGGTGTTGCGGCCCTACACCCAGCTGGGCGAAGCCGCCGCGCAGACGTTGGCGTCGATGTTCTACGGACAGAACTGGTATCTGGCCACCGCCGAGCTCGACTATCTCTCGCCCGATCCGTCGGTGAGCCCGCTCCAGCACCTGTGGTCGATGTCGGTGCAGGGGCAGTTCTACCTGGCGATCTTCGTGCTGCTGGCGGGGTGGGCCTGGTTACGCAGGCGCGGTTCGGCCGGGCGGCTCACCTTGCTGATCGTGCTGGCCGGGCTGGCGTCACTGTCGTTCTGGTACGCGGCATCGGGCACCGCGCAGCACCAGGCCTGGACCTACTACGACAGCATCGCGCGCGGCTGGGAGCTGCTGGCCGGTGCGATGCTGGCCGTCGCGGCGCCCTGGCTGCGGATACCGAACCGGCTGCGTGGGCTCGCGGCCGCCCTCGGTCTGGCCATGGTGCTGTCGTGTGGGCCGCTGTTCGACGGCGCGAACCAGTTCCCCGGTGTCGCGGCGCTCTGGCCGGTGGCTGCCGCCTGCCTGGTGATCGCCTCCGGATTCGGCGTGGCCGCGCGGTCGTGGCCGAACCGCCTGCTGGGCGGACGGTTCTGCACCGAACTCGGCGCGCTGGCCTATCCGCTGTACCTGTGGCACTGGCCGATCCTGATCTTCTACCTCGGCGAGACCGGGCGGGCGAATGCCGGCGTCGTCGACGGTGTGGTGGTGATCGGCGCCTCGCTGGCCCTGGCCTACGCGACCAACCGGCTGATCGAGTCTCCCCTGCGCATGCCACCGCGCGGCCAGGAGGCCGAGAACCGAAGGTTGACCGGGGCCCTGGTCACCGCCACCGCGGTCGCGGTATTGATCGCCTCGCTGGGGTGGCAGGTGGTGCTGGTGGCCAACCCGGCCGTGCCGCCGCAGGCGCTGGACACCCACCGCTATCCGGGCGCCGCCGCGTTGCTCTCCGGTGCCGAATACTCACCGGAACCCATGCGGCCCACCGTCTTCGAAGGACAGGCCGACACTCCGCCGCCGACCACCGACGGCTGCATCACCCCCAACCGGGAAGTTCGCGTCTGTACCTACGGCGACCCCACCGCCGCGCGCTCGATCGCGCTGGTCGGTGGGTCGCACTCCGAGCACTGGCTGCCCGCGCTGGAACCACTCGCCCTCGAACACGGATTCCGGGTGGTCTCCTACCTCAAGGAAGGCTGTCCGGTCGTCCTCGCCGATCAGCCGTCCTACGCCGAGTGGCCCTTCCCCGAGTGTCACGAATGGTCGGTCGAGGTGCTCGACCGGCTGGCTGCCGACCCCCCGAACTGGGTGCTGACCCTGTCCACCCGCTACCGCCAGAACGGCACGGGCGACGAGGTGCCCAACGAATACCTCGAAGTATGGACGGCGTTGCAGGACCGTGGCCTCAACGTGCTCGCCCTGCGTGACACGCCTCGGTTACGCCGCGACGGCGTCCTCTACCGCGCCACCGACTGCCTCGCCCACCGCGGCGACCCCGACAGCTGCGGGCTCGATCGCGCCGACGTGCTCGACTCGCGCGATCCCGCCCAGGAGCCCGCGGCCGGCTACCCGAACGTCCATCCGCTCGACCTGTCCGACGCTGTCTGCCGACCGCAGCGCTGCCGGGTGGTCGAGGGCAATGTGCTCATCTATCGCGACGAGCACCACCTGACCGCCAGCTACGCCCGCTCGCTCGCCCCCGAACTCGGCCGCCAGATCGGGGCGATCACCGGCTGGTGGTAGCGGACGTGCTCGTCACAGCAGAAACGACAACCCCACCGGCACCACGGATCGAGCTAGTCTCGGACTCGTGCGCACACCACGAAAGGCATCGGTCCTGCTCGTCGCGCTCGCTGCGCTGCCCCTCGCGTGCTCCTCCGGACCCGACCAGCCCCAGACCGTCGCCGAGTCCTTCGCCGCCGCGCTCACCAGCGCAGACGCATCCGCCGCCGCCGCGCTCACCGACGCACCGGAGCAGGCCCGGCCGGTCCTGACCGCGCTGTTCGAGAACCTCGGCAAGAACGACACGGTCCGGGTGTCGTCCACCGACGGCAAGTCCTTCACGCTGGAATCCACCTGGAAATTCGGCCCTGACGGCCGCAACGCGTGGACCTACTCGAGCGCCGGGACCACCACCGGCGACGACGAGTGGAAGATCGCCTGGCAGCCGACCACCGTCGCGCCCGGCCTCGACCTCGGCCCGCTCAGCTACAGCCCGGTCGCGGCGAAACCGGCGCGGGTACTCGACGCCTCCGGCGGTGACCTGATGACCCAGCAGGTGGTGACGCTGGTCAACGTCGCGCCCGACGCCGACCTGCCCGCCGTCGCCGCGCTGCTCGCGCCGCAGGGCGTCACCGAGACCACCCTGCGAACCGATCTCGCTGCGGCACAGGGCAAACCGATCACCGCCGTGGCGCTGCGTGATGCCGACATCGCACCGGTGCAGCAGGCGCTGACGGGCGTGCGCGGAGTGACGCTTGCGCCACAGACCCGGTTGCTCACGGTCGACAAGACCCTCGCCGGACCCACCATCGGGGGATTGGCCGAGATCTGGCAGGAACAGGCCGACACTGCCGCGGGCTGGGCGATTCGCGCGCAGACCGCCGAAGGCACTCAGCGCATCGCCGGACCCGACGCGAAGCCCACCGCCGACATCGCCAGCACCCTCGACATCGATCTACAGCACGCCGCCGAGGACGCACTCACCCCGATCGCCACTCCGGCCGCCATCGTCGCGCTGCGCCCCTCGACCGGGGAGGTGCTGGCCGTCGCCCAGAACGCACCCGCCGACGCTCAGGGCCCGATCGCGCTCACCGGGCTCTACCCGCCGGGGTCCACGTTCAAGACCGTCACGGTCTCGGCGGCACTGCAAGCGGGCGGGGTCACGCCCGACACCGTGCTGCCGTGCCCCGGCCGCGCCACCATCGAGGGCCGCACGATTCCCAACGACAACGGCTTCGACCTGGGTATGGTGCCTCTGCACACCGCGTTCGCACGCTCGTGCAACACCACGATGGCCGAGCTGGGAGTGAAATTGCCTGCCGACGGACTCACCGCGGCGGCCCAGCAGCTGGGTCTCGGGGTGGACTATGTGACACCCGGCTTGACGACTGTCACAGGGAAAGTTCCACCCGCCGAAAGTCCGGCGCAACGGGTCGAATCGAGCATCGGACAGGGCACGGTGACGGCTTCGCCGTTCGGAATGGCGCTCGTCGCGGCCTCCCTCGCGCACGGTTCCGCGCCGGCTCCGAGCATCATCCGCGGCCGTCCCGGCACTCCCGACCGGCCTTCGGCGCCGGTGCCCGCGACGGTGACGTCGCAGCTAGAGACCATGATGGGGGAGACGGTGAGTGCGGGTACAGCCACCGCCCTGCGTGACATCCCCGGCCTGCTCGGCAAGACCGGTACCGCCGAGTACCTCGACGACACCCACGCCCACGGCTGGTTCGTCGGCATCGACGGTGACCGGGCGTTCGCGGTGTTCGTCGCGGACGCCGGAAGCTCCGGACCGGCGGTCGAGGCAGCGGGACGGATGCTACGTGTGACACCATGAGTCGTCTTTCCCCCCGCAGGCGAGCAATCCCCCCGCTGCCGCACGCGGTCATCACCCAGCCAGCTACACTCGGCGGCGGACCATATCCATGGTCAATACGCGGGATGTCACAATTTCGAGAAGGTTCGGAGTAGGCGCCATCGATACCGGTCAGAAGATCGCGGAGCATTACCGCCTGGTCGAGCGTATTGGTAGCGGCGGCACAGGCGTTGTATGGCGTGCTGTCGACGAACGCCTCCAACGCTCCGTGGCAGTGAAGCAGATCCACATCAAACCCAGCTTGCCCGAGGGCGAGCGGGATGTGTTGCGCCAGCGCGCGATTCGGGAAGCCCGCAACGCGGCACGCTTCCAGCACCCCAATGCCATCGTGGTATTCGACATCACCGAGCACAACGGTGATCCGTGCCTGGTGATGGAGTACCTCAAGTCGGTCAGCCTCGCGGGTGAGCTGGGCCAGAAGGGCCCGCTGCCGCTGCTCGAGGTCGCCCGCATCGGGGAGAAGGTCGCCTCCTCCCTGATCGCCGCCCACCAGGCGGGCTTGGTGCACCGCGACGTGAAACCGGGCAATATCCTGCTCGGCGACCACGGTGAGGTGAAGATCACCGACTTCGGCATCTCCCGCGCGGCAGGCGACGTGACGCTCACCGAGACCGGGCTGATCTGCGGTACCGCCGCCTATCTGGCCCCCGAGGTCGCGCGCGGCTCCGATCCGACCCCCGCCGCCGACGTATTCGCCCTCGGCGCAACGCTTTTCCACGCGCTGGAAGGCGAACCGCCCTACGGCGCCAACGCCAACCCGCTGGCGGTGCTCTACGCCGCCGCCAACGGACAGGTGCGCGAGCCCCACAACGCGGGCCCGGCCACCGACTTCCTGCTCGATCTGCTCAGCCCGGACCCCCTCGACCGTCCGACGATGACCGAGGCCCGCGACGCGCTGGCCGCGTTCGCCGAGGACGAGAACGCGGTGCCCGCCGGATTCGTCCCCGCCAGTGAGGCTTTCAACCGTCGCAACTCCGCGGCGACCACCCAGGTGATCCGGCAGTCCGGTCGCCGGGCCTCCCATGCGGGCGCGTCCACCGCCACGACCCGTCAGATCCGCTCGAACCCGCGTCCGCAGGTCCGTCAGGACACCGCCGCGCACCCGCGCACCCAGGCTCAGCCCATGCCGGCCCCGCGCAAGCAGGCGGGCAAGGGCCGTGCGGTGCTGATCGGGTCCGCGGTGGGTGCGGTGGTCGCGGCGGTCGCCGTGGCGTTCAGCGCGTTCAACAGCTCCGACTCGGATTCGCCGCAAGTGCAGGCCGGTCCGCAGACCTCGGCGCAGTCGTCGGCGGCACCGAAGCCCAGCGCGGCGGTTCCGCCGCTCGGGCAGGCCAGCAACGTCGGCACCGTCGATATCGGATCGGCGGGTCTGCTGGTCGAGAACTTCTTCAGTGACCCGGCCGGTTCGTGGTCGCTGCTCACCCCGGCCGCGCAGCAGGTCTATGGCAGCGAGTCCGCGTTCCGCGAGTACTGGAACGCCCGCACCGTCGACACCTTCGCCAGCATCACCGCGGTCAGCGGCAACAACGCCGACGGGTCCACGAATATGCGCCTGGCCAGCATCACCATCAACGGCTCGACCAAGGCGATGGTCATGCGCGTGGTGAGCTCGGGTGGCAGTCTGCGCATCGACGGAGATACCCGCTAGCTGGTGTCCGCGACGGATCCGCCGGTCGGGTCCGTCGCTTCGGCGGGATGTGGGTGGAAAAGCGATGGCGGGCGACCATTAGGCTGGTACCTGACCTGAGCCCCACCACAGAACAGGACCGTACCCCGATATGACTTCCCGCATCGAGCTCGCCCGCGTCGATCTGCGCGGTCGTACTCCTTCCGCTGCCGAGCTGCGCACCGCGCTGCCGCGCGGAGGGGTCGACGTGGACTCGGTGCTGCATCATGTGCGGCCGGTCGTCGAGGACATTCGGGACCGGGGCGCCGAGGCGGCGCTGGACTACAGCGAGAAGTTCGACGGAGTGCGGCCCGCCGTGGTGCGGGTACCGGTCGGCGAGCTGACCAAGGCGCTCGCCGAGCTGGACCCGGCGGTGCGCGCCGCACTCGAGGTGGCGATCGAGCGGACCAGGAAGGTGCACGCCGATCAGCGGCGCACCGACACGGTGACCGAGGTCGTGCCCGGTGGCACCGTCACCGAGAAGTGGCTGCCGGTGGAGCGGGTCGGGCTGTACGTGCCCGGCGGCAACGCCGTGTACCCGTCGTCGGTCGTGATGAACGTGGTGCCCGCGCAGGCCGCCGGCGTCGAGTCGCTGGTGGTGGCCTCGCCGCCGCAGGCACAGTTCGGTGGGCTGCCGCACCCGACGATCATGGCGGCCGCCGCGCTGCTCGGCGTCGACGAGGTGTGGGCGGTCGGCGGTGCGCAGGCCGTGGCGTTGCTGTCCTACGGCGGTGTCGATACCGACGGTGGAGCGCTCGAGCCGGTCGACCTGATCACCGGGCCGGGCAATATCTACGTCACCGCGGCCAAGCGGCTGTGCCGTGGGCTGGTCGGCATCGATGCCGAGGCGGGCCCCACCGAGATCGCCGTGCTGGCCGACGCCACGGCCGATCCGGTGCACGTGGCCGCCGACCTGATCAGCCAGGCCGAGCACGATGTGCTCGCCGCCAGTGTGCTGGTCACCGATTCTCCCGCGCTGGCCGACGCGGTCGACGCCGCCGTGAACGCTCAGCTCGCCGTGGTCAAGCACCACGATCGCGTGCGGGAAGCGTTGAGCGGCAAACAGTCCGGGATCGTGCTCGTCGACGACATCGCGCAGGGTCTGCGTGTGGTCGACGCCTACGCCGCCGAGCACCTCGAGATCCAGACCGTCGACGCCGCCGCTGTCGCCGCGCGGGTGCGCAGTGCCGGTGCGATCTTCGTCGGCCCGTGGGCGCCCGTCAGCCTCGGCGACTACTGCGCGGGTTCGAACCACGTGCTGCCGACCGCGGGGTGCGCGCGGCACTCCTCGGGACTGAGCGTGCAGACGTTTTTGCGTGGCATCCACATCGTGGAGTACACCGAGGCGGCGTTGAAGGATGTCGCCGGACACGTTGTCGCCCTGGCCAACGCGGAGGATCTGCCCGCGCACGGGCAGGCCGTGCAGGCGCGTTTCGAGGCGCTGTCGTGAGTACTCCCACCGTGCCCGGCGCCTCGGCGACCCTGGACCAGCTACCGCTGCGCGACAACCTGCGGGGCAAATCGCCTTATGGCGCGCCGCAATTGACGGTGCCGGTGCAGCTCAACACCAACGAGAACCCGCACCCGCCCAGCAAGGCGCTGATCGACGATGTCGCCGAGTCGGTGCGCGCCGCCGCCGCCGATCTGCACCGGTACCCGGATCGCGACGCTGTGGCGCTGCGCCACGACCTGGCCGAGTATCTGACCCGCCAGACCGGGATCGCCGTCGACACCGCGAATGTGTGGGCGGCCAACGGCTCCAACGAGATCCTGCAGCAGCTGTTGCAGGCGTTCGGCGGACCGGGCCGCAGCGCACTGGGTTTCGTGCCCTCGTACTCGATGCACCCGATCATCTCGGAGGGCATCGACACCGAGTGGGTCGAGGCCAAGCGCAGCGGTGACTTCTCGCTCGACATCGACTACGCGGTGGCCCAGATCGCCGAACGCCGACCCGACGTGGTGTTCGTGACGAGCCCGAACAACCCGACCGGCCACAGCATCCCGATCGCCGAGCTCGAGCGGATTCTCGAGGTCGCGCCCGGCATCGTCGTGGTGGACGAGGCGTACGGGGAGTTCTCCGCGGCACCCAGCGCGATCACGTTGATCGACCGGTTCCCGACCAAGCTCGTGGTCACCCGCACCATGAGCAAGGCGTTCGCGTTCGCGGGTGGGCGCCTGGGCTACCTCGCCGCTTCGCCTGCGGTGATCGACGCGATTTTGCTGGTGCGCTTGCCGTATCACCTGTCGGTGGTCACCCAGGCCGCCGCGCGCGCGGCATTGCGTCACGCTGACGAAACCCTGGGCAGCGTCGCGGAACTGGCGGCCCAGCGTGATCGGGTCGCCGCCGCACTGGCCGCGCTCGGATTCGACGTGATCCCCAGCGACGCCAACTTCGTGCTGTTCGGCCGGTTCACCGACGCGGGCGCCGCGTGGCAGCACTATCTCGACGCGGGTGTGCTGATCCGCGATGTCGGCATCCCCGGGTACCTGCGCGCCACCATCGGCCTCGCCGCCGAGAACGACGAATTCCTGCGCGTGAGCCGCGATATCGCGGGCACCGCCCTTACTCACTGAATCCACCTGTGGAGGAACACATCATGAGCAGAACAGCGCGGGTGGAACGCGTCACCAAAGAGTCCTCGATTCTGGTGGAGCTGAACCTCGACGGCACCGGGCAGACCGAGATCTCCACCGGGGTGCCGTTCTACGACCACATGCTGACCGCGCTCGGCGCGCACGCCGGGTTCGACCTGGTGGTACGGGCCGAGGGTGACATCGAGATCGAAGCGCACCACACGGTCGAGGACACCGCGATCGTGCTGGGACAGGCGCTCGGGCAGGCGCTGGGCGACAAGAAGGGGATCCGCCGCTTCGGCGACGCGTTCATCCCGATGGACGAGACCCTCGCGCACGCCGCCGTCGACGTGTCCGGCCGGCCGTACTGCGTGTTCACCGGTGAGCCCGAACACCTCGTGCACACCATCATCCCGAGCGCGGGCCCCGGCGCTTCGTACTCGACGGTGCTCAACAAGCACGTCTTCGAGTCGATCGCGCAGAACGCCCGCATCGCGCTGCACGTGCGGGTGCTCTACGGCCGCGACCAGCACCACATCACCGAGGCCGAATTCAAGGCTGTCGCGCGGGCTCTGCGCGCCGCCGTGGAAATCGACCCCCGGGTCAGTGGTGTGCCCTCCACCAAGGGAGTGCTGTGAAATCCGTTGTGCTGCTGGACTACGGCTCCGGCAATCTGCACTCCGCCGAACGCGCGCTGGTACGCGCCGGTGCGCAGGTGGAGGTCACGGCCGACCCCACCGCCGCCTTGGCCGCGGACGGCCTCGTCGTCCCCGGCGTCGGCGCGTACGCGGCCTGCATGGCCGGGCTGCTGTCGGTGCGCGGTGATCGCATGATCGGCCAGCGCCTCGCCGGCGGACGTCCCGTGCTCGGCATCTGCGTCGGCATGCAGATCATGTTCGACCGCGGCGTCGAGTTCGGTGTCGAGACCGAAGGCTGCGGCGAATGGCCCGGCACCGTCGCGGGACTGGACGCTCCTGTCCTTCCCCACATGGGCTGGAACACGGTCAAGGCACCCGGTGACAGCACCCTGTTCGCCGGCATGGACGCCGACACCCGCTTCTACTTCGTCCACTCCTACGCGGCCCAACAGTGGGAACTCCCCGGCAACGAGCACATCGCCCCCCCGAAGCTCACCTGGGCCGAACACGGCGTCCCCTTCCTGGCCGCCGTCGAGAACGGACCGCTCTCGGCCACCCAGTTCCACCCGGAGAAGTCCGGCGACGCGGGTGCGCAACTGCTGCGCAACTGGATCGGCTCGCTGTAAGCCGGTCACGGACTCTGCACAGGATCGGTCGCGATTCTGGTGGGGCGGCGACAATCGACCCGCCCAGGGTCGCGTGGCGTCAGCTGGTCACGTCGGGGTCGCCGCTGTGGGCCAGGGCAGCACCGTCAACTCGGGCCACTGACGGCGCCAGCGGTCGGCCTTCGCCTCGTAGACGTGGCGCGGCGCCAAGACCGGATTGGGCCGCACGACGAGGTTGAAGACGTCGGACAGCCCGTGCGGCGCGTAGACGCGCCAACGATCGCCGGGTTGCTCGACGCGAACCCCCAAGCAACACGTGGTCGCAGCGAAGGAGTCGATCGCGTCCTCGGTCGACCTGTGCGCAGGACACGGCGTGCCGAACTTCTCCTCGTACCAGAGGTGGACCCGCGCCTCGTTGCGGATCTCCACGTCGGCGGGGATGTCGGCGAATACTTGTTTCGCCGACTGGATGACCACGTCCTCCGCCTCCCAGGACAGGTCGGTGGCGTCGAAATAGAACAGGTCGTAGTCCTTGATGCCCTCGCCGGGGGCGCGGCCGGTGACTGCGTTCCAGACGGTCTGGAACAGGCAACCCGCCGTCAGATACCAGCCGGGCAGCGCCAAGGACGCCGATCGGGACAGCACCTCCGTCAGTACCTCGTTGCGCGAGAGCGCGTCTCGGAAGGCGCCGAGTTGTTCGTCGAGAGGCAGTTGGCTGATCACCGCCCATGCCTACCACTACGCCGGGATACCGGGGCGACCCCTGCTCGCGAACGGCGATCGGGTCAGGAGTTGTCGAAGTGGGCTCGGTCGGCGGCTTCGGTGCCCGCGGTCCAGCCTTCGGCGCTGCGGATGGTGATGCCTCGGGTGCGGGCGGTGGGGAAGTAGGTGGCGAAGGCCTTGTCCACTCGTTGTCGGTGGGTGGCGAGGGCGGGGAGCAGGTGGGTGGGGTCGGGGGAGTCGGCGATGGTTGCTTCGGCGGCGTCGGCGAGGCGTTCGCCGACTCGCGTGGCATAGGCGGTGAGGTAGGCCTTGCGGTAGTGGCGGGAGCGGGATTCCTCGGTGGTGGCGTTGTCGATCATGGTGCGGGTGGCTTGGACGAGCAGGGAGGTGGACAGGATCTCCACGGCGTCGAGGTCGGGGTCGTCGCCGACGATCGTGACGAATCCCCAGTCGGCGACGAAGATCGCGCGGCAGCGGTTGGCTCGGGTGACCATGTCGATGAGCAGGGCTTTGGCGTCGGTGTAGGGGGTTTCCAGCCAGATGCGGCGGGCGGCGGGGAGGTCGGGGTCGGTGCGCTGGGTGTCGAGCAGGGCGCGGTCGATCGCGTACTTGGTCATGAGTTCTTGCGCCTTGGCGGACAGCGTTTCCGCTTCCTCGGCGAAGGACGTCGATTCGGCCTTGGCGAGCAGGCCGCGCACTCGGCCGAGGGTCTTCTCGTCCACATGGTGATGGGTGGCGCTCTGCCTGCGGGTGCCGGGGAGCGCGACGATCTGTTCGAGTTTCGGGAGTTGGACGAGCAGGGCGAGGGCGGTCAGGGCTGCGGTGAGAGCCTCTTCACGGGTGAGGAGTGCCCGGTCGGCCCATTGATCGAGGTGGGGTTGCTCGGATGTCCACCACACCGTGGCGCCCAGCTCGTCCAGTTGCGCCTGCCAGATCTCGTCGACGGACTCGGCGGAGAAATCGGACCGGTGCTCGGCCATCAGATCGGTCAGGTAACTCACCGCGAACTCGTCCACCCGTCTGCGCGCGGCCTCGTGAACATCGCGAGGCAACCAGCCGAACTCGAAGGCGCGAAGAATGATTCGCTGAGCGGCGAGCTGAACTCCGGCGCCCGATTCGGCGCCCGCGACCTGTTCGGCGAATCGCCCGATGGCGTTCTTGTCGCCCTGGGCGGCGAGGAAGGCCACGGTCGCGATCGCGTCGGCCACCTGCGACCGGTCGCCCGACCACGCGGCATCGATCGGAAGTCCGGGAGCGGCTGCCGGTTTACGGCCAGTCCGGCGCCGACGATTCTGCTTGGCCAAGGGTTGCGCCGATCCTGTTCGTGGAGGTAGTACCCGCAACGGGGGTAGGTAGTGTTCGTGGCGTCCATTGTCGCGCATCGGTCCTGTGCGGCCGCGGGGTCGTCGGCCTGCGTCGAATTGTCGAGGCAGGTCAGCGACTCCTGGTTGATCGTGCGGTCGTAATCGCTACTCGCCCAACGGAACTGCGGGAAGAGGGTTTCGGAAGTCGGTCGGTGAGCCTAGGCTGGCGGGATGAGTTATCGGGGGATGGTGCTCGACGAACGAGCGGAGCTGGTCGAACTGCTGCGGGGGCTGAGCGAGCAGGAATGGGAGACGCCGTCGCTGTGCGCGGGGTGGCGGGTTCGTGACGTCGTCGGGCACCTGTTGCAGGACACCCTCAGCCCGCTGGGCTACGCAGCGGTCGTGGTGAAGAGCCGGGGCTCGGTCAACCGCACCAACAGCGCACTCGCGCAGGCGTTCTCGGGGCTGACGACCGCGCAGCTGGTGGACAAGCTCGACACCGAGTCGGGTCGCCTGTCGAAGTACTCACCGCGGCTGATGCTCTCCGACCTCGTGGTTCACCACCAGGACATCCGCCGTCCCCTCGGCCGCCCGCGCACGATCCCCGCCGACCGTCTCATCGCGGTCCTGAACTACCCCGACCCCTTCGCCTTCCCGGCCAGGTACGCCAAGGGTCTGCGTTTCGTCGCCACCGACGTCGACTGGTCCTCCGGCGACGGCCCGGAAGTGCGCGGCCCCGGCGAGGCCATCGCCCTGGCCGTCGTCGGCCGCACGGCCGCGCTCGACGACCTCACCGGCGGCGGACTCCCCGAACTCCGCCGCCGCCTCGGCTGACTACCACGCGCCTGCCGGCGGCGAAGGCCGACCAGGTCAGCGTCGCAGCGTGGTCGCTGTATCGGTCCGCGACAGCTTGTCGGGGTTGCGGACGGAGTAGAGGCCGGTGATGAAGCCGTCGTCGACGCGGACCGCGAAGACTGTGTCGATGACGCCGTCGAGGCGCAGGATCAGGGCCGGGTGGCCGTTGAGCTGTGCCGATTCGACAGTCATCGCCGCGCCGATCCTGGGCACACTGGCGGTGAGCAAGGCGGCGACCAGGTCGGCCCCCACGATGGGCGACAGCGCGGCCTGCTTGATTCCGCCGCCGTCGCCGAGGAACACGACATCCGGTGCGAGCAGGTCGAGCAGGTTCTGGAGATCGCCGGTCTCGATCGCCCGCTGGAACGCCGCGAGCGCATCGCGGGATTCGCTCGCCGACACGATGCCGCGCGGTCGGCGAGCTGCGACGTGGGCGCGCGCCCGGTATGCCAGCTGGCGGACGGCGGCCGGACTCTTGTCGACGGCCTCGGCGATCTCGTCGTAGTCCAGATCGAATACCTCGCGCAGCACGAACACCGCCCTTTCGATCGGCGTCAGCGTCTCCAGAACGAGCAGCATCGCCATCGAGACGCTCTCGGCCAACTCGACGTCCTCGGCCACGTCGGGCGTGGTCAGCAGCGGTTCGGGCAGCCAGGGGCCGACATAGGACTCCCGGCGCCGGCCCAGCGTGCGCAACCGATCGAGGGACCGGCGGGTCGTGATCCTGACCAGATACGCGCGCTGGTCGCGCACCGCGTCGAGATCGACGCCCACCCACCGCAGCCACGTCTCCTGGAGGACGTCCTCGGCGTCGGCAGCCGAGCCGAGCATCTCGTAGGCGACCGTGAACAGCAGATTGCGATGGGCGACGAACACCTCCGTCGCCGGGTCCTTCGCTGTGCCCTCGGGCTGTGGCGCCATGGGTAGCTCCTTTTCCACTCAGATGTGACGCACACCAGACGCCGGCCGAGGCCGTCGCGTAACACCGATCCGCAGTGGCGTGGATCACGTCGGCGAGCTGTTACGGAGGTCCGATCGCCGCCGTCTCATGGTCGTTCGATTCAGCACCAGCAGTGAGGAACACGTCATGGAACCCCGATTCAACCTTTTCGGCACCGAGGTCGGCGCCGAGTTCGGCAAGCGGTTCGGCAACGCCAGCCTGGCACTGATCCGGTCGACCCTGCCGAAAGCCACCCAGGACCTGGTGATGCTGCGCGTCAGCCAGATCAACGGCTGCGGCTACTGCACCGACACGCACAGCAAGGATCTCGCCCACTCCGGGCAGTCCGCGACGCGGATCAATCTCGTTGCCGCATGGCGTGAGTCGGCCGTGTTCACCGACGCGGAACGGGCGGCGCTGGCGCTGGCCGAGGAAGGGACCCGCGTCGCCGACGCCGCGCGGGGCGTGTCCGACGAGACCTGGGCCCAGGTGCGCGAGCACTACGACGACGAGCAGCTCGCCGCCCTGATCGCGGTGGTGGCCCAGATCAACGCCGCCAACCGGCTCGGTGTCATCCTGCGCCGGCAGGGCGGTGCCTACGAGCCCGGCGCGTTCGACACCGCGGCAGGCTGAGCGAATCGTGGTCGGCCCGGGTCGTCGGATCCGGGCCGACCCGCTCGACGCCGAGCGTCTGTGCGCGCGGTTCGCGTGACACGGGCCTCACCGTCGCGGACCGTTGCGGGAACGGCGACACAGACCTACTAGTCTGAATGCGTGAGTCTTGTGCTGTTGCCCGCTGTCGATGTCGCCAATGGTGAGGCCGTGCGCCTTGTGCAAGGGGAGGCCGGTAGCGAAACGAGCTATGGGTCGCCTCGGGACGCGGCGTTGGCGTGGCAGCAAGCGGGGGCCGAGTGGGTGCATCTGGTCGATCTCGACGCGGCCTTCGGCAAGGGGAGCAATCGCGAACTGATCGCTCAGGTCGTCGGCGAACTCGACGTGAAGGTCGAGCTGTCCGGTGGTATCCGCGACGACGATTCGCTGAAGGCGGCACTGGCGACCGGGTGCGCGCGGGTGAACATCGGCACCGCGGCGATCGAGAATCCGCAGTGGTGCGCGCGAGTGCTCGGCGAGTACGGCGACCGGATCGCGGTGGGGCTCGACGTCAAGCAGATCGACGGACAGTGGCGGTTGCGCGGTCGTGGCTGGGTGACCGACGGCGGCGACCTGTGGGAGGTGCTCGAACGCCTCGAGCGTGACGGTTGCGCGCGGTATGTGGTCACCGACGTCTCCAAGGACGGCACGCTGACCGGCCCCAACCTCGAGCTGCTGAGCGAGGTCGCCAACGCCGCCGAGGCACCGGTGGTCGCCTCCGGCGGCATCTCGGTGCTCGACGACCTCGTCGCCATCGCCGGCCTGGCCGACGACGGTGTGGAGGGCGCGATCATCGGCAAGGCGTTGTACGCGGGCCGCTTCACGCTGCCCGAAGCTCTGGCCGCGGTGCGCTGACACCGCCGATGACCGCCGCGCCGAGCACCGCCGAACTGACCGACCTGCTGACCGTCGCCACCCAGATCCTGGACGGCGTGGTCCCGCGATTCGTCGAAGGACTCGGCGCGCCGAGCGCGGTGACCAAGGGCCGCAACGACTTCGCCACCGAACTCGATCTCGAGCTGGAACGCACCATCTCCGCCGAACTGCAGCAACGGACCGGCATCGCGGTGCACGGGGAGGAATTCGGCGGACCGGCGCTCACCTCGGGCACGGCCTGGGTACTCGATCCGATCGACGGCACCTTCAACTATTCCTCGGGCCACCCGATGTCGGGCACCCTGCTGGCGCTGGTGCACGAGGGCGAGCCGGTGATCGGCCTGACCTGGCTGCCCATGCTCGGTCGCCGCTACGCCGCGGTGACCGGTGGACCCTTGTATCTCGACGGTGTGGCCCTGCCACCGCTGGAACCGGGCAAGCTCGCCAACTCCATGATCGGATTCGGCGCCTTCAACCTCGACTCGGCGGGTCGCATCCCCGGCCAGTTCCGGTTCGACCTGCTCGGTGCGCTGAGCCGGTTGTCCTCGCGGGTGCGGATGCACGGCGCCACCGGCATCGACCTGGCGTTCACCGCCTCGGGGGTGCTCGGCGGCGCGGTCGTGTTCGGGCACCATCCGTGGGACAACGCGGCCGGGGTCGCGCTGGTGCGCGCCGCGGGTGGCGTGGTCACCGACCTGGCGGGCGCGCCGTGGACGATCACCTCCGGTTCGGTGCTGGCCGCCGCGCCGGGCGTGCACGAGGAACTGCTGGAAATGATTTGCACCGTCAGCGAAGAAGAACGAGGGTGAACCCCATGACACCGCGCACCGACGAACGACCCGGCACTACCGCGCCGAGCACCTTGGCGGTCCGCGTGATCCCGTGCCTGGACGTCGACGCGGGTCGCGTGGTCAAGGGCGTCAACTTCCAGAACCTGCGCGACGCGGGCGATCCGGTGGAACTGGCCGCGACCTACGACGCCCAGGGCGCCGACGAACTGACCTTCCTCGACGTCACCGCCTCCACCGGCGACCGCGGCACCATGCTCGACGTGGTGACCCGCACCGCCGAGCAGATCTTCATCCCGCTCACCGTCGGCGGTGGCGTACGCACGGTCGAGGATGTCGACCGGCTGCTGCGCGCCGGCGCCGACAAGGTGTCGGTGAACACCGCCGCCATCGCACGCCCCGAGGTGCTGTTCGAGATGTCGCAACGCTTCGGCGCCCAGTGCATCGTGCTCTCGGTCGACGCGCGCACCGTGCCCGACGGTCAGCCCGACACCCCGTCCGGCTGGGAGGTCACCACCCACGGCGGCAAGCGTGGCACCGGCATCGACGCCGTCGAATGGGCCATCCGCGGCGCCGAACTCGGTGTCGGCGAGATCCTGCTGAACTCGATGGACGCCGACGGCACCAAGGCCGGTTTCGACCTGCCGATGATCGCCGCGGTGCGCGCCGCGGTGCGCGTTCCGGTGATCGCCAGCGGCGGCGCGGGCGCGGTAGAACACTTCCCGCCCGCTGTCCACGCCGGCGCCGACGCGGTCCTCGCCGCGAGCGTCTTCCACTTCGGCGACCTCACCATCGGCCAGGTGAAGAACGCGATGCGCGCGGACGGCATCACCGTCCGCTGACATCAGTCAGCTGTCGAGCCGAATTCACCTGACGCCGAACCGATTCGGCTTCACAGCACGATGATCCGGCGGAACGTATCGACCGAGCGCCGACGGTGAGCTGGTCGCCGACATTGGAATCAGCGTGCGTGGATCGCGATGATTTCCGTTGTCGCCGACGTTGGTGCGGGGATGAGCATCGGAATCGCGTTGTCCCCGTTCGTTCTCGACAACTCCGCCAATGCCGTGGACACGGCCGTCGATCTGGGCACAGTCGCCGCCGAGGTGGGGCTGAGTTCGGTGTGGTTGGGGCAGACCTTCAGCAGTGACGCGATCGTGTTGGCGGCGTTGATCGGCCGGGCGGTGCCCGGAATCGAAGTGGGGACTTCGGTCGTTCCGGTGCCGGGCAGGCATCCGCTGCTGGTGGCCGGTCAGGCGCAGACCGCGCAGGCGGCGACCGGTGGACGGTTCGTGCTCGGGTTGGGGCTCGGCGCGCGGTCGCTGTCCGAACGCGCGTTCGGTGGGCCGTTCGACCGGCCCGGTCTCCGGCTGCGTGAATTCCTCACGGCGCTGCGGTCGATTCTCGACACCGGTGCGGTGGACTTCCGCGGTGAGACGGTGACCGCCGCCAGTCCGATGCCCGCGGCGGTGGCGGGTGCCGACCCGACGGTGCCGGTGCTGGTCGCGGCCATGGGGCCGCAGGCGCTGCGAGCCACCGGCGAACTGGCCGACGGCACGTTGCCCTTCCTGGTCGGTCCCGAGGCGCTGGCCGAACATATCGTCGCGCCGCTGACCGCCGCCGCGACGGCCGCGGGCAGGCCGCATCCCCGCATCGTGGCGATGGTGCCCGGCGTCGTGACCGCCGACGTCGCCGCGGCCCGGAGCATCGCCGAGGCGAAAACCGCCTTTTACGACACGATTCCGTCGTATCAGCGCGTGGTCGCGCTGTCGGGCGCCCAGCGGGCCGCCGAACTCGTGGTGATCGGTGACGAGGAGGCGGTCGCCGCCCGCGTGGCCGACTACTTCGCCGCGGGCGCCACCGATGTGGTGTTCTCCCAGACCGACCTCACCACGCCCGAGGACCAGCAGCGCACCTGGCGGCTGCTCGGTGAGCTCGATCGCGCCCGCCGATCCGGCGTCACAACCCCATCTCGGCGGCGATGATGGTGCGCAGCACTTCGCTGGTGCCACCCACGATCCGATCGATGCGGTGGTCGGCGTAGAGGCGGGCGATGGGGGAGTCCGCGAGATAGCCGACCCCGCCGTGCAATTGGAGGCAGCGGTCGATCACCCGCCCGGCCGACTCGGTGCAGAACAGCTTCGCCGAGGCCGCGTCCGCGGGGGTCAGGTCGCCGCGATCGTGGGCGGCGAGCGCGCGATCGACCACCGCCTCGATGGCGTCGACCTCGGCGCGGCAGGCGGCCAGCTCGAACGTGGTGTTCTGGAAACTCGCCACCGAGTGGGTGAACGCGGTGCGCTCGGCGGTGAAGCGGTGCGCGAAACGCACCGCGGCCCTGGCCTGCGCGTGGGCGCCGACGGCGATGGTGAGCCGTTCCCGTGGCAGCTGTGCGGCGAGATGGTCGTCGCCACGGTGCGCGGCACCGAGCCGATCGGTCACCGGCACCCGCACATCGGTGAAGGTGAGCTGAACTATGTCGCAGACCTTTCGGCCGAGGGTGTCGAGGGCGCGCCCGACGCGGTAGCCGGGGGCGGCGCTGTCGACGACCAGCAGCGACAGGCCGTAGGTGGGGTCGTCCGCGCTCGGTGGCGCGGTACGCGCGCACACGATGACTCGGTCGGCGTGCGCGCCCCCGATGACGTAGGTCTTCGAACCGTTGAGCAGGTATTCGCTGCCGTCCAGCGACAGTGGCGCGGTGGTACGCATGTCCGACGGCTCCGAGCCGGTGCCCGGTTCGGCGACCGCGAGCGCGAACATCGTTTCGCCGGTGACGAATCCGGGCAGCCAGCGCTGCCGCTGTTCGGCGGTCGCCAGGTCGTTGATCAGGGGCAGACAGCGCGACACATGAGCGCTGGAGCCGCCGAAAGACACCGCGGCGCGCGCGATCTCCTCGGTGAGCACCGCCCGGTACCGGAACGAGTCCAGGCCGGATCCGCCGTGTTCGACGGGCACCTCCATGCCGAGGATCCCGAGTTCGCCCAGCCGGTAATAGAATTCGCGCGGCACCAGTCCGTCGTCGTACCACTTGCCGAAACTCGGCACGACCTCGGCATCGATGAACGCGCGCATCGTCGCGCGGAAGGCGCGGTGCTCGGCATCGAAAACTGTTCTGCGCATGGGGAATCCTTACCGGCCGGAAACGGCCACGAGCCGGCCCGCCCGACGCGGTGATCGGGTGGGCCGGCGAGACGGCGGTGCGTACTACTTCGGCGGTGTGGGGACCGCGGGGTCCTTGCAGTAGGCGCCGAGCTCGGCCGGGCACGGGGCGAGAATGGTCGAGAAGTACTGGTAGGCCGAGAACAGCGCCAGCGGACCGCCGACGGTGACCAGACCGATCATCGTGCCGACCGCACCGAGTGTGGCCGCGCCGAGCACGCAACCGGCCACGGTGGCGCCGACCCACGGCACCAGCAGCACGATCACCGGGCTGGCGATGGTCGCGCCCGCGGCACCGCCGACCAGGCAACCGATGCCGCCGCCGACCACCGCGCCGACGATGGCCGCCACGGCGCCACCGACGCCGAGGCGCTGGCTGAGGACGCCGAGCGCGGCCTGATCACGCGGGGTGAAGGACTCGGCGATCTGCTGCGCGGCCACGTCCTGGGTGATCAGGTTCGTCGCCGGGGCCACCGCAGTGCCGCCCTCCTTGGACGGGGTCAGCGTCGCGGTGCCGCCGTCGACGGTGGCGGCGATCGGGAACACCTTGTCGTCCATGCGGTAGGTCAGCGGCAGTGCGGCGACCGGGGTGTCGGCGCCGGTGGTGAGCACCAGCTGGCCGTCGACGACCTGCAGTTTGCCGTCGGTGGACAGCACCGCGGAGTCACCCTGCCTGCTCACCTCGTAGCGCACCTCGGTCTGTGGTGCGGGATCGGCGTTGCCGGTCCCGGTCCCGACACACAGGGCGAGCGCGGTCATGGCCGCCGTGGCCAGGGTGGTTGACATCTTCATCTGTGATCCTCATCGATCGGGGGTACTTCGGACGAGCCGCGCACGCTGGGATGCACTGCGCAACGAGGGAGGGGCAGCGACTACTTGCCGGTGGTGTCGATCAGACCGCCGTCGGTCAGCGACCAGTGCTCGCCGACGAAGGTCTGGATACCGACGGCCTCGAGCGGATAACCGTCGCCCGCACCGGTTTTCATCGCGATGCCCGGCAGCATCAGGTCGGCGGAGACGTTGTCCAGCGAGCGCATCGCGTCGCGCAGGCCCTCTCGGGTCGGGCACTTCGCCGCTTCCATGGTCTTGCGGAAGCTCTCGGCCATCGTCCATCCGGCCATCGCGTGCTGGTTCTCGGGATCGGCGCCGGGGGCGTACTGAGCCAGCTTGGATCGGTAGGTCTGCATGCCCGCGTCCGTGGCCCAGCGCGGGTCGGCGGCGTCCTTGAGGAACGCCGCGGTCACCGTGCCCTGCACGTTGGGCAGCCCCACCGGGCGCAGGGTGGCCATGGTGTTGGAGACCACGGCGAGCACGTGCAACGGATTCCAGTCGGCGTTGCGCACGTCGGCGGCCAGCGCCTGCGAGGCGAACTTCGGGGTCGAGAAGTTCAGCAGCACATCGGCTCTGGAATTGGCCAGGTTGCGTACCTGGGCATCGACGGTGGGGTCGGTGACCTCGAAGCTCTGCTCGGCGATCACCTTCACCCCGCTGCCCGCGACACCCTCGGTGAATGCTGCCAGCAAGTCCTTGCCGAAGTCGTCGTTCTGGTAGAGCACCGCCACGGTCGCGTTCGGCCGCTGCGCTTTCACGTACTGCGCGTAGGCCAGCCCCTCGGTGCGGTAACTGGGCTGCCAGCCGATGGTCCAGGGGTGCTCGGTGCCGGAACCGAACTTGTTCGCCCCGGTGGCCACGAAGATCTGGGGCACCTTGCGCTGGTTGAGATAGTCCGCCACCGCCGAAGAGGTCGCGGTGCCCAGTGTTTGGAAGACCGCGAACACCTGATCCTGTTCGACGAGTCGACGGGTCTCCTCGACGGTCTTGGGCGGCTGGTAGCCGTCGTCGCGCACGATGTACTCGACCTTGCGTCCGTCGATGCCGCCCTGCTCGGCGTTGATGTAGTCGAAGTAGGCCCTGATGCCCTTGGGCACCTCGCTGTAGGCCGAGGCCGGGCCCGACAGCGGGTACGCCCCGCCGAGCTTGATGGTGCTGTCGGTGATGCCGGTGGTCTGCTGGCCCTTGCAGTCGCCGAGCCCGACGGTGCCGGTCTCCTCGCCACGACCGCCACACGCGGTGAGCGTGGCGAGGAGCGCGGCTGTCAGGCCGAGGGTGCGGATTGGCTTAGTGCGCATGGGTGTTCCCTTTCCGGACACGATGTCCGAGCCATTGCGTCCACTGGGTGGCCAGGCCGGCCAAACCCTTCGGCGCGAGGTACATGACCGCGATGATCAGCAGTCCGAAGATGACGCCGGGTGCGGCCTGATTGACGTCCTGGGCGAAACTGGGCACGAACATCACGAACAGTCCGCCCAGCAGCGGGCCCCAGGTGGTGCCGAGCCCACCCACGACGAGCCCGGCCAGCAGCGTGATCGACAGCGTCAGCGCGAAGGAGTCGGGCGAGACGAAGGCGATCACCCAGGTGTAGACGCAGCCCGCGACGCCGGCCAGCAGCGCGCTCCAGGCGAAGGCGAGGGTCTTGTAGTGCGCCAGATTCACCCCGAGCACCTCGGCGGCGATCTCGTTGTCGCGCACCGCGTGCAGCGCGCGGCCCACGCGCGAGCGCAGCATTCCGGCCACCAGCACGAAGCCGATCACGGTGGTGGCCAGCGCCAGGAAGTACAGCCACTGGTCCTCCGCGAGGCCGGTCCAGGCGGGCGGCACCGGCTTGTCGACGATGAGTCCCATGGAGCCGCCGGTCACCCCGTCGAATCGCTTGAGCAGCGGCACCAGGAAGATCGCGATGGCCAGGGTGACCAGTGCCAGATACAGCCCACGCAGTCGCAGCGCCGGGACGCCGAGGGCGAAACCGAGGACGAAGGTGACGGCCGCGGCGATCGGGATGGTGGCGAAATAGGGTGTGTCCCACTGCTTCATCGCGATCGCGGCGGTGTAGGCGCCGACCGCGAAGAACGCGCCGTGGCCGAGTGAGATCTGGCCGGTGTGGCCGACCAGCAGATTCAGCCCCAGCAGGGTGACCGCGTAGATCATCGCCATCGCCAGCTGGAAAGTGTGGAAGGGCACCAGCTGGAAGGGTGCGACGCAGGCCGGCAGGAGTACCGCGGCTGTCGCGACGAGTGACCAGCGCAGCGTAGTCAGCCGACGCGATGCCGGTTTCGTGACGGGGGCAACCGAAGTCGTTGCCGCAATGTTCACTTCGCTCATACTCGTTCCACCGCCGCGTGTCCGAACAGACCTTGCGGGCGCAGCAACAGCACGCCCAGGATGATCACCAGCGGCACACCGATCTTGAGTTCGGTGCCGATCGCGTCGACGTAAGCGCCGGTGAGGGTTTCGGCGACGCCGACGATCAGACCGCCGGCCACCGCGCCGCCGGGGGAGTCGAACCCACCCAGCGTGGCCGCCGCGAAGGCGTAGATGAGGACCCCGCCCATCATGTTGGGTTCGAGGAACAGCAGCGGCGCCGACAGCACCCCCGAGACCGACCCGACCAGCGCGGCCAGTCCCCAGCCGAGGGCGAGCACGGTACCGACCCGGATCCCGACGAGTCGGGCCGACTGCGGATTACACGCCACCGCCCGCATCGCGAGCCCGATCCTGGTGTAGCGGAACAGCAGATACAGCAGCGCCATCACCACGGCCACCACGGCCAGAATGCCGAGGCTGCCGTAGCCGACGCTGATCCCGCCACCGCGCAACGCGCCGTCGGGGAAGGGATTCGGGAACGACTTCACCTGGTACGACCAGATCCAGCCCGCGGCGGCGTTGACGGTGAAGAACAAGCCGACGGTGACGATCACCAGGGTGATCTCGGGAGCGCCCTCGACCGGCCGGATCACCACCCGTTCGATCACCATGCCCGCGGCGAACGAGATCGCCAGGGTGAGGATCAGCGCCGCCCAGAACGGCATGGTCTGGCTCAACTGCCAGGCCAGGAACGCCGAGAACATGGCCAGCTCGCCCTGGGCGAAGTTGACGATCCCGGTGAACCGGTAGATCAGCACCAGCGCCAGCGCCAGGCCCGCGTAGATCGCGCCCGCCGAGAGTCCCTCGACGAGTTGCTGGACGAACTCGGTCACGGCGCCACCTTGTATCCCAGGTAGGAGCGGATGACCTGCTCGTCGGCCTTGATCCGGGCCGCGGTGCCCGACAACACGACTCGCCCGGTCTCGAGCACATGCGCCTGATGCGCGACGCCGAGGGCTAGGTGGGCGTTCTGTTCGACGACTATCACGGTGGTGCGTTCCTCTTCGTTGATGGTGTGCACGATCCCGAACAGTTCCTGGGTCACCAGCGGTGAGAGACCGAGCGAGGGTTCGTCCAGCAGCAACAGCCGGGGACGCAGCATCAGCGCTCGGCCGATGGCCAGCATCTGCTGCTGTCCGCCGGACAGGCCGCCTGCCGCGTCGCGTCGCTTGTCGCGCAGGATCGGGAAGTAGTCGTAGACCCGGCGCAGGTCGGCGTCGACGCCGGTGCGGTCGCGTCGGGGGTAGGCGCCCAGGCGCAGGTTCTCCTCGACGGTGAGCGGGGCGAAGGTGCCGCGGCCCTCGGGAACATGGGCGACGCCGCGGCGCGCCATGGACTCCGGCGCGCGACCGGACACCTCGTCGCCGTCGAGCAGCAGGCTGCCGCGAACCTTGACCATGCCGCACAGGGCGCGCAGCAGGGTGGTCTTGCCCGCGCCGTTGGGGCCGAGGATCGCGCACACGGTGCCCTGCTCGACCGAGAAACTCACGCCGTGCAGGACTTTCGCCGCGCCGTATCCGGCGTGCAGATCGGTGACCGTCAAGAATTCGCTCATGCTGTTCTCCTCGGGCATGCTCGGGCGGCCTGTGTGGTTACGCTCCGCTTCCGCCTCCGGTCGCTGACCGCTCATGCCGAAGCTCCGAGGTAGGCGCGGATGACGGCGGGATCGCGCTGCACCGCTTCGGGTTCGCCTTCGGCGATCACCTGGCCGAACTCGAGGCAGATCACCCGATCGCAGGTGCCCATCACGAAACCCATGTGGTGTTCGACGACGATCACGGTGAGGTCGAGGTCGGCTTGCAGCGCGCGCAGGCGGTCGGCGAATTCGTCGACCTCGCCGTGGCTCAGCCCGTTCACCGGCTCGTCGAGCAGCAGCAGTCGCGGCCGCACCGCCAGCGCCCTGGCCAGTTCGATGCGCTTGAGGGTGCCGAAGGGCAGGCCCGCGGCCACGTGGTCGGCGACCGCGGTGAGTTCGAGGCGCTCGAGCAGTTCGTCGGCTTCGGCGCGCAGCAGTTTTTCCTCCCGGCGGACCTTGGGCAACCGCAGTCCGGCCGACACGAAGCCCGCGCAGGCCCGGTGATGGGCGCCGACGAGGATGTTGTCGCGCACCGAAAGGCGGGGGAACAAGCCCAGGTTCTGGAAGGTGCGGGCGATGCCGAGCCCGGCGAGAGCGTCGGGACGCACCGTCGACAGATCGGTTTCGCGGTAGCGCAGGGTGCCCGACGTCGGCCGATTGCGCCGGGTCAGGCAGTTGAACAGGGTGGTCTTGCCCGCGCCGTTGGGTCCGATCAGGCCGACCATCTCGCCGGGGGCGACCGTGAACCCGACGTCCTGCAGGGCGGTGATGCCGCCGAAGCGCACCGTCAGGTTGGTTATCTCGAGCATGCGAGGAACACTAAGATCGCAGGTCGGAGCCCACATCGGACGTTATGGACCAAGAACTGGGCCCTCGCTCGTCCGCTGCGGACAGTGTGACGTGGTTGACACCATGAGCGAGCCCATGCACACTCCCCGAACATGTCAGCTGGATCACGTTTATCCGTTTCGCCCGAGTCTGCTCAGGTGGCGGCCGAGCGCAGGCGGATAGCGGGCTGCGCCTACGAACACGCCGACGAGATCGCCGACGACGTGATGGCCAAGATCCGCGCCCAGCTGCCCGGCTACGCCACCGCGGGCCCCGGCGTCCTCGACGATGTACACGATCAGCTCGCCCGGCTCAGCCGCACCGGACTCGGCGCGCTGCTCGAACACCGACGCGTGTGCCCGGCCGACGTCGCCTACGCGCGGCAGGCGGCGGCGCGACGAGCCCGCACCGGGCTGCCGCTGGTCGATTACATCGCCGCGTTCCGCCTCGGTCAGCGCGCCATCTGGAAAACGCTGCTCGCGCACGCCGGTGATTCCGAGGCGGGGCAGGCGGCCGTGTTGTCCTTGGCGGGGCCGCTGGCCCGCTACACCGATCTGATCAGTACCCAGGCCACCGACGCGTATCTGGAATTCCAGCAGTACGTGGCCGCCGAATCCGGGCGCGACTCGCAGGCGCTCATGGACGCGCTGCTCGACGGCGCGCTGCCCGCGAGCGGTCCGCATCTGTCGGTGGCCACCGCGCACGGAATCGGCGCCGAACGCACCGCGCCGGTGGTGGTGGTCACCGCCGTGGTGCTCGATCGGGCGGAGCGAAGTGAGGATTCGTCCGAAAGGCTCGGTCAGGCGAGGCAATTGGTGTCCGCCGCGGTGGCCCGGTGCACGGTCAACGGACTGCGGACACTGTCGGTGGTGCGCGGATCCGAGATCGTCGCCGTGCCCGCGCTCGGGGCCGGCGGGGCGGCCGACGGACTGTGCGAGCGACTGCGCGCGACGCAGGACGAGTTGGGCGCCGAGGGCATCACCCTGGCGATCGGGGTGAGCACCGCGGTCACCGAGGTCGCCCAGATCCCGCGTGCCTACCGGCAGGCGCAGGCCGCGCTCGAACTCCTGCCCGAAGGCGGCGGGGTACTCGCGTTACCGCAGCTCACGCCGTTCAGATATCTGCTCCTGCGCGCCGATGACACCACCCGTCAGCTGGTGGACCCCCGCATCGGGAGCGCACTGGCCGAGGACCGCGTTCGTGGCGGGACATTGGCCGAGACGATCCGCGCGTTCGCCGCCGCCGATATGAATCTGCGCGAAGCCGCCGATACCCTGCACATCCACCTCAATACGGCCAAGTACCGGCTCGGCCGGATCCAGGAACTCACCGGTCGCAATGTGCGCAGCGTGAACGACCTGGTGGAACTGCTGGTGGCCATCGAACTGGCTGCTGTTATAAACGAGGCATGAGCCTCGACCCCGCCATCGCCGCCCGCCTCAAGCGCACCGAGGACGGACTGATCGCCGCGATCGCGCAGGAAAAGGCCACCGGCGACGTGCTGATGATGGCCTGGATGGACGACGAGGCGCTGGCCCGCACGCTGGAAACCCGCAAGGCGACCTACTATTCGCGTTCGCGTCAGCAGTACTGGGTCAAGGGCGAAACCTCCGGGCACACCCAGTACGTGCACGAGGTGCGGCTGGATTGCGACGGCGACACGCTGCTGCTGATCGTCGATCAGGAGGGCGCGGCCTGCCACACCGGCACCCACACCTGCTTCGACACCGATGTACTGCTCGCCGCCGACTAGTCGCCGTCTTCGACGAGGAGCCGGTTCAGCCGGTCGGACAGGGATTCCCCGAGCACCGCGAGTTGCGCGGTCTGCTTATCGGTGAGACCGTCCAGCACGAGCCTGCGTACGGCGTCCACGTAGCCGGGGGCCGCCTCGATCACCTTCTCGAAACCGGCGTCGGTGAGAACCGCGTACACCCCGCGCCGGCCCGCGGTGGTGTCGCGGCGCACCCAGCCGATGCGTTCCAGCTTCGAGACCACATGCGAGAGTCGCGATAGCGACGCATTTGCCTTGTGGGCGAGATCACTCAGTTGCAGCCGGTGTCCCGCCTCCTCCGAGAGCAGGCTGAGCACCCGGAACTCGAAATGGGTGAGGCCGGACTCGCGCTGCAACCGGGTGTCCAGCGCACCGGGAATCCGGGTCATGAGCGCGACGATCGCCTGCCATGCGCGTTGTTCGACGGGGTCGAGCCACTGGGTCATCGCCGGTACTGCCTCGCGGCCGGACGACGGACATGGTGGAGTGAGGCGCGCACACGACAGAGTTTGCCACGACGTCGCTGTGACGTCCGCGAGTTGGCGGTGGTCGTGAGGTCACTCACATCACCGCGAGGGTGTGTGCGAGGGTTACCGATCGCCGGTCATCGGCGGCGCAGCGGGCGCCGGTTGCTGCGCCGCGGCCTTGGCGGCCTTGTGACGGCTGAATCCACGCTTGCCCATCAGTGCGAGCACCAGTGCGAACACCACCGCCGCGAGGATGGCGCCGACCAGGCAGGCGCCGCGGAACGCGGGCGCGTCGACGTCCAGAATTCGCTGACCCGCGTGTGCGGCATTGTTGCCGCCGAGCACGATCGTCAACGTCATCAGATTCGGCAGCGAGCAGGCCAGCGCGACGATCACCGCCGCGCCCGCCATGAACTTGCCACCCTTGCGCTTCCACACCCGCACCGCGAATATCAGCAGCACCAGCGGCAGCAAGGTGAAGACGAAGCCGTAGACCAGCCCCCACCAGATGCCCGAGCTGAAACTGCCGTGCACGGTGTTGGCCAGCCGCTGTGCCCACCACCGGGGGATGAACGAGGACAGGATGAAGTAGGCGGCCACCAGCACCACCACCGTGGCGAGCGTGATGATCGCCCGGTTACGCCATACGACGGCCGTGGACTTCTGACCGCTCGACCGCACCTCGCCGGTTGTCATCTGCCCAGCGTAAGTGCGTCGGGGCCGCCGGGCGTCGATCCGCCGCCCGGCGATTCGCCGACCGGTACTACTCCGGGGTGATGCTGCGTTCGCGCAGGAAGGCCAGCGCTTCGTCGGCGTGCACGGCCGCCCGCAGCTCGCCGGTGACGATCTTGAGGATCGTGCGGTCGGTGTCGATGACGAAGGTGTGCCGCTTGACCGGGGCGAGCTTGCCGAGCAGTCCACGCTTCACGCCGAACGCGGCGGCGACCGCGCCGTCGCTGTCGGACAGCACCGGGTAGTCGAGGCGCTGCTTGGTGGCGAAACCGGCCTGCACCTCGGTGCTGTCGGTGCTGATCCCGACACACGAGGCGCCCAGCGCGGCGAACTCGCCGCTCAGATCACGGAAGTGGCAGGCCTCGGCGGTGCACACCGGGGTATTGGCGGCGGGATAGAAGAAGAGCACCACCGGGCCGTCGGCGAGCAAGCCGTCGAGCGAGCGGAGCTGGGCGGACTGATCGGGGAGCTCGAATTGCGGAGCGCGCTGGCCTGGCTGCATGCCCAGACAGTATCTACCGGCGGCCGAGTAAGGAAGATCCCCGTTCGCGGCCACGAACGGGGATCTGGGGTCCTATTGCCCGAGCAGTGCCGCGATGTCGGGATTGCGGATCTGCATCACGTCGAGGATGCCGTGCGCGCGCAACAGTGGTTCTAGCTCGCGGATGCGGTCGCTGTGCCCGGCGTACTCGTCGGGGAAATTCTTCTTGTCGAGGTCCTGGATGGCCTTGGCGTAGGTGACGAACGAATTGATCGCGCTCGTCGCCACCGTCTGCTGGCCGGGACCGTAGTGCTGCTGCGACGGAACGGCCAGCCGGCCGTCCTGTGCGCCCTGCTGCGAGGGGTACAACATTGCTCCTCTCGGAAAGGGGGTTACCGCATGCGACATGGAACGCGCGCGAGTGTAGTGATGCCGGTCACCGCCCGATTCGGCGCGGGGTCGGGTCCGCGCGCGTCGGCGACGGCACGCCTGGGATGATGGGCCCATGCAGGGCGCGTCGACACCAACCACCACGACCCGCGAACAGTTCCGGCTGCTCGCCGCCGAGCACCGGGTCGTCCCGGTGACCCGAAAGGTGCTGGCGGACTCCGAAACTCCGCTCTCGGCCTATTCCAAACTGGCCGGCGACCGGCCGGGCACCTTCCTGTTCGAATCCGCGGAGAACGGGCGCTCGTGGTCGCGCTGGTCGTTCATCGGCGCGGGCAGCCCGTCGGCGCTGACCGTCGTCGACGGTGAAGCCGCCTGGCTCGGCACGGTGCCCGTCGACGCACCCACCGGCGGTGACCCGCTGCGCGTGCTGCACGACACCCTCGAACTGCTGCGTACCGAACGGCTGCCCGGGCTGCCGCCGCTCACCGGCGGCATGGTCGGCTTCCTCGGCTACGACGCGGTGCGCCGGATCGAACGGCTGCCCGAACTCGCCACCGACGATCTGCGGCTGCCCGAACTGGTACTCATGCTGGCCACCGATCTGGCCGCGTTCGACCACCACGAAGGCGCGATCACCCTCATCGCGAACGCGGTGAACTGGGACGGCACCGACTCCCGGGTCGACGCCGCCTACGACGACGCCGTCGCCCGGCTCGACCGGATGACCGCCGCGCTGGCCACCCCCGCGCCCTCCACCGTGTCGGTCTTCGACCAGCCCGAACCGCAGTTCCTGCGCAGGCGCACCACCGAGGAATTCGGTGCGGGCGTGCGCCGCCTGATCAAGGAGATCGAGGCGGGCGAGGCATTCCAGGTGGTGCTCTCGCAGCGCTTCGAAATGGACTACACCGGGTCACCGCTGGCGGTCTACCGCATGCTGCGGGCCTCGAACCCGAGCCCGTACATGTATCTGATGCACATCCCCGACGGCGAGGGCGGCACCGCGTTCTCGATCGTCGGCTCGAGTCCTGAATCGCTGGTCACCGTGAAAGACGGGGTGGCCACGACACACCCGATCGCGGGTACCCGCTGGCGTGGGGAGAGCGCCGAGGACGACATCCTGCTCGAGAAGGACCTGCTGGCCGACGAGAAGGAGAACGCCGAGCACCTGATGCTCGTCGACCTCGGTCGCAACGATCTGGGCCGGGTCTGCCGTCCCGGCACGGTGAAGGTGACCCAGTACCGCCACGTCGAGCGGTACAGCCACGTGATGCACCTGGTCTCGACGGTGTCCGGGCTGCTCGCCGAGGGCAAGATCGCGCTGGACGCGGTGCGTGCCTGCTTCCCCGCCGGCACGCTGTCGGGCGCGCCGAAGGTGCGGGCGATGGAACTGATCGAGGAGCTGGAACCGACCCGGCGCGGCGTCTACGGCGGCGTGGTCGGCTACCTCGACTTCGCCGGCGACGCCGACACCGCCATCGCCATCCGCACCGCCCTGCTCAAGGACGGCACCGCCTACGTCCAGGCGGGCGCGGGCGTGGTCGCCGACTCCGATCCGGTCTACGAGGACACCGAGGCCCGCAACAAGGCCATGGCGGTGCTCAAGGCGATCGCGGCGGCGCAGACCCTGCGCACCTACGAAGGCGGGGACCTGTGACGGCGGACGAAGACGACACCGGTCGGTCCGTCGACGCGACGGACACCGAGGTACCGGGAGCGGGCGCGACGGCAGCCCCGGCCGCGAAGCCCATCGTTCCGGTCGCCTTGCTCGCGCTGGCGGCGGCAGGGCTGTGGGCGTCCTCGCGGATGACATGGGTGACGGTGTACTCGGCCGACGGCCTCACCGAACCGCGCACCGACGATCTCAACGGTGGCGTGTGGTTCGGCGCGCTCACCCCGCTCGCGCTGGTGCTGGTCGCCTCGATCGCGGCGGTGTTCGCGGTCAAGGGCGTGCTGCGGCAGTTGCTCGGGGTGGTGATCTCGGTCGTGGCCGCGGCCGCCGCGGTGCCCGGCTTCGCGCTGGCCGTCGGCGCGGGCAGGACCGCCGACCGGGCGGGCACCCTGGCCGAGCTGCCGGTGCGCGCGGTGGTCAGCTCCGCCGACACACACCTGGGTCCCGCGATCCTGTCGATCGCCGCGGCGAGCCTGGCACTGGCCGCGGGCATCCTGCTCACCCGGCGCACCGGCGAACGCACCGAGGAGGTCTCCGACCGATACGACAACCCGGTGTTCCGTAAGGCCGACGCCAGCGCCGCGGTGAGCAAGCAGAACGCGGAGACCGGAACCGCGGCGCCACTGTCGGACCGGGTGCTGTGGGACGCGCTCGACGCGGGCACCGACCCGACCGATACCCCTGACACCCCCGGCGCCGACCGCGGTCCGGCCGGGGAGAACAAGTGACCGGCAGCACCCCCGCCGCAGTGACACGCGCGGCGGGCATTTATTCTTTACCAGCATCGGTGAGACAGCGCCCGAGGGGACTCTCGGGCGAGAAGTGCGTCTCCCCAGAAAGGATTCGAGCCAGATGACGGTACTCGACTCGATTCTCGACGGGGTCCGGGCGGATGTTGCCGCTCGCGAAGCCCTCCTCGATTTTCAAGCGATCAAAGCTGCTGCCGCCGCGGTCAAGGGGCCGCTGGACGCACACGCCGCGCTGCACGAGGACGGAATCGGTGTCATCGCGGAAGTGAAGCGAGCCAGCCCCTCCAAGGGCGCGCTCGCCGATATTCCCGATCCCGCCGTGCTGGCCAAGGCCTACGAAGACGGGGGCGCGCGGATCATCAGCGTGCTCACCGAGGGCCGCCGCTTCGGTGGATCGCTCGACGATCTCGACGCCGTGCGCGCCGCCGTGAACATCCCGGTGCTGCGCAAGGACTTCGTCGTCGGCCCGTACCAGATCCACGAGGCCCGTGCCCACGGCGCCGACGTGATCCTGCTGATCGTGGCCGCGCTCGAACAGGACGTGCTCGCCTCGCTGATCGACCGCACCGAATCCCTCGGCATGACCGCCCTGGTGGAGGTGCACACCGAGGAAGAGGCCGATCGCGCCCTCGAAGCCGGTGCGACGGTGATCGGCATCAACGCGCGCAACCTCAAGACCCTCGAGGTCGACCGCGATGTGTTCGCGCGGATCGCGCCCGGCCTGCCCTCGGAGGTCATCCGGGTGGCCGAGTCCGGCATCCGCGGCACCGCCGATCTGCTGGCCTACGCCGGTGCGGGCGCCGATGCCGTGCTCGTCGGCGAAGGCCTGGTGACCAGCGGTAACCCGCGTTCGGCCGTGTCCGAACTGGTGACCGCCGGCACGCACCCGTCCTGCCCGAAGCCGGCCCGGCGGAGCATCCGGTGACAGTGCTTCCCCCGGCGAGCGCCGGTGTCGCCCAGCACTCCGAGTACGAACCCGACGCGGGCGGCCACTTCGGCGTCTACGGCGGACGTCACGTCCCCGAGGCGCTGATGGCCGTGATCGAAGAGGTCACCGCCGAGTACGACAAGATCCGCACCGACCGCGGCTTCCTCGACGAGCTCGACCGGCTGCAGCGCGACTACACCGGCCGTCCGTCGCCGGTGTTCGAATGCACCCGGCTGGCCGCGCACGCGGGTGGCGCGCGGATCTTCCTCAAGCGTGAGGACCTCAACCACACCGGCTCGCACAAGATCAACAATGTGCTCGGTCAGGCGTTGCTCGCCAAGCGGATGGGCAAGACGCGCGTCATCGCCGAGACCGGAGCGGGCCAGCACGGCGTCGCGACGGCCACCGCGTGCGCGCTGCTCGGCCTCGACTGCGTGGTCTACATGGGCGCGGTCGACACCGCCCGCCAGGCGCTCAACGTGGCCCGCATGCGGCTGCTCGGCGCCGAGGTGATCCCGGTGACCTCGGGTTCGCAGACGCTCAAGGACGCGATCAACGAGGCACTGCGCGACTGGGTGACCCACGCCGACGACACGTTCTACTGCTTCGGCACCGCCGCCGGTCCGCACCCGTTCCCGCTGCTGGTCCGTGATTTCCAGCGCGTGATCGGCTTGGAGGCGCGCGAGCAGATCCAGCTTCCGGCGCAAGCGGGCAGGCTGCCCGACGCCGTCGTGGCCTGCGTGGGCGGCGGTTCCAACGCCATCGGCATCTTCCACGCCTTCATCCCCGACGCGGGCGTGCGCCTCGTCGGTTTCGAGGCGGCCGGTGACGGCGTCGAAACCGGACGCCACGCCGCCACCTTCACCGGCGGCACGCCCGGTGCCTTCCAGGGCGCCTACTCGTACCTGTTGCAGGACGAAGACGGCCAGACCATCGAATCGCATTCGATCTCGGCCGGTCTCGACTACCCGGGCGTCGGCCCCGAGCACGCCCATCTCAAGGACATCGGTCGCGCCGAGTACCGGCCGATCACCGACACCGAGGCGATGGACGCGCTGCTGCTGCTCTCGCGCACCGAGGGCATCATCCCGGCGATCGAGTCCGCGCACGCGGTGGCGGGCGCGCTGAAGCTGGGCGTGGAGCTCGGCGAGGGCGCGGTCATCCTGGTCAACCTGTCCGGTCGTGGTGACAAGGACATGGACACGGCGGGACGCTGGTTCGGTCTGTTCGACGACGATGCCGAGGAGCACCAACAGTGAGTCAGCAGTCGCGTCTTGCGAACACCTTCGCTGCCGCGCGCAGCGAGGGCCGGGCCGCTCTGATCGGCTACCTGCCCGCCGGTTATCCCGATCTCGCCGGTTCCATCGCCGCGTGCCGTGCGCTCGTCGAATCCGGCTGTGACATCGTCGAAGTCGGCGTCGCCTACTCCGATCCCGTGATGGACGGCCCGGTCATCCAGGCCGCTGCCGAACAGGCGCTGCGCAGCGGGGTGCGCGTGCGCGATGTGTTCTCCGTCGTCGAGGCGATCGCCGATGCCGGTGGTCAGGCCGTGGTGATGAGCTACTGGAACCCGGTGCTCAAATACGGCGTCGACACCTTCGCCCGCGATCTCGCCGCGGCCGGTGGCGCCGGCATCATCACGCCGAACCTGATCCCCGACGAGGCCGACGACTGGTTCGTCGCCTCGGCCACGCACAACCTGGATCGCATCTTCCTTGTGGCGCCGTCGTCGACCGAAGAGCGTCTGGTCAAGACCCTCGAGGCCTCACGCGGCTTCATCTACGCGGCCTCGACCATGGGTGTGACCGGTGCCCGCGACGCGGTCTCCTCGGCCGCGCCCGCGCTGTGCTCGCGCATCCGCGCGCACTCCGACATCCCGATCGGCGTCGGCCTCGGCGTGCGCTCGGGAGCACAGGCCGCCGAGATCGCCGCGTACGCCGACGGCGTGATCGTCGGCTCGGCGCTGGTCTCGGCCGTGCCGGAAGGCCTCGACGCGGTCCGCGCACTGACCGCCGAACTGGCCGAGGGCGTGCGTTCGGCGACCGTTCGCTCCTAGCGGTTCGCACGATGGGCCCGGCCGCTGATCCGCGGCCGGGCCCATCGCTCGTCACCGGCCCGTCGTCCGCCGTCCGGGTCGCGGCAACACGCCCGTAAGGCTCTCCACTAACGTGGGCCGGGTGAACTCAGTCCTGGCCTATATTCCGAGTCCGCCCCAGGGGGTCTGGCAACTCGGACCCTTCCCGCTGCGGGCATACGCACTGTTCATCATTCTCGGCATCGTCGTCGCCATCTGGTGGGGTGAACGCCGGTGGCGCGAGCGCGGTGGTCAGCCGGGCGCCGTGCTCGATGTCGCGATGTTCGCGGTGCCGTTCGGCCTGGTCGGCGGCCGGATCTATCACGTGGCCACCGACTGGCAGAAGTACTTCGGCGAGGGCAAGCATCCCGTCGAGGCGCTCTACATCTGGCAGGGTGGCCTCGGCATCTGGGGCGCGGTGTTCTTCGGCGCCATCGGTGCCTGGATCGGCTGCCGGATGTACAAGATCCCGCTGCCCGCGCTCGGTGACGCCGTCGCGCCCGCTGTGCTGCTCGCCCAGGCCATCGGCCGGCTCGGCAACTACTTCAACCAGGAGCTGTACGGGCGCGCCACCGAGCTTCCGTGGGGCCTGGAGATCTACGAACGGTTCGACCCGGAGACCGGCGCGCGGGACATGATGAACGGGGTGTCGACCGGGCGGGTGCTCGAGGTCGTGCAGCCGACATTCCTGTACGAGCTCGTCTGGAACGTGCTGGTCGTCATCGGTCTGGTGCTGCTCGACAAGCGCTACAAGATCGGCCACGGACGACTGTTCGCGCTCTATGTCGCGGGCTACAGCTTCGGCCGGTTCTTCGTCGAGTTGCTGCGCAGCGACGAGGCCACCCACATCCTCGGCATCAGGATCAACTCGTTCACCTCCGCACTCGTCTTCCTCGGCGCCATGGCCTACTTCGCCTTGGCGACCAAGGGCCGCGAGACGCCGGCCCAGTTGCAGCCCGGCGGTGAGCCGCGCCCCTGGCCGTGGCAGTTCTCCGCGCTGCGGGCCGCCGGTGCGGCCGACAACGCCGTGACGGCGACGGACTCCGAGACCGAGTCCGTCGACGTCACCAAGAAGGCGGATTCCGCTGAGGTGGACAAGGATTCGGCACAAGCGGATGTCGTATCCGAATCTGTCGGCGCCGCCGACGCGAAGGATGTCACCGACGCGAAGAAGTCCTGATCCAGAGAAGTTTTCGTCGAATCGGCGGGCGTCCGGCAACATTGCGGACGCCCGCCGCGATATTCCGAGGTATGGCGAGGGCCGTTCGGGGAAGCACCCGACAAGACAACGGTGGGCAGGACCGGCAACAATGACCCGTGATCGTCGCGGGCGCACCGCCGTTCGGCCGATCGCCACTGGCCGGGGGCCACGACGGGTACCCGCACGAATGATGGAGGACATGAGTGACCGACCCCTACAACCCCAATCCACAGTACGGCCCTGACCTGAGCAAGCAGCCCGACTCGGGTTCGCAGCCGCAGTACGGCCAGCCTGCCTACGGTCAGCCCTCTGATCCGTATGCCCAGCAGCCGCAGCCCGGCTACGGTCAGCCGCAGTACGGTGCGCCGCAGCCGCAGTACGGTCAGCCCGCCGACCCGTACGCTCAGCAGCCGCAGCCGGGGTACGGCGCAGCGCCGTACGGGGCCATGCCGCAGGGCTACAACCCGAACGACCCGGAAGCCCCCTACGGCCGGGACATGTACGGCGTGCCGTTCTCGGACAAGCAGAAGCTGATGGCCGGTCTGCTGCAGATCTTCCTCGGCAGCTTCGGCGTCGGTCGCTTCTACCTCGGTTACACCGGTCTCGGCATCGCCCAGATCGCGGTGACCTGGCTGACCTGCGGTCTCGGCGCCATCTGGCCGCTGATCGACGGCATCATGATGCTCACGGGCAAGGTGCCCGACGCGCAGGGCCGCCCGCTGCGCGACTGATTCCTGCCCACACGGGGATGAACGGGTGTTCTGCTACGGCGGGGCACCCGTTTCGTGTTTCCCGCCGGTATTCCGATCACGGTGAGCGTTACTCTGTGTCGGTCTGTGGCGGCGCCGTAGCGTCGCTTGGCCTGCGCGTGCCCCCTACGCGCAGCGGAGAAAGGGATGTCCGTGCGCAAATTCATTGCCGCCGCCGTACTCGCTGTGGTCGCCGCGACGGGCCTGTCGGCCTGCTCGTCCGCGTCCGACCCGAACGTGCTCAAGATCGGCACCGAGGGCACCTACGCGCCGTTCAGCTACCAGGAGGGCGGCACGCTCACCGGCTACGACGTCGAGGTCGCGCGCGCGGTCGGGGAGAAGCTCGGCAAGCAGGTGGAATTCGTGCAGACCCCGTGGGACTCGATCTTCGCCGGCCTCGAGTCCAAGCGCTTCGATCTGGTCGCCAACCAGGTCACCGTGAACCCGGAGCGCACGGCCAAGTACGCGCTGTCGCAGCCGTACACGACCTCCGAGGGCGTGATCGTCACCAAGTCCGACAACACCGCCATCACCTCACTGGCGAGCCTGGCGGGCAAGACCACCGCGCAGTCGGCCACCAGCAACTGGAGCAAGGTCGCCTCGGGCGCGGGCGCGAAAGTCGAAGCGGTGGAAGGGTTCGTGCAGGCGGTGCAGCTGCTGAAGGCCGGTCGGGTCGACGCCACCGTCAACGACACCCTCGCGGTCGGGGAGTACACCAAGAAGACCGGTGACACCGGCATCAAGATCGCGGCGCAGACCGGTGAGACCAGCAAGCAGGCCTTCGCCGCCCGCAAGGACGACACCGCGCTGATCGCCGACGTCGACAAGGCGCTGGAGCAGTTGCGCGCCGACGGCACGCTGGCTCGTCTGACGGAGAAGTACTTCGGCACCGACGTCAGCAAATAGCGGATGGATCCGGCTACCTGGGAGCTGATCCGGCACAACCTGGTGCCGATGCTGAAGGCCACGGTGACGATGACGTTGCCGCTCACGGCCATCAGCTTCGTGATCGGCCTGGCCATCGCGGTCGGTGTCGCGCTGGCGAGAATGTCGACGCGGCGGGTGCTCTCGGTGCCCGCCCGCTTCTACATCTCGATCATTCGCGGCACCCCGCTGCTGGTCCAGCTGTTCATCGTGTTCTACGCGCTGCCGCAATTCGGGATCGTCATCGATCCGTTCCCGGCGGCGGTGATCGCGTTCAGCCTCAACGTCGGCGGGTACGCCGCGGAGGTGGTGCGCTCGTCGATCATGAGCGTGGCGCACGGGCAGTGGGAGGCGGCGGAGTCGCTGGGCATGACCTATGTCCAGACGCTCTGGTACGTCGTGTTCCCGCAGGCCGCGCGGATCGCGGTGCCCCCGCTGTCGAACACCCTGATCTCCCTGGTCAAGGACACCTCCCTGGCCTCGACCATCCTGGTCACCGAATTGCTGCGCACCGCTCAGCTGGCCGCCGCGCCGACCTTCGACTTCTTCGCCCTCTACGGCGTCGCGGCGCTCTACTACTGGGTGATCTGCCTGATTCTGGGCTTCGGCCAGAGTCGTTTGGAAACAAGACTTTCCAGACACGTCGCCGTTCGGTGACCATTGATTTCGTGAACACCTGGGTAACTCATCGGGAACGCTCGGCCCCCGGTCCCGCCGAAACCGCCGGTCCGGTCGCCAGGTGACGACGACCCTCCGACCGGCCAAATTCACGCAGAGGCGGATGAGCACTAGGCTGGGGGCCGTGATGCGACGGACGAAGATTGTGTGCACCCTGGGGCCGGCCACTGCTACCCAGGATCGTATTCGTGAGCTCGTCGAAAGCGGCATGGATGTGGCCCGGCTGAACTTCAGCCACGGCGACCACGCCGACCACGCCGACAACTACAAGATGGTCCGCGCGGCCTCGGACGAGACCGGCCGCGCGGTCGGCATCCTCGCCGACCTCCAGGGCCCCAAGATCCGCCTCGGCCGCTTCGCCGACGGCAAGACCGTGTGGGCCAACGGCGAGCAGGTGCGGATCACCGTCGACGAGGTCGACGGCACCCACGACCGCGTCTCGACCACCTACAAGGAGCTCGCGCAAGACGCCAAGGCCGGTGACCGGCTGCTGGTCGACGACGGCAAGGTCGGCCTCACCGTGGAATCGGTCGAGGGCAACGACGTCGTCTGCCGGGTCACCGAGGGCGGCCCGGTGAGCAACAACAAGGGCTTGTCGCTGCCCGGCATGAACGTGTCGGTGCCCGCCCTGTCCGAGAAGGACGTCGCCGACCTCGAATTCGCCCTGGAGCTGGGCGTCGACTTCATCGCGCTGTCGTTCGTGCGTTCGCCGTCCGACATCGAACTCGTGCACGACATCATGGACCGCGTCGGCCGCCGGGTGCCGGTGATCGCCAAGCTGGAGAAGCCCGAGGCGATCGAGAACCTCGAGGCGATCGTGCTGGCCTTCGACGCGGTGATGGTCGCCCGCGGCGATCTCGGCGTCGAGCTGCCCCTGGAGCAGGTGCCGCTGGTGCAGAAGCGCGCGATCCAGATGGCGCGGGAGAACGCCAAGCCGGTCATCGTCGCCACCCAGATGCTGGAATCGATGATCGAGAACTCCCGGCCCACCCGCGCGGAAGCCTCCGACGTCGCCAACGCGGTGCTCGACGGCGCCGACGCGGTGATGCTGTCGGGGGAGACCTCGGTCGGCGCGTGGCCGATCGACGCGGTGCGTACCATGGCCCGCATCGTGACCGCGGTCGAGTCCGAGACGTCGCGGGTGCCACCCCTGACCCACGTGCCGCGCACCAAGCGCGGCGTGATCTCCTACGCCGCCCGCGACATCGGCGAGCGGCTCAACGCCAAGGCGCTCGTGGCGTTCACCCAGTCCGGTGACACCGTGCGTCGTCTGGCCCGCCTGCACACCCCGCTGCCGCTGCTGGCGTTCACCCCCATGCCGGAGGTCCGCAGCCAGCTCACGCTGACCTGGGGCACCGAAACGTTCATCGTGCCCATGGTGGACACCACCGACGCGATGATCCACCAGGTGGATCAGGCGCTATTGTCGCTGGAGCGTTATCGCAAGGGTGACCTGGTGGTCATCGTTGCCGGTTCCCCTCCGGGTACCGTCGGTTCCACCAACCTGATCCACGTGCACCGCATCGGCGAAGAGGACCACTAGTAGTGAGCATTTCGATCGACATCGAGACCACACAGGGCGAGCCGACACCCGATCTGCGGGTGTTGCTCGACCTGCTCGACCTCGAGTCGATCGGCGAGGACACCTTCCTGGGTAACCACCCCGAGAAGGTGTGGAGCCGCACCTTCGGCGGGCAGCTGGTGTCGCAGGCGATCATCGCCGCCGGACGCACGGCGGGGGAGCGGCCGCTGCACGCGATCAACGCGCATTTCGTGCGCGGCGGCGATGTGAAGAAGCCGATCGAATACCACGTGCAGCGCCACCGCGACGGCCGCGCGCTCGCCAACCGGACGGTGACCGCCAGCCAGGACGGCCAGGAGCTGTTCGTGATGCTGGCCGCGTTCCAGGACTGGGGTAAGGGCCTCGAGCACGCGCACGAGGGCCCGGATGTGCCGGATCCCGAAACCCTGCCCCGGGTGGAGGAGAGCTTCGTCGGCTTCGAGGACAAGCTGGAGATGTTCATCAAGGCGCCGCACCCGATCGACATGCGCTACACCAACGATCCGTCGTGGATCCTCAAGGGCACCGGTGAGAAGCTCAACCACAACCGGGTCTGGATGCGCACCGACGGCGCGCTGCCGGATGATCAGCTGCTGCACGTGGCCGCGCTGGGCTACTCCTCCGACACCACCGTGCTCGATTCGATCATCACCACGCACGGTTTGTCGTGGGGGCTGGACCGGATTCTCGCGGCGACGGTGAACCACTCGATGTGGTTCCATCGCCCGTTCCGGTTCGACGACTGGGTGCTCTACGCCACCGAGTCACCGGTCGCGGCCGGTTCGCGTGGTCTGGCGACGGGCCGGTTCTATTCGCGCACAGGCGAATTGATCGCCACGACCGTGCAGGAAGGCGTCATCCGGCACTTCCCGGCCCGCTGAGTGCCGCGGTGTGGCCCCGCTGAGGTCACCCGGCCGGACAAACTCAACGCAGTTCGTGGTCGAGTTCGGGTGCGACGACGTCGGTGCGCTGATGGGCGCGCAAAGTGAAGGGCACACCGTGCGCGTGATGCGGTGGGGCCGCGCCGTACACGGCCAGCGCCAGCCCGCGCTCGAGGTCGGCGATGTCGGCGTCGGTGAGATCGGCCGGATCGCCGACCAGGCTCAGCGCGATCTCGTAGGTGCTCTCGCCGCTCGGCTCGAGGCCGGGATAGCTACCGCGCCACTGTGATTCGAGTTCGTGATGGACCGGATCGCTCGCGTCGACGGGCATGGTGAACCGCCATGCGTAGACGTCGCGCTCGTGCACGTGGTCGTCGAGGACCGTCCGGACACTGGCGACGATGCGGTCGAGGATCTCCGGCGTCACATACACATGGAGCGAAACATCCGAAATGCGTTTCGGCAAGTCTGTAGTCCCGTCGTGTGTCGAACCTGCAAGGGGTAACCACCCACGTCCGCGCCGAAGTCTAATCCCTGCGCGCCGTGGCGAACAGCCCTAGCTCAGCGTCTGCGTTGCGCGGCGAGAAAGGCCGACAGTGGGGCGCCGGGTCCACTGGGCGCTATCACCAGGCCGGGCTGATCGGTGTCGCCGGACCGTTTCGTCTGCTCGTGGGGGGCGAGCGCGCCCAGCACGGGGAACAGCAATTCCGCGATTCGGTCGCCGACCTCGAGGAACGCCGCGGGCGAGAGGCCGATCGGGTCGGCGATGTTCTCGCGGCCCACATACGCCAGGTTGTTGCGCGCGTGGTGCAGTGCGGCAATGGATTTCGCACCGGTGACCTTGGCGATGCGATGGGCCTCGGCGAGGGTGAAGGTGCGCGGGGCGGTACCGAAGGCCAGTTCGCCGACCTGGTCGCGTAAGGAATCGGTCATTGTCAGCACCAGATCGGCGCGATCGACCATCTCGGGCTTGAGCTTTCGGGCCTTGAAGCCGGTGGTGTCCCCGCCGAGGCCCTGGATGGTCTCGGCGGCCATCGGATCGGGCGGAAAGCCGACCAGGGCCCTGGTGCCCGCGCTCTCCGCGGTGAGGCGGGGTAGAGCGTGCTCCGTCGCGAACGCCCGGGTGAGCCGTTCGGCGATCACCGACCGGCAGACATTGGAGTTGCAGACGAAGAGCACGTGCATACCGACACCGTAATCGGGTCGATTGTCACGGAGTAGGCCGGAATTGTAACCATCACAAGCGCGGTACTACTTATTCACCTTTCGGTTGAACGCCGTACATCATTCACGATGCGCAAATCTGTTGTGTGTGACCGTGATACCCGCGAGATAGGGGGAAGAAACCTCGCGGTGATATGTGTCGGTTGTCACTCTTTTCGATCATAATAATTCGATTCGGAAATGACCGGCGGCACGGCCGGTGGGGTGCCGTGCACGCGGCCCCTGGTGGAGAACATCGGCCCACGCGCGGGGACCACCGGCGCGAACGCCGCCAGCCCCGTCGATGCCGACATGTCGTCGTAGACCGCGTCGATGCCGCCACGGCGGAAGTAGGCCTCGTGCCAGAAGCCGGTGCCGCCGGAATCGCGCAGGAATTCGCCCCACCACTGCCGGTGCGGTTCCGACCGCGTCCAGCGCTCGAGCGAATCCAGATCGCGCCAGTACTGCCGGGCGCCCCAATGCGGGGGAAACATCGACCACACGATGTCCTCGTGCAGCAGCAAACCGTCGGGCCGGTCGGCATGTGAGCGATACAACTGCGGGCCGACGCCGAGCAGCCGCAGCATCCCGCGCGGGGTGCGCACCCGCATGCCGAGCAGGATCATCACCAGGTCGGGGTACGCATTCAGGTCGACCGTAGTTCTGTGCACGCGCATGATCGCAGCCCCTTCCAAGGTGCTCTTTCGAGGTACTACGGGGCAGGTGGAGGTCCGGTTCGACCGGCGGTTCGCTTCCCGGCGCGCCGAGACGCTATAGTGACCGCGGTGCGCCGGGTTGGCGGAACTGGCAGACGCGACGGTCTCAAAAACCGTTGTCCGGAAGGACGTGTGGGTTCGAGTCCCACACTCGGCACCACGGCGGAAGCGCGGCGTACGTAGCCGCGCTCCGCGGGGGAGTATCCGGCGCAGGGTGTGCGCGATCTCATCGCAGGCGCATTCTCTGCGCGGAAGCAAAAGGTACTCTTTACATCGCCAGTCGTGGTGTGATCGACAGGCATCGGAATCCAGAGGGGTCGAACCTATGAGCACGAATGCAGCCGGCGCCACGCGTGAGGCCGCGGCCAAGCGGGTCGTCGTCGCCGAGGATGAGGCCTTGATCCGGATGGACCTCGTCGAGATGCTCAAGGAAGAGGGCTACGACGTCGTCGGCGAAGCGGGCGACGGACAGCAGGCCGTGGAGCTCGCCGAGGAACTGCGCCCCGATCTGGTCATCATGGACGTGAAGATGCCGCGCCGTGACGGTATCGACGCTGCCGCCGAGATCGCGTCGAAACGTGTTGCGCCCGTGGTGATCCTGACCGCTTTCAGTCAGCGCGATCTGGTGGAGCGCGCGCGTGACGCGGGGGCGATGGCCTATCTCGTGAAGCCGTTCACCAAATCCGATCTGGTCCCCGCGATCGAACTGGCGGCCAGTCGTTTTCACGAAATCACGGCGCTGGAAACAGAAGTCGCGAATCTCTCGGACCGTTTGGAGACGCGCAAACTGGTCGAGCGGGCCAAGGGTGTGCTCATGCAGACCCAGGGGCTCTCGGAGCCGCAGGCGTTCAAATGGATTCAGCGCACCGCGATGGATCGCCGCACGACGATGAAGGCGGTCGCCGAAGTCGTGCTGGAGAACCTCACCCCGCAGTGACTCGGTTCGGCTCTTACTGCCGCGCGGGCCGAAAGCAGAAAATGTTTACGTAAGCGAAACAATAATGTGAACTATTGCTGGACAAGAGGCGTCCGACATGATGCGAATGTGATGCGGATCTAACAAAGCGGCGATATGTTCTCTGCGGGCTGAACGTGGTCGGCCCCCTCGGTGAACCCGGGGAGCACAGGACATAGAGGTGAGACGTGCTCAGTTCGACATGGCGCAGTCGGTCGACGCGGGGAGTTCTGGTAATCGGAGCTGCCGCGTCGTTGGTGTTGTCCGGATGCAGTGACAAGTCGTCAGATGGCGGCGGTGGCGGCAATACCGATCTCTCCATCCAGTCGGTCGTTCAGCTCGATACCGAGGGCAAGGCTGTCGCGACAACCGATGCCGGTGCGGCCGCGGACCCCGCAGGCGACGGCAAGGCCAAGTGCGCGCCCCTGACCCTCGGCATGGCGGGCCCGCTGACCGGCGGCAATGCCGCCCTCGGCATCAACATCATCATGGGCGTGAAGCTCGCGCTCGACAAGCACAACAAGGCCAATCCGGACTGTCAGGTCTCGGTGAAGCAGTTCGACACCGAGGGCAAGCCGCAGATCGCCAGCCAGGTGGTCCCGACGATCGTCGCCGACCCGAACATCGTGGCGCTGGTCGGCCCGACCTTCTCGGGCGAGACCAAGGCGACCGGCCAAATCCTCAGCGAGGCAGGCATGCCCACGTTGACGGCGTCGGCCACGAACCCCACGCTGACCCAGAACGGCTGGAAGACCTTCTTCCGTGGCCTGGGCAACGACAACTCGCAGGGCCCGGCGGTCGCGAACTACCTGACCGGCGAGAAGGGCTTCAAGAAGATCTGCGTCGTGCAGGACAACACCGACTACGGTGCCGGTCTGGCACAGGCGTTCATCACCGCCGCGGGCCCCGCGGCCGACGCCTCCTGCGGGACCAGTGTCAAGGAAGGTGACAAGGACTTCTCGGCAGCGGTTTCCAAGCTGTCCGCCGCCAAGCCCGACGCCATCTTCTACGCCGGGTACTACGCGGAGGCGGCGCCGTTCGTGCAGCAGCTGCGTTCCGGCGGCGTGACCGCGGCCTTCGTCTCCGCCGACGGCAGCAACGATCCCGAGTTCGTCCGGCAGGCCGGTTCCTCGTCCAAGGACGCGCTGCTGTCGTGCCCGTGCAGCCCGGCGCCGGAGAAGTTCGCCGCCGATTACAAGGCGCTCAACGGTCAGGCGCCCGGCGTCTACTCCGTCGAGGGCTACGACCTGACCACGATCCTGCTCAAGGGGATCGATGCCGGTAAGGTCACCCGCGCCGAACTGGTCGATTACGTCCGCAACTACGACGGCACCGGTGTCGCCCGCCAGTACAAGTGGGGCGAGACCGGCGAGCTGGCCAACATCCAGATCTGGATGTACCAGGTCAAGTAGTTCCGATGACGTGTGCAGCGGTGCGCGTGGCTGAGCAGCCACGCGCACCGCGCGCCTGACGCGAGAGTAATCATGACATCAGCGGCTTCGCTCGGTGTGACCCTGTTGGCCGAGGGGTCCATCGATTTCAACATTTCCGGGGTGATCGACCAGTTCTGGAAATTGACCGTGGACGGTCTCACCTACGGCTCGATCTACGCCCTGGTGGCGGTCGGCTACACGCTGGTCTACGGCGTGCTCCGACTGATCAACTTCGCTCACTCCGAGATCTTCATGCTCGGTATGTTCGGCACCTACGTGGGACTGGAACTGCTCGGCTTCGCGCCCAGCGGCAACGTGTATTCCCAGGGTGTCCTGCTGACAGTGCTGTACCTGGGCTTGGCGATGCTGTTCGGCATGCTCGTCTCGGGCATCGCGGCGGTGGGGCTCGAACGAGTCGCCTACCGGCCGCTGCGCAGGCGCGGCGCGAAACCGCTGGCGTTCCTGATCACCGCGATCGGTATGTCGTTCGTGATCCAGGAGTTCGTGCACTACATCCTGCCCAAGATCAAGCCGGGGCTCGGCGGCTCCAACGCCCAGACCGGTATCCGGCTCGTGGAGCCGAAGGTGCAGTTCAGCTTCCTCGGCGCGCAGGTCACCAATGTGGCGCTGGTGATCATCGCCGCGGCCGTCGTGCTCGCGATCACCACCGAAATCGTCATCAACAGAACCAAATTCGGCCGCGCCATCCGCGCGGTCGCCCAGGACCCCGACACCGCCACCCTGATGGGTGTCTCGCGTGAGCGGGTCATCGTGCTGACGTTCCTCATCGGCGGTCTGCTGGCAGGCGCGGCCGCGATGTTGTACACGCTCTACATTCCCACCGGCATCATCTTCTCCGGCGGTTTCATCCTCGGTATCAAGGCGTTCAGCGCCGCGGTGCTCGGTGGCATCGGCAACCTGCGCGGCGCGCTGCTCGGCGGGTTGATCCTCGGCATCGCCGAGCAGTACGGGCAGATCCTGTTCGGCACCGAATGGCGTGACGTGGTCGCGTTCGTGTTGCTGGTGACCGTGCTGATGTTCCGGCCGACCGGCATCCTCGGCGAGAGCCTGGGGAGGGCACGCGCATGACAGACCTGACAAAAACCCCGAAAGCACCTGTCGCGCAGCAGGATCGGCGTGGCATCGGCGACGCGATCCGGGTCTGGTGGGACGGGCTCTCGCGTCCGGCCCAGTGGGCCGTCGGCGTGCCGATCATCGCCTTGCTGGCGCTGATGCCGCTGTTCCCACCCCCACTGCTCGACACTCCGGGCGTGAGCTTCGGTGGTGTGATGGCGCAGTTCGCCATGTACGCGCTGATCGCCATCGGCCTGAACGTGGTGGTCGGCCAGGCCGGTCTGCTCGACCTGGGTTATGTCGGCTTCTATGCCGTCGGCGCCTACACGGTCGGCCTGCTGACCAGCCCGAACAGTCCGTGGAACCAAACCGACGGCGGCTGGCTGCAACCCGGCTGGGCGTGGGTGGCCTGCCTGCCGATCGCGATCGCGCTGACCGCGCTCGCGGGCCTGATCCTCGGCGCGCCGACCCTGCGGTTGCGCGGTGACTACCTCGCCATCGTGACGCTGGGCTTCGGTGAGATCGTCCGGCTGATGGCAGACAACCTGGGCGACCTGACCAACGGCAGCCTCGGGCTGTCCAAGATCGCCTACCCCGCCGTCGGCGAGTCCGAGGCGCACCCCGGTGGCTTCTTCTCCCCGGGCAACCTCGGCGACACCAGCAGCTGGAATCCCTTCCAGCGGGCCAGCAACGGCACCTGGTGGTTCTGGCTCGGTATGGCCTTCGTGATCGTGGTGCTGCTGATCATCGGCAACCTCGAGCGCAGCCGGGTCGGGCGCTCCTGGGTCGCCATCCGCGAAGACGAGGACGCCGCCGAGATCATGGGCGTGCCGACCTTCAAGTTCAAGCTGTGGGCGTTCGTGATCGGTGCCTCGGTCGGCGGTCTGTCCGGCGCGATGTACGCCGGTCAGGTCACCTACGTCAACCCCAAACAGTTCGACATCATCTTGTCGATGTTGTTCCTGTGCGCGGTGGTGCTCGGTGGTTCGGGCAACAAGCTCGGCGTGATCGTCGGCGCGTTCCTCATCGCCTACCTGCCGATGCGGTTGCAGTCGGTACAGCTGGTGTCCAGCGAGTCGACCGGTTACCTGCTGCTCGGCCTCGATGTCGCGCTGCTGATCGGGCTGTGGTTGCTGTGGCGGTGGAAGAAGGACGCGCTGGCCGCGTGGGTCCGGCGGACGGTGATCGGCGTGGCGATCGTCGCGGTGATCCTCGGCTTGCTGCTGTTGGGCAGTGTGTTGCTGTTCCGTCCGGGCGGCGCCCAGAACCTCGGTGACCTGAAGTACCTCTACTTCGGCATCGCGCTCGTGGTGATGATGATTCTGCGGCCACAGGGTCTGTTCCCGGTGCGGCAGAAACTGCTCGCCTACGGCAGACAGGTGTACCAGGCGGTCGTGCGCAAGCCGGCGGCCGAATCGATCGGAGCAGGGCAATGACGGGGCCGGGCGCGGGAGACGCGCTGTACGACAACGAAGACATGAAGGCCGGCTACCAGCCGCCGCCCGAGGTCGAGCCGACAGGCGAGGTCGACGTCACCGCGGTGCTGCCCGAGCTCGCCGATGCCGAGACCGTCGCCGAGGTGGTCGCTCCGCATCGCGACATCGAGACCGCGGTGGGCGAGCCCCTGCTGCGGACCGACGGTCTGACCGTGAAGTTCGGCGGTCTGACCGCGCTCGACGGGGTCAGTTTCGAGATCCGCCGCGGCGAGATCCTCGGCCTGATCGGCCCCAACGGCGCGGGCAAGACCACCTGCTTCAACGCGATCACCGGCGTCTACAAGCCCGCGTCGGGCAGCGTGCACTTCGACGGTCAGCCGCTGGCCAAGACCAAGCGCAACGAGATCACCCGGATGGGTATCGCGCGCACGTTCCAGAACGTGCGGCTGTTCGGCGAGATGACGGCGCTGGAGAACGTGGTCGTCGGCACCGACGCGCGCCACACCACCTCGGTGCCCGGCGCGGTGTTCCGCACGCCGAAGTTCAGGCGCGAGGAGCGTGATGCCATCGAACGCGGCATGGCGCTGCTCGAGTTCGTCGGCATCGCGCCGCGCGCGGTGGAGAAGGCCCGCAATCTGTCCTACGGCGATCAGCGCAGGCTCGAGATCGCGCGGGCGCTGGCCACCGAGCCCAAGCTGCTGTGTCTCGACGAGCCGGCCGCTGGTTTCAATCCCAGCGAGAAGTCGGCGCTGATGGACCTGATCCGCAAGATCCGCGACGACGGCTACACCGTGCTGCTCATCGAGCACGACATGCGCCTGGTGATGGGCGTGACCGACCGGATCGTGGTCCTGGAGTTCGGACGCAAGATCGCCGACGGCCTGCCCACCGAGGTGCGCGAGGACCCGGCGGTGATCGCGGCCTACCTCGGCGTGCCCGACGCGGACACGATCGAGGAAGTGCGCGAGGGATCGGTCGCCGCCGCGGAGGAGGGGGCGACCCCGACGCCGGGGACCGACGCCGTGGTGGTGCGACCGCGGGACGAGCCGAAGGCCGTGGTCCAGACCGAGACGCCGCTGCTCGAGGTCCAGGACATGGTCGTGAACTACGGCCGGATCGAAGCGCTGCACGGCATATCGCTCTCGGTCGCCCAGGGTGAACTGGTGACTCTGCTCGGCGCCAACGGCGCCGGAAAGACCACCACCATGCGGGCGATGTCGGGCCTGCTGCCGCTCACCTCGGGCCGAATCCTGTTCCAGGGCAAAGACATCACCACCATGAAAGCCCACGATCGGGTGGTCGAGGGTCTCATCCAGGCGCCGGAGGGTCGCGGTGTCTTCCCGGGCATGACGGTCGCGGAGAACCTCGACATGGGTTGCTACGGCAGGCCTTTCGAGAAGAAGACCGAGTACCAGCAGACCCTGGACTGGGTCTTCGAGCTGTTCCCCCGCCTGGCCGAACGTCGCAAGCAGGTCGGCGGCACGATGTCGGGCGGTGAACAGCAGATGCTCGCCATCGGTCGCGCCCTCATGGCCCGGCCGAAGCTGCTGCTGCTCGACGAGCCCTCGATGGGTCTGGCCCCCATGGTGATCCAGCAGATCTTCCGGATCATCAGCGAGATCAACCGCCAGGGCACCACGGTGCTGCTCGTGGAACAGAACGCCCAGCAGGCTCTGACCCGCAGTGATCGCGCCTACATCCTCGAAACCGGCGAGGTCACCAAGTCGGGCCCGGGTAGTGCGTTGCTCACCGACCCGGCGGTGATGTCGGCCTACCTCGGCGTCGACTGAATTACTGGCGGCGCGGGCGCCGCGTTGTTCGCGGCCCCGCCGGTCCCGTCGATCAGGCACCGTTGCTTGCTCCTTCGTCGCCTACGCAACGGCACCTGATCGACGGGACGGCCGCGAACCGCCGCTGCGCGGCGGGACCCTCCTCGAGGTCGGGTCGTACGGGGCTGAGAATGCGGTCATGGCGGTGTTCGTCTCTGTCGGTAGGTGTCCCTACACTCATTCGGGTGAGTTCACCGACGACTGCGCAGGCATCGACTACGACCACTGCCCCCGACGAGCGGCCTACGCTGCTGCTGCTGGACGGGCATTCGATCGCCTATCGCGCGTTCTTCGCGCTACCGGCGGAGAACTTCAAGACCGTCACGGGTCAGACCACCAACGCGGTGTACGGATTCACCTCGATGCTGATCAATCTGCTGCGCGACGAGAAGCCCAGCCATGTGGCCGCGGCGTTCGACGTGTCGCGCAAGACGTTCCGCACCGAGGCGTACCCGGAGTACAAGGCCAATCGCAGCGCCACCCCCGACGAGTTCCGTGGGCAGGTCGAACTCACCAAGGACGTGCTCGGCGCGATGGGCATCCCGGTGATGGCCATCGACGGCTACGAGGCCGACGATGTGATCGCCACCCTCACCACCCAGGCGATGGCACAGGGCTACCGCGTCCTCATCGTCACCGGCGACCGCGACGCGATCCAGCTGGTCAACGACGACGTCACCGTGCTCTACCCGAAGAAGGGCGTCTCGGATCTCACCCGCTTCACCCCGGCCGAGGTGGAGACCAAATACGGCCTCACGCCCGCGCAGTATCCCGACTACGCGGCTCTGCGCGGCGACCCGAGCGACAATCTGCCCGGCATTCCCGGCGTGGGGGAGAAGACCGCCGCCAAGTGGATCCGCGAATACGGCGACCTCGCCACCCTGGTCGACCGCGTCGATCAGGTGAAGGGCAAGGTCGGCGACTCCCTGCGGGCGAACCTGTCGAGTGTGGTGCTCAACCGCCAGCTCACCGAGATGGTGCGCGAGGTGCCGCTGCCCTACACCCCCGACCAGCTGATCAAGGCGCCGTGGGATCGCGACAAGATCCACCAGCTCTTCGACGACCTCGAGTTCCGGGTGCTGCGCGACCGGCTGTTCGACACCCTCGGTTCCCCCGAGCCGGAAGCCGAGTCGGGCTTCGAGATCAGCGGTGGTGCCCTCGATCAGGGCGCGGTCGCCGACTGGCTGGCCGAGCACGCGAAAGCCGGTGTGCGCCATGGCCTCTCGATCGTCGGGACCGGAACGCCGGTACACGGTGACGCGCGGGCCCTGGCGATCGCCGCCGCCGACGGTGAGGGCGGCTATATCGACCTGACCGTCCTCACCCCCGAAGACGAGACGGCGCTGGCCGCCTGGCTGGCCGATCCCGAGGTGCCCAAGGCGCTGCACGAGGCCAAGTCCGCCGGGCACGCACTGCGCGGGCGCGGCTTCACCCTGGGCGGTCTCGCCACCGACACCGCCCTGTCGGCCTACCTGGTCCGCCCCGGCCAGCGCAGCTTCAACCTCGACGATCTGTCACTGCGCTACCTCAAGCGCGAACTGCGCGTCGAGACCGGCGACACGGGCCAGCTGTCCCTGCTCGACGACGAGGACACCCTCGCCGCCGATATCGCCCGCGAGGAGATGTTGCGTGCCCGCGCGGTCGCGGACCTGGCCGTCGCGCTGGATATCGAACTCGAAGCCATCGAATCGACCCCACTGCTCACGGAGATGGAGCTGCCGCTGCTCGGCGTGCTCGGTCAACTGGAGGAAGCGGGCATCGCGGTCGACGTCGCCCAGCTCGAGAACCTCCAGCAGCAGTTCGCCGACCGCGTCACCGAGGCCGCGAACTCCGCGTACGAGGTGATCGGCAAGCAGATCAACCTCGGCTCGCCCAAGCAGTTGCAGGTGGTGCTGTTCGACGAGCTCGACATGCCGAAGACCAAGCGCACCAAGACCGGCTACACCACCGACGCCGACGCGCTGGAATCGCTGTTCGAGAAGACCGGTCACGCGTTCCTGGAACACCTGCTGGCCCACCGCGACGCGACCCGGCTCAAGGTGACCGTCGACGGTCTGCTCAAGTCGGTCTCCGACGATGGCCGCGTGCACACCACATTCAACCAGACCATCGCCGCCACCGGCCGCCTCTCCTCGACCGAGCCGAATCTGCAGAACATCCCGATCCGCACCGACACCGGCCGCCAGATCCGCGACACCTTCGTGGTCGGCCCCGGCTTCGCCGAACTCATGACCGCCGACTACAGCCAGATCGAGATGCGCATCATGGCGCACCTGTCCGGGGACGAGGGCCTGATCGAGGCCTTCAATTCCGGTGAGGACCTGCACACCTTCGTCGCGTCGAAGGCCTTCGACATCCCGATCGCCGAGGTGAGCTCCGAGCTGCGCCGCCGGATCAAGGCCATGTCCTACGGTCTCGCCTACGGTCTGAGTTCCTACGGCTTGAGCGCCCAGCTCAAGATCAGTACCACCGAGGCCAAAGAACAGATGGACGTGTACTTCGACCGTTTCGGCGGCATCCGCGACTACCTGTCCGATGTCGTCGACCAGGCCCGCAAGGTCGGCTACACCCAAACCCTGTTCGGCCGCAGGCGTTACCTGCCCGACCTGGATTCCAGTAACCGTCAGCGCCGTGAATCCGCCGAGCGGATGGCACTGAACGCGCCGATCCAGGGCACCGCCGCCGACATCATCAAGGTCGCGATGATCAACGTGCAGAACGCGATCCGCGACGCGGGCCTGCGCTCGCGGATGCTGCTGCAGATCCATGACGAACTGGTCTTCGAGGTCGCCGACGGCGAACGCGAGGCCCTCGAAGCCCTCGCGCGCGAACAGATGTCGGCCGCGATCGACCTCTCGGTCCCGCTCACCGTCTCCGTCGGCACCGGCCGGAGCTGGGATTCGGCCGCGCACTGAGCTGGTCCGCACAGCACGAGGGGCGCCGACCCCGCCGGGGTGGCGGCCCCCGGGGGGGTGGGGGGACGCGCGGTTAGCGGTGTGCGGCACACCGGCATCGGCGGTCGGGTGGAAGGTAGAGCCCTGAGCGAATTGGGGGGTGTTTGGG
>NZ_JBHURA010000011.1:14729-139724 GCF_042674185.1 Nocardia sp. NPDC056952 | reverse complement strand
CCGTATCTTCAAGCTACTCTACCGCCTTGGAGGTTGTGCCGCTCACCGCTAACCTCGGTTCCCCCCCCCCCCCCGCGGGGCCCCCCCCCGGCGGGGTTGGCGCCCCTCGTGGCGTAGCGGGAACGCGAGTTACGCGTTGACCGTCACAGCGTCATCGGCGATCGAGTAGCTGATCGAGCCGTTCTCGAAGTGGCTGATCTTGCCGCCTTCGATGTCCTGCTCGTCGGAGGTCGGGTAGCCGAACCGGCCGCCCGCGCCGCCTTCGGCTTCCCATGCCTGACGGATGGCGCCGTACACGGTCTTGGCCCCGGTCGGGAGCTTGAAGTAGATGACGCCGCCGGTGAATTCCTGGAACTTGCCACCGTTGGGGGCGTCCTGCTCTGCCGAGGTCGGCTCACCCAGCGGGCTGGACGCGCCACCGGCTTCGTTGTAGTGATCGCCGATAGCCCCAGTGACTTCGAATGCCATGTCGAACAATTCCTTTCACGCAGTAACAATTGGCCTAGCGGCCGCGACGCTACCGTGCGATCGGCCGTTCTCGGCGGCGACTCGCGGGAGATTCACAATCTGGTCACATCTTATTAGCCAGCGATTCGCTCATGGTCGATGACCGAAACCGGCGCGGCATCGGCTAGCGGCGGTGTGCCCTGCTGTCTCACCGCGATCACGGCGGTGTCAGTGAAAACGCTGGACGATAGCTTCGGCGATCGTGCCGGGCTCGTGTTCGGGGATGAAATGCCTGGCGTCGGGCAGTTCGAGGACCCGATGGTCGGTGAACGTGTCGCGCATCCGTGGCAGGAACGAGGCGGGGCGGAACGCCATGTCCTTCATGCCCCAGACCAGCAGCGTCGGTGTAGCGCCGAGTCGAGCGGGCACATCGGTGGACAGCTGCTCGAGGAAGGGACGAGCGGCCAGGATCTGCCCGGGCATGGCGGCGATTCCGCGTCTGGCTTCGGGGGAGGGCTGCACCTCGCGGTAGTGATCGGCCTCGGCCTCGCTGATCGTGTTCCGGAGCTCGCCGAGCAGGAAACGCTCCACGAGAAGGTTGTCGCGCAGGATCCGCCGCTGCATCGGCGAGCTGCTCATGACCCGGCTGAACACTTTCTGCGGCCAGGTGTCCGTCGGCCACAACAGGGTGTTGCCGAGCACGAGTCCGCGCACCCGATCGGCTCGATCGGCGCCGACCGCGGACCCGATCGGCCCGCCCCAGTCCTGGCCCATGATCACGAACCCGTCGAGCCCGAGATGGTCGACGAGCTCGCCGATTACCGCGGCGTGCTCGGCGATCGTGTAGCCGTATCCCGGGGGCCGTTCGGACAGTCCGAAGCCCAGGTAGTCGACTGCCAGGCACCGGAACCGGTCGCCGAGCTCGCCGATGATCTTGCGGTAGAGAAAACTCCAGGTGGGGCTGCCGTGGCAGAACAGGATGGGGATCCCGGAGCCTTCGTCGATGTAGTGCACGCGGCCCGCCGACGATTCGAACCAGCGGGATTCGAAGGGGTACAGCGCCTTGTCCGGCGTGAAATCGATCAGCATCGCATCCATCCTGTCCTCGGGCTCCGAACCGACCCTACGGCCGAAAACCGCAGCGATTCAATGCCTTCGGTGGATCTGCGATGAGGTGGTGGTCACCGTGACGTCGGCCACCGGGTCGGCGTCCGTGGCAGTCGGCAACCGTCGTGTCACCGAGGGGGAGCCTGCTTGCAACTCGATGTGAACACTGTCGCGGTGGGATCCGGCTCGCGACGACCACCTGTGGCAGCATCGGCCCTATGACCGAGCCCGTCATCGCGACCCCGCTGCCCGACTGCCCCGATATCGAGCAGGCCTTCGCGATGTCGTGGCCGGTGCGACTCGGCGATACCGATGGGGACGACCGGCTGCGGCTCGACGCGGTGGCGCGCTACCTGCAGGACATCGGGTTCGATCATCTCGACGCGGTGGAAGACGGCGACACCCATCAGGCGTGGATCGTGCGGCGCACGGTGATCGACGTGTACGAGCCGATCATGTTCGGCGACCGCGTCCAGCTACGTCGCTGGGCCGACGCGCTCTCGAATCGATGGTGCGACATGCGCATTCGGTTGCGCGGGGAGAAGGGCGGGCACATCGAGGCCGCGGCGTTCCTGATCCACATCGACCCCGTCGCCGGCCGTCCCGCGCGGATGAGCGACGCGTTCATGGCGCCGATGCTGGCCAGCACCACCGAACATCGCCTGCGCTGGAAAGCCGCGCTCGCCGAACTCGACGTCGCGGAGGTGGAGGAGGTGCCGTTCCCGCTGCGCGTCACCGACGTCGACCGGCTCGGCCATGTCAACAACGCGGTGTACTGGGAGGCCATGGAGGAAGCGCTCGCCGCGCACCCGGACCGTCACCGGTTGCCGTACCGGGCGATCGTCGAACATGTCGGCCCGGTGATGATGGGCGACAAAGTGGTGTTGCGGACGAGTTCGCAACCCGACCGCCTGCGCGTCCAGGTCGACGTCGACGGTTCGGCCCGCGCCCTCGCTTCGGTGGAACCCCTGACCGGCGGTGCGTCGCGGTAGTGAACGGATTCAGCGCTCGCGGGCGACGAGCCGCGCCGACCCGCCCGCCAGATCCACCTGATCCCGCGGCGGGGCACCCTCCGACGGGTCCTCCCGGTGCATCAGCGTGCTCTGCCGCTGTTCGAACTCGTGGTGCTTGGAGCCCTGGAACATCGCGGTGAGATGTTCGAAACCGGTCGCCGAGGCGACGGTGCCGCCACGCTTGCGCGTCCACGGGAGGAAACGTGTCCCGGTGACCCGGTTGATCGCCACCTCGACGAACGCCAACAGGATCAGCAGACACGCGAGCCCGGGAATCGTCATCGCCATGAGCAGCCCCATGCCCGATACGGTACCCATCGCCGTCGCCGGGGTCGATGTTACCGATCCTGAGCTGCGGTGATGGTACTCACGGGTAGACACTCCGGGCAGTGAACCAGGTTGCGGTTTCGCGACGACCGCCCTATTCTCGACTGCGTGCCGAATCCCGCCCGCTGTGCCGCGCTGCTAGTCGCTGACCGCGACCTCGCGGTCGCTGCTGCGCAGACCGCGCAGGAAGCCTCACGGCGAATTCTTCTCGTAGTAACCCGCCGTAGCGGGGTCTGATTCGGACCAGCCCCTACGCTGCGGGCTGCTTTTCATCGTTCTGCTGGTCCCACCTGCCAACGAAGACATCTTCGGGAAGACCTCACCTGCAATGACGCTGACACTGGACCATGCCCTGTTCGCCGCTGCCCCCAAGGGCCTGCGCGCCGAGCTCACCGACCTCGACCCCGCCGCCTTCCTCGACCGGTACACCCGCGCCGACGGATCCATCGCCTTGCGCGAATGGTCTTGTTCCGGAACGGATTTCACCGCCACCCTGGAATTCGCCGACCACCTGCGCACCGTCATCGCCGCCGGCAGCCCCGTTGCCGCGATGACCTCCGCGCTCTACGACGAGGGCTACCCCCTCGAGATCCTGCACTTCCATCAGCGCCCGACCGCCGACGGCACCGCCACCTTCATGCAGTGCGAGTTCAACGGCAGGCGCGGCTGGGCGGTGGCCACCGCCGCCGACAGCGCGGAATCGACCGTGCGCGCCATGATCGCCGGCGTCAACCTGCTCGCGGGCTGACACCACCCGGACACGCACAAGGGCCCGTTCACTCGAAAGGTGAACGGGCCCTTCGTGTTCTCGGCGCCGGGCTATTCGGCGGGCGAGGATTCCTGCTGCTCGGCGATCTGCTTGCGCACCTCGTCCATGTCCAGATCCTTGATCTGGGTCACCAGGTCCTCGAGCGCGGCGGGCGGCAGCGCGCCCGGCTGCGCGAAGACGAGTACGCCCTCGCGGAAGGCCATGATGGTCGGAATCGACTGGATGTTGGCGGCCGCGGCGAGTCCCTGCTCGGCCTCGGTGTCGACCTTGCCGTAGACGACGTCGGTGTGCTTTTCCGACGAGGTCTCGTAGGTCGGTGCGAAACTGCGGCACGGACCGCACCAGGAAGCCCAGAAATCGACGAGGACCACGTCGTTTCCGGTGATGACTTCGTCGAAGTTCTGCTGGGTCAGCGTCTGGGTGGCCATGACGTCCTCTCCTTGTCGGTGTCCTCGGCTGTAACGCCGCGGCGTCCCACTATCTTCCCCCGATCACGATTCGCTCCTGCCGCGCCTCCCCGTCCCAGCGGCGAATCCCCACGATGAGCGACCGGAAATCGGTGTCGGCCGCGACCGTCCGCACCGCGTCGCCGAGCCGTTCGGGGGGCACTCGCCGCGCCAGGGTCACGTGCGGTGTCCACGCGCCGGGAGCCATGGTCGCCGGTACGCCGGGGCAGGGTGAGACCACCTCGCTGACCCGGCGATGCAGGGCGAGCAGGTCCGCGGTGACGACGACCGCCCTGACCAGGATCGGTCGGCGCGCCCCGAAGACGAGCAACCCGCCCAAACGGATCGGCAGCGGCTCGAACGCGAGCCGCTCGAGCGCGTGGTCGATGCGCGGCCAGATCTCGCGCGCCACCGCGACGGTGATGTGCGGCCGTGCGGTCCCGGGGTGGCGGTTGCCCAGGCCTGCTTCGGCAAGAACCGCCCATTGCCTGCGGATCTCCGCCTCGCCGCCCTCGTCGAGGAGCAACTCCACCGACTGCACCATGATCTGCAGAAACTAGTCGCTGCGGCGTGTCCGCACCGCCCACTCGCTCGATCCGGTCCGGACACGCGCGAGGATGGGGGAGTGAACGGTGTGAAGGCGAACCTGCGACTCGGTGTGATCGACGGCGACGGAATCGGCCCCGAGGTGGTGGCCGCGACCCGGGCGGTCGTCGACGAAGCGATCGGCGCGGCCGGGCTCGCCCCGGTGGAGTGGGTGCCGCTGGTGATCGGGCACGATGCGATCGCCGCCTTCGGCAACCCGCTGCCGGAGCAGACGCTGACCGCCCTCGAGGATTTCGACGCCTGGATCCTCGGCCCGCACGACAATGCCTCCTACCCGTCGGACATGCGCGTGGCGCCGGGCGGCGTCATTCGCAAACGGCTCGGGCTCTACGCGAACATCCGCCCTGCCGCCGCCTTCGCCGGCGTGCGCGCGATGGCGCCCGACATCGATCTGGTGATCGTCCGGGAGAACAGCGAGGGCTTCTACGCCGACCGCAATATGTTCGCCGGGTCGGGGGAGTTCCGTCCCACCGAGGACGTGGCGATGGCGGTCGCGGTGATCACCCGCAAGGCGTGCGAGCGGATCGCGCATCAGGCGCTGCGGCTCGCGCAGGGCAGGCGCAAGCGGGTCACCGTGGTGCACAAGGCCAATGTGCTGCCGATGACGACCGGCCTGTTCCGTGACGTCTGTTACGCAGTGGCCGAGCAGTATCCGGACGTGACCGTCGACGACGAACACGTCGACGCGATGGCGGCGCACCTGGTGCGCTCACCCGCCGAGTACGACGTGATCGTCACCGAGAACCTGTTCGGCGACATCCTCTCGGACCTGGCCGGTGAACTCAGTGGCTCGCTCGGCATGGCCGCCTCGCTCAACTGCTCCGACACGCGCGCGATGGCGCAGGCCGTGCACGGCGCGGCGCCCGGTCTGGCCGGGCACAATCGGGCCAATCCCGCCGCGCTGCAATTGTCGGCGGCAATGCTGTTGCGCTGGTTGGCAGTTCGTGACGACAATAGTTCGCTCCATGATGCCGCCGACCGTATTACCCGCGCGGTGGCGGCGACGCTGGCGGCCGGAATCGCGACCGCGGATCTCGGCGGTCTGGCTTCCACCAGCGAATTCACCGAGCAGGTACGGGCCCGCGTGCACCGGAGGTGAAGGGACCCCTTTCACATTGGCTGATTAATCTTCGGTTACTGTCGCACCACGCTGTGTCCGGTTCGCATACATTGCCAAACAGGCGCTGACACGTGGCCGGCGTCGACGTGAAATGTGGAGGCTCCTTTGTCTGTTCGAACTGTCCTCGGCCGTGGCGCCGTGCGGCTGCTGTGTACCGTCGCCGGCGGTGCCTTGTTGTTGACCGGCTGCGCCGAGAACACCGAGGGCGACGGCGCCTCGGTGAACAAGGTGTCGGCGGAGAAGGTCGACGCGCTCGCCGCGGCGGTCCCCGACAAGGTGAAGCAGGCAGGCAAGTTGGTCGTCGGCGTGAACGTGCCGTACCAGCCGAACGAGTACAAGGACGCGAGCGGCAAGATCGTCGGCTTCGATGTGGACCTCCTCGACGCCGTCGCGAGCACCCTCGGACTGAAGGTCGACTATGTCGAATCCTCGTTCGAGAAGATCATTCCCGCCATTCAGGCCGGGACCTACGACGTGGGTATGTCCTCGATCACCGATTCGCGCGAACGCGAACAGCAGGTCGATTTCACGACCTATTTCTCCGCGGGTATCCAGTGGGCCCAGCAAACCGGTAAAGCGATCGATCCGAACAATGCGTGCGGCAAGAAGGTCGCCGTACAGTCCACTACGGTCGAGCACACCGACGAGATTCCCGCCAAGAGCGCCAAGTGCGTCGCCGAAGGTAAGCCCGCCATCGAAATGAAGGCATTCGACGAGCAGAGCGCCGCGACCAACGCGTTGGTGCTCGGCCAGGTCGACGCGATGTCGGCCGATTCCCCGGTGACCGCGTACGCGATCAAGCAGAGCGAAGGCAAGATCGAGGCCGCGGGCCCGCTGTTCGATTCCGCGCCCTACGGCTGGGCCGTGCAGAAGACCTCCCCGCTGGCGGCGGCCCTGCAGAAGGCGCTGCAGCACCTGATCGACAACGGCAAGTACGGCGAGATCACCACCAACTGGGGTGTGCAGGACGGTCAGATCAAGACCTCGGTGATCAACGGTGCAGTGAGCTGACGTGTCCGACGCGAAAGACACGGTGGAGGTGCCCGGACCGGGCACCGAACCCGAACCGATCACAGCGGTCCCGCTGCGCAGGCCGGGCCGCTGGATCGCGGCGGCAATCATCCTGATCCTGGTGGGATTGTTCGTCTACGGCGCCGCCACGAATCCCGCCTACCGGTGGGATACCTACGGCAAGTACCTGTTCGACAGCCGGATCACCGCCGGCGCGATCGTCACCCTGGAGCTCACCGTGCTCGCGATGGCGATCGCGGTGGGCCTCGGCACGGTCCTGGCGGTGATGCGCCTGTCGCCGAACCCGGTGCTGCGTACCGCCGCGTGGATCTATCTGTGGATCTTCCGTGGCACCCCGGTGTTCGTGCAGTTGGTGTTCTGGGGCCTGGTCCCCTCGCTGTACAAGCAGATCGATCTCGGTGTGCCGTTCGGTCCGCAGTTCTTCCACCTCGATGTGCAGCACCTGCAGGCGGCGTTCCTGTTCGCGGTGATCGGCCTCGGCCTCAACGAGGCCGCGTACATGGCCGAGATCGTGCGCGCGGGTATCAACTCCGTCGGCGAGGGTCAGCGCGAGGCGTCGGTGGCGCTGGGCATGTCGTGGACGCAGACGATGCGTCGCACGGTGCTGCCGCAGGCCATGCGGGTGATCATCCCGCCCACCGGCAACGAGCTGATCGGCATGCTCAAGACGACCTCGCTGGTCACCGCGATTCCGTTGAGTACCGACCTGTTCGGCCGCGCCCGTGACATCTACGGCGTGAACTTCCAGCCCATCCCGCTGCTGCTCGTCTGTGCCACCTGGTACCTGGCGATCACCAGCGTGCTCATGGTCGGCCAGTACTACTTGGAACGCTATTACTCGCGTGGTGCCACCCGGCAGCTGACGGCCAAGCAGCTTCAGGAACTGGCCACGGCGCAGGCGGCGGTGAAGGCGAAATGACCGAACCAGTTGTGGCAGTCCCGCCGATGGTGCTGGCTGACCGGGTGTGTAAGAGCTTCGGCGCGCTGCAAGTGCTCAAGGGCATCTCGCTCGAGGTCGAGCGTGGGAAGGTGCTGACCCTGGTCGGGCCGTCGGGCTCGGGCAAGTCGACCTTCCTGCGCTGTATCAATCACCTCGAACAGGTGAACGCGGGCAGGCTCTACGTCGACGGCGATCTCGTCGGCTACCGGGAGAAGAACGGCAAGCTCTACGAGATGCACGAGCGCGATGCCGCGATCCAGCGTCGCGATATCGGCATGGTGTTCCAGCATTTCAACCTGTTCCCGCACCGCACGGCGCTGGAGAACGTGATCGAGGCGCCCATCCAGGTGCGCGGTATCCGCAAGTCCGAGGCCGTCGCCAGGGCCGAGGAGCTGCTCGAGCGGGTCGGGCTCTCGGCCAAGCGCAACGCCTACCCGGCGCAGTTGTCCGGTGGTCAGCAGCAGCGCGTCGCCATCGCGCGAGCGCTGGCGATGGATCCCAAGCTGATGCTGTTCGACGAGCCGACCTCGGCGCTGGACCCCGAGCTGGTCGGTGAGGTGCTCGCGGTGATGCGGGAGCTGGCCGATTCGGGCATGACCATGCTGGTGGTGACCCACGAGATGGGCTTCGCCCGCGAGGTCGCCGACGAACTGGTGTTCATGGATGCCGGTGTGGTCGTGGAGTCGGGCCCGCCGCGTGAGCTGCTGGCCAATCCGCAGCACGAGCGGACCCAGGCCTTCCTCTCCCGTTTGCTCTGAGATACGACGCAGCGGCCCCGCGAATTCCCGCGGGGCCGCTGCGTTTTTCAGGGGGTTTCCGGGTTCTTCAGGCGTTCCAGGGAGACCTGCGCCTGGGCGATGCGGCGGATGGCGGCCAGTGCGGTGTCTCCGAGGACGGTGAGGACGACGACCGCGTCGATGATGTCGTCGCGCCCGCCCGCGGACAGGGCGGCCGCCACGTCGTTCTCCGCTACCGCGCGCGTGCTGTCGAAGTAGGTGGGCAGGGTGGTGGTGGCCCAGTCCCGGTAGCCGAGTTGCGCGAGTCGGACGATCACTCCGGTGAGCGTGTCGATGGCCTGCGGGCTCGGTTTCATGTCCCAGCCGCGTCGGTCCATCTCCGCGCGCACGGCCTCGTAGGCGCGATCCCATTCGGCGTCATGGGCGGCGGGGACGGGGGTGGACAGGCTGTCCTGTGCCACGCCCAGCACATGGAACAGCGGCATGTCGGGAGAGTCGATCGCGGCGAGCACATCGGAGACGGTGGCGACCGGTATCCCGCCCACCTCGATCAGCGCGCGGATCAGGCGGAGTCGGCGCAGATGGTCTTCGCCGTAGCTGGCCTGGTTGGGGCTGGTGCGTTCACCCGGCGGCAGCAGTCCCTCGCGCAGGTAGTACTTGATGGTCGCCACCGCGATGCCACTGCGATCACTCAACTCCGAGATTCGCACTCTTACCTCCGTGTTGTTCCTACCCCTTGCCTACGTCACCCATAGCGGATAGTCTAGCTATCCATAACGGATAGTATAGCTATCTATCTCTGGGAGATTCGAATGTCAGTCCTGACCGTCCCCTCGCTGCCCCGCCCCAACGCACCCCTGCACCGCCCGCTGATGTATTTCGCCGCCGTCAACGCCGCGCTCGTCGTGGTCGGCCTGATCGGGATGCTGGTCGACGACCGGGTGATCGCCGGGTCGACAGCCTGGTTCAAGCCGACCAAGTTCGCGATCTCGTTCGTGTTCTACAGCGTCGCGCTGGCCTGGTTGATGTCGTTGCGGCCCAGCCCTTCTCGGCTCGCCTCGCGGATGGCCACGGTGATCGTGGTCGCCGGGGTGATCGAACAGGCGGTCATCTTCGGGCAGGTGATCCGGGGGACTCGCAGCCACTACAACACGACCACCACGTTCGACGCGATGCTCTGGGTCACGATGGGGTCGACCATCGTGGTGCTGTTCCTGGCGACGATGGTGGTCGCTGTCGCAGTGGCCCGCACCCGCATCGGAGACATCGCGATCACCTGGTCGATCCGCCTCGGCCTGCTGATCACGCTGGTGGGATTGGGCCTGGGCCAGTTGATGCCGATGCAGGAATCGGGCATCGACGGTATCGCGGGCGCTCATACCGTCGGCGCACCGGACGGTACTCCCGGCATGCCGCTCACCGGGTGGAGTACCACCGACGGTGACCTGCGCATTCCGCACTTCTTCGGCATGCACGCCCTCCAGGCGCTGCCGCTGTTCGCGGCACTGCTGGTCGTGCTGGCTCCACGGATCCCGTTGTTGCGGTCGGTACGCGTTCGGCTGGGCCTGATCATCACCGGGTCGGCGGGTTACGCGGCGATCCTCGCCCTGGTCACCTGGCAGGCGCTGCGCGGACAGCCGCTGATCCACCCCGATCAGACCACGCTCACCGCCGCGGCCGCGATCGTCACCGGAATTGTTGTCGGAGTAATGATCTCGGTCGCGAGCGCGGCCGGTACCCGAAAGGTGGTCACCGCATGAGCACACTGTTCGACCTGTCGTTCTTCGTCACCGTGCCCTTCTGGGCTCTGATGATCTTCGCACCGACCTGGCGCTGGACTCGCACGATCATCTCGTCGCCGTGGATTGTGCTGGTGCCATTGGCGGTATGGGCGATTGTCGCGGTTCCGGTGCTCGGCGCGATGTGGTCGCTGGTGACTTCACCGTCACTGGATGCGATCACCGAAGCCACCGCCGATCCCGCTGTGCTGACCGCACTGTGGGCGCAGATCATCGCGTGGGACCTGTTCCTCGGCCGCTGGATCTATCTCGACAGTCGCGAGCGCGACGTGCACCCGCTCCTGATGGGCCCACTGCTGGTCGGCACGATTCTGTTGTCGCCCATCGCCTTCCCGATCTATCTGCTCGTCCGTGAATTCGCGCGGCGCTCGCCGATCGAGCGTTCTGCCGCGACACAGGCGGATCCGGTCGGCGCGTAGCCGCCGTGAGCCGGGCTCGTAAGTCCGGCTCACGGCGCTTCCCGGCCGGCAGGCCGCGGTGACGCGGCGCTACAACGGCATCAGGCGGTGTTTGCGCGGTGCCTGCTCGATGTGTTTGTCGCCGAGCAGGCGCAGTGCTTTGCGGATTTCCAGCCGGGTGCTCGACGGTTCGATGACCGCGTCGATATAGCCGCGCTCGGCGGCGATCCACGGGGTGGCTACGGCGGCGTTGTAGAAGTCGACCATCTGCTGACGCACGGCCGGTCGGTCTGCCTCGGGGACGGCGGCCAGCTGTTTGCGCTGGGTCAGGCCCACGGCGGCTTCGGCGCCCATCACAGCGATCCGGGCCGTCGGCCACGCGAGATTGATGTCGCCGCCGAGTTGCTTGCACCCCATCACCGCGTAGCCGCCGCCGTAGGCCTTGCGGACCACGACGGTGACGATCGGAACGGTGGCCTCGACGACCGCGTAGAAGAAGCGCCCGCCGCGTTTGATGACGCCGATCTTCTCCTCCTCCACGCCCGGCAGCACGCCCGGGGTGTCGACGACGAACACCAGCGGAATGTCGAACGCGTCGCACAGGCGGATGAAGTGCGCGGCCTTGTCCGACCCGCGCGCGTCGATCGCGCCGCTGGCCACCAGCGGCTGATTGGCGACCACCCCGACGCTGCGCCCGTCGACCCGTGCGAATCCGGTGATCAGATTGCGGGCGGCGCCGTCGCCGATCTCGTGGAACTCCCCGTCGTCGAAGATCCGGAGCAGGATCTCGTACATGTCGTAGCCCCGGCGATCGGAATCCGGTATCAGCGAATCGAGTTCGCGGTCGGAGTCCGTGATCTCCGGCTCCAGACCGGGATTGATCAGGGGAGCACGCTCGTAGCAGTTCGACGGCATGAAGCTCAGATACGTTCGTGCCCACTCGAAAGCGGCTTTCTCGTCCGCCGCCACGTGATGGATGTTGCCGTTGTGCGCCTGGTTGAACGCGCCACCGAGCTCGTCGAGGGTCACTTCCTCGCCGGTGGTCTCGCGGATGATCTCGGGACCGGTCACGAACATGTACGCCGACTCGGTCGCGATCAGCACATCGGTGTTGATCGGCGAATACACCGCGCCCGCAGCACATTTGCCCAACATCACCGACACCTGCGGTACCACCCCGGACAGCCGCGTCTGCCGCCTGCTCATCTCGGCGTACCAGGCCAGTGAGGTGACCGCGTCCTGCACCCGGGCGCCGCCGGAGTCGTTGATCGCCACGAACGGGCACGCGATATCGGCCGCCAGGTCCATCGCCATCGCGACTTTGCGCCCGAACATCTCACCCACCGATCCACCGAACACGGTCTGGTCGTGGGCGATCACCACCACCGGGCGCCCGTCGATCCTGCCGTGCCCGGTGACCACACCGTCACCGTAGAGTCCGTCGGCCGCGCCTGGCTGTTTCACCAGTGCCCCGATTTCGGTGAAACTGCCCTGGTCGAGAAGTATTTCGATGCGTTCGCGTGGACCGGGGATTCCTTTCGCCGCGCGCTTGGCGATCCCCGCCTCCCCCGCGGGTTCCCGCGCCGCCCTCAGATTGTCCCGCAGCTCTTGCAGTTTCGCAGCAGTAGTCGACTCCACCACGCACGCCCTTCCTCGTCCTGGTCGAGCTCTCCTTCATCGGTTAGCCAAAGCGTAGCGCTGACGCCCGCGCCGACATCAGCGGCACGGCGGACCGATCCTTGACGAATCACGCGTCGTACCGTGGGTGGGGTGAACAAGCCGACCCGATACGGAGCCATCGCCTTCTCCTCGGCCACCGAGCGCCGTCAGCGCAGCGGTGGTGGTTTCACCGTCCACGGCAGGCGGATGGCCGACGGCGCCGACCTCGGCGAGCCCGAAGAACTGGAGCCCCAGGTGGCGGGCCTGATCCGGCAGGCCGACTCGTTCTACCTCGCTACCGTCACCGGATCCGGCTGGCCCTACATCCAACATCGCGGCGGGCCACAGGGTTTCGTGCACGTGCTCGACTTCTCGACGATCGCGTGGGCCGAGTACGCGGGTAACAACCAGTTCGTCACTGTGGGCAATCTCGACATCGACGATCGGGTGTCGCTGTTCTTCATCGATTACCCGACCCGCACCAGGGTCAAGATCTTCGGTCGGGTCGAGGTCGTCGAACGCGCCGACGATCCCGGCCTGCTCGACCGCCTCCTGACCACGTCGGCGGGCCCGATCGACGCGCGCTCGGACCGGGCGTTCGTGGTGCGGGTCGAGGCGTTCGACCGGAACTGCACCAAGAACATCACCCCTCGCTACCGCACCGAGTGGATCCAGGACTACCTGCGCGCGGGCCGCGCTCCTCTCGAAGCCGAAATCGAGCGTCTACAGCACCGCAATGCCGAGCTCGAGGCCGAAATCGCCCGCCTGAAGTCTTCCCCCTGACCGCCCGCGCCTATCGATCGACGGCGGAGGCGTGGCCGCCGAAGGCGATACGTAGTTGCCCGAGCAGCACCTTCGCCGCCGGGCCGGGCGGGGGATCGGTGCGCCAGGCCAGGGCCAGCCGGCCGTGGATGGTGGGGTCGACGATGTCGAGGGATCGGACACCGAAGGCGTCGGCTTCGGCGGTGGTGAGGGCTGGGACGATGGCGGTTCCCAGCCCGCGTGCGGCGAGTTCGAGGAGCAGCGGGGGAGCGGCGGCTTCGAAGGCGATGTTCGGGGTGAAACCAGCGGCGGCGCAAGAGCGTTCGAAGACCCCGCGAAGGCCGGTGCCCCGGGTGAGGCAGATGAGGCGGCGATCGGCGAGGGCTCCCAAGGTGATGGAGCCCGCCGATTCGGCGGGGTCGATGGGCGCATCGTGGGCGACGGCGGCGACGAGCGCGGTCTCCAGGATCACCTCGAGTCCGATGCCGGAATCTATCGGCGCGCCGGTCAATCCGGTCAACGCGATGTCGAGTTCACCGTGTTCGACGGCGGCGAGCATCCTTTCCGCGGTGTCCTCGGTGAGGCTGATCCCGACCTGCGGATGATCGTGGTGGAAATCGGCGAGAACGCCCGCGACATCGAAGACCTCCGACGCCGCCCCGGAGATCATGCCGAGCCGGACCTGACCCCGCAGCAATCCGGTGAACTCCCCGACCGTGTCGCCGATCCGGTCGGCGGCGGCCAGGGCGGCGCGTGCGTGGGTGAGCACCGCGGCGCCGACGTCGGTCAATGTCACGGTGCGCGCACCGCGGTCGAGCAGACGCTGCCCGAGTTCGCGTTCGAGTTGGCGGATCTGGGTGCTGAGACCGGGCTGGGACAAGTGCAGCCGTTCGGCGGCCTTGGTGAACCCGCCCTCGTCGACGATCGTCACGAAGTAGCGCAGCTGACGCAGTTCCATAACTATCGATTATAGGTAATAGAAGATCTATCTCTTGTACTTATTCATTGTTGGCGAGCAGAGTCGAAGACATGACCGATATCGCAACGAAGTTCACTGGTCCTGTCTTCACGCCGGACGACCCCGGGTACGCCGAGGAGATCGCCGGCTTCCAAACCGCCTACACCCACCGTCCGGCGTTCGTGGTCGGCGCCCAGCACGGCCAGGACGTGCGCGCCGCCGTGGAATTCGCCGCACGGCACGGGCTGTCGGTGGCCGTGCAGGCGACCGGACACGGTCTGTCGGTAGCCACCGACGGCGGGGTGCTCATCACGACCGGACGCATGGACGCCATCACCGTCGACCCGCAGGCTCGTACCGCTCACGTCGGGGCCGGGGTGCGGGCGGGCGCGTTGGTCGAGGCGGCCGCGCGGTACGGGCTGGCGCCGTTGAACGGGTCGTCGCCGTCGGTGGGCGTCGTCGGGTATGTGCTCGGCGGCGGGCTCGGATTGCTGGCCCGTGAATTCGGTTATGCCGCAGATCATGTGCGCCGCATCGAACTGGTGACCGCCGACGGCAGGATGCGCTCGCTCGGCCCGGAAGACGAGTTGTTCGGGGCGGTACTGGGTTCCGGCGGGAACTTCGGCGTGGTGACCGGTCTCGAACTCGATCTCGTCCCCGTCGCCGAAATCTATGGTGGTCAGCTGGTTTTCGACGCGCCACTGGTCGACGCGGCGCTGGAGGCGTGGCGCACCTGGACCGAGACCGTACCGAGCGCGCTGACCTCCACGATCGCGGTGGTGACCTATCCCGACATCCCGCCCGTGCCGGAATCCTTGCGAGGCCGGCACGTCGCTTCGATCCGAATCGCCTTCGACGGGCCGGACGAGGAGGGGCAACGGTGGGTCGCGCCCCTGCGGCGGATCGGACCTCGGCTGCACGAGGACCTGCGCACGATGCCCTACGCCGAATCGCACACCATCCACAGTGACCCGCCCTTCCCGCATGCCTACGCCGCGACCAACGCGCTGCTCTCGGAGCTGACACCGCAGGGTCTGTCCGCGCTGCGCGCGTTGACGGCCCCGGGCGGATCGGTCGACGCGGTCATCGACATCCGCCATCTCGGTGCGGCCCTGCGGCACGGTGGCCCGGCCTCGATCGATCATCGCGATGCGGAGTACATCGTGCGGGTGATCACCGGTCCCGGTGAGGGTGACTCCGCACCCGAAGGCCTCGCGAAGGTGCGAGAAGCATTGGCGCCGTGGACGATCGGGCACAGTCTCGCGTTCCTCTACGGTGCGGGCGGCGCGGCGGACGAAGCCCAGACCGCGGCAGGCTACTCCCCGGACACCTACCGCTGGCTGGCGGCGGCGAAAGCGAAGTACGACCCGCGAAACATGTTCCGCGCCAACCGCAATATCGCCGCCGGTTCCTAGCGCCGCTTGCTCAGCCTCCCGATATCTACTATCTTAGTGATATCACTCAGATATCGGGAGGATGTCATGGAGCTGCGGTCCGCATTCCGCGTCAATGGATTCGTCGTCGTGCTGGGGTGGCTGGTGTTCACCCTGTTGTTCGGGGCCGCCGCCGTTCTCGCGTTCATCGCCGCCACCCAGCACAACGGTGGCGCACTGGCCTGGATCGGCGCGGTGGCCGCCGTCGTCGTGATCCTGGTCGTCTGGTTGCTCGCCACCGGGCTGATCATCGTCAACCCCAACGAGGCCAAGGTCGTCACCTTCTTCGGCCGCTACATCGGCTCGGTGAGCGAGCCCGGGTTCTTCTCGGTGGTCCCGCTCACCGACCGTAAGTCCATCTCGCTGCGGGTGCGGAACTTCGAGACCCAGAAGCTCAAGGTCAACGACGCCGACGGCAACCCCGTCGAGATCGCGGCGGTCGTCGTCTACAAGGTGGTCGACAGCTTCAAGGCCGCCTTCGCTGTCGACGACTACGAGGAGTACGTCGAAACCCAGTCCGAGGCGGCGGTGCGTCACCTCGCCACCACCCACCCCTACGACGCCCACGACGACTCCCGTACCAGTCTTCGCGACGGTGCCGAAGTCGCCGAGGAACTGACCGTCGAGCTGCGCGAACGCACCCTCACCGCGGGTATCGAGGTCATCGAGGCCCGCATCACCCACCTCGCCTACGCCCCCGAGATCGCCCAGGCGATGCTCGTCCGCCAGCAGGCGGCCCAGGTCGTCGCCGCTCGCACCCAGATCGTCGAAGGCGCCGTCGGCATGGTCGCTCTCGCCCTCGACCGCCTCGCCGAACAGGGCACCGTCGAACTCGACGAGGAGCGCAAGGCCAACATGGTCTCCAACCTGCTCGTCGTCCTGTGCGGTGACCGCGCCACCCAGCCCGTGGTCAACGCCGGATCCCTCTACTCCTGAGCCGCCCGATGACCCAGCCGAAGAAGGACCCCAAAAAGATCCTGCTACGGCTCGACCCGGCCGTCCACGAGGCAATAGCCAAGTGGGCGGCCGACGACCTGCGCAGCATCAACTCCCAAATCGAATACGCCCTCCGCCTCGCCCTCGACCAGGCAGGCCGAAAGCCCAAGCGCAACTAGTCGATCGATCATGTCGTCTCAGCCGACCCCGAGAACGCGAGTGAGGAGGCGTTGGCGGGTTCGGGTGTCGGATTTGGCGAGGACGGCTTTGACGTGGTCGTTGACGGTGTGTTCGGAGAGGAACAGTTCCGCTGCCAGTTCGTGGGAGTCCAGGCCGGTCGCCAAGAGGGTCAGGACCTGGGATTCCCGGGTGGAGAGGGCGTGGGCTCGGGCGAACAGGTCGAGGCGTTCGGTGGCCGTGCTCGGTTCCAGGGCCACGGCGATGTCGGGGCCGATGCGGTCGACTTTGACGGTGAGCCAGCGGTTGCCGCCGAGGTGGACGCGGGAGGTGGCGGGGCCGAGTGGGACGGCGGCCTCGGTGGCGAGCAGGGCGGCGGCCGCGTTGTAGACCGAGGCGGGGACGGGGGGAATCGGTTCGTCCGGGGGGAGCAGGCGCAGCAGGGAATCCGCGGCGGCTGCCGTTTGGGAACGCACACGCAGGGTGTCGTCGAGGAGTACGACCGCGGGGCCGAGCGGCGCGAGCGCGGCGTCGGATTCGACGAAGGTGGCGCCGACAGTACGGCGCAGGCCGGCGGTGACCGGGATCGTCAGCGTGCTCAGCTCACCGAGTTCCGGTGTGGTGAAAGGGGACTCGGTGTAGCGGAGCAGTTCGAGGAAGCCCCAGCAGCCGTAGCGGTCGGCGAAGGTGACGGTGGCGGAGTCGGTGACGCCGAGATCGTGCTGGGCGGTGCGCCAGAGCAGGGAGCGTTCCGGGTCGCCGTCGGTGGCGCCCAGCAACGAGTGGGCGCCGGTGCCGCGCACGGTGTCCCAGCGATTGAGCGGAGTGAGATACCGGGCGCGGATCAAGTCGGGCAAGAGCGCGAGATCGAGGCGGGGGACATCGGCCAGCGGCGCCGTCGCGATCGCGGTGACGGGATCGGTGAGCGCGAAGACATGGCCGGTGAACGGGATCCTCGCGCGGATCTCGACCAGGACGAGTTCACGCAATCGTTTGGCGGAGTGCCCGGCGCGGCACAGACGGCCGATCCGGTCTGCCAAGGTGCTCGGCACGGACCCCAGTCTACGGCGGAAAACCCCCAGGATCAGGGATGTTCCGGTGCCCCGAACCGGCAGACCATGGAGCTGTCCATTCGGCACGACCACGGAGGTCACCATGACCGTCACCCTGCACATCGACAACACCGTTCGCGACTACGACGACTGGAAGGCCGCGTTCGACCAGTACGAGCGATTCCGCGCCGACAACGGCGTGCGCACCTACCGCGTCGGCCGCGTCGACGGCACACCACACCGAGTCCTCATCGACCTGGATTTCGACGATCGGGCGGCCGCCGAGGCGTTCCGCACCGCGTTGGCGACCGTGCTCGCCACCCCGCGCAGCCGCGCGATGGTGATCAGTCACGAAGCCTGGCTCGTCGACTTGGTCGACGAGCGGATTTCGGCCTGATCGACGCGCCGGGCGCCCCACGGGGACAACCGAACTCGAATCCGCCGGTAAATTGATCCGGTGCCCATCTCGTTCGACATTCCTGGAATGCAACAGTTGGACGACACGACCTGGGGGAATCCGGCCACTCGTGACGTCGTCGCGTTGAACTATGTCAACGGCACGCCCGACCTGCCCGCCCGCCTGCACGACCTGAAACGGCTGCGCAGGCGGCTGGCCGAGCACCACGCCCGGACCGGCTGCCTGATCGAGGCGTTCGTGGTGTGGGTGGACCAGTTGCCCGCCCTGCTGCGGGTGGAGAAGACCCAACTGCCGGGTCCGCGCGGTGAGCTGGTCTTCGCGGCGTCGATCGTGGTGCCCAAGGACCGGTGCTCGGCGGTGTTCCAGGTGATCTGCCCCGAGACCGGTGTGCCCGGCGCGCGCGAGACCTTGATCGGCCGGCAGCTTCGGCGCGACGAGATGTGCCCGCCCCACCCGTACGCGCCCGGTCTGCGCGGACGGTTGCCCTATCTACTGTCCGATGACGTCCGCTTCGACGTCGAATTCCCCGATCACGCGCTGACCAGGGCGCGTCGCTGGGTCGCCGACACCGTGCCGAACGTGCGCGTGGATCCGTCGTTCGCCGCGCTGCCGGAGTTCTAGGGCTTCTCGGCGATGAAGATGGCGGTGCCGGGGAAGATCTGCCCGCGCAGCGGCGACCACTGACCCCATTCGCGGTCGAGCCATTCCGGCCAATCCGGTTCGACGATGTCCACCAGGTGCAGACCGGCGCCCACGATCTCGCGGACCCGGTCACCGATCGTGCGGTGGTGCTCCACATAGGTCGGCACACCGTCGCCGTCCACCTCTACATAAGGAGTGCGGTCGAAATACGGGATCGTGGCGGTCAGACCCGCCTCGCCCGGATCGTCGGGGAAGATCCAGCGCATCGGATGGTTCACCGAGAACACCCAGCGCCCACCCGGGCGCAACACCCGAGCCACCTCGCGCATCACCAGCGCCGAATCGGCGACGAACGGCACCCCGCCGAACGCCGAGCAGGCCAGATCGAACGACGCGTCAGCGAAGGGCAGCGCCTCGGCACCCGCCTGAACCAGGGGTACGCGCGGTCCGCCCTGATCCATCGCGGCCACGCCACGCTCCAGCATCCCCTTCGACACATCGAGCCCGACCGGGAACGCGCCGTGACCGGCCAGCCACCGCGAGCACGGCGCCGATCCGCAGCCGATCTCCAAGATCGTCTTGCCGGTCACGTCACCCAGGAAACCCATGTCGCCCTCGTGCAGACCCTCCGGGCACCACACGAACTCGCCGCCCGGGGAGTCGACGCCGAGGAAGTCGGCGTGGGTCTGGTGGTACTGCTCGGCGTCGGCGTCCCACCAGCGGCGATTCGCGCGCTCGCTGTCGCGCGAGTCGATCTTGGTTCGGGTGGTCGCTGAGGTACCCAGCAGCGCGTTGGCCTGCGCGTGGCGTTCGTCGTCGGACACGGCCAACAGGGTATCGGCGTGGTGCGGGGGGTGGTTTGCCCGGCTCGGCGCGGGTCGCGTAGGCTGATGCACGCTGTAGAGGGACGCTGAATTTGATCAGCGGCAAGTGCGACGGTCCGTGCGATACTTTACCGGTATCCCTTCGTCGCGTCGTCGCGGTGATCTCGCAGCGTACCGAAAGATCCAATGTCCGCAACCGACCACAATCCGTCCGGAGCAAACCCACATATGCCCACCACCGTCACCTCGCCGCAGGTAGCCATTAACGACATTGGCTCCGCCGAGGATTTCCTGGCCGCCATCGACGCAACGATCAAGTACTTCAACGATGGTGACATCGTCGAAGGCACCATCGTCAAGGTCGATCGTGACGAGGTCCTGCTGGACATCGGTTACAAGACCGAAGGCGTCATCCCCTCCCGCGAGCTCTCCATCAAGCACGACGTCGACCCGAACGAGGTCGTTTCCGTGGGCGACGCGGTCGAGGCCCTGGTCCTCACGAAGGAGGACAAGGAAGGCCGCCTGATCCTGTCGAAGAAGCGGGCGCAGTACGAGCGCGCGTGGGGCACGATCGAGGAGCTCAAGGAGAAGGACGAGGCCGTCAAGGGCACCGTCATCGAGGTCGTCAAGGGCGGCCTGATCCTCGACATCGGTCTCCGCGGCTTCCTGCCCGCCTCGCTCGTCGAGATGCGTCGTGTCCGCGACCTCCAGCCGTACGTCGGCAAGGAGATCGAGGCCAAGATCATCGAGCTCGACAAGAACCGCAACAACGTGGTCCTGTCGCGTCGCGCCTGGCTCGAGCAGACCCAGTCCGAGGTCCGCAGCGAGTTCCTGCACCAGCTCCAGAAGGGCCAGGTCCGCAAGGGCGTCGTGTCCTCCATCGTCAACTTCGGTGCCTTCGTGGACCTGGGTGGCGTCGACGGCCTGGTGCACGTCTCCGAGCTGTCCTGGAAGCACATCGACCACCCGTCCGAGGTTGTCGAGGTCGGCAACGAGGTCACCGTCGAGGTTCTCGACGTCGACCTGGACCGCGAGCGCGTCTCCCTGTCGCTCAAGGCGACTCAGGAAGACCCGTGGCGTCAGTTCGCCCGGACCCACGCCATCGGCCAGATCGTGCCCGGCAAGGTCACCAAGCTGGTTCCCTTCGGTGCCTTCGTGCGCGTCGAAGAGGGCATCGAGGGCCTGGTCCACATCTCCGAGCTGGCCGAGCGCCACGTCGAGGTCCCGGACCAGGTTGTGGCCGTCGGCGACGACGCCATGGTCAAGGTCATCGACATCGACCTCGAGCGTCGTCGGATCTCGCTGTCGCTGAAGCAGGCGAACGAGGACTACAACGCCGAGTTCGACCCGTCGAAGTACGGCATGGCCGACAGCTACGACGATGCGGGCAACTACATCTTCCCCGAGGGCTTCGATCCCGAGACCAACGAATGGCTCGACGGGTTCGACAAGCAGCGTGAAGAGTGGGAAGGCCGCTACGCCGAGGCCGAGCGTCGCCACAAGATGCACACTGCCCAGATGGAGAAGATGGCAGCCGACGCTGCCGCCGAGGCCGCCGCTGGTGGTCCCGTCGCGGGCAACTACTCCTCCGAGACCGGTGGCAGCGCGGCTGCGTCCACCTCCGGTCCGGCCGAGTCCACGGGCGGCTCGCTGGCCAGCGATGCCCAGCTCGCGGCTCTGCGGGAGAAGCTCTCCGGCAACGCCTGATTCAGCGGAAACGCCTGAATCAACACCCGCATTACCGAAGGCCCCGGTCCATATGGACCGGGGCCTTCGGCCTTTCCTGGGCAGATCCTGTTCAGCGGCCCACGGTGAAACGACGCTGAAGGTGGCGCGGATTGTCGACCTCGTCGAGGAGCGCGACAGCGAGGTCCTCGGCCGAGATATCGGTGTCGGAGTCGAGAAGTTGGTCGCCGCCGAGTCGGTAGCGACCGGTGCGCGGGCCCGGTTCGATACGCCCCGAGGACGGGCTCAGATAGGTCCAGTGCCGATTGGACTGGCGATAGATGTTGAGCGCATCGCGACCGGCGAGCACGGGCTCGCGGTACTCGGCCGGTACTCGCAGTTCCTCGGTGAGCACCCTGGTGAAGTCCGGGGTATCCACCAATTGCAGGCCGGGGGCGACCTCCAAGCTCCCGCCACCGCCGACGACGATCAACCGGATATCCGGATGTTGTTGCAGCGCACCGACCATCGCCCGCGCGCCGACGACGAAATTGTCTGCCTTGGCGATGGTGTCGGCGATGCCGTGCCCCGCGTTGACGGCGCTGATCACCACGTCGAGCCCTGCGATCGCCGCGGCGATGCTGTCGGTGTCGAGCCAATCGGCTGCTCGCCACGTCGTGTCGCCCCGCTCGGCGGGAAAACGAGCGGAATCACGGGTGAACGCTGTGACCCGGTGCCCTCGATCCTGTGCTTCGGCGACCACTCGGGAGCCGATGACGCCGGTGGCGCCGAATACTCCGATTTCCACAATGCCCTCAATCCTCAGCGCTGTTCGATTACTACACGCCGTTCAGTAATGACACGGCTGATAGTAGACGAACGCTGTAGGGTGTCAACCGTGGTCGAGGTGAGGAATCGGCGCGAGCGATTGCGCGAAGAAGCGACAGCGGAGATCAAGGCGATCGCGTTGCGGCTATTGGCCGAAGGCGGTCCCGACGCGATCTCCTTGCGGGCCATCGCCAGGGAGATGGGGATGACCGCGGGGGCGCTGTACGGGTACTTTCCCGCTCGGGACGACCTGATCACCACGCTGATCGCCGACGTCTACACCTCGCTCGTCGACCGGGCAGAGGCCGCGCGCGATGCCGTGCCCGAAACCGATCCAGCCGGTCGGATCATGGCCTGGGGTGAGACTGTCCGGGAATGGGCGGTCGCCAATCCCGCTGGGTTCAAGTTGATCTACGGCGATCCAGTTCTCGGCTATCAACCGCCGTCGAGCGGTCCCGCGCACGAGGCGGAACTGCGTGCGTGCAGCGGATTGGTCGGTCTGGCAGCCGCGGCCTGGCCGTATGCCGCGACCTCGCAGACCATCGGCGCACCGGCGTGGCCGGATTTCGACCCCGCGCTCGTCGACCACGTGCGCGGCGAATTCCCCGACCTGCCGCCCGCGGGACTGGCTCTCGCGCTGCGGATGTGGGGGCGCATGCACGGGCTGCTGGCGCTGGAGATCTACGGACATCTCGGGCCTCGGGCGCAACATCCGGACAAGCTCTACCGGGCCGAGATGCTCGATCTGGTCCGTTCACTCGGATTGCGCGAGTAGGTCTTTTCCCAGGTGGGGTAGCGTGTGCGCGATTGCTCCATCCCCCTATGGGAAAGGTGCTCCACTCCGATGAGTTCTGGTCCCTTCGCCGGTCTCAACCGGCGACAATTCCTTGCGAAGGCTATGGCCGCCGGTGCGGTGGGAACGCTTGCCACCTGGGCGAATCCGATTATCGACCGAGCTTTCGCCGCCGATCCGGTGGGCATGGGCGGGCTCGGCGATATCGAGCACTTCGTCTTGCTCATGCAGGAAAATCGGTCCTTCGACCACTATTTCGGCACCCTGTCGGGGGTGCGCGGGTTCGGTGAGTCCTCCGCGTCGTGGCGTCAGTACGGGTGGTCGCCCGGAATCGGGCCCACCGCAGACGGTTTCGTCGAACCGTTCCGGCTCGACACCACCCGCGGCGCCACGCTGGACGGGGAGTGCATCAACGACCCCGACCACACCTGGCCGGGCATGCACAAGGCATTCAACAACGGCCGCAACGACGGCTGGATGCCGATGTCGGTGGCCTCGGTCGGGCCGGCGAACGCGCCCGCGGCGATGGGTTACTACCTACCGGAAGACATTCCGATCCACACCGAGCTCGCGCAGGCGTTCACGCTGTGCGACAACTACCACTGCTCGGTGCTCGGTCCCACCGACCCCAACCGGCTGTACTGGATGAGCGCGAGCATCGACCCCGACGGCCTGGCGGGCGGTCCGCTGGTGGAGACGCCGACCCTGCTTCCGAAGAACGTCTACAGCTGGCGGACCTACCCGGAGAACCTGTCCGAGGGCGGGGTGCCGTGGAAGATCTACAGCAATCGCGATGTCGGCCCGGCCTCGTCGATGCTCCTGGACGGCATGATGGGCTGCTTCACCCAGGCCGCCGACCCGAATTCCGAACTGGCGCGCCGTGGTATCGCACCGACCTACCCGAACGATTTCCAGGCCGACGTCGCCAACAACACGCTGCCCGCGGTGTCCTGGGTGGTGCCGTCGCTGCTGCACTGCGAACACCCCGCGCTGCCCGCGGCTTTCGGTGCGCTCGGCATCGTGGGGCTCCTCGATATCCTCACCTCGAATCCGGCGGTGTGGGAGAAGACCGCGCTGATCATCAGCTACGACGAGAACGGCGGCTTCTTCGACCACGTCACGCCGCCGACCCCGCCGCCCGGCACCGCGGGCGAATTCCTGACGGTGCCACTGGATCGGGTGCCCGCCGCGGGTGGGATCACCGGCCCGATCGGACTGGGTTACCGGGTGCCGTGCATGGTGATCTCGCCGTACAGCCGCGGTGGGTTGGTCGCCTCGCAGACCTTCGACCACACGTCCCAATTGCGTTTGCTGGAAACCAGATTCGGCGTCGACGTGCCGAACCTGACCGCGTGGCGACGCGGCGTCACCGGCGATATGACATCCACGTTCGACTTCGCGGCGGCGCCGAATGCCGCGAAACCGGTGCTGCCCGACCCGCGCCCCAAGGCCGACGCGGCGATCGCGCAGTGCGGTCCGAATATCGCGGCGGGCACCCTCGGACAGGGTGTGCCGTACCCGGTGCCGCCGAATGCGATGCCGGCGCAGCAGCCGGGGGCACGGCGCGCGCCGAGCGGTCTCGTCGGCGTCTGAGCGGGGGTGGGCTCGGCATCGCGCCGGGCCCACTGTCAGCTCGCGGCGGCGGGCGACCAGTATCCGGTGGCCATGCTCGGGCGTTTGCGCATCGCGGCGAAGCTGTGTCTGGCGGGGGAGAGCAGGGTAGTGAACCAGGAGCGCCGGTACTCGGCGAGAGTCGCTGCAACAGCGGGGAATTCGATGCAGTGCACACCGCCGGGCATACCGAGGCGGTGGCGAGCCGCCCGGTGGTTCCTGGTACTCATGATCATCCTCCGGTAGTCGTGCGGCCTTCTCGCCTGCGCGGAAGATTAATCCACGCGACGCGCCCGGCCCGGGATCTTCCGCCGCTCCGGGCATGGGCGTGTCGGAGGAGGTGCCCCGGCGCGGCGGCCGGGATGCGAGACTGGGCCCATGTTGCGGATCGGCCTCACCGGAGGCATGGGAGCGGGTAAGTCCACAGTGGCGCGGACGCTGGTCGAACTCGGGGCGGTGCTCATCGACTCCGACGCGATCGCGCGCGAGGTCGTCGCCCCCGGTACGCCGGGCCTGGCCGCGCTGGTCGAGGAATTCGGTGAGGGCATTCTGAGCCCCGACGGCAGCTTGGACCGGCCCGCGCTGGCCGCGGTCGCCTTCGCCGACGATGTGTCGCGGGGCAAGCTCAACGCCATCACCCATCCGCTGGTCGGCGCCCGTACTGCTGATCTGATCGGCGAAGCGGCCACCGATGCCGTTGTGGTGCAGGATATTCCGCTCCTGGTCGAGAACGGGCTCGCGCCACTGATGCAGCTCGTCGTGGTGGTCGGGGCAGAAGAGGAGACCAGGCTGCGCAGGCTGGTCGAACACCGCGGCGTGGCCGAAGCCGACGCGCGAGTCAGGATCGCCGCCCAGGCCACCGACGACCAGCGCCGCGCGGTCGCCGATGTGTGGCTCGACAACAACGGTGCGCCGGAGGTGGTCGAGGCGCAGGTCCGTGAGCTGTGGGCGCGACGGCTGGTGCCGTTCGAGCGCAATCAGCGCGAGGGCATCCGGGCGCGCGCCGACTACGTTCTCGTCACCGACCCGGAATGGGATATGCAGGCGCGCAGGATCATCGCCCGGCTGCACCTGGCCTGCGGTGCGTCGGCGGTGCGCATCGATCACGTCGGATCCACCGCGGTGCACGGACTCCCCGCCAAGGACATCATCGACATCCAGGTGACGGTGGCCGACATGGCCACGGCCGAATCGCTGACGGATGCCTTGACGGCCGCCGGGTTCCCGCTCGCTCCCCAGGTGACGCACGACAATCCGAAACCGAGCCACGGCGATCCCGAGGGGACCGACCTCGCCCTCTGGGGAAAACGCCTGCACGGCAATGCCGATCCGGGAAGGCCGGCCAATATTCATCTGCGCGTACGGGATTCGCTCGGACAGCGGTTCGCGCTCGATCTGCGCGACTGGTTGCGCGCGAACGAGAGCGCGCGGTCGGAGTACCTGGCGGTCAAGCGCGGAGCCGAACTCGCGGCGGCGGGTCTGACCGGCGACGCGGCCGGTGATGCCTACTACGTGGTGAAGGAACCGTGGTTCGACGCGGTCTATCCGGTGGTCACCGAGTGGGCCGCCGCCCGCGCGTGAACCGCGCGCCAATCTGTTAAACATCAATGTTTCGGAAACTGTCCGCACGCTGTCTCGCGCTGTGTAAATTGTGCGAAGTCACTACAGGGTGACTCGATTCACAGGGAAGTTGTAGCGCGTATGACAACACATCACCGTCAGTTCGGCCGTGCGGGCTTCGGCATCACCGCACTCGGCGCCGCCGCCGCCAGCCTCGTGCTGGCCGCTCCACAGGCCTCGGCCTGGGTCGGTAATCTCGGCGTGGCCGGAACCGACCACAAGGTCGGTTGCAGCTACAAGCTGACCGCCAGCGTCGAGGTCGACCGGCTGACCTCGGTGAAGTTCACCGACAACGGCGTGGATATTCCGGGCAGCCCGGTGTCGCCATCGCTGCTCTCGGGCACCGTGAGCATCACCTGGAAGCCCACCACGGCGGGCCAGCACAAGCTCGAGGCACGTCAGCTGCTGATCAGCGACTCGATCACCGTCACCGTCGGTGCGGCGGGCAGCACCGGGAGCGCGTCGTGCGGCGGCGGCCTCGCGGACCTGTTCCCGAGCCTGTCGGCCGGCTGACACCGACTCCACGCACCGCCCGGACCCCCTACCGAGGTCCGGGCGGTTCGTCGTTTCGGCGCCAGGTCAGGGTCATCCCGAAGGTGCTCAGCCATTCCTCGAGTGAATAGCCGTGCGCGGCGATCCCGTCGATCGCCGCGGTGGCGTGTTCGATCGCTGCCTGACACTGCGCGGCGTCCAGCAGGCCGTCGGTGTGTGCGGCCAGCAGCTCGTCGACGTCGACGAGCCGGACATCACGCCGGGTGCGGACCAGTACGTCGAGGTAGTGGTCGACCGAGCGCCACAGCGTCGGCGACTCCCTGGTGAACGCGCCCACATCGACATAGATGTCCTGCCACTGCTCGACGCCGGGGTTGTAGTGCAGCTTCGACGCCCGCAGCGACAGCTCCGGCAGCACCCACGATTCCAGGTAGTGGAAGTGCGCGTGATCGGAGTGGCGACCCATGTACAGGCCCCACGGCTCCACCCGATAGATCTCCACCGGCCGGACGAAACCTTTGGGATCGGTGTTCGTGCCTGCCGCGATGTCGAAGTACTCGACCTTGGGTGGATGCACGTGCACGGTGGATGCCTGCGTCATGAGCGCAGAATCTACCGGCGCGTGCCGACCCGCGCCGGGTCGGCGGTCACATCCAGGTCAGCGTGATCTCCCGCGACCGCAACCACTGTTCGACATCGTGGTCGTTGGCCGCCAGCCCGTCGAGCACGCGCGCGGCACCCTCGAACGCCCGGTCGGCGTGCTCGGTGCCGACATGGCCGGCGGCGTGCGCGGCGAGCAGTTCGCTGGACCCGGACAACGTCGAGGACCGGCCGCGCCGCACCGCGATGTCGAGGAAGTAGTCGGTGGTCCGCCACCGTTTCGGCCCGACCTGGACGCACTCGATGATGTCGAGCACGTAATCGTGGCTGCGGTGATGGCCGGGCCGGTCGTGGCTGATGGTGGCGCGAATGGCCTGGCCTGGCAGCATCCACGACTCCTCGTAGCGACCGTGCGGCCGGTCGAGGATGCGGGCCAGATAGATGCCCCACGGCTGCACTTCGTACCGGTCGACCGGGCGGATGTAGCCCTTGGCGTCGGTGCTGGTCAGCTCGGCGAGGTCGAAGTATTCGACCCGGGGTCTGGCAGACGGTGAGACGGTCGTGGAAACGGTGGTCGGTGTGTGCGGGCCGCGTATCTCTCTGGCGAAATAGCCGGCGAATCCGGTTACCGCGGGAGCCGCGACGAGCAGGGGAAGTAGAACGCTCATGGCCTTGTCCTTCACCACGTCCGATGATCAACTCAGGGTACGCCCGCATCGGGAGTTGTGGCGTGGTCGATTCGGCGCCTCGATCGTCGAATGTCATTGGCGCAAGGGACTTTTCGGACATCGCGCGAAGTGCCGGGCGTTCGCCGCGTTCGTGTGCGGTCGCCCCGACCAGGCGAAATGGGGGTCGCGGACGGTTTGCTTGCCGGTGGCTGTCGTCACAGCCGCGCAGTGCCGCGACGATATCGATGAGCAGAAGTTCACCAGAACGACCACGACCCGACCGCCGGTGATCGGCGCGGCGCGGGGTGTGGCGGACGGGCGGTGGCTCGCTGGCGCGCAAACGTGTCAGTGGTCGCGCCTAAGCTGGTTCCATGGCATTCGCAACCGAGATCCCGACGGAAGGGTACGAAGAGCGGGGTCACCCGATCGCCCATTCCGAACACCGCCCCGTCGGCACGATCGAGCGCTCGGGCGCCCGATTCGAGGTGGTCAGCGAGTACTCGCCCGCCGGCGACCAGCCCGCGGCCATCGCCGAGCTCGAGCGCCGGGTGAACGCGGGGGAGAAGGACGTCGTCCTGCTCGGCGCCACCGGTACCGGTAAATCGGCGACCACCGCCTGGCTGATCGAGAAGTTGCAGCGCCCCACGCTGGTGATGGCACCGAACAAGACCCTGGCCGCGCAGCTGGCCAACGAGCTGCGCGAGATGCTGCCCAACAACGCGGTCGAATACTTCGTCTCGTACTACGACTACTACCAACCCGAGGCGTACATCGCCCAGACCGACACCTACATCGAGAAGGACAGCTCGATCAACGACGACGTCGAGCGGCTGCGGCACTCGGCGACCTCGAGTCTGCTCTCGCGTCGCGATGTCGTGGTGGTCGCCTCGGTGTCGTGCATCTACGGTCTCGGCACCCCGCAGTCGTATCTGGACCGGTCGGTGCAGCTCGAGGTCGGCGGCGAGATCGACCGCGACGCGTTGCTGCGGCTGCTCGTCGATGTGCAATACACCCGCAACGACATGTCGTTCACCCGTGGTTCCTTCCGGGTACGCGGCGACACCGTCGAGATCATCCCGTCCTACGAGGAGCTGGCGATCCGCATCGAGTTCTTCGGTGACGAGATCGAGTCGCTCTACTACCTGCACCCGCTCACCGGTGACGTGGTGCGCCAGGTCGATTCGGCGCGCATCTTCCCGGCCACCCACTACGTGGCCGGTCCGGAGCGGATGGAGCGCGCGGTCGGCGACATCGAGGCCGAATTGGCCGCGCGGCTCGAGGAATTGGAGCGCCAGGGCAAATTGCTCGAGGCGCAGCGGTTGCGCATGCGCACCGAATACGACCTGGAGATGATCCGTCAGGTCGGCTTCTGCTCGGGCATCGAGAACTACTCGCGCCACATCGACGGGCGCCCGGCGGGTTCGGCGCCTGCGACGCTGCTCGACTACTTCCCCGACGACTTCCTGCTCGTGATCGACGAATCGCACGTCACGGTGCCGCAGATCGGCGGCATGTTCGAAGGTGACATGTCGCGTAAGCGCAATCTCGTCGATTTCGGTTTCCGGTTGCCGTCGGCGGTCGACAACCGGCCGCTGACCTGGGAGGAGTTCGCCGGGCGAATCGGTCAGGCGGTGTATCTGTCGGCGACACCGGGCAACTACGAGCTGGGTCAGGTCGGCGGTGAGGTGGTCGAGCAGGTCATCCGCCCGACCGGCCTGGTCGATCCGAAGGTCGTGGTCAAGCCCACCAAGGGGCAGATCGACGACCTGGTGCACGAGATCCGCGAGCGTTCGGAGCGCAACGAGCGGGTCCTGGTCACCACACTCACCAAGAAGATGTCCGAAGACCTCACCGACTACCTGCTCGGCCTCGGTGTGAAGGTCCGCTACCTGCACTCCGAGATCGACACGCTGCGGCGCGTCGAACTGCTCCGGCAGCTACGCCTGGGCGAGTACGACGTGCTCGTCGGCATCAACCTGCTGCGTGAGGGCCTCGACCTGCCCGAAGTGTCGCTGGTCGCGATCCTCGACGCCGACAAGGAAGGCTTCCTGCGGTCGAGCACCAGCCTCATCCAGACCATCGGCCGCGCGGCGCGCAACGTGTCCGGCGAAGTGCACATGTACGCGGACAAGATCACCGACTCGATGCAGCACGCGATCGAGGAGACCGATCGCCGCCGTGCCAAGCAGATCGCCTACAACACCGAGAACGGCCTCGACCCGCAGCCGCTGCGCAAGAAGATCGCCGACATCCTGGATCAGGTGTACACCGAGGCCGAGGACGAGGTGGCCGTCGGCGGATCGGGCCGCAATGCCAGCCGCGGCAGGCGTGCTCAGGGCGAACCGGGCCGCGCCAGCTCGGGCATCTACGCCGAACGCGATGTGAAGTCGATGCCACGTGCCGAATTGGCCGCCCTGGTCACCGAACTCACCGCGCAGATGATGAACGCGGCCCGCGAATTGCAGTTCGAGCTGGCGGGCCGGTTGCGTGACGAGATCGCCGACCTGAAGAAGGAGCTGCGCGGGATGGATGCCGCGGGGCTCTCCTGATCATGCCGATGCCACGGCCGCCGGGCGACCCCGCCCCCGAGCTGCGCGACCGATCGCGCACGTGCTGCTCGGAGGCGAGGCCTCTGCGGTCGAGGGCCCGGCCTGGCGAGCCGCTACGCCTGCTCGGCCATCCACGCGGCGACACGGCGGTCGGCCTCTTCCTTCGAGACGTCCTCGACGCGGGTGATCACCGCCCAGCGGTGGCCGAAGGGGTCGATCACCACGCCGAAGCGATCCCCGGTGACGAAGGTCTGCGGCTCCTCCGCGCTGCGGGCGCCATGGGAGAGCGCGCGGGCGATCACCGCGTCCACGTCGGGGCAGTAGTGCACCACCGAGGTGTGCACCCAGTCCTCGGGGGCGCGAACATTGTTGTCGGGGATGGGCATCCCGAGCTGCAGGGTGGAATCCCCGATGAGCAGTTCGGCGTGCGCGGGCTGGCCGTCGGGCAGATCGGCGCGGCTGAGCACCTTCGCCTCGAAGACCGCGGTGTAGAAGTCGATGGCCGCGTTTCCGTCCGGCACGGCCAGGAAACAGGTGATGGAGTGGTAGCCCTCCGGAATGGGCGCAACGGGATTGGTCATGACTACGATCCTGCTCCGCGGCCGACGGCCCGTCTTGTAAGAACGCGACAGATCGGCCGGTGATGACAGCGGCGCCGGATCCCGGTGATGTGAAAGGAATCCTGCACCCGGAGGAGCAGGCGAGGCACCGGTCGCTGAACCGGCTGGGGGTCGGGCCCGCGCTGGCCGAGTTCGCGGACCGGTACTGGGTGGTGCGGTGGGATCTGCGTGGTCGGCCCAGCTATTCGGCGCAGGTGCTGTCGTTCCCGTGCGTGAACGTCACCTTCGAACGCAGCACCACCCGCACCGGCGGCTTCGTCACCGGGGTGTGCACGACGAAGTACGTGCGCGAGCTCGCCGGGGAAGGCGAGACCTTCGGCATCCGGTTCGCCCCCGGCGGATTCGGTGCCTTCACCGGCATGGATGTCGGCGCGCTGCGCGATGATTCGGCCCCGCTGAGCGCGGTGTTGCCCGAGGCCGCGGGCCTGGCCGACCGAGTGCTGGCCGAACAGTCCGACGAACGCCGACGCGACATCGTCGAGGAGTTCTTCGCGGGCCGTGGCCGCACCGACGATCCGCACTACGCGCTGGTGACCCGCATCGTCACCGCCATGGCGACCGATCCGGAGCTGACCAGGGTCGACCAGGTCACCGATCGTTTCGCCGTCCCGATCCGCACCCTGCAACGCCTGTTCCGCCGCTATGTCGGGGCAGGCCCGAAATGGGTACTGTGCCGGTTCAGGTTGCAGGACGCCGCCGACCTGCTCGCGCACGGCCGCCCTGATCTCGCGGTACTCGCGGCCCAGCTCGGCTATTTCGACCAGGCGCATTTCAGCCGCGAATTCACCGCCGAGATCGGGATGTCACCGACGGAATACGCGCGCAGCGCACAGACGGTGAGCGCTGTCCCCACGGCGCGCTGATCGGGTGCGTCCAGACCCGAGAAGTGGGGGGTCTGAAATATGGACATTCCACCTTGGAACGGCGGTGTTCGTCGATAGTGTCACCGCATTCGCAGCGGCCGTTGCTGCGTGGAGAAGTCAGGACATCAACAGTGACAACATCATTCGACCGGACCGCCCGTCTCGGTGCCGCCCTCGCGACCGCGCTGGCCGCCACGGCTCTGCTCGCGCCGGGCGCGCACGCGGACATCTCGGATGGCCAGCGGGTCAGCGTGTCGAGCGCCGATCCGAAGGTCGGCTGTTCCTACACGGTGGTCGCGGTCAACGTCGTCGGCTACAGCTCGGGCCACGCGGGCGCACCGGTGACCTTCTATGACAACGGTGACGTGATCGACACGGTCACGATCCCGGCGATCGGCGAGACCAAGACCTCCTGGCGTCCCGCCGCCGCCGGCGCGCACCAGCTGACAGCGAAAGTCGACAGCTATCTCAACAGCTGGTGGATCACCCCCGCCACGGTGACCGTGGCGGCGAATACCGGCACCGGAAGCGCGGCCTGTGGGTTCCCCAGTTTCTCCGGTTGATGTGATCAAAGTCCCAGCCGCACTATGTCGTTGATCGTGTTGTGATAGGCCACAATTTCTTCGAACCGCGGTCTTGTTGCCGCAGGTGAATCTTCTCGACTGTTGCGAAGGCCACCGTGACATCGGGCAGGAACGCCAACACTCCCGGTGTGATCTGTTGCGATTTCTGATAAATCGGCCTGATTTGGCGTTAGGGTCGAGCCAATTGCCGCGCTGACGCTCGATTCCCGAGTGGTTCGGTGCTGGCACCGACCAAGTTGGAGGAGAGATGACCGCCTACCGGACCATTGTCGTCGGTACTGATGGCTCGGATTCGTCGTACGTGGCGGTGGAGAAGGCCGCGGCGCTCGCCGGGGACGCTGAGGCAACTCTCGTGCTGGCCTGCGCCTACTTCCCGACCGAGGACCGCGACGTCGCCGCCGCCGCCGATGTGCTCAAGGACGAGGCCTACCAGGTCCGTGGCTCGGCCCCGACCAACGAGATCCTGCACGTCGCCCGGGAAAAGGCCCTGGCCGCCGGTGCGAAGAACATCGTCGACCGCGCGATCGTCGGCGAGCCGGTCGATTCGCTGCTCGACCTCGTCAACGAAGTGGACGCCGACCTGCTCGTCGTCGGCAACCGGGGCCTCAACACCCTCACCGGTCGCCTGCTCGGCTCCGTCCCCTCGGACGTGGCCCGCAAGTCCCGTTCGGACGTGCTGATCGTGCACACCGTCCGCTAGTTCACTCGCGGTAGTACGAAAAAAGGTCGAGGGCACCGGGAAACCGGCGCCCTCGACCTTTTTCGGCAGTACTCACCACTCAGTCTGCGACGGGCTCCTGCCGGGTGCCGCCGCGCAGCCCGATCGACATGATGTCGGACGGCTCGTCGAGTTCGATTCTGTGCCAGCGGTTGCGCGGCACGATGAACGCGGTTCCTGTCGTGAGCCGCACCGCGGTTTCCGCCTCGCCCTGACTCTCCGGTCGCAGGTAGAGCCGCAGCGAACCGGCGAGGCAGCACACCGCTTCCTCACTGGACGGGTGTATCTCCCAGTGGTCGGCATGGACGTCGGCGTCGGTGTCGACGTGGAAGGTGGCCAGTTGCCAGCCGCCTGACGCGTCGGCCATTCGTCGCTCGCCCGATCGCACCGTGCCGTGTGGCTGGAAGTGCAGCGCGCGGGCGAACAGATCGATGGGTGTCATCGGAGTTCCTTTCATGGGGTCACTGCGGGAATGTCCTCGCGGACCGGGTTTTCGGTGCGGTCCAACCGGGTGGGTAGGACGGTGGCCGCGACTACCGCGGCAGCGGCGAACAGCGCAGCGGCGATCGCCAACGCGAAGGCGTAGCCGTTGTTGAGCGCGACCGGATCGGCGCTCGCGCCGGTGCGGCCCGCCGCGAGGGTGGCCAGTACGGCGACGCCGACACTGCCGCCGAGTTGGCGGGCGCTGTTGAAGGCGCCGGAGGCCATGCCGGCTTCACCGGGTGCCACGCCGCTGACGGCCGCCGCCGCGACGGGGGCGAGGCAGAGTCCGAGCCCGATGCCGCCGACGATCGACGGGCCGAGAACGTCGGTGACGAAATCGCCGTCGGGACTGATGAGTGCGAACCAGCCGATGCCGACCGCGGTGAGTAGACCGCCCCCGACCAGCAATGGCCTGGGGGAGAAGTGGGCGCCCATCCGGGTGGCGGCGAGGGTGCCGACGATGACGCACAGTGAGAACGGGATGAAGGCGGCCCCGGTGGCCCCCGCGTTCATGTGCAGCACCTGCTGCATATACAGCGACACCAGGTAGAAGGCGGAGAACTGGCCTGCGGCGGCGCAGAAGACGAACAGGTTCGCGCCGCTCACCCAGCGGTTGGTGAAAAGGCTCAGCCGCAACAGCGGGTTCGCCGAGCGGGTCTCGACCACGAGGAAACCCGCGAGGAACCCTGCCGCTACGGCGAGGGTCACGCCTGTCTCGGTAGAAGCCCAGCCGTAGTGATCGGTGCGGATCACGCCGGTGACGAGTAGTCCGATACCGCCCGTCGCCAGCAGCGCACCGGCGATATCGAGCCGCGCCCGCGTACCCGTCGGTGCGTCGGCGGGTACGCCTCTGGCCAAGGCGAGCAGCGCGATCGCGACGATCGGGATATTGACCAGCATCACCCAGCGCCAATTCGCGTACTCGGTGAGCAGTCCGCCGACGAGCACACCGAGCGCGCCACCCGCGGCGTTGACCCCGCCCCAGACGCCGAGCGCTCGGACGCGGGCGGGCCCTTCGGGAAACGTTGTGGTGAGTGTGGCGAGTGTGGCCGGGGCGATGGCCGCGGCCCCGATGCCCTGCACGGCGCGCGCGGCCACCAGTTGCCATGGCTCCTGCGCGAATCCGCCTGCGAGCGAGGCGATCGCGAAGACGAGCAGCCCGCCCGCGAACAGCCTGCGCCGCCCGTAGAGATCACACGCCTTGCCGCCGAGCAGCAGGAAACCGCCGAAGGTCAGGGCGTAGATGTGCACCACCCAGGCCAGGTCGAGCGGTGCGAAGCCGAGTGCGTCGCCGATCGAAGGAAGCGCCACGTTCACGACGGCCATATCGAGGGCGATCACGAACTGTGCGATGGCGACCGCGACCAGCGCGGTACCGGGACGAGGAGGAGAAGTGTTTTTATACACGTATAAAAACTAACTCCACCGCGACCCCTTGTCCATACCCGGGCTTCGCATGGGCAAGATGGGGCCATGCCCACCTCGCAGTCGGATCAACCAGCGCGCACGGGCAGACCCGCGCGCATGTCCCGCGCGGATATCGTCGCGTCGGCGCACCGGGTGATCGCCGCCGACGGCGTCGAGAAGCTGACGATGCGCAGGCTCGCCACCGAACTCGGCTGCACCCCGATGGCGCTCTACCATCACGTCCGCGACAAGCAGGACCTGCTGCGGCTACTGCTCGACGACTACGCCGACGCGATCGCCTGGCCCGAGCTCCCGGCCGACCCGCGGCAGCGGATCCTGGTGGCCGCCACCGCGATGCGAGACGCGCTCGCGGCCCAGTCCTGGATCGTGGACGTGCTCGCCGACGGCGATCTGCTCGGCCGCTCGGCGCTGTGGTTTCCCGAGACCATCATCGACGCGGCGATCACCGCGGGCCTCACCGTCGAGCGCGCGGTGGCCGCGTACCGCGCCATCTGGCACTACACGGCAGGCGAGCTGATCGTCACCGGCAGGGCGGTGCGGCGCGCCGAGGAAGGGCCGACCTACCGCGCGGAGGTCTTCGCCGACCTGGACCCCGAGCAGCTGCCCCGGCTGGCCGAGATCGGTTCCCGCTGGACCGAATTCGACGCCGAGAGCACCTACGCCGCCGGGCTGGCGGCGCTGGTCACCGGCTTGCTCGTGTGAGGCGGCACCGGCCGGTGCCGCCTATCCCAACGAGGACAGCACCGCGGGGAGGTCCTCGGTGTGCACCACGGCCAGTCGCTGGGTCGCGCGGGTCAATGCGACGTAGAGGTCGTTGAGGCCGCGCGGGGACTCGTCCAGGATCGCCTGCGGCTCGACCAGGTACACCCGGTCGAACTCGAGGCCCTTCGCATCGTGCACGGTGAGTACCTGAACGGATTCACCTGCCAGCGAGGATAATTCGGGCACCGAGGCGGCGGGAGCGAGGACCGCGGAGGTGCCCGGACCGTTCTCGGCCTCGAGCAACCGCGCCACCTCGCTCGCGACGTCGGCGGGCAGCACCCGGTAGGCGCGTGGGGGATTGCCGGTCTCGCGAACCGAACGCGGCACCTTGGTGCCCGGATCGATCTCGGCGAGCACATCGGCCGCGACCGCCATGATCTCGGCGGGAGTGCGGTAGTTCACCGTGAGCTCGGTGAGCCTCCAGCGCTGTGCCACATACGGTTCCAGCACCCGCTGCCAGGACGACGCGCCGGCCGGATCACCGGTCTGGGCGACGTCGCCGACGACGGTGATCCAGCGATTCGGGATGCGTCGCATCACCATTCGCCACGCCATCTCCGAGAGTTCCTGTGCCTCGTCGACGATCACGTGACCGTAGGTCCAGGTCCGGTCGCCCGCGGCGCGTTCGGCGGTGGTCTGCCGGTTGCCGAATTCCTGGCGCTGGGCCAGCTGGGAGGCGTCGATCAGGTCGTAGGCCATCAGGATCTCGGGATCGAGTTCGTCCTCGATGTCCTGCGGGGCGGAACCGGTGAGGATGTCGAGGGCGTCCTGGGCCTCCTCGATCTGGGCCCGCCACCGGCGGCGCGAGCGTTCGCGTTCCTCGGTGTCGTCGACGCCGAGCAGCTCGGCCAGCTCGTCGAGCAGCGGGGCGTCGGCCGCGCCGAAGGTGCCGTCGTCGGAGCGCACCAGCTCGGCGCGGTCGTCGGGGCTCAGGGTCTTGGCGGCACGGTCCAGCCGCGCCGGGTCGGCGAGCAGGTCGGCGAGCACTTCCTGGGGCGAGAGCACCGGCCACAGCGCGCTGATCGCGGCCTGCACGTGCGGGTCGGCCCGCATCTCGTCGCCGATCTCGCTGAGGTCGGCGGAGCTGAGCAGGCTCGTGCCACCGGACAGGTCGGCGCCCATCGTGGCGGCGAGCTGGTCGGTGAGCGCGTCGATCACCGAGGACGCGAAGATCGGCCTGGCCAGGTTGTGCGGGCGGCGCGAGGAACGGGCCCGTCCGCGCGCCCTGGTCGCGATCTTGCGGTCCAGAGTCACCGGATAGCCGTCGAACGCCAGGCGCACCGGCTCCGACGGCACTTCCTGACGGTCGCGCACCGCCTGCTTGAGCACCTCGAGCATGTCCAGGGAGCCCTTGATCTCCCCGGCGCGCAGCGAATCCTCGCGCACCGCCTTCACACCCGGGTACAGGTCGCCGATGGTCGACAGCAGCACGCCGGTCTCGCCGAGCGAGGGCAGCACCTGGCCGATGTAGTCGAGGAAGGTGGCGTTCGGGCCGATGATCAGCACGCCGCTCTTGGCCAGCTGCTGCCGATAGGTGTAGAGCAGGAAAGCCGCGCGATGCAGCGCGACGGCGGTCTTGCCGGTGCCCGGCCCACCCTGCACCACGAGCACGCTCTTGTGCTCGGAGCGGATGATCGCGTCCTGTTCGCTCTGGATCGTCTCGACGATGTCGTTCATGTGCCCGGTGCGGGCGGCGTTGAGCGCCGACAGCAGCGCGCTCTCGCCGCCGACGCCGTCGTCGGTGCCGACCACACCGTCGCGTTCGGCGGCATCGAGATCGAGGTACTCGTCGTTGATCGCGGTCACCGCGCGGTTGCGCGAGCGGATGTGCCTGCGCCGGGTGACGTTCTCGGGATTGGCGGTGGTGGCCAGGTAGAACGGACGGGCCAGCGGAGCGCGCCAGTCGAGCAGCAGCGGCTCGTAGTCGTTGTCCTCGTCGAGGATGCCGAGCCTGCCGATGTAGCGCGCCGCGTCCTCGGTGCCTTCCAGATCGATCCGGCCGAAGCACAGACCGTGCTCGGCGGCGTCGTATTTGGACAGGTCCTCGTTGTAGAGCTGGGTGAAGGACTCGCGCTCACTGCGCGCCTGCGGCGTGCCACCGGATTCGAGGAGCACAGTCTTGAGCCGGTTCTGCGCGTAGTCGCGCATGCCGTCGAGCCGGTCGTAGAGCACCGAGAGGTACTGCTGCTCCTGTTCGATTTCGCGGTTGTGCGCGGCCGGGGAGGCGTCGGCGAGGCGGTCGGGCAAAACAGGACTCCTTTGTCACCGCGTTGAGAACAGAGTTGTCGAGTCTACGTGTCCGCGGGCAGGGCCGCCGCGACCGGGAAGACTTCGTCGCCGAGGACCGGCGTGAAGTGTTCGACCACCGGGAAAGGCTCGTAGAAGTGGTGCAACAGCGCACGCCAGCGCTGATATTCCGGTGACTCACGGAATCCCACCGTGTGGTCGGCCAGCTGCTCCCAGCGCACCAGCAACAGGAAGCAGTCGGGCCGCTCGACACAGCGCGACAACGACAACCCACCGAAACCGGGCATTCCCGCGATGATCGGATACGCCTGCGCGAAGGCCGCTTCGAAAGCGGCGGCGGCGCCGGGGCGAACGGGTAACAGCGCGTGTTCGACGATCACGCCGACCAGTCTGTCAGGAGGCGTGGGTGTTGTTCGAGCGTCGATTCTGACCGAGACCGAGCTCACGATGGGCCGACGGCTTGTCGCGGTACATCGCCAGGTCGGCGTCGTGCAGGACGGCTTCGGGCGTGCGGTGTTCGTGCGGGCCGAGTTCGGTGATGCCGACCGAGGCGCTCACCTCGAGACGGTGACCGCTGGCGATGATCGGTTCCGCCATCTTCACGCGCAGGCGCTCTACCAGGGCGGGCAGGTCGGCACGCTGCGGATGACCGGCCAGCAGCACCAGGAATTCGTCGCCACCCAGCCGTCCGACCAGGTCTTCGGCGCGCAGCGCCTGTTGCAACCGCTGGGCCACGATCTGCAATACCGTGTCGCCGATGGCGTGCCCAAGGGTGTCGTTGATCGCTTTGAAGCCGTCGAGGTCGATGAACAGCACCGTGGTGATCAGAGTGCCGCCGTCGTCGGCCAGCGCCGCCGACAGCTGCGACAGGATCAGGGAACGATTCGCGAGCCCGGTCAGCGCGTCATGGGTGGCCTGGTACTCGAGCTGGCGCTTGCTGGCCCGGAACGCGGTGATGTCGGCGAACGAGGACACCCCCGCCGACTCCGGGCTGTCCGGATTGAGTAATCGGCAGTTGCACGACAGCCATACCAGCTGCCCGTCGGTGCGCTCGACCCCGAAGATGAACTGGGTCACCGCCTCTCCCGTCGCGAGGGTGCGCGCCATCGGATGCTGGTCGGGCGCGAGTGGCCGGCCGTCACGGTCGAGCATCTTCATGGGCAGTTCGTCGATGTGCAGTCCGAGTACCGGCTCGGCCTCCGCAGCGATGCCGAGTATGCGTTTGCCTGCGGGGTTGATCGATTCGAGGCGACCGCGCCGATCGACGACGAGCACGCCTTCTTCCAGCTGCGACACCACGGTGGTGAAATACGCCTCCGCCTGCCGCGCCGACGCCTCCGCGGCGCGTTGGGCCGTCAGATCGTGCACGACCACCTGGAACGCGAGCTTCTCCTGCCACACCGTGAGCACCGACACGGTCTGCACCGGCACCGTGCGCCCGTCCACCCGGACGAGATCCATGTCGGTGGGCGGCGAGGCCGATCCCTCGGCGGTGAGCTGGTCGATCCGCTCGAGCATCGGGGCGATGGAATCGGGATGGACGAAAACGGTGATCGACAAGCCGAGCAGGTCGTCGGCCGAACGGGCACCGAGCAGGCGAACCATCGCCGGATTGACGTAGACGATCGTCCCCGACTCGTGCACACAGATGGCATCGGGAGTGTGTTCGACCAGCGACCGGTAGCGCTGCGCGAGCTGCTCGGCGCTCGCCGCGTCGGTCCTTCCTTCTCCCACTGCGAAACCCCCGATCTCGGCCTGGTCTGCGAACGGCATACCGGACTAGTCTGGTGATCCTTCATGAAGATCCGCGAGGAGCGATGTGACACTGGATGTGCTCACGGGCGGCATGACCCACCGCCTCGATTCTATGTCGATCGCCGGCATGGGTGTTGTCTCCGGTTACGGGTGGGGTCGGGAATTCCTGTGGCAGGGATTGTTGGGGTGCAAACCGGCAGCCCGTTTGTACCCCGGTTACGGGCCCGGACGTGATCAGCACGCCTGGGTCGGGCTGATTCCCGACGGTGGTGACGTGGCCTACGGAACCGGTCTGTTCGGGCGTGCCGTGTTCGCCGCGGCCGCCGAGGCGGTCGCCGACGCGCAGGAACGCGGGTGGCGCCGGGAGGGACGCACCGTCGGCCTCGTGCACGCGTTCACGCTGGGCGATGTCGCCGATTGGCGCGATTTCTACCGTCGTGACGAGGGCCACCGGCGCTCACGCGACTATCTGCGGATGCTGCCGTCGACACCCATTTCGGTGGTGATGCAGGAGTTCGGTTTCCACGGGCCCGCGATGAACGTGTCGGCGGCGTGCAGTTCGGGCAATGTCGCGTTGCTGACGGCGAAGATGTGGCGTGACGCGGGTCTGGTCGACGATGTGTTGTGCATCACGACCGACCTGTCGGCCACGCCGGACATGCTCGAACATTTCGTCGGTCTGGGTGCGGCGATCGCCGATGCCGACCCGTTCACCGCCTGCAGGCCCTTTCAGGAGGGCACCCTCGGTTTCACCATGGCCGAGGCGTCGGTGGCGCTGCTGCTCACCGACGCGGTCGAGCGGCCCTACGCGCGGCTGCTCGGCGGCGCGATGACCAACGACGCCTTCCATGTCGTCTCGGTCGATCCCAGCCACGCCCAGATCATCGCGTGTGTCCGGCGCGCACTGGCCGACGCGGGGATCGACGCCGGCGACCTGGCGTACTACAACGCGCACGGCACCGGAACCAGGCAGTGCGATGCCGCCGAACGCGACGTGCTGCGCACGGTCTTCGACGACCGGCCCGCCGTCGCCGCGCTCAAACCGCTCACCGGGCACTGTCAAGGCGCCTGCGCGGCGGTCGAAGTCGCCGCGATCGCCCTGTCCTACGAGCGCGGCATCGTCGCGTCGGCGCCGACTGTGGCGCCCGCGCACCCGCGGCTGCTCAACGGCCCGACCCCGCTGCTCGACGGCCCGACGCTGAAACTGTCGCTGGGAATGGGTGGCAACAACGCCGCCGTGGTCCTGGCCGCGGCCTGACTCAGTCCTCGCCCGTCTCGGGTCCGGCGGCGAGGGCGAACCCGCCGGTCGTCGGCGCATCCTGGGGCAGTGGCACCGCCCAGCGCAGCTGTGTGCCAGGCATCTCGGGGTGGTTGCCGTCGGCGTCGGGGCGTTTCGCCGGACCGACCTCGAAATACCCGCTCGCCTCCTGCGCGCGCTGCTCGAGATTGCGCAGCCCGCTGCGGATGACGTGGTTCGGAATTCCCCAGCCGTTGTCGGACACCGTGATCACCAGATCGTCGGCCACCTCGATCACGATGGCGACGGTGTCGGCACCGGAATGGCGCACCGCGTTGCTCACCGCCTCGCGCACCACCGCCTCGGCGTGGTCGGCCAGCTGCGGATCGAGTACCGACAGCGGGCCCGACACCTGGATCGTCGCGCGCAGGGCGATGTCGGAGGTCTGGCGCCGGATCGCCACCTCGAGGCGCTGCTGCAGCCCTTCGCTGTGACCGGAGCCGCTGGCGTGCAGATCGAAGATGGAGGTGCGGATCTCCTGCACCACCTCCTGCAGATCCATGATCACCGTCGAAAGCCGTTGCCGCACTTCGGGCACCACCGCCTTGGGCAGGGTCGCCTGCACGGTGAGACCGATCGCGAACAGGCGCTGGATCACATGGTCGTGCAGATCGCGCGCGATCCGGTCGCGGTCGGCGACGAGGTCGAGTTCGCGCATCCGCTGCTGCGCATCGGCCAGCCGCACCGCCAGCGCGGCCTGATCGCAGAAGGCCGCCGTCAGCTCGAGCATCTCGTCGGAATACGGCGCGAAACCCGGCGGCCGGAACGTCACCAGGACGCCGAGGGTGGCATCGGGGGTGCACAGCGGCAGCACGAGAGCCGGTCCGGCGCCGGGCAATTCGGCCACGGGGAACTCGACGCCCAGTGTCACCTTCGACACGTCGTCGAAGCGCAGCGGTGTGCGTCTGCTGAAGGCGTCGCCCACCACCGTCCCCGCGATCGGGATGGTCTGCCAGTCCTGACCCGCATCGGGGCCGGTCCACTGGGTGACCACCAATTCGCTGATCTCGCCGGGCAATTCGTCGGGCACCGGCACCGAGGCGAGGAACGCCTGATGCGATCCGGTGAGCCCGCGCGCGTGATCGACCACATGGCCGAGCACCCGATCGGATTCGGTACCGGCCAGGAATTCCGTCGCGATATCGCGGGTCGCCTCGATCCACGCCTGCCTGGTGCGTGCCTGCTCGTAGAGGCGCGCGTTGTCGACCGCGATCCCCGCGGCGGCCGCCAGCGCCAGCACCAGGACTTCGTCTTCCTCGGTGAACGGCTGACCGTCGGACTTCTCGGTCAGATAGAGACTGCCGAACACCTCGTCCCGAATGCGTACGGGCACACCGAGGAACGTGTGCATCGGCGGATGTCCCGCCGGAAACCCGATCGAGGATTCGTGCTGGGTGAGATCGGCCAGCCGCAGCGGCGCCTTGTGCGCGAACACCGCGCCGAGTACGCCGTGGCCCGCGGGTAATCGCTCGATCCGGTCGCGGATCTGATCCGGCATGCCCTCGTCGATGAACTGCGCGACCTGCTGATCGTGGCCGCGCACCGCCAGCGCGCCGTAGCGGGCGTCGACCAGGTTCATCGCGGTCCGCACGATGGTGCGCAGGGTTTCGTCCAGGTCCAGACCCGCGGTGACCGTGAGCATGGCCTCGACGAGGCCGTCCATCCGATCGCGCGAACCGATCATCACTTCGACCCGATCGGCGACCTCGCCGAGCAGGCTGCGCAACATCTGCCGCGACACCGTCTGGTCAGCCGAATAGCGGCCGCCCCGACCGTCGTTCGCCATCGCAGTACCCCGTCTTCGCAGCTCCTCGAGTGAGTCGAAGCAAAGTCTAGTCCGCAATGAGGGGACTTTCGGCCCTTCACTCGCACCGGCGGTAGTGGTGGCATTGGGCACCGGGAATTGGGATCGAGAAGTGGGGCACATGATGAATTCGTTGTCGAGCACCCAGCACTGGACGACCGCCGCGGACCCGGAGCTCGCCGTGACCACGCGTGGCGAAGTGCCGGCCCAGGACGTCACCCGTGCTGTTCGCGCCATCACCCGCGTGATGCGCAGGCATCATCTCGACAGTCCGGCCAGGGTGCGTGTCACCGCGCCGCAGGGGTACGACGAGCCGACCCTGGTGCAGGCCAACATCCGTACCAACGACACCTTCACCCGTGTCCAGGTCACCGGCCCCGGCGGTTTCGCGGTCACCTTCGCCGCCGAACGGCTCGACCGTCAGCTCGCCCGCCGCGCGGGCAAGGAAGCGCGCGGCGCGTGGCCCGACCCGGCCCGTCGGCCGCTGGCGCAGATCACCGAGACGCGGCCGATCATCCGCCGCAAGGACTGTGCCCTGATGACCGGTACGCCGCTGGAAGCCAGCACCGTCCTGGACGCGATGGACTACGACGCCTACCTGTTCACCGACGCCGATACCGGTGAGGACGCCATCGTCACGTGGGCCGACCCGCACGGCGTCGCGCTGGCCAGGCAGCGGCTCACCGCCGCGGCGGACTCCTCGGCCGAGCTGCCGTTGACCGCGAGCGCGATGCCGGTCCGGGTGGTGCAGGACGCGGCTCCCGTCTTCGCCGAGGACGAGGCCTCCGACGCGCTGTGCGCCGCCGGGCTGCCCTACCTGTTCTTCACCGACAGCCACACCGGCCGCGGCAACCTGCTCTACCGCCGCTACGACGGCAACCTCACCATCGTCGTCCCGTCCTGAACCGTCACGGCTCACGGAGCTTCGTCGCCAGGACGGCCGCCTGGGTGCGGCGTTCGACCCCCAGTTTCGCCAGCAGTCGCGAGACGTAGTTCTTGACCGTCTTCTCCGCGAGGAACATGCGCGCGGCGATCTGGCGGTTGGTCAGACCCTCACCGAGCAGTTCGAGCAGCCGGCGTTCCTGGTCGGTGAGCCCGGCCAGCGGCCCGGAGGGTTCGGCGCTGCGGCGCAGCCGGGCGCGCAGGGCGTCGGCGGCGCGGGTATCGAGCAGCGAGTGGCCCGCGCCCACCTGCTTGATCGCGTCGGCCAGTTTCATCCCGTCGATGTTCTTCACCACATATCCGCTGGCGCCGGCCAGAATGGCGTCGAGCATGGCGTGCTCGTCGGAGAACGAGGTCAGGATCAGGCAGTGCAGGTCGTCGAATTCGGCCAGCAGGTTGCGGCACAGCTCGATGCCGTTGCCGTCGGGTAACCGCACGTCGAGGACCGCGACATCGGGGCGGGCCTCGCGGATGCGCACCATCGCCTCGGCGACGCCGCCTGCCTGACCGATCACAGTGAGTTCTGGATCACCTTCGAGCAGGTCGATCAATCCGCGCCGCACGATCTCGTGGTCGTCGACCAGGAACACCTCGAGCACGCCGGCTCCTTCATCATGTCGAACGATCCACCCTTGTGTTCCAACATAATCCGCGCCTGTCGGTTGCGGGGCCGGTCGGCGAACGAGATATGTCACGTCCCCTGCGCAGCGCGCCCGGCCGACGGGTCCGCGCGGTCGCACACCGAAACTTGTCGGACCCCACGCCTAGCATTGTCAGCGGGGGATTATGTCCGGTCGGCGGATGACGATGGAGAAGGGATTCACCAGGTGGCGGAACGCCTCACTGTGCGCGGAGCTCGGGAACACAACCTGAAAGGTGTAGACCTGGATTTGCCGCGCGACAGCCTGATCGTGTTCACCGGTCTGTCCGGTTCCGGGAAGTCGAGCTTGGCGTTCGACACGATCTTCGCCGAGGGGCAGCGTCGCTACGTCGAATCGCTGTCGGCCTACGCGCGTCAGTTCCTCGGGCAGATGGACAAGCCCGATGTCGACTTCATCGAGGGGCTCTCGCCCGCGGTGTCGATCGACCAGAAGTCGACCAACCGCAACCCGCGGTCCACGGTCGGCACCATCACCGAGGTCTACGACTACCTGCGCCTGCTCTACGCCCGCGCGGGCACGCCGCACTGCCCGGTCTGCCACGAGCTGATCGAGAAGCAGAGCCCGCAGCAGATCGTCGACCAGGTACTCGCCATGGACGACGGTCTCAAGTTCCAGGTGCTGGCGCCCGTGGTGCGCACCCGCAAGGGCGAGTTCGTCGACCTGTTCGACCAGCTCAAGACCCAGGGCTACTCGCGCGTGCGGGTGGACGGCGTGGTGTATCCGCTCACCGATCCGCCGAAGCTGAAGAAGCAGGAGAAGCACGACGTCGAGGTGGTCGTCGACCGTCTCTCGGTCAAGGCCGCCTCCAAGCAGCGCCTCACCGACTCGATCGAGACCGCGCTGCGCCTGGCCGACGGCATCGTGGTGCTCGATTTCGTCGACCGCGACGAGCACGCCCACGACCGGGAACGCCGCTTCTCCGAACGCCTGGCCTGCCCCAACGGCCACCCCCTCGACATCGAGGACCTCGAGCCCCGCTCGTTCTCCTTCAACTCGCCCTACGGCGCCTGCCCCGACTGCACCGGCCTCGGCATCCGCAAGGAAGTCGACCCGGAACTGGTGGTGCCCGACCCCGACCTGAGCCTGGCCGACGGCGCGATCGCCCCGTGGTCGCGCGGGCAGACCGCCGAGTACTTCAACCGATTGCTCTCCGGGCTGGCCGAGGCGGTCGGCTTCTCGATGGACACCCCGTGGCGCGATCTGCCCGCGAAGGCACGCAAGGCGGTGCTGGAAGGCAGCTCCGACCAGGTGCACGTGTCCTACACCAACCGCTACGGCCGCAAGCGCTCCTATTACGCCGATTTCGAAGGCGTGATGCCGTTTCTGCAGCGGCGCATGGAGAACACCGAGTCCGAGCAGATGAAAGAGCACTACGACGGGTACATGCGCGATGTGGCGTGCCCGGTCTGCAACGGCTCCCGGCTGCGCCCGGAGATCCTGGCCGTCACCTTGGCCTCGGACGGCACCGACAAGTCGATCGCCGAGGTCAGTGAGCTGTCCATCGGTGACTGCGCGCAGTTCCTGAACGCGCTCACGCTGGGGGAGCGTGAGACCGCGATCGCCGGTCAGGTGCTCAAGGAGATCCAGGCCCGGCTCGGCTTCCTGCTCGACGTCGGCCTGGAGTACCTGACGCTGTCGCGGGCCGCCGCGACCCTGTCCGGCGGTGAGGCCCAGCGCATCCGGCTGGCCACCCAGATCGGATCCGGGCTGGTCGGTGTCCTCTACGTTCTCGACGAGCCGTCGATCGGCCTGCACCAGCGCGACAACCGCAGGCTCATCGAGACGCTGCTGCGGTTGAAGAAGCTGGGCAACACGCTGATCGTCGTCGAGCACGACGAGGACACCATCCGCGCCTCGGACTGGGTGGTCGACATCGGCCCCCTCGCGGGCGAGCACGGTGGTCGCGTGGTGCACAGCGGCCCCTATGAGGAGCTGCTGACCGAGCCCGAATCGCTCACCGGCGCTTACCTTTCCGGCCGCGAGCAGATCGAGCTGCCGCTGGTGCGGCGCGCGATCGACAAGAAGCGCAAGCTCACCGTCGTGGGCGCCACCGAACACAATTTGCAGAATGTCGACGTGGCGTTCCCGCTGGGTGTACTCACCGCGGTCACCGGTGTCTCCGGTTCGGGCAAGTCGACCCTGGTCAACGACATCCTGGCCACCGTTCTCGCGAACAAGCTCAACGGCGCCCGCCAGGTGCCGGGTCGGCACACCAGGATCAACGGTCTCGACAACCTCGACAAGCTGGTGCAGGTCGATCAGTCGCCGATCGGGCGCACCCCGCGCTCGAACCCGGCCACCTACACCGGCGTCTTCGACAAGATCCGCACCCTGTTCGCCTCCACCACCGAGGCCAAGGTGCGCGGCTACCAGCCCGGGCGGTTCTCGTTCAATGTCAAGGGCGGCCGCTGCGAGGCCTGCTCGGGCGACGGCACGCTCAAGATCGAGATGAACTTCCTGCCCGATGTGTACGTCCCGTGCGAGGTCTGCCACGGCGCTCGGTACAACCGGGAAACCCTCGAGGTGCACTACAAGGGCAAGACCATCGCCGAAGTCCTCGACATGCCGATCGACGAGGCGGCCGACTTCTTCGAGGCGATCACCTCGATCCACCGCTATCTCAAGACCCTCGTCGAGGTCGGCCTGGGTTACGTGCGTCTGGGCCAGAGTGCGCCGACCCTGTCCGGCGGTGAGGCCCAGCGCGTGAAGCTGGCCGCCGAGCTGCAGAAACGGTCCATGGGGCGGACGGTCTACATCCTCGACGAGCCGACCACCGGCCTGCACTTCGAAGACATCCGCAAACTGCTCAAGGTGATCAACGGACTGGTCGACAAGGGCAACACGGTGATCGTCATCGAGCACAACCTCGACGTCATCAAGACCGCCGACTGGGTCGTCGACATGGGCCCCGAGGGCGGTTCGGGCGGCGGTACGGTGGTCGCCACCGGTACACCGGAGGACATCGCCGGGGTGTCGGACAGCTACACCGGTCAGTTCCTGAAGGAGGTGCTGGCAGCGCCCGCGCCGAAGAAGCCCGCCGCGAAGAAAGCGGCCAAGAAAGCTGCCCCCGCGGCGAAGAAGGCGCCGGCGGAGACGACTGCGGCCAAGCGGTTGGCGCGAAAGGCGGCCGCGCTGCGCTGAGCCGGGCTACCGTCCTCTCGAGACGTTCCGGCAGGGACTTTCCGAAAGCGCCACGAAGTGAAACAGCCGTGGGTAACATTCGCCTCACCGTCCCCGGAATGCCGGGTAGTAGCGGTTTGTCGACGGCTCGATCGTCGTGTAGTTCGAAAGGAACGTCCTCATGGATGAAGCCACCACGGCGCTCATCGCCCAGATTCTCGGTTTCCTCGCCGGCGGGTCATCGTTGGCTTACGAGCCCACCAAGCCGACCGTCTGACCTGGATTCGAAAGGAACGCCTGTAATGGATACCGGAAGCGCGGCGCTGCTCACCGCACTCGCCAACATGATCTCCTCCGGCTCGGCCGTCTCGGTCACCCCCGGCGGTCCCACTCCGACCCCCGTGGTCTGAGTCGCGACGTTCGCTCGCAGCACAGAAAAGATCCGCCGACGCACTGCGCCGGCGGATCTTTTCGTTGTGCGGACCGTCAGTGCACCGGGCCGGTGTACTTCTCGCCCGGTCCCGTGCCCGGCGCGTCCGGTACCGAGGATGCCTCGCGGAACGCGCGCTGCAGCGCCTGCAAACCCTCGCGGATCGGGCCCGCGTGCGGGCCGAGGTACTCCACCGATGCCGTGACCAGTCCGGCCAGTGCGGTGATCACCCGGCGCGCCTCGTCGAGGTCGACGCCCGCGCCCGAATCCGGGTTCTCGCCTGCCAGGCCCAGCTTCTCCGCGGCCGAACTCATCAGCATCACGGCGGCCCGGCTGATCACCTCGACAGCGGGGATGTCGGCCAGGTCGCGCACAGGAGGATCGAGCTCGTCAGTCATGCTGATCAGGCTATAGCGAGCCTGATTCCGGATGCTCGGGCCAGGTGCGATTCGGTCATAGCCCAACGCCATGCTAAGCTCTTCGCTGACGACCGCCCCTGGATGTGTCATGCATCCGTGGGGCAGATAAGTGGAGCCCGACTCCCACCGTTACCGGCGAGCAATCGTTCGGATAAACGGTCCCGGTCACCCGCTCATTGTGGTGGGTTTCCCGTGTGCCTGGCACGCGGGGGTCGACAACCGAGCCTGTGAGGGCTTCGGCTGTGGGCGATCGGTCGACATCGGGCCCCGTGGCGGAGAAATACCGCAGCGGGGCTTTCGTGTTGAAACAGGGGTTGCAGTTATTGCGTGCGGTCGTTAAGACGACACCGCTTGACCTAGGAGGCCCCATCAGCACTGAGACCCGCATCAACGATCGCATCCGTGTTCCCGAGGTTCGTCTCATCGGACCCGGCGGCGAACAGGTTGGGATCGTGCGTGTTGAAGATGCACTACGCGTCGCGCTCGAAGCCGACCTCGACCTCGTCGAGGTAGCACCCGATGCCCGTCCGCCGGTCTGCAAGATCATGGACTACGGCAAGTTCAAGTACGAGACCGCGCAGAAGGCGCGCGAGTCCCGTAAGAACCAGGTCCAGACCGTGATCAAGGAGCAGAAGCTCCGTCCGAAGATCGACGACCACGACTACGAGACCAAGAAGCGCAACGTGGTTCGCTTCCTCGAAGCCGGGTCCAAGGTCAAGGTCACGATCATGTTCCGCGGTCGTGAGCAGTCGCGTCCCGAACTCGGCTTCCGGTTGCTCCAGCGTCTGGGCTCCGATGTGGCCGATCTCGGGTTCGTCGAGACCTCGGCCAAGCAGGACGGCCGCAACATGACCATGGTCCTCGCTCCCCACAAGGGCGCGAAGACGCGGGTGAAGGCCCAGCAGGACTCTTCGGCGCCGGCGGCGACACGCCAGCCGCTGCCGACCGGTCCCGCGAGCGCAGACCCGGCCGCGCCGGTCGAACCGGCCGCACCGGTCGAGCAGGCCGCGCCTGCCGAGCAGGCTGCGCCGGCCGACCCGCAGTAAACGATTTCAACGACTAGATAGAGGAATCCATGCCGAAGAACAAGACCCACAGCGGCGCCAAGAAGCGATTCAAGGTGACCGGCCGGGGCAAGCTGCTTCGCGAGCAGGCGAACCGTCGCCACCTCCTGGAGCACAAGTCCTCTCGCCGGACTCGTCGTCTGGAAGGCACGGAGTCCGTCGCTTCCGTCGACGTCCCCCGCGTGAAGCGGCTGCTCGGTCTCGCCTGACCTTCGGGTCAGCCGGACCGTCGCAACCCGACGATTCCGCGGCCGGGATAACCGGACGCCGACAACTACCGAATTCGGGCGCCGCCGCGCCCCCAGATGATCAAGGACTACCAAAGTGGCACGCGTCAAAAGGGCCGTCAACGCTCAGAAGAAGCGCCGTTCCATCCTCGAGGCCTCCAAGGGCTACCGGGGCCAGCGTTCGCGCCTGTACCGCAAGGCCAAGGAACAGCAGCTCCACTCGCTGACCTACGCCTACCGTGACCGCAAGGCGCGCAAGGGTGACTTCCGCAAGCTGTGGATTGCTCGTATCAACGCCGCCGCGCGTCTGAACGACATCACCTACAACCGCTTCATCCAGGGCCTCAAGGCCGCTGGTGTCGAGGTGGACCGCAAGATCCTCGCCGAGCTCGCGGTCTCGGACGCCGAGGCCTTCGCCGGCCTGGTGGCTGTCGCCAAGGCCGCGCTGCCGGCCGACGTCAACGCCCCGGCCACCGCTGCCTGAGCTTGACAACACACAGCGATCTGTCGGAACGGCCCGTGGACGCGCTCTCCGAGCGCAATCCGCGGGTCGTTTCCGCTGTCAAGCTCCAGCGTGCGGCCCAGCGCCGCAAATCCGGCCTTTTCCTCGCCGAGGGGGCCAACGCGGTGTCCGCCGCTCTGGAGACCGGCCGCGTCCGGGAGATCTTCTATTCGCTCGCGGCCGCCGGTCGTGAGAACGCGCTGATCGCCGGTGCCACCGCCGACGGCGTCCGCACCACCTTGGTCAGCGATCGCGCCGCCGAACATCTCGGTGAAACCGTCACCGCGCCCGGCCTGGTCGCGGTGTGCGAACTCGTCGACGTGCCGCTCGGTGAGATTCTCGATGGTGGCCCACGGATGCTCGCCGTCCCCGTGGAGATCGCCGAACCCGGCAACGCGGGCACCCTGATCCGGGTCGCCGATGCGGTCGGCGCCGACGGGGTGGTGCTGGCGGGCGAGACCGTCGACCCGCACAACGGCAAATGCGTGCGCGCCAGCGCGGGCAGCCTCTTCCACGTCCCCGTGGCCCGCAGCCGCGACATCACCGCGACCCTCGATGCGATCTCCGCCGCGGGCGTGACGATCCTCGCGACCGCCGCCAACGGCGAAGTCGACCTCGACGCCGCCGACGACATCCTGCGCGGACCGGTCGCCTGGCTCTTCGGCAACGAGGCCCACGGACTCGACCCCGCCGTCGCCGCCCGCGCCGATCACCGCATCCGCATCCCCATCCACGGCCGCGCCGAAAGCCTGAATCTGGCTGCGGCAGCGGCTATCTGCCTCTACGCGAGCGCCCGCGTCCAGCACGCGACGTAGTTCTCACGCCGGTGCGGCCCGGCCCCGGAGATAGTCGATCTGGGTGTGGCTGAGCTGCTCGGCCTTGCGCATGTGTTCGGTGATCACCGAGAGCTCGTCCTCGGTATGGGTGTCGAGTAACGCTTCCCAGCCCTCACCGAGGTCGTCCCATACGGCGGTGACGCGGGCGACGCGATCGGGCACGGGGGAGACCAGCACTCGACGGCGGTCCTCGGCGTCGGGTTCGCGCACCACATAGCCGTCGCGTTCGAGCCGGTCGACCAATCGGGTGGCGGAGCCGGTGGTGAGTCCGGTCATGTCGGCGATCTGTTTGACGGTGAGTGGCTGCGGCTCCGCGGTGAGCAGGCTCAGACATTGCAGATCGGTGGGGTGCAGGCCCAGATGGTCGGCGACAGCCTGATTGAACAGGACATACGAGGCCATGTACTGCCGTGAGACGCGCGACAACTCCGCGTAGCGGGCACGTCGACTCTGCTCTGTAATCCGGATCACACTCCTTATCAGCTGCGCGACGCAGTTAAAACGGATATATTGCTGCATGGCACAGTTAATGTTCCACACAGCAAATCATACCGGAGGAAACATCATGCTCACCATCGCCGTGGCCGGTGCCACCGGCGCGCAGGGCGGCGCCACCGCTCGCGCCCTGCTCGCCATGGGTCACCGTGTCCGCGCGCTCACCCGATTTCCCGACAGCCCCGCCGCGGTGGCGTTGCGCGATCTCGGCGCCGAGATCCACTACGCCGACTTCGACGACCGTGGCTCCCTCGGTGTCGCCCTGGCCGGTGTCGACTCCCTCTTCGCCGTGACCACGCCGTTCGGCACCGACACCACCGCCGAAACCCGCCACGGCGTCACCCTCGTCGATGCCGCCGGTGCCGCACATGTCGGCCACATCGTCTTCACCTCCGCCGCGCATGCCGACCGCGCCACCGGAATCCCGCACTACGACAGCAAATTCGCGATCGAAGAGCATCTGCGGGCGAGCGGCGTCCCGTGGACCGTCATCGCGCCCGCCGCCTTCATGGACAACTACGCCACCGGCTGGACCCTCGACGGCCTCCGTGACGGCACCTTCGCCTGGCCGATGCCCGCCGATCGGCCGCTCACGCTGATCTGTGCCGAGGACATCGGCGCCTTCGCCGCGCTCGTCCTCGATCGCCGCGCCGAGTTCGCGGGTCGCCGCATCGACATCGCCGCCGACGAGCTCACCCCGGATCGGCTCGCCGCCGCCCTGGCTGTCGCCCTCGACCGTCCGATCGCGCACCGCGAAGTCCCGCTCGACTACGTTCGCGGCCACTCCGAGGATCTGGCCGCCATGTTCGACTACTTCGCCACCGTCGGCCTCGACGTCGATGTCGACGGTCTGCGTCGTGCGTACCCCGACATCGCCTGGCATTCGTTCAGGGACTGGGCCGAGGCGCAGAACTGGCCCGTGCTGCTCGCGGGCTGACCGGTCTCAGCACGAAGGGGTGGTGGCACTGCGCAGGTCGGTGAGGATTTCGGTGGCCCAGGGGAGTGTGATCGCGTCGCTGCCCGCGACCTGCATCGCGGTCATGATGGTGAGCAGCATGCCGGTGGCGACGAAGCGGCGCGATTCCAGTGTGTCGGCGCCGGTGAGTTCGCCGATCAGGCGATAGATGCGCCCGAATCGCTCTCGCATGTGGTCGCCGATCGCCGGATCCGCGCTGGCGGCGGCGCCGTGCAGCAGCACGAGGGGGAGTTCGCGTTCGGCCAGGAAGACATCGAATGCGTGTCCGAGGGCGCGCAATGCCTCCGCGGTGTCGGCGTCGGGGGCGATCTCGGCGTCACGGAACACCTGCTCGATGCGCGTGCACACCTCCAGCAGGCAGGCGATGAACAGCTGCTGCTTGGTTCCGAACAGGCGGATCACATAGGGCTGCGACACTCCCGCCAGTCTGGCGATCTCGTCGGTTTTCGTTGCGGCATAGCCAGTTTCGGCAAAGGCATGGATCGCGGCTTCGAGCACCTGGGCGCTGCGCTCGGACGCGGTCATCCGGGTTCTCGTCATGGGCGTCACTGCCTCCTCGTTCGAATGCCTCTTGACATGTTATCAGTCGATGCATAACGATAAGCGGAGAAGTTATCAGTCAATAACAACCAAGGGCTTGGCATGACGCAGACACTCGAATCCGGCGACGCGCGAGCCGCCGTGACGCCACCGAACTCCGGGGCGAAGAACAAGCCGCTCGGCGCGGTGATCGCCGCCGTCGGCATTCCGATGTTCATGGTCACGCTGGACAACCTCGTCGTGACGAACGCCCTCCCGGTGATCAAAACCGAACTGGGAGCGTCGCTGTCGGACCTGCAATGGTTCATCAACGCCTACACGCTGTCCTTCGCCGCGCTGCTGCTGTCGGCGTCGGCCCTGGGCGACCGGATCGGCCGGCGCCGGGTCTTCCTGGCCGGAATCGGCATCTTCGTCGTCGCTTCCGCGGCGTGCGCGCTGGCCACCGAGCCGTGGATGCTCATCGCCGCCCGTGCGGTGCAGGGCGTCGGTGGTGCGGCCGTCATGCCGCTGTCGCTCACTTTGCTGGCCGCCGCGGTACCCGCGAAGATGCGCAGCGCCGCGATCGGCATCTGGGGCGGCATCGCCGGCCTTGGCGTCGCGGTCGGGCCGGTCGTCGGCGGTGCGGTGGTCGACGGCCTGAACTGGCAGTGGATCTTCTGGCTCAACGTCCCGATCGGGCTGCTGGCGCTGCCCTTCGCTGCCCGCATGCTGTCCGAATCACGGGGCGCCGCACGGAAACTCGACTACTTGGGCGTGCTGCTCTCGGCCGGCGGCGTGCTGGCACTGGTCTGGGGTGTCATCCACGGCGCCGATGACGGCTGGACCGCACCGCAGGTCCTCACCGCGCTGATCGGCGGCGCCGTGCTGCTCGTCGCGTTCGTCGTCTGGGAAACCTACGCCACCGATCCGATGCTCCCGCTGCGCATGTTCAAATCCCGCGGCCTGAGCCTGAGCTTCATCGTGTCCTTCGGGTTCTCGTCCGGCGTCTTCGGCTCGATCTTCCTGCTCGCCCAGTTCTTCCAGGTGGTCCAGGGCTACTCACCGCTGGAGTCGGGCATCCGCACGATGCCGTGGACGATGGTCCCGATGGTCGTCGCACCGCTGGCCGGCCTGATCGTCGACCGCGTCGGTGCCCGCACCCTCATCGCGATCGGCCAGCTCTGCCTGGCTGTCTCGCTCGGCTGGATGGCGATGATCACCACCGCCGACGTCCCCTATCTCGCCTTCGTCGCCCCGTTCGTCCTCGGCGGTATCGGCATGGGCCTCACCTTCGCGCCCTCGTCCACCATCGTCATGGCCAGCGCTTCCCCCGCCGACCAGGGCATGGCGTCGGGCATCAGCAGCACCGTTCGCGAAGTAGGCGTCGCCATGGGCATCGCCGTCCTGGCCTCGGTCTTCGCCTCTCACGGCTCCTACACCGACCCCCAGGCCTACGTGGACGGCCTCGTCCCCGCGGTGTGGGTCGGCGCCGCCCTGGTCGCCTGCGCGGCGGTGGTGGCAGCGTTCCTGCCCCGGCACACTCAGCCCGCGGAATAGCCGCTGATCGGTTCCCTGAGCAGGTGGTTGTCGCCGAACGGCACGACAACCACCTGCTCGGCATCGGCATAGATGATGGTGCCCGGTGCGGCGGAGTCCAGCCGCTCCCACCCGACGCCGTGCGCGTCGAGGATCGCGAGGTATCCCTCGACCCGCTCGATCATCGACACCGCGCTCGCCTTGAACCACGAGGCGGCACCCGGATGCCGTGCGCGGTCGTACACCCCCGGGTCGACATCACTCGGATTCGTCAGATTCTCGCTGAACCAGTCGTTGCCGTCACGGCGAAACCGCACCTCCCGGGCACTCAGGTGCCCTGCGGCCCACAGCCCGTTCACCAGGCCGAACACGCCCGGATGTCGACCGTGTCGATTGGGCTGCGCAGCCTGGAATCGAACGTAGGGCAGTGCGCCGGCCGACGTGACCCGACGGCCGTTCGGCCCCGTCATCCGACACTGTCCGGGTGCTGGCCCTGCTCGGGCGCCGCCTGCTGTTCTGGCCGGTGCGCGCACAACCCCGCCACACGCGGGAACGGACGCCGCCCCACGGGCCGAATCCCGAAGCCACACAACGCAAGCCCGCTCCCCGGAGCGGTGAGTCGAGCACGCCGCCCCCGCGGAGACGTCGGATCGCCGGTCTGTTCAGCCATCGAGTCGTCCTGTTCTCGAGTCGAACACGCTGGTGTGTTTGCTCATTTGGACGCGCCCCGATCCCATTCGGTTCCCTCGAATTCGGACTGCTTTCCGATTGCCCTGAGAAACAGCCGATTTCGCGCACAACACCCGACGCCGCCCGACTTGGTCGTCCTCCCTGACACCTGGGACACCGACGATGACTGGCTTGCCGACCCCCTCGATGTCGAACTCGCCGTCGAGGTGATCGCGAAGTCGGAGCGGGCGGCGCAGATCAACGGCAAGAACGGCTGGTACGCCGCGGCGGGCGTGCGCGCCCTACTCGTCATCGACCCTCGCGTCGGCCGCTGGGCATTGTTCGCCGGTCCCGCCGCAGGCGGCTACGCCGAACTGATCGAAGGCATATACGGCGACCCGATCAGCCTCCTCGATCCCCTGGGGTTGTCCCTCGACACTGCCTGCCTGCCCCGATACGACGAGTAGCCGCGCCACGACCCCCGACCAGATCGGTCAGCCCGCGATTGCGGGATCCCATTCGAGGGCTGTGTGGGTGACGGTCGTGACCGGCGCGCCGGAACCGGCTAGAAGAATTCGCGCGACCTGCGCTGTGGATCCGCGCCCTCGAGTGCACTGATCGGTCCACCTCGAGACCCCGCCGACCTGCGCTGATCGCGTCGCGAGTAATCCGGATGAATCGCGTCAACCCCATCCCATAGGATTTACGCAGCACCGATGCGGGATGGCAATGACGCGCCCGCGAACCGATCCCCAGGGGAGAGTCGAGAAGATCGTGGCCGACGACAACAGTGGAGTCGAGCAAAACGCCTCTTTGACCGAGGAGGCACTCGCGGCAGCGGCGGCGGAGGCCGAGAAGGCGTTTGCCGCGGCGGCTGACCTGGATGCGCTGGCGGTCGCCAAGACCGACTTCATCGGCGGTAAGTCGCCGATCGCGCTCGCGCAACGTGGGCTGGGCAGTGTGCCCAAGGAGGAGAAGGCCGAGGCCGGTAAGCGGGTCAACGTCGCGCGTAAGCGGGTGTCGGACGCGTTCGAGGCGCGCCGTGCCGCGCTCTTGGCGGAGCGCGATCAGGCGGTGCTCATCTCCGAGAAGATCGACGTCACGCTGCCCGCCCGTCGTCAGCCCGTGGGCGCCCGGCACCCGATCACCGTCATCTCCGAGCAGATCGCCGACTTCTTCGTCGGCATGGGCTGGGAGGTCGCCGAGGGTCCCGAGGTGGAGACCGAGCACTTCAACTTCGACGCGCTGAACTTCCTGCCCGACCACCCGGCGCGCACCATGCAGGACACCTTCCACATCGCCCCGGAGGGTTCGCGCCAGGTGCTGCGCACGCACACCTCCCCGGTGCAGGTGCGGTCCATGCTCGAGCGCGAGGTGCCGATCTATGTCGCGTGCCCCGGTCGCACCTTCCGCACCGACGAGCTCGACGCCACCCACACCCCGGTGTTCTCGCAGGTGGAGGGTTTGGCGATCGACAAGGGCCTGACCATGGCGCACCTGCGCGGTGTCCTCGACGCGTTCGCCCAGGCCATGTTCGGCCCCGAGACCCGTACTCGCATGCGCCCCAACTACTTCCCCTTCACCGAGCCGTCGGCCGAGGTCGACGTGTGGTTCCCGAACAAGAAGGGCGGCGCGGGCTGGATCGAGTGGGGCGGCTGCGGCATGGTCAACCCGAAGGTCCTGATCGCCAGCGGTATCGATCCCGAGGTGTATTCCGGGTTCGCGTTCGGCATGGGCATGGAGCGCACCCTGCAGTTCCAGACCACCATCGCCGACATGCGCGACATCGTCGAGGGTGACGTGCGGTTCACCCTGCCCTTCGGTATCCGGTCTTAGAGAGAGAGCGAAACGTCAAGTGCGAGTAGCACAGTCCTGGCTGACCGAGATCCTGCAGCGCACCACCCCCGAGTGGTCGGTGTCGGCGGAAGAGCTCGACGCGGGCTTCGTCCGGGTGGGTCTGGAAGTCGAAGAGGTCGACAAGCTCGAGCCCATCGGCGGTGACATCGACAAGCCGCTGGTCGTCGGCCGCGTCGCCGAGATCACCGAACTGACCGAGTTCAAGAAGCCGATCCGCTTCTGCAAGGTCGACGTCGGCAACCCCGAGTTGCAGGAAATCGTCTGTGGCGCGCGCAATTTCGCGGTCGGCGACCTCGTTGTCGTCGTGCTGCCCGGTGGCGAGCTGCCCGGCGGGTTCAAGATCTCCTCGCGCAAGACCTACGGTCACACCTCCAACGGCATGATCTGCTCGGTCGCCGAACTCGGCATCGGCAAGGATCACGACGGCATCCTGGTGCTCGAGCCCGGTTCCGCGCAGCCCGGCGACGACGCGAACGTGCTGCTCGGCACCGATGACACGATCATCGAACTCAACATCACCCCCGATCGTGGCTACTGCTTCTCGGTGCGCGGCCTGGCCCGCGAGCTGGCCTGCGGGTTCGACCTCGAATACGCCGATCCCGCCGTGCGCACGCTGCCGGAGGCCGACGACCAGGCCTGGCCCGTTCGCCTGGAAGACGATGCGGATTGCACCCGCTTCGGCGTGCGCCGCGTGACCGGGATGAACCCGAACGCGGTGAGCCCGCTGTGGTTGCAGCGCAGGCTGATGCTGTCGGGTATGCGGCCGATCTCCCCGGCTGTCGACGTCACCAACTACGTGATGCTCGAACTCGGTCAGCCGCTGCACGCCTTCGACGCCGCGAAGCTGCACGGCGGCCTGGTGGTTCGCTCGGCGCACAAGGGCGAGACTCTGCGCACCCTCGACGACACCGAGCGCACCCTCGACGCCGAGGACGTGGTGATCGCCGATGATTCCGGCGTCATCTCCCTCGCCGGTGTCATGGGCGGTGCGAGCACCGAGGTCGGCGCCGAGACCACCGATGTGGTCCTGGAAGCAGCCGTCTGGAATCCGCTGCGGGTGTACCGGACCTCGCGCCGTCACAAGCTCTCCTCGGAGGCGGGCAAGCGCTACGAACGGGTCGTCGATCCCGAGATCAACATCGCCGCGCTCGACCGCGCCGCGACCCTGCTCGCCGACATCACCGGCGGCACCATCGAATCCGCGCTCACCGACATCCGGGTGCCCCTGGAGCCGGTCGCGCCGATCGCGATGGACATCGACCTGCCCGACCGCGTCGCCGGCGTCACCTACCCGGCGGGCACCTCCGTGCGCAGGCTGGCCCAGATCGGCGCGGGCGTCGAGATCGAGGTCAACGACGCGGGCAAGACCCAGCTGCTGGTGACCCCGCCGAGCTGGCGCCCCGATCTCTCGCAGCCCGCTGACCTGGTCGAAGAGGTCCTGCGGCTGGAGGGCCTCGAGCAGATCCCGTCCGTGCTGCCGACCGCGCCCGGCGGTCGCGGTCTGACCGCGCAACAGCGGCGTCGTCGTGCGGTGAGCCGGGCGCTGGCCTTCGCCGGTGCCGTCGAGGTGCCGCCGCCCGCCTTCCTGCCCGGTGGCGTGTTCGAGGTGTGGGGGCTCGACGCCGACGACCCGCGCCGCAATACCACCCGCGTCCTCAATCCCCTGGACAGCGACCGCCCCGAACTGGCGACCACGTTGCTGCCGGGTCTGCTGGAAGTGGCCGCCCGCAACATCTCTCGCGGTGCGCGCGACCTGACCATCTACGGCATCGCCCAGGTGGTGCAGCCCGGCGCGCAGACCCACTCGGTCGAGGCGTTGCCGGTGGACCGTCGTCCCACCGACGAACAGATCGCCGAGCTCAAAGCGTCGCTGCCCGCCCAGCCGGTGCACATCGCCGCGGTGCTCAGCGGTAAGCACGACCCGCGCGGGCCGTGGGGACCGGGCCGTCCGGCCGAGGCGGCCGATGCGTTCGCGCTGGTCGACGACATCGCCGACGCGGCGGGTGTCGTCATCGAACGCCGGGCCGCGGCCTACCTCCCGTGGCACCCCGGTCGCTGCGCGGAACTGCTCGTCGACGGTGTGGTCGTCGGTCACGCGGGCGAACTCCACCCCGCCGTCCTGGAGCGCGCCGGTCTGCCGCCGCGCACCTGCGCGCTGGAAGTGGACCTCGACGCCCTGCCGCTGAGCGAATCCCTGCCCGCGCCGACGATCTCGGCGTTCCCGGCGGTCCTGCAGGACGTATCGATCAGCGTCGAGAAGACCGTCCCGGCCGCGCAGGTGGAAACCGCGCTTCGCACCGGCGGCGGCGACCTGCTCGAGAGCATCGCCCTGTTCGACGTCTACGAAGGCGCCCAAGCCGGCGAGGGCCGCAAATCCCTCACCTACGCCCTGCGCTTCCGCGCGCCCGACCGCACCCTCACCGAAGACGAGGCCAGCGCCGCCCGCGACGCCGCCGTCGCCTCGGCCACCACCGCGGTCGGCGCAGAACTGCGCGGCTGATCCGCACCGATACCCGAAGGCCGCCCGGTTGTGCCGGGCGGCCTTCGTCGTGTCGCCGCGGTGATTCCACCTGTCCGGCGGGCGGGGAGCAGGGGCGACCGGTTGGGGGCGGAGTCAGGGCGGGATAGGTTGGACGGGTGTCGATGATGAAAGGTGCCAATGTCGCGGTGCCTGCCTCCGCGGTCCGGGTCGAATTGGGTTGGCAGTCGGGGCAGGGTGTGCCCGATGCCGACGCGTCCGCGCTGTTGCTCGCCGGGGCGAAAGTGCGCTCCGATGACGACTTCGTGTTCTACAACCAGGCCGTGCACCCCTCGGGGGCGGTGCGGCACGAAGGAAAACAGCAGGGGCACACCGTGGTCGACGCGCTCTCGGTGAATCTCGGGCAGGTCGAGCCGCAGATCGAGACGATCGTGCTCGCCGCGTCCGCCGACGGGGGGACCTTCGGCCAGTTCCACGGGCTCTACATCCGGGTGATCGACACCGCGAACGGCGCCGAGGTCGCGCGGTTCGACAGCAGCGGGGCGACCACGGAAACCGCGTTCGTGCTCGGCGAGCTGTACCGCCGCCAGGGTGCGTGGAAGTTCCGTGCGGTCGGCCAGGGGTATGACAGCGGATTGGCCGGACTCGCTACCGATTTCGGCATCTCCGTCGACGACGCCCCCGCGCCTCCCGTCGCACCACCCGCACCCCCGCCGCCGTTCGCTTCGGGCCGGCCGGCTCCGCAACAGTCGTACGCCCCACCGACACAGCCCTTCATTCCCGCGCCGCAGCCGAACCGGCCCCACACCCCGCCGCCCAGCCCGCCGACCCCCGCGTTCCCGCCGAATCAGCAGCAGCCGCAGTACGCGCCGCCGCCGAACCAGCCAGGCATCCCACCCCAGCAGAACCCCCAGTTCGCCCCGCCACCACCACCGGTCGACCTCGCCAAGGTGTCGCTCACCAAAGAGGCCCCGTCGGTCTCCCTGACGAAACACGGCGCCACCGGCGGCGTCATGCGCGTGAACCTCAATTGGACCTCGATGGCCGCCACCGGCCGCCTCTTCGGGAAACTCCGCGGCAAGAACATCGACCTCGACCTGTGCTGCTTCTTCGAATTGGTCAACGGCGCGATCGGTTCCGTGCGCGCCCTCGACCGCCGCTTCGGCGCTCTCTACGAACCGCCGTTCATCCACCTCGATCAGGACGACCGCACCGGCGCCAGCATCACCGGCGAGAACCTGTCGGTCAATCTCGACTGCACCCAGTTCATCCGCCGCATCCTCGTGTTCGCCTCGATCTACGACGGCGCCAGCGATTTCCGTAATGTGCACGCCACCGTCACCCTGAACACGGTGAATTCCGCGCCCATCGAGATGACGCTCGACGGCTGCACCGACAACTCCCGCGACGCGGTGCTGTTCGCGCTGGAGAATGTCGACGGCGAGTTCGTGGTGCGCCGCGAGGGCAGCTTCGTCCGCCCGCCCGCCGGTCAACCGGGCGGCGGTGTCGTGGAGATCGCCCGCCTGTACAACTGGGACTTCGGCTTCCAGGCGGGCCGCGGCAAGTGATCCGGCATCCCGCGACGCGCGTGCTCAACGCGCTGGTCTACCACCCCGACAAGCACCTCGCCCAGACCCCGGCGGCGCTCGGCCTGGAATATCGCGATCTGACCATGCGCACCGCCGATGGTTTCGATGTGCACGGCTGGTTCGTGCGGGCCGAGCGCTCCCGCGGTCACATCCTCTACGCGCACGGCAACGCGGGCACCATCGGCGACCGCGTCTCGATCATCGCGCTGCTGGTCGGCGCCGGCTTCGACGTGCTCGCCTTCGACTACCGCGGCTTCGGCCACAGCACGGGCACGCCGAGCGAACAGGGCACCTACCTCGACGCCAGAGCCGCCCGCCAGGCCCTGCTCGAGCAACCCGAAGTCGATCCCGAGCGGGTCTACTACCTGGGCAAATCCCTCGGTGGCGGGGTATTGCTCGAATTGGCGGGCGAGTATCCGCCCGCGGGCATGATCCTCATGTCGACGTTCAGCGGCATGCGCGCCGCCGCCCGCTCGGTCTACCCGTTCCTGCCCGCGCCGCTGATCCCGAACGCCTATCCGAGCCTGCGGCACATCGCGAACCTGCGCGTCCCGGTCCTGATGATGCACGGTGACCGCGACGAACTCCTCCCGCTGCGCCACGCCGAACGCCTGTACGCGGCGGCGCGGGAACCGAAACAGCTGATCGTGGTCCCCGGCGCGGGTCACAACGATGTGATCGACACGCTCGGCGCCCAGTGGCCGAAGATCATCGCCGACTGGGCGGCTCGATAACGCCGCAGCCCGGTCGTCGCCGGGGGTCGCTGATTCTGCGTAGCCTGGCGGTATGAGCGAAACGAGCGAACTCCTCGGCCGCCTGGCTGCGCTGCCCGACGGCGAGCTGGTGTCGGTGCTGCGCGCCGCGGTCGCCGGACGCCCCGGGCTCGGCGCGGTCGCCGCCGCACTGGCCCAGGCTGAGATCGGTCATGCCGAAACCGGATCACCTGTGACTCTGGACACGAACGTCATCGACGCGGATGTGGTGCCCGTCGCATCCGGGCAGGTCGGAGGCGCGATGCCGGTACCGCCGGTACCGTCCGGGCTACCGGTGACGGGCGCACCCACCGCCACCGGCGGATATTCCACTTCCGGAGTGCCGACATTCGACTCGGTTCGGGATAAGGTCGAGCAGCGTTTCGGCACCGCGCAGGGAATGGACGAGCTCGACCGGCAGACTCCCGCGGGTCGCAGCGTCGACGAGCAATGGGAGGCGCGGGAGAAAGCCGCGCGTGAGCGGCTGGATCAGATCCGGAAATCGGTGCAGGGCAACGATTCCGGCGAGAAGTAGCCACGCGTCCTCCCCTCCAGCAACGACCGTGATGGGTGGACACACAGATGACGCAGGCGCGCCAGATCGCCGACCGACTGCTCGATGCGCAGGTGGAATTCCTGCTCGCCGAGGTGACCGGTGAACGGTTCGCCGAGGTGATCGCCCGCGACGTGGCGGCCGTGCTGGCCGTCGGCGAGACGATCAGGTTCGGTGACGTGGTCTCCCTGGAACAGGGCGAGCAGACGGTGGCCACCGTGTTCGACCGCATCGGCGGCAGCCCCGTGATCGCCGATACCGTCGGCATCTTCTCCGACGCCATCTACGACCACATCGCCTCGAACACCGAATACACCCTCGGCGACGTCGTCGACCGCGAACCGGTGGAAGCGTTGCTGGAGAAGATCTTCGGCATGCACCAGGCCCAGGAGCGGATCCTGGACCGGCTCACCGAGAGCCCGCTCGTCGCCACGGTCGCCTCGCGTTTCGTCGACAAGCTGATCGGCGATTTCGTGCAGGCCAATCGCGAGCGCGCCGAGAAGATTCCGGGCGTCTCCTCGCTGATGTCGCTGGGTCAGTCCGCTGCCAACCGGGCCAAGAAGGTCGCCGCCGACAGCACCTTCGTCGGTGACCTCGCGGGCAAGGGCGCGCTGTTCGCGCTCAAGCGCACCAACAACGCCATCCGCGACATGCTGCGCGACGCGCCCGTGCACTCGGCGGCGATGGAGTTCTGGGACCTGCATGCCGACGAACCCGTCGCGGGCCTGCGCGAATACCTCACCCAGAAGGACCTCAACGAGCTGGTCCAGATCTGCTACGAGATCGCGGTGACGACCAGGGAGAAGGAGTACTTCGGCCTGCTCGTGCGCGAGTGCGTCGAGGTGTTCTATGCCAGGTACAGCGACCACACGCTCTCGGCGATGCTGCCCGAACTCGGCCTCGACGCCGACGACATCAGTGCCGAGATCCTGCGCTACGGGCCGGCTGTCATCGAGGCGGCCAAGCGCAACGGTGTGCTGGCCGGGCTGATCAGGGAACGGCTCGAGCCGTTCTTCTACTCCGATCAGGTGCTGGGAATTCTCGGCGGCGAGTAATTCTCGCGAATCCCGTTCGGTAACGCGAATTGATCGATACGACTTCGCTTCCCGATTTGCGTGACATCGTCGCAACCGGTAGTGATGTCGAGCATTCGAATTTCGGCTTCTGATCGGTCGCATCAAATGTGCTGTGTGTCACGCTCTCTGGTGACCTGTATGTATCCAGCAGTGAACCGGCCGACCAACTCGCCGCCGGTGCGGCTGTGAGCATTCGGCTACACAAAGCCCGCTGGATTTCCGGCATGTTTAGATCAGTGCACGAATTGCTGCTTTACACCGTTCCGAATTGACCGCGCACTGCGCGGAGTGCAAGTTTGCACCTGACTTTCCGTGAGCCACCGTGACCGACGTTGCGGTGGCATTGCCAAGGAGTAGGTGTGCGTGCACGTTCCCGGCCGAACCCGACCGGAACCCGATCGGACGGCGGCGCTCGAGGGCAGCGGGCCGGCGCCGGGCTGATCCGGCCGCGCACCATCTCCGGCCAGCTCGCCCGGATCCTGGTGGTGTCGCTGGTGCTGGTGCTCGCACTGCTCGGGCTGACCATGTCGACACAGGTCAGCGCCTACCGCCGCAGCGGGGAGACCGTGGACGCGGTGGCGGTCGCGCTGGCCACGCAGGACCTCGTGCAGCAGGTCCAGCGCGAGCGCGGTCTGAGCAACGGTCTGCTCGGCGGTGATCAGCGCCTGCGCCAACCCGTCACCGACCAGCGCACGGGCACCGACGCCGCCCTGCATGCCCTGGTGAACGCCGTCGTGGGGAACCCGCCCGGTGCGGGGGAGGTGCGCTCGGCGCTGGGGCATCTGGCGGGTCTGCCCGCGATCCGCTCCCAGGTCGACAATCGCAATGTCACCAGGCAGGCCGCGTTCCAGTTCTACACCGACGGCATCGACGCGCTGAACCGTCTCTCGCTGGGTCTCGACCAGGCGCGTGACCCGGCCGTCCGGCACGGCCTGCAAGCGCTCTACGCGCTCGGTGACGCGAAGGAATTCGCGGCCCGCGAACGCGGCTTCCTCAACGGCGTTTTCGCTGCGGGGGAATTCGCGCCGGGGGAGTACGTGCAGTTCCTCGACATCCGCGCTGCCCGCAATGCCGCGCTCACCGCCTTCGGCCACGACGCGACACCCGCCCAGCAGGCCCGTCTGGACGCAGTCCTGGCAAGCGAGAACGCCACGCGGGCAACCGAATCGGAGAACATCGCGATCGCCTCGACATCGGGACCGCTGGTTCAGCAGGTCGACCCGGCCGTGTGGTGGACGCAGATGACCGCGGTCATCGACGAGCAACGCAGGGTCCAGCAGGTCATCGGCGACGACGTGGGCGCGCGGGCCGAGACACTGCGCCGTGACGCCGCGCTGATGCTGGCCGCCTTCGCCCTGGCCGCGCTGTTGGCGATCGCCGCCGAGTTCGCGCTCGTCTTCGCCAGCATCAGGGCCATCGTCCGCCCCTTGGCCCAGCTGGCCACCGAAGCCGACGATGTCGCCTCCGCCCGACTACCCGAGGTGATCGCGGCCTGGCACAGTGCCGCCGACGCCCAACCCGATCCGCCCGCCCCCGTGCGCACACCTCCCGGCGCCAGCGTCGAGATCGCCGCTGTGGCGGGTGCGTTGGATCGCGTGCAGACCACCGCGTTCGACCTCGCCTCCGAGCAGGCGCTGGTGCGGCGCAACACCACCGAATCGATGGCGAATCTGGCCCGCCGCAATCAGAACCTGGTGCGCCGTCAGCTGGGATTGATCAGCGAGTTCGAACGCGAGGAGCTCGACCCGAAGGCACTGTCGAACCTGTTCGAACTCGACCACCTGGCCACCCGCATGCGGCGCAACGCCGAGAGTCTGCTGGTGCTGGTCGGCGAGGCGAGTCCGCGTCGATGGGCCGAGCCGATCGCGCTCACCGACGTGATCCGGGCCGGGCTGTCCGAGGTCGACGACTACCGGCGGGTGGTGCTGCGCCGGATCGACTACATCGCGGTGACCGGCGCCGTCGTCAGCGAACTGGCGCACATCCTGGCCGAACTCATCGAGAACGGGCTGGCCTTCTCGCCGCCCGATCTCGAGGTCGAGGTGTACGGCCGCAAGGTCGCGGGCGGCTACCTGCTCGCCGTCGTCGATCACGGCGTCGGCATGCCCGCCGAGCAACTCGCCGAAGCCAATGCCCGGCTGCGCGGCGAGCAGGACTTCATCGTCGCCTCCACCCGCTACCTGGGCCACTACGTGGTCGGTCGGCTGGCGGGGCGCCTCGGCATCGACGTGGAACTGAACACGTCACCGGTCAGCGGCATCGTCGCCCGCCTGCTCCTCCCGCCGTCGCTGCTCGCCGACGGAAAGACCGGGCAGACAGCGGATCCGCGAGAGGGCGCCGCCCGAGGCCCCGCACGTCAGGATCTGGCCGAACCCGCAACGCTGGAGCGCACTGCCACCTCCGTCGCCGTGGGTCACGCGGTGGCCCCTGCGCGCACTGGGGCCACGACCGGTTCGGCGACACCGGGGCACCACGCGATCCCGGCCGGCGCGCCAGGTGCGGACCATAGCGATGATCGACCGGCCGGGTTCCTCGGCGATACGTCGCACGGCATCCCCGGTGGCTCGGCGTCGGCAACCGGCACCAACGGGCGGTCGCGGCACAGCCGGAATTCGGAATCGGGAGCCGGCAACAGCGCCAACGGCAGTCGTCCGGCCTCGGCGAACCATTCGTCCACCGGCTCCGCATACGCACAGTTCCTCAGCGGTTCAACCGATTCCGCGCACCCGCGCAACGGTGCGGTCCGCAACGGCGCGTCGGCTGAGGACCACTACGGCGTGGTAGCCCCGGACCGCTCGGAGCGGGCGGCCCGGGGACACAACGGCTCGGCGGTACCGCCACCGCGTGAACTGCCCGCCGTGGAGTCCATCGGCGCACCCGCCGTCGAACGCACCCGCAACGGCCTGGTCAAACGCAGCAAGCGCGCCAAGATCACCGGTGCGCCCGAGCGACCCCGCCGCGATCCGGCCGGCAGTCCGGACCGGCCTCCGGTTGTCGAACGGACCCCCGACCAGACACGCAGCATGCTCTCCTCGTTCCGCACCGGCCACGAACGCGGCGGCGAGACCGAATCCTCTTCCCCTCCACTCGATCCCACCCGCTGACCGATCGGACAAGACCCCAGGAGACCCGGTGACCACCCACCTACCGACCGCCGATCCACACACCTTCAACTGGCTGCTCGGCAACTTCGTCCGCAATACCGACGGCGTGCGCGACACCGTCGCCGTCTCCTCCGACGGGCTGCTGATCGCGATGTCGGACGGACTCGACCGCACCGGTGCCGACCGGCTCGCCGCGATGGTGTCGGGCCTGTCCAGCCTCGCCCGGAGTGCTTCGCGCAGTTACGATTTCGACGGCCTCAAACTGATCATGATCGAGATGAAGCGCGGCTTCCTGCTGGTGTCGGCGCTGGGCGACGGCAGCTGCCTCGGCGTGATCGCCGACGGCGGCTGCGATGTCGGTCTGGTCGGCTACGAGATGGCGATCCTCGCCGAACGCGCCGGATCACTGCTGGACCCGCTGCTGATCAGCGAATTGCGAGAGTCGTTGCGCAGATGAGAGATTTCGATCTCCCGCGGCTGCCCGACCCGCGCATGATCCCGATGAACCAGCCGGTGGGGTGGCGTGGTCTCGTCCCGTCGGTGCCGGTGACCCCCACCGACCACAACGATGTCGACGACCGCTTCGTTCGCCCGTTCGTGGTCACCGCGGGCCGCACCGTCCCGGTGCTGGACGGGCTGCGCATCGAAACCCTCGTCCAGGCACCGCCGTCCGCACTGTCGGCGCCGCTGCGGTTCGAAGAACGCACCGTGGTGCAGCTGTGCCTGACGCCGCACTCCATCGCCGAAATCGGTGCCGCCCTGCGGGTTCCGATCGGCATCGCCAAGGTGATCGTCAGCGATCTGGCGGCGGCGGGGCATGTGACCGTCCGTGACGCGCCGGAACTGTCGACCGCCGCCATCGAGAGGATCCGCGACCTTGTCCGCGCACTTTGAGGCACCAGCCATGCCGTCGTCGGTGAAGATCGTGGTCAGCGGCGGCTTCGGCGTCGGCAAGACCACCTTCATCGGCGCCATCTCCGAAATCGAGCCACTGGTCACCGAAGCGTCGATGACCGAGGTCTCCATCGGTGTCGACGATCCCGGTCGCCGCGCCGAAAAGATCGCGACCACAGTGGCTCTGGACTTCGGCCGGATCACCCTCGACAAGTCGCTGATCCTCTACCTCTTCGGCACCCCCGGCCAGGACCGATTCGTGTTCCTCTGGGACGACCTGGTCGACGGCGCCCTCGGCGCGGTGATCGTCGTCGACACCGGCCGCGTCGAGGACTGCTACCCCGTCCTGGACTACTTCGAGGAACACCACACGCCCTTCGTCGTGGTGGTGAACCGCTTCGCCGACGCGACCCGCTTCGATCTCGGTGAAGTCCGTGAAGCGCTCGGCCTCGACGACTGGATCCCGGTGCTGGACTGCGATGCCCGCGACCGTGACTCCGTGCGCGATGTCCTGGTCGCACTGCTCGAGCAGGTCCTGCTGCACCGCGTCCAACCCCGTCAGCGGGAGGTGAGCTGAACCCATCCCGGTCGCACCGGTCAGCGTCGATTCAGGGTGAGGTCCGACAGGGCCAGGTGCAACCGCGCGTCGGTGACATCGACCGAGGTGTCGGTGAACCGCTTGCCACCCAGCGTGTTCCGCAGGAAATCGCGTACGGTGCTCGGCTGCGCGTCCACCGAGGCGAGAAGTCCCTGCGGCACTGCGATGGTCCCGTCGAAGAACCGTGGCTGGGCGGTGATTCCGGGCTGCTGCGGTGTCTGCCGCAAGCCGTCGACGGTGTGCAGCACGACGTCGAGCCCGCTTCCGTCACCGAATTCGATCCGCAGCGGTGTGGGGGAGACGGCCGGATCGAAGGACTGGATGCGTGCGGTCCACCCCTGGGCCGAAACGCCCTGGTAGCCGTACTCGGACACCGGACCGAGCGTCTCGTGAGCGCGGTTCACCGGCGAGTTCTCCAGCGCCGCACCGGACAGCGGCTGATCGGTGACGACGAAGGTCCACGACGCATCGGTGAGCATCTTGCGCCAGAATCCGGTCCGGCCACCGTCGCGTCCTTCGACGCGCAGCTCTCGCGCCGCCGAGCCGGGCCCGGTCCGGTGGACGGAGATGCGGTCGGTGATCTCACCGGGCACCTTCGGCTGTGCGGCCCAGTCGGGTGCGGGCAGCTGGATGGCGGCGTAGCGAGGATCGACGCGCTCGGACAGCATGTCCGGCGCTTCGGGCAGGCCGCGCTGGTCCTCGTAGGAGTAGCGGAAGAAGACCTTGTCCGCGCCGGAGATGTCGAAATCGTAGAGGCGCGTGTAGAAGTCGCCGTACCGGTTGACGACCAGCGAGGTCGACGCGCTGGTGGACAACGCGACAGCCTGGAAGCGCCCACCGACCGGAGTGCTCATCTCGTAGCTGTGGTCCACCGGCAGCCACGGGTCGACGTACTGGATCCGCTGACCGCCGTGGGTGAGCGCGAAGACGTGCGACACCTTCGCCCCGCCGACAGGGTGTTCGTTGCCCGCGGTATCTGTCCACACGTGGTCCTCGTTGGGTGACAACACCGACCACGACCAGGTCAGCGCGCCCGGCGGCAGCGTATTGCCGGGCCCGGTCCACAGCGGGGTGCCGTAGCGGCTGCTCCAGTTCCAGTCCGCGGGAGCGCTGAGTGCGTGATCCATCGTGACGAACCGGCCGTCCCGGTCGATCATCATCACTTCGTCGTCGTCGGCCGAGACACCGGCGATCGTGCCCGCCAGGCAGCCCGGCAGCGCGATCATGCGCCAACCACCTAGGGCGGCAGCCGCTTTCGCGTACACCTGACCGTCGCGGGTGGCGAAGGACCAGCGGCGGTTGAACGACTCGGTGGCGGTGCGGAAATACACCTGCTCGGGCAGCACGACCGTTGCCGGGGCGAACGCCGCGAGCCCGGCATCGGATTCGTCGACGCTCACCTCCGGGGTGCCGACCGTACCCACCGGCAGACACCCCGGATCGGCGAAGGCCACCGATTGTGTTGTCACCCCCGCGAATACCAGTCCGGCGGCCGCGATCAGCGCTGTACGCCGGACGGCGTGCCCGCGCCTCACAGCCATCCCGCCGCGCCGAAACCGATCAGGGCGATCGCGTCGATCCCGAAGATCGTGCCGACCACCAGCGCCTTGCTCCGCACGCTCGGTAGATCGTGCACGAAGAAGCAGGCCGCGAAGAACGGCACGTACCCGATGATCCAGATCAGGAACGGGAAGCCCGGCTGCCACCATGACCAGTCCCAGGTCAGCATGTCGGCCTTGTTGAGCAGTATCTCGACAGCCACCGCCGCGATCGAGTTGACCGCGATCAGCACCGGCCGGTTCGGCAGCCCGAAGATCCGAGTTTCCTTCGGCGGCAGCATCTTCGCCGCCGCGATGCCCATGATCGCGAACATGAAGCAGATCTCGATGTTCAGCCCGATCAAGATCTGGTACGCCGTCGGTCCGCTCGCCGCCCAGACCGGTGCCCGCTCGGTGAAGTGGAAGACCAGCGCGTTCCAGATCTCGTTGAACCAGTCCATGCCCCACAGCGCGAGCCCGGCGAACAGCACATTCCAGTTACGCCGCTCGACTTCGACCGCGTAGATGTAGATGACCACCAGTAACAGCGGAATGACATACCACTTGAACTGGCTCGCATCGCGAAGAATCTCCAGCGCGGCCCGCGCGTTGTCGGTCAACGGGGCACCTCCTGCTCATGATCGACGAACTCGGCGAGTATGATACAAATCAACATCGAACGTCAATGTGTATCGCCGAGTTCGCCGATTCGTCGAGTCAGCGGCTCCCGAGCGGCATGCCGAATAGGGACGCGAACTTCGCGGCGAGCGAGTCGCCGAGGAAGTCCAGGGCGCCGGGGGTCGCGGCCATGGTGCCCGCGTCGGAGGTGGTGCAGCCGGCAGCGGCCGGGACGCCGTCGAGGCGGTCGCGCAGCCAGATCAGCGCGGCCGGACCACCGACCACTTCCGCGACGATGTGTTCGCTGGCATGGTCGCGGGTGTAGGTCAGCGACGTGTTCGGATCGCGGCAGTAGGTGTCGACCAAGGTGTCGGTGGCGGCCAGCGGCAGGATCTCGTCCCACGCGGAATGCCACACGAACAGCGGCATGTCGGGGACGGACTTGCCCATGCGGGTGTCGTCGAGCATCGCCGCGACCGGCGGATCGTCGAGGGGATTACCGTCGGAGCCGATCATGCCCGTCAGATTCAGAAACGGCAGCAGCGCCGACTGATACTGCACGCACAGTGGCGATTTGATCGCGAACAGGGCCCTGCCGAGCGGATCGAGCCGCTGATCGAGGTAGGCGGCGAAATCGGGGTATTCGCGGGTGAGTCCCAGAACGGCGGCGAACACCAGACCCGAGGTCAGCTGATTGTTCGCCATGCTCAAGGCGGCACCGAGATCGGCACCGACCCCGCCTTCGGCCGCGCCCACGATGTTCAGTTCGGGCGCGTAGCTGCTGTGTAGTTCGGCGGCGTGGCCGGTCGCGATGGAACCGCCGGAGTAGCCGTAGAGCCCCACCGGTGCGGTCGGTCCCGCCTCGAGTGGGGCGAAGCTGGTCGCCGCGCGAATGCCGTCGAGGGTGATCCGGCCCGCCAGCGGTCCGGCCGCGTAGGCCGAATCAGGTCCCTGATGGTCCGGGACGACCACGGCCCAGCCCTGTGACAGCGCTGCCTGCGCGAACAGGAACTCGGCGGGCACCACGATCTGGCCCGCCACCGCGGCCGCCGAAAGATGTTGCAGCGCATAGGACGGCGCGCAGTAGCCCGCGGTCGAGTCCTCGGCCAGCTGCACCGACAGCAGCTTGCGCGGGTTCGGCGCCTGCCCGCGCGGCTTGATCAGGGTGGCGACCGCGGGGATCGCCTCGTCACGGCTGTTGTTGGAGCGATACGACACCTGCCATGCGTCGACATCGATCGGCAGCAGACCGAAATCGGCGATCCGCACCTGCCGGACCGCGATGATCGCCCCCGGCTCGGTCGCCGCCACCACGTCCGCGGGCGGTAGGTAGAAGCCCGGATCCCATTCGGGCGGTAGTGGAATCATCGGCGGGGGCGCCGCCGGTGGCTCGGCCGCGACGGGCCCGGCGGTCACCACCGTTGCCGCCGCGAGCAAACCGGTGGCCAGGGCAAGCCATCGCTGAACGAAGGGAGATCTCATCGCGCACAGTCCTCACATGAATTGAGACTCCTTCGTCTCAATAGCGGCAACTATGACATGGGTGTGGCGCAGATCGCAATCACGCGTCGGGGGACGTCGCCGAGATCAGGCTGTTCAGGATGGTGGAGAACACGTCGACCAGTTCGTCGACGGGCGGTCGCGGGTCGTCCAGGCTCCACTGGTGCACGGCGCCGTTCACGGCCCCGATGAACGCCGCCATCGGCACCCGCCAACCGCCGGGCGGCATCCGCACCCCGTCGCGTCCGGCCGCGATCGCGGTGACCACCTCGCCCCACCGGTCCCTGACCTGCGCCCGATACGCCTCGATCTCGGGGCTCACTCCGACGATGTCGACGAAAGCGACTTTGGCGCACCGGATGTCGTCGGTGATCGCCGTCGTGTACGCGCGAACGGCCGCGTCGATCAGCGTGCGCAGCTCGTCGGATTCCGCTGCGGCCAGCGCCTCGGCGACCGCCGCCCCTGCCTTGTCCTGCACGGAGTCGTACACCGCGACGAGCAGTTCCTCGCGCCCGGCGAACTGTTCGTAGAACTGCCGACGCGACAGCCCCGCGGCCGCGCACACGTCGGTCAGCGAACTGTTGGCGTACGACTTCTCCGCGAACACGGTCAGTCCCGCGTCGATGAACAGCGCCCGGCGCTCGACCTGTCGTTCGGCGACCGAGGTGCCGGTGTAGTTGTGTCGAGTCCGCCCAGAGGTCACCCCATGACCCTACTGTTCAGGATTCGGTCGAGGCGCCGGCGTCGACGGGTCCGATCGGGACCACCAGCGGAGTGCCGGTGACCGGGTCGTCGATCACCTTGGCGCGCAGCCCGAATACCTGCGCCACCACGTCCTCGGTGAGCACTTCGGCGGGCGTACCCGCGGCAACCACCCGGCCCGCGCGCATCGCGACCAGTCGATGCGCGTACCGCGCGGCGAGGTTCAAGTCGTGCAGCACCATCACCACTGTCCGGCCCGCCTCGGCGTGCAGGCGCCGGACCAGGTCGAGAACCTCGATCTGGTGGGCGAGATCGAGAAAGGTGGTGGGTTCGTCGAGCAGGAGCAGGTCGGTGTTCTGGGCCAGCGCCATCGAGATCCACGCGCGCTGGCGTTGGCCGCCGGACAGCTCGTCGAGCGAGCGATCGGCGAACTCGACCATGTCGGTCCAGGTCAGCGCCTCGGTGATGGCGGCTTCGTCGTCGTCGGACCACTGGCGGTACCAGCGCTGGTGCGGGTGTCTGCCACGGGCGACCAGGTCGGTGACGGTGAGACCCTCCGGAGCCATCGGGGATTGGGGCAGGATGCCCAGCACGCGCGCCACTTCCTTGGTCGACATGCGGTCGATCCGTTTGCCGTCCAGGTGGACATGTCCACCGGCGGGTCGCAGGAGCCGGGCCATCGCGCGCAACAGGGTGGATTTGCCGCACCCGTTGGGCCCGATCACCGCGGTGACAGTGCCACCGGTGATGTCCAGGTCCAGCCCGTCCACGACGGTTGTCGGCCCGTAGCCGAGGGTCAGCTCGCTGGCCTGCAGCCGAACGGTCATCACACGCCCGCTTTCCCGACGCGATTGCGCCGCATCAACAGATAGATCAGATAGGGCGCGCCGAGGACGGCGGTGATCACCCCGACGGGCAGTTCGCCGGCGGGCAGCAGGGTGCGGGCGACCAGATCGGCGGCGACTGTGAAGGCCGCGCCGAGCACCACCGAGGTGAGCAGCGGTGGTTGTGCCGAACCGGTGAGACGCAGTGCTACCTGCGGCACCGCGAGCGCGATGAAGATGATGGCGCCCGCCGAGGCGGTCGCCACACCGGCGAGCAACACGGCCAGGACGAGGAGTGTCAGCCGGGCGGCGTTGAGCCGCACACCGAGTGAGCGGGCGGTGTCGTCGCCGAAATGCAGCGCGCCGAGCAGATGGGTGCCCCCGAGTACGACCGGCACCAGGACAGCCAGGGCGATCGCCACCGGTGTCACCTGGATCCAGCTGCTGCCGTTGAGGCTGCCGGTCAGCCAGGTCACCGCCCGCGTCGCGATATCCACGTCACCGACGCTGAGGAGCCAGAAGGTCACGCTGGACAGCAGCGAACCGGCGCCGAGACCGACGAGCACGAGCCGATAGCCCTCGATACCGCCGCGCCAGGCCAGGAGGAAGACGCCGAGCGCGGCGAGGAGGCCGCCGAGCATGGACGCGACCGGCACCCCGATCTCGGCGGCGGCGCCGCTGATCTGGCCACGGCTGCCCGACAGGGCGATCACCGCGACCGCGGCGACGCTCGAGCCCGCCGTGACGCCGAGAATATCGGGACTGGACAACGGGTTTCGGGCAATGCCCTGCGTGATCGCGCCGGACAGCGCCAGTGCCGCGCCGACCAGCGCGCCGGTGAGAATCCGCGGCAGCCGCAGATCCCACACCACATAGGCCAGGCCGTCGTCGCCGCCACCGCTGAGCACGGCGAGCACGTCCCACGGCGTGACCGGACCGCCGTCGGGCATCGTGTACGTGCCCAGCGCCAGCGCGACGCAACTCGCGGCGCCGAGAATCGCGAGCCCGACGACCAGGACTGCCGTCGTGCGTAGTCGCAGTTGCCAGGACACCGGTCCCAGCCGGACCGCCCGGACGGTACTCATATGCTCACCAGCTTTCGGCGGCGGACCAACACGATGAAGAACGGGACGCCGACGAAGGCCAGCATGATGCCCGCCGGAAGTTCGCCCTTGTCCAGCACCAGCCGCCCCGCGATGTCGGCGACCAGCACCATGACCACACCGAGCAATCCGGCGACCGGGACCAGCCAGCGATAGTCGGGCCCGGTGATACCGCGGGCCAGGTGCGGGACGACGAGCCCGACGAAGCCGAGCGGTCCCGCGATCGCCACGACCGCGCCGGTGAGCAGCACGATCGAGCCGATGCCGATGGTGCGCGCCAGGGAAACGCGATGGCCCAGCGCACGGGCGGTGTCCTCGCCGAGGCTGAGCGCGTTGAGCGCGGAGGTGTTGGCCAGCGCGAGGACGATCCCGACCAGGATGAACGGGGTGGCCTTGCCGAGGAGGTCCAGGTTGGATCCGACCAGCGAACCGGCCTTCCAGAAGCGGTAGATGTCGGTGACATCGGTATCGAACAGCACCACCGCCGAGATCAGGCCCTGCAACAGGTAGCTCACGGCGGCGCCCGCCAAGGCGAGGGTCACCGGGGTCGGTCCGCCGCGGCCCGTCGTGCCGATGACGAACACGGTGATGGTGGCGATCAGCGCGCCGGCGAAGCCGAACCACACGTAGCCGAACAGGCTGGAGATGCCGCCGACCATCACCGCCAGGACGATGCCGAGCGCCGCGCCCTGGGTGATGCCGAGCAGTGCGGGGTCGGCGAGGGGGTTTCTGGTGTGACCCTGGATCACCGCGCCGGCGATGCCGAGCGCGAGGCCGGCGAGCACCCCCAGCAGCGTGCGTGGCAGGCGCAGACCGTTGACGATGGCGCCGGTCTCGGTGTCGGTCGTACCGCCGAGTGCGTGCAGAACATCAAGGGGAGCAATGAATTTGGAACCGATGGCCAAACTGAGCAGGACGGCCGCGAACACCGCGGCCAAGAGTCCGGCGATGAGTAGCAACCGGCGAGACCGTGTGTTGGCGAACACGACTCCGGGCGGCGATGCGGGCACTGTCCCTCTTCATAGTTGGTAATTAGGTAAGGCTTCGCTAGGTTAGCAACCCTAAAGAACTCTGAACCACTCGGGAGACCTCGATGAACACCCCACTGAGCCGTCGGCTCGCCGCCGCCGCGGTAGTCGCCGCCGCCGTACTGAGCCTGTCCGCGTGTGGCCAGGACCGGTCGGTCACCGGCGCCGCGAGCAGCGATTGCGATACCGCGAGCAACCTCGACGGCGGCGCGTACCCGCGCACGATCGAGGCCGGGGCGGTCAAGGACAAGGCGGGCGCGAATGTCGGCACGGTCGTCGACCCGGCCACCATCACCACCCGGCCGGTTCGGGTCGCGGCGCTGGATCAGACGTTCGTCGACGCCGCCCTGGTGCTGAACGCCGAAGTCGTCGCGTACACGACCTACCAGTCCATGGGCGAGAAGCTGCCCGCGTTCCTCGGCGCGGCCGCCCAGACCTGCGGCGGGCGAGCGGTGAACATCGGCAACCTGCAGACCCCCGATATCGAGAAGCTGGCCGGCGCCCGGCCGGATCTGATCGTGTCGGCGAAGGTGCGTCACGAGAAGCAGTACGAGCAGTTCAAGGGCATCAAGCTCGGTTCGGGCACCGTGCCGGTCGTGTTCAGCCAGACCACCGGTGCCACCTGGAAGGAGAACCTGCTGCTGCTCGCCAAGGCGGTCGACAAGGAGAACCTGGCGCAGGCCAAGCTGGCGGCGTACCAGGACCGTGCCACCAAGATCGGGGCGGCGATCAAGGCGAAGAACGGCGGCAACGCGCCGACCGTGTCGCTACTGCGCTTCCTTCCCAAGGAAGACCGGCTGATGCAGCGGGTCAGCTTTGTCGGCGACATCTTCGCCGACGCCGGTCTGAACCAGCTCGACAAGTCCGACGACCCCAAGAACGACTTCTCGATCACGCTCAGCCCCGAGCGGCTGCTGGACGCCGACGCCGACTACGTCTTCCTCACCAGCAACGGCGAGGACGCCGCCGCGCAGCGCAAGGCGGCCGCCGAGGCCAACCCGCTGTGGAACCAGCTGCGTGGCAAGGTCACTCCGGTCGACGACCTGGTCTGGCTGACCTCGGTCGGCCTCACCGGCGCCCACTCGGTCCTCGACGACATCGCCAAGACCTTCGAGGTCGACCCGGCCAAGTAGGCCGAACGCGTCGTGTTCGCCCACCCCTACACTCGGCGGGGTGGGCGAACAGAAGCAGCGGATGTTGTCGGGGGAGCTGTACAAGGACAACGATCCGGAACTGGTGGCCGAACGGCAACGGGCACAACGGTTGTGCGACGAGTTCAATCGCACCGGGCCCGACGAGACCGGGCGGCGCACCGAGTTGCTGGGTGATCTCCTCGGCAAGCTGGGGGAGGGTTCGTGGATCATGCCGCGATTCCAGTGTGACTACGGATACCTGATCGAGATCGGGGCGAACAGCTTCCTCAACTACGACGCGATCCTGCTCGACTGCGCGCCGATCACCATCGGCGACGACTGTTCGATCGGGCCGCGCTGTCAGCTGCTCACCGCGCTGCATCCGATGCAGGATCACGAAAAGCGCAGGCAGCGCTGGGAATCGGCGGCGCCTATCCGGATCGGGAACAATGCCTGGTTCGGTGGCGGGGTGATCGTGTGCCCCGGCGTGACCATCGGCGACGACGTGGTGGTCGGCGCGGGCAGCGTGGTGACCCGCGATCTACCGGACCGGGTGTTCGCGGCGGGCAATCCGGCGCGGGTGATCCGGCAACTCTAGGTTCGCTGGCTACGCTGGAACGCAGGCGCCGGCGCACCGCTGACGCCCGACCGAAGGAGACCGGATGCGCCACGGCGAAGATCTCTCCCTCACCCACGTCATGCTGCTCGTGGGCGACCAGGACCAGGCCCTCACCTTCTATCGGGACCTGATCGGCCTGCAGGTCCGCACCGACATGCCGTTCGGCGACAACACGCGCTGGCTGACGGTCGGCCCGGTCGACCAGAAGAACCTGGAATTCGTGCTCGAGGTCCCGGAGATGGCCCCCGACCCCGCCTATCGGGCGGCCGCGCTCGCGCGCATCGACAGCGGCGCCCAGTCCACCGTCATCTTCGCCACCGACGACATCGACGCCACCTTCACCCGTATCCGCGACGCCGGGGCCGAAGTCGCCCAGGAGATCGTGCACCAGCAGTACGGCCGCGACTGCGCGTTCCGTGACCCGTGGGGCAATCAGATCCGCTTCACCGCCCGCCACCACGGCTGAGCGCGACATGCGGTGCGGGTGCGGCGTCGGGTCGCGCCCGCGGCCCGGCGGCAATACTGTCTGACCATGGGCGAATCGCGAATCGAGATGGAACCCGAAGCTACCCGGCCGCTGCGCGAGGACATCCGCTTCCTCGGCGGCATCCTGGGCGATACCATCCGCGACCACGAAGGTCCGGAGGTGTTCGACCTGATCGAGCGCGTCCGCATCGAGGCGTTCCGGGTGCGCCGCGAGGAGGTCGAGCGCAGCGCCGTCGCCGACATGCTCGACGGCACCCCCACCGAGGTCGCGATCCCGCTGATCCGGGCGTTCAGCTACTTCGTGCTGCTGGCCAACTTGGCCGAGGACATCCAGCGTGATCGACGCCGCGCCGTGCACGTGGCGGCGGGCGAGCCGCCGCAGGACTCCTCCCTGGCCGCCACCTACGACAAACTCGACGCGGCCGGTCTGGACGGCACCGTGGTGGCCGACCTACTCACCGACGCGCTCGTCTCCCCGGTGATCACGGCGCATCCGACCGAAACCCGCAGGCGCACCGTCTTCGACGTGCAGTCCAAGATCACCGAACTGATGCGCCTGCGCCGGCGCCTCGAACCCGGCGAGCCCGGCCTCGACGAATCCGAACAGCGGATTCGCCGCGAAGTGCTCACCCTGTGGCGCACGGCGCTGATCCGGTTGGCGCGCTTGCGGATCCAGGACGAGATCTCCGTCGGTCTGCGCTACTACGACCTGACCCTCTACGACGTGATCCCCGCGATCAACGCGCAGGTGCGCGCGGCGCTGCGGACGCGCTGGCCCGCCGAAGATCTCCTGCCGCGCCCGATCCTGCGCCCCGGCTCGTGGATCGGCGGCGACCGTGACGGAAACCCCTTCGTCACAGCGGAAGTCGTGCACACCGCCGCTGAGCAGGCAGCCGCCTACGCCTTCGGCCGCTACCTGGACGAGCTGGTCGAACTCGAGAAGTCCCTGTCGCAATCGGCCCGCCTGGTGCAGGTGACACCTCGGGTCGCGGACCTCGCCGCAGCGGGTTACCCCGACCCCGGCCTGTTCGCCGACGAGCCGTATCGCCGTGCGCTGCACGCGATTCGGGCCCGGCTCAGTGCCACTGCCGAGCTCGCGCTCGGTGAACTGCCCGAACACGGCCTCGACGTCGGCGCCGCACCGTATCCGTCGCCGCAATCGGTCCTCGACGACCTCGACGCGATCGACGAGTCCATGCGCGCCAGCGGCGACGGACTGCTCGCCGACGATCGCCTGGCCGCGCTGCGCCACGCCATCGAGACCTTCGGCTTCCACCTGCAGGGCCTGGACATGCGCCAGAACTCCGAGGTCCACGAACAGGTGGTCACCGAACTGCTGGCGTGGTCGGGCGTGCACCCCGACTATCCGAGCCTGTCCGAAGCCCGGCGAGTGGAGCTGCTCGCCGCCGAATTGCGCACGCGCCGACCACTTCTCGGGCCGAACGCGCAGCTGAGCGAACTCGCCACCAAGGAACTCGGTGTTCTGGGCGCCGCCAAGGAGGTCATCGATACCTTCGGTGCCGCCGCCGTCCCGAACTACATCATCAGCATGTGCACCTCGGTCAGTGACATGCTCGAAGCGGCCTTGCTGTTGAAGGAATCCGGCATTCTCGATCCGGGCACCGCCGACACCGCGCCGAGCTGTCCCGTGGGCATCGTCCCGCTGTTCGAAACCATCGAGGACCTCAGCGCCGGTGCGTCGACTCTCGCCGCGGTGCTGGAGGTTCCGGTCTATCGCGAGCTGGTCGAGGCGGCGGGCATGCGCCAGGAAGTGATGCTCGGCTACTCCGACTCCAACAAGGACGGCGGATATCTCGCCGCGAACTGGGCGCTCTACCGCGCGGAACTGGACCTGGTGGAGGTGGCCAGGAAATCGGGTATCCGGTTGCGGCTGTTCCACGGTCGCGGCGGCACCGTCGGTCGCGGCGGCGGCCGCAGCTACGACGCCATCCTGGCGCAGCCCGCGGGCGCGGTGCGTGGTTCGCTGCGACTGACCGAACAGGGTGAGGTGATCGCCGCGAAGTACTCCGAATCCGGTGCGGCACACCGCAATCTGGAGTCGCTGATCGCAGGGACCCTGGAATCGACGCTACTGGACGTGGAAGGTCTCGGCGACGACGCCGAACCGGCCTATGAACTCCTCGACGACCTCGCCGCCCGCGCTCGTGCCGCCTACGCGAACCTGGTGCACGACACCCCCGGCTTCGTCGAGTACTTCCGCGAATCCACCCCGGTCGCCGAAGTCGGCGACCTCAATATCGGCAGCCGCCCCGCCTCCCGCAAACCCACCAATTCGGTCTCGGACCTGCGCGCCATCCCCTGGGTGATGGCCTGGAGTCAGGCCAGGGTCATGCTGCCCGGCTGGTACGGCACCGGCACCGCGCTCGAAGACTGGGTCGACGACGATCCGGCCCGCCTCGCACGTCTCACCGACCTCTACCAGCGCTGGCCGTTCTTCAATACCGTGCTGTCGAACCTGGCCCAGGTGATGGCCAAGAGCGACCTCGACATCGCCGCCCGCTACGCCGAGCTGGTCACCGACGAAACTCTGCGCGCGAAGATCTTCGCCATGATCGCCGACGAACACGCCCGCACCATCCGCATGTACCTCGCGGTCACCGGCCACGCCGAACTCCTCAGCGACAACCCGTCGCTGGCCGAGTCGATCCACAACCGCTTCCCCTACCTGGAGCCGCTGAACCAGCTCCAGGTCGACCTGCTGGCCCGGCTGCGCGGCGGTGACGATTCCGAACTGGTGAAGCGGGGCATCCTGCTCACCATGAACGGCCTGGCCACCGCGCTGCGCAACTCGGGGTAGCGGCAACTCGGGTGAGCGACTACAGGCAGACGCTGATGGTGAAGGGCCCGACCGGGATGCCGGTGCAGATAGACACCGAGCCGACGACCGGCTGCGCGGGGGCGGCCGATGCGGTTCCGGCGCCGATCGCGGTCACGGACAGGGCAAGGGCGGCGACGGCGAGCGGGCGGGCGATCTTGGCGAACATAGGCTGATCCTCGGGTAGAACGGGGTGAACACCCCCGTGCGGGGGCGACCCCATCTCAACACGATGCGCCGACGGCGTCCACGACATGGCGGGATTCGCGGTGGCTCAGCCGGTTACGACGGCGATCGCGTCGATCTCGACCAGCATCTCCGCGCGCGGCAGGCCGGTGAAAACGGTGGTGCGCGCGGGCAGCACGCCGTTGCCGGTGTGCTTCGTGACGAATTCGCCGTAGGCCTCGTTCATGATCGCGAAGTCCTCGCGCTTGGTGAGGTAGACCCGCAGCATCATCACATCGTCGAAGGTGGCGCCGGACGCGTCGATGATCGCCTTGACGTTCATCAGGGTGCGCGTGGTCTGGGCGGCGACATCGCCCTGATGCAGGTACTCGTTGGTCTCGGGGTCCACGGGTCCCTGACCGGACACCTGGACGAACGGGCCCTTGCGCACGCCCTGGGAGAAGGTGTGGGCGGGCGCCGGGGCGTCGGAGGTGCGCACGGCGGTCTTGTCGGACATGGAGTTCAGCCTTTCCTCGCGGTGACGTCTCGGCGGGGGTCCCAGCCGAGTTCGGTGGAGATGGCGTCGGCTGTCGCCCTGAGCTGCGGCAACAGTGCCAGCACCTGGTCATGGTCGAGCAGCACGTCGGGAACGGAGACCGACACGGCGGCGACGACGGCGCCGATCCCGTCGCGCACGCCGACGCCGATGCAGTTGACGAAGCTCTCGTGTTCCTCGTGGTCCTCGGCGAAGCCCTGCGCGGCAACGAGTTTCAACTCGGCCAGGTACTGCTCGGGGGTGCGCAGGGTGCGGGTGGTGAAGGGGTGGTAGTCCAATCGGGCTGCCACTGCCGCCCATTCGCTGCGTGGCAGCGCGGCGACGAGCACCTTGCCGACCGCGGTGCAGTGCAGGGGCGCGGGCCTGCCGATCCGCGAGTACATCCGCACCGCCTGCTCGGCGTCGACCTTGTCGATGTAGACGGCATCGCCCGATTCGTAGGCGGCCAGGTGCACGGTCTGCCCGGTGGCCGCGCCCAGCGCACTCAGATGCCGGCGGGCGACGGTGCGCACGTCACGGTTCTCCAGTGCGCGACTGGCCAATTCGAACATGCGGGTGCCGAGCGAGTAGCGGTGCGCGTTGTCGCGCACGACGAACCGATCGGCCTGCATGGTCTGCAGTATCCGCAACACCGTCGACTTGTGGACGCCGAGCCGGGCAGCCAGCTCGTCGAGGGACTGCGAGTTCTCGCCGAGGGCGATGAGAATGGACAGGGCCCGCGACACGCTTTGACTCATGCGCTGATCGTTTCATCCAGCGCCGCCGGATAGCGCAGCGTGGCCCAGATATCATCGGGTAGCAGCGCGAGGCGCCGAATATCCTGGGGTGGCGGCAGTTTCGCCGAATCGCCGGTCGCGGTCAGCGCTGCCGCCGCGCACAGATGGCCGTATCGAAGGCGGGTGCGCAGGTCGGCGCCGTGCAGCAGGGCGGCGAGATAGCCGCCGGCGAAGGCGTCGCCGGCACCGATGCGCTCGGTGATCTCCAGTGTCAACGCGGGCACCTCGATCGAGGAATCGCCGTCGAATCCCGTGACGGTGTGCTTGTCGTTCTTGACGATGAGCTGGGCGGGTTCGGGAAACAACGCGCGCAGGGCGGCCGGTTCGCCGGTGCCGAAGATCTCCTCGGCCTCGTCGGCGCCGAGAAACGCCACATCGGCGCCGCGAATATGCGCGGCGAGTTCGTCGGTGGCCTCGTCGACGCGCGAACCCCACACTGCCGGACGGTAATTCAGGTCGAAGCTGACCAGCGCGCGACGGGGCTCGGCGAGCAGCGCGCGGGTGAGTTCGGTCGCCGATTCCGACAGCGCCGGGGTGATGCCGGTGAAGTGCACGAGATCGGCGCCCTCGAGCAAGGCCGCCCGGTCCGTGAGATCGGCGGGCGACAGTGCGCTGGCAGCCGAACCCGTGCGGTAGTAGTGCATGCGGCTGGCATCGGCGTCCAGATCGTTGGCCACGCCGGAGCCCGCACCACGTTCCTTGACGTAGAGGCCGGTGGGCCGCATCGGGTCGACCGCGACCGCCGCGACATCCACGCCCTGCGCGCTGAGCTCGGCGAGCAGATATCGCCCGAATCCGTCGTCGCCGACCCGCGACAGCCAGGCCGCCGACACGTCGAGCTGGGCGAGGACCACGGCAACATTGGCCTCCGCGCCGCCCGCGCCGCGATCGAACCGCGCGGACAGTTCCAGGGGTCCCGCGCCCGCGATCAGGACGGCCAGCCCCTCGCCGACAGTGATCGCCCTGGGCGGAGTGGATGTTGCCTGGGTCACCTTGTTCGCCCTTTCGTGCTTGCGGTCACTGCCTTCGAGATGCACAATAACGAGCAGAAACATTCAGCGCAACCACCGTTGCATACTGTGCAATGTTTGTTCGATATGACTGATCGAGCCGCCATCCCGGGCTCGGTCGACAGAAAGGGATGCTGTGATCATCGACAACGACGTCGTGGACGCCCTCGCCGACGAGTTGCTCGGACCCCATGACAAGAGCGCGCCGCCCGCGGCGTGGGGGAGCACCGTGCGCGAATATCTCGCCGGCGCACCGCGACTCGACCAGTGGCAGACGCCGTTGCTCACCCTCGACCGCGGCAGGCTCGACGCGAACCGCGACCTCATGGCCGAATGGACCGCCGCGGTGGGCGTCGCGCTCGCCCCGCACGGCAAGACGACGATGGCGCCGCAGCTGTGGCGCGAGCAGCTCGTGGCCGGATCGTGGGGGATCACCTTGGCCACCGCGTGGCAGGCGCAGCTCGCGCGCTCGTTCGGTGTCGGCCGGATCATGCTCGCCAATACCCTGCTCGACCCGGTCGGGTTGGCGTGGGCCGCAGCGGAATCGGCACGCGAGGCCGGCTTCGAGTTGTACTGCTGGGCCGACGGCGTCGCCACCGTCGAACTGATGGACAAGATCCTGCGCGAGACCGCCGCGGGTTCGCGGGTGCGCGTGCTGGTCGAGCTGGGGGGACCGCACGGCCGGACCGGTGCTCGCACCCGGGCCCAGGCGCACGCGGTCGCCGCCGCCATCGGCGCGAGCGAGCGGCTGAGCCTGGCCGGAGTCGCGGGCTACGAGGGCGCGCTGGCTCACGATCGCAGCGCCGAGGGTGTCGCAGCGGTGCGCGGCTATCTGCGCGAACTCGCCGCGCTGCACACCGAACTCGGTGCGGCAGGCGCCTATTCGGGCCCCGCGGTGGTCACCGCGGGCGGCAGCGCCTACCCCGAGCTCGTGGTCGAGGAACTCGCCGGACTGGCCGACCCCGAGGGTGCGCGCGGCGTGCCGACCACGGTGGTTCTGCGCAGCGGCGCCTACGTCGTTCACGACGACGGCTTCTACGCGGGAATCTCCCCGCTCGCCGCGCCCGCGAAGGAGCCGGGGCTGCGGTCCGCCATGCACGGCTGGGCCAGGGTGGTCTCGCGGCCGGAACCGGAGCTGGCCCTGCTCGACGGTGGCAAACGCGATTTCCCCTTCGACGAGGGTCTGCCGGTGCCCCAACTGGTGGTCGGCGGCATGCTTCCGCCGAACGCGGTGGTCACCGCGCTGAACGATCAGCACACCTTCCTGCGGTTGCCCGGCGCCGATGCGGCCGATCTCCCGGTCGGCTCCGTCGTGCGCCTCGGTCTCTCACACCCGTGCACCGCGTTCGACAAGTGGCGCCTGATCCCGGCGATCGACAGCGTCGACGCGCCCGACCCGCGCGTGATCGACCTGATCCGCACCTACTTCTGACGGATGACCATGACGCACCTGCTCTTTCGTGACATCGATATCGTCGACGGCACCGGCGGCCCACGCACCAGGGGCGACGTGCTGGTCCGCGACGGCCGCATCGCCGAGATCGCGCCACCGGGCACCATCGGCTCCGACGCGAGAGTCGTTCCGGTACAGCCGGGTTCGGTCATCGCACCCGGATTCATCGACATGCACGCGCATTCCGACCTCTACCTGCTCACCCATCCCGATCACTTCCCGAAGATCACCCAGGGGGTCACCACCGAGGTGATCGGCCAGGACGGGCTGTCCTACGCGCCGATCGACGATGCCGCACTCGCGGTGGTGCGCAAGCAGATCGCGGGCTGGAACGGTAACCCGGGCGACTTCGACTTCAGCTGGCGCACCGTCGCGCAATACCTGGACCGCCTCGATCAGGGCATCACGCCCAACGCCGCCTACCTCGTCCCCCAGGGCACGCTGCGCATGCTCGTCGTCGGCAGCGAGCAGCGGGCGGCCACCGCCGCCGAGATCGACCGGATGTGCGCACTGCTGGCCGAGGGGTTCGAACAGGGTGCGGTCGGCATGTCCAGTGGGCTCACCTACACGCCCGGAATATACGCCGACACAAGCGAACTCGCGGCGCTGTGCGCGGTGGTCGCCTCCTACGGCGGCTTCTACGCACCACACACCCGCTCCTACGGCGCGGGCGCGCTCGAGGCCTACGCGGAGATGATCGGCCTGGCGAAAGCGACCGGCTGCGCGCTGCACCTGACCCACGCCACCATGAACTTCGGCGTGAACCGCGGCCGCGCACCGGAATTCCTCGCGATGCTCGCCGCGGCCCGCGCCGACGGCTGCGACATCACCCTCGACACCTATCCCTATCTGCCCGGCTCGACCACCCTGTCCGCGCTGCTGCCCAGCTGGGCGATGTCGGGCGGTCCCGACGCCGCGCTCGCCCGGCTCGACGATCCGGCCGAGCGCGCCAGGATCACCGACGATGTCGACGTCAACGGCTCCGACGGCTGCCACGGCGTCACCGTCGAATGGGAGACCATCCAGATCAGCGGCGTCGGCGACGACGCGCTCGCGGACGCGGTGGGCCGCACCGTCGCCGAGCTCGCGACCGAGCGCGGTACCGCCCCGGCGGAGGTGTTCTTCGACCTGCTGCGCCGCGACCAGCTCGCCACGACGATCCTGCAGCACGTCGGTCACGAGGAGAACGTGCGCGCCATCATGGTCGACCCCGGCCACATGGGCGGCAGCGACGGACTGCTCGTCGGCGCCCGACCTCACCCGCGCGCCTGGGGCACCTTCCCGCGCTATCTGTCGCGCTATGTCCGGGAACTGGGTGTCCTCGGTCTCGAGGACTGCGTGCATCACCTCACCGGCCGCCCGGCCGCCCGGCTCCGCCTGGCCGAACGTGGCCTGATCCGGCGCGGTTACGCCGCCGACCTGGTCGTCTTCGATCCGGCGACGATCCACGACACGGCGACGTTCGAGCATCCCCAGCAGCAGGCCCGCGGCATCCAGCACGTGCTGGTCAACGGCGAATTCGCGCTGGAGAACGGCACCGCGACCGGCGTGCGCGCCGGTCGCTCCCTGCGCCTGGACCCCACGAAGGAGGAAACCCGATGAACCCGATGCTGAGCTCGTCGTCGGAGGCCATGGACGTGATCCGCGCGGATCGTGCCCTCACGGTGGTCCGCGCCCCCGACATCCCCGACCCGGCCGCGCTGGCCGAAGCGCTCGCCGGCGCCGGTCTGCGGGCGGTCGAACTGACGTTCACCACGCTCGGTGTGCTCGACGCGATCAGCAAGGCGAGCGCGGTCACCGACGCCGTGATCGGGGTCGGCACCGTCACCACCCGTGCGCAGGCCGAAGCGGCCATCGAGGTCGGCGCCCGCTTCCTGGTGACACCCGCGCTGCGCCCCGAGGTCGCCGAAGTGGCAGCGGCACACACGATTCCGGTGATCATGGGCGCGTTCACGCCGTCGGAGGTCCTCGCCGCGGCGGAGCTGGGGGCGGCGGCGGTGAAGATCTTCCCGGCTCGCGCGCTCGGCCCGCAGTACTTCAAGGATCTGCTCGGGCCGTTCCCGCACATGTTCCTGATCCCCTCCGGCGGCGTCAATTCCCACAACGCCCGCGATTTCCTCCGAGCGGGCGCGATCGCCGTCACCGCGGGCACCGAAGTGGTCGCCCCGGCCGACGTCGAGGCCGCGCGCTGGTCCCACATCGGCTCCAAAGCCGCGCATTTCGTTCATTCGCTGGATTGAGAGGTTTTCCATGGGCGCCACCATCGACTGGTTGCGCACCACCACCCCCGGGTTGCTGGTGCTGTGCGGTCTCGCGATCGCTGTCCTGCTCATCGCCATCATCAAGGTCAAACTGGAGCCGTTCGTCGCGCTGCTGCTGACCGGACTCCTGCTGGCGCTGGCCGCCGGGCTGCCGATCTCCCAGATCGTCGGCACACCGCTGAAAGCCGGTGAGTCACTGCTGGAAACAGGCTTCGGTGGCATCCTCGGCCACATCGCGGTGATCATCGGTCTGGGAACTATGTTGGGCGCGATCCTCGAAAGATCCGGTGGTGCCGATGTTCTCACCGACAAGCTGCTGAAGATGTTCGGCGAGAAGGGCGCTCCGGTCGCGATGGGCCTGCTCGGGCTCATCTTCGGTATCCCGGTGTTCTTCGACATCGGCATCTTCGTGCTCGCGCCACTGGTCTATGTGGCGGCCAAGCGCGGCGGGCGCTCGCTGGTCCTCTACGCCATGCCGATGCTCGCCGGTCTGTCGATGACGCACGCCTTCCTGCCGCCGCATCCCGGCCCCGTCGCGCTCGGCGGGCTGCTCGGGGTGAGCCTGGGCTGGCTGATTCTCATGGGCTTCGTCTGTGGCATTCCGGGTTTCATCGCCGCGGGCATCGTCTGGGGCACCTATATCGGTAAGCGCGTGCAGGTTTCGGTGCCCGAGGAGTTCGTGCCGTTGGAGCCCGAGCCGGAGCCGGAGCAGGCCGACGGTTCGGGTGGGACCGCGGTGCTCACGAAATCGCCGCCCTCGGTCGCGCTGATCGGCGGCATCATCGCGATCCCGCTGGTCTTGATCCTGGGCGCCACATTCGGGTACCAGTTGCTGGACAAGGATTCGACGCTGCTGCAGGTGCTCACCTTCTTCGGCACCCCGGCGGTCGCGCTGCTCATCACCGTGCTCGTCGCGTTCTATCTCCTCGGGATCCGGCGCGGTTCGACGGTGCAGGAACTGAGCACCATCACCGCCGAATCGCTCAAGCCGGTCGGCATGGTGCTGCTGGTGGTCGGCGCGGGCGCCTTCTTCGGCAAGGTCATCTCGGCCACCGGCATCGGGACGGCCCTGGCCGACACGATGTCCGCGGCGGGACTGCCGATCATCGTGCTCGCCTACCTGATCAGCTGCGGACTGCGCATCGCCCAGGGTTCGGCAACGGTCGCCATCGTCACCACCGGCGGCATCGTCGCGCCGCTGGTGGCCGAGCAGGGCTACTCGCAGATGTCGATCGCGCTGATCGCCATGGCGATCGCGGCGGGCTCGATCATCCTCAGCCACGTCAACGACGGCGGCTTCTGGATCATCGCGAAGTACTTCAACATGACGGTGAAGCAGACCCTGCAGACCTGGACGGTTCTCGAAACCATCCTGTCGGTGGTCAGTTTCGCGGTCGCGGCCCTGTTGTTCTCGATCGTCTGACACCTACCGCGAAGCCGGGCTGTCCCCACGGGGCAGCCCGGCTTCGTGTTGGCCGAGCACGGATCGGCGGACGGCCGGGACCGGCCCGGACGAAGTCGGGACATGCCGGGCGCGCAGCCGCTGGTGCCCACGATGCACCGACTCGGCGAGAATGGGCATCGTCTGCGACTCGCCGAACAGCCGAGCGCGCCTGTGTGCGGACGCGGTTCGTGTCGTACTCGAAACGAGGGAGTGTGCGATGTCCACAGCAATCGTCGTCGGCGGCGGAATCGGCGGAACGGCCGCGGCGCTCGCGCTCGTTCGGAAGGGGTGGTCGGTTCAGGTGCTGGAACGGGCGCCGGAGGTCGCCGACGTGGGATCCGGGATTTCCCTGTGGTCCAATGCCTTACGGGCGCTGGATGCCCTCGGTGTCGGTGACACGGTCCGTGCGCAGGGCCTGGCGGAGGTGTCGGCCGGGATCAGGGACGACCGTGGGCGATGGCTCTCACGCACCGATGTGGCGACCCTGCGCGAGCGGTTCGGTGCTCCGGTGGTGATCCACCGCGCCCGGCTGCTGGACATTCTGCGCGGGGCGCTTCCCGAAGAGGTTGTGCGCACCGGGATCTCGGTGCGTGAGGCGACGACCGACGGACTGGTGGTGCACTCCTCGGGCACCTCCTCCGCCGATCTGGTCGTGGGTGCCGACGGGATTCGCAGCGTCGTCCGGCGTGCGGTCTGCGGGGAGGTCGCGCCACGCTACGCCGGCTACACCGCCTGGCGCGCGGTGGTCGACATCGACGAGCCGCTCACCGAGTTCGGTGAAACCTGGGGTCGCGGCGCACGTTTCGGCATGGCCCCGCTCGCGGACGGTCGCGTCTACTGCTTCGCCGTCTACGACGCCCCCGAGAACGCCCCCGGCAGCCTCGCCGAAGTGCGCGACCGCTTCGACAACTGGCACCACCCGATCTCGGCCCTCCTCGCCGCCGCGGACCAGAACACGGTGCTGCACAACGACATCTATGATCTACCGGCGCTGCCGACCTTCACCGCCGGCCGCATCGCCCTGCTCGGCGACGCCGCCCACGCGATGACGCCGAACCTCGGCCAGGGCGGCTGCCAGGCCCTGGAGGACGCGGTGGTCCTGGCCCGCTCGGCGAGCGAGCCGGACGGCCTCGCCCGCTACGACCGGGAGCGCCGCCCCCGAACCCAGATGATCGTCGCCCGCTCCGCCCGGATCGGCACCATCGCCCAGCTGTCCGCGCGCCCCCTGGTCACCCTCCGCAACACGGCACTACGCCTGACCCCCACCTCGACCCAGTTACGTTCCCTGGCAGAGATTCTCGACTGGAAGTCTTGAGGTCAGATCTCCCTCGACCGAAGTGCGCGCGGGTTCTCGTGCCATGCGCACGCCGCCCGATGGTCGTGACTGGGAATGATGCGAACCGCGCCGCGGATCGCGTGCAGCCGGTGGACAGTACGCCAGGTCTCGGTGCGGTCGTTGTCGGCCAGCATGCCGGGATAGCCGGACTTCTGTCGGAGCTCCTCGGTCTGGAGGTTGTGCCAGATCGCGTCCCCCGCGAGCAGGACCGGACCGTGCTCGGTGCGTGAGAGGACACCGACGCTGCCCGGGGTGTGGCCGGACAGGTCGACGAGGACCACCGCGCCGTCCCCGAAGAGATCGCGGCTGCGGGCGAAGGTGAGAACGGGTGGACCGTCCAGATCGTAGACATCGAGAGGTCGTTCGCGAACGGCGCGCCGCACGCCGCCGACCGGCGCCACCGGACCCTCCATCGCCCACTCGTGCTCTGGTCGGTGCAGGCGCAGTGCCAGCCCGGGGAGATCGAGAAGGCCGGCGATATGGTCCCAGTGCAGATGTGTCGGCAGCGCGAAGTCGAGGGCGTTCGCCTCGATTCCACTGCGACGCAGTGACTCGCGTATGTCGAGTACGTCCTTCGGAGGCGTCACCGCGAGCCGCAATATCCGGGGGAGTTCCACCACCGCTCGGTCTTGGACGTCGACGCAGATGCCCGGGTCGACGAGAAAGGTCGCCTTCGGATGCCGGACCACGAAAGCCGTCATCGCGGAATCAATCCGTCGCGGGGCGAACAGGCCTTCGACGATCGCTGCCGTCGGCACACTCTTGGCGTTCTGCGCCAGAACTGTCAGTTCGACCGTCGTTGTGCCGCGTGGTAGGCCGTGGTCAGGCAACGAGGCCAGGAACCGGCGGTCGGGTTGTCGTGGCCGCAGCGCGCCCGTCACCGCCGATCCCACGGATCGGCAACAGCGCCACAAGTCCGGTGCCGCGACCGAGTCGATCAATGGAGTCCGATTGTCGTTGTGTCCCATGCGAAGTACGCTAAAACTTCAGGTCGACCTGAAGTAAAGGGGTGAATATGCCGCGTGCCGACGAGCTGCGCCGCATCGGTGACGCCGCCGCCGAATTGGGCGTCGCCGCACATGTCCTGCGTCACTGGGAGGACGCCGGTGTCCTGGTTCCGCCCCGCGCGCCCGGCGGGCAACGGATCTACAACGGCGCCCTGATCGTTCAGGCCCGCCTCGTCCAGCTCTGTCAACGAGCGGGGCTGTCCCTGGCGGAGATCAAAGATCTTTTCGACACGAGGTCGAGGGCCCGGCGCGTAGCGCTCTTCGCGGACAAGCAGGCCGAACTGCGAGCCCACGTCGACGACCTCACCCGAACCATCGACTTCCTCGGTCACGTGCTGCGCTGTACTCACCCGATCGTCGACGAATGCCCTGACTGCGTCGAGTTCAGCAGGCCGGGCACCTCGCAGTCTGCGTAGGTTTCGCGGTGCTCGGGCGCCTAGATCACCGTCGAGCGCTGGTAGCGGGCGAGCACAGCTACGGCGGTGGCGGTCATGGTCGCGCGGAGTTCGGGTGGGGTGAGGACTTCGATGTGTTCACCGAGGGGGAGTAGGGCGTGGGCCAGGACTTCGTAGGACTCGGCGGGGATGGTGATGTCGGCCCAGCCGTCCGCGTCGGGGGTACCCGTCGAGGCGAGGGCTTCGCGGACGGCGGCGGGGTCGTTCATGAGGCGCAGCAGGCTCAGGTGGTCGATGGAGATCCGGCAGTGCGCGCTGACGCGCAGCATGGACCGGGCGAACTCCTCGGCGGCGGACTGCCAGTGCTCGGCCAGGTCGAAAGATGTTGGGCGGATGAATGATTCGCCGGTGTTAACCGCCGTGGCGATGCGGCTCGCCCGGTACGAGCGGATGTCGGTGTGTTCGCGGGCGATCAGGTACCAGGTGCCTGCCTTCATGACCAGGCCGAGTGGGTCGAGGGTCCGTTCCACCGTGCGATCGCGACGCCGGTAGGTGATCGCGAGGCGGCGGTCGTGCCAGAGGGCGTCGGCCACCGTGGCGAGGGTGGGGGTGTCGTCGGGGCGCTGGAACCAGCCGGGCATGTCGATGTGGACGCGTTCGGCGATGCGGGTCGCCCGGCCGCGGAGTTCCGGTGGGAGCGCGGCGAGCATCTTCAGCTGGGCGGTGGCCAGCACAGTCCCGAGGCCGAGGTCGGCGGCAGCGCCGGGGAGGCCGGCGAGAAGGACCGCGTCGGCTTCGTCGGAGGTGAGGCCGGTGAGCCGGGTGCGGTAGCCGTCGATCAGCCGGACACCGCCACCGCGCCCCGGCTCGCTGTACACCGGAACGCCTGCGGCCGAGAGTGCCTCCACGTCCCGATACACCGTGCGCACCGACACCTCGAGCTCACGCGCCAACTCGCTCGCGGTCGCGCCGCCGCCCGCTTGTAACAGCAGCAGCAACTGCACCAACCTGCTCGCTCGCATATTCCGAGACTAGCCGCGAAACCTGACACAAGATGTCAAGGTTGAGTCGTACCGTACGAGATATGACCACGTGGAGCCAGTTCACCGAAGAAGCACCGAGCATCGCGGCCTTGTTCCAGCGCAGACACCAGGCCACCGGCAAACTCTGCATGCTCGGCACCCTGCGCGCCGACGGATCGCCACGCATCAGCCCGATCGAGCCGATGGTCTTCGAGGACATGCTGGTCCTGGCCGGCATGCCCAATACCCGAAAATTCGACGACCTCGCGCGCGACCCACGCTTCTGCCTGCACACTGCCACCGTCGACACCATGGTCTCCGACGGCGACGCGAAACTCTTCGGCACCGTCACCGACCTGAAGGACGAAACCGTCCACGCCCGCTTCGCCCAAAAACTGTTCGACGACAGCGGTTTCGACATCCGCGGCGAGAAATTCGACCACTTCTACGTCGCCGACCTCACCGGAGCCTCCACCGTCGAAACCAACGACGACCACCTCGACATCACCGTCTGGAAACCGGGCGCGGGCGAAACCGTCGTCCGCAAGCACTGAGTCACCCACCCTTCATTGATTATGACTGTCCAGTCAGTCATAATCGGAGCATGCCGAAGCGAGTGGACGTGCATGCCCGGCGCACCGAAATCCTGGATGCGGCCGTCCGGGTGTTCGCGCGCAAGGGCTTCGCCGCATCCCGGATCGAGGATGTCGCGGCCGAGGCCGGTGTCGCGAAAGGCAGTGTCTACCTCGCGGTCAGCAGCCGAGAGGAGTTGCTGACCGCGGCGTTCGACCAGTACCGCGCTCGCGCGCGGGAACAGCTCGCCATTCCTGGCGCCGGTTCGGCACTGGATCGGCTGGCCGCGCTGATCCGGGCGACAGTCACGATGCTGGCCGCTCATCCCGACCACGCACGCGTGCTGCTGGACGTGTGGGCCGCCCGCACCCCGATAGACATGGCCACCGTGTACGCGGAATACCGCGCGGCGATCGCCGAGCTGCTGCGTGAGGCAGGCGCCGGCGGACAGTTGCGGGCGGGGATCGGGCCGGGGCACGCGGCGGTGATCGTCGGTGCGATCGAAGGTTGCCTGGTGCAGTGGCTGGCCGACGATCAGGTCCGGCTCGCCGATCTGGCCGAACCCCTGGTGCAGATCTGTGTGGACGGGGTCCGGCGATGACGATCACCGACCGGCTGATCGCCCCGAACGCGACGAGAAGTGAAGCCGCCCTGTGCTATTCGGCGGCGGTCGCCGGCGCGGCGGTGGCCGGTCTGCTGGCTCGGCACGCGGGTGGATCCGCAGTGCTGATCATCGTGGTCGCACTGGTCGGGTTCGACCTGTTCGGCGGCGCGGTGGTGAACGCGACCGACTCGGCGAAGCGCTGGTTCCACCGGCCCGGCCGCGATGCTCGCCACCACCTGGCGTTCGTGGCGATCCACGCACAGCCGTTCCTGCTCGCCCTCGTCGTGCCCGGGTTCGGCGGGTGGACGGCGGCCGCGATCTACGGATTCGTAGTCGTGGCCGCCATAGCGGTCACCGCGACGCCATTCCACCTCCGCACCCCGGTCGCCTTCGCCGCCACCGTCTTCGGTGCCACGCTCACCACCGCCGTGCTCGCGGTCCCGACGTTCCTGGTCTGGTTCGGACCCGTTCTGCTGATCAAACTCCTCCTCGCCCACCTCTTGCCGGAGCCGGGCGCCGTCGACGAGCGCGTGCCGGTCACGCCGCGCCCGGTGGCGTGACCGATCGCCCGCGCGCGGTTTCGGGGATCGGGCATGCCGCTGTGCCACGATGACCTGCATGGATCTGCTCGCGTCCGAAGGTGTCGGCGATCCCTCGCCGATCGTCTCGCTGTTCTGGATCGCGCTCATCGCGGTGATCGCACCGCTGCTGTCGCGGCTGGTGCGCGGGTATCTGCCGGATGTGGTGATCCTGCTGGTGGCCGGGGCGGTAGTCGGACCGCATGTGCTCGGGTGGGCGAGCAGCGCGGGCGGGGTCGACCTGGTCAGCGAGTTGGGCCTGGGGATGCTGTTCCTGCTGGCGGGCTACGAGCTCGATCCGCAGTTGCTGCGCGGCCGCTCGGGGCGGACGGCGTGGGTGGTGTGGATCGTGTGTCTGCTGTTCGCGTTCGTGATCGTGATGGTCGCGACGGACACCTCCAGCGGCACCCGCGTCGCGGTCGCGATCGCGTTGACCTCCACCGCGCTCGGCACCCTGCTGCCGATCCTGAAGCAGGCGGGAATCCTCGATTCACGGCTGGGCCGGGCGGTGATGACGCACGGCGCGGTGGGCGAGCTGGGGCCCATCGTGGCGATGTCGGTGCTGCTCACCAGTCGTGATGCGGGCAGCGCGGTGGTGGTAGTCGTGATGTTCGTGGTGGCGGCCGTGGTCGTCGGATTCGTGCCGGTGCGGATGCTCGATCGCATGCCGGATCTGGGCGCCGGGCTGGCCAAGCTGGGCGGTGGCACCTCGCAGCTGCCCGTGCGCGGGGTGGTGCTGCTGCTGTTGGTGCTGATGGTGGTCGCCGAGGTCTTCGATCTGGACGTGGTCCTCGGCGCGTTCGCCGCGGGCATGATTCTGCGGCGGCTCATCGCGGCGGGGCATCCGGATGTGGACTCCTCGCTCGAGGCCATCGGCTACGGGTTGCTGATCCCGGTGTTCTTCGTGGTGTCGGGCATGGGCATCGATGTGGCGGCGGTCGGCCGGAATCCGGCACTGTGGTTGTGGTTCGTGGTCACCATCGCGATCGCCCGCGGGTTGCCCGTCTGGCTGAGCGAGCGGTTCGTGCCGCGCGCGGACACCCTGCCGACCGCGCGGGAGCGCGTCGAATTGGCGCTCTTTGCCGCCACGGGCCTGCCGATCATCGTCGCGGTGACCCAGGTGGCCACCCAGACGGGCTTGCTGACCGCTGATGTCGCCTCGATCCTGGTCGCGGCGGGCGCGACGACCGTTCTGGTGTTTCCGCTGGTCGCGCGCCTGATCGGGGCGTCGGAGGCGAAGTCGGTCACACCCGCTCATGAATGAGCTTGCATAGTCGTGCATAATCATCACATGGTCGATACGTCGGGAGGACCCGTGTTGCGGGTGGCGGTTGCCGGTGCGAGTGGATACGCCGGTGGCGAAGTGTTGCGTCTACTGCTCGGTCATCCCGAATACCGAGCGGGGCGCCTCGAGATCGGGGCGCTGACCGCCGGATCCAACGCGGGTACCGCCCTGGGCGCGCTGCAGCCGCATCTGCTGCCCCTGGCGGACCGGGTTCTCGAGGAGACCACTCCCGAGGTCCTGGCCGGTCACGACATCGTGTTCCTCGGCCTCCCGCACGGCCAGTCCGGCGCCATCGCGGCAGCCCTGCCCGACGAGACCGTCATCATCGACTGCGGCGCCGATTACCGGCTCACCGACGCCGCCGCCTGGGAGCGGTACTACGGCAGCCCCCATGCGGGCAGCTGGCCCTATGGTCTGCCCGAACTGCCCGGTGGGCGGGCGAAGCTCACCGGCGCCCGGCGCATCGCCGTGCCCGGCTGCTACCCGACCGTGTCGAGTGTGGCGCTGGCCCCGGCGATCGCCGCCGGAATCATCGAGCCCGCCGTGAATGTCGTCGCCGTGAGCGGTACTTCGGGTGCCGGCCGCAAGCTCGATGTCGGTCTGCTCGGTTCCGAGGTGATGGGCAGCGTTCGGGCCTACGGCATCGCGGGCGCGCACCGGCACACTCCCGAGATCGCGCAGAATCTGAAAGCCGCTGGCGGCGTGGATGTCTCGGTGTCGTTCACCCCGGTGCTGGCGCCGATGCCGCGCGGCATCCTCGCCACCTGCACCGCCCCGGTGAAGGTCGACGCCGCGCAGGCGCGCGCCGTCTACGAAAAAGCCTATGCCGACGAGCCTTTCGTGCACCTGCTGCCCGAAGGCGTACTGCCGCAGACCGGTTCGGTGCTCGGCTCCAACGCCATCACCCTGCAGGTCACCGTCGACGCCGACGCGGGCCTGCTCGTGGTGATCGGCGCGATCGACAACTTGACCAAGGGCACCGCGGGCGCCGCGGTGCAATCGATGAATCTGGCCGTCGGATTCGACGAGACCGCAGGACTTTCCACCGTAGGAGTGGCACCGTGACGACCCCTGATCCGCAGACCCCGGACCACGGCAAACTGATCCACACCCAGGGCGTCACCGCGCCACTGGGATTCCGCGCGGCGGGCATCGCGGCCGGTATCAAGGCCAGCGGCAAGCCGGACCTCGCGCTGGTGCTCAACGAGGGCCCCGAGTACGCGGCGGCCGGTGTCTTCACCAGCAACCAGGTCAAGGCCGCGCCGGTGCTGTGGTCGCAGCAGGTGCTCAAGACCGGTCACCTGCGCGCGGTGATCCTGAACTCCGGCGGTGCGAACGCCTGCACCGGCCACGGCGGTTTCCAGGACACCCACAAGACCGCCGAGGAACTCGCCGCGGCACTGAGCAATTGGGGCACCGAGACCGGCGCGGGCGAGATCGCGGTCTGCTCCACCGGTCTCATCGGTGACCGCCTGCCGATGGACAAGCTCATCCCGGCGGTCACCGAGATCGTGCACGAGATGGGCGGCGGCATGTCGGGTGGCTCCGACGCCGCCCACGCCATCATGACCACCGACACCGTGCCGAAGGAGTCGGCATTCCACAGCGAGGACAAGTGGAATGTGGGCGGCATGGCCAAGGGCGCGGGCATGCTCGCGCCGTCGCTGGCCACCATGCTCGTCGTGCTCACCACCGACGCCGTGGCTGCGCCCGAGCAACTGGATTCCGCCCTGCGCAAGGCCACCAAATACACCTTCGACCGGCTCGATGTCGACGGTTCCTGCTCCACCAACGACACCGTGCTGCTGCTGGCCAACGGTGCCAGCGGCGTCGCGCCCACGCAGGAGGATCTCGACGCCGCGGTGTTCACCGTGTGTGACGACCTGGCCGCCCAGCTGATGGCCGACGCCGAGGGCGTCACCAAGCGGGTCCAGGTCACCGTCGCCGGTGCGGCGTCCGAGGAGGAGGCGCTCACCGTCGCCCGCGCGGTCGCCCGCGACAGTCTGGTCAAGACCGCGCTGTTCGGCTCCGACCCGAACTGGGGTCGCGTGCTCGCCGCCGTCGGCATCGCGCCGGTGACCCTGGATCCGAACCGGATCACGGTGTCGTTCAACGGCAATCCGGTCTGCGTCGACAGTGTCGGCGCGCCCGGCGCCCGCGAGGTCGACCTGTCCGGCGAGGACGTCGACGTGCTGATCGAGCTCAACGTGGGAGAGGGCACCGCGATGGTGCGCACCACCGACCTCTCGCACGCCTACGTCGAAGAGAACTCGGCGTACAGCTCATGAGTAACAGTGTGGTGCACACTCTTTCGGCGCTGGACAAGGCGCACGTGCTCGCCGACGCGCTGCCGTGGCTGCAGAAGTTCCGCGACAAGATCGTGGTCGTGAAGTACGGCGGCAACGCCATGGTCGACGACGGACTCAAGGCCGCCTTCGCCGCCGACATGGCGTTCCTGCGCACCGTCGGCGTCCATCCCGTAGTCGTGCACGGTGGCGGCCCGCAGATCAACGCCATGCTGAAAAGGCTCGGCATGGCAGGCGAATTCCGCGGCGGCTTCCGCGTCACCACCCCCGAGGTGATGGACGTGGTCCGGATGGTGCTGTTCGGTCAGGTGGGCCGTGAGCTCGTCGGGCTGATCAACGCGCACGGCCCGTACGCGGTCGGCATCTCCGGCGAGGACGCGCACCTGTTCACCGCCACCCGGCGCACCGTCGCCGTGGAGGGTGTCGCCACCGACATCGGCCTGGTCGGCGACGTCACCGAGGTCAACCCCGGCGCCGTGCTCGACCTGATCGACGCGGGCCGCATCCCGGTGGTCTCCACCATCGCCCCCGATGCCGACGGCGTGGTGCACAACATCAACGCCGACACCGCCGCCGCCGCGCTGGCCGAGGGCATCGGCGCCGAGAAACTCGTCGTGCTCACCGACGTCGAGGGCCTCTACACCGACTGGCCGGACCGCTCCTCGCTGACCAGTCGGATCGACACCGACGCGTTGGCGAAGTTGCTGCCACGGCTGGATGCGGGCATGGTGCCGAAGATGGAAGCGTGCTTGCGCGCCGTGCTCGGCGGGGTCCCCAGTGCCCACGTGATCGACGGGCGGGTCCCGCATTCGGTACTACTGGAGCTGTTCACTGGAGAAGGAATCGGAACCATGGTGACCCCCGCAGGGTCGCCGGATGGAACGCAATCATGAGCGAAGTAGAGAAGCTGCAGCAGCGGTGGTCGGCCGCGATGATGGACAACTACGGCACCCCGAAGGTCGCGCTGGTGCGCGGCGCCGGTGCGGTGCTCTACGACGCCGACGGCAAGCGCTATATCGACTTCCTCGGCGGCATCGCGGTCAACAGCCTCGGCCACGCCCACCCGGCCATTCTGGAAGCGGTGACCCAGCAGCTGGGCACGCTCGGCCACGTGTCGAACCTGTACGCCAGCGAGCCCGTGATCGAGCTGGCCGAGAAGCTGCTGGCCCACTTCGGCGACGGGGAGGGCAAGGCGTTCTTCTGCAACTCCGGCACCGAGGCCAACGAGGCCGCGTTCAAGATCGCGCGGCTCACCGGGCGGTCCAAGATCGTCGCCGCCGAGGAGGCGTTCCACGGTCGCACCATGGGCGCGCTCGCCCTCACCGGTCAGCCCGCCAAGCGCACACCGTTCGAGCCGATGCCGCCCGGCGTCGTGCACGTGCCCTACGGTGACGCCGCCGCGCTCGACGCGGTGGTCGACTCCGACACCGCCGCTGTGTTCCTCGAACCGATGATGGGGGAGAGCGGTGTGGTCGTCCCGCCGTTCGACTATCTCGCCAAGGCGCGGGAGATCACGTCCAGGGCCGGGGCGCTGCTGATCCTCGATGAGGTCCAGACCGGAATCGGGCGCACCGGAACATTTTTCGCGCACCAGGCGGCGGGCATCGTGCCCGACGCGATCACCCTGGCCAAGGGGCTCGGTGGCGGCCTGCCGATCGGCGCGGTGCTGGCCCAGGGCCGCGCCGCCGAACTGCTCACGCCGGGTCTGCACGGCACCACCTTCGGCGGCAATCCCGTCTGTGCCGCAGCGGCTTTGGCCGTGCTGCGCACGATCGACTCCGACAACCTGCTGACCCATGTGGAGTGGGTGGGCAAGAAGCTCAGCGACGGCATCGCGTTGCTCGAGCATCCCGAGATCGACCACGTGCGTGGTGCGGGTCTGCTCATCGGCATCGTGCTGAAGAACGACATCTCCGCGTATGTCGACGAACGGGCGCGCGAGGCCGGCTACCTGCTGAACCCCGCCAAGCCCAACGTGATCCGGTTGGCGCCACCCCTGGTGCTCACCGAAACCCAGGCCGACAATTTCGTCGCCGACCTGCCCGAGATCCTCGACAAGGCCGCCGCCGATGCTAAGGGAGCGACCAAGTGACCCTGCGTCATTTCTTGCGCGACGACGATGTGACGCAGGCCGAACAGGCCGAGATCCTCGCCATCGCCGCCGAATTGAAGAAGGACCCCTTCGCGCACCGGCCGCTCGACGGCCCGCGCGGAGTCGGGGTGATCTTCGAGAAGAACTCCACCCGCACCCGCTTCTCGTTCGAGCTGGGTATCGCTCAGCTCGGCGGGCACGCGGTGGTCGTCGACGGTCGCGACACCCAGCTGGGTCGTGAGGAGACCCTCGGCGACACCGGCAGCGTGCTCTCGCGCTACGTCGACGCCATCGTGTGGCGGACCTTCGAACAGTCCCGCCTCGACGAGATGGCCGTCACCGCGACGGTTCCCGTGGTGAACGCGCTGTCCAACGAGTTCCACCCCTGCCAGGTGCTGGCCGATCTGCAGACGATCAGCGAGCGCAAGGGATCGCTCGCGGGGCTGAACCTCACCTACTTCGGCGACGGCGCCAACAACATGGCGCACTCGCTGTTGCTCGGTGGCGTGACGGCGGGCATGAATGTGACCGTGGCCGCGCCCGCGGGCTTCGAACCGCTGCCGTGGATCCTGGACGCCGCCGCCAAGCGCGCCGCGGAAACCGGTGCGACCGTGTCGGTCACGGGTGACCCGGTGGTCGGCGCGACCGGCGCGGACGTGCTCGTCACCGATACCTGGACCTCCATGGGTCAAGAGAACGACGGCCTCGACCGTGTCGGCCCGTTCCGCCCGTTCCAGCTCAACGCCGAGCTGCTCGCCCACGCGACTCCGGAAGTGATTGTGCTGCACTGCCTTCCGGCGCACCGCGGCGAAGAGATCACCGACGAGGTTCTCGACGGTGGGCACAGTGTGGTCTGGGACGAAGCCGAGAATCGCCTGCACGCGCAGAAGGCGCTGCTGGTGTGGCTGCTCGCGAAAGCCGCCGCGTGAGACCGCGAACCGGGGCCGGCGTAGGGGCTGGGCGATGAGCGCGCCTGAAAAGGGCTCGCCCGCGATCGCTCGCACCCGCGCCGGCCGCCAGTCACGGATCATCGAACTGCTGACCTCGCATTCGGTCCGCAGCCAGACCGAACTCGCCGCGCTGCTGTCGGCCGAGGGGATCGAGACCACCCAGGCCACCCTGTCGCGCGACCTCGACGAACTCGGCGCGGTGAAACTGCGCGCGGCCGACGGCGGCGCGGGCGTCTACATCGTCCCCGAGGACGGTAGCCCCGTGCGTGGGGTCACCGGCGGTACCGGCCGTCTGTCCAAACTCCTCGGTGACCTGCTCGTCTCCACCGACGCCAGCGGCAATCTGGCCGTCCTGCGCACCCCGCCCGGCGCCGCCCACTTCCTGGCCAGCGCCCTCGACCGCGCCGCCCTGCCCTACATCGTCGGCACCATCGCCGGCGACGACACCATCGCCGTCATCGCCCGCGAACCACTCACCGGCGCCGAACTGGCGGCGAAGATCGAAGGCCTGGCCTAACGCTGGACGCGCAGGCCCGCGAGCGCCACGTCGGTGAGCAGTGGTGCGGAGTCGGCCGCGGCTTGGCAGCCCGCGCCGATGCCGTGGCCCAGGCGCAGGATGTCGCGGGGGCTCACTTCGGGGCGGATGAGGCCTGCCTCCTGCACCGGAATCAGCACGCTGCCCGCGGCTTCGGCCAGCAGGGTGGAGCAGGCGGTGAAGGTCTCCGAGGTGCGGTCGATGGCCGCTTTGAGAGTGGTTGCCAGGCCGTGCTTTTCGAGGATGTAGGTGACCAGTTCGCCGAACCAGGCGTCGAACGCGTCGAGGGGGGCGTGGGTTCGGCGTAATTCGTCGGCCCGTGCGGCGAGGGTCTCGATGTTGGAGCGGTACACCGCCTCCATGAGCGTGGTGCGATTCGGGAAGTGGCGATACAGCGTCCCCGGGCCGACCCCTGCGCGCCGTGCGATGTCATCGAGGGGTGCGTCGGTGCCGTGCTCGGCGAACGCGTCGCGGGCGCAGTCGACGATGCGCTCGTAATTGCGGCGTGCGTCGGCGCGCATCGGCCGCGACGGTGCGTCCACGAGATCCTCCACTGGAAACGGATGAAGTCTCCGTTTAGTCTTGCGGAACCGGAGACTTTCTCCCTATGCTAACTCTGTCATAAACGGAGACTCTCTCCGTTTGAGTTCCTTGTTGATGGAGCGTTCTTGACTACCACCACTTTCTCGGAAGAATCCCAGGTGGACCGTGTTCGGCCACGGCTCGTCCTGGTCACTTTGCTGACCTGTCAGCTCATGATCATCCTCGACATCACCGTGATGAATGTGGCACTGCCGCACATCAGAGCCGACCTCGAGTTCAGTGCTACCGGCCTGTCCTGGGTGATGAACTCCTACACGCTGGTCTTCGGTGGCCTGCTGCTGCTCGGCGGTCGCGCCGGCGACCTGTTCGGCAGGCGCCGGATGTTCCTCGCGGGCGCACTGCTGTTCACCCTCGCCTCGCTGGCCGGTGGGCTGGCGCCCTCTGCTGGGTGGTTGCTCGCGGCCCGTGTGCTCCAGGGCATCGGCGGCGCGATGGCCGGTCCCAATACCCTTGCGCTGCTGACTACTACGTTCACCGAGCCCAAGGCGCGGATTCGGGTACTGGCCCTGTTCTCCGGCATGTCGAGCGCCGGTTTCGCGATCGGCCTGGTCGTCGGCGGGCTGCTGACCGAATGGTTCGGCTGGCGCTCGGTGCTGTTCATCAATGTGCCGTTCGGCCTGGTCATCGCCGTGCTCGCGCTGCGCTGCCTGCCCGATCTGCCCCGGCGCGCCGCCCGGCTCGACCTGCCCGGTGCGGTGACCGCGACCGCGGGCGTGGCCGCCCTCGTCTACGGCTTCATCAGCGCCGCCTCGCACGGGTGGGCCGCGGCGGGCACCGATATCTGGCTCGCGGTCGGAGTCGCGCTGTTGGCGGCGTTCATCGCCATCGAACTGCGTGCGTCGCAACCACTTCTGCCACTGCACCTGTTCGCCGACCGCAATCGCGCCGCCGCGTATCTGAACATGTTCCTCGGCCCGATGGCGGGCATGTCGATGTTCTTCTTCCTCACCCAGTATCTGCAAGATGTGCTGGGGATGAGTTCGCTGGCAACAGGTTTCGCGTTCCTGCCGACCGCGGTGCTGATGTTCGCGATGATCCGCCTGATCCCGCGGCTGTTGGCGCGTTTCGGACCCAAGCCGGTGACCTTGACCGGCGCCGTCGCCATGGTCACCGGACTCGTGCTGCTGACCAGGCTTTCGGAGGATTCCGGCTACTTCCCCCTGCTGTTCGTGGCGATGGTCGCGATGGGCTGCGGCATCGGGCTCGCGTTCTCTCCGCTGAACGTGATCATCATGTCCACCGTCTCGCCCGACGAGGCGGGCGCTGCGGGCGGCGCTCTCCAGACCATGCAGCAGACCGGTGGCGCGCTGGGCTTGGCCGTTCTGGTGACGATCTTCGGCACCGCCGCGCGCGACGCGGGCGGTTCACCCACCCATGCCCTGGTCGGCGGTATGACCGCCGCCTTCGCGGCAGCCGCCGTCATCGCCGCCCTGACCTTCCTGGTCGCCCTCACCTTCCGCAGCGTCCGCTCGCCGCGGTGAGCGCACGCGACCTGTGCCGAGGTGCCAGAGCACGGCGTAGCCGGCCCAGGCGACAACCGTCGCCCGAGCCGCACCGACGATCGTGTGTCGGATCAGGTCGTAGGTGCTGGCTCGGGTGACCGGGTCGTCGACGGCGAGTGCCGCACCGATGACCGGCGCGGCGAGCAGCACGGCGACGACGGCCCGGTGCGTCCACGTGGGTGCGCGAACCTCGCGCCAGGTGCGGCGCACCACAAGGTAGGTGAGGACCGCTGTTCCGGCGAGCGAGGAGAGATAGCCGAGGACGTTGTAGGTCTTGTGCGGCTCGATGATCGACGTCCGCAACAGAGCCGAGTGCTGGACCACGAAACCTGTTGTCTGAGTGAAAGAATCCCAGACCACGTGTGTCGCGGCACCGAGCACGAGGGCGGTGACCGTCGAAACCGCCGCGAGCCCCGCTGATCTGTGATCAGGGGACGAGGAGGGCGCCAGGCGGAGAAGCGCCGAGGCCGGGCCGGCGGAAAGCCGGAAAGCGACGAGTAGTACCAGGCCGATCAGCAGGTCCCAGCACAGAACGCCGACAACCGAGTGGGTTGTGGTGCCGGACATGGGACCGGGCAGGTAGTAGACGACGTCGGGAGCGATGGATCCCGCGACGAGTGCGGGAAGGGGGAGATATCGAGCGAAGGGCAGCACCGCAACGGGATGGGCGAACGTGATCGGCACGCAATCACCGTAATCGGCTGTGGTGCTGGGCTACTCGGGCCGCGGAGTCGTTCGGTTCCGCGACAGGCGTTGCCATGTCCAGTCCACGTGGACATCGAGTGGTGAATCCGGTGTGACCATCCGTGGTTCGGTGTTGAGGCCGTTGGGTGGGCCGGACTGGGCCTCCACCGACAGGGATCGCTCCGGCAGGGTCCAGACGACCACGTCGTGGACCGGGCTGGTGATGGTGAACTCCAGGAATCCGGGCCAGGTGAGGCGGGCCAGAACGCCGTCGGGCATGCCGAAGCAGTCGTCCCACGGCGGCGGTGCCGGCGCGATCTCTCGGCCGGTGGGCAGGTAGTCGTCGCCGCGTTCGTACTGCCAGACCGGGTCGAAATCGAGTCGCACCGGGCCGGTCGCCGGCGGGACTTCGCGCAGGAACCATGGATGCCAGCCGCCTTGGGCGGGGAACGCATCGTGGTCGGTGGTGATGCGCATCGCCAGGGCGAGGCCGGTGTCGGTCAGGGTGAAAGTCTGAGTGACGGTGCCCGCGAACGGCCACGGGTCACCGAGGCGATGGCTGATCGTCGCCTCGGTCGGCGACGCGGCCACCACGTCCCAGCGTCCGTCGCGCGCGGTGCCGTGGATGCTGTGCGGTGGATTGTTGATCGGCAGCTGATAGGTGCGATCGCCGACGCGCAGCTCGCCGTTGCCGAGCCGACCGGCCCACGGCGCCATGACGAAACACCCGGCCCCCGGGTCTTGCCGGAGCAGCTCGGTGCCGTCGACGGTGAGGCTGTGGATCGCGCCGCCGTCGCCGGGGGCGATCGTGAGACCCGCGGAACCTGCGTCGAGCCGCACATCGTCGGTCATGGCTCGCAGACTAGCGGCGTGGGTCGGTGATCGGCGGTAACCCGCGCCGGAATCCCCGTGAGACGGGGGAGCGTCAGTTGAACGGGTACTGGCCGCCGCCCGCGCCGCCGCCGCGGTTGTTCGGCGTGGCGATGTCGATGATGTCCTGAACCAGGTCGACGACGGCCCTGCCGACATCGAGAACACCGTTGCCGAGGGTGGAGAATTCCTGCGCGATGTAATGGAGCATCTTGTTCGTCCTCACGTGTGGCGAGCCGAATAGTGCTCTCCCAGCGTGCCATACGCGAGGTGTCAGGAGTTGAGGAAATTGAGGATCAGCAGCGTCAGCGGAGCGGTGATCTCGAATCCTGTTTGCAAGACATACAGCCCGAGACCAGCGATGGCGTTGTAATTGTCGGAGAGGAACTGCAGGACTTCGTCCATGTTGTGCTCCCTGGATTCGAGGTCGATGGGGTCAGGCGAAGAACCCCTGGAGCAGCGGGGTACCGAGCTCGATGACGGTCTTGGCCACCGTCAAGCCGAGGTTCCCGAGTCCGATGACCACGGTGCCGATGAGGTCGTAGTTGGCCTCGGCGAAATCACGTAGCGACTGCATGATGGCTCCTTTGGTCCCGACCCGCGGCTATCTGCTGTGACCAGCGTCTCACAGCCGAGACTGCTCGCCAAGGGGGCTTACGGTATCGCCGTACCCCCGGTTATGAATGAGATTGCATCATCATGCATAATCATTTGTAGCAACGGCGTGAGCCGAACCGGCGGCCGGAGCATCCATACTGCTCACGGCAGGCCTTACGTACCAGACTTCGAGGAGCACAACAGACATGTCCGATCGCGTCGTACTCGCCTACTCCGGTGGGCTTGACACCTCCGTCGCCATCAGCTGGATCGCGAAGGAGACCGGTTCCGAGGTGGTGGCCGTGGCCATCGACCTGGGCCAGGGCGGCGAGGACATGAGCGCGATCCGACAGCGCGCACTGGACTGCGGCGCCGTGGAGGCCATCGTGGTCGACGCGCGCGACGAGTTCGCCGACGAGTACTGCCTGCCCACCATCCAGGCCAACGCCATGTACATGGGCCAGTACCCGCTCGTCTCGGCCATCAGCCGCCCGCTGATCGTCAAGCACCTGGTCGAGGCCGCGAAGTTCCACAACGCCACCACCGTCTCGCACGGCTGCACCGGCAAGGGCAACGACCAGGTCCGCTTCGAGGTCGGCATCGGCGCGCTCGCGCCCGACCTCGAGGTCATCGCCCCGGTCCGCGACTACGCCTGGACCCGGGAGAAGGCCATCGCCTTCGCCGAGCAGAACAGCCTGCCGATCAACGTCACCAAGAAGTCGCCGTTCTCCATCGACCAGAACGTGTGGGGCCGCGCGGTCGAGACCGGGTTCCTCGAGGACCTGTGGAACGCGCCCACCAAGGACGTCTACGACTACACCGCTGATCCGACGGTGAACTTCGAAGCGCCCGACGAGGTCATCATCACCTTCGAGAAGGGTGTGCCGGTCGCCATCGACGGCCGCCCGGTCTCCGTGCTGCAGGCCATCGAGGAGATGAACACCCGCGCGGGCCGTCAGGGCGTGGGCCGTCTCGACATGGTCGAGGACCGCCTCGTCGGCATCAAGAGCCGCGAGATCTACGAGGCGCCGGGCGCCATCGCGCTGATCACCGCGCACCAGGCCCTCGAAGCCGTCACCGTCGAGCGTGAGCTGGCCCGCTACAAGCGCCAGGTCGAGCAGCGCTGGGGCGAGCTGGCCTACGACGGCCTGTGGTATTCCCCGCTCAAGCGCGCACTCGACGCCTTCATCTCCGACACCCAGCAGACCGTCACCGGCGAGATCCGGATGGTGCTGCACGGTGGGTCCGCGGTGGTCAACGGCCGTCGCTCCGAGCAGTCGCTCTACGACTTCAACCTGGCCACCTACGACGAGGGCGACACCTTCGACCAGTCGCTGGCCAAGGGCTTCGTCCAGATCCACGGCCTGTCCTCGAAGGTTGCCGCGCGCCGCGACCTGAACCAGAAGTAAGCTCGCCCGCCGCCTTCCCGCCTCCCCGCGACTTCTGCCGGTCGTAGGGGGCGGTTGGCGTCGGTTCCGGGCTCACCTGAGGTGTACACCTGTTCTGGGCGTGCCCGATGAGTTACCCATGTTCTCGCTAGATCAGTTGGCAACCGTAGGCTCGATTCGGTTGCCCTTCGTGCGCTGGCAGCCGATGTGCGACTGTGAGCGCGACCGCCTATACCCAGGAGAGGGCACACGATGACCCATAGTGGAACCAACGAAGGTGCCCTCTGGGGTGGGCGATTCGCTTCCGGTCCGGCCGAGGCGATGGCGGCGCTGAGCAAGTCGACCCACTTCGACTGGGTGCTGGCTCCCTATGACATTCGCGCGTCCAAGGCGCATGCTCGCGTGCTGCACAAGGCCGGGCTGCTCGCCGACGAGGATCTGCCCGCCATGCTGGCCGGTCTCGACGCGCTCGCGGCCGACGTCGCCTCGGGCGCCTACGGCCCCGCCGACTCCGACGAGGATGTGCACGGTGCGCTCGAGCGCGGGCTGATCGAGCGGGTCGGCACCGAGCTCGGTGGTCGGCTGCGGGCCGGTCGTTCGCGCAACGACCAGGTGGCGACCCTGTTCCGGATGTGGCTGCGCGACGGTGTGCGTCGCGTCGCCGCCGGTGTGCTCGATGTTGTCGACGCGCTGGTCGCGCAGGCGGCCGCGCATCCCGACGCCGTGATGCCGGGCAAGACCCACCTCCAGGCCGCCCAGCCGGTACTGCTCTCGCATCACCTGCTCGCCCACGCGCATCCGCTGCTGCGCGACCTGGAACGCCTGCGCGATTTCGACAAGCGCGCCGCCATCTCGCCGTACGGTTCGGGCGCGCTGGCCGGTTCCTCGCTGGGCCTCGATCCCGAGCAGATCGCCGCCGAACTGGATTTCACCGCCTCCGCCGCCAATTCGATCGACGCCACCTCCTCGCGTGACTTCGCCGCCGAGGCCGCCTTCGTGCTGGCCATGATCGGCGTCGATCTGAGCCGGATGGCCGAAGAGGTCATCATCTGGAGCACACCGGAATTCGGCTACGTGACCCTGGCCGACGCCTGGTCCACCGGTTCGTCGATCATGCCGCAGAAGAAGAACCCCGATGTCTCCGAGCTCACCCGTGGCAAGGCAGGCCGCCTGATCGGAAACCTGACCGGCCTGCTCGCCACGCTGAAAGCCCAACCGCTGGCGTACAACCGGGACCTGCAGGAAGACAAAGAGCCGGTCTTCGACTCGGTCGCGCAGCTCGAACTGCTCCTGCCCGCCATCGCGGGCCTGGTCGCCACCTTGACCTTTCACACCGACCGGATGGCCGAACTCGCACCCGCCGGGTTCACCCTCGCCACCGATATCGCGGAATGGATGGTGCGCCGAGGTGTTCCGTTCCGCGTCGCCCACGAGGCGGCCGGTGCGTGCGTGCGCGTCGCGGAGGCGCGCGGTGTCGGTCTCGACGAGCTGACCGACGAAGAGTTCGCCGCCGTGGACCCCGCGCTCACCGCCGGTGTGCGCGAGGTGCTCACGGTCCAGGGTTCGATCGCCTCGCGCAACGCGCGGGGTGGCACCGCCGGTGTGCGCGTGGCCGAACAGCTCGACGAGGTCCGCAAGACCGCGGACGACGCTCGCGCCTGGTTGAGCTGAGGCGGGGAGGTGGTGACTTCACCCACCACCCGCTTGCCAAGAGGTTGCCGCTGTGACAACTTGGCAGTGAGCCCGAACGGGGCTCCCGGACGAGGGTAGCCGTACCCGGAACGCGACAAGACGGCCACAGGAGGCTCGTCATGTCATGGATTCTGCTCGTCATCTCCGGTGTGCTCGAAGCAGTGTGGGCCACCGCGCTGGGCCGAACCGAAGGGTTCACCCGACTCGTCCCGACCGTGGTTTTCGGCGTAGCTCTGGCAGCCAGCATGACCGGGCTGGCGCTGGCCATGCGCGATCTCCCCGTCGGCACCGCGTACGCGGTCTGGGTGGGCATCGGTGCCGTCCTGACCGTCGTCTATGCCATGGTCACCGGCGCGGAAGCCTTCTCGGTCGTGAAGGCCGTGTTCCTGGTGATGATCGTTGCCGGTGTGGTCGGGCTGAAAATGGCGCACTGACGCGGTGATCTCCGGGCTCGTGGTGCGGGAACTCGGTGAGCGGACGGTTTCTAGAGCTCGGCGTGTACACGAAAACCCGAGTCACGCAGTGCGTCCAGGACGTCGTCGCGGTGCGCGGAGCCGCGGGTTTCCACGGTGAGCGACACCTCGACCTCGTCGACGGCCAGCCACGGCCCCGTTCGCGAGTGCACGACATCCACCACGCTCGCGCCCGCTCGCCCGACCACGGCGAGCAGCGCGGACAGGGCTCCTGGCCGGTCGTCGATCGTCACGTGCATGGCCAGGTAGCGGCCCGCGGCGCTGAGACCGTGGCCGATCACGCGCGTGAGTAACAGCGGGTCGATATTTCCGCCCGACAGGATGGTCACCACCGGGCCGGGCAGATCCTCGAGAGCGGAGGTGAGCAAGGCGGCGACGCCCGCCGCACCCGCGGGTTCGACGACGAGTTTGGCCCGTTCGAGGCAGAGCAACAGGGCCCTGGACAGGGCGTCCTCGTCGACGGTGACGATCTCGGACACCAGCTCGGCGACATGGGCGAAGGGCACCGCGCCGGGTAGTCCGACCGCGATACCGTCGGCCATCGTCGACATCCGTGGCACCCGGACCGGCCTGCCCGCCGCCAGCGAATCCGGCCACGCCGCCGCCTCGGCGGCTTGCACGCCGATCACCCGGACATTCGGCGCCAACGCCTGCAACGCCACGGCGACACCCGCGAGCAACCCGCCACCACCGGTGGGCACGACGACCGTGCCCACCTCGGGAACCTGCTCGAGAATCTCGAGCGCGACTGTCGCCTGACCGGCGACGATGTCGGGATGGTCGAAGGGATGGATCAGGGTCGCGCCGGTGCGGTCGGCGAAGTCCTGTGCGGCGACCAAGGATTCGTCGATCGTGTCACCCACCAGATGCACGTCGGCACCATAGGCGCGCGTCGCGACGAGCTTCGGCAACGAGGCCCCGACCGGCATGAACACCGTCGAGGCGATCCCGAGTTCGCTCGCCGCCCACGCCACACCCTGCGCATGGTTGCCGGCGCTGGCCGCCACCACGCCCCGCGCCCGATCCGCCGCCGGGAGATTGGCGATCCGGTTATAGGCCCCGCGTGGCTTGAACGACCCGGTCCGCTGCAAGTTCTCGCATTTGAGCAGCACCTGCGTCCCCGCCCGCTCCGACAACACCCGCGACCCCACGATCGGTGTCCGTCGAATCACCGGCGCCAGCAGTCGCGCGGCTTCCTCGATCCGCTCCAGTCCCACGGTCTCCATCGGCCACATGGTGCCAGGTTCGGCATCGCGAGTCGTGTATCCAGGTGTTGCGTCCATATTGTGCAGTGATCAACCGACCCGCGACTGGCTCAGGGGAGTTGCGACGACTTCGCGATGTTGTGGGCGATGGTGCCGAGGCGGGTGAGGCGGGCGTCGCCGAGCGGGGTGAGTCTGCCGCCGAGACGATTGGTGACGAAGGCGAGGGAGAGGCCGGTTTCGGGATCGGCGAAGGCGCCGGAGCCGCCGAGGCCGAAGTGGCCGAAGGCGGAGATCGGGTCGGCCTTGGAGGGTTTCATCGGGACACCGTGGAAGCCCATGGCCCAGGGGATGCGGAATGCCAGGACGTAGTCGGGGGTGAAGACCTGGCGCGCGGCGAAGCGGGGGATCGAACCGGGGGACAGGATGCGGGTGCCGTCGAGTTCGCCGCCGTTGGCCAGGGCGGCGTACACGCGGGCGAGCGCGCGGGCGGAGAAGACACCGTTCACGCCGGGCATCACCGAATCGTGGACGCGTTCATCGACGATCAGGTCGGCGAACCCGCGCGGGGTGGTCTCGGCGGCGGCGGCGAAACGGGTACGGGTGAGCAGATCGGAGCCGGTATCCCAATCCATGCCCGCGGCGCGCAGGCGCGGGAAGGTGGTGGCGATGCGGTGGCGCTGATCGTGCGGCACCCGGAACCAGAGTTCTTCGGCGTCGAGAGGTTCGGCCAGTTCGGTGCGCACCACATCGACGAATTCGCGGCCGGTTACCCGCGCGACGATCTCGGCGGCCAAGTGCCCGTAGCTGATTCCGTGATAGCCGCTGGTGACCCGATGCCGCGGATCGGGAGTGGCGGCGGCCAGCGCGGCGGTGACGGCACCGTCATCGAGGAAACTCTCGATCGGCCCGGGCAGCAGACCCCGCAGCCGGTGCAGACCGGCGCGGTGGGTGAGTACATCGCGCACGGTGATGCCGGCCTTGCCCGCCGCGGCGAACTCCGGCCAGTACTCGGCGACCGGGCTGTCGTAGTCGAGCTGTCCCCGATCGGCCAGCTGATGAATCACGGTGGAGGCCACGCCTTTTCCGGTGGAGAAGCCCAACGCCACCGAGTCCGCCGTCCATGGCACGCCCGGACTCGCGTAGCCCGCCCAAACATCGACGACGGGCTCGCCGTGCAGATATACGCACAGTGCGCCACCGCCGTGTGAGGGCTTGCGGAACAGATGGTCGAAGACGGTGACCAAGCGGACGAAACGGCGATCCACCGACTGCGCTGTCGAAACTCCCATCCTCCGAGCATGCCATCACACACTAGGGACCGGTCGGTACGGTGAACGTTTCCTAACTGTCACACCGAACACTCCGCACGCAATACGTGGTCCATAGCATGTTCGCATGCCCCCGAGACGACGATCGGCGCTGCTCGCAAGGCTTGTGGTCGATGAGCCAGGCCGACCGCAAGTGATTCTGGGCGAACTGCGCCGGGTGATCCTCGACGGTGCCGTACCGCCGTGCACCGTGATCCCGCTGCGTGAAGTCGCCGAGCTGTTCGGGGTGAGTCACATCCCGGTCCGTGAGGCGCTCAAGACGCTGATCGGGGAGGGCCTGGTCACCCACCGTCAGCAGCGCGGCTACCAGGTGGCCCAGCTCACCGCCCGTGAACTGCGCGAAATGTACATCGTGCGTGACACTTTGGAGACGGCGTCACTCGCCGCGGCCGCGCTGCACGCCGACGAGGCCGAACGCGCGCACCTGCTCGCGGTGAACGACCTGCTCGAACGCGCCATCCTCGACGACGATCCCGAGTCGTACCAGCGCCAGTCCCGCAGCTTCCACGTGGCGCTGACCCGGCCGTCACGGATGTTCCGGCTGCTGTACATGCTCGAAGCCGCGTGGAATGTCACCGAGCCGGTGCAGTCGATGGTCCACATCGACCGACTCGACCGCGAGCGCCTGCACATCGACCACATCGCCATGCTCGACGCGTTCCTCGCCCGCGATGTCGACCGTCTGCTCGTGGCCGCCGAGGAGCACCACCGCAGGCTGGAAACCGTGGTCGCGACCCTGCCGACCGATACCGGGCTGCTCGCGCCGGAAGATATATCTTCGGTGCAATAGGCGCGAAATTCCCGGGAAACCGCTGGGCAATTGCTGATACTTACCGTCAGTTCAGCAGATGTACCCTTTCGGACGGGAACGATCATGACCGACACCCTTACGTCCTCGGCGGTTCCCGCCGGCGAACCGCCCATTTACGACCCGCGGCTGACGAACGAGGATCTGGCACCCCTGCGCAAGCAGAGCTGGGGCACTTACAACATCTTCGCGTTCTGGATGTCGGATGTGCACAGCGTCGGCGGATATGTCACGGCGGGAAGCCTTTTCGCACTCGGGCTGGCCAGTTGGCAGGTGCTCGCCGCACTGCTCATCGGCATCACCATCGTGTACTTCTTCTGTAATCTGGTGGCGAAACCGAGTCAGATGACCGGGGTGCCCTATCCGGTGATCTGCCGCAGTGCATTCGGCGTGCTCGGCGCGAATATTCCCGCGATCATCCGCGGTCTGATCGCGGTGGCCTGGTACGGCATTCAGACTTTCCTCGCGTCGGCGGCGCTGGATGTCGTTCTGGTGAAACTGTTTCCGGGATTGGCGCCCTACGCCGTCACCGCCGACTACGGGTTCCTCGGACTGTCGGCCCTGGGCTGGGGCAGCTTCCTGCTGCTGTGGGTGGTGCAGGCGTGCGTGTTCTGGCGGGGCATGGAATCGATTCGCCGGTTCATCGACTTCTGCGGCCCCGCCGTCTACGTCGTCATGTTCCTGCTGTGCGGCTACCTCATCGCGAAGGCGGGCTGGAGTGCCATCGACCTGAAACTCGGCGATGTGAAATACACCGGCTGGGCGTCAGTGCCGGTGATGCTCGGCGCGATCGCCCTCGTCGTGTCGTATTTCTCGGGGCCGATGCTCAATTTCGGTGACTTCTCCCGATACGGCAAGAGCTTCGCCGCGGTGAAGAAGGGGAACTTCCTCGGGCTTCCGGTGAATTTCCTGGTCTTCTCGGTACTGGTGGTGGTCACCGCCTCCCTGACATTGCCGGTGTACGGCGAGCTCATCACCGATCCGGTTGCCACCGTCGCCAAGATCGATTCCACTTTCGCGATCGTGCTCGGCGCACTCACCTTCACCGTCGCCACCATCGGGATCAATATCGTCGCGAACTTCATCTCGCCGGCTTTCGATTTCTCGAACGTCAGTCCGCAGCGGATCAGCTGGCGCGCGGGTGGCATGATCGCGGCGGTCGGTTCGGTGCTGATCACGCCCTGGAATCTGTACAACAATCCTGACGTCATCCACTACACCCTCGAGGTTCTCGGGGCCTTCATCGGACCGCTGTTCGGGGTGTTGATCTGCGATTACTACTTGGTGCGCAAGCAGAAGGTGGTCGTCGACGATCTGTTCACGATGTCGGAGCAGGGGACGTATTACTACGCGAAGGGCTATCACCCGGCCGCGATCATCGCGACCGCGGTGGCCGCCGCGGTGGCGGTGTTCCCGGTGCTGGCCAACAGCCTGCCCGGCATGCACACCGCCGCCCAATACAGCTGGTTCATCGGGTGCGGTATCGGCTTCGCCGTCTACTACCTGCTGACGGGCGCCGCGCGGACGGCCGCTGCCGAGGAGGTCGGTGTCTGATGCGCATCCGGGTCGTCAACCCGAACACCACGCGGGCGATGACCGACACGATCGAGCAGTGTGCGCTGGCCGTCGCGGGCCCGGGCACGCTGCTCGACGCGGTCACCTCCGAGATCGGGCCCGCCTCGATCGAGAGCCACTACGACGAGGCGATGAGCGTGCCGGGCCTGCTCGCCGCGATCCGGCAGGGCGAGGCCGACGGGGTGGACGGGTACGTCATCGCCTGCTTCGGAGATCCGGGCTTGGACGCGGCACGGGAACTGGCGGTGGGGCCGGTGATCGGGATCGCCGAGGCGGCCATGCACACCGCGAGTCATCTGGGTCGCGGATTCAGTGTCGTCACGACGCTCGGCCGCACCATCGGGCGGGCGGCCGATCTCGCGGAACACTATGGCATGCAACGGTTCTGCCGGGGAATCCACGCGTGCGAGATCCCGGTACTCGCCCTCGACACCGATCCGGACGCGCGCAAGATCGTCACCGAGGCGTGCCGGGTCGCCGTCGCGCAGGACGGGTCCGATGCTGTGGTGCTCGGGTGTGCCGGAATGGCGGATCTGTGCGCGCACATCCGTGACGAGATCGGGGTGCCGGTGATCGACGGCGTCGCGGCGGCGACCTTGACCGTGCAGTCGCTGCTGACGATGGGCCTGCGCAAGTCGGGTAGGGGCGAGTTCGCGACGCCGCCGCCGAAGACGTACGCGGGACTGCTGGAATCGTTCGGTTCGTGAAGCCCGGTCAGACGCCCGCGGTCTCGGTGCCCAGTGCGTTCAGCACCGCGGCGAGATCGTCGACGTCGACGACCAGGCGGGTGAAGTCGGGCCCGTCCAGGTCGATCCGCACGGCGCTGCCGCCGAAAGTGGTGTCCCAGAACTCTTTGCGGCCCTTGCCGCGGTAGACGCCCGCGGCGATCACGCCGGGGATGAAGGTGCCGGGGGCACGGACCCACGGGGGCCGCAGGTCCACTTCGGCGGTAGCGATCTCGGTGATCGCGGCGCGGTCGATCACGACCTGCTGGCGCAGAGCGAGCAGGCGATGCCCACCGAGCACATTGACCGTCACCGTGTCGTCGTTGATCTCGACCTCGACCATCGCTACCTCACTCGCCATCGTGCGGACCGTTCGATGTCCAGTTTCGCCGGGCGGCCTGTTCACGGACTGTGGTGAGCCTGTGAGTTCCCCAAGGAACTCGAAACCATCTACAAATATAGATATGCGCATCTATCTGATTTGTCGTCACGGGAGGCCCCCGGGACGAGAAAAGAAAGCAGGGACAGCCAGGTCAGCGCTGGTGGGCCTGATCGGCGATCTCGAGCACCTGGGACAGCCACGGCGTGAACTTGCCAGGGTTCTCTGCCAGATCCGCACGCACTTCCTGCGGGGGGATCCACGCCCAGCGGGCGATCTCGGCCGGGTCCGGCCGCGGGGGCACCTCGCCGACCACACCGATCAGGACATGGTCGTACTCGTGCTCGACACGGCCGGTCTTCTCGTCGCCGGCGAGGTAGGTGAACACGCCGACCTTCGTGAGTTCGGCCGCCATCCCGAACTCCTCGCGCAACCGGATCGCTGCGGCCTCGACAACGCTCTGACCCGGCAGCGGATGCCCGCAGCAGGTGTTCGCCCACTGGAGCGGGAACCGGGTCTTCACCGCCGCGCGCTGCTGGAGCAGGACGTGTCCGTGCGAGTCGAACAGCAGCACGGAGAAGGCGCGGTGGAGCGTGCCCGGTGGCCGATGGGCATCGGCCACCGAGCACGCTCCGATCGCCGCGCCTGATTCGTCGACCAGCTCGACGAGCATGGTTTCGCGGTCGGTCGACGGGTCGGCGAGCTTCTCGGTCACCTGGCCACCTTATCGGCGACGATCATCAGGTATTGGAAGCTGCCCTCGCGATAGGCGGTGAGGAACGGCTGTTCGACGCCGGTGGCGAGCTCGGAATGGGTGCGCAACTCCCAGTACGGGATGGTGTCGGGCGTGAGGTCGACGACCGTGGTGGGGACGAGGCCGCTGTCGGACAGTGCGCGGAAGTACTCGCTGCGCGGGTGGATCATGCAGCCGTAGTGCGCGTCGATCCAGCTGACCGAGGCGGACCGGCCGCCGGTGACATCGTTGGAGCAGCCGGTGATGCACACGTAGCGCCCACCCGGTTCGAGCACGCGGGCGAATTCGTCGAAGAGATCGAAAAGGTCGACGTACATGGTGGTTTCGTTGGTCCAGATGGCCCGAGCCGACTCGTCGACGAAGCCGGTGTCGAGCATATTGCGGAAGTGGAACCCGACCCGCTCGGTCACACCGCGCGCCTCGGCCTGATCGTTGGCGAAGCCGACCTGGTACTCGGAGATGCTGACGCCGTCGACGTGGCAGCCGAAGCGATCGGCGGCCATGAAACTGGTGCCGCCGCGGCCCGAGCCGCCGTCGATCAGCCGGTCGTCGGGGGTGATGGCGCCGAGGTTGTCGAGCAGATAGTCGGCCTGGGCCGTCTCGAGGCGGTGTAGTTCGCGCACGATCCGTTCCTGCCGGGTCTTCTCCGGGCCTTCGAGTACCGACCAATCGGGTTCGCCGATGCCGTAGTGGTGGTGGTAGAGGCCGTCGACCTTGCCCAGTTCGGTATTGACCCGGTCGTCGTTGGGATTGTTGTTCCAGTACGCGGCGACCGAACGCTGATAGGTGGTGCGCAGGACCGAGCGGTCGGGGGTGTTGACGATGGTCATCTGTCGTCCTCTCCTGGTGCGATGTCGTGGTAGCGGCGACTGCCGGCGTGCCAGGCGCGGTTGCCGCCCATCCAGGCCCACAGCCCGGCCAGGAAGCGGCGCAGCTGGGGTGAGCCCGAGGCGGCGAGGGGGGCCGCCTCCCGTTCGAAGCGATGCATCAGTTCGTCGTGGATCTGGGCGGTGCGCAGCACGGCGTCGGCCCGGCTGCAGCCCTCCTCGGCGGCCAGGACCGTCGGCAGGTTGAACTCCCTGCCGCCCGAAAGGTCCTCGCGCGCCATCGAATACAGGTCGTTCACCATCTGGGCGGCCAGCGCGGCGGTGGTGGTCACCCGCCGCACCGCCGGATCGGCGTAGTCGGCGGCGGTGAGTTCGTAGCCGCCGACCGCGTCGATCGGTGCCATACACGGCAGGAAACTGTGCGGCTGCCGGTTGGTCAGGTACTCCCAGACCGGCGGCATCCGGTCCGCGGTGCGCCAGCCCGCCTCCGCGCCGAGCGCGATGAACCACCCCGCGATCTCGGTGCGTAACCGGGCCAGCTGCGCCGGGCTCGCGTACCCCGCCAGGTGCGCGAACGAGGTGCGGAACGCGCGCAGGATCGGGTCGGCCTGCATGGCCTGTTCGAGCCTGGGCGCGTACCGCGTGGGTAGATGGGCCGGATCCATCGCGGCGGCGGCCAATTCGAGCCGTGGCCCGAGTTCGGCGGCGGCGCTGGACGGTGTGCCGTCGGGTGCGGTGTCGCCAGGGGCGTCCTCCTCGCAGTAGTAGTCGTCGACCGACCATTCCGCCACCGCGCAGCGTGCGGCGGCCAGCAGCCGGTCGGGATCGTCGCAATCGGGATGGGCGAGCATGATCAACCGGCCGAAGTCGGCCTTGGCGAGCTCGTCCAGACGGCCTTCGTAGAGGCCGATCTCGGCGGCCCAGGCGAGCAGCCCCGCGTTGACGGCGTCGGCCAGCGCCGGGTCGTCACGCTCGGGAGGTGGGCAGTAGAGAGCGGGAATCGGCTGTTGCCCAGTGGAATTCGTCGTCTCCGCAGCGGGAGCGGCAGGAGAATTCTGTGCCGGGAACAATCGCAGGCCTGAAGTGCCTATCCCGGTCGGACCGCGAAGACGACGTGGCGTGACGGAGCCGGTGGGCGCACTGTGTGCGCGTCGGGGGAGCGTCGCGGTGCCGGAGAACAGGTCGGCCGGGGCGGCGGCGCCGTGCAACAGGGCCGCCACCGCGACAGCCAGCTCGCCTGCCGCGATGGGAGCGCCGACCCTGGTGAGGATGGACACGGTCCGCGCCGATCAGTCGGCGCGACGCGCGACGAGCACGTCGTCCAGCACGCCGAGCGCATCGGGAACGAGGACGGCCGCGGAGTAATAGCAGCTCACCAGGTACGACATGATCGACTGGTCGTCGATCTGCTTGAACCGGACGTTGAGGCTCGGCTCGTACTCGTCGGGAATGCCGGTCTGATGCAGCCCCACGACGCCCTGATCCTTCTCACCGATGCGCATCGCCATGATCGATGTGGTCTGAGTGTCGCTGACCGGGATCTTGCCGCACGGCAGCAGGGGCACGCCGCGCCAGGCGGGCACCCGGTGCCCCTGGTACTCCACGGGATCGGGATACAGACCGCGGCGCGAACACTCGCGACCGAACGCGGCGATCGCTTTCGGATGTGCGAGAAAGAATTTGGTGCCGCGCCGCATGCTGAGCAGCTCGTCCATGTCGTCGGGGGTCGGCGCGCCGGATTCGGTGGTGATGCGCTGTTTGAGGTCGCAGTTGTGCAGCAGGCCGAACTCGGCATTGTTCACCAGGTCGTGCTCGCGTCGCTCGTAGAGCGCTTCGACGGTGAGCCGCAGCTGCTGGTCGACCTGGTTCATCGGATCGTTGAACAGGTCGGCGACGCGGGTGTGCACCCGCAGCACGCTCTGCGCCAGGCTGAGTTCGTATTCGCGGGGGCTGGCGTCGTAGTCGACGAAAGTGCCCTCGAGCAGCGGCTCGCCGGAGTGACCGGAGGCGATCTCGATATCGGCTTCACCCTTGGAGTTCTGGAGCCGGCTCGACCGCTGGGCCGCTTCGGTGCGGATCTGATCCAGCTCCGGGTTCAGTTCGAGGAATTGCTCGAATTGTTGTCTCGGCAGGCAGAGGATGGTGGTTCTGGTCACCGTCTTCACCGTGTCCGGCCAGATCGCCGAAGGATCGGTGAGCATTTCCTCGCCGTAATAGTCGCCGCCGGACAGCAGGCCGAGTTTGGTCGACTCGCCGTATTGACCGGAGCCGAGCCGGGCGAGTTTTCCGTGCACGACGAGGATCACCTGATCCATCGGATTGCCGAATTCGGCGACGACCGATCCCGGATCGAGGTCGTATTGCACGAATTTGTCCGCGAGCGGGCGCAGGAGTTCGTCGTCGTCGATATTGCGCAGCGGCGGAAGCTCACGGAGTTCCTGTGGAATCACCCTGGCCCGGGATCCGTCGACGACGAATTCCACTTCGCCGTTGCCGACGGTGTGAGTGAGCCTGCGGTTGACCCGATAGATACCGCCCGCGACCTGCACCCATGGCAGGGCGCGTGAGAGCCAGCGCGAGCTGATGCCCTGCATCTGCGGTTCGGATTTGGTGGTATGTGTCAGCTTGTGCGCGGCCGTGGTACTCAGGCTCTTGCGCACGGAATTGTCTGTGGGCAACGGCATTTCGATGGTCATGGGATATGTCCTCACCTCGGGACGGAAAATCGGCACGGCCGATCGACCTGTGTGGCGCGACAATGCGCGACAGGCTGGGGTGTGGTTGATGGTGCGAAGCGAATGGTCCTGCGCGGATAACCGGGCGTGTGAAACGGTGTTACACGAAATCTGATGCGTGTCAGTGCGTTCCGGACGATAACGATGGTAGGTGGTTGCGGAGGCCGCGCGCCGGATATTCGGGAAAACATGGTGATGACCGGGAGAACCGTTGTGCGGGAGGCGATTGCGGACAGGTGCGTGTCCGGGGGTAGCCCGCGCTGTGTTCTCGGCGCCGATGCTGGGCCGCCACCTCTGCCCCGCACTGTCGGTTCCCGGGCGATCTCGGCGTGACAGCGAACCGTACGAGAGTTGTGACCTCAGTGTTATCGGCCGTTGAGCGGGGCATGTGATTCGAATCGCCGGAACATGCGGCCTGTCACAGCCGACACATAATGGAGGTCCGATGTGGCAAGCTCATATGAGCACATCGGGGTGTGTGAGGTGTGTCACTTTGAGCAGGTAGGGCCAGGTGGGAACGGTGGATATCAGTCCAAAAGGTGTGGTCGGTTCGGTGCAGCGGTTGCTGGCTACCGCGCAGAACGGGCTGGAGGTGATCCGCTTCGGCGGGTTGTCACACGATGTCGAGTCCTCGCCCTTCGAGGTCGTCGAGCGTCGGCGCATGTACCGGCTGCGACATTACTTCCCCGACGATACGACGCCGGGGCGTCCGGTGGCGCTGCTGGTGCCGCCGTTGATGGTGAACGCCGACATCTGGGACGTGAACGCGGCAGGCGGCGCGGTCGGCATCCTGCACGAGAGCGGAATCGACTGCTGGGTCATCGATTTCGGCTCACCGGCGACCGAGGAGGGCGGCTGGGAACGCGACCTGGCCGACCACGTGCTCGCGGTGAACTCCGCGATCGACACCGTCTGTGATGCCACCGGCGCGCAGCTGCATTTGATGGGGTACTCCCAGGGCGGCATGTTCGCCTACCAGACCACCGCCTATCGCTACGGCAAGGGCGTGGCCTCCATCGTCACCTTCGGCAGCCCTGTCGACATCGTCAACGGGATGCCGTTCGGTCTGCCCTACGGTCTGGTTTCCGAAGTCGCCGACTTCCTCGCCGACCACGTGATGCACCGGCTGCCGATCACCGAATCGATGGTACGCATCGGCTTCCAGATGCTCGACCCGGTGAAGACCGCCAAGTCGCGGATCGACTTCCTGCTGCAATTGCACGATCGGGAAGCGTTGCTGCCCAAGGAACGTCAGCGCCGCTTCCTCAACAGCGATGGCTGGGTGGGGTATTCGGGTCCGGCGGTGGCCGATCTGCTCAAGCAGTTCGTCGCCCACAACCGGATGATGCTCGGCGGATTCGTGATTCGCGACCACCCGGTATCGCTCGCTGAGCTCAAGTGCCCGATCCTGGCCTTCGTCGGCGAGGTGGACGACATCGGTCAGCCCGCCGCGGTGCGTGGCATCGTGCGGGCCGCCCCCAATGCCGAGGTGTACGAAGCGAGTTTGGTGGCAGGCCATTTCGGGCTCGTCGCCGGCTCGACGGCCACCAACCACACCTGGCCGATGGTGCGCGACTGGATCGCCTGGATGGACGGCAACGGCACCCTGCCCGAGCAGATCGTGCCCATGCAGGAACACGTCGCGAGCAACGCGCCGCGCACCGCCGCCACCCGGATGGTGCACACCGCCGCCGGCCTGGCCGAGGCGGGCGCGGGTGTCGGCAAGGCACTGGAAGGCATCGCGGGCAACACGATTCGCGGATCGCTGGAAATGGCGGGGGAGGCGGCGCGGGCACTGCCCCGGCTGACCAGGCTCGGGATGATCCAGCCGCACACCCGCATCTCGCTCGGCAAACTGCTCAGTGAGCACGCGAGCCGCGCGCCGCAGAAGGACCTGGTCCTCTTCGACGACCGGGTGCACACCAATGCCGCCGTCGAGGAGCGCGTCGACAATGTCGTGCGCGGCCTGATCTCGGTCGGCATCCGCCCCGCCATGCGCGTCGGCATCATGATGGAGACGCGCCCGAGCGCCCTGGCCTCGGTCGCGGCGCTCTCCCGCATCGGCGCCGTCGCGGTGCTGCTGGCGCCGGGCGCCGAACTCGACCGGGCCATCGAGCTGACCGGCGTGCAGACGCTGATCGCCGATCCGGAGAACCTGCGCACCGCCGCCGCGACGGCCGCCAGGGTGCTGGTACTCGGCGGTGGCGACAGCCGCGCGCTCGCGGTGCCGACCAGCGATCGGGTGATCGACCTCGAACAGATCGACCCGGCGAAGGTCCGGGTGCCCGCCTGGTACCGGCCGAACCCGGGCCTGGCGCGCGAACTCGCGTTCGTGCTCGTCCTCGGCTCCGGCGAGCGCCTCGAGGCGAAGTACATCACCAACCACCGCTGGGCCCTGTCGGCGTTCGGCACCGCGAGCGCGGCCGACCTCGACCGTCGTGACACGGTCTACTGCCTTGCGCCACTGCACCATTCGTCCGGGCTGCTGGTGAGCCTCGGCGGGGCGATCGCCGGCGGCAGCCGCATCGCGCTGGCTCGGCCGATGGACATGGATCCGGGCCGGTTCGCCGAAGAGGTGCACCGCTACGGCGTCACCGTCGTCACCTACACCTGGACGATGCTGCGCGACCTGCTCGACTCCCAGGTCTTCCCCGCAGGCCACAACCATCCGATCCGGCTGTTCATCGGTTCCGGTATGCCCGCGGGTCTGTGGCGGCGCACCATCGAACAGTTCGCCCCGGCCAGGGTGCTCGAGTTCTACGCCTCGATCGACGGCGACGTGGTGCTGGCGAATGTCACCGGCGCCAAGATCGGATCGAAGGGCAGGCCGGTTCCGGGCACCGCGCGGGTCGAATTGGTCGCCTACGACCCGGTCAGCGAGCAGATCCTCGTCGGCGACGACGGGTTCGCCCGCCGCTGCGCCGACAACGAACCCGGGCTGCTGCTCGGCAAGGCCGTAGACGGTGGCGACATCTCCGACGGTGGGCTGCGCGGTGTGTTCCGCGCCGGTGACGCCTGGTGGCCGACGGAGAACCTGTTCCGGCGTGACAGCGACGGTGACTACTGGTTGGTCGACCGGCGCGACACCGTGATCCGTGCCGTGCGCGGCCCCGTGTTCACCCAGCCGATCGTGGACGTGCTCAACGACATCACCCCGGTCGACATGGAGGTCGCGTTCGGGCTGAAGACCGCGGCAGGGGTGATCGCCGCGGCCGCCCTGAGCGTGCGTGACGGGTTCCGGATCGAACCGGGCGACGTCACCGAGGCGATGCGCGGGCTGGAGCCCGGCCAGCGCCCTGACCTGGTCTACGTCGTCGACGAGATCCCGCGCAGTTCCAGCTTCCGCCCCTCGGCCTCGGCGATCCAGGCCGCGGGTCTGCCCAAGGCCGGACCGGGTACCTGGATCTACAACCGGGAGACCGAGGCTTACGAGGTGCTCAGCAACGCCGCGGCGGCGACGCTGTTCGGCGGAAGCTGACCGCACAACGCGAAGGCCGCCCGGCAGAAACCGGGCGGCCTTTGTTCGATTTTGCGGCTACACCTGGTATTCGGTGACCGCGTCGACGACACGACCGAGCTGCGCCTCGCTGAGCAACGGCCACAGCGGCAGGCGCACGATCGTCGCCGAGAAGTTCGCCGAGCGGGTGCACGGCACCGGGGTACGGCCGTACTTGAGGCCCGCGGGGCTCGAATCCAGCGGAATGTAGTGGAACGGCGCGACGATGCCGCGTTCGGCCAGGTGGGCGATGATGCCGTCGCGGCTGTCCTCGCTGGGCATGCGCAGGTAGAACAGGTGCGCGGTGTGCCCCGCGTCGGCGGGCACCGTCATCGGGCGCACGTCGTTGCGTGCCGCCCAGTCGGGCAGCGCGGCCGCGTAGGTGTCCCACACGCGGTGACGGTTGGCCTGGATGGTGTCGAATTCGGCCAGCTGGGCGTCGAGCACGGCGGCATTGAGCTCGCTGGGCAGGTAGCTGGAACCGATGTCCTGCCAGGAGTACTTGTCGACCTGGCCGCGCAGGAAGCGAGCGCGGTCGGTGCCCTTCTCCCGCATGATCTCGGCGCGGCCCATCAGGATCTCGTCCGACAGCAGCAGCGCGCCGCCCTCACCGCAGTGCACGTTCTTGGTGTCGTGGAAACTCTGTGTGCCGAGGGTGCCGATCGTGCCGAGCTGCCGACCACGCCAGGTGCCACCGAGACCGTGTGCGTTGTCCTCGATGATCGCCACACCGTGCTGAGCCGCGAGTTCCAGCAGCGGCTCCATGTCGGCGGCGACACCGCCGTAGTGCATCACCACGATGGCCTTGGTGCGGTCGGTGATCGCGGCGGCCGCGGCGGCGGGGTCGATATTGCCGGTGGACTCATCGATGTCGACGAACACGCAGGTGGAACCGCGCAGGGCCATCGAGGTGGCCGCGGAGGTGAACGCGAAACTGGGGACGATCACCTCGTCGTCGGGACCCAGCTCCAGCAGCAGCGCGCCCAATTCGAGCGCGTGCGTGCAGGAGGTGGTGAGCAGCGCGTGATCGGCGCCGGTGATGGCTTTGATCTTCGCCGTCGCCGACTTGGTGAACTGACCGTCGCCGTGACTGTGATCGGAATCGAGCACGGTCATCAGATTGGGGCGTTCAGCGGCAGCCCGGAACGGCCTGCTGAAGATGATGCGGTCGCTCACGCGCGCTGGCCCTTCTCCGTCGCGGCTGCCGGTACCGCGGCGTCGACTCGATGGTTCACGGCCGGCGCATGCATCGTATCCGGGCGCGGTGTCGGGGTCTGCACGGTGAGGTAGAGCGGCTTGCCGACCAGGATGTGCAGTGCGACACCGAGATACTCGGCGATCAGGCCGAGCGAGAACAGCATCGCGCCCGAGCACAGCAGCATCACGACGATGATCGACGCCCAGCCCTCGGGATCGTGGTTGTCCTGCGTCAGCGCCTGCACGATCACCACCGCGGCCATGATCACCCCGGCCAGCGCGAGAGTGACCCCGAGCATGCTCACCAGCCGCAGGCCACGAGTGCCGCTGCACAGCACCATCTTCCAGAACAGTGAGAACAGGCGGCGATAGTTGTACCCGGACTCCTCGCGCCCTTCGGCGCGCAGCACCACCGGCACCGAGACCGTATTGCCGACGACCCAGGTGAGCGCCACGTCCAGGTACACCCCGTTGGCCGCGACCTCGGCGAGCTGACGGCCGATGTCGCCGCGGATCAGCCGGAAGCTCTCGAAGCGCGTCGAATCCGGGAACGCGAACACCGTCGCGAGCACGATCTTGGCGCCGCGTGAGGTGAGATTGCGCAGGAAACCGTGCGGGCGGGTATTGGACGGTTTCGAATAGACCAGGTCCGCGCGCGAGGCCAGCGCCGCGTCGAGGAAGTCCGCGATGAACGCGGGGTCGTGCTGACCGTCCTCGTCCATCGTGACGATCCAGTCGCCCTGTGCCGCCGCCATCCCGGCGATCGTCGCCGCGTCCTGACCGAAGTTGCGGCTCAACCACACCGCGCGCACCTGCGGGAAGGAGCCTTCCAATTCCTGCAGGACGACATCGGAGCGGTCGGGGCCGTTGTCGTGCACGAGGATGATTTCCTCGACCGCGAACCGGGCGCCCGCCGCAGTCGTACTCGGGCCCGTCAGCCGGTCCAGCTCGGCGACCAGTGCCGCGATCGTGTCCTCGCCCCGATACACCGGAACGACCACCGACACCGAATGCACCGGGCTCGACCCGTTGCGGGGGGGCGGGCCCGAGCGCCCCCCAGAGGGGGGGCGGGAGAAAGTTGGGGGCGGGATAGGCGTCGCCGGCCCAATAGGGGTTTGGGGGGGTATGTGCCAA